>NZ_JBEPQQ010000003.1:0-1318341 GCF_040547935.1 Bradyrhizobium sp. LA6.8
GTCGTCCGACTGCGCTGGCTGCGACCGAGTACTTGTTGTTGTCGAAGCGCACCAGGCAGGTCTTCGAGACTGATGCCGTCACCGCATGGAAGCCGCGAAGGAGACCGAGCCAGAGAAGCAGGTTGCGGTGATCCGGGATTGGAAGCAAGAAGCCAAGAGACTGAAGGACGTAAACAAAGACCTGCGCGGGAAAATCGAAGCCCGCGATGCGTTGGAGCGTGTCGAAGCGAATCTGGTGAAAACGCATAGCGCCCGCGCCATGTTTGCCGAGGCAGATAAAGAGCGGCTGCAAGCTGAAGTCGATCGGCTGACGGAGGAAAACGCCGCGCTCCGCACCGCCAAGGAAGACAGCGACGCGCGCTACCGCGAGCTATGGGCGTTCGTAGATAAAGATGCGCGCGACGCCTTCATGGCGCAAATATCGCGAGAAGCCGCCTAGCGCACGACTGGCCCCTAGCCAGGTGCACCGCTCCAAAAGGAGCAACCCCCGCTATTTTTTCAAAGCCACCCTTGGCCGGCGCCGAGGACATGGCCTAGCTAGCTACCCGACAATGAGCGCACCGGCCTCGGCCGTGGCGAGATACCTGCCCACCCCAATTAGGGGAAATCAACTTGAAGATCTTAAAGACACGCCCCGCACCACGCGGGAGCGGAACGATCGCCTTTGCAGACGTTGAAGTTTGCTTCGGCATCAAGATGTTCGGCCTGCGCGTCGAACAAAGGCCCGACCAGACCTTCAGGGTCTATTCGCCGAACGCAAACGGAGGACGCACGGCCGCTTTTAATCCGGCTGCGGTCGATGAGATCGCTAGGGCCGTAATCAAATTTGAGAACACTTTTGGAAGTGAGCCTTCTGCCGATGACTGCATCACAAGCTGAATTCAAACTCTCACGCGCCGACATGGTCGAGCAGATGGATCTGCGACTACACGGGAACATTCTAGTTCCGAAGGTTGCGAACTTCGACCCGGCCACGGTGACCTTGGAAAACCTCGTGACGCTGTTGCGCAACGAGGCACCGGGTGAGGATATTTCCAGGGGTGTCATCTATACGGACGATTGGCATTACAAAGACCGCCGCGTTCGCAACCACAATAACGTTTTCATCTCTTGGCCCTCAGAAGAGGCCGACACTGTTCTGCATAAGCAATTGCAGGGCACTGAGGAAGACGGCGCGTTCATTGTTGAAGACCTCGGTCGCGCTGCTCTTGGAGGCGGCGTCAAGTACTTCCCGCCAAAGACCGATCCCAAGGCCGCCAACGATAACAAACCTTCTCAGCCGGCACCGGCCGAGCGACCGACCAGGCCGGCGTTGTCGCATGACGAGGAACGCGAACTGCTTGAGCGCTTCCAGCGCGAGCAACTTCTCCCCGGCGAGCGCGGCAAACTTGTATTCGACGACAACATCTGGCGCGCGTGCTCAACGGGAGCGTTCTGGCACATCACCGAGGCCGTGGTCGAGGGCTTTGCCGGTGACGTGTTCATCGGCCCGCTTGACCACGCGCCGAAATTCCGGGCCGAGAATGGCACCCTCGAAATCATAACGCCGCTCGCACCGTTTCCGCTTGTTGATCCCTCCGAATGGAGAGGCGTTGTCGCAACGGTGCGGGAGTGGTTTATCACTGGCCTTATTCCCCATCGGCAGGTGACCTTGCTCTCGGGTGACGGCGGTGTCGGCAAGTCGCTTCTCGGATTGCAGATCGGCGCGGCGTCGGCCCTGGCGATTGATACGCTAGGGTTGCAGCCCAGCCCAGGCCGGGTGCTGTACCTCGGTGCAGAAGATGAAGCCGAGGAATTCCACCGGCGGCTTGAGGATATCTGCGCAGCTCATCACCGTGAGATCGGTGATCTCGCCGACCTCCGCATCTTGCCTCTCGCGGATCAGGACGCGCTGCTATCCGTGCCAGACTCCAAAGGGATTATGGAGTCGACCTCGCTGTGGCGCCGCGTCGATCGGTTCGTGAAGGAGTGGAAGCCTCGCCTAGTCGTGCTCGACACTGCGGCTGACTTGTACGGTGGCGATGAGGTGAAGCGCTCGCAGGTTCGCCATTTCGTGGCGATGTTGCGAAAGATGGCGATCGCGCGTGACTGCGCGGTGTTGTTGTTGGCGCATCCTTCTATCGCCGGCATGGCATCAGGCTCGGGCTACAGCGGATCGACGGCCTGGAATAACTCAGTGCGCTCACGCCTATATCTGACCAGCGGCGAGGGGGACGTCCGCATCCTCAGGACTGTCAAGAGCAACTACGGCAAGATCGGCGACGAGATGCAGCTTGAGTGGTGCGAAGGCGCGTTCGTGCTGCACGATCCTTCCAAGCCGGGGATTGCTGACGGGTTGCTTAATAGCCGGGCCGATAGTGTGTTCGTGTCGGTGTTGTCGAAGCTCAACCGCACCGGCCAGCGGCCCAGCCCGAACAAGTCGCCGAGCTACGCGCCGCGCATGATGCAGAAGCACCCAGACGCGAAGGGCACGAAGATGCGTGACCTCGAAATGGCGATGCAACGGTTGCTAGACGCCGGCACTATCAAGATCGTGCAGGAAGGCCCGCCATCACGTCGGTTTAGTCGGCTGATCGTCTCCGCGGAGGACTTCGGAGGGGTAGATGATGGGTGACTTCGCACCGGCTTCGCACGCCTTCGAACCACTTCGCATGCTTAGCTAAGTTATTGAAATCCTTGATGTTCGCATACCCCCTTCGCACCATTCGAACGGTGCCGCAAGTAGTTGATTTCATTGACTTCGCACGCCTTCGAACGGGTGTTCGCACAGTCCCCCATACCCCCTAAGCGCCCTTGGGGCGCGCGCTCTTGGAGGAGCGCGGCACCACGGGCTTTAAAAACGAGAAAGCGACGCATGAATTACGCAAACGACAACAACTTTACTGCAAAGGTGCAGGATAGCTCTGACGGCACCAACTTTACGGATGTGCCTGCAACACTGCTTGTCGGGGCGCTGCCTGGCGTGCTCGCAGCAAGCAGCTCGTACAAACAGGGTTACCTCGGTGGCAATCGATACCTTCGGGCTGTGTTGACGCTGAACTCCGGGACCTCGCTCGCTGCTGGTGCGACCGTTGTGTTGGGCAGTCCAAAGGTCGCGCCGGTCAGTTAGCGGCGCGCGATGGGCGGCGCGTTCGGGAACAGCGCGCGCCCATCAACAATGCCGGCTAGGGGGGTAGGGGGTGACTCAAAGTGTGCAGTCTACCGCGCCGCGTGCCGGTGTTGGCCTAGAGCGCGCGCGATTGCTGCCCCGGTTCAAACAAAAATTCGGAGGGCCAAATGGCCAAACCAACCGGTGCCCCAACGGCACCCAAGCATCTACGCACCCATACGCGAAGGTGGTTCGATCAGGTTATCAGTGACTATGAACTAGACGGACACCACGTCAAGCTTCTCACCCTAGCTTGCGAGGCGTGGGACCAGGCACAGACCGCGCGAGAAGTTCTTGATTGTGACGGCCAAACCTTTCTCGATCGCTTTGCTCAACCGAAAGAGCGGCCGGAAGTTGGCATCCTGCAAAACGCCAGGATTTCTTTCGCCCGGTTGCTGCGCGAGCTGGCGCTTGATGGCGTTGACGGTCCCGAGGCGCCGCGCATGGCGAGGACTCCGGATTACGGGAGCCGAAGATAGTGCCAGTCCGTAAGCGGAAGGATAGGCGGCGTAACGCCGGCACGCTGGAGAACTGGGAGTGGACTTTGGAGCTTGGATGGCCATGCACAGGAGATCTGGACGGAATCTGCGAACTCGACGCGAAAGGATACCCCGACAGGGAGGCGGCACGGGCTGCCTGGCGACTTTATGGCGCAGAGATTATGGCCAGGTGGCACGCTGAACACCCCAAAGGATCCCGCTACATCTGCTGGGGACTCGAACAGTTCGGAGAGCCGACCTGATGCCCGCGCGATTGAAACGAGATCGGCGCCGCCGCTCCCCGCACATCTCGCCTGAAGCAGTAGCCCTGTTCCGGCGGGGCCTCGCCACCAGCGATCCACATGAGTTGCACGACATTAAGATCGCCCTGGCCTCCACCCTTGGCCGGAGCAAGTTCGCTGCCTGTCCTCTGGATCGTGAGCCACGATCGTTGCTCGGATGCGACCGCGAACCTGTTGAAGTCGTGCTCGGACTTCGGGCGCAGCTGCTGAAGAAGATACGCGGGCGCGTTTTAGTACTCCACCAACAGGAATCCAATGACCGACATCAACCTCGGGGCGCTTCCGCCCGAACTCACTGAACCACCGCCGGATGCGCGCGGCTGGATCGCCTTCCAACCTTCGACCGGCAAAGTCTGGCGCAAAGTTGATGGCCAGTGGTTTCGTATCGAAGAAGCATTAAAACGCATTGAGGAAAAGAAGTCTTGACCGCACTTAATTCATACTCCACCGGCACCATTGCTGTATCGGCAGACGGCACCGTCGTGACCGGCACTGGCCCGCTTTGGTCGAGTGCCGGCAACGTCAAGCCCGGCGATCTTTTCCAGAGCGGGCATTTCCTGGCCAGAATCGTCGACGTCACCGACGACACGCATCTGACCATAACGCCTTGGCCGGGATCGACCTTGAGCGGTGCCACCTATGCGGTCTGGAAGGAATCTCAGCAGCGCATCGTCGGCGAGACCTATGCGCGCGATGTCGACAAGATAGTCGGGGCGTGGAATACCTCGGGCTTTTTCGTTTTTGTCGATATCGACGAGACCGTGCCTGATCCGTCCCTCGGTGACGATGGACAGTATGCTTTGCAGCCGACGACCGGCAAGCAGTGGGTTAAGTCGGCCGGCGTTTGGACCTATCAGGGTATTTTCAAGGCGCTCAATCCGCGTGGCGCCTACGATAACGCAGCGACGTATTCCTATGGCGATTGGCAGACGACTTCAGGGTCGTCCTATGTTTACATCAACGATACGCCGAGTGCGGGCCACGCCGCTCCGAACGCAACTTATTGGAATTTGCTTGCTGCGAAGGGGGCTGTGGGAGGCACGGGGCCATCCCCGCTGCTACCCATAGCAGCCTGGACGACGGCGACCGCTTATGTTGTCGGGCCTCCGGCAAGTTTCGTGTCAAGCGGTGGGTCGTCCTACATGTGTCTCGTGCCTCACACGGCGGGCACATTTGCCACCGATCTCGCGGCGGGAAAGTGGGGTCTCGTTGCGCAGAAAGGCACGGGCGACCTTACAAGCACGAACAACCTGTCGGATTTGGCAAGCGCGGCGACTGCGGCTACAAATATCGGCGTGGTTCGTTACGCCGGTGCTCAGTCGCTCTCTTCATCTCAGAAGCAACAGGCGCAGTCGAACATTGGCGTGCGCAAGGCGCTCACTGCGAACGCGACGTACGAGGTCAATGGGTCGACGGGAAACGACGCTAACGATGGGCTCACCACCGGCACGGCATTCGCGACGCCACAGAAAGCAATGGATGTTATCGCAGCGCTCGACTGCTCGACCTTCGATGTTATGGTCAACGTCGCGAACAGTACGTATGGCGCGCTCGTCCTGAAGAGCTATCTAGGCTCCGGCGCGGTGACGTTCCAAGGCAACAACGCGACACCTTCAAACGTCGTTATCAGCAACTCATCCGGCGTCGCAATCTCCACCACCGCTGTCGGTGGACGGTTCACGATATCTGGCGCCCGTGTACAGTCGTCGGTGGCGCAGGATGTTGCCGTCTCGTCGGCGACGAGCGTCACCCTCCAGAATATGGAGTACAATGGATCGAGCGCGAATTTTCGGATCTATGCGAACAGCGGCGGACTGCTGACTTGTGCCGGCGCCAATCACAAGGTGCTGACCGGAGGCATCGGCCTCTTTCTCGTCGGGGATGGGGCGGCGAAGCTCACCACCAGCAGCTCAACCTTTACCTTCGGTGCGAATGTCACGTACAGCGGGGCAACGTTCACAGCGCGCCGATTTGGCTACTGCGAGTGCCCTAGCATGACCTTCACGTTAGGTGGGTTTACTGTCACCGGACAGCGGCACGCTATCGCGCAATGTTCCGGCACCGCCGGCGCTGGAGTGTCCACGTTTTTCCCGGGTACGGTAGGAGGTACCACCGACGCCACTAGCTTCTTTGGCTAGGGCCTTCGAAGCGGCGGTTCCATTTCGTCGCTTGGGTCTATCGTCGAATTTCTTTCCGCTGCCTCGTCGGCCATCCTCTTCATGTGCGTTGGGGGCTGGACGATGAGCGAGAAAGAAGCGGACCATTATCGCATCGAAGCCGAGGAATGCCGCCGATTGGCCGAGAAGGCGATCAAACAATCGGACAAGGAAGCCTGGCTAAGGCTTGCTGCAGATTGGCTGAAGCTGGCCGAAGGTGCCAGCGCGCAATCCGAGCGTAGGGGGTGAACTCATCGTCAACGCGAAAAAGGCCGCAGCGGCGAACCCCTGCGGCCAGCCGGGTTAAAATGAAAACGTGAAATATTGAGTCCAGCCCCGGCGAGACAAAGCCTACAGCAGCCGAGCCGGCGTGCGGTGTCATCGAAGTCACACTTCGCAAAAAACTAAATAGGTCAGTTTTGTTGACTGAGGGAGGGCTCGCCGGGGCTGGCGAAAGCGAGCCCTCAACCTCAAATGCGAGGCCGCCGCCATCGCAGCGCGACAGTCTGCACCCGATCGCGTCAGATTCATGTCAAACCAATATCGAAATCTGGCGGCTCGGAACTTAATACGATCGAGCTAGCAGTGTTGAGGGCGCGGTCTAACAACGTGGCGCGTGGTTCGCAAGTCGCGCACTTATCCCCAACCACCACCGCGCGACGGCAATGTAACCGCGCGCGGCGGACGCGAGACTGTAGCGGTCAAGCGGATGGCTCGTTCTCCGCATCCACAAATCGCGCGTGTAGAGTCATCTCATGCTTCGATCCGTCGAGCAAAACGCGAACGCGGTTGCGCGTTTCGCCATATCTGAGAACAACGCCGTGTCGGCCAGCCATTCTGGGACCAGCCGCTGCGTTCACGATGATCCGTTGCCCTTCCACCAGCTCGTTTTTGACGAGTGGGAGGTCTAGTAAGTTCGGCAGGCTGCGTCTGTTTGGCGGAGTCATGGTGGAAACTTAGCGCCGCCGGACGCGACGCAAAACGTCTCGTCGTCGTACCAGGTAGTTTGCGATCAGCAGCCTGACAACCAAGACGGCGAGCGCGACAGTAACAATCTCGCAGATCATTTGGACCTCGAAACGTTCATTTACCTCACGAGATCATCAAATCGTCAAGCCTCGTTATGTTGCGCGGCGGGTGTTGAGGTAAAGGCGGCAACCGCGAGGCCGCTTGCTAGCGCTGCTGCCGCGCGGACCCTGTCTTTATTGACAGGTGTGGACCGCCCCGAGATGGGTGCATATCGCCGCTAAAGGACGAGGGCCGCGGCTATGCGACGTTACTACTTCCCGATTTTCCACTACGGAGAGACACAGGCGGACGATGTGGGGGAGCTATTTGGCGCGGCTGAACTAGCAGCCCAATTCGGTGCCCGTATCGCTCGGGATATCGCCAGCGATCCCGAATATGACCCTAGTGCGGGCACGGTTGTGATCGCGCTCGACGACTCCGGTGCAGAGATCGCGCGGCATCGGGTGGCGGGGCGGGCGGAAGCGGTGGAGGTGAGGTGAAGCGGGAAGGTGGCTTAGGGGATTAGTGCACGGTCATTGTCGCGCCTGTGTTCCCGGGGTGATCTGCCGTGGTGGCTTCGTCTGCTTAGGCGCCACGACGTCGGGCGGTTTAGGTGGCACGTAGCCGCCCTCTATCTCAGGAAGCGGCATATAGCCACTGCAACTGTCGTAAACCGTAGGCTCTTGCATGATCGGCGGTGCACCGTTCCGATAGATTTGAACGGTGTGCGTCTGACGGCCTGTGTAACCGCCGAACGAGTTCTTCGCGTTTGCCTGGAGACAGACTTGCCAGCCGAACATGTTGGGTGTGGGTGTCGCTATCATTGCATCTTTGATGCTGTCCGGGTCCTTAAAGAAGTTGGCCTTGTTGCGGACGATCAGGTCTCGATAATCAGCCGGATAGCTGGCGTCTGTCGTCCCCTGCGCTGTCGTTTGACAACCGGCAAGAAGCGGCGCAGCGCAAAGCGCCGCAATTATCAAAAAACGCATTATGAAAAACTCCCCAGACCCGCCCGCTGCAACCCTAGATCGAGGAGGCGGGGAGGGCAACCAGGCTTTTGGACCTGAGGCAGGATATCCGCTACACTATCGAAGCACGGAGTGCCGCGATGCCGAATGAGCTGAATGATTACCCTGGCCGGATTGCCGAGATCGAACTCAATGAATCGGCGGCGATCTGCGTTGAGCAAATCGACGACGAAATCACCGTCGCCATCGCGAGCGTTGTGGGCGTTCATTTCCAGGTGACGGCGGATCAGGCGCTTGAGTTGTCCCGGGCCTTAGCTGTTGCTGCTGCCAATGCTAAGAAATGCAGCGCGGCGGCCGAGGCGTAGAGGGGGCGCCAGCCTTCGTCCATTGTGCCTCGCACATAAAACGGCCCCCGCGCCGGGGAACGCAGAGGCCGCTGTCGGGGTGCTCCAAGGGCAGGGGAAGGCCTGGAGCGTACGTCAACGCGAGCGGGGTTGAGGTGGTTCCTAGAACGGTCGCTAGTCCTCCCACTTGCTCTTCGGTTCTGGAATGCCGCCGCCCATCGGTACGCCCTGCCACCGGTAGAAGAGCGCGACCAGCGCTGGCCAGAATCTGCCGCCCATCAACTCGTTGATCTTCGGCAGCCCCTCCTTGTCTTCCAAGACTTTGGCGATGCGTTTCCAATCTTTGGCGCGATCACCGAGCACGGCCCGCGCTATCTGCGCTTCATTGGGGTAGAGGGGCATGTCGTGGATGGCCGCGCGTGATTTGCGCGGCTTCTTTTCGTCTTCTGTGGTCATGGCTTAATTGAGTGCTCTTGCATAAACCGCGCGGCCCGAGCGCGCGCACGCTCTAGCATGGCTTCCCTTGGCTTCGCAGCAGCAAGCTCGGCCTCAAGCCGGTCGAAGATCGGCAGATAGACCTCGCCGCCCTGGGGGGACTGGTCCATTAGGATCGCAAGACAATCCAAGCAACGTTCCAGCGTATCGACCGTGATCTCTCCATCTGCGGAAATCTTGGGGTACGGGACACGTTTGGCCATTGTTTGCCCTCGGTGCGCTCGCTGAGCGTCAAGTCGATTCGTGTTGGGACAATGCTCGCCGACTAGCATTCCTGTGGACGTGGCGAAGCGCCCCAATGTCGGGGGTGGATTTGTTTATTTGGGACCGAAAGCGCTCAGGAGCCCTATCGCGATGGGTATCAGGGCGACGCAGGCCCACAAAGCTGGAGCGCCAGAGTTTAGACCGGCAATGAAGATCCCGATGCCAAAGCCGACGATAAAGGCCGAGATCGCATAGGCAACTACTGTGTCCATCGGTCGATCCACAAGCAACAGGATCGATGCCTCAAGGACGCGCCGCGGCACCAAACGTTCCAACGCGCGAAAGGGCCACTTAAGAAGGGGGTGGGGCTAGGACTTCGGCTTCGCCAGCCTCACACCCGGCCCGCCATCGATCGACTGGCCGTCATCTAGAAAGATGACGCCGGCAGATTCGAGGGCGGCACGGATGGCGGCTATCGAATGGCCGGGCGCCGTTGCGTCGGTCTCAACCCTGCTCACGGTGTTTCTATGCACGCCCGATCTCTCCGCAAGGTCGCGAACGGTCCAATTCAACAAACCGCGTGCAGCTCTGATTTGTGCACTTGTCACCATGGTTAATTCCTGTATAGTGCATCTATCACCTTCAAGGTGATAAACGCACACTATAGGAACCCGCCCAATGCCGCAAGCTACCCGCAAAACCACCACATCCCGCCCGAAACTCGCCAAGACCGAAATCAAGCGCAGCGCGCCCGTTGAGGACACTAAGCAGCAGTCAGCCGGGATGGGAATGCTGGCGCTGTTCCGCGATTTATGGATGACGTTCAAGCACAAGGACAACTTCAGCGGCTCGGATGGCGGTCGCGAGGGCGGTGCAGAGTACGAAGGCGCGTACGAGATTATGCGGAGTATGTCCTTTGTTCGGCCGGTGACGGCGGCGGAGGCGCTTGCTCAGGCGGTATTCATCCAAAACGAGATGGGTGACCCAGGGAATTCCCCCGATGACGCCGTTGAATTATCGAAGCGCATAGTGCGCCGCGCGGCTGGGCTGGTTCTCTGGATCGAGCAGACCCACGGGATCGATTGTCGCGAGATTGGGCTTGAAGATCTTTGCAACAGCGACTTTACGGCAGCGCTCTTTCCCGACACGCCATTAAAGTCCCGGCCGGAGGCCCGGAGAGCGGCGATGGCCGTGGCGCCTGCGCAGGCGGAGGAGTAGCCAACCGAGTTCGGCGGCCAGTCATGGCTCGATAACCATCAAGCCCGTGTCGCTGAGGCGCCACCCTAGAAATGGGGTGGCGTTTTACTGTTGTGCAGGGTGCGTCGTCAGGGAGTCAGGATCAGCATCGACGCAAGGATGGCCGAAAACATGAACAGACCAAAGATGGCGATTTGAAACAGTCGCTCGGCCTTCATTTTCGCTCCCTCGCAAATCTCTTCGATCTGCGAAACGCGAAAGGGCGCGGATAGTTCCGGGTGCCGCGGCCCGCTCCGAAAAGGGCGGGCTTTTACTTGGGCGAGGACCGCCAAATTGAGGCCTCACCCATCCATCTGGTAAACATCGCCGGGCTCCAGGTTAAGCTCTTCAAACATCCGCTGCTGCTTGGGCGTCAGCGCGACATTTAGCACTTGCGCGGTCGAACCTTTCGGGACAGCGGCGAGGACCAATGTCAGCGCTTGGCCTGGCTTGGCCAGCGCAATCCAAACTTGGGTCTTCTCGTCGTCCCCGGTCACTTCAACAACGGTGAATTTATTTCCGAAAGATTCCGCCATGGCCGGCTGAGCATGCTGTATCAATCAGGGGGTTGCAATCCCGGCGACGCCAGCCAATCGCTTATATGCGAGCCGGTTTCGGCCTGTCTGGCTTTTCTCAGAATGAGATCCCGTTCGAGACCTGGCGGAAGCGCTTTGGCTTCTTCGCGGAGGCGCTTCGCTTCTTTGGCTAGGCGATCTTCGAGGGAAGATGTCTGCTTGAATCGACGACGTTGCTGCATGGCACAACCTCGGGTCCTGACCGCGGTGTTTTGAATTCTCGAGTCCTAATATGCCGACGCCGGGTCACCGGTTCCTAAATTCAGTTTGGGCCACGCAGCTCGGGAACTTCGCTGGTGGCGCTAAATCTCTGGGGAACAACAAAGTCCAGGATAGCCGCCCCCTTTTGAAGCGGGCCACTTTTATTTTCCATTCATAGCGTCGGCGATCTTGGCGGCGATCAGATCCGCAGCCCGTTTCGCCGGATCGACTGCAACATGCGCATACCGCTGCGTAGTGCTGGTCTGGGTGTGGCCGAGCAGGTTGCCGATGATCGGCAGCCCAAGACCGGAACCGGCTCCGACGCTTGCGAACGAGTGCCGCATGTCATGGATTCGGACATCTTCAATGCCGGCGCGCTTGCGTACAGCCCGCCATGGGCGGTTCAGATCGGCGCGCGGCTTCTCGTCCTTCGTACCCGCCGTCTCACTGGCAACCACGTAGGCGCCGACGCGGGGTAGGACGTCGAGTATCGCAATGGCCGGCGCAGAGAGCACGACGGTCTTTCTCCCGGTCTTAGAGTCGGGCAAGAATAGCAGGCCGCGCCCAGCGTCATACTCTGCCCACCGCAGATTGAGGACTTCCATCAGGCGACATCCAGTGAAGAGTAAGAGCCGGATCGCCGCTGCGGCATGCTGATCAATCTTCGTTAGCCGGTTCTCAGGCTTGGGCGCGTGCTTCACCTTCTTTGTCGGATCTGGCTGCCACGGAATTCCCGTTGTTTCTGCCTCACGGATCGCATTGCCCAATCGCTCTAGCTCCTCCACGGTTAGATAGCGTTGCCGTTGCTGCTCTTTGTTGGGCTTGATGCCGGCTGCTGGATTCTCCGTGCCTTTCGGGAGGATCTTCTCCATGAGCCCGAATCCCCAGATGGTGCCGATCAGTGTTACAACCCGGTTGGCCGCTACCGGGTGCGTCTCGCCTATTTTGTTCTGCAGGCGGCTAACGTCGGAATGCGTGACGGCAGTTGCCTTCTTGCGACCGAGCGCCGGACGAATATGGTTTTTTATGTACCCGCTGTTCAGACGGATGGTTCCAGCCTTCAGCTTTGGTTCCACCAGGTGCCTCTTGGTGAAGGCATCGAGCAACTCATCGACCGTTTCGGCCTTCCTCGCAGCACCTCGCTCAGTGGCCGGGTCCGCGCCTAGCTTCACGCTCGCCAACAGCTTCTCAGCGGCGTCACGGGCCTTCTCAGGCGCGAGCGTTGCCGGCGTACCAATCACCATACGGCGCTTCGCGACGCGCCTACCGCCTTCGCCCGGGCGGTATTCAACGATCCATGATTGCGCGCCAGTCGGCGTGACCTTGACGCCGAAACCGGTCAGTTCGGAGTCGTAAAAAATCGTTGCTTTCGTAACAGAGGGCAGGCCGGTGACGGCCCGTCGCCCCAACTTCAATATCGGCATTGCTTCCCCCAGAGTCGCCACCGAGTAGCCACCGGATCATCTATTGAACGGAAACGACGGGAAAGCAACGGAAACGGTATGGCGTATATATTCTTGGAAAGTCAATATATTAGGCAAGTAATGGAAATCAGCGACACCCAGCGGCATCCAGCGGAAAATGGCCTACAAAGTTTTGGGTACTGCAGGTCGTTGGTTCGAATCCAGCTGCCCCGACCAGTCCCGAGGTTGAAGCTCCTTCAATTCTCTCGATATTGCGCCGCGCTCATCCCGTTGCCGCTGCCGACCGTCAGGTCAGCGGGGCGATCCCCGCGAAATTGAGTCCGCCGCAACTTTTGCGTGCGTCGGAAGTGCCTGCGGCGTTTCGATTTCAGAACAACAGCCAATCGACCAAGCGCCAGGCGATCCAGGCGAGGGCGCAGATCCAACCCAGCATGGCGATCCCGGCGACGCCAAGCCCGCACAGCGCGAACAGCGAACTTTCAGTCTCCGGCGTGGCCGAGAGCTTCTCGGTCGTTTCGATTTGACTCACTGCATCCCCTTGGCTTGCGGCCTGCTGTTCGTTGGTCTCTGCTCGCTCGTGAAAATTCACCGGCCGCGCTCCAGCTCACACGGTCGTGAGACGAGATGACCGTCCGTACATCGCGCGGGCATGGATCGCAGCCACGCGGCTTCCCCGGACAGACGGGAAGGACCTGCAACTCATGGCGCGGTGATTGGTTGCGACCGCAGAGGCGGGAACTGCACGCCGCAGCGACAGACCGACAACGCGCAGGGCACGCTCAGCGCCGTTGCGCAGAGCCCGTCGCGCATCTGAACCGGCGCGATTGTGGGGGCGGGGCAGGCGGCCTATGGCGACCTGAAGCGCGCGCGAACCTTGCCTGAAGCCCTGGCGCTTGTTCTTCACCAAACGCCACTTCTGCGCGATTTTTCAAGGCATTGCGCCCGCCGGCCCGCCGCAGAATTCGCAAAATTGCTTCGAACCTTTGGCTGTCGCCATAGACATATAGGCATTGGGGATTTCAGCGCCCAATGCCTAAACGGACGCCGCCAAGCGATGATATTCCGCTTGAGCGGCGTCGCGCTATTCCGGGGATCAGTTCGTCGCGTACCAGCCGAGCGGGAACGGCAGGAACGGCCACGCCAGATGATTGTCGTTGGCCGCCTTCGGCGGTTCAGAGACGGATGTCTTGACTGTCTTGATGCGTGGCGCAGGCGGCACCGAGCACACCGCCAGGCGCAAACGTCCACATTGCATATTCATTGTGGTGCCCCAGTCAGCAAGTCATTTGAAAAATGAAAATCAGTTCGCAATTGCCACGCGTCCAAAACGGCGCGCTCATTCTCAAATTGTGCACGCATCATAGAAAGATCGGCGCCGGCTTTCAACGGGTCTTGGCGGGTACCCACGAGGGGTAAGGTTGACCAGTTAGGTTAAGGCCGAGTGGTTGTTGCAGCCACATTCCTGGCTGATATCAGGTCGGCAGGGCTCGCGATGGGGTGCCTGCAATCGGTGGTCACACAGGTCACAGTTCGTCGCGGCGCTCATATCTTGTGAGTTTTGCGTCATGTCTTTCGATCGCAACGTCCGAACCGTCCATCCGCAGTCGCGCTGGACCGAGATCTGGCACCTCTGGACCGTGATCGTGCCGCGCCGCTCGATCAACGGGCAGCTCGTCTATGGAAAGGTCTGGCGCCGCCACGACGGCCGCGACTGGATCTACAAGAAGTTCACCGAGTACGACACCGAGGCGGCCTGAGCCGGCTCCGCTGCCGCAACTGAATCTAGCGCACCGTTCCGATTTCATCGGAACGGAAATGGCTCTAGGCGGCCTTTGCGGGCGAGGCGGCGGCCGCAGGTTTGGGCGGCGGCGGCTTCAACGGCTTGTCCTGCTTTTTCGACCAGGAAATGTAATAGGCCACCGTCGTCATGATCGCGATGCCGGCGATGCTGACGAAGATCTGCGCGAACAGCGAGCCCGAGCTCATCGACAGCTCGAAATGGCCGACGAAGGACAGGAACACGCCGACGCAGAACACGGCGAGCGACTGCTGGCCGCAGACGATCAAGGGATCGAACACCTTCCACTCCAGACCAGGCCAGTCCTTCGGCACGAAGCGGATCACCAGGATCACGATCACGACGAAATGGAGGAAGCGGTAGGGCGCAAGGTTGGTCTTGTCGTTGGGGTTGAAGGCCGAGAACAGCCATCCCGGGAACATGCCGCCGAGGGTGGGGAAGCGGCCGGCCATGGTCATGACCAGCGCGAAGGCGAGATAGCCGAGGCAAAGCCACAGCGTGATCGGCGAATTGATCACGGCTCCCGAACGCCGGGCGCCGCCCATCGCGCACCAGGCGCCGAACACGAACAGCACCTGCCAGGCATACGGGTTGAAGTACCACTGGCCGGCCGGATAGGCGGTCAGGTTCAGGCCGTAATGGCGGGCGGCGAGCCACAGCACGATGGACAGCGCCATCGTCAGGTCGGGCTTGCGCAACATGAACCACAGCACCGGCGGAAACAGCCCCATCAGCACGATGTAGAGCGGCAGCACGTCGAGATTGAGCGGCTTGAAGCGCAGGAACAGGCCCTGGCGCAGCGTCTCGGTGGCGTTGTCGACGAGGCCGGCGACGTTGAACTCGTTGATCATGTCAGAGTCGCCGAAGCGCAGCGCCAGATAGCTGATCGAGGCGATGTAGATCACGAACAGGATGATGTGGGCGACGTAGAGCTGCCAGACCCGCTTGGTCAGCCTCGTGGCGCCGACGATGAAGCCGCGCTCGAGCATCATTCGCGCATAGACGAAGGAAGCGGTGTAGCCGGAGATGAAGACGAACAGGTCGGCGGCGTCGGAAAAGCCGTAGTTGCGGGTGGTGATCCAGTTCACCACGTTGTCGGGGATATGGTCGAGGAAGATCGCCCAGTTCGCGATGCCGCGAAACAGGTCGAGCCTGAGGTCACGGCCCTTTTCGGGAAGCGTGGCGTTGATGTTCAGGAAGGCCATGCGACGGAAGCTTTCGGAGGGGGCGGATACGCTGGTGTCGGCGAGACAGGGCCGCCGGGCGGGATCCCGGCGCGGAAGGCGGGTACGCAATTGTCACGGTGCAGCATAATGACTATACCCGTCGGCAACGCACCCCCGGGGGGACCGGAATCACCGATCAGTTCCCAAAAGGTGTCTCTATACTATGCCCGCGGTTTCCACCAACTGCTACCGTGACGCATCGAAATCGAACGAAAAGACCAAGAGGCCCGGACCACCCATGACCGCACGCATTTTCAAGCCCGCCAAGAACGCGATGCAATCCGGCCGGTCCAAGACCAAGGAATGGCAGCTGGATTACGAGCCGGAGCAGCCGCGTTCGGTCGAGCCGCTGATGGGATGGACCTCGTCCGGCGACATGAAGCAGCAGATCACGCTGCGCTTCCACAGCAAGGAAGAGGCGGTCGCTTATTGCGAGCGCAAGGGCATCGCCTACCAGGTGATCGAGCCGCAGGATTCGATCCGCCGCCCGGTCGCCTATGCCGACAATTTCTCGTTCCGGCGCGGCGAGCCCTGGACGCATTGAGGGGCGGCTGGCTGCTCCGACTTCATACGACGTGATTTACTCGTCATGCTTGGGCCTTGTCCCGCCTGCGCGGCCGAAGCCGCTTCGGCGAGGCGAAGGCCCAGGCATCCTCGTCTTTGGGGTCGAGTGAAAGAGCGCGGATGGCCGCGACAAGCCCTGGCATGACGGCGGGGGTACCCCGCCCGCAGACATGACGTCGCGTCCGATGATCCCGATCCACGGACCAGCTGTTGCGCCGGGCTCCGGCCCCTTGGCAGCGATTCCGCCGCGTGCTTCGCTGCCTCGCATGACACGATCATGGCGAGGTGGGGGATGGCCGGGCGTGACCAGCTCGACGGCGTCGATCTGAAGATCTTATCCGAGCTGCAGCAGGACGGTCGGGTGCGCAACAACGAGCTGGCACTGCGGGTCGGCGTGTCCGCGCCCAATTGCCTGCGGCGGCTGAAACTGCTGTTCAGCCGCGGCGTGATCCGGGCGGTCCGCGCCGTCATCGACGAGCGGCTGCTCGGCTATGAGGTGGTTTCGTTCGTCTCGATCCAGCTCGTGAGCCAGGCCCAGCCGGTGCTGGAGGCGTTCGAGAGCTCGATTGCCGCGATCCCGCGCATCCAGCAGTGCTGGCGGATTTCAGGCGACACCGACTACCTGCTGAAATGCGTCGCGCCGAACGTCGAGAGCATGCGCCAGCAGCTGCTGCATTTCGCCGCGATGCCTGATGTGAAGAACGTCCGCAGCTTTCCGGTGCTGGGCGTCGCGAAGGATGTGCCGCTGCCGTTACAGGATGTAGTGGCGGCACCCGTCGGATAGGCGTTCAAGTCTCTCTACTGAACTTCCGAAGTCGGGGGCGCTTGCGCGCGGTGCGGTCGATTCGGATAGTTATAATAGCTTAGTAACTCACCTAACTGTGACATGTGATTTAGGCAGGACTGCAATGCGCGCAACCGTGATTGTCGGCATCTTTGCGCTGCCTAGATGCAGGGTGTGAACCTCGGTCTGCGTCGCACGCCGGGGATGCTTTTGTGGGACCCTAAGCAGGAAAAGACATCATGACATCGACTTCGAAGACGATCGCAGCCTCTGCTGCGACGCTGTTTGCGTCTGCGTTTTTTGTTCTGTCGGCGCCGGCTGCGAAGGCCGACGATTATTGCATCACCAACGGCGCCCAGGCCGCTCACGGCTGCGGCTATCCGACGATGGAAGCCTGCCGTCAGGCGGCCGGTGGCATCGGCGGCACGTGCTCGCAGGCCGGCGGCGCCAAGACTAGCAACGATGCGCTCGCCTTCCAGCCGAAGCAGACGAAGCAGCCCAAGGCTCGCCAGGGCGCGCAGAACTAACGCCTGAGATCGCGACCTGATCCGAGAGATTGCGTCCTCCGAGAGTGATCTCGGAGGACGTCAATTTATGACAAGCAGGTGACGCCGCGCCTCAGCGATAGCGCTCGCGAAATTCGCGCGGGCTAGCGCCGGTCCAGGTGCGGAAGGCGCGCGAAAAGCTCTTCTCGTTGCGGAAGCCGGCGATCTCCGCGATCCGCTTGATGGGGGCGCGGCCGCGCATCAGCTCCTGCTTGGCGAGCTCGAACTTTGCCTCTTCCTTGAGGTCGCGCAGCGAGGTCGCTTCCTCGCGCAGGCGCCGGTGCATGGTGCGGGTCGAGAGCGCCAACTCGCTTGCGACATCCTCGGCGCCGAGAATGCGCCCGCGTGCATTGCGCAGCACGCGGCGGACGCGCTCGACCAGCAGCCGGTCGCGCCGGTAGGGCAGCACGGTGAGCCGCAGCGCGCCCTTGAGCATGCTGTCGAGATCGGCGGGGCTGCGGGTCAGCGGCAGAGAGAGATAATGCTTGTCGAACACGATGCGGGCGCCGTCCGCACCAAAGCTCAAATGCCTGCAGAAGATCGTCGGATAGACCGAGACGTGGCCCGGCTCGGAATAGGGAAACTCGGCCGCACGCAGCGCGATCGCGGAATCGACGGCCCAGCAGGAGAAGCCGAGAACATAGCGGAGCAGGGTGACCAGGCAGAATTCACGCAAGGGGCCGAGGTCGCGCTGTTCGCGAATGGAGATCGTCGCGGTCTCATCACCAAGCGAGAGCTCGAACAGCACGTCCTCGGTCAGCAGGCGATGATGCCGGCACCAGCGTTTTAGCGCGACTTCGAGATTGGGGGCCGTGATCGAGGCGCGGCACAGCATACCGTAGGTTCCCCAAGGCAGCCGGCGCGAGAACCAGCCAAGCGCTTCGTCGTCGAGCTCGCGCATGGCATGGCCGGCCAGCGCCTCGAACTGGGCCGCCGTCACCCGTCCGTCGCGGGATCGAACGAGGTCCGCGGTGACCTGCCCCTTGCCCAAGGCTTCGGCCGGATCCCGCCCGTAACGGGCATAAGCGGCAACCACGCCGCGGACGAAGGCGGCTGGGGTCATGGCGCGGCGGGGCGTCGCGGTCGCGGCTTGAAAGGGCATGAAAAATCCTCGCCAAACTTGGCGGAAAATGCAACCTTTTCGACCGCTGGGACGCCCGGGCGGGGGTAGGTTCGGACCCGACAAGAATACGGAGGAATCGCCTTGAACATCCCGAGCATCGATTTCGATCTGGGCGAAGACATCAGCATGCTGCGCGACACGCTGCGCGCCTTCGTGGAGGCGGAGATCGCCCCGCGCGCCGCCGAGATCGAGAAGGCCAATCTGTTCCCGGCCGACCTCTGGAAGCGCTTTGGCGACCTCGGCCTGCTCGGCATGACCGCGCCGGAGCAATATGGCGGCTCCAGCATGGGCTATCTCGCTCATATCGTCGCCATGGAGGAGATTTCGCGGGGCTCGGCCGCCGTGGGGCTGTCCTACGGCGCCCATTCCAACCTCTGCGTCAACCAGATCCGCCGTAACGGCAACGACGCGCAGCGTGCGCGCTATCTGCCAAAACTGATCTCCGGCGAATATGTCGGCGCGCTCGCGATGTCCGAGCCCGGCGCGGGCTCCGACGTCGTCTCGATGAAGCTGCGCGCCGACAAGCGCGGCGACCGCTACGCCCTCAACGGCTCCAAGATGTGGATCACCAATGGTGGCGACGCCGACGTGCTGGTCGTCTATGCCAAGACCGATCCGGAGGCGGGCCCGCGCGGCATGACCGCGTTCCTGGTCGAGAAGGGCTTCAAGGGTTTCACCCACGGCCAGCATCTCGACAAGCTCGGCATGCGCGGCTCCAACACCTATCCGCTGTTCTTCGACGAGTGCGAGGTGCCGGAAGAGAACGTGCTCGGCAAGGTCGGCGAGGGCGTCAAGGTGCTGATGTCCGGCCTCGATTACGAGCGCACGGTGCTGTCGGGCGGCCCGCTCGGCATCATGGCGGCCTGCATGGACGCCGTGGTGCCCTACATGCATGAACGAAAACAGTTCGGCCAGCCGATCGGCGACTTCCAGCTGATGCAGGGCAAGCTCGCCGACATGTATGCGACCTGGCAGTCGGCGCGCGCCTATGTCTATGCGGTCGGGCGCGCCTGCGACCGCGCCGATCACGCCCGCACGCTGCGCAAGGATGCGGCGGCCGCGATCCTCTATTCCGCGGAGAAGGCGACGTGGATGGCCGGCGAGGCGATCCAGGCGCTTGGCGGCGTCGGCTACACCTCCGAATTCCCGGTCGGACGTCTCTGGCGCGACGCAAAACTCTACGAGATCGGCGCCGGCACCTCGGAGGTGCGTCGCATGCTGATCGGCCGCGAGCTGATGTCCGAGACGGCCTGAAACCTTCACCTCATTGGAATCAACATGCCGCTCCATTCCAGCATCGATACGTCTTCATCAGACTTTGCGCGCAATTCCGAGGCCATGCGCGGGCTTGTCGCGGACTTGCGCGAAAAACTGAGCCAGGTCGCCGGCGGCGGCGGCGAGGTCTCGCGCAACCGCCACACCTCGCGCGGCAAGATGCTGGCGCGCGAGCGCGTCGACCTGCTGGTCGATCCCGGCACCTCGTTCATGGAGCTGTCGCCGCTGGCGGCGTACGGCCTCTATGGCGGTGACGTGCATTCGGCGAGCGTCATCACCGGCGTCGGGCGCATCTCGGGCCGCGAATGCGTGATCGTCGCCAACGACGCCACCATCAAGGGCGGCACTTACTATCCGATGACGGTGAAGAAGCATCTGCGCGCGCAGGACGTGGCGCGGCAGAACAATCTTCCCTGCGTCTACATGGTCGATTCCGGCGGCGCCTTCCTGCCGCTTCAGGATGAGATCTTTCCGGACGAGCGCCATTTCGGTCGCATCTTCTACAACCAGGCCCAGATGTCGTCGCAGGGCATCCCGCAGATCGCGATCGTGATGGGCTCCTGCACCGCCGGCGGCGCCTATGTCCCCGCGATGTCGGACGAGAGCATCATCGTGCGCAACCAGGGCACCATCTTCCTCGGCGGCCCGCCGCTGGTGAAGGCCGCGACCGGCGAGGTGGTGAGTGCCGAGGAGCTCGGCGGCGCCGACGTGCATTCGCGGCAATCGGGCGTGACCGACCACTACGCCCAGAACGACGCCCATGCGATCGGCATCGCCCGGCGCATCGTCGGCACGCTGAAGCCATCGGTGCGGCCGAACCTCAACATGCACAAGCCGCGCGATCCGCTGTTTGCGGCCGAAGAGATCTACGGCGTGGTGCCGGTCGACGGCCGAAAGCCGTTCGACGTCCGTGACATCATCGCCCGCATCGTCGACGGCTCGGAGTTCGACGAGTTCAAGAAACTCTACGGCACGACGCTGGTCTGCGGCTTCGCCCATGTCTGGGGCTATCCGGTCGGCATCATCGCCAACAACGGCATTCTCTTCAGCGAGAGCTCGCTGAAGGGGGCGCATTTCATCGAGCTGTGCTGCCAGCGCGGCATTCCCTTGGTGTTCCTGCAGAACATCACGGGCTTCATGGTCGGCAAGAAGTACGAGGCCGGCGGCATCGCGCGCGACGGCGCCAAGCTCGTCACGGCGGTGGCGACCGCCTCGGTGCCAAAATTCACGGTCGTGATCGGCGGCTCCTACGGCGCCGGCAATTACGGCATGTGCGGCCGCGCCTACTCGCCGCGCTTCCTGTGGATGTGGCCGAACGCGCGCATCTCGGTGATGGGCGGCGAGCAGGCCTCGATGGTGCTGAGCCAGGTCCGGCGCGACAATATCGAGGCCAAGGGCGATAGCTGGTCGAAGGAAGAGGAAGACAAGTTCCGCGAGCCCATCCGCGCGCAATATGAGAGCCAGGGGCATCCGTATTACGCGACCGCGCGCCTGTGGGACGACGGCGTGATCGACCCGGCCGACACCCGCCTCGTGCTCGGCCTCGGCCTCTCGGCGGCGTCGAATGCGCCGATCGAGCCTACGAAATTCGGCCTGTTCAGGATGTGATGCGATGGACCGTTCAATGCTCTACCGGCGTTTTCGCACGCTCCTGATTGCCAACCGCGGCGAGATCGCCTGCCGCGTCATCCGCACCGCGCGAGCCATGGGCCTGCGCACGGTCGCGGTCTATTCCGAGGCCGACCGCGACGCGATGCATGTCGCGCTCGCGGATGAGGCTGTGCTGCTCGGTCCGGCGCGGGCGCGCGACAGCTACCTCAGTGTCGAGCGGCTGATCGAGGCCGCGCGAAAGACCGGCGCGGAAGCCGTGCATCCCGGCTACGGTTTCCTGTCCGAAAATGCCGAGTTCGCGCGGGCGTGCCTGGAGGCGGGCCTGGTGTTCGTCGGCCCGACCGCCGCGATGATGACGGCGATGGGCTCGAAGTCCGGCTCCAAGGAGCTGATGGAGAAGGCCGGCGTGCCGCTGGTGCCCGGCTATCACGGCGAGGCCCAGGACGACGCGACGCTTTCGAAGGCCGCGGACAAGATCGGCTTCCCGATCCTGGTGAAGGCGTCCGCCGGTGGTGGCGGCCGCGGCATGCGCATCGTGCGCTCGGCGGACGAGCTTGGGCCGGCGATCGTCAGCGCCAAGCGCGAGGCCAAGGCCGCGTTCGGCGACGACCGCATGCTGATCGAAAAATATGTCGACAATCCCCGTCACATCGAGGTGCAGATCATCGGCGACAGCCACGGCAATCTGCTGTCGCTGTTCGAGCGCGAATGCACGTTGCAGCGCCGGCACCAGAAGGTGATCGAGGAGGCGCCGTCGCCGACGCTCAATCCCGCCCAGCGCGAGACCGTCTGCGCCGCCGCGCGAAAGGCGGCGGGCGCGGTGAACTATGTCGGTGCCGGTACGATCGAGTTCGTCTCCGACGGCAAGGACGTGTTCTTCATCGAGATGAATACGCGTCTCCAGGTCGAGCATCCCGTGACCGAGCTGATCACCGGCATCGATCTCGTCGAATGGCAGCTGCGCGTCGCCTTCGGCGAGGCGCTGCCGCTGAAGCAGGACGAGATCCGCCTCAATGGCCATGCGGTCGAGGCGCGCGTCTACGCGGAAAACCCGACCAAGAACTTCATGCCGTCGGTCGGCAGGATCTCGACCTGGCGCTTGCCGGCGGAAACCGGCGGCCTGCGCATCGACGCCGGCTATCGCGAAGGCGATACGGTCTCGCCCTATTACGATGCCATGCTCGCAAAAATGATAGCGTGGGCGCCGACGCGGGACGTCGCGATCGAACGGCTGAATCGCGGGCTGCAAGAGTCCGACGTCCGCGGCATCGTCACCAACATCCCGTTCCTGTCGGCGCTGATGACGCATCCGAAGGTGCGGACCAATGCGATCGACACCGGCTTCATCGAGCGCGAGCTGGCGGGCCTAACGCAGGCCCCGCCGGCACCTGGCGAGATCGAGCTGTGCGCAGCAGTCGCCGCTGTTATCAACGACGAGCGGCAGGCCGCGCAAGACGAGGCGAGTTCGCCCTGGCAGACCTTTGGCTGGATGCCGGTCGGCCGCCGCCAGCGCAGCTTTGCCTTCCGCGTCGGCCATGGACCTGAACAGAAGATCACGCTGAACTACGGCAGCGGCCCGTCGACGCTGGTGACTGGCGAGCGCGAGTTGGCGTTCACGATCGCGCCGCGTGACGGCGGCTTCGATCTGACGCTCGACGGCGTCAAATCGCAGGTCGCAGCCGTGATCGACGGTCACGAGCTCTATTTGCGCACACGCAACGGCCGCTTCGACCTGCATTGGGTCGATCCGTTCGGCGGCGAGAGCGAAGAGCATGTCGGAGAGGACAAGATCGCGGCGCCGCTGCCGGGCACCGTCGTCGCCGTGCTGGCCGAGGAGGGCGCCACGCTCGACAAGGGCGCGCCGATTCTCACCCTGGAAGTGATGAAGATGGAGCAGACGCTGCGCGCGCCCTACGCCGGCGTGCTGAAATCGATCAAATGCAAGGTCGGAGACATCGTCCAGGAGGGCGTCGAGCTCGCCGTGGTCGAGCCATCGGGAGAGTGAGATGAGCGACCCCGTCCGCATCATCGAAATGGGGCCGCGCGACGGCCTCCAGAACGAGAAGACGCCCGTCAGCGTCGAGGCCCGCATCGCCTTCATCGAGGCGCTCGTAGCCGCTGGCCTCACCACGGTCGAGGTCGGCGCCTTCGTCTCGCCCAAGGCGATCCCGCAAATGGCGAGCTCGGACGCCGTGCTGCGCGGCGTCAGCCACGTCAAGGGCGCCGAATTCCACGTGCTGGTGCCGAACGAGAAGGGCTATGACGCCGCGCGCGCTGCGGGCGCGCAAGTCGTCTCCGTGTTCGCGGCGGCCTCGGAAGGCTTTTCGCGCGCCAATATCAACTGCACGGTCGCGGAGTCCATCGAGCGCTTCAAGCCGGTGCTGGCGCGCGCCAAGGCGGATGGTGTCAGGGTCCGCGGCTATATCTCCTGCGTGCTGGGCTGCCCGTTCGACGGCGAGATCAAGTCGAAGGCGGTCGCCGATCTCGCCAACACGCTGTGGGAGCTCGGCTGCTACGAGATCTCGCTTGGCGACACCATCGGCGTCGGCACGCCTGATAAGGCCAAGGAGATGCTGCGCGCGGTTAGCGCCAATATCCCGCCGGCAAAACTCGCGATGCATTTCCATGACACCTACGGCCAGGCACTCGCCAATCTCTATGCCGGCCTGGAGGAGGGCGTCCGCGTCATCGATGCCGCCGCCGGCGGCCTTGGCGGCTGCCCCTACGCGCCGGGCGCGACCGGTAACGTCGCGACCGAGGACGTCGTGTACATGCTCGAAGGCATGGGCATCAGGACCGGCGTCGACATGGACAAGCTGCTGGCGGCCACGAACGAGATGAGCGGCGTGCTGGGCAAGCCGCCCGTGAGCCGTGTGGCATCCGCGCTGAACGCGAAGAAGAAGCGGGCGGGTTCGTAGGGTGGGCAAAGGCGCGAAGCGCCGTGCCCACCATCTTTCGCAATCATCGGCAAATGGTGGGCACGCTTCGCTTTGTCCACCCTACGAGACCTTTGCTTAGGCCGCCTTCAGCCCGACATCCGGCAGGAGCGGCCGGTTCTTGAGCGCCTTGGCCATCATCGCCTCGACCTCGGCCTTTTCCTGCGGCAGCAGCGCGAGGCGGGGCGGGCGGGTCAGCGCGGTTCCGCGGCCCATGATGTTCTCGCACAGCTTGATGCACTGGACGAGGTCGGGGCGCGCGTCCAGGTGCAGCAGCGGCATGAACCATTCGTAGATCGGCATGGCCTCGACAAAGCGGCCGGCCTTGGCTAGGCGAAACAGCGTCTCGCCCTCGCGCGGGAAGGCGTTCGACATGCCGGAGACCCAGCCCACCGCGCCCATGGCGATGCTCTCGACGATGACGTCGTCGAGCCCTGCGAACAGCACGAAGCGGTCACCGACCATATTCCTGGTGTCGATGAAGCGCCGCGTGTCGCCCGAGGAATCCTTGAAGCAGACCACGGTCTCGACGTCGGCGAGCGAGGCCAGGATGTCGGGGGTGACGTCGTTCTTGTAGATCGGCGGATTGTTGTAGAGCATCACCGGCAGGTCGGTCGCGCTGGCAACCGCGCGGAAATGCGCGGCGGTCTCGTGCGGCTTCGACGAATAAACCAGCGCCGGCATCACCATCACGCCGTCGATGCCGACGCGCGCGGCTTCCTTGGCGGTTTCGACCGCAAAGGCCGTGGTAAACTCGGCGATGCCGCATAGTACCGGCACGCGGCCTTTCGCGACGGATTTCGCCGTCTCCATGATCGCGACCTTCTCCTTGCGCTCCAGCGAGGTGTTCTCGCCGACCGAGCCGCAGACGATCAGGCCGGAGACGCCGTCGCGGATCAACCCGTCCATGACCTTGGCGGTCGCGTCGATGTCGAGCGAGAGATCGTCGTGGAATTGCGTGGTGACGGCCGGGAAGACGCCTTCCCAGGAAACGCGGTGGCTCATCAATTGACTCCAAGTGAGTTTGCCGACGGGGGGCTGGGGCCGCCGGCTGTGGTGAAGAGGATAGCGGATGGGATCAGAGCGTCGCGCCGACCTTGCGCAGCTCGGCGAGAACAGGTGCCTTGGGCAGCCAGATCTTGTCGAACTCGGCGATGACAGCCTCGGTGTCGCCGGGCGGGACCTGGCGGATCGGGATCGGCGCGTTCTTGAAATTCTCGATCAGCGCGGGCTCGTTGGAGGCCAACTCGTCGATCTGCGCGTCCAGCGTCGACTTCACCGTCTTGGCAATCAGCTCGCGGTCGGCTGCGGGGAGCGTCTGCCAGACCCGGCCGGAAACGACCGCGGCCATCGGCATGAAGACGGCGTTCATCTGCAGGATCACCTTCGAGACCTTGTCGAAGCGCTGGTTCCAGGAGAATTCGAGATCGGCCTCGAGGCCGTCGACCTGGCCGTTGGCCATGGCGTCGAACACCTGCGGCGTCGGGATCGGCGTCGGTGCGGCACCGAGCGACGAATAGAAATCGCGATAGACCGGCGTCGGGTTGATGCGCAGCTTCATGCCCTTGATGTCGGCGAGCGAGTTCAGGTCCTTGGACGAGAACACCGCGCGCATGCCGGTGATGCCCCAACCGAGGCCGATGGTGCCGGTCTCCTGCGGCAGCACATCGAATAGCTTCACGGCCGCCGGATGCCGCACGAATTTCGCGACCGCCGGCGTCGAGCGGACGATGTAGGGCGCATTGATCGCGGCGATGTGCGGCACGCGCGAGCCGAGCTCGGCGGCCTGGATGAAGCCCATGTCGAGCGCGCCGGACTGCAATTGCTGCATCATCGCGGGCTCGTTGCCGAGCTGACCGGAATGGAACACGGTCAGGGTGAGCCGGCCGTTGGTGGCCGCCTTGAGATCGTCGCCGAACTTGAGCGCCGCCTTGTTCCAGGAATGGCCGTTGGGCGTGATCAGGCCGAGGCGGAATTCCTTGGCCTGGGCAAGCGCCAGCGACGGTGCGAACACCGAGGCGGCGGCACTGGCAGCGAGAAATCGGCGGCGTGAAAGCGGCATGATCGGGCTTCCTTTTGAACGGGCCTATTTGATGAGGATCAGCGAGAGCGAGGGGTAGAGCGAGAGCAGCACCAGCAGGACGCAGGAGATGACGAAGAACGGCAGCGTCACCATGAACATCTTGCCGGGCTTGGCGCCGGTGACGGCGGCCGCGACGAAGAAGCAGAGCCCGACCGGCGGCGACAGCAGGCCGAGCACGAGATTGATCACGACGACCACGCCGAAATGCCGGGGATCGATGTGGTAGACGTCGGTTGCGACCGGCAGCAGGATCGGCACCGTCATGATCAGGCCGGGAATGCCGTCGATGACCGTGCCGATGATCAGCAGGATGACGTTGCAGATCAGCATGAAGCTGACCGGGTCCTTGGCGGCGGACTGGATCCAGCCGGCGGTTTCCTGCGGCACCTTGCCGAAGATCAGCACCCAGGAGAACACCGCCGCGGCCGCCACCAGGAACAGCACGATCGCCGAATAGATGGCGCTGCGCAGCATCATCTGCGGCAACTGCGAGAATTCGAATTCCCTGGTCCAGTATTTCCCGACGAGTGCGGCGGCGACCGCGCCGACCGCAGCGGATTCCGTCGCATTGGCGAGGCCACTGAGGATGGTGCCGACGATGACGATCGGGATCAGCAGGGTGGGTGACGTCCGCAGGATCGTCATGACGCGCTGGCGCGGCGTCTGATAATCCGCGCGGGGATAGTTGTAGACATATCCCATCAGCGCGATGACGAGGCAGAACATCACCGTGAGGATCACGCCCGGCACGATGCCGGCGATCAGCATGTCGCTGACCGAGACCTGCGCGAGCACGCTGTAGACGACGAACATCACCGACGGCGGAATGATCGGCCCGAGCATGCCGCCATAGGCGGTCAATCCCGCCGCGAAGGTCTTGTCGTAGCCCTTCTTCTCCATCTCCGGGACCATGATCTGCGCCATGATCGCGACCTGCGCGGTTGCGGAGCCCAGGATCGAGGAGATGAACATGTTGGCGAGGATGTTGACGTAGGCGAGCCCGCCCTTGAGTGAGCCGACGAAGGCCATCGCCATGTCGACGATGCGCCGCGTGATGCCGCCGCCGTTCATGATCTCTCCGATCAGGATGAACAGCGGAATGGCGATCAGGCCGTAGCTGTCGACGCCGCCGAACAGCTGGAGCGGATAGGACTGGAACAGCACCGGATTGCCGGATGCTGCGATGTAGACGAGGCCGGCGAGGCACAGGCAGAGGCCGATCGGCACGCCGACCAGCATGATCGCGACGAAGGCGGCTGACGTGATCATCAGTTGACCCCGTCGAGTTCGGTGAGCGCAAAGCCCTTCGGCGGCGTGCGCGCGACCAGTTCGAGATCTTCCAGCAGGTTGGCGAGGCCGTGGATGGTCATCGAGACCGCGAAGATCGGCAGCGTCAAATAGAGCACCCAGGTCGGCCAGTTCAGCGTCTGGGTGTGCTCGGTGTAGAGAAAGTTGAAGGTCTCGGCCGCGAGCTTGCGCCCGTCGAAGCCGGCGCGCGCGAGACCAATCGGGTCCATCCAGAGCACGCAGGTCACGATCAGTGCGATTCCGAACACGACGACCATGCCGGTCGAGATCACCTTTGCGATCTTCTGGTGCCGCGGCGAAAGACGCTCCGTCAGCATGGTGACCGCGAAATCGAGCCGCAGCCGCGTCATCGCGGAGGCGCCGACAAAGGTCAGCCAGACCACGCAATAGACCGCGGATTCATCGATCCAGTAGATCGGGAAGCGCGCGTAGCGGGTGACGACGTTCACCAGGATCAGGCCGGTGAGCAGGTACATCAGGCCCATCAGCGCGACGCGCTCGACGGCGAGCAGGGCACTGGACGCGCGGACGACCATGCGTCGAACGCTGAATGCGCGCGTGGCCGGCATCGTCTGCTCGATCATGAAAGAGGCCCCGACCCCTGAGAAATCTCGTGCTATCGGCAAATGTATAATTTATACATTTTGCGTGTCAAACGGAGATTGCGGTCATTTCGGCGGCAGGACGCGCTTTTGCTGGGCACTGGCTTTTGCCGGGCCGCACACTTTTGCTGGGCCGCGCAACATGCAAGAGAGAGACCGCTTCGGCCGGATGAGTCGGGAAGGACAACAGAAGGTCAGATGAAACAGCCTCTGAAGCATCGCACGCTGTCGGCCGCGATCGTCGACCAGCTCAGGCAGGCGATCCTCGACGGCACCTATCCGGCCGGATCGCAGCTACGGCAGGACGCACTTGGCGAGGCCTATGGCGTCAGCCGCATCCCGGTGCGCGAAGCGCTATTCCAGCTCGAGGCCGAAGGACTGGTGCGCATCGTCCCGCAGAAGGGCGCGATCGTCTCGGAGCTGTCGCTGGACGAGATCAACGACGTGTTCGATCTGCGCCGGATTTTGGAGCCGCGCCTCCTGGCGCAATCGGCGCCGCGTTTCACCGCCGATGATTTCGAAGGGCTCGACGACATCCACAAGCAGTTCGAGAAGGCGATCAAGGCGCGCAACGTCAGCGAATGGGGGCAGCTCAACGCCGACTTCCACATGGCGCTCTATGTTCACGCCCCGCAGCCGCGTACGCGCGCGATCGTGCTGTCGCTGCTCCAGACCAGCGACCGCTACACGCGCCTCCAACTCTCCAACACCAAGGCGATGGGAACAGCCGAGAAGGAGCACGCCCATCTGATCGCGTTATGCCGTGCGGAGAAGGTCGAGGGGGCCTGCCGGTTCCTGGAGCGGCACATCGAGGCCGTGCGCAAGGATCTGTTGCAGGTGGTGGCCGGCAGCACGATCGCGCCGAAGTCACGGCGGAAGGATAAATCGTAGAGTGGGTTAGCTCGTAGGGTGGGCAAAGCGAAGCGTGCCCACCACTTTTATCGAGATCGCGGAGAGGTGGTGGGCACGGCGCTGCGCGCCTTTGCCCACCCTACGACAGTTGCGATTGCCTCTACCTGCTCCCGTCCGGCCCCATCACCAGGTCCGGCAGGCCGGTCGAGATTCCTGGGAAGAAGCACAGCAGCAGCACCGCGAGCATCATCAGCAGCACGAAGGGCAGGGTGCCCCAGATCACCTCGCGCAGGGGAATGTCCGGCGCGACGTTGCGGATGACGAAGATGTTGAGGCCGACCGGTGGATGGATCAGCCCCATCTCCATCACGATGGTCATGACTACGCCGAACCAGATGATGTCGAAATTGGCGGCGCGGAGCGGCGGCAGGATGATCGGCGCGGTCATGAGAATAATGGAGACCGGCGGCAGGAAGAAGCCGAGCACGACGATCATGACGAGGATCGCGAACAGCAGCTCCCAGCGCGGCAGGTGCATCGCGACGATGGATTCGGCGACCGATTGCGAGATGTGCAGATAGCTCATCACGTAGGAATAGAGCAGCGACATGCCGATGATCATCATCAGCATGGTCGATTCCCGGATCGTCGACTTCAAGATCGGGGCGAGGTCGCTCGGCCGCCACACGCTGTAGATCGCCGCGATCAGCGCCAGCGCGAGCAGGCCGCCGAGGCCGGCGGTTTCCGACGGCGTCGCGTAGCCGCCATAGAGCGCGATCATGACGCCGGTGAGCAGCAGCACGAAGGGGATTACACGCGGCAGCACGCTGAAGCGTTCGGCCAGCGTGTATTCGTCGCGGGCCAGGATGGCAGCCTCAGGCCCGCCTTTCTCAAAGATCGCCTGCGCCGCGGCATATTCCTGGCGGAAGCGGATCACCGCATAGGCGCCGAACAGGGACACCAGCAGCAGGCCGGGCCCGATGCCGGCGAGGAAGAGACGGCCGAGCGATTTTTCCGCGGCGACCGCGAACAGGATCATCGTGATCGAGGGCGGCAGCAGAATGCCGAGCGTGCCGCCGGCCGCGATGATGCCGGCGGCAAATCCGCCGGAATAGCCGCGCTTGCGCATCTCGGGGATGCCGGCCGATCCGATCGCCGAGCAGGTCGCGGGGCTGGAGCCCGCCATCGCCGCAAACAGCGCACAGGCGAACACGTTGGCGACGCCGAGGCCGCCGGGGACGCGATGCAGCCAGGCATGGAGGGCCGAATAGAGATCCTGGCCGGCGCGCGATTTGCCGATCGCGGCGCCCTTCAGGATGAAGAGCGGGATCGACAGCAGCGTGATCGAGGCCATTTCCTCGTAGACGTTCTGCGTCACCGTATCCAGGGACGCGGCCGGCATGTAGATGCCCATGAACACGACCGCGACCGCGCCGAGCGCGAACGCGATCGGCATGCCTGAAAACATCACGACCAGCGTCGCGATACCGTAGGCGAGGCCGATACCGAAAACGCTCATGGACGCCTGGCTCCTGCGAAAGGCAGCGCAAGCTGCACGAGGATCTGGATGCAGAGCAGGCTCATCCCGAGCGCCATCAGCGAATAGGGAATGGCGAGCGGCGGCGACCACATCGAGTTCGAGACCTGGCCGTCGACATAGGCTTCATGGGTCAGCGTCCAGGACTTCCAGGCGAAAAAGGCGCAGAACAGGAACGTCGCGGCATCGACCAGCCAGAGCCTGATCCGGTTCGCGAGCGGCGACAGCAGGCCGACAAAGGCCTCGATGCCGATATGGCCGCGGTTCTGCTGCACATAGGCCGCCGTCATGAAGGTGGCGCCGACCAGGAGGAATACGGCGGCCTCGTCCTGCCAGTAATTGGCGGCCTTGAACAGAGCGCGGCTGAGCACGCTGTAGCTCAGGATGGCGCAGGCCGCGATCAGCGCGATCGCTGCGAACACGACGATGATGGTGTTGAGGACGGCGAGACCGCGATCGATCGCCGCCGCAAGGCCGGTCCCTGCGGCAGCGTTCGCCTGGTCGTCACGATCCGGAAGCGGACCGTGGCTCATGCGCCGACGTCGGAGGCGAGCTTGAGCAGGTTGGCGGCGGTCGCGGTCTTGGCGCCGTAATCCTTCCACGCGGTGTCGCGGGCGATGTCGCGCCATTTGCCGACGGTGGCGGCATCGAGCGCACTGACCTTGGCGCCGGCCTTCTCGTAGACCTTGGCGACCTCGACGTCGTCGTCCTGCGCGCCCTTGCGGCCGAAGGCTTCGAGCTCGGTGCCGACCGCGAGCAGGACGTCCTGCTGGTTCTTCGGCAGCTTGTCGAAGATCGCCTTCGACATCATCAGCGGCTCGAGCATGAACCAGTAGGAGGCACCCGCACCCGAGGTCAGCGACTTCGCGACCTCTTCGAGCCGGAACGAGATCAGGCTGGTCGAGGAGGTGATGCCGGCATCGCAGGCGCCGGTCTGCATCGCCGCGTAGATTTCGTTCGACGGCACCGAGAGCACCGAGGCGCCGGCGGTCTGGAGCACCATGTCCATCTCGCGCGAGCCGCCGCGCACCTTCATGCCCTTGGCATCTTCAGGGGCGACGATCGGTTTGGAGCGGCTGGCGACGCCGCCGGCCTGCCACACCCAGGTGAGCAGGATGATGCCCTTGTCGGCGAGGAAGTCAGTCAGCGCCTTGCCGACCGGCGCCTTCTTCCAGCGCATGCCCTGGTCGTAGGTGGTCACGAGGCCCGGCATCAGGCCGATATTGGTCTCCGGTAGCTCACCACCGGCGTAAGGCATCGGATAGAGGCTGATGTCGAGCGCGCCCTTGCGCATCGCGGAGAACTGCGCGTTGGTCTTGATCAGCGAGGAGTTCGGATAGATTTCTGCAGCGATGTCGCCTTTGCTGCGCTTGGCGACTTCAGCCGCGAACATGCGGCAGAGCCGGTCGCGGAAGTCGCCCTTGTCGATGGTCCCTCCCGGGAATTGATGCGAGATCTTCAGCGTGGTCGCGGCATGCGCGGTACCAGTGCCGAAGCGAAGAATGGCGGGTGCGGCGACGGCGGTCGCGATCAGATGACGGCGCGTGAGCATGGTGTATCCCCTTGGACGGCCCTTGGCCGGTTCTTGTTTGGTGTGAGGTGGGCTGGGTCCTTGAGACCAGCGCATAGGTCTATCCTAGCTGGTCTCTCACCCAATATTCTCTCATCTGATAGTTCGAGACCGAATGCCGGGGCAAGTGCCGGCCTTGCTGCAGTGCACACGGAACATCCTCGCCGCCGGCCCGCAGAAATTTTGTCAGTGGGCGCGTAACAACGCCAGCGGGCAATCCGTCGAGATCAGATAGCGGCGTCCGTCGCTGACAAACACCATCTCGAAGGGAAATCACTCATGACCATTCGCACCCGCATCGTGCTCGGCGTCTCGGCTGCCGCTCTGTCGCTTGGCCTCGCGCTGTCGCCGGCCGCTTTTGCCCAGGACAAGATGGGCAAGGACGACGGCATGATGAAGAAGGACACGATGTCCAAGGACGGCATGAAGAAGGACACCATGTCCAAGGACGACGGCATGAAGAAGGACCACATGTCGAAGGACGGGATGAAGAAAGACGACGGGATGATGAAGAAGAACTGATCTTCCGCCGTCGTCGCGGCGTCTGCGAAGGCAGACGCGCGCTTGGAAGTCCGAGGGCGGTCACATGGACCGCCCCCAGCGATGTTTCGGTTCAACTTCACTTGAACGCGACGTGAGTTGAACGTGACTTGCGAACGTTACTTCCGCTTGGCCTTTCGGGCAGCGTAGCGGGCGTCGCGCTTGGCCTTTTGCTCGGCCTCGACTTCAGCCTGCTTGGCGATCGCTTCTTCCGCTTCGCGGGCGATACGCGCGGCTTCGGCCGCTGCAGCTTCTTCCGCAATACGCTTCTGCTCGGCCTTCTCGGCTTCGCGCGCGGCCTTTGCCTCTGCGCGCTTGGCCGCGAGCGCCTCGCGCTCAGCACGACGTGCCGCCACCGCCGGATCATCCAGCCCGGGCTGCGACTTGAATTTGTTCAAAAGATTTTTGCGCGCTTCCTGCGCCGCCTTTTGCCGGTCTGAAAACCCGGGTTCCCTAAATCCACTCACGGGCCTTGCCTTCCTCGCTTTCAATCCTACATCGGTGACTGTTGGTACGTCGGCTGGGCATAGCAGGCACCACGCGACGCAGAAGCGTGTACATCGGCGCGCGTCGCGAAGCCACCCATAATCGCAGCCGATCAGGTAGACGAAAAATCGCCACCACCGACGATCTCTCGTAGCCCCGAAAAACTGCCGAATTGTGATGTCCTTCATAGAGGACCACACGGAGCGGCGCCTAGCGTCCGCCCGGTACGAGACGGAGCACGGGCATGATGATCTCAAGACTGAGCCCGAAGGCGCTCGCAATCGCCGTCGCGGTGGTCGCCTTGGCTGGCGTCGCACTGTTGCTCGCCCGCCCTAAGCCGATCGAAAGTGCCGTCCTCGGCGCGGATTGGGAATGCACCCAGACCGCATTCTTGCTGACGACCTGCGCACCTCGGGCCACTCCGGCGGTCGAAACCTCGCGCAAGGATGCGATCCGGCAGACCCGGGGCTGAACGATCGACCGGGATGTGACGCGACGTCGCAGAGGTGGTAAAGCCGGCTCACCCCTGCGATCGGCCAGTCATGTCCAAGTCTGAGTCCAAGCCCGAGTCCAAGCCCGAACCGGGCAAAAAGCCCAAATCCCTCGCAAAACCTCAATCCGGCGACAACCGTCGCGGCGCGATTGCCGGATTGATCATCGCGCTCGTGATCCTCGGTGTCGGCTGGTGGCTCGCCCGCGATCTCACCGCGGCCAGCAAGATGCAGGACTGCCTGATGTCGGGGCGGACCAACTGCAATGTGATCGAGCCGGCGCGCTAGAACGGTTCCGCCGCGCCCCCAGGGCCGAAAATTGCCGTGATCTTAATCATTTGTAACGGGACTTAGCCGACCAAAGCAGGTCAGTTATGTCCGCCGGCATCAGCCAGGCGCGAGGCGAATCGTCTATCGCGCTAGGCACCACGGCAATCGCGAGAGTAGGGGGTCAAGCACGCATGAGTGCGTCCAGCCGCATGAAGATCATTATTCCCTTGGTTTCGGCCATGTCCCTTGTCGCGCTTTCGGCGCAGGCACAGGACTCATTGCCGCCAAGACCCCAGGCCCAGCCGCCTGCGGGGCCCGGCGCCGGTGCGCCGCCCCAGAACAATCAGAACATGCGCAAGGGCCCCCCGCCGCAGCAGGCGGCCCGGCCCGCGCAACAGCCCGGCGGCCAACCCCACGCCGGCGGCCCCGGTCCCGGGCCGCACGGAGCAGGCGGCCCGCCGCCCGGACGCTATTACGCCAGGGGCCCCGCACCGGAGCGCGACTGGGGCGGACACGCCTATCGCGGCAATCGCGCCTGGGATGGTGGGCGCTGGCGCCACGAGGTCCGCAACGGCCGCTCCGGCTGGTGGTGGGACGTCGGCGGCGTCTGGTACTATTATCCGCAGCGGATGGCCGGCCCGCCGGCCTACATCTCCGAGGATTACTTCGACGACATGCCGGTGGGCTATGCTCCGGCGCCGCCTCCCGTCGCCTACGAACCGCCGCCGCCTCCGCCACCGGCTGATCCCGGCGCGAGCGCACTTGGCGGCGCCATCGTCGGCGGCGTGCTGGGCGGCCTGATCTCGGGCAACGCCTCGGGCGCGGCCGCGGGTGCCGTGATCGGCGGCGCCACCGGCGCGATCGCCGGCGCCACGGCTGCCTCGCGGCCCGGCTATTATTTCGCCCAGGGCAATTGCTACTACCGCTATCCGAGCGGCGAGTATGTGCAGGCCGATCCTCGCGCGTGTTACTGAGGCTTCAGGCAAGGTCTGAAACAAGGAGGCGGGCGCAGGCCCGCCTCCTTTTGTCTGGGCAACGTATTGCTTGCTGACGCGATACTGATCGCTTCGCGCGTCACACCAGCCAGTTGAAGAACGCGATCGCGGCCCAGACCAGGCCTGCGATCCAGGCCAGCATCACGATACCGATGGTGGCAAGAAACGTGGCGCCGAACAGGTCGGGCCTTGCGCGTCGTGTCGGGACGTGAGCCTCGGCTGCTGCTTCCTGTGTCATGATGGACCACCCATGCCCTCTCGCGGCGGTGCGAGCGGTTGAGTTCTGTTTAGCCGAGACGCCGGTTGCAGGCTGTGACGCACTTCACAGATGCGTCAGGGTGGGTTCGGACGACGCGAAGCCACCCCGCATTCATACGGACGAAATTGCCATCGGTCCGTCCATATCGGTCGGTTAGGTTCGGCCTCATGTGCCCCAAGTACGACCCACAGCACGAAGCCGAGGCGGCGATGAAGCGGGCCGCGGCGTCCGCCGACGGCGCCGACCGGCAGAGACTGATCCAGCTGGCTCTGGCTTGGCATCAGCTTGCCCGCGACCGGCGCGACGAGCAGACGGACTAATCGCATCCTCGGCGAGATCTCGCGTCAATGGCCGCCCGAGGTCGGGACGCTGGTTGGCCTGCATGAGAAAGCCCCGTGCTCGGGGGGACAAGCACGGGGCCCTTCAAAGCCGACCGGGGCTGGCGGGTCGGCACCACTCCATTTCGTTGCAGCCAACGTGCTGGTCGTGATCTCGTTCGCGGCGCTACGCATTTCGTCGCGCCGTGGTTCGCTGCGACTGACGTTGCGCGGTTAGGAACATCCGTTCCCCGTCGACGTTGGCCGGCTATGACAGACCCCGAATTGCGCGCGCAGTCTTTCGAGATCGCCTGGAAATATCTCGACCAATCCGGCCTGCTCACCGGTGAGCCCAATGATTCAGCCCGCTTCATCCTGAACAGGATCGACCGGTTGATGCTGCGCGGCGAGCGGCGCAGGCTGCTGCTGTCGAACGCCGCGATCGATGCGTACCGATTGCGGCCCGTGCTCGTGACCTTGGATGCATGAACGAACCGAGCCAGCGAAACGCGGCATTAATGAATGCGCGCTGCCGATTTTTGCGATGACGATTCGTGCTTTTGGAACGAAGCGGAGTCGGACCGTGAACAAAAGAAAGGCCGCTTAGGCGTCGGCTGATCTGGTGCTGCGCCTGACTCAATCGATCGCCAGGCAGTGCTCCAAGTGTGGCTCCGAGTCCGCCTTCTGGCGGCTTGGACGCGCCCAGGCCTGAATAGCGAAGGCGAGTTGATGCTGACTGGCCGCCGCGTCCGCAATGGAAGCCCGCGCCGTCTCGATGCGCCGTGTGATCACGCTGGAGTTCACGACGCCAGCGTCGATTGCCAAATACGACATCGCGATCACGGCAACCGCAGATGCGATAGCCATTCTCGTCCACTCGGTTGGCAGCATCGAATTCCCTATCGGGCGCACGTCGCCCGGCGCATAGATAGGGTTCGTCTGCCCGGTTCAAAGACCGGGGCGAGGGTACCCACGTATTCGTGAAGTAATGAGGATTGGTAACTGTGCGTCCGTCACGTCGATCAAGCGGCACCGAAATTCCGGCAGCGCGAATCGAAATCGTCCACGGGATCGACGAGAACAGCGAGGCTCTTGAAGACGTCTCCGGTGAGCGGGCGGCCGATACCGCAAGTCGGCTCCATCGGCCTCGTCAATCCAGTGATGAATGGCGATCCCAGCAGGACTGATTGAATCCAATTATCTCAAGAGCTTGGCGATAGGGTTAGGCAATTTTCCTACCATTGTTTCCCATAGAGAAATTTGGCGATTGCCTAACCTCGGCCGGCGGTCTCGTCCCGGCGATCTTTTTTAGGGCGGCCCTTAGTGTCCGCCCGGTAAACTCGCACTAGCAATCAGTAACTTCAACTTCGGAGGTTGACGTGATGCAGGTTCAGACCTCGACCACAAAGAGCAAGCCGCAGCAGCAATCTCCGAGGCCAAAGCCTCAATGGGATGTCAGGTTTGAGCCGCATCCGGTTCTAGGAGCACCGTTCATGGTGCCAGTCGTTTTCTAACAGGGGAAACAGAATTGCATATTTTTAACATGAAGCCCGCGCCTCCGGGCGTGGGCCGAACTGTGGCGCATTTCGATCTGCAATTGACAGACGACGTTCGCCTATTCGGCTTCAAGTTGGTGACCGGAAGCGGCGGACAATACGTTGTCCATGCTGCCAACATTCACGGCATTAAGGCCGCGACATTCACCCGAGAACTTCACCAGCAAATTACTCGCGCCGCAGCGCAGGCCTGGAGCAAGATTAGTAATGACGAACGCGACGCAGCCTAAGGCCGCTAACGACAATCGCCGCACTGAGTACAACGCGGAAGACCTCTTACAGACGGAATTCCCTCCGCTCAAATGGGCTGTTAAGCGCTACATCCCCGAGGGGCTCATCGTTTTGGCCGGCCGCCCCAAGCTCGGCAAAACATGGCTCGCGTACAACACCGCCATCGCAATCGCCACGGGCGGCAAGGTTCTTGGCGTCGACTGCGAGCAGGGTGACGTCCTGCAGTATTCGCTTGAAGATAACTTCCGCAGAGCCAAATCGCGAATTATCACGCTACTCCCGCCCAAACTTGGAGTGCCGCGGCCGAGCCTTGACCGTCTGACGATTCGCACAGCCGCGCCTACAATGGACCGTGGGTTCATGAAGGAAGTTACGGAGTGGCACAGCCGCGCGAAGAATCCTCGTCTCCTGATTATCGACACGCACGCGAAGATAAAAGAGCAGCGCAGGGGCAACCAAGACCCGTATCTGTCAGACTACTCGGCGATAGTGCCGCTTCAGGAGTTTTCGGGCGAGCACGGTTTAACGACCATCCTCGTCACCCACTTAAGAAAAATGGAATCGACGTCGGGCGACCCCATCGAGCAGGTGTCCGGTACGTCAGGCATTACCGGTGCAGCCGACATGATTATGGTCCTCGACCGTAACCAGAGCGGCGCGAAGCTGTACGGACGCGGACGCGACGCGGAAGAGTATGAAGTCGCCATGCAGTTTGATGACGGTCTCTGGACGGTTCTTGGCGACGCTTCTGACGTAGCTCAATCGGAGAATAAGAGGAGGATCCTTGCGGCTCTACGCTGTGCGGACGCGTCGATGTCGCCGAGCGATATCGCGAAGGAGGCGGGCATTAAATCCGGCACGGTAAGCACCACCCTCGCTCGGATGGCAGAAGAGGGGCTTGTGCAGAAGTACGGTTTCGGTGTGTGGCGCGCCATCAAGATAGCTGCCTGACGGCCCCCCTACAGACCCTGTAGTTTTTGTCAGAGTGTCAGAGTTCCAACTCTTACAAACTCACAAGAACTACAGGGGGGGTGGGTTCTATTGCACGACACGCAATCCCGACATCCTGAAGGAAGCCCCTAGCGCATGCTAACCCTCGCCCTCCAGCTTGCCACGGCAGGCACGCCTGTCTTCCCCTGTCGGCCCGAGAACAAGCGGCCGTACACTTCGAATGGCTTCAAGTCCGCGTCTGTTTTCCCGCACGTGCTCCGCAGGTGGTGGTCCGACTGGCCTGATGCTCTCGTCGGCATGCCAACCGGCGAGCGCACCAACGTCTGGGTGCTGGACATGGACTCGTATAAGGGCGCGACCGAGGCCGACCTGCCGCACGCCCTGCCGCCGACGCGCACTGTCAGGACGCGGAGCGGCGGGCGCCACTTCTATTTCCACCATGCCGGTCTGGGTAACTCACCGGGCCGCTTGCCGGCGGCCTGGGATGTTCGTGGAACTGGTGGCTATTGTTTGGTTGCTGGCAATCCGGGCTATACGCTGGAAGTCGACATGCCGCCTGCCGACGCGCCTGAATGGCTGGTGACGCTTATCCGACCCCGCCCATATGTGCCGCGCCCGAGCCAGCCTTATCAGCCGCAAAGCCATGACCGCTACGTTGACGCCGCTGTGCGCGCAGAGCTTGCCGCGCTAGCCGGCGCCGCACCCGGTACGCGCGGCACGCTGCTGAATCGCACGGCCTTCACGCTAGGCACATTCGTCGGCGCCGGTGCTCTAGACCGTGGCGAGGCTGAACATGGACTATTTGATGCCGCGCACGGCTGCGGGTTGATTGCGCTGGACGGCGAGCGAGCGGTGCGGGCAACCATCCGGCGTGGTCTGGACGCAGGCACCAGACAGCCGCGCGCACTGCCGGAGCGGGACAACACGCCGCTGGTGGACGTGAGCAAGTTGCTGCGGAAGCGGAGGGCATAGCTGCCGAGGGAGGGGAGGGGCGCCAGCACACTCTAGAGTATTCGGCCCTAGCGGCCGGTCGCACAATCGCGCGCTAAATCCCGCAGGTTTTCAGATTATTTTCCCCCTGTGTGCAGCCGCAAGGCCACACCAAAAGCCCGACAAGGGCCAGACCGTCACGTTACGAGATAATCCATGCATCGCACCCCAATCGAGTCCCGCCTTGCTCGCGCCGGCAGGCGCTCTGATTTGCGGCTCCTGCAAGACTACGCCGCGCCGCATGCGCCGTCGGATGCCGGCGAACGGCAATGAGGTTGGCAGTACTCAGGTTGACCGGATCGTGGAGATCCGGCCGCCGCCAGACGAGGTTGTACGGATAGCCGCAAAGGACGTTATGTTAGCCCGTGCGCGGCGGCACGGCGCAACCTCAAGGTTGAAGGCGGGCCCATCCAGAAATGGAAGGGCTCAGACAACCGTTGGCACGACGCTGCGGAGTTGTTTCGACAGGTCAAGGGCGCCCGCCGCAAGACCGATGAGGAGCGGGAGGCGGACAATCAGCGGCACCTCGCCATTCGCGGTAGCGGTGGGTTGCCGCCCAGCTTGGTGAGCACTTCGCAATGCTGGAAGCGAGCTTGGACGGCCGGACCGCACGCCAGATAGCCGATACGAAAGGCTGGGGCTTGGGCAAGGCCGGTGAGCGCAAGGGCGTCGCGGCACAGGACAATGCGCTGGAGGCGTTGACGGCACTGGAGACAAAGCTCGCGGCCTAGCAATGAAACCATGGTCTAGCCTCATTTGAGACTGGAATCGCCAACCAATATCTCCCGCGCGCTAGGGCGCGGGGAGGCGGCGAGACGTGGCGAACGGGCGGCGACGTAATGTCTATGCTGCGCAGATCTTGGTCGACGGTAGTCCTGTGCGGTGCAAGGTCCGCCACCTCACGGATTCCTCTGCAATAGTCCAGATCGATAACGCGCCCTTCGTGCCTGCAGCCTTCGGCCTGCGCGTTCCAAGTGCTGGTTTGGATATTGATTGCTCGGTTGTATGGCGTGATGAGCGCCGTCTCGCCGTGAAGTTTCTGAACTGACTGCCTATGTCTTTGTAGACGCGCGTCCCTCGACCCTATCTGGGAACGTATACAAGTGTAGGGATGCTGATCCCGACGTGGCAGCGCGCCGCAGGGTTGAGGGGGCATGTGCCGTCGACAAATCTCGCTTAGCATCTGAGGCGCATGGACCGGGGAGGGGTGGGTCAGATCCTTCCAACCTTCGCCACTAACCACCGGCCGCCCCGGAAAATTCGCGCATCCACAATTCAGAATATGGGGTATCTTAGGTTGTACTGCATATTAACGCGCGAGCTGCGCGCAAATGTGCCGAGATCAGCGCTCGGTATTCGAATAATAGTTCCTTCATGAGGCCGCTAGCAATCGATCCGATCGGCTCGGAGCGGTCTCCGATCGATCTCCGCGGAGGACATCGGCGCGTTGCTTGGCGGTGTCGCGAGGAGACGTTAGCGGCCGCTGGCGGCCCGATCCGCAGCCGCCTGAATCCGGATATTTTCGTAGAGACGGAGGACGCTCTCGTCGCCCATCAGAGCCGAGGGGAATGGGCCGCTGCGGATCGCGCCAACGTTCGTCCTCGAACTAATCTCGGAGCAGAACGTCGGGTTGCGGGTATCGAGCGGACTCGGGGGCTGGCTGCATGAGACACGTGGCCGCGGACGAGACTGCTGGCGACAGCGACGCAGATCCGCAAATTCCCCGAGGGACAAGGCGTAAGGCCGCCTCAGTTGGCGACCTCTATCATCATTGCCACCACGTCAGTGAATAGGTTTGCTCGGTGTGTTTGCGTCGCTGTTGTCGCTGGTCGAGAAGGTGATGCCTGAGCCCCGCCAATGTCGCGCACCGATATGCTCAAATTCGCAGCCAGCTATCCGGCGTTCGTCAAACTCGCACCAATCCGCCTTTGGTTGCGAGCTAATGAGCCACGCCTTACACGCCGTGTGACCGTGGACAAAGGCCAGAAGTCAGCTGCATGACCGAAGGCCAGATGGAACTCAACCGTCTTAGTATTGTTTTACCTCAACCCTCCAGCAGTCGGCGGGCTGGATAGGACCCGAATGGAAAAATCAGACCGCTTCGATGCTGCACAATCCAGCGAGGGGCGTTATCGGCTACTTGTTGAGGCGATCACCGACTACGCGATCTATATGCTGGATCGCGACGGGCATGTCACCAGCTGGAACCCGGGGGCGAAGCGCTTTAAGGGCTATGAGGCCGAGGAGATCATAGGGCACCACTTCTCGACATTCTATACGGAGACCGAGCGGGAGCAGAAAGTGCCTGCGTTGGCGCTGGAGGAGGCGGAGCGAACCGGACGCTTCGAGCGAGAGGGTTGGCGGGTGCGCAAGGACGGCACGCAGTTCTGGGCCCATGTCATCATTGACGCGATCCGCTCGCCTAAGGGCGAGCTTGTAGGTTTCGCCAAGATCACTCGGGATCTGACCGAGCGAAGGGCTGCCGAGGCCAAATTACGCGAAAGCGAGCAGCAGTTCCGGCTAATGGTCCAAAGTGTGACGGACTACGCCATCTACATGCTGGACGTGGAAGGCAACGTGGCGAGTTGGAACGCTGGAGCCCAGCGCATCAAGGGGTACGCTCCCGAAGAGATCATCGGTCGCCACTTCTCCAATTTCTATACGGAAGAGGATCGCGCCGCGGGCCTCCCGCGAACAGGCCTGCAGACCGCATCCCGCGAAGGACGCTGGGAGCATGAAGGTCAAAGGGTACGAAAGGACGGCACTCGCTTTTGGGCGCATGTCGTGATCGACGCGATTCGAGACGACGACGGGAAGCTCGTAGGATTCGCCAAAGTGACCCGGGACATTACAGAACGGCGTGAGGCGGAAGCCGCGCTCCAGGCGGCGCAAGCAACGTTGATCCGGTCCCAGAAGCTGGAAGCGATCGGCCAACTTACTGGCGGCGTTGCCCACGACTTCAACAACTTGCTGCAGGTCATCAGCGGAAATCTGCAACTGCTTAGGAAAGATATCGCTGGTAATGCCCGGGCCGAGATGCGGGTCCAAAACGCCCTCGGAGGTGTGGCCCGAGGTTCTAAACTTGCCTCTCAACTGCTTGCCTTTGCACGGCGACAGCCGCTGGAGCCAAGGGTAGTGAACGCGGGCCGTCTCATCAAGAACATGGATGAGATGCTTCGTCGCGCCCTCGGTGGGGAGATCGAAGTCGAGACGGTCGTCGCAGGTGGGCTGTGGAATAGCCTCATCGACCCGGATCAACTGGAAAATGCGGTCCTGAATCTTGCGATCAACGCCCGCGACGCGATGAACGGCGAAGGCCGGCTGACGATTGAAGCAAGTAATGCCTTCCTCGACGACGAATATGTCCGCCAGCATGACGAGTTGTCTGCGGGACAATACGTGATGATCGCGGTGACCGATACAGGCACCGGAATTCCGCCGGATATCCTGGAACGGGTCTATGAGCCATTCTTCACAACCAAGGCGGAGGACAAGGGTACGGGCCTGGGCCTCGCCATGGTTTACGGCTTTCTCAAGCAGTCCGGCGGACACGTGAAAATCTACAGCGAGGTAGGGGCCGGGACCACGGTGAAGCTGTACTTCCCGCGAGAGATGGCATCCGAAGATACTCTGGTGGGGGCTCCGACCGGCGAGGTTCAAGGCGGAGTGGAAACTGTCCTCGTGGTTGAGGATGACGATGAGGTTCGCGAGGTCGCGGTCTCGATGCTTACCGAGCTCGGCTACCGCGTGGTCAAGGCGCGAGATGCAGCGAGCGCACTCGTCGTTGTCGACAGCGGCATTCCAATAGACCTTATCTTCACCGACGTCATGATGCCTGGCAGCCTGCGTAGCCCGGACTTCGCAAGAAAAGCCAAGGAGCGTTTGCCAAACGTCGCCGTACTTTTCACATCCGGCTATACTCAGAACGCCATCGTGCACGGCGGGCGGCTCGATCCCGGGGTGGAACTCCTGGCCAAACCTTACACGCGCGAGGCGCTCGCGCGGAAAATCAGGCATGTGCTTGCCAACCATGCTCAAAGGCGCGTCGCTCAGGGATCGCAACACTCGGCCAACGAAAAGTCTTTCAAGGACGCGACCGTGTTGCTCGTCGAAGACGACGACCTCATCCGCCTGACGACAACAGAGATGCTAAACGATCTTGGATGCAACGTAAAAGAGGCCAGCACGGCTCAAGAGGCCTTGAAGATCCTGGATGAGCACCCCGTGGACATCTTACTTACTGATGTCGGACTCCTAGGAGTTTCCGGTCTAGAGCTCGCAAGGAATGTCTATGCGCGCCGGCCCGATCTTTGCCTAGTTCTCGCGACAGGTGACAGCGGATTGAAATCTGAAGCCGCGCGATTGGGCGCAATACTCGTCGTGAAGCCTTACACTCCGAAGTCTCTTCGTCAGGGTTTGGAACAGGCGATGAACAAGCGTCGCTGAATAGATAGGTCTCACTGGGTGAAGCAACTTAACCCCATGCGCTTTCAACATTGACCGCTATACGATATTCAAAGTCCACGCTGATGCTGGCTGGGTAACGCCGAATGTGAGGTTAACGCTGCGCCGAATTACAGAAAGGCCGGCGCAACGTCCGATTTGGCACACAGCCGACCTTTTTGGGAAAGCCCGCGACGATTAGTTTTGACCCCAGGCGGACTACATCTCATCTGAAGACCAAGAACGTGGCACTGGTCAGCGCACTAACTGTGGCGTGAGATTTTGACGCAACTAGCGATGTAAGAATCACCAGTCCTTGAATGAAGGCTCAGCACATCCACCGCAAACCCAGAGAAATGTCCAATCGGCGGTGCGTCTCGCGCTCTCCGGAAGATATCGGCTCCACACGGATGCCTTGATCGGGCTGGCGGACTGCCAAACGACTCGAAGGTACCCGTCGCCGCCGGCTTCGAGAGATGATGATTGGTATTCATCACCAGCTCAAAACCACTTGGCGCCCCTTACGCGTTGTCCGTACATGGCTTGCCGGACCGCCTCGACATCGACCGTGCCGGCTTGGCTGACCGCCTGAGCCCGCATCCTGAAGCCGATGTAAGTCGCCTCCTTTTGATCGTTGGTGGTCGTGTCCCGTTGTTCGTTGAACTCCGTCCACATTCTGATGAACGCGTCGTTTCGACCGACTTGACAGACTGGAAGTATTCCGTGCCGCCAGGTGCCCGGCGAGTTTGCCGAGGTCGACACTGCGCAACTCATGTTCGCTGACGGAGAGGGCCATGAACTGGATCTGACGGGCATCTACCTGTTGCTTTATCAATACGGCGTACATATGAGCGTTGGAATCCCCAGCGACCGTCGATATCATTGCGGTCTTTGGTCCAGCTGTGCCTAAAGCCTACCTCGCGCATTGGCTTCCCTGCGGCCGTTAGCGAATTACGGACATCGCGGGCTATGATTATACGCCCTATCGCCACTCCGGCCCAAGTTCCTAAATCTTACGTTTGACTGGTCGACACGCCGATTGCTAACGAGCGGTTCTTTTCTCCGGGTCATCCCGGCGCTGCGCCATCTCTGTGTTTCGGTCGAGCTGCGCACGCTCGCTGCGGCGCAACCTTCCCGTCTTCATAACGCCATACAGAATTGTGCCACCCAAGATGAAGGCGCCGATAAACATCATCCAGAGCGCCGTCACTGAGGTATCGCCGAGTAGCATTCCGACGCCACTATTTCCCATTTTCGCTCTCGCTGTTTGTCTCAAGAACCAAACCCGCATCGGAGCGGAGGTTCCTGTGGAGCTCGCAGCAAGCCTTCCGACTCGAAATCCCATCTCTTTTTGCAGCCCCCAAAGGTACGTTGGCGATCGGCAAGCCGTTTTCGGTCGACCAGTTGAGGGCTAAATTGCGGATCGCGGCTCCTTTAGCGACCAAGCCAGCTTGTACGGTCTCGGCGCTTAGGCACAATTCATGAGGCCCGATGTTAGAAACGAATGGAGGACCACCCGACCGAACACACTGAGGGCGATGTGCTGGACAAACTCCGGCGCCACATCCGCATTTTGGTCGATATCGGTCGTCTTTCGGTTGAAGACCCCGGAGCAGAACGCTTCTTGGACCAAGCCGTGCTGCAAATTGCCCGCGCCGTGGAAATCCACCATGTTAAGGTGCTTCAATATCGTCCAGACACGTCCGATCTTCTGTTGATTGTGGGAGTCGGCTGGAAGGATGGTGCCGTCCGCACCGCCACGCTGTCGGCCGACCTCCGCTCGCCGCCTGGCCGCGCCTTCCAAACGGCCGAGCCTGTCAGCATCAGAGATTTCGCCGATCAGAACGAATTTGTTCGTTCCGAGTTCTTGGCGGAGCATGGCATTGTGGCTGTCAGCAACGTCCCGATCCTCATCGGCGGCGCCGCATGGGGCGTGCTGGAGGTGGACAGTACAAAGCCGAGAGACTTCTCGCAGGATACGACCGAGTTTCTGACCGCCGCCGCCGCGCTGATAGGTGCTGTGCTCCGTCGCGGTGCGCATCCGGACGAACATGCAAGCCTTATGGCTGCGGTCGCGGAAGCTAAAAAGGGGCAGATCTTGCTTCGAGAGATGCAACATCGGGTCAAGAACAATTTTCAGCTCGTCCTGTCCTCGATTTCCATCCAGAAGCGCCGCTATCTTGATCCAGAATCACACCGCGCTCTGGACCACGTGGCCAGCCGCATCAACGCCATCTCGCTCGCACATGATCAGCTTGCCCCTCGCCAAGAAGGGCAGATCGTCAGACTTTCCCATTACATCCGGGCTCTTTGCAGCGCGATCCGGAATCAGGTGGATGAGGTTGAAGTAGACGTCGAGTGTGATGAACTCGAGTTGGCGATCGACCGCGCCCTCCCGGTTGGCCTCATTTTAAATGAGACTGCGATGAACAGCATCAAACATGCGTTCGGTGCAGAGGGAGGCAGGATCAGCGTAAGTTTAGTGGGAGGCGTCGGCTACGGCGAGGCCCGATTGACAGTGACCGACAACGGTCGCGGCATTCAACATCCTAACGAAAACGGGTCGGGCCTTAAGCTGATTACCTCTCTGGCGAGACAAATTGGCGGTACCGTCGACCAGACCAGCAGCGACGCGGGTACAACAACAACGCTTACATTCCCTTTGATATCGTAAAGTGGGACCTGCTGAGGCAGGCACGGGATAGGCGGCGCCTCGGCTAGTCGGCCGAGGGTACACCTGCGGACCACAAGCCCACATCGTCGCTGAGGTGGGGTAGTCGGGTTGTGACCCGTCAGCGAAGTAGCGTCGCACCTCGTTGAGGTCCGCTCAGTGAGGCACGGCGGACTAGATTTGCTCAGGTTGAGTTCTTCGCATCTTGAACCGAAGCGGACCACAGTGCCGACGCGGGTGAAGCGGTAAAAGCAAGGCCCGGCCTGAAATCACAGGCCCCGTGTCTGCGTGTTTTCGCTGGGCAATGGACGTCTGTTACAACACCTCAGCACGAACCTGGGCGACGCCACGGTTGGTAAACCCCAAGCTACGCGCGGCGGCGAGCGAGAGGTCGATGACGCGACTGCGAATCCATGGTCCGCGATCAGTGATACGAACGACCACCGATTTGCTGCTCTTAGGGTCAGTAACGCGAACATGCGTGCCGAGCGGCAGATTGCGATGAGCTGCAGTTAGCGAATCCCGATCGAACGTTGTGCCGCTCGCTGCAGCTTTCATCGACGACGCCGCAATCGCGAGGTCGAAAAGCCCTGTGACGTCTGAAAAACCTTAAGTTTGCGAGGCATTCAGGTCCAATAATCCGCGATGCAGCTTGGTTCCCGATCTTGGAAGGTCAGTTCCGAAATTGGAACGTCCGGGTCTGGAGTTCGTTTAGCCGGGATAGGAGAAGCGCCATGATCCTCGAAAGCTTCGATCGCCGCACACTTGCAAGCATGGAAGCCGTTCTCGAACAGCTCTGCCAAGGCAGGCCGGACGGCGTCAATCATGAACTGAGATCTTTCATCGCGGACAGCCTTGTCCAGTGCGCAAGGAAGGGGCAGACAACGCTCGGCGCCTTGACCGAAGCAGGAGAAGCCGCGCTGGCACGCTGGGCAATCTCGGACAGGAAACAGGCATGAGCCAAGCTAGCGGATCGCGCGGTCCTCAGCCTGGGACGCGGCGGCTTCCTTACCGGCGCGAGGTAGCCAGCGCCATACGCCCAGCACGTTGATCAAGAGAAGCGCAGCGTTTTGGATGATGAGCGAGCTCTTCGGCTCAATTATCCCGTCGGCGATCCAGGCGATCGATGAGGCAATAAAGAGAGCGAACCCGCAGACGGTAATGCGCGCATTCCAGTTCGCCGCCACCATGGCGGCGGCGATAATCGTTATGGCGGCTGCCACCATCCTCAATACTTCAAGGCTCATGCTTTGCTGCTCAAAAAGAGGGCCGCCTTCCGGGGCGGCCCTCTTACGTTTCATGTTGCTAACGGGTTAAGCGGCTTTCCGGTTCACGCTGCGCAGCGCCATCGTATTGAGCTTCTCGTCCGTCGCCTTCTCCTCATCGAGGTTCTGCTGCAGGACTGAGGCGCAGTCATCGCGGCCAAGCATCTTGGCCCATGCAATCAGGGTGCCGTACCTCGTGATTTCATAGTGCTCGACGGCCTGGGCCGCCGCGATCAGCGCCGCATCCAGCACCTGCTTGTCATCGATATCGCCCGCGACCTCGCTGGCTTCCTTGAGGATGCCATCGATCGCAGGGCAATCCACGCCCTTCGCCTGGGCGCCGTGCATTTCGAAAACCTTCTCAAGCCGGGTGATCTGGCCCTTGGTTTCGGAGAGATGCGTCTGAAAGCCGTTCTTGAGGCTGGGATCGCTCGCTTTCTCGATCATGTCCGGAAGGTTCTTCGCGATCTGCTGCTCGGCGTAATAGATATCTTGCAGCGTATGCACGAAGAGGTCGTTCAGCGTCTTTATGTCCTTGGTAAAAAAGCCCATGACGTCCTCCTGTTTTTCTGCTCTGCAAACACCCGGTAAGGGAGAGCGTTCCTAATCTTACAGCGGGATGATTTCCTGGGCGCGAATGACGATCTCTTCCTGCGAAAGCTCGCGTTCCAGCCGCTCTGGCAGGGTGCGCCAGAACTCGGGAGCGAGCTTTGCCACGAGACTTCGATGACCGCGATATTGTCCCGCTCGGTCTCGTGGCCGCTGCGCCATAGGCCCTGGCCGGGCACCCGGACAAAGCTGGTGGCGCCGCCGAATTTGCCGGTCATTTCTTCCAGGAATTCCTCGAACCAGCTTTGCGAAACCGGCTCTCCGTCTCCTCGCTCTTTCGGCAGGAGAACCTGCACGAGGTAGGCTTTACTCATGATACGAGCTTGCCCTGGCGCTGCCCGGCCAGCTGCCGAGAAGCGTTTCGGTCGTGACGCACTCCACCTGCTGCCCGAAGCGGTTCAAGTAGATATTCATCATGGAGTCGTGCGTTTCGTCAGCCGAGCTGCACAGGGCGTCGGTGACAAGAATGACGCGGTAACCCCAGTCGACGGCGCCGAGCACGGTCGCCAGCACGCAGACATCGGTCTCGCCGCCGGTGATGATGATCGTATCGACATGAGCCGCGCGAAGCTGCTCGTGGAAATCGCTCCCTGTCCAGGGCGAGTAAACGTGCTTGTCGAAGATGCGTGCGGGCGGAACGAACTGCGCGAGATCCTGGACCAGACCGATCATCTCCGGGCCAAGCTCGTCGATGGTCATCGAACTCCAGCGCTCGTAGTAGTGGCGCCACATTCCCGCACCATGGCCGGGACTCTGCGCCGGAATGAAGCGGGTGAAGATGGTCCGCTCGGGATGGGCTGAGGTGATCGCGACGACGTTCGGCAGAACCCGCGGGAGCCACGGCATCGTCCAATCCGTGCCTTGCGCGAACATCCTCTGCATATCGACGCAGATATGAACCGCGTTCCGCGGTGCGCTGTGGCGCAGCTGATTTCCCTTAGACATTGACCATCCCTTAAAAAAGCAAGCTCCAACCCAGGTTGAGAGAACTTGGTTCCTCCGGCTTGCGACTGCGCTACAACGCGGGAAGCCGTTTTTGATGTCCATCGGGCAGCATGACCCGCGCATGATCGCCGGCGGCTACCTGTCCGCCAGCCCGCACGACGCCCAGGACGCCGCATTTGAATGCTGGACCAGTTTTTGCTGACGACACGACTTGCTTTTTCAGCCCGGTCCTGAAGCGGTCGATTAGCACGCAGGGCGTCCGCAGGCCGGTCAGCTCAACGATAGCCGTAGGTCCGAGTTCGATGCGCGTCCCGAGCGGCAAGTTTTCCAGGTCCAGGCCCACCGTGGTGATGTTTTCGCCGAGTTGTCCGGGTCCTATGTCGTAACCTGCCTCCCGGATGGTCGCAAAGAGCTCGCTGGGGATGAGGTGCACTTGACGTAGGTTGGGCAGGCGAGGGTGGCGGCGAGCAAGATATCTGTGCCGTACAAACTCGCCGGCGTGGGCGTCGCCTTCGATCCCCACGCCATCTACGAGCAGAATGTGGTCTCGCAGCGGCTTGCTGAAACGGTGCCCGCGATCGGCAGCGACTGCGGCGACTATGCCTTCGACGGAAGCACGCGATACGACCTTACTCAAGATCGCGCCGCTCCCACGGTGTCCGCCATCTTGGCGCCTCTGACGCCGAGCGGCTTGGGTCGACCGGTGGTGGTGTCGCGGGCGGTCTGGTGCTCCATCTCGGCGTTAAGTTCTGCTCCGAGCAGGATCACGATGGCCGAAATCCAGAGCCAGGTCATGAAGCCGATGACCGCGCCCAAGGATCCGTAAGTCTGGTTGAAGCTGCCGAAACTCGCGGCGTAGAAGGAGAAAAGCCCGGACGCGGCGAGCCAGAGCAGCGTGGCGGCCGCACTGCCCCAAGTGATCCAGGTCCATCGCGGGGCCTTCCGGCTGGGTCCGAACCGGTAGATGCAGGAGATGGCGAGCGCGAGCGCCACGAAGAGTACCGGCCAGCGGCCGATCCGGATCAGGAGATCGGTGGCGTTCGATAGACCGACGTACTGCAGCACGACCGGAACGACGACGACCCCGCCGAGGGCAGCGAGGACGAAGACGATCGCACCAATCGTGAATCCTAGCGACATCGCGTTCAGCCTGAAGAAGCCGCGCTTTTCCTGCTCGCCGTAAACGATGTTCAAGGTGTCGAACAGCGACTTCATGGCGGCATTCGCGCTCCAGAGCGAGATCACCAGGCCGATCGCGAACGTGAATCCGAGGGTCCGCTCGCCTTTTGTCGCAACGCGCGTCAGTTGCTCACGCGCCACGTCGATGGCCCCGCCGGGTATGAAGCCGGCGACGTCGTCGAGGTGTTTGGCGATAACGTTGGGGTCGGCAAAAAGGCCGTAGATGGCGACGAGCGCCGCGATCGCGGGGAAGATCGCGAGCAGGCTGTAGTAGGTCATACCAGCGGCGAGGGCGAGGATGCGGTGGTCGCCGATGTTGCCGTAGACGCGCCAGAGGATGTCCTTCCACCCCCTGGCCGGGATCTCGGCCGGAGAGGTGGCTTGGCGTCCGTGGTCTCCGTTCTCGGTCGCAAGGCGCGAAGGCGAGGTGTCCCGCTCTGCCCCGCGATGTTCGGGGAGCGCGTCATCGCCCTCAGGCGGGCTGGCTTGGTCGGGTGGGATCATACGGTCCCACAGGAACGCGACGGCCATGAGGCCGAGCGCCGCTGCGAGACTCAAGCTGGTTCCATCCGTGCGTGCAGCTGTCTTTTCGATTTCGGCCATGAACGTTCTCCCGCACTTCCAATCATGGCCGGGAAAGAGCGTTCCTGTCCGGTGTCCGCGAGCGCCGCCTAGCTCAGGTTATTCGCGCGGCGGGAGGCCGAAGCTCTCCCTGGCCGTATAGGTCACCGCTTCGATCTTGTTACCGTCCGGATCACGCACGAACGCGCCGTAATAATTTGCGTTGTATTTCTCGCGGATGTCCGGGGCGCCTTCGTCGGTACCCCCTTGAGCCATCGCGGTCTGATGAAAGCGCCGCACGGTCTCCCGGTCGGGGGCCTGAAAGGCGACATGGACGCCGTTGCCCGGCGCCGCCGGGCGGCCGTCGACTGGAGCTACGATGCTGAACACGATGTCGGATGCACCGTAATCCAGTGACGTGGCGGAGATCTTGATCAGCCGTAAGCCGACCAGCGACATCAGCGGATCGTAAAACGCTCTTGCTCGCTGGATGTCGTTACTCCCAAGGGATACATGATGGATCATTGAGCCGGCCCTTTTTGAGTAGTTGTCAATCGCGAGCGTGTGGCGCGGGTAAGCTTCGGCTGCGATAGTCGTTAGAAGGTCAGCTCTCCGCGGGAAGAAGGGGCATGGTGAACGTAAATCGGGTCTCGTCCGTCGTCGAACTCACGGTTAGCGCGCCGCCATGGGCCTTGGCGATCTGTGAGGCGATGTAGAGGCCATGCCCAAGGCCCTGACGGCTCGCATGGTTGCCCCGAAAAAAGGGCTCGAACAGCTTCTCCATCGCCGCCGCCTCGGGGATGGGCTGGCCGACATTGGATACCCATAGTTCGAAGGACTCACCTCGCGTCTCTCCGTGAACGAACACCGGTTTGCTCGAAGCTCCGTGTGTCAGTGCGTTTCCGACAAGGTTCGAGAGCAGCTGTCCCAGGCGCGAACGGTCGCAATTCACCGGGCGGTCGATTTTGAAATCGGCATGGATGACGCGGCCGGGCGAGGCCAGTCTCAGTTCGTCAACGACCCCTACGAGCACCGGCTCAAGCGGTTTCCCCTGGTCGCGATTCAGACCGATGCCGCCGCCCAGCCGGCCGCGGGCGAGATCGAGCACATCGTCGATCAGCCCCGCCATCCGCATGACCGTGGTCTGCATCATCGCGATGACCTGATGTTCTTTCTCGGTCTGGGCCGTTCTGTCGAGAATGCGGGCGCCGGCGCTGATGGATGCGAGCGGGTTGCGCAGATCGTGGCCGAGCACCGCGATGAACTGCTCGCGCAGCTCATGTGCTTCGTGCTCACGCTGCAGCCTCTCCTCTGCAATTTGGCCTGCGGCCTTCGCAAGTTCGCGCGTTCCGAGGAGCTCCTGGTCGTAGCGGCGGCGGTCGGTCGCTCTGATGAGCGCCAGGCTGATGGAGAGGGGTTTGTCTTGCGCGTCTCGCCGTTCCTTCGCGTTGGCGATCATCTGCCGCGGTTGCCCGTTGGCCTTGATCACGTCGATAGCAAACTCCTCGAACGAGCCTTGCATCCGCAGAAGCGGCGCGATGTGCGTCTCTTAGTAGATGCGCCCTGCCATCGTGGGGAAGTCGCTGAAGCGCTTTCCGACCATCTCGTCGGCGGTGTGGCCGCTCCAGCCACGGAAGGTCCCATTCACGTATTCGATCCGCCCGCCGGGCTTAGTGTCAACGTGGACTTCCGCGCACTGCGTTTCACCGAGCCTCCAATCCCTTTGACAACAACGGGTTGCGCCGCCGGTTCCATTTTTAAATTAGAACCAAGGACCCGCTTGGGAGTTGTGGAATCCCGAATCCAAACCGAGCGGACAGATGGCCTTTGTCAACGTGAAACCGACAGATGCCGACGTGCGGATCGCGCGGGCGGTAGCGCGGCATACCAACCATCTTACGGAGACGGTCTCCCGCGGATTGACCTGGGGCGCCGACGAAAAGATCCTGCTGGCCTTGGCCGCGGCGGGTTGGGTGGTTACGCGCACGCGAAGGGAGTCGGTGCGTCGCGCCGGCGACCATGCCCTGCTTGTGGCGGCAACCGCGTCGGTTCTGCCGCATCTAATGAAGTCCGTCTTCGACCAAACCCGTCCGGACCGGGAGACCGTGCTGGGGCACCTCAACGGAGTTTCATTCTCCGGCAAACGCAAGGATGCCTTTCCGTCCGGGCACGCGCTGCATATGGGCGCGCTCGCCTCCGCTGCCGGCCCGTTGCCTGCGGGGCTGCGCCGCGCGATCCGCGCGCTGGCGGTCGGCCTCTGCGTCACGCGCATCGTCGTGCTGGCGCACTGGGCGAGTGACGTCGTCGCGGGCTTCGCGCTCGGTGCGGTTCTCGAGCGAATGCTTCGCCCGTTGACCGGCTATCCGGCCAAGGAGCCGAGATGAGCGAGTACATCATCCGTTTCCTGATCGGAGGCGCCGTCGTGTCGGCGTTCTCCATGCTGGGCGACGTGCTGAAGCCCAAGAGCTTCGCCGGTCTGTTCGGGGCGGCGCCATCCGTGGCGCTGGCGACCCTCGGCATAGCGATCTACCAGCACGGGGCCGGCTACGCCGGCTCGCAAAGCAAGGCCATGATGGCCGGCGCGGCCGCGCTCATGGTCTACAGCGTCTTCGTCTGCCAGCTTCTGATGCGCACTCGGATGCGGGCCTTGCCTGCGTCCCTACTGTCGATCGTCGTCTGGTTGACCGCGGCCTTCGGTCTCTGGGCGCTTTCGGGAGGACATGCGTGACGATCCCGATCAAGGTCTCGCTCTCGTCGCTGCACGAAGGCCGCTGGTACGAATACCTTGTCCGATTCGCGCTGGGCGGTGCTGCGACCGTGTTCACGGGCCTCGTCAGCAGCCGCTGCGGAGCTTCGGTCGGCGGCCTTTTCCTCGCGCTGCCGGCGATCTTCTGCGCGAGCGCGACCCTGATCGAGTCGCACGAAATCCGGCGCAAGAAGGAGGCGGGGCTCGAAGGAAGGCGACGAGGGCAAGAGGCCGCAGCGCTGGACGCCGCCGGTGCCGCACTGGGCGCGTTCGGCATGCTGGCGTTCGCCGCTGTGTTCTGGGTCCTTGTCGAATGGAGCGTTGCGGGCACTTTTATCGGCGCATCGCTGTCATGGCTGGCTGTCGCTGTGGCGGCCTGGTTCGTGCGGCGCCGATTCCGCCTCGTGCGCTCGGCTCGACGGAAAAGCGGCTCCGCGATGTCGCGGAGCCGCTGAGTGTGACAGAGGATTTCCGGTTACGCGGCGTCAGAGGCCTTGGCATTCACGCCCTTGCGGAGCGCCACCGTGTTGAGCTTGGTGTTCGCCGCTTTCTCCTCGTTGAGGTTCGTGGTCAGGAAGCGCACGATCTCGTCGTGGCCAAGTTCTTCGGCCCAGGCGATCAGCGTGCCGTAGCGGCACATTTCGTAGTGCTCAACGGCTTGGGCGTTGGCGACGATGGCGGCGTCCAACACGGCCTTGTCCTCGATCTCGCCGGCGGTCTCGTCGGCTTCCTTGATGATGCCGTCGATGGCCGGGCACTGCGCACCACTGGGTTCCTTGCCTAGCTTCTCGAAGACCTTCTGAAGCCGCTCGATCTGCTTGTTGGTCTCTTCGAGATGGTTCTTGAGGCCCGTGACCAAATCGCGGTTAGTGGCCTTGTCGATCATCTTCGGCAGCGCCTTCGTGATCTGTTGCTCGGCGTAGTAGATGTCCTGCAGACCGTGGACCAGCAGGTCGTCCATCGTTTTGATGTCCTTAGTGAAGAAGCCCATAATTCGATCTCTCCTCTCGCAATGATGGCAATGGAACGCGGGAGGTCTTCCGCTGTTCCACTAAGACGCCGATGAAGACAAGACCGGTAGCTTCGCCGTCCTGCTGGGACGGGCGGCCATAGACGTATGGGGCGACATGCCCGGGATATTCAGAAAGCCCTGTTCGAAACCGCGATGAAGGATAGGGAATCCGAGCGCGAAGAACTCGCGCACCTGCTGCACGATCGTCATCCCGCACGTTGCATCCGGTCAACCCTTCCCAGAAACACGCCGGCGCGCGGTAGATTTATGATGTCGCTGCGGATAGCGTACATGGGGGCGAAGATGGCTGGAAACACGATCACGACCACCGGTATCGCAGTTCCGGGTGATGCTCGCGGCAGCGTTTGGCGATCTGCCATCCGTCGATCTTCCCGGGTAACCTGATGTCTGTGATGAGCACCTCCGCGACCCGCCGCTTGCAACAGACAAGCGCCTCGTCGCCATCGGCTGGAACACGTAAAGGCCTCCTCGCGCAGCGCGTCGACAACGAATTCACGGATGAGAGGATCATCTTCCACGACGAGTACGCGCCGAGGTAATGGGCAGCCCGCACGCCGGCGCAATCAGTCAGACCTGCTTCGCTCTTCAGGCCGAAAAATCCACTCTCGCCAAACCGTCAATAGTACGGCCATGATGACTGGTCCTAGAAACAAACCGAGTAGGCCGAAGGCTGCCAGCCCCCCGAAAATTCCGACGAACGCAAAGAGGAAAGGGAGCCGCGCCGCGCCCCCGACCAGAGTTGGCCACACAAAGTGATCCCCTGCAAGCATGACGGTCGCACCCCAGAAAAAGACGCCTGCGGCCGCGATCCCGCTGCCTCCGCCGGACAAAAGCGTCGCGGCGGCGGCCGTGAACACTGCCCAGGCACCGAATGGGAGCATCGCAAAAGCCGTGGTTATGATGGTAAACATCACGGCATTTGGTACGCCTGCAGCAAGGTATCCGACGCCGATCAACAAGCCTTCGCCGATAGCGACGATCACGGTACCGTTCACCGTCCCTCGGATCGAATCCACGATCTTCTGCACCACGCCCTCGCCGGGGTGCCCCAGGATACGATCGCACGTCTCGATGGTACGATTAGCGACCGAGCGGCCGTTGCTGAGCAGCACGAACAAGGTAAATAAAGAGAAGAAGAGCATGAACAGGCGACGCAACAGCTGACCGCCGAAAGTGTTGAATAGACCAGACGCATCATCCGCATTGATGGTTTTGAGCCAAGCAGTCGCGGCTTTCGGATCCGACAGATTATCGCGCCACCATTGCTGCACGATTTCTGCTACGACCGGCAGGCGAGCGATCCAGTCGGGCACTTCGATTCCGCTCTCCGTGGCCTTCTTCAGCCAGTTCGCGATGTCACCGCTTTGCTCGGCCACCTGGTAGATGGCAAGCGCCATGGGCGTAAACAGGATGAGCGCGACGATCGCCGTAAAGGCGACGGCTGCCAGCCTTGTTGGGCCCGAGGTGAGCCGTGCAGCGAACTTGATGTAGAGAGGCCACAAGCTCACGGCGAGTATGGTCGCCCAGATCAAAGGTGGCAGGAATCCCCCGGCTGTCCATAGGGAGAGCGCTACCACCGCTACGGCAAAGACCACCCGGGCGTTCATGCGCGCGCCCGAACCAAGTGGGAGCGGCTTTTGCTGCACCGGGTTGCGAGATGCGTCGCGATCCGATGCTGTCGATGTGCCGGGCTTCGCTATCCGCTTGCTAACCGTGTTCGGGCGACCCACTTGCTACCTCGCTTGGCGGTCCGGCGCTCTTCGATCCTACCGGGGTCGCTAATCTGATGCCGTGAAGTAGGCCCCGCTCGCCAGAAAACACCCGAAGTTTGATCGAGGTTCCATCCAACGTACGGGCCCTCTCATCGCTCTTACGGCAGTAAAAGACAACTGTTCACGCAACAGGCGGGCGCCGCTTTAACAAGGCGGGGCTGCCCACGTGGGCTGGCCCGTATGCCTGGCATCCAGGTAAGCCGATTACTTTCGGTTTCTATCGAGTTCCTGCGCCATGCCAAGGTGATGCTGCAGAGCAGGCAAGGTTTTGTTCGCCCCATCCTTGTTTCGGATCGGCACCGCCTTCAGCGTAACGTTGAAAAAGGGAGGCCTTGTGAGCGCTCACCTGCATCGGATCCTACTCGCCAGCACCATGGCCTCAACTCGGCGAGCCTTTGTCCAACCGCTTGACGCTTTGAGAGATGCGATCCGCCGGTTGATGCTTGATAAAGTCCGGTCACTCCTTTTCGTGGAATGGGCGTGCATCGGCTACGAGCTGAAGGCTGGACGCTCCGGCAAGTGTCAGCGAAAAATCTACGGATCGGGTGGGGCGCCGGAATAAGTCTAAAGTCACTTACGCCTGTCGGAGAAATCAATCCGTCCGCCGGGGCCGCTTCCTTTAGAGGTTGCCGAAAAGCGAAGCCTTGATCCGCGAGCGCCAGCCTAGACCACGTCAAAGTCTGTCTGCAACTTCCGCACTTCCTCAGCCAAAGCCGCTTCGGCGGATTCCTCCAGGCTTCTGCCGGATAGATACCGCCAAGTTGCCAACTGGGGCTGTAACCCTTTACGCGGATCAGCTTGAGGCCGGTTACGCCGGACCGCTTCTCGAGTTCGGCGGCGAGCTCATGTTGATACACGATTGCTTTCATCCGGCGGGTTCTCCAGGCGCATCACACTCGAGCGGCTAACAGTCCCGGCAGATGCTTCTGATCTTCTCGAGGGCGCGGTCGGTCGGGTCCCACAGATCCTTCTCGGGTCCAATCGTACCGATTGGACCCGCCGCCCGCGGGTCTTGCCTATGCGATCCGGGCCGCTTTCCACTAGCGGAAATCGGCTCCATCAAAAAAGGCCCCAACATGAGGATCAACACGATGCTCATTTGCAGTTTTTGCAGATCGACCCCACCATCCTGTCCGTGTTGCTGTTCTCTTGATCGATCTTGGCGTCGCTATCCTGCTGGTTGGTGGTCGCAGGCCTTCCGATCCCTCCGGCAGGCGCGGTCTGCGCAGCCGCGGCCGAAGAGCCCGAGGAAGCAGCGGTGCCGGCCGCATTGGTGCCGCGCGTCCGGGCTTCGCTTTCGGTGTCGATCCGTTGCCCCGGTTCGTGATTGATGCCGGGCTGCGCCGTTGCGGGGGCATTGCCGACGGTGGAGTTGCCGGGAGCGCCAACGGTTCCGGCGGGATTTGCTGGGCCAGACCCTGCAGTGCCAGCAGCGTTTGTAGCTGAAGGTGAGGATGTCCCTGTACCGCCCGCCCCGGACGAGGCTGCGCCGCCGGCTCCTCCGCCCGCGGACCCACCGCCACTGCCTCCACCACCGCCACCTTGCGCGAAAGCGGCGCAGGGAAGGATAATCGCCAAGGCCAAGGCACAACGAGAGAGCTTCATGTCGCGACACCTTTAACGACCAAGCGGGCTCTCGAGGTTTCGTTCCTAGAGTTATGCGTGCTAGGCGTCGAGGACGCCGAATTGCCGCCGGTAAGCATCGATCGCCCGGTTCGAGAGCAGCAACCTGCTACGTTCACCGTTCCGGACCATTTGCTCGATCTTGTGGGAGAGAAATTGGCTGGCTTCGGCAGCGTCGCCGAGGTCGCCCGAGCGCTCGATGAATTCCCAAGCGATCTGGACGGAATGTTCAACAAGATGAGAAAGTGGGGTGTCGGCCATAGTGAGCCGAACGCTTGCTCCTTCCCAGGGTTCCTAGGCCACCTCGAAGGACGCAATGCGTGGTCGAGGTAGATGCATCCCATTTGCCATCGGCCGGCGTCCGAGAGCAATGAGCGGCGTCGCTTGTCGTCGCTCCCACGGCTAACCAGTTGCGGACCTCAAGGGAACATGGGTTGAACCCCGCAGTTGCTCCCCGGCCAATGGAGAAGGAAAGATGTCCAAGAAATTGCTCGCTGGAATCGCGAAGGAAATGGCCGGCATCGACATCGCCATTCTTTCGACCCACACAGAAAACGGTGAGATCGCAAATCGACCCATGAGTAACAACGGCGGCGTGGCTTACGACGGCACGTCCTATTACTTCACTTACGAAAAGACGCGGACAGTTTCTGACATCCAACGGAATCCTAATGTCGCGCTCGGATTCTCATCCGTGGCCGGTCTATTCGCCGAAGGGATCTATGTGGCCGTCGAAGGGACTGCCGAACTGATCCGCGACAAGGCCGTCTTTCATCAGCACTGGACAAGTGATCTCGACAAATGGTTCGAAAATGGCGTGGATACGCCAGGCATTGTCCTGATCAAGGTCAGAGCCAACCGCGCGACCTATTGGAAAGGTCGCGAAGAAGGTGAGGTTGGACTCTGACTGAAGATTCAACCGGGGCGAAACCCTAGTGGGGCCAGCTCTTTCGATGATTTTTCCGCAATCGCAAGACCGGCGCTATCATGATTGTACAGTCACCCAATCTCATTCTGTGGATTGTGATCGTGGCCGGCCTTTTGCTCTGGGTATGGCCATCAGCAGGCAAAGCAAACTTGGCCCTGACGATCGCGGTCAACGGTGGCCTCGTTCTCTGGACGGTGGATGAAATCGTCCGTGGCGTCAATCCTTGGCGGCGCTCTCTCGGTGCAGTCGTTCTTCTCTACGAATTCACGACCTTTTTAAACGACGGTAAAGATTCCGCACGCGGGAGTGGGAGCCCAGATGTCGCCGCGGGCTTGCATTGTAACGGCGCCAGCAGGGCTCCCGAGGCGGTAGCGGTAGGCAATCGAGGGTCGTTCGCAGATGGCACCACCGACGCGGATCGAATTGACGCCCGAGGAGCTCCGAGAACGCAGACGTCTGCGACGCGAAAAGCAGCGCGAGGACAATATCAAGCGTGCCGCAAAGATGCATGCTGCTCGCCTCAAGACAAAAACTGACCGTCCAAAGGATCCGCCGCGGCACAGACAGTTTGTGCACGTCGGATGCTCCGGCTGGCGTTATTGGAAATGGCGGGACTCATTCTATGCAGACGTGCCGCAAACCGAGTGGTTTAATCATTATTTAACGCGTTTCGACACTGTCGAAATCAATGCATCCTTTTACTCGTGGCCGACAGTCGCCGGTGTTCAATCCTGGCGGCGGCAGCCCGGGAGGAAGAAGTTCATCTACACCGTCAAAGTCTCCGAACTCATCACCCACGTGAAACGATTCAAAGCGACAAAGACGCTCATCCGGGATTTTGGAATGATCGCCGACATTCTGGGTGACCGGATGGGCTGCTTTCTGTTTCAAATGCCGCCGAGCTATCGTTACACCAAGACCCGGCTTAATGACATTGTCAGCCAGCTGGATCCCGAGCGTCGCAACGTCGTGGAGTTTCGGCACGCGAGTTGGTGGAATGAAGAGGTCTATGAGGCTTTTCGTATCGCGGGGATTATCTTCTGCTCCTGCAGCGGGCCACGCTTGCCGGACGAACTCGTTCGGACGAGCGATGAACTCTACATCCGCCTGCACGGCCCAAAGCGATGGTATCGTCACGATTATTCCAAGAGCGAGCTGGAGATCTGGGCCAAAAGGATCAAGGCGAGCGGTGCGAAGCGGGCCTGGGTCTATTTCAACAATGACAACGACGCGCACGCTCCCAAGAACGCGACAACCTTCAGGCGCATACTGGCCGTTGTGCTCAAGGTCTGACACGTAGAATTGGAACTCTGCCTGTCATGGGAACGTTCTCACGTGTTTGGAGAACATATGACCAGCAAATCGCTCTGGATGGATATTGACGTCGCACCTGATGCGCGCGTGCTCGATGGCGCGCAGGAGTGCGACGTCGCCGTGATTGGCTCCGGGATCGCCGGGATATCAACGGCGTATGAGCTTTGCCAGCGCGGCAAGTCCGTCATTGTCATCGACCGCGGCCGCATTTGCGGTGGCATGACGTCGAGGACGTCGGCTCACCTTGCTCCTTTGTGCGACGATCTCGTCAGCGAAATGACGAAGATCAGGGGGCACGAGGCGACAAAGCTCTTTTGCGACAGCCAGGCGGCTGCCATCGACCGCATCGAGGAAATCCAGAAGATAGAGAAGATCGACTGCGACTTTCGCAGGCTTGACGGCTATCTCTTTCAGGGGCGGGACATGCCGTCCGATATCATCGACCAGGAAATGGATGCGGTCCGCGAGGTCGGAGCTCCCGTCCACCGGCTGATGGGCGTATCCCTCAAAGGGTGCGAGGGCCGCCACGTTCTGCGCTATCCCCGGCAAGCGACTTTTCATCCCCTCAAATACCTGGCCGGGGTGGCAAAGGCCTGCAGTGAGAATGGCGTGACCTTTTTCCGAGACAGTCCGGTCGTCGAAGTGACTGAAGACAATGGTGTCGTGACGGTTAAAGCCGCGCGCGGCGCCATTCGCGCCAAACATGCCGTTGTCGCAACCAACTCTTCGATCTCCGACCGCTTTGCCATCCACACGAAGACGGCTCCCTATCGGACCTATGTTATCACCTTCGAGATCAAGCGCGGTGCGATACCTGACGCGCTCTACTGGGACACTGAAGATCCTTACCATTATGTCCGCCTGCAGCCCGGTCCCGCCAATACCGACTATGTGCTGGTGGGAGGCGAAGATCACAAAAGCGGAGAGGCAGACGACGCTGATGAGCGTTTTGACAGACTGGAAGCCTGGGCCCGCAGCCTGGTTTCCGGCCTCGGCAAAGAGACGCATCGCTGGTCCGGGCAGGTGCTCGATACAATCGATTATGCCGGCTTCATCGGACGGGATTCCGGCGGCAAGAATATCTACGTCGCGATGGGCGATTCCGGGCAAGGCCTGACGCACGGTGTCGCCGGCGCGATGCTGAATACGAGCCTCGTTTTTGGTGAGGATCACCCCTGGAAAGACATCTACGAGCCGGGCCGGGTTCCTCTTAAGGCCGCGAAGAACTTTGTGACTGAGAACATTACCGCATTTAAAAGCTTTGCTGAGTATGCGGCGCCTGGCGAGATTAACTCACTGGACGATCTCAAGCTTGGCAAAGGCGCGGTCGTGCGGCGTGGACTGAAAAAACTTGCAGCCTTTAGAGACGAGGCAGGTGCGCTGCACCTGAGGTCGGCGAGTTGCACGCATGTGGGTTGTCACCTGCATTGGAACAGCTTTGAGACGTGTTGGGACTGCCCCTGTCATGGATCGATGTTCGATGTCGACGGACAGCCAATCAACGCTCCTGCCATCGGGCCTCTCGCTCGTGTGGAAGACTGAGCGGCGTGAAAAAGCGCCGCATCGCAATCGAGGCCATGGAGGCCTGTTCGGTCGACGCCATTCAGATCGGCGAGCTATGGCTGTACGAACCGAAATGGGATGGCTTCCGTTGCCATCTGGTGCGGGAGGGCGAGCAAGTCGACATCCATTCGAAGTCCGGGCAGAACCTCAACCGGTACTTTCCCGAAGTCATGGCCGGCGCGCTTGCGGTCCGCGAAAAAAGCTTTGTCCTCGATGGCGAGATCGTCGTTCCGACCGGCGGTCGACTCTCATTCGATGATTTGTTGCAGCGCATTCACCCTGCTGCAAGCCGCGTGAAGAAATTGGTGGCAGAGAGCCCGGCCTTGTTCCTCGCGTTCGACCTCTTGCTGAAAGGCGGAAGCGATCTGGCGGGTGAGCCTCTCGCCAAGCGGCGATCACTTCTGGAGAATTTCGCCGCTCGTTTCTTCTCGAAGGCAAACCTGTTTCGCCTTTCGCCGGCCAGCTCGAAGCTGCCTTGACTGAGCATTGTCTCTAACGCTCAGGATCGGGAAACTGAAGCAAGCCACCAGTCGCCGATCGCTCGCGTCAGAGCGATCCAAAGGCTCGAGGGGAGATCAGGCACGGCGATGCGGACGCTGTAACGGTCGGTCGTCAGGTCGTGAAACCATTCGGTCGCGGCAAAATCAAAGCCGAAACTTCCAGCGTGACGGATCGGAAAGCCGATTTCGCTTAGCTCCTCGCTCATGGCTGCGGCCGCCTGCCGGGCTGCCGCTTCGTCGAGAGGTTCGCGAGATCCCAAAGTGACGTATAGTCCGTGAACGGGCTGCAACTGCGACGGCACGCCTCGCAGCCTCAAGGCGAAATGCCGGGAGGAGAAACGACCGTTACGAAGGATCGAGGCCATACGCCTTCTCGTCAGGTGACGGTAAGAGGATGTGCCTACGAATGGCGGAAAGTGCGCGGGTAAGGCTGCGTTGCCTAGGAGCCTTATGGCGTTGCGCGTTTCCGCCATAAGCTCTTCGAGGCATGATGGAGGTATCCGCTGAGTCGCGAAATCGCTGCGGATCAACGTAATGGAACCTAGCCGCCCGTACTCCGCACCCAACGAATCCAACTTATTGTGACTCCGGACCAGGATCAGCGGAACGCCCCGGCGCCTCGACCACCTGACCACCTGCTCAATACGTCCCGAACTTCCGGTGAAACATGTTGTGTCGAAGATGATGAGGTCGAAATGCAGCTTTCCGCAATTGACGACATCGCAGAAATCGCGTGACGCGATGCATGAATCCAGCAGCAGGACTCTGCGAGAGACATTGTCCGTCGAGAAACTCTCGATCGACCCGATTACCAAGTGCAATTGCTGCGCATAGCCGTCGATCAGTTCTAATGTTTCCCCGTAAGAGCCTGGCAGCGCAACGACCTCCCTACCTTTCATCGACTTGGAGAGTGCGAGGAGTAGCGAAGCAATCGCCCCCATTCCCGAAGCCGTGTAGATCGTTTGTCGAACGTGGCGCTTATCGAGCGCATAGAATGACGGTCCTTCTACGGCCAGGTCAGCGCGTTGATAGTCGTATCGAAACTTAAAGGGCCCGCTGAATGGACGCGCGCTGCCGGCCCATGCGGTCTCGGTGGCGTCCCACTCCTGCATCTCATGCGCGGCTCTGAGAGCTGCGGTTAGCTGAAATTTGCGACGAATGACGTCGTCGACCGAACCAGGACGATCCAGTGATAGCGGTGCAGCCAGGCAGCTGTTCAGAAGCTTCAGTTCTTCCAGCTTGCGATCGAAATACGCGTCTGTGCTCTCCATCATAATCCTGCTCGGATAGCCGACAGTCGTTAGGCTCCGAAAGGCTTCATCACAACTTTGATGCAACCGTCCTTCTTGTCCCGGAAGGTCTTGTAGAGTTCCGGCCCTTCCTCGAGTGTTGCCCGATGGGTGATGACGAAGGATGGATCGATTTCGCCCTTCTGGATGCGCTCCATAAGCTTCGGCATGTAATGCTGGACGGGGGTCTGGGCCATCCGGAAGGTGAGGCCGCGATTAATGGCGCTGCCCATAGGAATCTTGTCCAGATACCCGCCATAGACGCCGACGATCGAAACCGTGCCGAAATTTCGGCAGCACTCGATCGCCTGTCGAAGAACATGCGGCCTGTCCGTTCCCATGAAGGTCGCGACCTTGATCCGGTCGATCACAGAGCCGATGCTGGCAGTGGATTCAGGCTCGGTGCCGACGGCGTCGATGCAAGCAGCCGCGCCGCGCCCGCCGGTCAACTCCTGGATACGATCGTAGATGTCGTCGTTCCGGAAATCGAGCGTGATTGCACCCGATTGTCTGGCAAGTGCCAGCCGTTCAGGAACGGTGTCGATCGCTAGCACGCGTTCCGCCCCCAGCAGAAACGCGCTCTTGATAGCGAACTGCCCGACAGGACCACATCCCCAGACAGCCACTGTTTCGCCGCCCTTTATGTTGCAGAACTCGGCGGCCATGTAGCCGGTCGGAAAGATGTCCGACAGGAATAGCACCTGTTCATCGGTGAGACCTTCCGGGACCTTGTAAGGTCCGACATCGGAGTAGGGCACGCGCAGGTACTCCGCCTGACCGCCGGCAAAACCGCCGAGCATGTGCGAATAGCCGAACAAGCCGGCCGGAGAATGTCCCCACATCTTCTCGGCCATCTTGGCGTTGGGGTTGGACCGCTCGCATCCGGAGTAGAAGCCGTTCTTGCAGAAGAAGCATTCACCACAGGAGATCGTGAAGGGCACCACGACGCGGTCGCCGACCTTGAGCTTGGTATTGCCTTTGCCGACGTCGACGACCTCGCCCATCGTCTCGTGGCCCACCACGTCCCCTTCTTCCATGCTCGGCATGACGCCGTCGAGCAGATGCAGGTCCGAACCGCAGATCGCGCAGGCAGTCACCTTGATGATGGCGTCGCGTCCATGCTCGATCTTGGGATCCGGCACGGTCTCGCACCGGATGTCGCCTTTGCCGTGCCAGGTGAGAGCTTTCATGTAGGGAACTCCGAGCGAATGATGACGGCTAAGCTTGATTGCGTCTCGAAGTTCCTATCGGGTTAGGAACGGCGGCCGCCTAGCGCGATTGGAAAGGCAACTTGGGAGATAGCGGAGAGCCGAGGTGGACAGGCAATTTGCAATCGTGACCGGCGCATCGACGGGGATCGGTTACGAGTTTGCGCGCATATGCCCGCCCGAAGGGTATGACCTTCTGATTGCCGCAGACGAGGTGGATATTGAAAAGGCGGCCGCCGACCTGCGTCGTGAGCCTGGCGCGGAGGTCGTCGAGGCGCTCCACCTCGACCCCGCCAAGCAGGAAGGCGTCGACAAGCTCCACGCGGCCGTCAGGGGCCGTCCGATCGCCGTGCTCATGGCGAATGCCAGGCATGGACTTGGGCATGCGTTTCTCGATCAGGATCTCGTCCGCATTCGCGATGTCATCGGCACGAATGTGACCTGGAGGACTTGTCTGCTGCATCAGCTCGGAATCGACATGCGCCAGCGCAATCAGGGTCGCATTTTGATCATGGGCTCGATTGCCGGCTTTACGCCCGGCAGCTTCCAGGCCGTGTACAACGCGTCGAAGGCCTATCTGAATTCGCTGTCGTTTGCGCTTCGCGAGGAGCTTCGCGATACTGAAATCAGCGTGACCTGCCTCATGCCGAGCGCGACCGAGACCGAGTTTTTGAAGCGCGCCGACATGCTCGACACCAAGGTGGGCTCAGGGGAGAAAGACGATCCCGCCATGGTCGCGCGCCAGGGCTTCGTCGCCATGATGAAAGGAGAGGGCGATGTTGTCACCGGCGTCAAGAACAAGATCCAGTCTGCAGTGGCAAACGTGACGCCTGCGGAGACGCTCGCGAAACAGCATCGCAAAATGGCGGAACCCGGCTCCGCCAAGCACTAGCCGGCAAACAGGAGGAAATTGTCATGCTCACGAAATCAATGCTGGTTGGCGCCGTCTTGGCCGTCAGCTCAACTATCGCCTTCGGCGGCCCCTGCAATACAGCCAACCGCGATGCCGGCTCTGGGCCGGTCACGACGGGCCAAGCGAGTACGACCACGGGAACCGCCTCGCCAAGCGCCAAGGAGCATTCGCCAACTTCAGCCATGAACAAGGCGAGCGAGAACACCGCGACCTCGTCGCAGGACGCCCAGCGCCAGATGCAAAGCCAGCCGACGGCAGCTGAACAGTCGAAGGCGACTACCGGCACCCGCGACAACGATTGCTAGGCGGGAAAAACTCCTAGGTCGAGCGCGAGAGGTCGGTGTCACCGGCTTCTCGCACTCTGTCTAGGCCGAGGAGTCATAGTATTCCACCTTCGGCGTATCGGCGCACGACCCGCTACGAAGGACTGGATCTCGACCGAGGGCGGCCCGAGCCTTTATCCGACGGCCAAGCTTTCGATCCTGCAGAGGCCGCAACCCGTCGGGCCAACCAGCCGCCGGCGCCGCGCCGAAGGCGGTCGCCCCGGTCCGACGTAAGCAACACCCGCAGCTCCACACTGTCCTCGTGTCGGACGATGTCCAAGTCCTCGATCTCGGACGGCGCGGCAAGAATTCCCTCCGTCAGGCTGAACCCAAGGGCGAGATCGATGTGATCGGCAGGTGTCGCCATCACGACGGCAAGCGTCGTTCCGTTGTACGCTACGGTTAGGGGGTCTCTTCAGCAAGTGTGCGGGCAGTACGTCGCCACCCTGGTCGCGACAATCGGCGCCGACCACCGCGTGCGGCAAATTCGTCTGGCACCTCGACTGCGAGCCCTGCGACGCGTCCTCCCTCAACGAAGAATCGACGTCGCAATGGCGCGATGGTTCCTGGGCGGACGCCATGCAGGTATGTGGGACTTGTCGCGCGAGACACCGTCGGCGACCGGTTCGAGAGCCGGTCATCAAGCCCGCAGATTGTCCGTCATCCCCGGGGGGACCCACTCTGTTCGACACACTCGGCCAGCAACTCGGCTTCCGCCTTGTACCAGAAGGTGTCCATCTCCCCTGCGGGTTCGCCAGCCTGCCAAAGATGATAGGCCCTGTTGCAAATGTCTTCCGCACTCAATCCCGCCATTGCACGCACCGTTCGTTGTCGTTGGCACGGCTGCAGCGGACGACAGGTTCCAAGGCTGCCGGCCGAGAACATCGTCTCGCAGTTAACGGTCGTGGAACGGGTCCGACACGCTCACGTTGGCTGACATGTCACTTGCCGATATCAGAGGCTGGCTAACCAAAATCGGCGTGGCGACGTCGCGGCCTGCGGCATTCGTTGTCTTCCTGGCCTACGGGGCTTGCTGGCTCGTGCTGGGAAGCGGACTGGAATGGCATTCGATCGCCACGCTCGCAACCTGGGGAATGACCCTTCTCATCCAGCGCGCCGAGCATCGCGATACTCAGGCCATTCATGCCAAACTCGACGAGCTCCTGAAGGCTGTCGGGGATGCCGATGCCGATCTAATGGATGTCGACAAGAAGGACGCCGAGGAAGTCGAGGAAGAACGCGCTCACGTCAAGGCTTCTTGAGGTTTCGCGTCGAGAGGCCGAACGCACAAGCTCCAACGGTGCGGAAATCAACACTGTTAAGCAAATCGATTCTGTCAGGCTGCAGTGCGCCGCTAGCGCTTGAGCCGCACCGACTTGGGAGGAGTAGGCGGCTTCGGCCCCGACTTCCGGCGGTAGGCTGCGTTCGCGTGCCTAGGAACAGAACCGATGCGTCAGAGTTCGAGCTGTCTAACCCTTATCACGGAGTTGCAAATGACCCGCGGAATGCCGTCCATGACTGCGCTTTTAGGACTGCTCGCCATTGCCGGATATCAGAATCGAGACAAGCTGGCGGAGTTGCTAAAGGGCCCGGGAGCGGGGTCGTTAGAACCCCGTGGTTCTCAACAGCCGCTTGGTGGGCTGCTCAGCAATCTTACGGGCATGCTCAGCGGGGCCGGAGTCAGCGGACTGCTTCAAGGAGGGATCGGCGAGCTGCTGGAGAAATTCAATCAAAATGGCCGCGGTGACGTAGCTCAGTCCTGGATCAGCACAGGGCCCAATAAGAACGTTTCGCCTCCGCAGCTGAGGGAAGCAATAGGTCCAGACGTGTTGGAAAAGCTTGAACTGGAGACCGGGCTTTCTCAAGAGGAGATTCTCGCAAGGTTATCCCGGGAGCTCCCCTCAGCAGTCGACAAGTATACGCCGGAGGGACGCCTACCCAGTCCATAGTCTTGAACTGCCGCCACGTTGCTTTTGAAAGGATGAAGAATGAGCATTCTTTGGGCCATCGTTATTGGCTTCATCGCCGGGGTGATAGCCAAGTTCATCATGCCGGGGGACAACGAACCAGCCGGGTTCATCCTAACGACCATCCTCGGGATCGTTGGTGCTTTCGTTGCGACTTACCTTGGGCAAGCCCTTGGCTGGTATCGTCCTGGCGAAGGCGCAGGGTTGATCGGCGCCGTGGTCGGCGCGGTCATCGTGCTATTTATCTACGGCTTTGTGGTCGGCAGACAACGGCGCGCAATCTGAGGAAAACTCAGGTTGCTCGCGGCACCACGTGATCCGCGACTACCGCAACCTTAGCTCGGCTGGGGGGACCTGATTTTGCCGGTGGCTGCCTGGGCGGCTTCCATGCCGGCCTGCTTTACCCTATTCAAGGCTTCGGCACCTTTGTCGCCGACTTCTGCGATCACCGTATCTGAGGCTTCCCGCAAGGCCTGCGATACCGCGCCGGCGCGACGATCAAGGTCGGCCTTCATTTCGTCGGCGACTTTGCCGATATATTCGTTCTCCATTTCGGAAGCGCGAAACGCGCCTGCGACTGCTGCACCGATCGCCATGCCCACAACCCCCAGCACCAGCGGTTGTCGTTCAAGCAACTCAGTTAGTGACGATTGCGCACTGGTGAGCGTTTCCTTACCTGGAAGCGCATTGCCAAGCTTGCCAAAGTTCTCCTGCAAGAAGGCGACGCCCTCGTCGAACCGATCCTGAACGCTGTCGACAGCTCCTGAGAATGCATCGGAAGCCGCAGCGGTGGCGCCGGTCAAAGTTTCGCCGACGCCCAGCGATCCCTCGTCGTCCATTTCAGGTGCCGTTGGAGGCGCCACAGTCTGCTTAACAGCCGACGCTGCCGACCTGAGAGTACTCGTCCCAGCATCGGCCACGGGCGAAACTGCATTCACAGCCGAGCGGGTCGCGGTCTTCAGCTTCTGGTCGCCAGCCAACAGCCAAAGCGCTCCACCTCCGATAAGCGCAGCGGCAAGAGGGTTTTCCCGGGCCGCCGTCACCAAATTGTCGATAAAACCGCTCTTTGTATTGCTCATTGCACCATTCCTTTCATGGTGGCCTTATCCTTTTCAAGCTGGCCGATCGTTTCGTGAGGTGCCAGATTGCGCACATCAAGCCGGTTGATGCCGACTGCAAACAGCACGGCCGCGATTATCGCCGCTATGAACGCCGATGTCAGATACGATACCGGTTGCGACCATCCTGCGGAGATCAACGCCGCGGACAGGGCAAATAGCGCCATGACGATCGCCGGAATCACCAGAACGGCGCCACCTGCAATCAAACCTAGCGCGCCACCGAGTTTCTGAAGCTTGTAGCCAACCTCCGCCTTGGCCAGGTCCATTTCGTTCTGGAAGAGCTTGGCGAACTGCGACATGGCATCGCCCAGTAGCGTCGAGATGGCCCGAAACTCGCCCTGGCTAGTTTTGATATCGTGCTCGATACTCATGGTACGGTGTTGCCCTGTGAGGATGACGTTTGTTGCGAACTCGGACTAGGCCGCGCGGAACTCGCCGAGAACGGGGGGCCATCGGACTTCTGAACGTCTTCCGACGACGATTTATCCGTTGTGCCGCTCCGCTTCGATGATGACGATTGCTCGCCGGATGCTTTTAGGAAGCGGACTGCTGCGAAGCCTGCCAGCACAGATATTCCGAGAAAGGCCGCGGGCTGACGCTTGGCGAAATCAGTTGCGCCTTCGACGAGATCCCGGAAGCTCCCGTCGCGGATCTTCTGAGCGGCTTCTTCGACATAGTCGGCAGCAGAACCGATGCCGCGTGCAGCGAACGGTACGTCGCTCTCGAATGCTCGGCCGGCTTCTCGCATGTTGCCTGCGAGGCGTTCAACGAAATCTGCGCCCGACCGCTGCTGCTCGCGGGCTTGGCTTTGGATCTGGTCCACAGTCCCTTCCGTCACCCCTTTGGCTGCATCCGCCGCTTCACTGAACTTGTCCCGCGCGAGATCGGCCGTTGCTTGCAAGGCATCGCCAGCGCGCTGCTTCATCTCTGCGCCGGCCTCACCGATCTGTTCCTTCAGATCCTTCGAGGGGCCCCGGTCCCGGTTTGGTGCGAACTGCGTGATGTTGTTCGGGTCCACTTCGCTCATGATGGTTTCCTTCAGGTGTTGGTGTTTTGAGAGGAGCTAAAGGCGGCTTCGACGACGTCGTCCGCAGCCTCTTTCAGAGTGTCCGCCACGTTCTGCGTCATACGACTGGCGTGGGTGCCGAGATCGGCCTCTGCGACCTTTTGCGCCGCCGCGTCGGCTGCAGACGTGGTCGCCTCTTTCGCCGCCTCGAATCCGGATTGCGCCGCAGCGGCCGCAGCCTGCTTCACGCCATCGCTCGCCCGACCCATCACCTTGCCTTCAGCCTTGGTCTCGGGAAGAGCCGCAGCGATCATGGCGCCGATCGCGATGCCCAGGCCTCCGATGAGAGCAGCGTTGTCGCCGATGGTCTGACGGGCCTGGTCAGGCGTGTTCGCCGCCGCGTCCTTGGCTGCGTCGATGCCCCTCTTGAGTTCTTCACCTGCGAAACTGGCAGCCTTTGTTGCGCCTGTTCGCAGGTCATCCGCAAGGCCGGCGGCCCGATCTTGTGCGTCTCCAGCCATGCCAGCGGCTCGGCTTCGAGCAGAGGATAGCTTTTCCGTCGCGTCGCCCTGCATGGCACGGGCACCCTCCGCCAACTCCTCGAGCATTTCCCCCGCTCTATCCATTACCGGACCGGACGCGTCCGCAGCGCGATCACGCACTGTCTTCGAGGTCAGGGCAAGTCCGGCGCCGATCATCAGAAGTGGCAACGGGACACCTCGCGTCAATCGCAGCAGCGGAATTCCTACTGCAGCGCCCGCGGCCACTGCGCGCATGGGATTGTCCATGATCTGCTGTTTGAGCCCTTCAATCCAGCTCTGAGTCTTGTGGCTGACGTATTCGGAGACTTCGGATTTAATGTACTGCGGCGAGACCTTGTGGCGGATGTCCTCGGCGGTGTCCGATATCTGGTCCCTTAGTCGCCCTACCGTAGTTGCCAGCTCTGCGCGGCTGCGTTCGGACTCATGCCTCAACTCCTCCACTGATCGCGCCATCGCTTCACCCTCTTGCTTTATTTCTTGTGCTTCATTTCTTGGATCTAAGGACGAACACACGCTTTGTTGAATCGTTCCTAGCTGAGCAAGGATGACGTGCCGCCGGCCAAACTCTCCGCTGCGCGCAAGACTTTGGTGGTGAAGAAAACAACCTCGGAGCAGCGGTGGCGTGCCGACAGGAGAGTTCGGGGAATGTCGCGTCCGATCGTAGGATCTCGCAGGACTCGCGCTTGCGCGGGCGGGCACAAGCGATCCGATACGATCGGCGGCCCTGCCTGCCTTATTAAAGTTATCGCAGCTCAAATCGAGACATTCTGCCGCGGCTTGCGGAAATGCGTTCGAGCAAATTCGCTTCCCACTTAAGCCAGGAGCCTTGTGGTTGTTACCGGGCATACGCCCGGTACCGCGAGGAGCGCGGGCTCTGGACCGGTTTCGAGTTCAACGAACGACGTCCTGGCCGGGAGGTCGCGATCGAGACTGGGCCTTTTCAGGCGGGCATTGTCGCGGTCGGCATTCTTAACGCCGCGCTCGTCGCTTGGTTGATCTTGGAGCTATGAGGCCACCTTAGTTGGCGGCCGCTTCGCATTGGCGACGCTGCTCGACGCCGGCGAGTACATCGCCACGCTGCCAAAGAAAGAACACGCCGTACCGGAGTGGCAAGCGGTTATGTGCGGAAGCGAACAGTGCTGATTGCCGATTTTTCCTAGGCTTACGCCGCTTGGCCTTCCCGAAGGTCCGAACATCTGCACGGCCCCGGCTTGTCATCCGTGAAGTTAATCCAGGGCACCACACATTTGTTAGAGCCTGCGATCAACCCCGGGGCGGAGAATATCCGCCGGCGCTCGGCCTTGAGCCGGTGCGTCGTGGCGGTCCCGGCGTCTCCTTCCACTCCAGCCCGGAGGCGCTTGGGGCCGCTCACACCGTAGATAGGCACCTCAGTGTCGCCGACCGTCCTTGTCGACCTCAACCTGAAATCCGTTCGGCATGCGCGGCACTTCACCTTCGCCAGCGGCGTTGCAGGCCGGGCAGGGTGCGCCAGCGCCGCCACAGGTGCAGGCGCGCGGGCCGTCCCAAGGACGGTCCGGGTGGTTCTCGCAAACCCAGCCGAGATCGTCACAGTTGACGCACGTCGTGGTCGTGGCATCGGCGGCGAGGGGCTTTTCTTCGCTGGGCATCAGGCCAGCCCGCGCAGAGGCAGCGCTAGCTGCATGTCGAAGCGCCTTGTGGCGTTGGCAGCGATGAATTCTTGTAGTGCAGACGAGACCTCAGCGTCGGTGTCGGTTGCGCGCTGGGCCAGTGCGTCGGCGACCTCGGAAGTCGCATCCCGCGACCACCCCTCGAAGGGGTTGAAGGATACAATTCGGACGGGATAGGCGTACTGGCCGGATCGGAGATTTTGCAGGACGCCATCGAGGACAGTGTCAGCCTCATCCGTCTCGCGCCAGGCGCAACCGGCGCGCGCGCCGAAGTCTTCAAGCACCAGATAGATGTCGCGGTCGAGGCGGTCGGCCGGCACGATAGAGGGCGAGGAACGCATACGCTACTCCGATACGATAAGGGCGGAGAGTCGGCCCCGGCTGCGGGGGATCAAGGGGGTAGGCCGGGGCCGCTCCGCCGGCTGTGGCAGCGAGCCAGCGGTGGTTCAAATATTCGGCCGCGCTTGAGTTCCATTATGCTAGCCAACGGGGCGTGCCGCGCCGATCGTGCGGAACGTCGGACGAGTCCGAACCCTGCGGCCGCGCGCGCGAACGTCTGTGTTGTGGCCGGCTTGTGTTCTGCGGTGACGGTCCCACGAGACAGAATCCTGTCCGGAGGCTCCGGCATCATCATGCCCCCTGGGCCCGATGCTGGTCCCACCGCGGGCAGAGGATTCAAAGATGGGTGTCTATATCGTCGGCGAAGACCCTATTTTGTATCCGGCTTAGACATCGAGGCCACAGGCCTTTCGACAGAGTTACTTAATACTTGAACTCTGGCATCGACTTGAGTTGGTCTTTCGTGACGTTGATAACGGCTCGGTCGGGAAACCATTCGCGCGCAGTCTCGGACGTCATTCCTTCGGTCGTTTTCCCAGCCTTATTAGCGAATTTGAGGCTGTTCATCGCGACCAGAACATAATGCGTGCCCATTCCTAAAAAGCCGCCTGCCTCGATGACAAGACCCCTTACCCGGCCCTGAGAGTCGATGATGATGTCATAAACGTCGCCGACTTTGTCGTTGGCTTCATTGTAAACGTTGACGCCCTTCATTTTTGCCGCGCTCCAGTCTCCCGCAGCGGCGATTGGCGCGGCTGCTTCGGACGCCGTGTGAGCAGGAGTCTGGGCGAACGCCGCGGAGGCAAAGAGCAGAGCAGTGATGGTGGCCAATGTTCTCACGATATCCTCCCTAGCTGGAACCTTAAAAACAGAAGCGCTCGGCATTCGTTCCTAGTGATGCGCAGGAACGGCCTTCACTATTAGTCGTTGGTGCTGCACCGATTAAACCGATCAGCAAGAGGCAGCGTCATGGATTGGAACCAGGTCGAGGGAAACTGGAAGCAAGTCAAAGGCAAGATCAAAGAGCAATGGGGAAAGCTCACTGATGACGATCTCGACGTGATCGACGGGAAGCGAGATCAACTCGAAGGCAAAATTCAGGAGCGATACGGCTATCAGAAAGACCAGACGAAGAAAGACGTGGATGATTGGTACGGACGTCAGACTTGGTGAGCAGTTGATTTGAAGAGGCGGGTCCGGTGAGGTGAGGGCGGAGTGCCCTCCGTCGCGCGCGATGGGCCGCAGGCGCATCCACTGAGTTGCGCCTCGGCCGACGCTGCTACGCTCCGCCATCTCTGGCAACGAGCCAGCGACGACTCAAATAATCGCCTGCTCTTGTCGTTCCCCTTGAGACCTTGTCCCGGAAGAAAAGGGCCCCAGCTCAAATGGGGATGAGCCGGGGCCCAGAGGTTAACCCTCGGCGAGCCCGAGGGCGTTGGGAAAACTTGGCAAAAACCACGATGTTCCTAGCTCGGTCAGAACCCCGCGGCCAACAAACACAACGGTGCAGGGTAGCGCCTAACGCACGCCGATCTTGCGGCCGAGCGGCGCCTCGCGCTTCGCCGGCTGTGGCAGCGAGCCAGCGATGACTCAAATATTCGCCGCCAGTGTGTTCCCTCATGCTAGCCAACAGGCCGTGCCGCGCCGATCGTGCGGAAGGTCGGATGCCGACCGAAATAGGCCACTCGCGAACGAGAATTAGGTCCATTGGTAGGAACCAAGGGATTGCTCGCCCTGTTGCATGTTGTTCCTCTATCTAAGGAACAGCCTCATGGCCGACGACAACAACAAAAATCCAAATGAGAAACAGCCCGGCGAGAATCCGGACGGCAAGTACCATTTCAATCCTGGGAACATGGCCGGGAAGAAGCCCGGGGATTCGGAGCAGACTGCCGAAAACCGTGGCGAGCAGCCGCACGAGGACAAAGAAAAACCCGCCGGCTAGGTGCTGGCCACTCGCAGATGCGAATAGGCCGGGCGAAGGCTGGCGTCATCTTCTTTCGCAGATCGGACATGCCGTGTGATCCAAACCGCGCGCGAGAAGCAGGGTCCCGGGCGTTTCCTCACGTGCCATTGTACAAGGCGATTTTACGATGCCCATCGGGGCGGCGTGATTCCTCCCGCCGCCGCTCTAGAGCGCGAGATTGTTGGGCTTGGTGTCGAAGAAAAGCAGAAGGATAAGGCGCGGCGAGTTTTCGAATTTCCCGACCGCGAATCTCATTTGCTCCGGTCTTTTTCAGCCTTGTTAGCGGCGGAAAGCTTGTCTCATGTATTTCGTCAGGTCGCCAACTTCGTTGGTCATGGCTTCCTCAGAGATACCTTGACCGCTTGCCCCCTCGACGAGGCGGCGCACGAGATCGTGCACGTTTTGCGATGCGCCGGGAGTCGAATATTGCTCCGCGGCGTTAACGCTGTTCTCAACCCAAAAATCGATGTACTCGCGGACCTTGCTCACCGAACGCCTCGTACTTCTTTCCCGGGCAGACGTTAAAGTTGGGAAGAAGACATAGCAAGGCCGTCTCGGAAGGCGCTGTTACCAGAGACTGCTTCGACCTATCTGCTCAAGCTCTTCGATTGCTCCACCAGCGTCGTGTAACATTCGCAAGATAAACGTTCCAGAATCTGCCGATCGAGGATGCTGATTTCTCCACGGGCGTAGTGAATGGCGCCGGTGTTCTGTATTTTTCTTGCGACCTCTGTGACCGAGGTGCGCCGCACGCCCAGCATCTCGGCCAGGAACTGTTGCGTTAGATTAATGGTGTTGCTTCCTGCGGTGTCAGCCGTTTGGAGGAGCCATCGGCAGAAGCGCGCTTCAATGACATGAACGGCATTGCAAGCGACATTGATCCGAGCTTGGGATAACAGGATTTCGTTGTAGCCTACGCAGAGGTTTCGCAGCGTGGTGCTTTCTCCCGTTGCCTTGCGAAATCGGCTTGCCGGAATTCTTGTCACCTCGGCTTTGAGCTGCACAACGACCCGAACAAGAGAAATATGCGCGCCAAGTCCGGCCATGGCTCCAACAACGCCTTCCCGGCCAACGGTCGCGGTTTCGATCGCCCTGCCGTCCTTCAAGACGGCTAGCAGCGAGAGCATGCCCAGGTGTGGGAAGTAGACGTTTTCGGTCTCGTCTCCGGCTTCGATGAGGATTACACCCTGGTTGAGTTGCTCGACGACCATGTAAGGTGAGAGCAAACTAAATTGAGCGTGCGGCAAAGATCCGAGAAGATTGTTGGTATGTTTCGCCGAAGCGCTGTTTTTGGCCAATGCGGCTCCCGCCCGGTCGGTCGGGCCGATCTCCGCGGGACGGATGCGCTCCGAGAGCACGCAAGCGGGAATAGCTTTTATAGGGAACGTTAGGTCAGCCTGTCGGTCCGATTTCCGTCACAGCGACGCTACAGGTCGGGGAAACTCACGACGGGAAAAACCCTCTACATAGGGCAAAGTCTAGGGCGAGACTTCGTTCCTGGCCGCAGCGAAGTATTTTGGACTCGATTTTCTTGGTCCGATATCGGACACTCAGGGGGTCATCGCGAGGACATTGGCTGTTATCGGTGATGAGAACGCCGGTTGCGCTCCCGCCCTCTCTCACAGGGAGCAGCGCCATGCAGCAGCAGCGACGCCGTTTCAAACAAATACTCTCACTCGAAGGACGTCTCGCTCAAGAGGCGAAGCGCCTGCGAGAAGAAGCCGAGAGTCTTCCACCTGGCAGGTTACGCGACGAAGCCATTCGCCGAGCGCGCCAAGCGGAGACCGGCTCCCACATAAGTGAGTGGCTGCTGTCTCCCGGACTTCGCGCGCCCACGTGAAGGATTACCGCGCGTACCTCCTCGATCAGGACGGACACATTTTCAGCGCCCATGGCTTCGATGCTGTGGACGATGAAGAAGCCTTGCAAAAGGCAATGCGCCTCGTCGACGGTCACGACGTCGAGATCTGGCAACTCGCGAGAAAAGTTGGGCAAATCAAGACCGCGATTGACTAGCTGCTCGTCCTGCTTTGATTTTGGGAGCTCCGGAGTCTGTTTCATTAACTTTTGGCGTTGGTACAAAAGTGAACTTATGTCCGGTATCGAACAATGCTAACGTCGGTCATCACCGCACGGTCCCCGGCTCTTATCGGTGATGAGAACGCCATTAGCGCTCCCGCCTTCCTCAGGAATGGAGCAGCGCCATGCAGCGACGCCGTTTCAAGCAAACAGTGCCCCTTGAAGATCGCCTTGCAGATGAGGCGAAGCGCCTTCGTGAGAAGGCGCGCTCGCTTCCGCCAGGTATCGAGCGGGAGCGCGCAATCCGCAAGGCCCGGCAAGTAGAGACCGGCGCTCAGATGAGTGAGTGGCTGAGGTCGCCCGGCTTACAGGTCTCGAAATGAGACCAGCCGAAGAGGTACCTGAAGGTACGCCCCTGATTGAGGGCGCTACACAACTGCTGCGGCGCGCTCGCGGACTTCCTATCGGCGGCGCCAGAAACGAACTTCGCCGCTTGGCGAGGGTCATGATCAAACTTCATCGGATCGGTTTTCGCGCCTACATAGACATCGGGAAAAAACCCACGATACATTGAGGCAATCCGGGGGCGCGCTACGTCCAATACGCTACATTTCTGATTCGATTGAACAGTTTTGCTTCTCCCTCGTCATATATAAAACGGGGAGAGTAAGGTGGTCGAAAAAGACGAACGCGTCGAACTCGAAATGAAGATCATGAAGTACCGCTCATTCCTCCGACGGATGGCGTTAGACCCCGAGACAGAGGCGCGCATCCAAGAGCTGATCGCGGATCTGGAAAGCCGGCTGCGATCCATCGACGAGTAAGGCCGCCTTAGTTGGCGGACTTTTTCGATCATCAGCTTCGTTTTTCCGCACAGGCCGGCGGCCTTAATGGCGTCTCTTGCTTGGAACCGATTGGCAAGCGATCGATTGTCACCGCATCATCGGCCATACTCCGCCTTAGGCGTCGGTGACTGAGAGACCGATTGGGCTCCCGCCTGCGTAGCATGGGAGCGTGCCTTGGTCGAACAGCCCCACATCAATCCGTATTCAGTCCACGCGCGCATCTGCCTTGGCGTTGCAGCCTTTGGCGCCGCACTGTTCGTTGCGGCGCTGTTCATGGGCATGCGGTAGGGCCGGCTGCGCCAGCATGGACAAGCGGCGCGGCGGTAGAAGTAAAGCCAGGAAGAGACTGGCTTACTTCATGTTACCTGGCGCCACCTTCGTGCCGCCTTGGTCGCTGCCGGGACCAGAGCCGCCCTGGCCGGATGCATCGGGTTTCACCATTCCGCCCTTGGCCATGCCGTCTTTGCTCATGCCGGTGGTGCCTTTGGTCATCGAACCTTTGTCCGTATTGTGCATGCCGGGCTTCTGCATGTTGTCGGACTGCGGAGCGGGCCTGGAATTCTGAGCGAAGGCGGTACCGCACATAAGGCCGAGGGCGGCGGTAGCGATAATGATCTTCTTCATCGAAAACTCCTGTTTGGATTCGTGCGGGGCCAACGGGAGCGCAGAAGCCACGTTCCTAAACCATCCGTTCAGAAGGAAAGAAAATCTGCCAGGGGTTCTGAAACCAATCCGGGTCGGGACCGTACCGCCCAGGCTTTCGGGAGAGCCACCAGTATTTGCGGGTCAGCAGGTCTTCGCTGGGTGGCATCATTTTCACATACGTGCCGCTCTCGTGCTTCGAAAACTACGCCGCGCTCGATCGCGTGTTTGAGCCCGGCGCCGAACTCGCTGCCACTGCCCTTCAGCTTGAACAAGAAGGGCACGTTGATCCGTTGGCGAGCGCGCCGCTGATCGCAGGTCGGGCGACGCTAATTAGCTTCGACCAAGTGAGGCCCGTCGGTTCACGCTGGCGGGCCTAGTACTCCCGGGACGCCTTAGACGACCCTAAACGCGCGGCGTAGATCGCGTGCTCTGACCTCTCGAGCGTACGGGAGTATCTCCGCAACTATGGCGTAGGCGCGCTCTCTGGGCACGCCTAGCGCGACCTTGCCCTTGATGAACTCATCGAGGCCGACCAAAAGTTTACGTTCAGCCTCTGTCATCTGCTGCTGATGAGCGTCGATTTCCTTCTTGAGTGCGCCGTCGTCAGACATCAGTGCTTCACTCTAGTGGGAGCTGTAAATACTCCGCCGGGCAAAGGCCCGCTGGTTCACTGGCGGGCCTACCACCAATAAGCAACCCCTGCCGGTTTACGACAGGGGCTGCCGCGGATGGATGGCCTGAGGCTAGCGCCGGGGGCATCTAGGTGTCACGCCAAGGACCCGCTGAAAGTCAACGCCGCTTGGCGCCTCGCAGCTAGCAGATTTGTTGAGCAGCGCGCACAAATAAGCGGCTTGTTAGACCGTGCGGGTTTGATCACGTGCACCAAGATTGAATACATGTGGTAGTTGCATCAATTGTTCTGCAGTACGCATTGCGATCACCATTCACGCTTAGCGGTTCGCCAGCTTGACCGATCGAAAAGGTCGCGCAAGCCGTGGTCCCCCGACACACGGGCTTTTTAACTCAATGGTGCTGCGCTATTTTAAAGCCATGCCGCGTAGCACAAACCGTAACCTGCCGAGATCTGCGGACCTAATGGCCGCCAAGGACGAGCTTCTTGCTGGTCGACGGATCGTCATTGCTGCTTTGGCTGGACCGCGTCTTAGCGGTAAGAAAGGCATCGTTCTTGGTCAGGGAGCAACGGCCACTCAGGTCAAGGTGCTCTTAGACGGTGCCAAGGGCTACGTGATTCTCCATGCGCGATACGTTGATCTATTCGAGGATCGATCCGCTACCGAGGGGGTCTAGAATGACCGAAATGAAGGCGCGGTACGTTGCTTGGTATGAGCGACCGGTAACCGGCCGGTTCACCGTACTGGATCTTTCACTAGATGTGCCTGCGATCGGAAAAGGCGGGAAGCCTCTGTCTGGCTTGTCGCACTCCACTGCTGAAGCAGAGGCCGATAGACTGAACGCTGCCCGCAGCCGACCGAGGGGCCCAGAAAGGGGATGGACGGAAAGGGGCAATTGAACCGCCGGGCCTTGATTGGGCAGGAGGCGCGCGACCGAACGCTCAGAATTCTCGCGTCATTGCCGGATGGGTCCGGTTCTTCACCTTGATCCAGTCTTTCGAGCGGCCGGCGCCATAACGCCGGTCGCGGCGTTTCGAGACCAGGCCCTCGAGGCCCATGCGGCAGGCGGCGGCGAATAGATCCGGACCGATCTCGGCAGCCTCGAACGGCGCGACGAATATGCCATCAGGCCGGCCGCGCAGCAGCCGCGCCAAATTGGTCTTGCGCATCGTCAATGGCAGCTGGCGCAGGTCCTCGCCGCCAAGCGCGAGGATGTCGAACGCATAGAGCTGAACCTCGTGATCATGCTTGCGCGAGTGCAGGGCGTTGAAGTCCGAGGCGCCGTCGACGCCGAGCACCACGGCCTCGCCGTCGATGGCGAATTGCTGCTCGCGGTTGTTCAGCGCGGCCTCGACGATCCAGGGGTATCGCTTGGTCCAGTCGTGGCCGTTGCGGGTGAAAAGCCGCACGGTCTTGCCCCTCGACGCGCAGGCGATAGCCGTCATACTTGATTTCGTGGATCCAGTCGGGGCCAGCCGGCACCACCTTGGCGGCGGTCGGCAGGCAGAATTCGAACGCGGTACGCATGATGCGGAGATAGGGATCGTCTTTCCCGTAAGAAGGGGCCGCGTTGCCGGTTTTGACCCGAAGCCGACCATCTTGTCCCCAGGGGCCCAAAACGGAAGTCCATTCGTTTGCGTCGATCTGACACCAAGTCCGCGGGCGCGACAGAGGAACATCAATTCAGCGCGCCCGTTGAAGCCTTTCATCGAGAGGAGGCCAAAATGAAGCTTGCCACAATTCTGGTTCTCGGTTCCCTCGCCATTGGCTCAGCAGCGAGAGCAGACCAACCCGGACCTGACTGGATGCCGATGGAGCAAGTGAAGGCCAAGGTCATGGAGTCGGGCTATTCGCAGGTCACTAAGCTTGAAGCCGACGACGGCCAATGGGAGGGCGAAGGCATCAAGAACGGACAGAAGATGGAATTCCACGCCGACCCTAAGACCGGCGTGATCGTGCGCGAAAAGCCAGACCACTAGCTTTGAGAAGATGCAAGGTGGGTGGCCAGTTGTACTTTGAGCCGCCCCCTGAGGGCATTACAGTCATTGACGCATCAGCATCTGGCCCGAAACGACAATCGGGATCGCACTGCAAATGCGCACCAAGGATGTCACCAAGGCCGCCGCGCTCTACATGCTCAAGAATGGTCTTGCGAGCTATAAGGAAGTCGCCGAGCTTTCCGGTCGATCACGGCAACTCATTCGCATTTGGGGCGGGAAGGTTGGTGCACCGGGAGCCCGAAAACGATATCTGAAGAAGGTCTGGACCCGCGCTAAACGGTTGCGCGGTTGACCGCTGGGTTCGAGGCCGCAGTTGCGAGCGCGTGATCTACTTCGGAAACAACTTGTCCCGGATGTAGCGCGACGTGGGCGTGAGTCTGATGCCGCGCGGCTTGCGCCAAGCCGCTTTGTCGATCTCGTTCTTATCGCCGATCCTCAGGGGACCGGACGCCTTCTTGGCCACAAAGATCGCGTCGCTCATCTGTCGTCCGGATTGACGGTTTTTTCCCTTTACCTCTTTCCAGAGCTTCACTGGCCCAAGTTTTAGCTTCGGCAGTTCCTCGGTGATCTCGCGGCGAAGACACTTCCTCTCACTTTCACCCGCACGCTTACGGCCGCCCGGGAACGCCCAGCGCTTATCGCGCCGTCGTCGGACCAGAAGTACTCGCCCATTCTTCGCGGCGACAAGTTTCGAGGATTTAGCCATCTTTCTGCGAATCGATTTCACAATCCGGCATCAGTTTACAGCGGGGTTCGCGCCGCAGTGAAGAGCATCGTTCCCCTATGATTACGGAGCAATCGGTTTACGTCCAAGTCGCTGGTTCGCGCTGGGCCAGACGACTGGTCGCGCTGTGCGTATCGGGCGGGTGAGCGCCGAAGGCGGCTCTTGTGGACCCGCCGATGAAGTCGCCAGCGACCGTTCGGCGCTACTGCGAACGCGCTTGGGGCCGCTCACAAGGCACCTCAGTGCCGCCAGCCGTCCTTGTCGACCTCGACTCGAAAGCCTTCCGGCATACGCGGCACTTCCCCATCGCCAGCAGCGTTGCAGGCCGGACAGGGCGCCCCCGCGCCCCCACAGTTGCAGGCGCGTGGGCCTTCCCAGGGGCGGTCCGGGTGGTTCTCGCAAACCCAGCCGAGATCGTCACAGTTGGCGCACGTCGTAGCCATTGCACCGGCCGCAAGGGGCTTTTCGTCGCTGGACATCAGGCGATTCCGCGCAAGGGCAGCGCTAGCTGCATGTCGAAGCTCCTTGTGGCGTTGGCGGCGATGAAGGCTTGCAGTGCAGAAGAGACCTCGGTGTCAGTGTCAGATGCGCGCTGGGCCAGTGCGTCGGCGACGTCGGAAGTCGCATCTCGCGACCATCCCTCGACGGGATTGAAGGATACAATTCGGACCGGATAGGCGTACTGGCCGGACAGGAGATTTTGCAGGATCGTCTCGAGGTCGGTGTCAGCCTCATCCGTCTCGCGCCAGGCGCAACCGGCGCGAGCGCCGAAGTCTTCAAGCACCAGATAAATGTCGCGGTCGAGGCGGTCGGCCGGCACGATCGAGGGCGAGGAACGCATACGCTACTCCGATACTACAAGGCCGAGAGACTGCCCCGGCTGCCGGGGAGACAAAGGGATTAGGCCGGGGCCCTGCGCCCACTGTGGCAGCGAGCCAACGACGACTCAAATATTCGACTGCTCTGGTCGTTCCCCTTCAGTCAGTCCCTTTCAAGGAAGAAAAGGGCCCCAGCTCAAATGGGGATGAGCCGGGGCCTAGAGGTTACCCTCGACGAGCCTCGAGGGCGCCGGGAAAACTTGGCAAAAGCCACGATGTTCCTGGCTCGGCAGAACCCCCTCGGCCAACAAACGTCAACGGTGCAGGGGTAGCGCCAGATGCACGCCGATCGTGCGGAACGTCGCAGCAGGGCCGCAGGTGCCGGACGAGACCGGACCCTGCGGCCGAGCGGCGCGCTGTGTGAAGCAGGGGAGATTTAAGACTTGGCTGGGAACGTCTATGTTGCGCCCGGCTTGTGTTCTGCGGTGACGGTCTCGGTCCCACGAGACAGAAGCCTGTCCGGAGGCCCCAGCATCATTGCGCCCCCCGGCCGATGCTGGGGTCTCCACGGGCAGAGGATTCAAAGATGGATCCCAATGCCAATACGGTTTTGGGCGTTCTGCTGGCGGCAGCCCTCCTTTACCTCATATTTGTGCATTAGCCGCTCGCCTGTTTCCGAGCGCGGTGGCCTAGGGCGTGTATTCATAAACCTGCGCTGCACTTCTTATGAGGTCCGCTCTGCCTCTGATAGCGGCGCTTTGGTGCACCTCACCCTAGGTCCGCGATGGGCCAAACCCGGAAGTCGTAACGACTGCGTTGGCTCCGCTGAAAGGTACTTCAATTAGACTGTCAATTCACGAAGCGTTTTCAAGATTTGAGCAGCATTGTAGGGCTTCGGCAAAAATAACCCGCCGTCTGGCAGATCATCACAACCGATTCTGGCTTGGCCGGAAGTGGTAATGATCTTGATCGGAGGCCAACGATCTCTGACCGCGGCAGCCAGTTTGAGACCATCCATACTGCCGGGCATTTGAATGTCGGTAAAGACGACGGCGATGTCTAATCGGGTTTCGAGAATAGCAATGGCTTCATCCGCATTGGCCGCTTCGATCACATCGAACTCATCTCCTGCAATCATTTGCGCCGCGTCCATCCGTATCAACACGTCATCTTCCACAATAAGAATGACCGCTCGTTTCGCCGCTGAAATCATCGGTCAATCTTTCATCTAATGGAACGGCCTCTCAGCCTCGTTTTATGTGTCAGGAACCAACCTGTTGCTCGAACCTATTGGGGGGCCGCGGAGTTGGTTCCCAAAGCGTCATCCAAAATCCCCTAAGGCATTTGCGGCCGGCGTTGTCGCCGATCTAATCCACTGCAGCAGGCAAAGTTCATCGAGCTGAGGAATAAACGTGGAAGCGCAAGGTGTTGGCTCGGCTGAGGTTGTCCCAGTCCCGAAGGTTTCCGAAGACCCGGCCGAGAAGGCGGGCCTGCCGGTTTGGAATGCCGACCAGCTTCGTTTGGCAATCTTGGCGGCGGGCGTCGCGCTCTGGTCGTGGAACGTAGACAACAATCGATTCACAATGGACGAGAGGGCTTTCGATCTCTGGGGGGTGCCCCTGAGCGAATACGTGTCGTTCGATGACCTCTCGTCACATGTACATCCGGCCGACCGTGATCGCGTAAAAGCTGCTTTTGCTGCTACCCGCGCGATCATCGGCGCCTACGAAATTGATTTCCGTATCATGGTCGGCGAAGAGGTCAGGTGGATTTCCGCTCGCGGCCAGGGAAATGACGCGGGCATTGTTGGTCGCATCATGTACGGAATTTTCATCGACGTGACGGGACGCAAGCAAGCTGAGGAAGGCCATGAGTTGCTCGCTGGCGAAATGAGCCACCGGGTGAAAAATCTACTGGCCATTGCATCCGGTCTCACCGCCATCACTTCGCGGTCCGCCAAGACGACCGCCGACATGGCGAAAGAACTTACGCATCGGCTGACGGCGCTAGGTCGCGCCCATGATCTTGTCCGGCCCCTTCCCGGTCAGGGTGGAAAAGCGGCGCTGTTAGGCGATCTTTTGACCGTACTGCTTGCGCCTTATGACGACTTGGGAGCGTTTAGCGGTCGCGTCCGCGTCTCAGTCCCCCGCATGGGCGTCGGCGAGCAAGCGGCTACAACGCTCGCGCTCGTTGTCCATGAGCTGGCCACCAATTCACTGAAGTATGGCGCGCTATCCTCACCAACCGGCACACTGGATATATCCTGCGCCGCGCATGATACCGAGGTGGTAGTCGTCTGGACCGAGCGCGGCGGCCCGCCCGTCGCGTCTCCGATTGGTGAAGGTGGATATGGAAGCAAGCTGCTCAATCGCAGCATGACGGCCCAGCTTGGCGGCTCCATTTCGTGCGATTGGAGTGCGGAGGGCGTGATCGTCACGCTTCACATGGTCAAAGACCGCCTGACAAGGTAAAGGCTGCATGTCTCAATGGTACCAAAGAGCGGACGATCACCTCCTTCACGCGGGCGCCGCGACGGAACCAAGCGGCACATCCAGCGAGTATCTAAAACCGGATGTTTCGTAAGCAAGTTGCACCTCGCCGTTCAGTTGCTGGCCTAGAGATTTCATCATGCGGGTGCCAAAGCTTCGTCGGGTTGGGTGCGCGACCTCGGGACCTCCGCTTTCGGTCCAGACCAAGTAAAGCCTCTGCTTCAACTCATCTATCGTCCACGCGATTTCAACGCGACCGGCCGGGCCAGAGAGAGCGCCGAATTTCGTCGTATTGGTGCACAATTCGTTGAAAGTCATAGCGAGCGCTATAACCGCGCCTGAGGTAATCCTCAGATCGGGCCCGTTGAAGTGGAAGCGCCTGGCTCCCTGGCTGTCGTAGGGCTCTGTGGCACTCTGGAAAGTCTGGGTAAGACTCGCGCTTGCCCAGTTCACCTGCATCAGCAGGTCGTGGGCTCGTCCCAACGCGCCTAGCCGGCCCTCCATGGCCGTTTGGCCGTCCTCGACACTGGAAGCTGCGCGAAAGCTCTGCGAGGCGATCGCGCTCACGGTGGCAAGGGTGTTCTTGATGCGATGATGAAGTTCGCCAAGAATCAGCTTCTGCAATTTGTCGGCGACCTCTCGCTCCTTGGCATCGATACCTGCCTGGACAAGCAGAGTTTCCGCATCGATGCCGGCTTGCTCCAGCAATAACCGAAGGCTGTGGTTCTCCGCCGACAAAACCACCTCCTGTGCGGAACGCGACGACGGGGTGGTTGGCAGAGCGGCGGGAAGCGATTGGTTTGCCGGCAATCCGGTTGCGTCAGGAACAATCAAAAGGGCGCCTGTACCTACCATTGCTTGCAATTCGGTGATCATCTGGTCGACAGCGAGCGGTTTGGCAAAGAATCGGCTGTCCGCCGGCCTTTCCGAATCGGTGGGCATCACTTGACCGGAAACCAGGATGATCTTGATCGCTGGCCAGCGGTTGTGCACGGCGTGGGCGAGTGTCAAGCCGTCGATGCTACCGGGCATTTGAATATCGGTAAACAGTAGGGAGATATCTGAGCGGGACTCAAGAATAGAGATCGCCTGGTCCGCATTGACGGCTTCGACGGGATTGAACCCCGCATCTTCTACGATGTCTACCGCGCGCATGCGTAAGACCATCTCGTCTTCGACGATAAGCACGTTCGGCAAGGGAATCGAACCTGTCGACATGGATAGCCTCACTAGCTGCCCCCAAATTGCCGAGGCAAGGGTGACGGCGGCAATTGCGGGGTCATCCGGCCATCGCTGAGCATTATGGCTAGAGCAGTGCTGCGCCTTTCGAGGACGGATAGCGAGCTAATTCGCTGCGCCCGGAGGATTAATGAGCCCCTGTCACCGGTGGCTGACAGTGATTGAAACTTTTTGGATTGCCGTCTTTTGACGTCGTCCCTCAACAGGCGGGAGATCGAACAAGCCTGAAATGGCAATTGTGGCTGCCGACTTCCGCTGCGTTGGTAATCCGACCTTTTATGAGTAGACGCCCTATGTAGGGGAGTGGCCTGATTTGCCTTCGGTAATTTTTGCGAGGTGATCAAAATTGACCATAAGTCCGGTAGCGTACATGCCAGGTTATCCCATCACCGCGCAGCCTTGGCATCTATCGGTGATGAGAACGCCATCACGCGCTCCCGCCTCCTTCCCTTTGGACAGGAGCTGGCGCCATGCACCGACGCCGCATCAAGCAAACGACATCCCTTGAAGAACGCCTTGCCGAACAAGCCCAGCGGCTCCGTCAGGCAGCCAAATCGCTTCCGCCAGGTATCGAGCGGGAGCGGGCGATCCGCAAAGCTCGGCAAGCCGAGACCGGCGCTCACATAAGCGAGTGGCTGACCTCGCCGGGTTTGGCACCACCGAAATGATCGGATACCACGCCTACCTCATAGGCTCCGATGGTCACATTCAACAGCGGATCGACCTCCTATGCGATACCGACGAGGAGGCAAAGGGACAGGTCGAACAGCTTGTGGATGGTCATGACGTAGAGCTATGGCACCTCAACCGCAGGGTTTGCGAGTTCAAAGCCAAAGAGTGAGGCCGCCTCAGTTGGCGACCTCTTTGAGCCAGTGCTTTCCAATTTGCGAATTCGCGCAGCCGCCAAGTGAGCGCTGACAGGGCGCCTGAGGCTGTGGTAAAACCAGCCCAAAGGAAAGGTACGCGCGGCGGGGCGTGCTATGCGGGACTATCAAGCGCAATTGGAAAAGCTGCGGACCGACGCGGCCGAGTGCAAGCTCATCAGTGATCTTGCCACTGACAAAGCCAAACGGGACTTGTTCGAGAGGCTGGCCAGCCATCTTACGGTTCTTGCCGATCAGGTCGAGACGGCCATGCTCGAACGCAAGGTCCGTGACGGGACTTAGAGTGGCACAATCTGCATAGACGCCACTTCTAGTTGGTGCATAATTTTCCCTCAAATTCGCGAGGGAGCGCCATGACCGAGCGATTTATTCAGGCAGGCATTGTCACCGTAGGCACCGTGAACGCTGGCCTAATCGTTTGGCTAATACTGACGATTTGAGGCCGCCTCAGTTGGCGGCCTGGCCTGGTTTGATTTAGATCAAGAGACGCTGGCCGCCATCAGACACGCTGGGCCTCATGGGAAAGCCTGAGGAACAGAGCGAGCCCAAAGAGCCCAAGCCGTCTCGCTTGGAGGAAGCGCTGCGGATCATTGAGGATTATGTCGCTGAGCTTCGTGAGATCGTTCGGAAGCTCAGGCGCAAGATGAACTAAGGCCGCGGCAGTTGGCTGCCTCTCTCCTCCCGAAGATACAACTTCAGATTCGTTGTCTTCGGCCAACTGCCATGAAAGATTGGCGGCATATTCGCGTCTCGGAGGGAATATCCGTTGCGCCTTGCATTGCCTTATGTGGGAATTGGTTTCTGCGCGCTTCTCTCGGGCTGGTTGTCCTTTACCTTGATCTATTGAGTGAGTAGGCCGCCCGGGCCTAGCAAGCGCACGTAAGTCCCGCTCTCGTGCAGCTGGAGCCAGCCGCGCTCGATCGCGTGTTTGAGCCCGGCGCCGAACTCGCTGCCACTGCCCATCAGCTTGAACAAGAAGGGCGCGTTGATCCTCTCGATATAGATGCGGCCGTCCTGGACGGCCTCGGCGCTCGCTGCGAGCTCGACCAGCTTGCGCGCGGCCGCCTCCGGGTCAGCATAGGGTCGTTCTTCGGTGTGCTTCATCGGCGTGTCCCAACTGGTGGCCTGCGCGGCGGTGATGTGTGCGCGATGCGGGTAGCTTCCGCCGATTTCCAGCTGTCGAATGTGGTGCCGCAGATACAGCGCATCAGCGTGCTCCGGATCTCGCTGTCGAGCTTCTCGCCCCGCGCCCGCTTGGCGGCAACCGCGGCCCGCCAGTCCCGGTCTTGGCGCCATTCGGCGAAGGCATTGTCTGGGATGGTGAGCCGCAGCTCGGACCACGCGGCCTCGAAAGCCTCGCGCGCGGCTTCGAAGATGGCGGCTATGCCACTCCGCCATGTGCCTGGCTCCATGCCGGGATACAAACCGACCGACCATTCCCATTGATCGGCGTGCACAGGCACTCCGGCGCGCCGCGCCGATGGTCCCGATGCGGACGTCGCCGGAATAGATGTGCCAAGTCTCGTCATGCGGATTGTCGGCGCGGGGGCGGGTGAGGGCGGTGTTGATCATGGCGACAGGATAGGGGCTAGCCGAGCCTTGAGCCAGCCGCTGGGGCCACCTGTAATTCTGTTCACCGTGATCGCTTCGATTTCCCGATCCGGATAGCGTGCCGCAACAAATGTGTCGCTTATTTCGGTGTCTTTGTAGGTGAAGCCGTCAGCCTTTAGTGTGCGCTTGGTCAAGTCAATCTCAAGCACGACTTCGAAAGCACTGGTATTGTTTTCCGAATATCCGTTCCCGAAAGCAAGAATCCTGAGGGTACCCTTACAAACCAGTCTGACTATGCCTGCACCGCTCGCACTTTTGGCTTGGCTCTCTGGAGCCTGTACCGGCGCTGGAGATGGGCTACGCGGAGCTCCCAGATGAGGCGCTTGTCGGAGTAGAAATTCCATGCTCGGGTGAGCTTGAGCGAGAAACTGCAGGGCTTCCGGCGAACCCTCATTGCCCCAAAATTCAGCGACGGCTCCATAGGCTGCAGCTCGCGACGCTACCGCCAGAAGGACCGCGATGATAAAACTTGCGATCCGTTTCGAGCCTACTTGCAAGCCCTCATACATGTGGACCCCAGTCAAACGCCGCCCGCTCACAGTTTGCCCTCTCGCTCGCGTTTGACCATCGAGCGCACTGCGCCTTCTGCGAGCTGGATTCAAGGGTGCAATAGTTGCAACTTGGTTTTGTGGATCCGTCCCCTCCTGAGCCTTCTCCCTGATACCGTTTGCGCGATTGCGGGTGTCAAAAAATCAACAGGGCCAAAATAACAATTCCCACTCTCATGGCATCACCCACTCGTTGGTAGGAAAGCGACGATGCTACCTGCGCAGGTGGCGCCGGCAAATGCGACAACTTGGACCAAAATGTCACGAGGCCTGCCTGATCCGTGGCGAGAACCTCAGGGCAAAAACTCGGTGACGGCCTCGCGACTTAACTCTTGCAATCGTAGCCAAAGAGGAAATCCCGTTCTGGTCACGTGGATCTAAAGTTCATCGTGTCGTCACCTTAAAGCCGACGTCTTGGGTCGGGCGGGACCGGCGTGCGAGTGTGTTGCGGGGCTTGCAACTGGATTGCCTGTTCGGTATGCTTTCGGCTCACCGCTTAGGGGTGCGATCTACACTGGCCGCATCAACATGACTGACCGCGACCCGGTCGAGTCTGTTGTGCAGAAGGCGAGGTAGAGATGGCCGCGAACCAAGCCGACGGCGGGAATACGTGGACCATTCCGCTCGAAATCAGCGTGCGGGTCGGTGCGGGCATTGAGTTGGTGCAGGTCCAGCCGCCCTCCGCGCCGTATCCCGCGGTGGGACCACTCGCGCCGCCTCCTCCTTCGTCGACAACGGGTTCTGGAACTCTCGACTCTCTCGCCGCGTCCGCGGACGACAGCGTGCGAGGCGTCTTGCAGGGCGGACATGGCCTGCACCACTACCTCGCCGGTATCGACAAGCTCAGCCCCGAGGAACGCATGAGCATTGTCGACCAAGCCATCCTTCTGCTCGACGGATACTATGCGCATCTGCAGCTCAAGAAGGCGATGCACGGAATTGATCCGGTGCAGCGGCTGCGGCTCCTGCGTCGACGGCTCCGCCGCTACGAGTCCGAGATATCTTTCCACAACGAGCTGACCGATATCTTCACCGGCCTGCGCGACCTGCACACCAACTACATACTGCCGGAGTATTTCGCGAAGGCCGCCGCATTCCTGCCGTTCCGATTGAAGCACTGCTACGAGAACGGGAGTCGCGTCTACATCGTCACGGAGACGATGAAGGGCATCGGTGACGCGAACTTCAACAAGGGCGTCAGAATCAACTACTGGAACGCGGTGCCCATCGATCGCGCGGTCGAGATCGCAGCCAACTACCACGCCGGCAGCAACCCGGACGCACGCCATGCCCGCGGCGTAGACGGGCTGACGCAACGCGCTCTGCTGATCTCAGCACCGCCGGACGACGAGTGGGTCATCGTAGGCTACACGGATCTGGCGGGAGTGCAGCGAGAGTTCCGCGCGGAATGGTCGGTGGTGGACGTGCCCCAGCCCGAGGACGAGGGGAGCGTTCAGTCGGCGGGCGCCGCACTGGCGCTCGGCCTCGACCTCGAAGGCGACGTTCGTCGGCGGATAAACGCCCTCCTGTTCTCTCCGGAGAAGCTCGCCGAGCGCAGCCGGATTCGCCGGGCGCGCGCGAGCGCAGGCTACACGACCGCAGGAGGTAGCACGCCCGAGGAGGCTACGGCCATCGCCGCCGCCGCCGCTGTGCAGGGATTGAAATCGGTGATGCCGGACGTATTCGACGTGCAGATGCTCAATCTGGGAGGAAAGAGGGTCGGCTACCTGCGCATCCGCACCTTCTCCGTCCAGCGCGACGAGCCGTTCGTGAACGAGGTTGTTCGCCTGCTCGAGCATCCGGACTTCCCGAAAGAGCGCATGATCCTCGACGTCCGCGGTAACGGAGGCGGTCTGATCTGGGCCGGCGAGCGGCTGCTCCAGCTCTTCACGGCGAAGCGGATCGAACCGACGCGTGCGCAGTTCGCAGTCACGCCACTGACGGTGGAATTGGCCAAGGCGGACGGGCAGCTCGCGGTGTGGATACCTTCGCTCGAGCGTGCGGTTGAGACAGGTGCGGCCTTCTCCGCCGCCTTTCCGATCACAGATCCCGAGCGTTGCAACGACATCGGCCACCGCTACAAGGGGGCGGTCGTGCTCATCATCGATGCTCGCTGCTACAGCACGACGGACATGTTCGCCGCGGGGTTCAAGGACCATGGCATCGGCAAGATCCTGGGGGTGGACAACAACACGGGCGCCGGCGGGGCCAACGTCTGGACCATCGATCTGTTACGACAGCTGCTGCACGGCGCGGGGGCACTGCAGCCGTTGCCCAAGGGCGGTAGTATGCGTGTCGCGATCCGGCGCACTCTGCGCGTCGGTGCCCAGGCCGGTACCGAAATCGAGGACCTCGGCATCGAGCCCGACAAGATACATGAGCCGACCCTCCAAGATCTGCTGAACAACGACGTGGATTTATTCCAGGCGGCCGCCGAACTGCTACCGTAGGGACCGGCGGCGGTCTGAGAGATGCCCCTGACATCATAGCCCACGCAGTTAGACACACGGCATTACTGGACTCGGTACTGGCCGACGGGAGAAACGCTGCGGATTGGTCCCGTGCACCTCGCGAAGGGCGGCCACACGCTGCCACCACGATCTCAGAAAACCAAAACGAGTCCAACAAATAGAAGTGCCACAAGCCAATTCATGGAGCCCCCCGCTTGAGGCCGCCTCAGTTGGCGGCCTATTTCTTATCGGGCAATTTTTGCGGAGTCGCTTGGGTTATCCTCCACAAAGCCAGACAAGCCGAGACTGGATTACATGTCAGTGAGGGGCTGCGGTTCCCGGGCTCGCAGGCACCGAAATAGCTCGCACAACAAAGCAAAGGACCGCTGTCGTCCACAGCGGCCCCTCACGCTTTCCGGGTTTCAATAATTCCGAAATGAAATGGCTTAACCAGCCCCGGAATGCCACTTTGCCCCGGTTAACAAATCCTTTCCATAACCTATGTGAATCGGCGCCCCTAATTCTTGAGTGGAGGCCGCCTTGTTCGGATAAGCCACCGGCGGCACTGCAGGGTCTGAACATCCTGAGGCGGCCGGTTCACGACGAAAGGATTGCTCGGCGGTGTGGGGCTATCCGTACAAGCCAGGCCACCTCGTGGCACTCCGGCGCACTGAGATTTCGGCGAGTGATCCACCATCAACGTGGTGGCCTGGAGAGCGCCCTTAGGAACTTTCGGAGGTGCAACTCATTGAGCGGTCATTCAAGTAGAGGACCGCTCTGTGAACCACATCGCCGTTATCTTGATCTTACTCTTTGGCGGCTCGTCGCTCGCATTGGCCCAGAGTACGGGTGGATCGAGCAGTAGCGGCTCGGCGGCGAGTGGAACTGAGGCCACCGGCTCCAAAGGTTATGCGGGCGGCAACCTATCGACCGGGCATACAATAAGCGGCACTGCGGGCTCCTCCAGTCCCAACGTGGGCAACGCGCTCAGCCACGCAGCGACCGGCGACGTGGATGCTTCCTCTGTTAGTCCGGCTCCAACTTCCCACGACAACGCGGTGGATACGCCCGCCGCCGAACGCGCCATAAAGAATTTGGGCAACACCGATATCGGCATTCTCAAGAAGTAGACCATGCTACAAGTCGGCTCGGTCTTGGCGTTGGAGCCAAGGCTATGCAGGCGGCAGGTGACAGCATTGAGCACAGGATAGTCTGTCAGCCGAGCTTTCGGATGAACTCACCAAGCGGACCGAATGCGAAGCAAAAAGCCGAACATGACAAGATGTCAAAGATGTCCGGCGCAGGCTTCGATAAAATGTTCGCGACTCACATGGTCGCAGACCACCAAAAGGATATCGCCGAGTACAAAAGGCATCAAAAAGTAAGGATGCTGCTGGAGAATATGCTTCCGACTAGATAGACGTTGCAAAAGCACCGGGACACCGCAAAATCGTTGAAGACCGGTAATTGATCCGACAGCGGAAGTCTCAAGTAGCTCTTCCAGAATTTGGCCAAACATCCGAGGCTCCATTTGCCGGGGGCGGCTCAGCTTTTTAGTTGAGCCTGCTTCTTTAAGTTGGAATAGCGAGCTTCGACTGATGCCTGGCTACGGCCGAGATCTGCTGCATGTCGCTGAATGACGCTCCGCTCGCCTGCATATGTAAAAGCATTTCTTCGTCCTCTGCGGACCAGATCGTCGAACTTTTGGAGTTCCGGTTCGGACCATTTCCGCCCTGCGCGATCATCCAAAAGGTGGAACGCTTCAGACAAATTATGGCAACCGGCATCCCACAACGACCTCTTACAGGTTGGGCAGTCGTACACGCGCACGCCGGAGGGGGGCAGCAATCCGCTGCGGCCCTTAGACGACCAGTTAGGCCGAACTGGCACATCTTGGTCTTGAACATTGACCGGACACGGCCCCAAGTCCCCGCGGGTTTTAGGAGTACGCGCCCCTGAGCCCGTAATGGCCTATCGTCAAATTTCCTTCGATTTCCTCGTCGCCATCCTCATTTGGTTCGCTGGGGAGTCGAATGATGAGCGAGGAAGAAGCTGATCGCTATCGAACCGAAGCTGAGGAATGCCGCCGTTTGGCCGATAGAGCAATTAGACAGCCGACAATGAAGCCTGGTTGAGGCTGGCCGAAGGCGCCAGCATGCTAGTGGAGCGCAAGGGGTGAGCGCTATCGCCTGCTGAGCGAAACGCCCAGCAATGAGGCCTTCACCATCGTCGCGCCTGGCGTCCGCTTCAGCACTTTTGCAATTTTTGTGGCACCAGCCTTTTGCTTGGCCAGCGACTTCAGTGTTTTCACATCATCTTTCGTCCATTCGCGACGAACAGTTTTCTTCTTCTTGGCCAACTCGGCGCTCCTTCAATGTTGAAGAGCGCCGTCTAACACATGAGGCGTGGCGTGCAAACCCGCGTGAGGAAATTCATTGCCCAACGATCATTTCAACGCGCCTCACTGCTAAACTCAGGCCTTAGGCTCGTCCGGAAAATCGAAGCTGAGAAAAATGAGTGCGAAAGCTCCGACGATCACGAGCGCAACGCATAGCGCCGCGATTCCGTAGGGCCACACTTAGGTCTCCGTTGGAAAGAACGAAGCCGACGCGCCGATTATGATGGCACGCCGGCGTCGCCATGCTGAATCCGGACAGGGCAACTCGTCCGGTGACGACAGCGTAATCGGGCAACCGACGAGCGCAATCGAAGGCTGAAATTAAGCTTGTGCGGTAGGGTAAATGAGGGAGGAACTGCCCGACAAGCGAAGGCGTGTGCCCAGAGGAAGAAGTCGATGACCTGTTCGACTAACTTTCATGTCAAGACGCGAGGATCCGAACTAGAGTACGAACGTCGTACCAAGATTAAGGACCATCTTTACCATCCACTGGCCCCTGATCGTAAAGGTCATCGGGTTCGTGTTGGGTAAATCGAAATTAAAAAAGACGCTTCCACTCTTATTGAATGCCACGCCGGACAAGTCATCTGGTGAAAAGGACACGTTTTGCGTGACGTCACCGCGATGCCCCTTAATGTCCTTCAACGAAAATGGGCCGCTGAAGGTGCGCATAAGTTGCGTGTCTAATTGGAAGTCCGTGTCCGCAACACCACTTCCCGAGATTGGTCCGGAGCAACCCAACAGTGCTGCGATGTTAGCTACCCTGCTGCCAATCTTAAACGATATCGATGCGGTGCCCGACGACGTGCGTACCCTCAGCACGTGCGCAGCAATAAACCAGTCGTCCGCCTTTGTGTCTGCTGCCACGGCCGCCTCCCGCTGTAACTGAAACCTCTCGCCAGCGACTGGAGATTAACCGTCCTGATGTCATACCCATGTGAAGAGGTTCACACGACGTAAAATGACATCCTCGGCTCGCGTACCTCCGGCAGCCTTGACGGAAGGCAGCATTCTGCGCCTGAACGTCGTAAATATGAGCGTTAAAGCGTTATCGGAATTTGGCGAGGCACCTCGCGCTTCGCCGCGGCTCATCGTCGCGGCGGGTGAGTACGACACACCAAGACGAATAGCGGACTATGAGTTGATCACAGCAAGGACGCCATCGACGAAAGCCTGGCATTCAGCGTGAGTCTTGAACGTGCCTTTGTATTTGCCGAACAGAAAGACGGTTCGGCCGTAGCCCTTCCCAAAAAAGTATTGGCCGATGTGCCTGCCGGCGTCATCTTTAAGCTCAACGCTATCGATGCTTTGCGATGCTTTGAGGTCGGTCGCGGGGAGCTTGATTTGCACAAAGTGTCTCCGAGGCGTCAGACTCGAACGGCCCGCAGGTTAATATGCGGCTAATCTGAGTTTCCAAGCTGTCATTCTCCTTGCTGAGTCTGCGCGGACGACATTGACAGCTTTGCTTGCTCTAGCTCGGCTTCTTTTTGGCTGCTTAACACCATTAACTCGGCTAGCCGCTTGGCTCGTTTTGCACGCTCGACGTACCATTCTTCGAAGAGTATCTCGATTAGCTCAATAAGGACCTGTGCCTCACCTGGATCGATTTCGACGATCAGATTGACATCCTTTTCCATGTGAGCGCCGATGTTGCCGAGCTTGCGAACGACATCAATCGCATCGATACTTTCGTGGGTCACTCCTTTCGCCGCTGTGTGCGAGTCCAATTGTTCACGGAGCACCTTAATCTCACCCGCCAATGTTGGCTTCGACACGCCGCAAAAATCACGGATCATGCCCTGCAGACATCGCCGTGCCAACGTGGCGCTTGCTTTGGGACTTAGGTCGCGAATCCGGCAAGCTTCGTAGTAATCCTCTCGGATCGGAACGGGAATAATATCCGGTTGAGGCTTGGCGGCGCTCTGGGGACGTAGATTGTAAGTTTCCAAGGGGTCGTTGAGTTTGAACCCATCCCAGGCCCCGTCTCCTCTGCCGAACTGAACGAGTAAGGCAACCTCTTTGCATTCCGGATTCGCGCAAGCGTGCGCGATTGTCAGCGTGCCGATAGATCGGGCTCCGAACTTATGCTCCTTTAATGGGAGATAGGTCTTTTGGACGGCGAGTTGGTGGTCGGTGATCGTCTGCGGCCTGTTGCAGAAGGGACAGGTCCAGTTTCGGCTGGCGTTCATATGCCTTTTCCAAATAGCTCGGTGGCGTCGTCGAGCAGCCGGTCTAGGATGACGGCTTCGGCACGCTGGTCTTCTTTGGCCTGGGTACCGATGTCAACGCCGCGGCCTCTTGTTGCTTCTTCAACTGCGCCCAGCACGACGCAAAGCGCCAGAATTCGTAAATTCGGCATATTGGCCCCCAAGACCCAAGGTGCGACCATAGATCGAGGGGAGCGGAGGGGGCAACTAGGCTTTGGCATACACTGCGACTTAGACGTCGAAGCCCGCAGATGGACGAGATCTTCGGGCGAAGCGAGCCCGCCCGAAGACTTGTCTCAAAAATGCTGCGCGACTCAGACCTTCAGACCATTGAGCAGTCCGAAAGGCGCCTCTCGCCCCGCCGACGCCAGTCCGCCTGTCAGACCCAGGAGGCCGCCAAGACTTGCTAGCGAGTTGTGCTGCGAGTTCAACGGAGGACACAGCGCTCGGATGAGCCGTTGCTCAACCTCGTGAAAACGAACCTTGCTCTGTGCGTCTGTACGGTGGACCCATAGCTCGGTCGCCCCATCGCGCTTGGCTTCCTCGATACGGTCATGAGAGCCGATCCGAGTGGCGAGATCCTCCGCTCTGCCGATGTAGTGCACAAAGCCGTAAGGCGAGACGAAAGCATACACGCAGTCGCGGCCATAAGGCCGGGCATCGATCGGGTATCGCTGAAACTCGAACTTCCACTCCCAGTCTTGCAGGGCGCGTTTTTCCGCAAAAGGGGGATTGATCAAAGCGTCGTAAAGTGACATCGGTAGTTCTCCATTGCGAGAGCGCCCGGTTTCCCGATTCCCCAAGAAAAGGTCCGGGCGCGGTTCGCGACTCGAATCATTTCGTGTCGCATCGAAAGAACACACGTAGAACAGAGTCGACGCAACCCCGTCATGACTCATGCCGTGGTTATCCGGCCTTTTCACATCTTCTGTGGATAGCTTGCGCCAAGGCCTTTAGTGGCTGACCTCGGCAAAAATGCCGACCGATGACCATGGGAGAAGGCGAGCTTCGCGTTTTTCGTTGTCTGCGTTCATTCCTATCTCCATCCAGCCGCCATCTTTGCCGCGCCAAATTCGGCTCATGGCCGATTCAATCGATTGGACAGACGATACACCGCGCCGCTTGTCGGTGATTGCCAAGCTTGCCTTCCCTGACGGTGGGATGACCGCGAGCAGCCTAAGGCGAGAGGCCGAGCGCGGCCGGCTCGCCGTTGAGCGCATCGCGGGGAAAGATTTCACGTCGTTTCAGGCCATCGCGGAGATGCGAAAGCTGTGTCGCGTTGAGCGGAAGGAAACACCCAGCTTCCCCCATGGGGCGTTTTCGGTAAAGCGGTCGGGGGCATCGTGGGTTGTCGATGACGGGGTGGGTGAGACATCTAAGCTGGATGCGCTGCATAAGCAGCTATCGAAGCGAGCGTAAATTGCGCCCCCTATTCCTTGATTGAGTGCTCCCGCATAAACCGCGCGGCCCTAACGCGCGCTCGCTCCATCATGTCTTCCTTCGCTTTCAGGGCGGCAAGTTCTGATTCAAGCCGCTCGTAGATCGGAAGATAAACCTCGCCGCCCATTGGCGCCCGGGCCATCTCAAAGGCAAGCCGATCAAGGCAGCGTTCTATTAGATCGGCGGTGATTGGTTCGTCGGCGGTGATCTTGGGGTACGGGGAACGTTTGGCCATGTTGGCACCTCGGCCGCCGACCTCGCAGAGCGTCAAGCCGATTCGTGTCGGGACAATGCCTTGGTACGCCACCTTTGAATCAAGTGGGCCGGTCTAGAAGTTCGAACGAGCGAAATGCCGTTGAGTTGCGCCAGCTATCCATGGTGCGACCGCACACCTCGCACTCGGCAGAATCGGTGTCTGGAAATGGAGTACGTGTGGAGATCATTTTATAGATTGCGCCGCAGTCGCACTTGTACTGTCCGATCAATTCGCGCCAACCGCCACTCATGGTTTTCTCCCAGTCTGCGATAAGCCAAACGGGAGGCCGAAGCCTCCCGCCCGCTCAAATGAAGCAATGAATGATTGCGGCGATTGCCCAAAGGCAACCAGCAACATTCACGTTCACGCGAACATCGACTCGGTGTGTTGGCTTTTTCACAGCCAGCCCTCCGGGTCGGGCGCGCCTCGACCCATGAAGGTTGAGGAGTTGGCCGCCATCGGAACGGAAAGAAACCGCCGTTCATGTGCTCGCATCGGCCCACCTTCCGCGTTACGTACCGCTTCCAGTGGTCCCACGTCTCTTCTGGGTGCCTAGACATCCATCCAGGCGGGTGGTCGACACGGGATCACCCCACATCGACGCCCCCAGCGTGGGGCGACGGTTATCGCCTCCGGGTCGCGGACTTGAGAAGTGTCCGGTCCAGAGTCGGCCGCCGCTGACGCGAAAACTATAGGAGCCGGGTGGGATGCGAAAGTGCCACGTTGCGAGATCAACCTTGGGAAAAATACGGGTAACGCCCTAACGTGCAACGTCTAGCTGTAAAAACCCACGATAAAACGTATGGCAAAGAAAGCCCCAGCGGCGACGGTCACTGTCGCGCCGATCGCAAGCATCACCCTCAAACTCTCGTCCATGGTACCTCGCTTACAGGACGGCCCCCGCGGGGGCAACGCGGAGGCCGCTGTTGAGGCGCCTCAGGCCGGGAAGCCTGAAGCAAGAGAGAAATCTCGGGCCCGCAGGATGGTTCCTGTGCCTTTGACGGCAAAACGCGAATCAGCTCTCGGCGTTAGGGTATCTTGACGCGCAAGGCAGCGAGGCCTGCCGGCGTGATCCGGTACGCTCCTACCGTGCTCCCGCGTTCAATCCAGCTCTTCGACAGCATGTTTGCGATGGTGCGCTGACCGGTGGGCTCAAGAGCTCTCAGTGTCAGCTCGCGACCCGCCCGTAGTTTTTGCAATGCATCTCGCTCCGAGCTGGTCGGCAAATGACTGGCACGCGCTGGCATCTATTTCTTGGCCTTCAGTCCGATCTCCACCAGCCGGCGGATGGCCTCGGGCCGGCCTGGCAAATCATCCTGGCGACGACGCCAGTCGTCTATTTCCTTGGCCATGTCGGGCTGGACACGGACCATAACCGGGGCCCCGGTCACAGGAGGCCGCTTCTGTGGAAGCGTGCGATCATTCGTTGTTTTCTTCATGGAATCATGATACCACGAAATCATGTCCTGTGAATGGTCGTGGGACGGGGGCAGGGAAATAATACCAATGACTAATCTTAGCGGCGGCGCCACCATCAAAATCGACCCGTCCACGCCTTTCTGTGCGAAGACCTACTATGCCGGGCTAAGAGCCAAGGGCTGCGACCCCATTATTCGCAACGGCGGTCTTTATGTACTTCTCAACGAGTCTTCGGGTAGCAACCTCGATAAGTGGGCGGCGCTCCACGATCCGGACGGCGCGCTGAGGCTGGAGTGTGCGCGCTGCGTGGGCCAAGCGGACTTCAGACGACGAGGTCATTCTGCTCGGCGCCGCGCCTGAGCTGGCCTGACCGGCATGATATACTGAGGAAAGGGTGGTGAATCGCCGGCCACTGGATTGTTGAAACCCAGCAGCGAAACGCCAGCAGTTCACCACCCCCACCTTGTGCGCTGGCTTCGGCCGGCGAGGTAAGCAGAGCATTTCTTCTCAGGGGCGCGCTCTTGCCCAATCCCGCCAACGACAATCAACGCGTACGGCCGCGCGGCCTACGTCGCGCCGATGCGGCTCGATATCTCGGGATCAGCCCGACTCACTTCGATAAGCAGGTAAGGGCTGGTGCCGCCCCCAAGCCGCTGGCGCTATTCGGCGTGAGCATTTGGGACCGCAACGACCTGGATCGCTTGTTTGATGGTGTTTCAGTCGCGAATGATGACGACGGCTATTGGGACAAGGCATGCAGCGGCGAAAGCCTAAATACGTAAACGAGTACATCGATAGGCACGGCAAGCCTCGCGTATACCTGAGACGACCGGGCAGGACGCAAGTCGCTTTGCCCGCGCCACTGTACACGCCCGAATTCTGGACGGCCTATCGCGCAGCCATGAGCACGGACGAACCGATGCCAGAGGTGCGGCGTGTCAAGGTCGGCAGCATAGCGGCGGCCGTGCGCGGCTATTACGGCTCGACTGAATTCAAGGTGCTGGCCGAAACGACAAAGGTCACCTATCGCGGCGTTCTGCACCGCTTTGTTGATAAGCACGGCGAGGGGCCGATTGCAGGCCTTCAGCCAAAACACATCAATAAGCTGATTGACGAGATGGCCGATACGCCATCCGCCGCGAGCAACTTCCGGAAGCGGCTCAAAGGTCTGATGGACTATGCCGTATCGGCCGGCCTGCGCGCCGATAATCCCGTCGTCGTGGCCAAGAAAGTGAGACTTAAAACAACCGGCCATCGGACGTGGACCGAGGAGGACATCACCAAGTTCCGGAGGCACCACGAGGTGGGCACGCCGTTACGGCTCGCCTTCGAGGTGCTATTGCATACTGGTCTGCGCCGCTCCGATGCCGTGCGCCTTGGCTGGCAGCACCTAACTAGGGACGGCTTCGTCATCAGTACAAAGAAGAGCCAGGGCCATGTTGAGTTGTGCATCCCGGTGCATAGCGACCTGGCGCGCTATATCGCCGATTGCCCGAAGGATGGCCCGGCCTTCATCGCAACCATGTACGGCCGCGCTCGCAGCGAGAAAGCGTTCTCCACGTGGATTAGCGAAGCGGCATGCGACGCTGACCTTCCTCCGAAGTCCTCGCCACATGGAGTCCGCAAGGCCGCATGTCGTCGTCTTGCTGAGGCCGGCTGCAGCGCCCTCGAAATCATGAGCATCACCGGGCATACCGACATCCGCGAAATCGAGCGCTATTGTCGCGAAGCGGCGCGCAAGAAGCTCGCCGTTGCCGCGATGGCAAAGCTGCAGGGCGAGTTCGATACCAAACTGCCTAACCCAACCAATAAGTTAGGCAAAAAGAACCGTAAATCATTGGAATCATTGGCTTCAAAATCGAAATGGCGATCCCAGCAGGACTCGAACCTGCAACCCGCGGAGTAGAAATCCGCTACTCTATCCAGTTGAGCTATGGGACCGTCTTGAGACCAGCCTTGGGCCAGCCTTGGCTACCGCCTGCCGGTCTTCTATCACGCCAGATATAAAAAATCCTCGACCCCGCCAAGTCTGAACCGAACCGTTTTCCTGAACGCCGCGACTAAGCGGAACGGTGGGGTGTCAGGGTGCCGGGTTGAGCGGCAGCGGACTGGACGATGGATTACATCGCCGGGAACGCTGGCCAGCTTCCGGGACACGGCCGCCGGTCGATCGGTCAGGTAGGGCTGCGCCATCAGGACCGCGTGCGCGGCGATATCTCGATCGGTTTCCTCAGGGCTTGCCTTGTCATGGCGAATGCGACGATTTGCACCTTTGGTTCCATCGCCTTGAGTCCGTCACCTTTCCGCGCATTTCATGCTCACGCGGCGTTCGCCGCGATTTCCGGGAGTCCATTATGATCGGTCTTGTTCGCGCCGTCACACTCTGCGCCACGCTGGCGCTCGGCCTTAGCGCAGCGCTGGCCGCCGACAAGGCGTTCAAGCGCGACGACCTCGCCGATTCCGCGATCAAGCTGGAGGCCCAGATCAAGAGCGAAGCGGGGCCGGTCGCCAAGACCAGCGCGACGCTGCGCACCGACGCCGACGCCGCCTTCCGGCGCAATGATTTCCGCACCGGGCTGTCGGTGCTCGGCCAGATCGCCGCGACCACGCCGGAGGATACCGGCAACTGGCTGCGGCTCGCCAAGGTGATCTTCCAGATCTCGCCGAAAAGCTCGAGCGAGCAGACGTTCCTGCTGGAGCGGGCCTCGACCGCCGCCTACATCGCCTACCAGCGCGCCGGCAATCCGGGCGAGGAGGCGGATGCGCTCGCCGTGCTCGGCAAGTCGCTGGCCGAACGCAAGCTGTGGCGGCCGGCGCTGGATGCGCTGCGGCTGTCGCTCGACATGCGCGAGGTCGCTGACGTCCGCGGCCAATACGAGAAGATGCGCGATGAGCACGGCTTCCGGCTGCTCGACTATACCGTGGACTCGGATTCGGCGAGCCCGCGCGCCTGCTTCCAGTTCTCGGAGGAACTGGCCAAGCGCACCGATTTCGCGCCGTACCTCGCGCTGGCAGGCCAGGACAAGCCGGCGCTGTCGGCCGAAGGCAAGCAGCTCTGCGTCGACGGGCTGAAGCACGGCGAGCGCTACAACATCAATCTGCGCGCCGGCCTGCCGTCCACCGTGAAGGAGGGCCTGCCGAAATCGGCCGAGTTCAACGTCTATGTGCGCGACCGCAAGCCCTTCGTGCGCTTCACCAGCCGTGCCTATGTGCTGCCGCGGACCGGCCAACGCGGCATTCCCGTGGTCAGCGTCAACACGCCCGCCGTCAACGTCAACGTCTTCCGGATCGGCGACCGCAACCTGATCAACACGGTGGTCGACAGCGATTTCCAGAAGACGCTGTCGCGCTACCAGCTCGCCGATCTCGGCGGCGAGCGTGGCGTCAAGGTCTGGACCGGCGAGCTCGCGACCGCGATGACGCTGAACCAGGACGTCACCACCGCATTCCCGGTCGACCAGGCGCTCGGCGAGCTTCAGCCGGGCGTCTATGTGATGACCGCCGCGGCCAAGGGGCCGGGCTCGGACGACGATTACCAGCTCGCGACGCAATGGTTCATCGTCTCCGACCTCGGGGTCACCGCCTATTCCGGCAATGACGGCATCCACGTCTTCGTCAATTCGCTGGCCTCGACCGACCCGGTCGGCAAGGCCGAGGTCCGGCTGGTCGCCCGCAACAACGAGATTCTGGCGACCCGGAAGACCGACGACAGCGGCCATGTGCTGTTCGAGGCGGGCCTTGCGCGCGGCGAAGGCGGCCTGTCGCCGGCGATGCTCACGGTCACCGGCGAGAAGGCCGACTATGCCTTTCTGAGCCTGAAGACCTCGGCTTTCGACCTGTCCGACCGCGGCGTTTCGGGCCGGGCGGTGCCATCGGGCGCCGATGCTTTCGTCTATGCCGAGCGCGGCGTCTATCGCTCCAGCGAGACCGTCTATCTCACCGCGCTCTTGCGCGACGGGCAGGGCAATGCCGTTGCCGGCGGGCCGCTGACGCTGGTGATCGAGCGCCCCGACGGCGTCGAATTCCGCCGCGCCGTGCTCGCCGACCAGGGGGCCGGCGGCCGTACGCTGTCCGTGCCGCTCAATTCGGCCGTCCCGACCGGGACCTGGCGGGTCCGCGCCTTCACCGATCCGAAGGGCTCGTCGGTCGGCGAAACCACCTTCATGGTCGAGGACTACGTCCCTGATCGGATCGAATTCGACTTGTCCGCCAAGGACAAGCTGATCAAAGCTAACGCTCCGGTGGAGCTTAAGGCGGATGGCCATTTCCTCTATGGTGCGCCGGCCTCCGGTCTCCAGCTCGAAGGCGACATGCTGGTCGCGCCCGCGAGCGAACGCCCGGGCTTTGCCGGCTACCAGTTCGGCGTCGCCGACGAGGAGACCACCTCGAACGAGCGCACGCCGCTGGAGAATTTGCCGGAAGCCGACGCCAACGGCGTTGCCACCTTCCCGGTGACGCTGGACAAGCAGCCCGCCTCGACGCGCCCGCAGGAGGCGCAGATCTTCGTTCGCATGGTCGAGACCGGCGGCCGTGCCGTCGAGCGCAAGATCGTGCTGCCGGTCGCGCCCGCCAACGCCATGATCGGCATCAAGCCGCTGTTCAGTGACAAGAACGTCGCCGAGGGCGACAAGGCGGAGTTCGACGTCGTGTTCGTCTCGCCCGAAGGTGAGAGGCTGCGCCGCGATGGCCTGCGCTACGAGCTCCTGAAGATGGAGTCGCGCTACCAGTGGTATCGCCAGAACAATTACTGGGAGTATGAGCCGGTCAAATCGACTTCGCGCGTTTCCGACGGCGACATGACGATCGCTGCCGACAAGCCGTCGCGAATCTCGCTCAGCCCGCAGCCCGGCCGCTACCGGCTCGATGTGAAGTCGAACGACGCCGACGGTCCGGTGACCTCGGTGCAGTTCGACGTCGGTTGGTATTCCGACGGCAGCGCCGATACGCCGGACCTGCTGGAGACCTCGATCGACAAGCCGCAATACGCCTCCGGCGACACCATGACGGTGTCGGTGAACGTCCGCAGCGCCGGCAAGCTCACCGTCAACGTGCTCGGCGACCGCCTGCTGACGACGCAGACCATCGACGTCAAGGAAGGTACCGCACAGGTGCGGCTGCCGGTCGGCAAGGACTGGGGCACCGGCGCCTATGTGGTGGCGACGCTGCGCCGCCCGCTCGATGCGGCTGCGCAACGCATGCCGGGCCGGGCGATCGGCCTGAAATGGTTCGGCATCGACAAGCAGACCCGCACGCTACAGGTGAAGCTGACGCCGCCGGCACTGGTCCGGCCGAATGCGACGTTGAAGATCCCGGTCAAGCTCGACGGGCTCAATCCGGGTGAGGACGCCAAGGTGGTGATTGCCGCGGTCGATGTCGGCATCCTCAACCTGACCAATTACAAGCCGCCGGCGCCTGACGATTATTATCTCGGCCAGCGCCGCCTGAGCGCGGAGATCCGCGATCTCTATGGGCAACTGATCGACGGCATGTCGGGCACGCGCGGACAGATCAAGTCCGGCGGCGATGCCGGCGCCGGCGAATTGCAGGGCTCTCCGCCCGCGCAAAAGCCGCTCGCGCTCTACTCGGGCATCGTCACGGTCGCCGCCGACGGCACCGCCGAAGTGAGCTTCGATATCCCCGAGTTTGCCGGCACCGCGCGCGTGATGGCAGTGGCCTGGACTGCGACAAAGCTCGGCCGCGCCAACACGGATGTCGTGATCCGCGATCCCGTGGTGCTGACCACGACCCTGCCGCGCTTCCTGCTCAATGGCGACCACGGCACGGTCAACCTCGAGATCGACAATGTCGAGGGCCACGCCGGCGACTACGTCATCAACGTGACGGCCGGCGGCCCGGTGAAGATGACCGGCAATCCCGCAACCACGGTCAAGCTCGGCGCCAAGCAGCGTAACGCGTTTACGCTCGCAATCGACGCGACGGCGGCGGGACAGGCGACGCTCGACGTCGACATCAAGGGTCCGAACGGCCTTGCGCTGGCGCGTCATTATGCGCTCGATGTCAAGGCGGCGACGCAGGTGCTGGCGCGGCGTTCGATCCGGACGCTGGCGAAGGGTGAAAGCCTGACGCTGACCTCGGACATGTTCTCCGATCTCGTCCCGGGCACCGGCAGCGTCTCGGTTTCGGCCAGCCTGTCGACGGCGCTCGACGCCGCAACCATCCTGAAGGCGCTCGACCGCTACCCCTATGGCTGCTCCGAACAGATCACGAGCCGTGCCTTGCCGTTGCTCTATGTCAACGAGCTCGCCGTCGGCGCGCATCTGGCCATGGACACCGAGGTCGACCAGCGCATCCGCGATGCGATCGAGCGGCTGCTGGCACGCCAGGGCTCCAACGGCTCGTTCGGCCTGTGGTCGGCCGGAGGCGACGACGCCTGGCTCGACGCCTACGTGACGGACTTCCTCACCCGCGCCCGCGAAAAAGGCTTTGCGGTGCCGGACGTGCTGTTCAAGAACGCGCTCGACCGTATCCGCAACTCGGTCGTGAACGGGAACGAGCCTGAGAAGGACGGCGGGCGCGATCTCGCCTATGGCCTCTACGTGCTCGCGCGTAACGGCGCTGCTCCGATCGGCGATCTGCGCTACCTCGCCGACACCAAGCTCGCCAACCTCGCGACCCCGATCGCGAAGTCACAGCTTGCGGCGGCGCTCGCGCTGGTCGGCGACCGCAACCGCGCGGAACGCGTCTACGGCGCCGCGCTCGACAGCCTCGCGCCAAAACCGGTGCTGGAGTTCGGCCGCACCGACTACGGCTCGCAGCTGCGCGATGCCGCAGCGCTGGTCTCGCTTGCCAGCGAAGGCAACGCGCCGAAGGCGACGCTGACGCAGGCGGTGTCGCGGGTCGAGACCGCGCGCGGCCTGACGCCCTACACCTCGACGCAGGAGAATGCGTGGCTGGTGCTGGCGGCGCGCGCGCTGGCCAAGGAGAACCTGTCGATTGAAGTCGACGGCCAGCCGGTGAAGACCGCGCTGTACCGCAGCTACAAGGCCGTGACGCTGGAGGGCAAGCCGCTCAAGATCACCAACACCGGCGATGCGCCGGTGCAGGCGGTGGTCTCGGTGTCGGGCTCGCCGGTCACGCCGGAGCCGGCTGCATCGAACGGCTTCAAGATCGAGCGGAATTATTTCACGCTCGACGGCAAGCCCGCCGACATCAGCAAGGTCAAGCAGAACCAGCGTTTCGCCGTGGTGCTGAAGATCACCGAGGCGAAGCCCGAGTACGGCCACATCATGGTGTCCGACTATCTGCCCGCGGGCCTCGAGATTGACAATCCGAAGCTGGTGTCGTCGGGCGACAGTGGCACGCTGGACTGGATCGAGGACGGCGAGGAGCCTGAAGATACCGAGTTCCGCGACGACCGCTTCACGGCGGCGGTCGATCGTGCCTCGGACTCCAAGTCGGTCTTCACCGTCGCCTACGTCGTGCGCGCGGTCTCGCCCGGCAAATACGTGCTGCCGCAGGCCTATGTCGAGGACATGTACAATCCCTCGCGCTACGGCCGGACCGGGACGGGTAACGTCGAGGTGCGGGCGGCGAAGTGATGAGCGAGGTGACGCCTCATACTCAGTCGTTATGCCCGGGCTTGTCCCGGGCATCCACGGACTTTCGTGCCGAAGAAAAGAACGTGGATGGCCGGGACAAGCCCGGCCATGACGGAGTGCGAAGCTGGGGTCATCGTGTCCTCTCGGCTGCCACCTTCGCCTTCATCCTCACCATCATCGGCTTCGTCGCCTGGGTTTACTCCCTCGGCCCGCTGCCGCTCGACGGGGCGCGCCAGGTCTCCACCACGGTCGTCGATCGCAACGGAAAGCTGCTGCGCGCTTATGCCATGGCCGACGGCCGCTGGCGGCTGCCGGTCGATGCCAAGGCCAACGTCGATCCGACCTATCTCAAGTTACTGCTCGCCTATGAGGACCAGCGCTTCTACGCGCATAACGGTCTCGACCCGCTCGCTCTCGTGCGCGCCGCACTACAGCTCACCACGCGCGGCCACATCGTCTCGGGCGGCTCGACCATCTCGATGCAACTGGCGCGGCTGATGGAGCCGCGGCGGCAACGCTCGCTCTATGCAAAGCTGCGGCAGATCGTGCGGGCGATCGAGATCGAGCGCAGCATGAGCAAGGATGCGATCCTGGACCTCTATCTCGCGTTGGCGCCCTATGGCGGCAATCTCGAAGGCATCCGCTCAGCCTCGATCGCCTATCTCGGCAAGGAGCCGAAGCGGCTCTCGCTGGCCGAGGCCGCGCTGCTGGTGGCGCTGCCGCAATCGCCGGAGACGCGCCGGCTCGATCGCTATCCCGAGGCCGCACGTAAAGCCCGCGACCGCGTGCTGGACCGCATGGTCGAGGAACATGTGGTCAGCCTTGAGGACGCGAAGCAGGCCAAGGCCGTGCCCGTGCCAAAACTGCGCAAGCCGATGCCGATCCTCGCGCCACATGCCTCCGACACGGCGCTGTCGACGGTCAAGGATACGCCGGTCATCAAGCTGACGCTCGATGCCAATCTGCAGAAGGTGCTGGAGCCGCTGGCGCGCGACCGCGCCATTGCGCTCGGGCCCAACATCTCGGTCGGCATAATCGTGGTCGACAATGAGAGCGGCGACGTGCTCGCCCGCGTCGGTTCGGCCGATTATTTCGACGAGAGCCGGGCGGGGCAGGTCGACATGACCCGCGCCGTCCGCTCGCCGGGTTCGACGCTGAAACCCTTCATCTATGGGCTCGCCTTCGAGGACGGTTTTGTCCATCCCGACAGCCTGATCGACGACAGGCCCGTCCGCTTCGGCTCTTACGCGCCGGAAAATTTCGACATGACGTTTCAGGGCACGGTGCCGGTGAAGAAGGCGCTGCAATTGTCGCTGAACGTGCCGGCGATCGTGCTGCTCGACCGCGTCGGCGCGAGCCGGCTGTCGTCGCGGCTGCGGCAGGCCGGCGGCAATCTGGTACTGCCCAAGGACGAGGCACCGGGGCTGGCGATGGGACTCGGCGGCGTCGGTGTGACACTCCAAGACCTCACCCAGCTCTATACGGGCTTCGCCCGGCTCGGCACCACCATGCCGTTGCGCGACCTCATGACCGGCCGGGACGATCGGGAACCGCTGCGGCTGCTGGACCAGGTCGCGGCCTGGCAGGTCGGCAACGTGCTTCTGGGCACGCCGCCGCCCGAAAATGCCGCCCATAACCGCATCGCGTTCAAGACCGGCACCTCCTACGGCTATCGCGACGCCTGGTCGGTCGGCTTCGACGGCCGCATGACCATCGGCGTCTGGGTCGGCCGGCCCGACGGCGCGCCGGTTCCCGGCCTGATCGGCCGCGTGGCCGCAGCCCCGATCCTGTTCGATGCCTTCGCCCGCACCGGCAAGACGCTGGCGCCGTTGCCGAAGCCGCCGAAGGGAACCCTGGTCGCCAGCAACGCCAAGTTGCCATTGCCGCTGAAGCGGTTCCGCCCGGTCGGGGACCTGGTGCGGACCGGCAGCGAGCAGGCGCTGCACATCCAGTTCCCGCTGAACGGCTCGCGGATCGATGTCGACCGTTCCGGCGGCGAGGGGAGCGCAGCCATGCCGGTGAAGGTCGCCGGCGGCGTCCTTCCCATGACCGTCATGGTTAATGGAACATCACGCGGCGAGATCGGCGGGCGCCGCCAGCGCCTGATCGATCCGCCCGGTCCGGGCTTTGCGCGGCTGACCGTGATCGACGCCACTGGCGCCGCGGACACAGTTGTCATTCGAATTCAATGACCCCGCCTTAACCGGTTGTCCGAATGACGGTTTCAGCGTAAGCGGAACCAATGGCCGAGACCTATCCCAGCCCCCGTTTTGGAGCACCCCGCGAGCCGAAAGCGCCCGTGAATCCGGGCAGCCGGCTCGTGCTTATGCTGGACTACGCCACGGCCAGTCACGCCCGCGCAGTCGGCTTCCTGCTGCTGTGTGCGCTGCTGCTGTTCCTGCCGGGCTTCTTCACGATTCCGCCTGTTGACCGCGACGAGGCGCGCTTCGCGCAGGCCACCAAGCAGATGGTCGAGAGCGGCGATTATGTCGACATCCGTTTCCAGGAAGACGTCCGCTACAAGAAACCGGTCGGCATCTACTGGTTGCAATCGGCCGCCGTTGAAGCCGCGTCAGCGCTCAAGCTGCCGAAGGCCGAATTGCGGATCTGGGTGTACCGGCTGCCGTCGCTGATCGGCGCCATCGGCGCCGTGCTGATGACCTATTGGGCCGCGCTCGGCTTCGTCACGCGGCGCGCGGCGGTGCTTGCCGCGCTCCTGATGTGTGCCTCCGTGCTGCTCGGCGTCGAGGCGCGGCTGGCGAAAACCGATGCGATGCTGCTGTTCTGCGTGACCGCCGCGATGGGCGCAATGTCGCGCGCCTATCTGTCGTGGCAGCGCGCCGAGGATGAGACCCATCCGCCGTGGAGCTGGCCCGCGATCTTCTGGACCGCGCTCGCGGTCGGCATCCTGATCAAGGGTCCGCTGATCCTGATGTTCGCAGGCCTGACCATCGTCGCGCTCGCGATCCAGGACCGCGATGCCTCGTGGCTATGGAAGCTGCGTCCGCTCTGGGGCCTGATGTGGATGCTGGTGCTGGTGCTGCCCTGGTTCGTCGCGATCTTCTGGCGCGCGGGCGATGCCTTCTTCGCCGATTCCGTCGGCGGCGACATGCTGAGCAAAATCGGCGCCCAGGAATCCCATGGCGCGCCGCCCGGACTGTATCTGGCGCTATTCTGGATCACATTCTGGCCCGGCGCGCCGCTTGCGGCGATGGCGGCGCCGGCGGTGTGGCGGGCGCGGCGCGAGCCCGGCGCGCAGTTCCTGCTGGCTTGGCTGATCCCGTCCTGGATCGTGTTCGAGGCGGTGCTGACCAAGCTGCCGCATTACGTGCTGCCGCTGTATCCGGCGATCGCGATCCTCACCGTCGGTGCGCTGGAGCGGAACGTGCTGTCGCGCTCGTGGCTCGCGCGCGGCTCGGCGTGGTGGTTCGCGATTCCCGCTGCCGCCTCGATCATCGCCGTGGTCGGCGCGGTCATGCTGACGCGGCAACCGGCGTTCGTGGCCTGGCCGTTCATTGCGGCCTCGCTCATCTTCGGTCTGTTCGCCTGGTGGCTGTTCGACACCAACCGCGCCGAGCGCTCGCTGCTCAACGCGCTGGTCGCAGCGCTGATGCTCGCGGTCGTGGTCTACGGCATCGTGCTGCCGTCGCTGACCCCGCTGTTTCCGAGCATCGAGATCGCACGCGCGCTTCGCAACGTCACCTGCGTCGGGCCGAAGGCAGCCGCCGCCGGCTATCACGAGCCGAGCCTCGTGTTCCTGACGGGCACGCAGACGCTGCTCACCGACGGCTCGGGCGCGGCGGATTTCCTGCGGCAGGGGAGCTGTCGCTTCGCGCTGATCGAGCAGCGCTCGGAGCGCAGCTTCGTCCAGCGGGCCGAGGCGATCGGGCTGCGCTACAAGGTAGGTACTCGCATCGACGGCTATAATTTCTCGCAAGGGCGCGCGATCTCGATCTCGATCTTCCGCTCGGAAGGCACTGAGTAGATGCCAGCGCCGGCCGACAGCGCGCCACGCCCGGGCTATCCCGCGCAATTGCTCGCGGTGTCGGGCCATGCCCTGGTGCAGCTCGTCCGTACGCCTTCGCATTCGCGCCGCGCCGAAGCCGCGCGAAAGCTGGCGCGGCATTCGCTGTGGCTCAGTGCGGCCGGTGCGACCTTGATCATCGTGCTGATGCTCGCGTTCGATCAGACCGAGATCCAGCTGATGCCGACGCGCGGCACGCCGAGCCTGTGGCCGATCCGTATCCTCACCGATTTCGGCAAGGACGAGTATGTGCTCTCGGTGCTCGGGGGGACGCTGGTGGTCCTGGCGCTCGTTGCAGCGGGATTGCACGGCACCCGTCGTGGGCTGCTGCTCGGCCTCGGTACGCGGCTGCAGTTCATGTTTCTGTCTGTCGCCCTGTCCGTGTTCGTTGCCGAGATCCTGAAATATCTCATCGGTCGCGGACGTCCGTTCGTGAGTGGCAAGGCCGATCCGTTCAACTTCATCCCGTTCGAGGGAACGGGGGCTTATGCCAGCCTGCCGTCGGGTCATGCGGTGACGGTGTTTGCGCTGGCGTTTGCGGTCTCGGCGCTGTGGCCGCGCCTGCGCGTGTTCATGTTCACTTACGCAATCGTGATCCTGCTGACCCGGCTGGTGCTGCTCGCGCATCATCCGAGTGACGTCGTCGCCGGCGCTCTGGTCGGCATGGTCGGCGCCATGGCGGTGCGCTACTGGTTCGCGGCCCGGAGGCTCGGCTTCGCCATCCGCGCCGACGGCACCATTGTGCCTCTTGCAGGGGCGGTCTCGGGCCGCCTCAAAAGGGTTGCCCACGGGGCATCCGCCCCATAAAAGCGGCTGCCTGCCGGGACCGCCGGTTCCCCGGGGCAGGCCAATTCCAACCACGAGCTTTCGATTTGTCGTCGTCCCAGCCTTCGGTTTCCATCGTCGTTCCCGTGCGCAACGAAGCCGACAACATCGCGCCGCTGATCGAGGAGATCGGCGCGGCGCTCGACGGCCGCTGGGCCTATGAAATCATCTACGTCAATGACGGCTCGACGGACGCGACCGGCGAACGGCTCGGCGCAATCATGCAGCAACGGGACAATCTCCGGCAGCTGCGCCATGCCAGATCAGGCGGCCAGTCGGCAGCAGTGCGCAGTGGCGTGCGCGCAGCGCGCGGCACGATCGTGGCGACGCTCGACGGCGACGGGCAGAACAATCCCGCCTTCCTGCCGGACCTGATCGCGGCGGTCGAGAAGGGGGCGGGGCGCGTCGGTCTCGCTGCCGGTCAGCGTGTCGGACGCAAGGATACCGGCTTCAAGAAATTCCAGTCGCGCGTGGCGAACGGCGTCCGCAATGCGATCCTGAAGGACGGAACGCGCGATACCGGTTGCGGCCTGAAGGCGTTCCGGCGCGACGTGTTCCTGATGATGCCCTATTTCGACGGGCTGCATCGCTTCCTGCCGGCGCTGGTGCGCCGCGAGGGCTACGAGATCGCCTATGTCGACGTGATCGACCGGCCGCGCCGTTCCGGCGTGTCAAACTATGGTTTCTTCGACCGGCTGTGGATCGGCATCATGGATCTCGTCGGCGTGTGGTGGCTGATCCGCCGCAAGAAGCCGACACCAGATGTGACTGAGGTGAAGGCATGATCATCCAATACGGTCAGGCGTTGAATAACTATCTCTACGACGTCTTCGTCGCCAAGTTCGATTTCTGGCTGGCGTTCGGCCTCGTCGCGCAGCTGTTCTTCACCGCACGCTTCCTGGTGCAGTGGATCGCGAGCGAGCGGGCCGGCAACAGCGTGGTGCCGATGGCGTTCTGGTTCTGCTCGATGGGCGGCGGGCTGATGACGCTGGTCTACGGCGTCGTGAAGCGCGAGCCCGTCATCATCCTCGGACAGGCGCTCGCGACCATCATCTATATCCGCAACATCATGCTGATCATCAAGAACCGCGGCCGCGCCTCGAGGACCCTGGAACGCTGAGACGCGCCGCTAGCGCGGTAACGCCGACGCCGCGCCGGAGGCGGGCAGGGCGGCATCCGCCTCGCTCCTGCGATAAGGCTCGCCGGCGGCATCGAGCACGGGATAGGCGACCGAGCAGATATGCGAGTGGATGCGGCGCAGGTCGCGCAACACGTCCAGATGCAGCGAGGTGGTCTCGATGGTCTCGGGGCGGCCCTCGCGCAGGCGGTCGAGATGACGCTCGACGGCGGCGAGCTCGGTGTTCTTCAGCGTGGTCTTCTCCACCAGCAGCTTGCGCGCTTCGTTGGCATCGCCCGACATGAAGACGCCGAAGGCGATCCGCAGCGAGTCCATCGTGCGCTTGTGGAAGGCGGCGAGCTCCTCGGCGCCCTCGGCCGAGAACTGGAAGCGGCGCTTGATCTTCTTGGTCGCTAGCTCGCTCAGGCTCTTGTCGATGATGTCGCCGATATGCTCTAGGTTGATGGCGAAGGAGATGATCTCCATCGCGCGCCGCCCCTCGCTCTCGTCGAGGCTGCCCCGCATCAGCTTCGTCACATAGAGCTTGATGGCTTCGTCGAGGCTGTCGACGACATTGTCCATCTTCGTGACCTGGTCGACCAACGCGCGGTCGCCGGTCATCATCGCCGCCATCACCTTGCGCAGCATGACCTCGACGAGATCGCCCATGCGCAAGGTCTCGCGCGCGGCGTCGGCGAGCGCCAGCGACGGCGTCTCCAGCGCGCTCTCGTCGAGATAGCGCGGCCGGGCCGGATCGTCTTCCCGGACGCGATCAGGCAGCAGCCGGGTCAGGAGCCGGGACATGATGTCGAGCAGGCCGATGAAGAGGACGGCGGTGCCCACGTTGAAGGCGATGTGGAAGGCCGCCGTCATCCTGGCGAGATCGGGCTGCCAGGCGTGCATGTGCTCGGCGATCCCACTCAGGAAGGGCAGCACCAGCGCGATCCCGATCACGCGGTTGGCGAGATTGCCGAGCGGCAGGCGGTAGCTCGCGGGATCGTCGCGCCGGGCGCCTTCGAATACGGGATTGATGGCGCTGCCGAGATTGGCCCCCAACACCAGCGCGAGGGCTGCGTAAGGCGTGATGAACTGCGAATAGGCCAGCGACATGATCAGCAGCACGCTGGCGACGCTCGAATGCACCGCCCAGGTGACGAGCGCGGCGATGACGATGCAGAGCACGGGATCGCCCGTGATTGCCGACATCATGACACGAACACCCGGCGCGTTCTCCGCCGGAGCCAGCGTGTCGAGCAGGATGTGCAGCGACAGCAGCATCAGGCCGAGCCCGATGAAGACGCGGCCGATATCCTTGATCCGCGACCGTGGGCCGGAGCGGAAGGCGACGAGCCCGAGCACGAACAGGACAGGCGCAACGGCTGCGATGTTGAACGACAGCACCTGCACGATCAGCGTCGTGCCGACATTGGCTCCCAGCATGATGGCGAGCGCGGCGGCCAGGCTGACGAGGCCTTCTGCCGCGAATGAGCTGGTGATCAGCGCCGTCGCCGTGCTGCTCTGGAGCAGCGCGGTGAGGCCTAGCCCGGCGGCGAACGCGTTGAATCGGTTGCCGAGCGCCTTGCCGAGCAGCCGCCGCAGGTCCGGGCCGAAGGCGCGCAGAATCCCGCTGTGGACCATGTGCAGGCCCCACAGCAACAGCGCCACGCCGCCCATCAGATCGAGCAGAACCAACGTTCCCATGCTCCGCGTCCGGATTGGAGTCGATTGGTGAGGCTAGCGCCAAACGTCAGCAGTTCAAACCCTTTGTTGGCGCATCGGCGTTAACGTTTGCGGCGGTTGCGCGTTCCCGCGGCGCGCGATTGCCGCGTCCCGAGGCGCGATGCCTTGTGAGCAGGCTCACATTGCCGTCTTGAGGGCAGCGAAGCCGCGATCGAGATCGGATTTGAGATCGTCGACGCTTTCGAGGCCGATGTGCAGTCGCAGGGTCGGGCCGCCCGGGGACCACTTCGTGGCGGTGCGATAGGCGTCGCAATCGAAGGGAATCACGAGGCTCTCGAAGCCGCCCCAGGAGAAGCCCATGCCGAACAGCTTGAGCGTGTCGAGCATGGTGTCGACGGCCTTCTGCGGCGCCGGCTTCAACACGATGCTGAACAGGCCCGACGCGCCGGTGAAATCGCGCTTCCAGATCGCATGGCCGGGATCGGTTTCGAGCGCCGGATGCAGTACGCGCGCGACCTCGGGTCGGGCCGCGAGCCAGCGCGCCATGTCGAGTCCCGAGCGATGATGCTGCGCCAATCGCACCGACAGCGTGCGCAGGCCGCGCAGCGCGAGGAAGACGTCGTCAGGGCCGGCGCAGACGCCGAGCAGGCGGATGCCTTCGGCGATCTGCGGCCACGCCTTGGCGTTGGCCGAGATGGTGCCGAACATGATGTCGGAATGGCCGCCGATATATTTGGTGGCGGCCTGCATGCTGATGTCGACGCCCTGGTCGAGCGAGCGATGATAGAGCGGCGTCGCCCAGGTGTTGTCGTCGATGACGAGCGCATCGCGCGCATGCGCGACCTCGGCGATGGCGCGGATGTCCGGCATCTCGAACGACTGCGAGCCCGGCGCCTCCACCAGCACCGCGCGGGTGTTGGGCTTGAACAGCCTGTCGATGCCCGCGCCGATCAGCGGATCGAAATAGGTGGTCTCGATGCCAAGGCGCGCGAGCATGCCGTTGCAGAAATTGCGCGAGGGCCGATAGACGTTGTCGCAGACGAGCAGGTGGTCGCCGGTCTTCAGCACCGAGAGCAGGGTGGTGGAGATCGCCGACAGCCCTGACGGCACGATGCCGACGCCGGCGCATTGCGGCCCCTCCAGTGCCATCAGCGTCTCCTGGAACGCCCTGGTGGTGGGGGTGCCGTGGCGGCCGTACTGGAACTCGCCGCGATGGGCGTGCAGGTCCTCGGCGGTCGGATAGAGCACGGTCGAACCGTGAAACACCGGCGGATTGACGAACCCCTTCTGCGCCTTGGTGTCGCGGCCGGAGGTCACCAGCCGGGTTTCGGCGTGCTGTTGGGAGGGGTGCGAGGAATCCATGCGTCTGCTTTCAAAAAGCGCGTTTCCACCGGGCGCGCCGCGCCCGCGGGCCGGCCGAAGGCCGCTGCCGTTAATAACAGAACACAGAAGAGTCCCGTCAACCCCTTGACCCGGCTCGCCAGTCGTTCTGAGATGCGCGGGTGCTATTCAGTCGCCGCATGTTGAGGGGCTGCCGCGACCTTCGATCCATCGTCTGACCGGACCTTGCGTCACAGCCATAACGGCGGGCGCCTGCGGCGGGGATTAAGGTATGGCCTCCCGGGATGGGCGAGTGTTCGGCAAGGTTTTCCAGCATGACTCTTGCAAGGCTAGTCTTGATGCGGCTAGCCCTGGCGGAGACGATCCCAAAGACGCCATTCCTGACCTTGAGACGACTTTGAAAGGCCTTCAGCCCATGAAACGCGTAACTCTGGCTCTCACTCTCGCTGTCGCCGCCGGCCTCTCCGCCCAGGCCGCCGATGCGCAAACGCTCAAGACCATCAAGGACCGGGGCATGCTGTCCTGCGGCGTCAGCCAAGGCCTGCCCGGCTTCTCCTCGCCCGACGACAAGGGCAACTGGACCGGGCTCGACGTCGACCTCTGCCGCGCGATCGCCGGGGCGATCTTCAACGATCCGACCAAGGTCAAGTACGTGCCGTTGTCCGCCAAGGATCGTTTCACGGCGCTGCAATCCGGCGAAATCGACGTGCTCTCGCGCAACACCACCTGGACCATCTCGCGCGACACCTCGCTCGGCGCCAACTTCACCGGCGTCACCTATTATGACGGGCAGGGCTTCATGGTGAAGAAGTCGCTCAAGGTGAATTCGGCGCTCGAGCTCAACAGCGCCTCGGTCTGCGTCCAGACCGGCACCACCACCGAGCAGAACCTCGCCGACTACTTCAAGGCCAACAACATGAAGTACGAGGTGATCGCGTTCGGCACCAACGACGAGACCGTCAAGGCCTATGAAGCCGGGCGCTGCGACGTCTTCACCACCGACCAGTCGGGCCTGTACGCCAACCGCCTCAAGCTTGCCAATCCCAACGACCATATGGTGCTCCCCGAAATCATCTCGAAGGAGCCGCTCGGGCCGATGGTGCGTCACGGCGACGACCAGTGGTTCGACATCGTGAAATGGACGCTGTTCGCCATGGTTACCGCCGAAGAGCTGGGCGTGACCTCGAAGAACGTCGACGAGAAGGCGAAACTGGAAAATCCGGAGCTGAAGCGCGTGCTTGGCAGCGACGGCAATTTCGGCGAACAGCTCGGCCTGACCAAGGACTGGGTGGTGCGGATCGTGAAGGCTACCGGCAATTACGGCGAGGTGTTCGATCGCAACGTCGGCGCCGGTTCGCCGCTCGGCATTAGCCGTGGCCTCAACAATCTCTGGAATAAGGGCGGTCTTCAGTACGCGCCGCCGATCCGCTGATCCCGCCTGATCCGCGGCGATGAGCACCGAGGCTCGAAAACCGCCGGCCCAGATCGCGCTGAAGATCAGGCGCGTTCTGGGCGGCAAGGCAGGCTGGAACGGCGTCGCCGTCCAGTTTGCCTTCGCGGCGATCCTGGGCTGGATTGGCTATGAGATCGTTTCCAACGCCCGGGCCAACCTCGAAAACCAGCACATTGCCGCCGGCTTCGGCTTCCTCCGGAACAATGCCGGCTTCGACGTCAACCAGACCCTGATCTCCTACACCGGCTCGGACACGTTCCTGCGCGTGTTCGTGGTCGGGCTTTTGAACACGCTCGTGGTCTCGGTGGTAGGCATCTTCTTCGCCACCGTGATCGGCTTCATCGTCGCGCTGTGCCGGCTGTCGCCCAACTGGCTGTTGTCGCGCGTCGGCGAGATCTATGTCGAGATCGGCCGCAATCTGCCGGTGCTGTTCCAGATCCTGTTCTGGTATCTGGCGGTGCTCGCGGCCCTGCCAAATCCCCGGCAGAGCATTTCGCTGCTGGGCATCGCCTTCATCAGCAACCGTGGGCTCGTCATTCCGCGCCCGATCGGCGAGGGCGGCTTCGAGCCGTTCCTGGCGATGCTGGTCCTCGGCATCGTCGCTTCGCTGGTTTTGCGCTTCTATGCGCGGCGGGCGCTATTTCAGCGCGGTCAGATGATCCGGATCTGGCCCTATGTGCTGGGCCTGCTGTTCGGGCTGCCGCTCGCGGCCGTGCTGGTGTTCGGCCTGCCCTTCACCTTCGAGCTGCCGCAGCTCAAGGGGTTCAATTTTGCCGGCGGCTCAAGAGTCATCCCGGAATTCGTGGCGCTGACGCTGGCGCTGTCGACCTATACCGCGGCCTTCATCGCCGAGATCGTGCGCGCCGGCATCCTGTCCGTCCACTCCGGTCAGATGGAAGCGGGATCCTCGCTGGGGCTGAGCCGCGGCACTACGTTGCGCCTGATCGTCGTGCCGCAGGCGATGCGCGTGATCGTGCCGCCGCTGACCAACCAGTATCTCAACCTCACCAAGAACTCTTCGCTGGCGGTCGCGATCGGCTATCCCGACCTCGTCTCGGTGTTCGCCGGCACGTCGCTGAGCCAGACCGGGCAGGCGATCGAGATCATTGCCATGACGATGGGCGTCTACCTCCTGATCTCGCTGCTCACGAGCGCCGTCATGAGCGTCTACGGTTGGCGCGTCAGCCGGAGTCTGGGCGCATGAGCGACATCATCTCGTCCGCCTATGTCCGCCGGGACCTGCTCACCGAGCGTCCCGCGCCGGTCAAGACCACGGGCTTCATCGGCCTGATGCGCACGCGCCTGTTCAATTCGCCGACCAACATTTTGCTCACCATCGTCGGCGCCTTGCTGCTCTGGTTCACCGTCATTCCTGCCGTCAAGTTCCTGATGGTCGATGCGGTCTGGACCGGCAAGGATCGCACGGCGTGCCTGACCGAGAATGCCGGCTTTACGGTCGGCGCCTGCTGGCCTTTCATCCAGGCCAAGCTGCCGCAATTGATCTACGGCTTCTATCCCGAGGCCGAGCGCTGGCGGGTCAACCTTTCGCTGATCCTGGCGGCGGCTCTGCTTCTGCCGCTGCTCATTCCGCGCCTGCCGGCGAAGGGACTGAACGCCGGTCTGTTCTTCTTCGCCTTTCCAGTCGTTGCATTCTTTCTGTTGCACGGCGGCGGGATCACCGGGTTTGGCCTGAGCTGGACGGCCGGCCTGCTGCAATTGTTCGACGACAGCATCATCGGCGCCGGGCAGGCTCTGCTCAGTCTCGCCAAGACCTCAGCCATCGCACCGCTCTTCTGGCTGGCCGGCAATCTCATCGTGCTGGTCGGCAGCGCGATCTACTGGCTGATCTTTCCGCTGACCTGGCTCCGTGACCAGCTCCAGGGAACGGGCCAGTCGGTCTGGGCCGATTTCGCCATCACGGCGGCGGTCGTCTCCCTGATCGCCTTCGTCGTCGGTGGCGGCGTTCGCACCGGCGGCCGGGCGCTGACATCCAGCATCGGCACCTTCATCGCGATCGCGGTCGTGATCAAGCTGATGGGGCTCGATCACGGCGGCCTGCCGGTCGTGACCACGAATCTGTGGGGCGGGCTCCTGGTGACGCTGGTGGTCTCGGTGACCGGCATCGTCACCTCGCTGCCGGTCGGCATCGCGCTGGCGCTCGGCCGCCGCTCGACCATTCCGCTGATCCGGATCTTCTCGATCGCCTTCATCGAGTTCTGGCGCGGCGTGCCGCTGATCACCGTGCTGTTCTTCGCGACCTACATGCTGCCTTTGTTCCTGCCGGGCAATTTCACGGTCGACGGTCTGGTGCGCGCGCTGATCGGCATTTCGCTGTTCACGGGCGCCTATCAGGCCGAGAACGTCCGCGGCGGGTTGGCCGCGATCCCGCGCGGGCAGGGCGAAGCGGCGGCCGCTCTGGGCCTGTCCTGGTGGAAGACGACCTCGCTGATCGTGCTGCCGCAGGCGCTGCGCCACGTCATTCCGAACCTCGTCAACAGCTTCATCTCGCTGTTCAAGGACACGTCGCTGGTCTCGATCGTGGCGCTGTTCGACCTGCTGGGCTCGCTCAGGGCGTCGTTCTCGGATCCGAAATGGTCGACGCCGTCGACCGCGTTCACCGGCTTTGCCTTCGCCGGGATCATCTACTTCATCTTCTGCTTTGGAATGTCGCGCTACTCGCTCTTCGTCGAGCACCGCCTCAACGCTCACCGTCGCAACTGATCGAGGTCATCATGTCCGACCCCATCGTCAAGATTTCCGGCCTCAACAAATGGTACGGCGAGTTCCACGTGCTGCGCGACATCGACCTCGAGGTCAAGAAGGGCGAGCGCATCGTGATCTGCGGCCCCTCGGGCTCGGGCAAGTCGACGTTGATCCGCTGCATCAACGCGCTCGAGGAATTCCAGGAGGGCGAGATCGTCGTCGACGGCATCGAGCTCGGGCCGAACCTGAAGCACGTCGATGCGGTCCGCCGCGAGGTCGGCATGGTGTTCCAGAGCTTCAACCTGTTCCCGCATCTGACCGTGCTGGAGAACTGCACGCTGGCGCCGATCTGGGTGCGCAATATCCCGAAGAGGGACGCCGAGGTCAACGCGATGAAATTCCTGGAGCGGGTCAAGATCCCGCACCAGGCCAATAAGTTTCCCGGACAGATGTCCGGCGGCCAGCAACAGCGCGTCGCGATCGCACGCGCGCTGACGATGAACCCCAAGGTGATGCTGTTCGACGAGCCGACCTCGGCGCTCGACCCCGAAATGGTCAAGGAAGTGCTCGACACCATGGTCGACCTCGCCGAGGAGGGCATGACCATGCTGGTTGTCACCCACGAAATGGGCTTCGCTCGCGAGGTCGCCAACCGCGTCGTGTTCATGGATGCGGGCCAAATCATCGAGGCCAATACGCCGAACGAGTTCTTCGCCGCTCCCCAGCACGCGCGGACCAAGCTGTTCTTGAGCCAGATCTTGCGGTGAAGCGAGCTGCCGTAGGGTGGGCAAAAGCGCGTCGCGCCGTGCCCACCATCCCTCGGCGATCGCGGCAAGCATGGTGGGCACGCTGACGCTTTGCCCACCCTACGGCTGCGGCACCGCGGCTTGCTCAATTTGAGCCGGACTTCGTAATCCGGGCGGCCGCAACCCTCCCGGCCTAGACGAACGGCGGCTTGATGTTGCTGCGCTTCTCCAGCCATTCCGGCACCGGCAGGTTCTTGGCGCGCATGAAGTCGGCATTGAACAGCTTCGACTGATAGCGGCTGCCGGAATCGCAGAGCACGGTGACGATGGTCTTGCCGGGTCCGAGCTGTTTCGCGAGTCGTATCGCGCCGGCGATGTTGATGCCGGTGGAACCGCCGAGGCACAGGCCTTCGTGCTGGAGCAGCTCGTAGATCACCGTGACGGCTTCCGCGTCGGGAACGAGATAGGCGTCATCCACCTTTGCGCTCTCGACGATTGCGGTCGCACGGTTGAGGCCGATACCTTCCGTGATCGAGCCGCCCGGCGTCGCCTTGGCGTCGCCGCTCCGGAAATATTCGAACATGCCGGCGCCATGCGGATCGGCGCAGGCGATCCGGACGTCCTTGTTCTTCTCTTTCAGATAGCGGCTGACGCCGGCGAGCGTGCCGCCGCTGCCGACTGAGCAGACGAAGCCGCCGACCTTGCCGCCGGTCTGCTCCCAGATCTCGGGACCCGTCGACTCGTAGTGCGCCTTCGCATTGTCGAGGTTGTTCCACTGGTCTGCGAACAGCACGCCATTGGGCTCGGTCTTGCGCAGTTCGTCGGCGAGCCGGCGGCCGACATGCTGATAATTGTTGGGATTGGCATAGGGCAGGGCCGGCACCTCGATCAGCTCGGCGCCGCACAGCTTCAGAAAATCCTTCTTCTCCTGGCTTTGCGTCTCCGGGATCACGATCAGCGTGCGGTAGCCGCGCGCGCTCGCCACGACCGCGAGGCCGATTCCGGTGTTGCCGGCGGTCGCCTCCACCACGAGACCGCCCGGCTTGAGCTCGCCGCGCTTCTCGGCCTCCAGGATCATCCATTTGCCGGCGCGGTCCTTCACCGACTGGCCTGGATTCATGAACTCGGCCTTGCCCAGAATGGTGCAGCCGGTCAGTTCGGAGGCGCGCTTGAGCTTGATGAGCGGGGTGTTGCCGATGGCTTCGACAACGTCATTTTTGATGGTCATGTCAGGCAATTACCGGCTGGATCATAGGGTGGGCGCGACCCTAAAGTAGGGTGGCGGGCCTTACAAGCGACCCTTGCAAGCCGAGCCCGCAAAGCCTTATTGCTGCTTTGCGAAGATGACTTGCCGGACGTCGATATTCCCGGACAGGAATCCGGCCTCGCAATAGGACAGGTAATACTCCCACAGCCGCCGGAACCGGTCGTCGAAGCCGAGCGGCACGAGGCCCGGCCAGGCCGTCTGGAAGTTATTCCGCCAAGTGGCCAGCGTCTTGGCATAATCCTGCCCGAAGATGCGCTCGCGAATGACGGGCAGGCCGAACCTGTCACCGAGCGACTTGAGCACGGCGGGCGAGGGCAGCATGCCGCCGGGAAAGACGTAGCGCTGGATGAAGTCCACCTCGCGCCGGTAGCTCTGGAACAGCCTGTCCTGGATGGTGATCGCCTGGATGCCGGCGAGGCCGCCGGGCAGCAGCCGGTCCCGCAACTGGGCGAAATATTTCGGCCAGAACTGCTCGCCGACGGCCTCGATCATCTCGATCGAGGCGATGCGGTCGTAGCGGTCGCATTCGTCGCGATAATCCTGAAGACGGATCTCGACCTTGTCGGCAAGGCCCGCCTCGTGAATGCGCTTTTGCGCAAAATCGCGCTGCTCGGTCGAGATCGTGAGGCCCACCACGCGCGTGCCGAAGGTCTTTGCGGCGAACTCGGCGAAGCCGCCCCAACCGCAGCCGATCTCGAGCAGCGTCTGGTCCGGCTTCAGGTCGAGCGCCTCGGCGAGCCGGCGGTATTTGTTGGTCTGGGCTGCCGTGAGATCGGAGGTACTCTCCTCGAACAGCGCCGAGGAATAGGTCATGCCGGGATCGAGCCAGGCCGAATAGAACGCGTTGCCGATGTCGTAATGGGCATGGATGTTGCGCCGCGCCTGACGGCGGGTGTTGCGGTTGAACCAGTGCTGCAGCAGCTGGACGAACCGCATCAGCGGCTTGTCGTTCAGCATGGCCTGGATCAGATCGTGATTGACGCAGAACAGGTAGAGGAATTGCGTCAGGTCCGGCGTATCCCAGTCGCCGGCGAGATAGGCCTCCGCGATGCCGATGTCGCCGCCGTTGATGAGGCGCGACGCGAAGCCGTAATTGTGCAGCCGCATCGCCGCATTCGGGCCCGGCTCCTGGCCGCCGAGGCGGATCACGCGTCCGTCGGGCAGGGTGACGTCGAGCGTTCCTCGCCGCAGCCGCGCGCCAAAACTGAGTGCGAGCCGAACGATGCGCGGCAGATCGGCAAGCACTGTGTCTATGGTGTCTGACGTCACCGAGATGGTATGCGACATCGGCAGATCCATCACCTGAACGGATACTGTCCGACCGCGAGCCAGGCGCCCCCATACGCCTCATATCGCTGGACCCGAGGGCGCCCCGCAAACGGTCAGCGTCGAATCATGCGCATGATATAGGTGTGCGCTGCGCCGGTCGCCAAGGGGCTGGCGGGGTACCTCCGGCAGTCCACCGCCGTGTGCACAGCGCAATTGCGGGCCAGCACCCGATCATAGCGCGCCGTGCGCTCAGCCAAGGCCGGGGAAGCTGCGGTGCGCCGCGGCGCAGGTTTCGGTGGAGCGCCTGGCGGGACCGGTAGCCCTGGCGTCGGCGTGGCGGCAATATCACATGAAATCTTGGTAAGCTTGAATGCGCCTCGGAGCGAGGTTGGAATACAAAAAAGCCCTGTGACACAGGTATATTTTGTATTTGCGTGAGTTCGACATCGACGCATTCGAGGCCGCATTTCGCAGGTGCGGGACTGTCCCCCTGTTCCGCGCCCCGCTAGTATGAACTTCAGGTTCCGCAGAAAGCATCACGGCTGTGAACGAGTTACACAAACGCCCCCGGCCGTTCCGCCACGAATCGGTTAATCCGGCTCTGCGGTGGCGGATCTATCTGCCCGGCGGGGGGTGGATGTGACACAGGATGGTCCTGCGGTCGCCATGAGGCGATCTCCCGGCCTTACGTTCCGGGCGTCGCGTGTGGTGCGATGGGCTGCCGTGGCGTGCCTTGCCGCCAGTTCAGGCGCCTGCGTGCTGACGCAGGATTTGCCCGATCCCGCACTCGATGTTCCCACGCAGTACAAATACGCGGGCAAGCCGGATGCGCCGCCGTCGCTGGATTGGTGGCGCGGCTTTCGCTCCGCGGAGCTGACGCAACTGATGGAGGAGGCGCAGACCGTCAATCTCGACATCGCCGCCGCCGTCGCGCGCATCGTCCAGGCCGACGCCCAGGCGCGGCAAGCGGGCGCTGCGCTGCTGCCGAGCCTGTCGGGCGGCGGATCGGAAACCTATTCACGCACCTCGGGTTCGAGCGCCTCGGGCCTGTCCATCGGCGGCCGCGAGGTCGTCAACTATTCGGCGTCGCTGAGCGCGAGCTACCAGCTCGACTTCTGGGGCCAGAACCGCGATGCGCTGCAAACGGCGGAAGAGACGGCGAATGCCAACCGTTTCGATCGTGACGTCGTCGCCCTGACGACGCTCGCCGGCGTCGCCAACGCCTATTTCCAGGTGCTGGCCTCGCAGGATCGCCTGCGTACCGCCCAGAGCAACATCGCCAGCGCGCAGCGCATCCTCGATGCGATCCGCGAGCGCCGTAAGGCCGGCACCGGCACCGACCTCGACGTCGCCCAGCAAGAGAGCGTGGTCGCCAACCAGAAGGCGCTGGTGCCGCCGCTGCGCCAGACGCTCGACCAGAACGTCAACGCGCTCGCCGTGCTGGTGTCGCGGCCGCCGGAGAGCGTGCGGGTGCTCGGCGGCTCGCTGAACAAGATCGCGATCCCGCGCGTCACGCCCGGCCTGCCGTCGGAGCTTTTGACGCAGCGGCCCGACATCCGCCGCCAGGAGGCACAGCTCGCTTCGGCGACCGCGAACATCGGCAATGCCCGCGCGCAGTTCTTTCCGACGATCCAGCTCACCGGCAATGGCGGCTATCAGAGCTCGGCGCTGGTCTCGCTGTTCCAGCCGCATGCGGCCTTCTTCCAGCTCGTCGGCAGCGCCACGCAGCCGATCTTCGACGGCGGCAAGATCCTCGGCAATTTCGAATTCGCCAAGGCGCGGCAGGACGAGTTGCTCCAGACCTACCGCAAGACCATCATCCAGTCGTTTGCGGACGTCGACAACGCGCTGTATTCGATCAAGCAGACCACGATCAAGCTACAATTGCAGCGCGATGTCGTTACCTCGTCGAAGCGCGCCTTCGATCTCGCCGAGCAGCAATTGCGCGCCGGCACGGCCGACATCGTGACTGTGCTGAACGTCCAGCAGACACTATTTCAGGCCGAAGATGCGTTGTGGCAGGCCCAACTCGCTCGGCTTCTCGCCATCGTCAGCCTGTATCAGGCGCTCGGCGGCGGCTGGGAGCCGCGAATGGAGAAACCGGTCAATGCTCTTTAAGCCGGATACGAAGGAAGGCGCGAAAGAAGGGACGGCGAAGAAATCGCGCGGCCGCGGCTTCGTCATGACCCTGATCACGCTCGCCATCCTTGGCGGGCTCGGCTATTTCGGCTGGACCGTCTGGCACCAGCAGCCGCAGCAGGCGAATGGCCGCAACCAACGGCCCGATCTGCCTGTGCCGGTGCTGGCGGCGACGCCCCGCATCCAGGACGTCCCGGTCTATCTCGACGGCGTGGGAGCGATCCGCGCGCTCAACACCGTGACCGTGCGCTCGCAGGTCGACGGCAAGCTGATCGCCGTGAAATTCACCGAGGGCCAGGACGTCAAGAAGGGTGACGTGCTCGGCGAGATTGATCCCGCGCTCTACCAGGCGACGTACGACCAGGCCGTCGCCAAGAAGGCGCAGGACGAGGCGCAGCTCGCCAACCAGCGCATCGATCTCACGCGCTACGAGCAGTTGGCTGCTTCCAACGCGGGCTCCAAGCAGCAGGCCGACACCCAGCGCGCCGCGGTCGCACAAACCGAGGCGCTGGTCAAAGCCGACCAGGCCGCGATCGACAATGCGGCGGCGACGTTGAGCTACACCAAGATCGTGGCGCCGCTTTCGGGCCGCGCCGGCCTGCGGCAGGTCGACCAGGGCAACATCATCCACGCCGCCGACGCCACGGGCCTCCTGGTGATCACGCAATTGCAGCCGATCGCGGTGTGGTTTAGCCTGCCGCAGCAGCAGATCATGCGCGTCAACGCAGCGGCGTCGAAGGGCACGCTCGCCGTCGACGTGTTCGGCAATGACGGCATCACCGTGATCGACACCGGCAAGCTCACCGGCATCGACAACCAGGTCGACCAGACCACCGGCACGCTCAAGCTCAAGGCCGAATTCCCCAACGCCAATTACCAGCTCTGGCCGGGCCAGTTCGTCAATGTCCGCCTCAAGGTCGAGACCTTGATGCAGGCGCTGGTGGTGCCGACATCGGCGGTGCAGCGCGGACCGATCGGCACCTTCAGCTACGTCATCGGCGAGGACAATGTCGTCTCCGCCAAGCCGGTGACCGTGACCCAGCAGAACGAGCATGACGCCGTCATTGCCAGCGGCTTGTCGCCGACCGACAAGGTCGTCACGACGGGCTTTGCCAATCTGTCCGACGGGTCCAAGGTGGTCGTCGGCCGCGATGACCAGACACCGTCGGCCGATCTCGCCCCGCGCAAGCGCACGCGCGGCCCGGATGGCCAGAAGAAGGATGGGCAGGCCAAGGACGGGCAAAAGGACGGACAGGGCAAGGACGGCGAGCACCGCGCGAAACGGAGCAGCAGCGAAGGCGACCAGAAGGGGCAGACCGGACCGGCACCGGGGCCGGGGGCATCGGGACCTGGAGCCAAGCAGCCATGATCCCGACAACAGCCGCCTGAGCGGCAGGCACATCCCATGGGCGTCTCCGAACCCTTCATCCGCCGCCCGATCGCGACCTCGCTGCTCGGCATCGCCCTGCTGATCGGGGGCGCGCTCGGCTATTTCTCGCTGCCGGTCTCGGCGCTGCCGCAGGTCGACTTCCCGACCGTGCAGGTGACGACGCAGCTGCCGGGCGCCAGTCCCGACGTGATCGCCTCGCTGATCACCGCGCCGCTGGAGCGGCAGCTCGGCCAGATCCCGTCGCTGTCGGCGATGAACTCGACGAGCTCGTTCGGCGTCAGCCAGATCTCGCTTCAGTTCGATCTCAACCGCGACATCGACGGCGCGACCCAGGACGTGCAGGCCGCGATCAACGCGGCGGCCGGCGTGCTGCCCAAGACGCTGCCTTATCCGCCGACCTACGCCAAGGTGAACCCGGCGGACGCACCGGTGATGACGCTGGCGCTTCGCTCCGACACGATCTCGCTGCGGGCGATGAGCGACATCGCCGACACGCTTCTGGCGCAGCGGCTGAGCCAGATCTCCGGCGTCGGTCGGGTCTCGGTGCTGGGTGGGCTGAAGCCGGCCGTGCGCATCCAGGCGGATCTGGCGCGCCTCGCCGCCTATGGCATCGCCATGGAGGATCTGCGCACCGCGATCTCCAATGCCAACGTCTCCGGACCAAAAGGCTCGCTCGACGGCGCGCAGCAATCCTACCTCATCGCCGCCAACGACCAGATCGCCGCCGCCGACGCCTACAAGCCTGTTATCATCGCCTACCGCAACGGCTCGCCGGTTACGATCGGCGACGTCGCGCAGATCGTGGATGGCCTCGAGAACGACCGCACCGGCGGCTGGTACCAGGGCACGCCGGCGGTCATCATCGACATCCAGCGCCAGCCCGGCGCCAACGTCATCGATGTCGTCAGCCAGATCCGGGCGGAAATCCCAAAGGTCCAGCGCGCCATTCCGGCCGGCGTGAACCTCACCATCGTCTCCGACCGTACCGTCACCATCCGCGCCTCCGTCCGCGACGTGCAGTTCACCCTGATCCTCAGCGTCGTCTTGGTGACGCTGGTGGTGCTGTTGTTCCTGCGCTCGCTGCGGGCCACGCTGATCGCGGGTGTCGCGCTGCCGCTGTCGCTGATCACCAGCTTCGGCATCATGTATTTCGCCGGCTTCAGCCTCGACAATCTGTCGCTGATGGCGCTCACCATCGGCACCGGATTCGTCGTCGACGACGCCATCGTCATGATCGAGAACATCGTCCGCCACATGGAGAACGGCGATAGCGCGATGGAGGCCTCGCTGAAGGGGGCCAGCGAAATCGGCTTCACCGTGATCTCGCTGACGGTGTCGCTGATCGCGGTGTTCATCCCGCTGCTGTTCATGTCCGGCCTCGTCGGGCGCATGTTCCGCGAATTCGCGCTGACGCTGACGATCGCGGTCGTGACCTCGGCCGTGGTCTCGCTGACGCTGACGCCGATGATGTGCTCGCGGCTGCTCAAGCACGCCCATGAGGAACTGGCGGTGCCGGGATTGGCCGCGATCAGCCGCTTCATCGATAGCACCGTCGAGTTCTATCACCGGACGCTGCTCTGGGTCCTGGAACGCCAGCGCGCCACGCTGCTCGTGACGTTTGCGACCCTGGTCGCGACCCTTGTCCTCTACGTCGTCGCGCCAAAGGGCTTTTTGCCGCTTCAGGACACCGCCTCGATCACGGCGGTGACGGAGGCGGGACCCGACGTGTCGTTCACCGAGATGCAGAAGCGTCAGGCCGAGGCGGCCGATGCCATCAAGGCCGACCCTGATGTGGTCGGCGTGGTCTCGGTGATCGGGGCGGGCTCGGTCAACCCGACCACCAATGTCGGGCGCCTGGTCATGACCCTGAAGCCGCGCGGCGAGCGGCGCGACGACGTTAGCGCGGTTGTGACCCGGCTGAAGGAACGGGTGTCGGCCATCCCCGGCATGACCGTCTATTTCCAGCCGGTGCAGGACGTGCAGATCTCGACCCAGTCGAGCCGTTCGCAGTACCAGTACACGCTGACCGGGACCGACGCGACGCTGGTGTCGGAATGGGCGCGCAAGCTCGTCGCCGAGATGCGGCGCGATCCGCTGTTCCGCGACGTCTCCTCGGAGGCGCAGGAGGGCGGCCTGCGGGCCCAGCTCGACGTGGACCGGACCCGGGCCGGACAGCTCGGCGTGAGCCTGCAAGGAATCACCGACACGCTCAACGACGCGTTCGCGCAGCGGCAGATCTCGACCATCTACGGCCAGGCCAACCAGTACCGCGTGGTGCTGGAGGCGCTGCCGATGTACCAGCGCGATCCCTCGATCCTGTCGAAGCTGTATCTGCCGGGCGCGGCGAGCAGCATCGTGGGCGCGCCCAACGCCCAGGTGCCTCTTTCCGCCGTGGCGACGCTGAAGCGCACCACGGCGCCGCTCGCGATCTCGCACCAGGCGCAGTTCCCGTCGATCTCGCTCAGCTTCAACCTCGCCCCGGGCGCCGCGCTCGGCGATGCCGTCGAGGCAGTGAAGACGATCGAGACCCGGATCGAGATGCCCAACAGCATCGTCGGCGTCTATGCCGGCGATGCCGCCGAATTTGCCAAGGCGCTCGCCGGCCAGCCCTGGCTGCTGCTCGCCGCCGTGATCACGATCTACATCGTGCTGGGCGTGCTCTATGAGAGCTACATCCACCCGATCACCATCCTGTCGACGCTGCCTTCGGCCGGCGTCGGCGCGATCCTGGCGCTGATGCTGTGCGGGCAGGACCTCTCGGTGATCGGCCTGATCGGCATCATCCTGCTGATGGGCATCGTCAAGAAGAACGCGATCATGATGATCGACTTCGCGCTCGAGGCCGAGCGCAGGCAGGGGATGTCGCCGAACGAGGCGATCGTGCAGGCCTGTCTCTTGCGCTTCCGTCCGATCATGATGACGACGCTGGCGGCGCTGTTCGGCGCGCTGCCGCTCGCGATCGAGAGCGGCACCGGCGCCGAGCTGCGCTTTCCGCTCGGCATCTCCATCATTGGCGGCCTGCTGCTGAGCCAGCTTTTGACGCTCTACACCACGCCCGTGATCTACCTGGCGCTCGACCGCATCAACCGCCGCCTCGAGCAGGCGCTGCCGCCGGCTGAATCCGGCGGCCCGCCGGTCGCAGGCGCGACCGAGGGGATGCAGTGATGGCATCGATCTCGGAGCCCTTCATCCGCCGCCCCGTCGCGACCACGCTGCTGTCGATCGGGTTGTTCCTGCTGGGTGTCGTCGCCTACGAGTTCCTGCCTGTCGCCTCGGTCCCGAACGTCGACTTCCCCGCCATCTTCGTGTCGGCCAGCCGGCCGGGTGCCGACCCGTCCGTCATGGCGGCGACGGTGGCCTCGCCATTGGAGCGTCGGCTCGGCGAGATCGCGGGCATCAACCAGATCACCTCGACGTCGTCGCTCGGCACGACCAGCATCCAGCTCCAGTTCGACATCGGCCGCAACATCGACAAGGCCGCACGCGACGTGCAGGCGGCGATCAACGCGGCGCTGATCGACCTGCCGAGCGACCTGCCGACGCTGCCGCGCTTCCGCAAGGCGAACACGGCCGGCGCGCCTGTTTTCGTGCTGGCGCTGACCTCGAAGACGCTGTCGGCCAGCGCGATCTACGACGTCGCCGATACCGTGCTCGCGCAGCGCATCTCGCAGGTGCCTGGTGTCGGTGACGTGACGGTGAGCGGCGCCGACCAGCCGGCGGTGCGCGTGCAGCTCAACCCCGTCGCACTCTCCAACGCCGGCATCGCCACCGACGACGTCAGGACCGCGATCATCAACGCCAACCCGCTTGGTCCCGTCGGTATCTTCAACGGCGAGCGCCAGAGCGAGACGCTGTCGCTGAACAAGCAGATGCGGACGGCGAAAGAGTTCCGCGACATCATCATCAAGAGCTCGAACGGCAATTTCGTCCGGCTGTCCGACGTGGCCAACATCGAGGACTCCGTCCGCAACGCTCGCTCCATCGCCTGGTTCAACAAGCAGCCGGCGGTGCTGATCCAGATCACCAAGCAGGGCGACGCCAACGTCATCGACACCGTCGACCGGGTGAAGGCGCTGATCCCGGCGCTGAAGCAATGGATCCCGGCGGGCGTCGATATTTCCACGCTGGTCGACCGCACCAGCACGATCCGCGCCAGCGTGCTCGACATGCAGTGGACGCTGCTGGCAACCGCTGTCCTCGTGATGGTCGTGGTGTTCGTGTTCCTGCGGCGGCTGACGCCGACGATCGCGGCTGGCATCTCGGTGCCGCTGGCGCTGGCCGGAACCTGCGCCGGGATGTGGGTCGCGGGCTTCTCGATCGACAATCTGTCGCTGATGGCGCTGGCGATCTCGGTCGGCTTCGTGGTCGACGATGCCATCGTCATGATCGAGAACATGTACCGCAATCTCGAACATGGCATGCGGCCGCTCCAGGCCGCGCTCGTTGGCGCCCGGCAGATCGGGTTCACTGTGGTCTCGATCAGCCTGTCGCTGATCGCGGCTTTCACGCCGCTGATCTTCATGGACGGCATCGTCGGCCGCCTGCTGCGCGAGTTCTCGCTGACGCTGACCTTTGCGATCCTGGTCTCGACGCTGGTGTCGCTGACGGTCACGCCGATGATCTGCGCCCATTACATCCGGCAGACCACGTCCGGCACCGCGACGCTGTTCGATCGGCTGATCGAAGGCTCGCTGTCGCGCATCGTCGCGTTCTATGCCCGCACCCTGCGCACCGTTCTGGAATTCCCGCTGCTGACGCTGCTGGTGTTCTTCGCCACCATCGGCCTTACGGTGACGCTCTACATCAAGGTCCCCAAGGGTTATTTCCCGACCGACGATTCCGGCTTCGTCATCGGCGCGACGCGCGCCTCGGCCGACATCTCGTTCCAGTCCATGCTCGGCCTGCAGCAGCGGCTCGCCGACATCGTGATGCAGGACCCGGCCGTGGCCGGCATCGGCTCGACGGTCGGCAGCGGGGGCGGGCCGGGGGGAGCGACCTCGAACCGCGGCACCATGTTCATCAGCCTGAAGCCGCCGGAGGAGCGCGACCACGTCTCGACGCAGGTCGTGATCGACCGTCTCAGGCGCGCCCTGTACCCGGTGCCCGGCATCCGCCTGTTCATGTTCGCCGCCCAGGACGTCCGCGCCGGCGGACGGCAGAGCGATTCCGACTACCAGTACACACTGACCAGCACCGACCTCAGCCTGCTCCAGAAATGGGCGCCGATCGTGGCCAAGCGCATGGAGAGCGTCGAGGGCATCACGGATATTTCGAGCGACCGCGATCCCGGCGGGCTTCAGCTCACGCTCTCGATCGACCGCCAGAAGGCCTCGGCGCTCGGCGTCAAGGTCCAGGACATCGACAACGCGCTTAACAATGCATTTTCGCAGCGGCAGATCGGGATCATCTACACCCAGCGCAACCAGTACATGACCGTGCTGGAGATCGACCCGAAATTCCAGGTCGACCCATCCAACCTAGATCGCATCTATGTCGCCGGTGCGAACGATGCGCAGGTGCCGCTGTCGGCGGTGGTGCATGCGACGCGCGGGCTCGCTGCGCTGGCGGTCTATCATTCACAGGGGTTTCCCTCGACCACGGTGTCGTTCAACCTGTTGCCGGACATGCCGCTCCAGACAGCCACCCAGAACGTGCAGCGCGCGGTCGAGGAACTGCACATGCCGGAAGGCATCCGCGGCAGTTTTGACGGCAATGCCGGTGATTTCGCCAGGACCAGCGGCCGCCAGCCGCTGCTGATCCTCGGCGCGCTGGTGGCGATGTATATCGTGCTCGGCGTGCTCTATGAGAGCCTCGCCCATCCGCTGACGATCATCTCGACACTGCCATCCGCCGGGCTCGGCGCGCTGCTCGCCTTGCAACTCACCAACACGCCGCTGACGGTGATCGCCTTCGTCGGCATCATCCTGTTGATCGGCATCGTCAAGAAGAACGGCATCATGATGGTGGACTTCGCGCTCGATGCCGAGCGCCAGCGCGGCCTGTCCTCGGCGGAGGCGATCTTCGAGGCCTGCCAGGCGCGCTTCCGCCCCATTCTGATGACGACGATGGCTGCGCTGTTCGCCGGCATTCCGCTGGTCATCGCGACCGGTCCCGGCACGGAGCTCCGCCGTCCGCTCGGCATCACCATCATCGGCGGCCTGTTCGTCTCGCAGATCCTGACGCTCTACACCACGCCCGTGATCTACCTGCTGATCGACCGCCTGCGCCGCCGCTCCGAGCCGCGCCCGCTGGCCGCACCGGCGGAATAGGCCAAGTATCGCGCACGTTCCGACACCGTCAGTCGGCTCGATCCCCTAACATTTGATGTTGTCAACTTAACATCTGTTCTCATAAAGGCTGTTACTTCTCATTTCTGTCAACAAAGCTCGTTACAGAACGGAGACGGGCGCGGCCTTCGCTCGTCGCGCCGCCCGAAGCTGTTGCATTCGAACGGAATCCCGCCCCGAGAATGTGTGACGTGCTTGGGAAACCTTGTGGGCGAGCGGAAATCGGCTGGCTCGTGTTGCTTTGGAGTGATTGGCCAAATGGCTAATACCGTCGGATCGCACTTTTTCCCGGAGATTGCGGCGGGTGGATTCTCTCGGGTCGATGGCACGATTCAGTTCTGGCAGCGGGTCGGGGCCTTGGTTGGACCGGATTCCGTCGTGCTGGACTTTGGCGCCGGGCGAGGCGCCGGCCAGAGCGAGGATTCGGTTGCCTACCGGCGCAGTCTGCGGTCGTTGAAGGGACGGGTGCGCGAGCTCGTCGGGGTGGATGTCGACCCGGCTGTCACGACCAACAAGGCGCTGGATCGGGCGTTCGTGATCACACCCGATGGAGAGCTACCGATCGCCGATCAATCCATCGACGTGATCGTATCTGATTTTGTGTTCGAGCATCTCCAGGATCCTGCCAGAGCCGCCCGTGAACTCGACCGCGTGCTCAAGCCGGGCGGCTGGATCTGCGCGCGAACGCCCAACCGCTATGGATACATCGCACTCGCCAACCGGATGATCCCCGACCAGTTGCATGCCCGCATCATCCAGTCGGCCCAGGACGACCGCAAAGGCGAGGATGTCTTCCCGGCCGTCTATCGGCTGAACACTGCCGGCGCGTTCAAACGGCATTTTCCCGCCTCCCGATACGATCTGTATGTGATCCCGTGGGACGCGGAGCCGGCCTACTATTTCGGATCGAAGCTGCTCTATTCGCTGTTGCTAGCGGTTCAGCACTGCACGCCGGCTCCGTTCAAGACGGTGTTGACGGCGTTCATGCGCAAACGCCCCGTGCCGTGAGCCCGACAGCCAAGTCACGTCGGGCTCAAGCCGCCGTACACCTCATTGCGAAGACGAAAGAGCGCACGGGACGAAAGGCCTTCGAGCGCGGAACGTCACGCAACGCAGCAGCCTTGTAGAAAGATCGTACCCTCCAAGATGTCACCAAGTCCGAGCGATAACGTCATTCGGCAGTCAACTGGACCGTGTACTACGGCCCGACCACCACACTTCATGACCATCGCCTCCCAATCCCCGCCCCAAAGCCCATGTCGACGTAGGTGCTCAGTTCTACGACACCGACCTCAGCAAGCCGATTTGGGTCGCCAACGTGGCCGCGAATGGTACTGTGGATTGGAGAGACGCTGCCGGAACGCCGGTCTAGCAGAGCGGTCGACGCATTCGACATTCCGGCGCAACGAGACCGCCTTTGGGCGGTCTTTTTGTCGTGTGCCGAGGTTCGGGGTTATGGCGGCGCCACTCCCGGCAAGAGAGTTGTTGAACCGCCGCTTCAAGCGTATAGCGGCGACCATGTCGAACCCCACAGCCGCCGCGCCGGCCGATCCGATCCCCGAATGCCCGCACTGCCAGAAGCCGATGCCGCTGTGCATCTGCGACGGTGTCACGCCCATCAAGAACCGGCTCTCGCTCCTGATCCTCCAGCACCCGCAGGAGCAGGACAGGGCGCTCGGCACCGCCCGCCTGCTTGCGAAGCACTTTGCCGATGCCACGGTGCGGGTCGGCCTGTCCTGGCCGAGCCTGTCCAAGGCGCTGGCGCGGCCGGTCGAGAACGCCTCGCACTGGGCCGTGCTCTATCTTGGCTCGGCGCGCGCGGCCGATCTGGAGGCCGAGGGCGAGATCCTGGCGCTCAACCGCAAGGGCGAAGTCGCGGAGAACCAGCGCTCGATCCTCGGCAAGCTCGAAGGCGTGGTGCTGCTCGACGGCACCTGGAGCCAGGCCAAGGCGCTGTGGTGGCGCAATCCCTGGATGCTGAAATGCCAGCGCGTCATCCTCAACCCGGCGCATCCCTCCCGATACGGACGCCTGCGCAAGGAGCCGCGGAAAGACGGGCTGTCGACCATCGAGGCGGCCGCGACCATCCTGGCCAGTCTTGAGAAGCGCCCCGATATCGCCGAGACGCTCAATGCCAGTTTTGAACGGATGTTGACGCGCTACCGCGAGGTTCAGGCCGAAATGCCGGAATTGGCACCAAAACCGCCGGTTAAGGACCGCCGGCGCGGTGTCCGGCGCAGCAAGCGCAGCTGACTCGCGCTTAAATCCTCCGTACGGTTGATTGCCCCGCGCGAGACGGGCGGGTAGAGACGATCGGCCGATGGGCCGCGAACTGTTATCTTCGCAGCATCGGATAGCCGGAAGCGGAAGGGGCAGTCGCATTCAGGCCGCGGCGAAGGAAATCCTTGCACAGGCGGCGCGGCCCGATCGCTGGGGCACGCTCGCGCTGATGGACATCTCGCTGCGTTACCGGCGCACCGTGATCGGCCCGCTCTGGATCACGCTGACGCTGGCAGCAACAATCGCAAGTGTCGGCACGGTCTACGCCGCACTGTTCAAGCAGGACATCGCCGGTTTCCTGCCGCCCTTCGCCGTCGGCCTGATCGTCTGGACCCTGATCGCGACGACGCTCCAGGAAGGCTCCAGCATCTTCGTGGCGTCGGGCTACCTGATCAAGGCCGTGCCGGCGCCGCTGATCGTGCATGTGCTCCAGATGATCGCGCGCAACGTCCTCATCTTCGCGCATCATCTGGTGATCGTGGCGCTGCTGTACATCGTGATGCCCTGGCCGCTGCATGGGAGCATGCTGCTCGCGGTGCCCGGCTTTGCGATCCTGCTGATCGTTCTGCTCGGCGGTTCGGTCGCGCTCGGCATGCTCTGCGCGCGCTTTCGCGACATAGGCACGGCCATCGTCAGCGGCCTGCAATTCATCTTCTTCCTGACGCCGATCATCTGGACCGAGGACGCCCTGCGCGGCACCACGTTCCACTGGCTGATCCGCGCCAATCCGTTCGCGACGCTGCTCGACCTCGTGCGCAGGCCGTTGCTGTCGCAGCCGACCGATCCGGGGCAGTGGCTGCTCGGGGCGATCTATGCGATCGTCGTAGCCGTCATCGCCTTCGGCTGCTACGCAAAATGCCGCCACCGCGTGGCGTATTGGCTGTGAGGCGCGCATGAGCCTTGCTGCCCAGATCGTGCTTCGCAACGTTTCGGTCAAATTTCCGGTGCTGTCGTTCCGCGACCGTTCGCTGCGCAGCCGGTTCGTCAGCGCGGTGACGCTGCGCCGGACGCCAGCGGTGCCGCACATCGTCTCCGCGCTCAACGACGTCAGTCTCGACATCCGCGCCGGTGACCGCGTCGCCATCATCGGCGCCAACGGCGCAGGCAAGACCACGCTGCTGCGGGTGCTCGCCGGCATCTATCATCCGACCGCGGGCAGCGTGGACGTGCTCGGCCGCTGCCTGTCGCTGTTCGACCTGTCGGCCGGCTTCGACGAGGAGGCCACGGGCTACGAGAACATCGTGCGCCGCGGGCTCGTGATCGGCGCGCGGCGCTCCGAGATCGATGCGCGGCGGGCGGAGATCGCCGAGTTCACCGAGCTCGGCGACCGGCTCGACCTGCCGCTGCGGACCTATTCCAGCGGCATGATGCTGCGCCTCATCTTCGCGGTCGCAACCGCCGTGGAAGGCGAGATCGTGCTGCTGGACGAATGGATCGGCGTCGGCGATCAGCAATTCCGCCGGAAGGCGCGGCAGCGGCTCGATGAGATCGTGGCCCGTGCCGGCATCCTGGTGCTGGCCTCCCACGACATCGAGCTGATCCAGAGCACCTGCAACCGCGCGATCCTGCTGGAGGAGGGGCGGATGACCGCGGCCGGCCCGACCGATGCGATTCTTGCGAAATATCTCGCCGGTCCCGGCGGGGCCAAGGGGTAAACGCCCGGCCGGGGTTGCCTAAGCCATTGATCCCCTATATTGCTCCGCCCTTACGGGGCCACGTGGCGGAGTGGTTACGCAACGGTCTGCAAAACCGTGTACACCAGTTCAATTCTGGTCGTGGCCTCCATAACAACCTCCTGATATTTCATCATAAATTTTGCTCACCGCGCGTTCCGCGGAGCACGCGATTGAGGCCTGCCAGGCCGTGCACACCGGGTTTGCCCGGGGTTTGGCGGACACCAGCGATTCAGGCCCGATGGCATAGACTTCGCATCTGCGAAGTGATGCGTCACGAACCCCTGGAGCTGGAGAGCACGTGAGCGACGTCGTCCGATTTGTCCCGAAATCCGAGCTGGAGCGGGCTCGCCTCATTCGCGAGGCGCGTGCGATCTATGACAGCATCTTTCCGCCGGCCGCACCCGACCGGGTGCCGCAGGACGGCGAGGAGCGGGTCAAGACCTGATCGGTCCCGCGCCATTCCGGCGCATGGCCGATAGCAAAACGCCCGCGGGAGCGGGCGCATCGGTTGACGTTGAAAGTGGTCTCAACAGGCCGCGTACCAGCCGTCCGGAAACGGCAGAAGGGGCCAGGCGCCCTCATTGTCATTGGCGGCTTTGGGCGTTGCGACGTACGACCACGAGCGGGGCACGAATTCCTCCTCCGGCTCGGGCGCGAAATCTTGATAGACCATGGCGTCCCGGACGGCATCCAGCAGCAAGTTGAATTCGGCTTCGCTCATCGCACCCTCGCAGAACGCGGATGGCGCAATGTCGCAAAGCCGGTTTGTTACCCGATTGAGCCGATCGTTCGCATTTTAGCGACCCGGCGATCGGGCTCCGATTGGTTAGCAATTCCTTAAAATCCCCGCGGAACCGTACGTTCCTCCCGTCCGGCCTCAGTGTGAAAGAGATCACATCCCCCGCGATTTATTTCTCCTACCCCTTGGCACGACACCGGCCAGCGAAGGCCGGGGGCGGGCAAGGCAGACGGGAGACTTGGTCATGAGGGCAAGGTTCTTACGGTTTGCGGGTGCGAGGAGCCGGGCGCGCCGCGCCTCGACGGTCGGGCTGTTCCTGGCGCTGTTCGCCTCCGCCGCCAATGCGCAGCAGGGAACGCCGGAGCAGCGCCGGGCCTGCACCCCCGACGTCTATCGGCTCTGCGCCGGCGAGATCCCCAACGTCCGCGCCATCACGGCCTGTCTGCGCCGTAACCGGTCAAGCTTGAGCGAGGCTTGCCGCACCGTGTTCGATCAAGCCGGCGGTTGACATAGCCGCCCTGTGGGTTTGTGCGCAGCAAGTGGCTCGTGCGGTCTCGCGAATCCGGCATAGTCGGCCTGTGGATATGCTGCGGACAGCCTGTGGACGGACGGTGAGATGCTGTGGATGTCGTCCACAGATGCGTCTGCCCCGCACCCTATTTCCGTCAGCGAGCGTCATATCTCTGTCAAATATCCTGACTGATTGATTCTCCAGCCGCGCAGATCATTGCGTCGCGTGAGATCATTTGGTTCTCCCGAATTCGGAATTGCGTGCTGCAGGACACCTGACACACGAACAGTTTTTGTGCAGCGGGCTGCCCAATTCGCGGGCCCCATTCATCCAATTTTTTGTACGCCCGCGGACAAGCTTTCCCGTCCGCACTCCACCTAGGCTCGTTCCCGAGATCTGGAACATGGCCAGTGCCATGACAATTCGAAGGAGCTGGAGATGGAGACACGGGTATTGCCCCATGCACGGGGGATCGCACGCGCATCATTGCCATGGCGCAAAGTCGCGCTCGGCGCCACCATGGCTTTCGGCTTCGTCGCCGCGGCACCGTTGAGTGCGCAGGCCGCCGCGCCCGCCGCCTGCGCCGCACTCCAGGAGAAATATCCGGACTGGAAGGGCAAGACCCTCGTCAACGCCATCAACCCGCACACGCCGGGCTATGAGACGATCGACCCGAAGGATCCCAGCAAATATATCGGCTTCGACATCGATCTTGGCGAAGCCATCGGCGAATGCCTCGGCTTCAAGCTGACCTACAAGCCGGTGACGTTCGCAGCACTCCTCACAACACTCGCTGCCGGCCAGGCGGACATCGTCATCTCCGACATCTACGCCACCAAGGAGCGCGCCAAGGCCGCCGACTTCATCACCTACTCGAAAGTGTTCGACGGCGTGCTGGTCGCCAAGGGCAATCCGAAGGGCATCAACGGCATCAACATGTCGATGTGCGGCACGGCGGCCGCCGAAAACACCGGCTATGTCGAGGTGCCCCTGATCCAGGCCCTGATCCCGGAATGCAAGAAGGCCGGCAAGGCCGAGCCGACAATCCAGCTCTACGACAACAACGCCAACTGCATCCAGGCGATCCTGGCCGGCCGCGCCGACACCTACATCAACGACGTCAATACCGTCGACAGTGCGGTGAAGGCCTATCCGGACAAGCTGGAGAAGGCGGTCGCGGTGACAATCCCGTATTCGGTCGGCATCGCCGTCCCGAAGGACAAGCCGAAATTCCGCGACGCCGTGCTGGCCGCACTGATCGAGGTGCAGAAGGCCGGCACGCATATGGAGCTTCTGAAGAAGCACGGGCTCGACGTGAACAACTTCAAGGAACCGGACATTCTGACGGCTGACTGATGTCGCTGTTTCTCCATTACCTGAGCATGCCGTATCTGCTCGAGGGCATCGAGCTCACCCTCGAGGTGACCGCCCTCGGGCTCGGTGGCGGATTGATCCTCGGATTGATCCTCGCCGGCATGCAGCTCTCGCGCTTCTGGCCCCTGGCGGCGATCGCCAGGGCCTACACCGTGATCTTCCGCGGCACGCCGCTGATCCTGCAGATGGTGTTCGCCTACGACGCGCTGCCGCATATCGGCATCAAGCTGCCGGCGGTGCTGGCGGCCGGCCTCGCGCTCGCCTGCAACGAGGCGCCGTTCATCGCGGAGATGCTGCGCGCCGGCGTGCTCGGCGTCGACCGCGGGCAGGTGACGGCCGGCCAGGCGCTCGGCATGACGCCGCGGATCCTGATGTGGCGGGTGATCGCGCCGCAGGCGATCCGCACCATGATCCCGGCCTTCGGCAACGAGGCGGTGAGCGCGCTGAAGAATTCCTCGCTGGCGTCCGTCGTCGCAGTCCAGGAGCTGACCTTGCGCTCGACCCAATTGGCGTCCTCGACCTTCGACTTCTTCTCGATCTTCTTCGCCTCTGGCCTCTTGTACCTCGTGCTGACCTTCGCCATCAGCGTCATCCAGTTGTTCGTCGAATGGCTGCTCGATCTCGACCGCGCCAAGGGACGGAAGCGCAAGCTCGCCGATTACCTGCCGTGGCGTCGCGTCGATCTCGGCGCCAAGCTGGAGCTTGCGGAGGCGACCGTCGCCGATCCTGAACCCGTGCAGGCAGAGCTGACCGACACGCCGCCGCTTGCTCTGACCAGAGAGGAGCGCACGCGGCGTTCCGCGACGATCGCGCGCAACAACATCGCGGTCGAGACCAAGGACCTCACCAAGAGCTACGGCACGCAAAAGGTGCTCGGCGGCCTCGATCTGACCGTTCGCGTCGGCGAAGTGGTCGCGCTGCTCGGCCCCAGCGGCTCGGGCAAGAGCACGCTGCTCCGCTGCATCAACCATCTCGAAAGCTGGGACGGAGGCACCGTGCGCGTCGGCGGCCGCCGTCTCGGCTTTGACGACGACGGCAAGTTGCTGTCACCCCGGGCCATTGCCAACGAGCGGGCAACCGTCGGTGTCGGCATGGTGTTCCAGCAGTTCAATTTGTTCGCCCATCTGTCGGCGCGCGAAAACATCGCCGGGCCTTTGCGCTGGGTCCACGGTATGACCCGCATCGACGCCGACCGTCGCGCCACCGAGCTGCTCGACCGTGTCGGTCTCTCGCATCGCGCCGACGCGCTGCCGCGACATCTCTCCGGCGGCCAGCAGCAGCGCGTCGCCATCGCCCGCGCGCTGGCGCCCAATCCAAGCGTGCTGCTTTTGGACGAGCCAACCTCGGCGCTCGATCCCGAGCTCGTCAACGAGGTGCTTGAAGTGATCCGGCGGCTCGCCATCGACGACGGCCTCACCATGATCATCTCGACGCACCAGATCCGCTTTGCCGATGAAGTCGCCGATCGCGTCGCTTTCTTGAGCGGCGGCGCGATCATCGAGGAGGGGCCGGCGCACGAGGTGCTCACCAACCCCCGCAATCCGCTGACGGCGCGTTTCCTCAGCGTGATGGAAGCCGACAAGACTCCGGAGGCGGTGCGATGAGCGCTGCCTTCGTAAGGTTCAAGACTCCCGAAGAGGCCACGTCATGAAGCATTTCACGCTGCCGGTTTCGCCGAAGACCGTCCACTGGGGCTATTTCTCCAAGAAGGTCACGCCGGCCCTGACGCTGCGCTCGGGAGACCGCGCCACCATCGAGACGCTGACCCATCATGCCAATGACGATTACGAGCGCATGATCCAGGGCGATCCCGGTGCCGAGAGCGTGTTCCAGTGGACGCGCGAGCACAAGGCGGTGGCGCGCCGCGGCTCGGGCCCGACCGAAGGTCCGTTCATCCGCGGCGCAGGCGAGGGGATCGGCGTGCATCTCCTCACTGGTCCCGTCGCGATTGAAGGTGCCGAGCCCGGCGATATCCTGGAAGTGCGCATCCTCGACATCCGGCCGCGACCGAGCTGCAGCGCCTGCCATGCCGGCCGCTGCTTCGGCTCCAACGTCGCGGCCAATTGGGGCTTTCATTATCACGATTTGATCGAGGAGCCGAAGCCGCGCGAGGTCGTCACCATCTTCGAGCTCGACACCTCGGGCGAGCCTTATGCGAAAGCGGTCTACAACTACGTCTGGACGCCGCAGACCGACCCCGACGGCATCGTGCATCCCACCATCGACTATCCCGGCGTGCGCGTCGATCACGCCACCGTCAGGAAGCGCGAAAACATTCTGTCGAGCGTGAGGGTGCCCGCGCGATTGCATTTCGGCACCATGGGCCTCGCGCCCTCGGAAGCTGATTTCGTCAGCTCGATCCCGCCGAGCTACACCGGCGGCAACATCGACGACTGGCGCATCGGCAAGGGCGCGCGGATGTTCTATCCGGTCGCGGTCCCCGGCGCCTATTTCTCGGTCGGCGATCCCCACGCCGCGCAAGGCGACAGCGAGCTCGGCGGCACCGCAATCGAGACCTCGCTCACCGGCGATTTCGAGTTCATCCTGCACAAGAAGGCTGATCTGGCCGGCACCAATCTGGAGGGCCTCGACCATCCGATGCTGGAGACCGATCACGCCTGGTCGTTCTACGGCTTCACCTATCCGAACTATCTCGCCGCACTCGGCGCCGACGCACAAACCGAGATTGCCAATCACTCGAGCCTCGACCGTGCGATGCGCGATGCGTTCAGAAAACTCCGGCGGTTCCTGATGACCGTGCACGGTCTCAGCGAGGACGAGGCGATCTCGCTGCTGTCGGTCGGCGCCGATTTCGGCGTCACTCAGGTCGTCGACGCCAATTGGGGCGTCCACGGCACGATCCGCAAGAACATCTTTCGCTGCGACTAATGCATTGAGACACAGCGAGTTTTCGGGATGAGGAGATGAGCGGCGAACGTCATTTGCGGCCCGTTGCTGCGACGGATGACCGCGTTCGTCTGGCACAGAGGTTGCTTCGATCAACTGCAATCTGGGTTGATCCGATGAGCTTCCGGCCGTTCACGAGCGAGTCCTACGCGCAAGACGACCGCCCCGAAGCCTGGCGGGACGTGCTGGCGGCGGTTGGCCTGCAACCGGCGACCGGCCATTCCTTCTTTGACGGACATGCAACCGCATCGCATCGCCATGCCGCAGGTGTTGCGCTGACGCGCATGGCCGCTGGCGCGCAAAGCGTCGCGCCTCTTTCGCAACCGAATGAAGACCTTCCGATCGCGCTGATCCCGGTCGAGGACGGCATGGTGCTGAAGAGCGCCGGCGGCCACCGCATCGTTCCGGTCGGCCATCTCGTGCTGCTGCCGCGGAGCGGGGACTGGAGCATCGTGTTCCAGCGCGACATGCGGGCCATCGTGCTGTCGGTGACCTCGGAAGCGCTGCACGGACGCCTCTCGGGCAGGCCGCGGCTCGGCGAGCCCCGCGTCGTTCCACCCAGCGGCTTTGCCGATGTGTTCTCGCGTCTGCTGGACGCGACCGCGCGCACGCTCGACACGTTGAGCGATGCCGAGTGGAATTCGGTCGCGCAGTCGCTCGTTGATCTGCTCCTGACGCTCGCGCATCAACTGGCGGCTTCGACGTCCGATGCCGGATCGAGTGCGACGCAGGCCGCGCTGCTGCATCGGATCTGCCAGACCATCGAGCGGCGGCTCGACGATCCCGAACTGGCGCCGGCGCGCGTCGCGCAGGCCGAGGGGATTTCCGAGCGCTATCTGCAAAAGCTGTTCGAGACGGTCGGCGACAATTTCACCCATTACGTCCGGGAGCGCCGCCTCCAGCGTGCCTGGGCCGATCTGTCCAATCCAACCGAGGCGCATCGTTCGATCTCGGAGATCGCCTACGCCTACGGCTTTGGCGATTCCGCACATTTCAGCCGCGCCTTCCGTCATCGCTTCGGCCTGCCGCCGCGCGAGTTTCGCCAGCAGGAGGCGGAGCGGGCGACCTTGCAGCACGGCATTGCCGGCCAGCGCGGCTGGCCGCAGGAGGCGCTGGCGCAACTGCGCGTGCATTCGAGCGTCGAGGCACGCAGCACCGTTGCGTGTGCCGGCACTGAGGAGCGGACAACCACGGAACGCAGGCATCACCATCTCCCGGTCGAAGCCAGCCGCATCCATTGGGGCTATTTCAGCCGCTCGCTGGCGCCGCAAATCGAGATCGCCTCGGGGGACACCATCACCATCGAGACGCTGACGCAGCACGCCTCCGACGCACCCGAGATGATGATCGCGGGCGATGCCGGTGCTGAAAGCGTGTTCGGCTGGACACGGGACAAGAAGAACGTCGATCGTCGCGGCGCTGGCCCGATGGATGCCAGCGTGTTCGGCCGTGGCGCCGGCGAAGGATTTGGCGTGCACATCTGCACGGGGCCGGTCGCGGTGAAGGATGCCCAGCCCGGCGACGTGCTGGAGGTGCGCATCCTCGACATCGTGCCGCGCGCGAGCCGCAATCCGAACCATGCCGGCCGCGTGTTCGGCTCCTCGGTCGCGGCTTGGTGGGGCTATCACTACAACGAGTTTCTCGGCGGTCCCATGCCGCGCGAGGTCGTCACCATCTACGAGATCTTCGACGATCCAGAGGAGCCGCACGCCCGGGCGCTTTATTCCTATCGCTGGGAGCCGCAGACCGACCCCTTCGGCGTCGTGCACGCCACCTACGACTATCCCGGCGTCCCCGTCGCGCCCGCCACGGTGAAGCGCCGGCATGCTGTACTCGATGGCATCCGCATTCCCCTGAGGCCGCATTTCGGCGTGATCGCGGTGGCGCCGCGCGAGGTCGATTTCGTCGACTCCGTGCCGCCGTCCTATTTCGGCGGCAATCTCGACAATTGGCGGCTGGGGAAGGGCTCTACCGTCTATCTTCCGGTTTCGGTGCCCGGCGCGCTGCTGTCGGTCGGCGATTCCCACGCCACGCAAGGCGACGGCGAACTCAGCGGCACCGCGATCGAATGCTCGATGACGGGGACGTTCGAGGTGATCCTGCACAAGAAGGCCGATCTTGCAGGCCGGCCCTTTGCCGATCTCTCTTATCCCCTGATCGAGACCGAGACCGACTGGGTGCTGACCGGCTTCAGCCATCCCAACTATCTCGCCGAGTTCGGCGCGCAGGGCCAAAGCGAAGTCTACACAAAATCCTCGCTCGACCTCGCCATGAAGGATGCGTTCCGGAAAATGCGGCGCTTCCTGATGAACGTGAAGGGCCTCAGTGAGGACGAGGCGATCGCGCTGATGTCGGCCGCCGTCGATTTCGGCGTCACCCAGGTCGTCGACGGCAATTGGGGCGTGCACGCCATCCTCAGCAAGCGCCTGTTTCGGGACGCGACTTAACAAGGACATCTCAAGTGAAATTCCACATGATCAGCGGCGGACCGAAGCCGGTCGCGCCCTTCAGCCACGCCGTCGAGACCGACGGGCTTGTCTTCGTCACCGGCCAGATGCCGGACACACCGCAGGCGCCGGGTGTGCTGCCCGACGGCATAGAGGCACAGACGCGGGCCGTGATGGAGAATTTGAAGGTGGTGCTCGCCGGCCTCGATCTCGGCCTCGAGCACGTCGTGATGACGCGGATCTATCTGACGCGTTTCAAGGAAGACTACGCCTCAATGAACGAGACCTATCGCAGCTTCTTCGCACCGGATCGTTTGCCGGCTCGCACGTGTGTCGGCGTCACCGGGCTCGCCTATGATGCGCTGATCGAGATCGACCTGGTGTGCCGGCGGCCGTGAGCTCGGCTTTCGCAGCCCGGTCGCTGCGGCACGAACTGATGCGCAGCAGAGCCGGGGCCCATGCCACAGCTACGGTGCGGCTTTCCGGGTCCCGGCTTGGCGCCGTAACGTTCCACGTTGCAACGCGGCCGGGACACGAGAGTGGCAGTCGCCAAACGCTCCCTCCACTTCGTCTTAAATTGCAACCCGCGCGTGCAAGAAGTCTTGATCGGCCGTGATCTAGGGATGATCAACCGCCTTGAACGCGTCGACTGCGGCCGACGACTAACCCACAGAGTGCATGAGGGTTAGGGGAAAGTGATCGTACTTCCTCTTCCTAAAGCACCAAAATGGTGCTTTAGTGCTTTCCATGAGCCCGTCGTCCAAAAACGCGCCGTCCGCGCTGCGTTACAGGCTTGCCCCTGACCCGGCCGCCAAGGCCGCCATGGAGGCGACGTTCAGGGCCTATGACCGCATGATGGAGATCCTGGACGAGGTGGCGCGGAGCCATAACGTCGGCTCCAACGTCGTCCTGCTCCATGCCCATGCCTATGAGCCGATCCGGAAAGAAACCGCGCTGCCGTCGCGGCTAGTGACGCTGGGCCTGCGCGACCGCGCCGATTATCGCGCCGCTCAGGGCCGCCGCCTGCCGCTCGACGACAAGCTCGCCAAGATCAAGGGCCCCGCCACCATTTCGATTGCAACCGTGGAAGGGCGCTTCAGCGTGCCCTTCGACTATGCCGGCTATGCCGAGGGTTGGGGGCAGAGCGCTCCCGCGCACCTGATCCGCACCGACGACGGTTTCGAAGTTCACTACGGCGTCACGCCGAACAATCTGCCAGAGGAGGAGAACGCCATGGATACCATCGCTGCCGCCCCCGACAACTTCCTGTCACGGGTCGGGCGCCTGATCGCCGGGATCGCCTATGACGCGATCGAGCAGGCGGAGGGGAAGAACAAGCTGAACGTGGTTGGCCAAGCCATCCGCGAGATCGAGCGCGCGGAGAGTGAAGCGCGCGATTCGCTCGCGGCCGCGCGCGCCGAGGAATACCGTCTCAACGCGCGCCGCACCGAGATCGAACGCGAGATAACCGATCTTGCGCCCAAGATCGAAGGTGCGATCGCTGATAGCCGAGACGATCTCGCACGCGCCGGCATTGCGCGGCAGATGGACCTGGAGGCGCAATTCGAGGTGCTCTCCCGCGCCATCGATGAGAACAACGAGAAGATCGAGCAGTGCGTGACGTCGCTGCGCGCCGTGCTGTCAGCATTGCAAGATGCCGAGCAACGCCGCGCCGATCTCGAAAAGAGCGAGGCTCACGCAAGCCATCAGGCCTCGACGTCGCCCCGGAAGTCCGGTGGTGCCTCGGCGGCAGCGAAGGCCTTGCGCGCGGGCAGGGCGGTGGCGCGCGCCACCGGCGTTCCGGCAGCGATCCCGTATTCAAGCGACATCGACGAGCTCAGCACGTTGCATCGCGACAAGGAGATTGCAGCGAGGCTGGCGCGGTTGAAGTCGCGCTCCTGAGTAATGTGTCATGAGCGCACTGCTCGAACACGTGATGTCGCCGGAGGTCAGGCCGTTCGCGATCGCGGCGGCCATGATCCTCATCGTCGGTTCGATCGAGGTGGTCTCGATGCTGGTCGGGGCCTCGCTCAGCGAGATGCTCGGCACCAACATCGATTTCGGTCACCCCAGCGACAATGGCGTGATCAACGCCATCTCCTGGATCAATGTCGGCGGCGTGCCGCTCTTGATCTTCCTGCTGTTGCTGCTCGGCGCGTTCTCCATCACCGGCTTCCTGATCCAGGACATTGCGCGGATGGTGGCGGGTCCCTTGCCGGCAACGCTCGCGTCGGTCGGAGCGGTTGCCGTCTCGATTCCGGTGGTCCGCGCCGCAAGCAGAGGCATCGCGCGGGTCATTCCCAAGGATGAAAGCTATGCCGTCGGCCTCGGCGATCTCGTCGGCCGCGTCGGCGAGGTCGTGATCGGCCCGCTCGATCAGGGGCCGCCCGGCCGCGTCAGCGTCGCCGACATCCACGGCAACCGGCATTTCGTGTGGGCGGTCGCCGCACCGTCATCATCGCCCCTGCCGCAGGGAACCACGGTCCTGCTGGTCGATCGCGCCGGCACCCGCTTCGTCGCGGTGAAGGCCGACGATGAACTCAAACCTTCCAAGCCGACTCTAAGCAGCTGACAAGTCATTTATCGGAGAAAGTCATGTTCGACATTGCAGTCCCGGCCATGATCGGCGTCGCGCTGATCGTCGTCCTCGGGATCGTCTTCACCATCCTCTACAAGCGCGCCACCCGCGACGAGGCCTTCGTGCGCACCGGCCTCGGCGGCAAGAAGGTCGTGCTCGACGGCGGCGCCATGATCCTGCCGATCTTCCACTCCTATGCCAGCGTCAATTTGAAGACGCTGCGGCTCACTGTCGAGCGCAAGGAGCGGGAGTCCCTGATCACCAAGGACCGCCTGCGCGTCGACATCGTCGCCGAGTTCTACGTGCGCGTCCGTCCTGACGATGAGAGCATTGCGCTCGCGAGCCAGACGCTGGGCGCGCTGACGAATGACGCCGAAGCCCTGCGTAACCAGGTCGAGGCAAAATTCGTTGACGGCCTGCGGTCGGTGGCGGCCACCATGTCCATCCTGGAGTTGCAGGAGAAGCGCAGCGACTTCGTCAAGCATGTGCAGGCGACCGTGGAATCGGACGTAAAATCCAACGGTCTCGAGCTTGAATCGGTGTCGCTGACCAAGCTCGACCAGACGGATGTGAAATTCTTCAATCCGGAAAACTTCTTCGACGCCGAAGGTCTGACCCAGCTGAAGACCGTCACCGAGACGCGCAGGCGCGACCGCAACTCGATCGTGCGCGACAACGAGGTGGCGATTGCGCAAAAGGACCTCGAGGCGCGGCAGCAGACCCTGACCATCGAGCGCACCAAGAAGGAGGCCGAGCTCTCCCAGGAGCGCGACATCGCCAACAAGACCGCGAGCACCCGCGCCGAAGTCGCGACCGCGACCCAGACCGCGCGCCTGACCGAGGAGAACGCCCGCATCGATACCGACCGCGCCGTGGCCGAGAAGGAGGCCGGCGCCAAGCAGGTCAAGGAAACCGCGGTCATCGAGTCGGATCTCGCCATCAACAAGCGCAAGACCGACGCGCAGCGCGAGATCCAGATCGCCACGCAGGAGAACGAGATCCAGATCGCGGCCAAGAGCAAGCAGACCTCGGAAGCCGTCGCCGACGCCAAGACCGCCGAGGCGCTCGCCGTCTCCGCGGAAGAAAAGGTCGTGACCGCCCGCGCAGTCGAGGTCGCCGATCGCACCCGTCTCACCCAGGTGCTCGCCGCGCGGACCGAGGCCGAGCGCAAGTCGACCGAGCTGATCGTCGCGGCCGAAGCCGAAAAGAAGGCCTCGCTCGATCGCGCCGAGGCCGTCAAGACGCTGGCCACCGCGGAAGCCGAGTCCAACAAGATCAAGGCTGTCGGCGTCAGGAATATCGGCGAGGCCGAAGCCGCAATCATCACGCTCAAGAACGAGGCGCAGAACAAGCTCGGCGCCAACGTCATCGACTTCGAGCTCGCCAAGAAGCGGATCGAGACCATGCCCTCGGCGCTGGCCGAGATGGTCAAGCCGATCGGCAATCTCAAGGACGTCCGCATCCTGCACACCGGCGGCGCGTTCGGCGGCAATGGCACCGGCGGCAGCAATGTCGGTTTCGGCGAAGGGCTTGCGGGCGAGCTCCTCAAGGTGCACGCGCTGCGTCCGATGATCGACGAGATCCTGCGCCAGAGCGGGTTTGCGCCGGGCGAGGATCCCGTGAAAGCGCTGGTCGGCGCCGTGACGGGAAAGAGCAACGGCGCCGCAGTGCCGGCGCCCGTGCCGGAGAAAACAAACACCGCCGATCTATGAACGCCGGTTCATTGCTGCGGAGAATTCGAATCGATATGAACTGCCCGTGCGCGTCTCGCGTCGCGCACGCTCCGGAGCGTCGATCGATCGCGTGTTGAACCACTCGATCGCGCTCCGGGTGAATTCTTCGAGGCAACGCCATTTGTTGCCGCGGTGCCTGCGCGGATCGACGTCAGGCACCGGAGCCTCTTTCGATCGGGGGAATTTCACATGAAGTATTTTCTGTCCGGACTGATCGCGATCGGTCTTGCGATCGCCGCTACGCCATCGTTCGCGGCCGACGCCCGCAACGTCACCGTCGTCAACGAGACCGGCTATGCCATCAAATTCCTGGGCTTCAACGCGCCGGACGACGGCCTGGACGAATGGGAGAACGAGCTCGAAAAGGTTTTGCAGAACCAGGCGAGCACCTATGTCGAGTTCGAAGAGGACGACGAGGGATGTGTCTGGAACATCCGCGTCGACTGGCAGAACTATGACGAATCCGTGCTCTGGAAGAACGTCAACCTCTGCAAGATCACCGCGCTTCGGCTGCGGTACGACTCCGGAACCAAGACCACGTCCTTCGTCGCCGAATAGTTTGACCTGACTTGACCAGGGGAGGGGGCGGCGGCCCTTCCTCGGCGCATTGTGCAAGATCGCGAATTCGTCCTTTGCAAGCGCAAGCGGCTTTGTTATACGCAGCCGCGCGCGAACGACTGGTTCGCCCTTTCCTCGGTAGCTCAGCGGTAGAGCATCCGACTGTTAATCGGATGGTCGCTGGTTCGAATCCAGCCCGGGGAGCCAAAATCCAGCAAATTCAAAGTCTTACTTGCGTTGCAATTGCGCAACACTACCCCCGGCCGCCGCGTTGGGGCCGGTGCACGGCTGTGCAATCGGCCGGTGGAGAGGGAATCGGTCGGACCCTAGCCGTCCCCCAGCACAGCCGAACCGGGCGCCTATAATTCATGCTCAGAGGGTTGAACCCTCAGGCGAGGGACAGTTCGTCCTCCCAGGGTCTGCGACGGACGTTCCCCGAACATCGCATGGTAATACTGCGAGAACCGCCCGAGCTCGTAGAAGCCCTGCTGCATGGCGACAGCGGCCACGGTCGTCGAGCCCGGCACGCTCTCATGCAGAATGGAATGAACGGCACACAGCCGCTTGTGCCTGAGGAAGCTGACCGGGCCCAAGCCGAACACCTCCTGGAACGCGCGATGGAGGGTGCGGCGCGACACCCCGAGAGCGGCGCAGATCTCCGAGACATGCACCGGGCGCGTGCCGGCCTCGTCGAGATACTCCTCGACCCGGCGGATCAGCCGCCTCGCCGAAGGCAGCCAGCCGGTGTCGTCGGGCGGTAGCGACGACATCACGTTGGCCGCCATGCATTCGACGATCGATCGCTTCCAGAAATCGGCGGTCGAGGGCGTCAGGCCGCTCCTGTAGGTGCGCAGATGTGACATGATCCGGACCAGACGATGTGCGGCGATCGCGCCGCTATCGGGGGCCGCCCGGAAATGGTCGCGCCTGCGCCAGGTGTCGGGATTGCTCAGCCTCGCTTCGCCGCCGAACAGCGATGCGACCTCGTTGATGTCGAAGCGCATGGCGGCGTAAGCGGATCCACCGTGAAAGATTCCGTCATGCTCGAGCAGCGGCGGAATCACGAGCACGTCGTTGAGGCGCATGTCGAAGGACCAGTGGGTGACGCGCTCTTCGGCCGCGAGCAGCATCCCGATGATCAGCTTGTCGTCGCTGGCGACACGCTGCGTACGCATGCCGACGCTGAAGGTGCCGATGCTGAGCGAGAAATCGCCGATGCCGACATGGGAGAGCGATCCGCGCAATCGCCCGCGCCCGAGCTGCATGACATCGACGTGCGAGCCGTGAACGGCCTGGTGAAGACCTTCGAACCCGTCGAGCTTACGCGAATCAACCAGAAGGAATTGGCCCATGGCGCCACCCTGTTACTCAAGCGCGACAATTCTGCGGCAGGCGGCGGCTGAACACCACTACAACGCGAAGTGGGTACGACAGTCCGAGTTCGCGCTTTGAGGTAAATTATCGCCGAATTTGACGCGAGCTGCGCGCCACATGACGCTGTGGATTGAGGAATTTGCGACATGTGTCGTTAAGCCTCACCGATCGGCGCGACGTTTTGGCACAAACTGCACATCACGGGCATCCTATCTTCGGATACCATTTGCAACCTAGGCGATATCGGCAACGATCGTTCTGCGAACCGCGGGGCGGGGATGGCGGTATGGTGTTGCCGCGGGCTCGAAGGATGTGCGCAAAAGAGGGAGAGATGCTGACGCAAGTCTACGACACCCATCTCGCACCCTCGGCGCCAAGAAGAGGGGACCAGACAATGCGTCCAGAATGCCGGGCAGTGCGCTCTCGTCGACGCCTGCTGAAATCCGCGCCATAGTATCGGGTGGAATACTCGTATCGGAGTTTCCACGATGCTGCGGGCGGATACGGATCACTGCGAGTGGTTGCCGGACGACGTGAAGACCGGCGAGATGGTTTTCATTCCCGGCGGGACCTTCCGTATGGGATCCGACCATCATTATCCCGAGGAGGCGCCGAGCCACCGCGTCTCCGTCGACGGTTTCTGGATCGACCGCACCTCCGTCACCAACCGGCAGTTCAAGCAATTCGTCAACGCGACCGGCCACGTCACCGAGGCGCAGATCGTTCCCGACCCCAAGGACTATCCCGGCGCGCTGAAGGAGATGCTCTACGCCGGCTCGCTGGTGTTCTCGCCGCTGCCGCGCATCACCGATCTCACCGACTGGAGCCAATGGTGGTCCTTCATGCGCGGCGCCAACTGGCGTCATCCTTACGGCCCCGGCAGCAACATCAAGGGCCTCGACGACCATCCGGTCGTGCACGTCTCCTATAGCGATGCGGCAGCCTATGCCCGCTGGGCCGGCAAGGAGCTGCCGACGGAAGCGGAATGGGAGTTTGCCGCGCGCGGCGGCCTCGACGGCGAGGAGTTCGCCTGGGGCGATGCGCTGATGCCGGGCGGCAAGCACATGGCCAACATCTGGCAGGGCAATTTCCCCGTCCAGAATCTCGGCGAGGATGGGTTCAAGCGTACCTCGCCGGTCATGGCTTTCCCGCCGAACGGCTACGGCCTCCACGACATGATCGGCAATGTCTGGGAGTGGACCTCGGACTGGTGGTCGTCAAAGCATGCCGCCGACGCCGCGAAGCCTTGCTGCATTCCCAGAAATCCCCGCGGTGGCCGCGAGGAGGCGAGCTTTGATCCATGTCAACCCGACATCCGCATCCCGCGCAAAGTCTTGAAGGGCGGCTCGCATCTCTGCGCGCCGAACTATTGCCGTCGCTACCGCCCCGCGGCGCGCCACGCCGAGCCGATCGATACTTCAACCAGCCATGTCGGCTTCCGCTGCGTGATGCGGACGCCTCTCGTTGTTCATCGCGAACAAGAAGGGTCTGCTGCAACATAGCAAGATAGGGAGTATCGCATGAGCAGCGAGTTGGAGAAGAACAACACCCAGTCCGGGGCTGACCAGTCGATCAATCGCCGAAAACTGCTTTTGGGAACTTCGTCCATCGTCGCCGCGGCGACGCTGACATCGGAGGCACTGGCGCAAGCGCAGAAAGCGGCGCCGGGTTCAGCCGCGAGCCCGGCGGCTTCATCGGCGTCCGGCCGCAAGCCGAACATCCTCGTGATCTTCGGCGACGACATCGGACAGACCAATGTCTCCGCCTATTCCTTTGGTGTGATGGGCTATCGCACGCCGAACATCGACCGCATCGCGAAAGAAGGCATGATGTTCACGGACTATTACGCCGAGCAGAGCTGCACGGCGGGGCGGTCCTCGTTCATCACTGGCCAATGCACGCTGCGCACCGGCCTTTCAAAGGTGGGCATTCCCGGCGCGACCGTGGGTCTGCAAGCGCGAGACGCGACCATCGCAGAGTTGTTGAAGCCGCTTGGTTACGCCACCGGGCAGTTCGGCAAGAACCACCTCGGCGACCGCAATGAATATCTGCCAACCGTGCACGGCTTCGACGAATTCTTCGGCAATCTCTACCACCTCAACGCCGAGGAAGATCCGGAGAACCGCTTTTATCCGACCGGTATGCGGGACCAGATCGGCCCACGGGGCGTGCTGCGTTGCAAGGCGTCGGATCGCGACGATCCGACCGAACATCCGCGCTGGGGCAAGGTCGGCAAGCAGACCATCGAGGACACCGGCGCACTCACCAAGAAACGGATGGAAACGATCGACGACGAAACATCGGCTGCTGCCATCGATTTCATGCAACGTCAGGCGAAGGCCAACACGCCATTCTTCTGCTGGTTCAACACGACCCGAATGCACTTTCGCACGCATGTACGGGAGTCCCATCGTGGCCCGCCCGGGCTGACGGCTAGGACCGAATACGCCGACGGCATGATCGAAAACGATGCGACGATCGGAACGGTGCTCAAGGCTATCGACGATCTCGGCATCGGTAACGATACCGTCGTGATCTACACCACGGATAATGGGCCGCATCAAAACTCCTGGCCGGATGCGGGAACGACGCCGTTCCGCAGCGAAAAGAACACCAACTGGGAGGGCGCGTTCCGCGTGCCGTGCATGATCCGCTGGCCAGGACGAATTCAACCCGGCTCGATCTCGAACGAGACCATCAGCGCGCTCGACTGGATGCCGACCCTGCTGGCGGCCGCGGGTGAACCGGATATCAAGGACAAACTGCTGAGGGGGCACCAGGCCGGAAGCAAAACGTTCAAGGTCCATCTCGACGGATATAACCAGCTTCCCCACCTCACGGGTCAGCAGGAGCGCAGCGCGCGCAAGGAGTTTGTCTACTTCGACGATGATGGCGACGTGGTGGCTCTGCGCTACGAGAACTGGAAAGTCGTCTTCGAAGAGCAGCGTGCGCAAGGTACATTAAGAATTTGGGCCGAGCCGTTTACCAAATTGCGCGTGCCGAAAATCTTCGATCTGCGCTCGGACCCCTACGAGCGCGCGGATATCACGTCGAACACCTACTACGACTGGCTCATGACGGACGGCGCGGGTGTGTTCATTGCTGCGCCTAGAATTGTGGGGGAGTTCCTCGCCACCTTCAAGGAATTTCCCCCGAGTCAGCGGCCGTCGAGCTTCAGCATCGATCAGATCGTCGAGAAGATGCAGAGGAGTTTTCAAGTCACGCAATAGCGTGGCGTGACCGCCCGGCAGCAACGCCGAGCGGCTGACGTGAACGACCAATGAAACACAGGGAGCGTAGAAATGAGCGGCGAACTAAAGAACAAGAACAATTCCTCCGACGCTGAACAAACGATCAACCGCAGAAATCTGCTCCTTGGAACATCATCGATCGTCGCAGCAGCGACGCTGACCTCGGAAGCACTGGCGCAAGCGCAGCAAGCAGCGCCCTCTCGCGCGCCGGCGGCAGCTCAGCCAGCGGGAGGCAAGCCCAACATTCTCGTGATCTGGGGCGACGATATCGGCATCGCCAACATCAGCGCCTACTCCAACGGATTGATGGGCTACGAGACGCCCAACATCGATCGCATCGGACGCGAGGGGATCAAGTTCCTCCACTATTACGGCGAACAATCATGCACGGCGGGTCGCGCGGCTTTCCTGACCGGCCAACACGGCATTCGCAGCGGCCTGACCAAAGTCGGCTTTCCCGGTGCGCCGATGGGCATGAGCCAGCTCGACCCATCGATTGGCGGCCTCCTCAAAAATCTCGGCTATGGCACCGGACAGTTCGGCAAGAACCACGTCGGCGACCGCAACGAGTCGCTGCCGACCGTCAACGGCTTCGACGAATTCTTCGGCAATCTCTATCATCTCAACGCCGAGGAGGAGCCGGAACTACCCGACTATCCCAAAGACCCCAGCTACCTCGCCAAGTTCGGCCCCCGAGGCGTGCTGAGGTGCAAGGCGGCAGACCGCGACGATCCGACCGTAGACCCCCGCTTCGGCAAGATCGGCAAACAGACCATCGAAGATACCGGCGCCCTGACCAAGAAGCGCATGGAAACGATCGACGACGAGACGTCGGCCGCGGCCATCGACTACATGAAACGGCAACAGGCCGCCGGCAAACCGTTCTTCTGCTGGTTCAACGCCACGCGCATGCATTTGCGCACCCATGTGCGTACCGATCATCGCGGCCGCTACACGCATGGCGACAGCGAATACATCGACGGCATGCAGGAGCATGACGATACGGTGGGTACTCTGCTCAAAGCCCTCGACGATATGGGGATCGCCAACAACACCATCGTCGTCTACTCCAGCGACAACGGTCCTCACATGAACAGCTGGCCGGACGGCGCGATGACCTGGTTCCGTTCCGAGAAGAACACCAACTGGGAAGGCGCTTTCCGCGTGCCGTGCCTGGTGCGCTGGCCGGGCGTCATCAAGCCGGGCACGGTCACCAATGAGCTGATGAGCCACAACGACTGGATTCCGACGTTGTGCTCGGCGGCAGGTGAGCCCGACATCGTCAACAAGCTGAGCGCCGGGTACACCGCCAACGGCATCAACTACAAGGTCCATCTCGACGGGTTCGACCAGACCGCATTCCTGCGCAACGTCAGCGGCACGGCCGGCAACAACAACGGCACCAAGAGCGCTCGTGACAAGTTCTTCTACTCGGATGATGACGGTTTGCTCGTGGCCTTGCGCAAGGGCGACTACAAGTATGTCTACGCCGAGCAGCGTCTGCCCGGCACACTGGGCGTCTGGGCCGAGCCCTTCACCAAGCTACGCCTCCAGAAGATATTCAACCTGCTTCAGGATCCGTTCGAGCGGGCTGACATCACCTCGAACACATTCTGGGACTGGCAACTCAACCATGTCGGGCAGGTCTACGGCGCGATGGACGACGTCGGCGCCTTCGTCATGACCTTCAAGGATTTTCCGCCGCGGGCGTTCCCACCGAGTTTCGTACCGGCCACGATCCTTGAAGAGCAGCTCGATGAGATCAAGGACAACCGCGCCAGGGCGGGACAACGCGCCCAGAGCATCGACAAGATACGCTCAGGCGTCAATCAGATGATCGAACAGCAGCTCCAGCAACGCGGAGTCAAATAGCTGACACCCCATCCTCACCGGCCCGCGTCGTTGCGGGCCGGTGCCACCTTCGTAGTTACTCGCTTGCGCCTGTGAGATCCAGAATGCTCGTTTCCCTCGCATCTGCCAGCCGGCGTGGGTTTCTGATCGGTTTCGCCGCCATCAATGCTGTCGCGGTCTGGAGTGCGGCGGCTTTTGCTCAAACCGGACCTCTACCTTCGTGGAACGACGGGGTCACGAAGACATCAATCATCGACTTTGTTGGGCGGGTGACCGCGCAAGGCGGAGTCGATCTCGTGCTGCCGGCGGAGCGCGTTGCCGTGTTCGACAACGACGGTACACTTTGGTGCGAACAGCCAGTCTATTTCCAGGCGGCCTTCGGCCTCGATAGCGTCAGGGCGATGGCGCCGCAGCATCCCGAGTGGAAGCAGCAGCAGCCCTTCAAGGCGTTCCTCTCAGGCGACAAGGACGCGCTGGCGGCGCAGGGTGAGAAGGGTCTGCTGACACTGATCGCGGTCTCCCACAGCGGCGTGACGACCGACGCTTACGCTGCCTCGGTTGCCGACTGGCTCACCCGGGCGCAGCACCCGCGCTTTCATCGCCCTTATAACGAGTTCGTCTACCAGCCGATGGTGGAACTGCTCGCCTACCTGCGCGCGAACGGCTTCAAGACCTTCATCGTATCAGGCGGCGGTGTCGAGTTCATGCGGGTCTGGGCCGAGAAGGCTTACGGCATTCCGCCGGAGCAGGTGGTCGGCTCCTCCGGCGTCACGCAATTCAAGATCGACGCCGATGGCAAACCCGTCCTGATGAAGCTGCCAAAGGTCGAGTTCATCGACGACGGTCCCGGCAAGCCGTCGGGCATCAACCGCTTCATCGGCCGCCGCCCGATTCTTGCCTTCGGCAATTCGGACGGCGACCACCAGATGCTGCAATGGACTGCGGCCGGCCCCGGCGCGCGCTTCGTCGGCATCGTCCATCACACCGATGCGGCCCGCGAATATTCCTACGACAGGGAGTCCAAGATCGGAAAGCTCGACAAGGCCTGGGACGAGGCCACGCAGCGCGGCTGGACCGTCGTCGACATGGCAAAGGACTGGACGACGGTGTTTGCGTCCGAACGCGGCACCGCGGAAGCGTCGCAATGACGAGGACGCGTGCGGGAAGCTGCATCAACGACAGCAATAACAAGGGGAGGGACAAGGATGTCTGGACATATGCGCATGTTTCGGTGGACGAACTGCCTGCTGGCGTTGGCAACCGGCGCGTCGCTTCCGGTCGGAACGGTGTCGGCGGCGCCGCTCCAGCCAGCGGCAATCCAGCAGGGCGCGACTGGACCATCCGATCTGATCGAGGTGCGTGCCGCTGTTCGCCGCGGCGGGGCCGCCATGGGGCCGCGTGGTGGGGCCGTGGTCCATCGTGGCGGCGCCGTGGTCGGCCCCCGAGGCGCCGCCTATCGCGGCCGGACCGCAGTGGTCGGACCGCGCGGCAACGTCGCCGTCCGCAGCACCACGGCCGTGGCCGGGCGCGGCGGCTGGGCGCGACCCGGCTATTACCACTGGCCGAGGGGCGGCGCGATCGCTGCCGGTGCGGCGATCGGTTTCGTGACGGCGGCCACGGCTGTGGCCTGGGCGGGTGCTGCGCCCGCGCCGGGGATGTGCTGGTACTACACCGATCCATCCCGCACGCAGGGTTTTTGGGACTACTGCCAATGAAGGCACGTCACTGACGCAATGAGGCGGCGGTCATGAGCGGCTACGACATCTTCGCCTGGATCGTGTTGGTGATCCTGCTCGCCAGCGCGATCGGCGTGGTCTGTATCGCGGGCTGGCTGCCCGGCCACATCGCGAAGTCGCGCAACCATCCTCATGCGCAGGCAGTGACTGTCGCCGGCTGGATCACGCTGTTCTTCGGCTTCGCGCTGTGGCCGATCGCGTTGATCTGGGCCTATCTCGACGTGCCCGCACGCAAGGCGGGAGATGCGTGATGGGTGTCGCGCTCTTCAATACCTATCTGGTGCTGCTGTTCCTGCTGGTGCATTTCGGGATCGTACGCTTCAACCTGTTCTGGAAGGCGTCGCCCGCGATCGTGCTGGTGCTGCTGCTGTTCGGACTGCTGATCCCGATGGGGTGGGGCGCACCGCAGGGCAATGCGCTGGTCGTGCGCAATGCAGTCTCGATCGTACCTGATGTGGCGGGCGAGGTGACGGATGTTCCGGTTCTCGCCAACGCGCCGCTGAGGGCAGGCGATGTCCTGTTCAAGATCGACCCGACGCCTTACGCGGCGCAGGTCAAGGCGATCGACGCGCAGTTCAAGCTCGCCAAGACGCGCCTCGGCCAGATGACGCAGCTCTACGAGCGCGACGCCGGCCGCGGCTTCGATGTCGAACAGCGGCAATCGGAGGCCGACCAGCTCTCCGGCCAGCTCGAGGCCGCGCAGTGGAATCTCGACAAGACAGTGGTGCGCGCGCCGGCCGACGGCTACGTCACCAATCTCGCGCTGCGCAAGGGCGCGCGCGTGGCGAACCTGCCGCTGGCGCCGGTGATGGCGTTCATTGACGTCTCAAGCACCATCATCGGCGTCGAGATCAACCAGAACGATGCGCGCTACGTGGCGCCCGGCCAGGAGGTCGAGGCCACATTCAAATTCGCACCCGGGCAGATCTACTCCGGCAAGGTCGAGAGCGTGCTCCAGGCGATCGCGACCGGACAGGTGCAGACATCGGGCACGGCAGTCCTGCCGAAAGCCATCGAGGCCGCCCCCTTCGTCGTGCGCGTCAAGCTCGACGACGCCGATTTCGTCAAACGGTTGCCGGCCGGCAGCGCCGGAACGGCTGCGATCTACACCGATCACGTCAAACCGACCCACGTCGTGCGCCGCGTGATCCTGCGGCAGGTCGCGATCCTGAATTACGTCAATCCGTTCTAGCGAGAGGGCGCATGAAAAGAGCAGTGCTGACGGCTTCGTTCCTCATCCTCACCTCGGCCACGCAAGCGCAGTCGCCGGTCCCGGTGACGGTCGATAATTTTGGGCGCGCGGAATCCGACCTGTACTTCGGCAACGGCGTCAAGGACGCCGGTGGCATCGGCAAGCTGTTTCACCATCGCGAGCCGATGGCGATCGATAAGCAGGGCGTCATCCGGTCGAATCGTGACACGCTGTACTCCATGGCCGTCGTTGATCTCGATGCGGGACCGGTAACGATCAAGTTGCCGGACGCTGGCAAGCGGTTCCGGTCGTTGATGGTGGTCAACGAGGATCACTACATCGTCGGCGACATAGAGTATCGCGCCGGAAGTTACACCTACGATCGGAAGAGGGTCGGCACACGCTATGCGCTGATCGGGCTTCGAACCCTCGTCGATCCCAACGATCCCAAGGATGTCGAGAAGGTCCGCGCAGTCCAGGACGCCGTCACGATCAGCCAGAAGGCCCCGGGCAAGTTCGAGATACCGAATTGGGATCCGGTCAGCCAGAAGAAGGTGCGGGACGCGCTCCTGGTGCTGTCGTCAACCGCAGGCGGCTTCAAGGATGCGTTTGGCGCCAAGGGGCAGGTCGATCCGATCCGGCACCTGATCGCGACCGCCGCGGGATGGGGCGGCAATCCCGACAAGGACGCCACCTATCTCAGCGTCACCCCCGAGAAGAACGACGGCAGCACCGTCTACAAGCTGACCGTCCCCGGCAATGTGCCGGTGGACGGCTTCTGGTCGATCAGTCTCTACAACGCCGAGGGCTATTTCGAGAAAAACCCCTACAACGCTTACTCGCTCAACAATCTGACGGCGACGAAATCAGCCGACGGCTCCACGGTGGTCCAGTTCGGTGGCTGTGACGGCAAGATCCCGAACTGCCTGCCGATCATGAAGGGCTGGAACTACACGGTGCGACTCTATCGGCCGCGTCCCGAAATTCTGAACGGCAAGTGGAAATTCCCCGAGCCGAAGCCGGTGAGCTGAAGGCTGAACGAGAATGGAGGCTGTCATGAGACACGCAATCGCAGGCGCCATCGCCATGACACTGATGACAGCGAGCGCGCATGCGCAGAGTCTGTCGCCGGATGAGGTTGCCGCGCGCACTATCCAGCGTCGCGCAGTCGAGGCGATGATCTGGGGCATGCCGGCGGTGAATGCCGATCTCATGCTCCAGACCATGCTTGGGACGACCAAGGCAAAGCCGAACGAGATCATCTACTGGTCGAAGCCGGTGAACTGGAAGAACCAGACGCTGACGCCCAATCCGGACTCGATCTATCTGATGTCGTTCTGGAACGTGAAGGACGGCCCGGTCGTGATCGACATTCCGCCGGCGCAAGGCGGCTCGATCGCGGGCAACATCGTCACGGCGTGGCAGATGCCGCTGGAGGACGCAGGTCCCGAAGGCGCCGACAAGGGGCAGGGCGGCAAATATTTGATCCTGCCGCCCGGTTACAAGGGCGACGCGCCCGCGGGCTACATCTCGCTTCAGTCGGACACGTTCAGCGGCTTCGCGCTGCTGCGCTCCAATCTCGCAAGCCACGGCGATGCCGACGTGGCGAAGTCGGTCTCCTACGGCAAGCAGGTCAAGGTCTACCCACTCGCGCAGGCGAAGGATCCGCCGCAGACCAATTTCACTGACGCCTACGACGTGCTGTTCGACTCCACGATTCCCTTCGATGCGAGCTTCTATCGCAGCCTCGACCGCGTGGTGCAGAACGAGCCGTGGCTCGATCGCGATCGGGCCATGATCGACCAGCTCGCGAGCATCGGCATCGAGAAGGGCAAGGCTTTCAATCCGGATCAGAAGACCGTCGCGCTGCTCGATCAGGCCGCCCGCGAGGCCCACGCGATACTCGAACAGCGCTACGACGCCGGCTTCGCCGTAATCAACCCGGGCATCCGCTGGTTCCCGGCTGCGGTAGCGGAGATGGTCAAGGCGGCGAGCACTGGATACGCCGATCCGAACACCTATCCGGTCGACATGCGCGGCGTCTCCTACACGCTTGGCTTCACCGGTATCAAGCGACTGGGCACCGCGCAGTTCTACCTGTTGGCCAACAAGGACAGGGATGGCCAGCCGTTCGACGGCGCCGCCACCTATCGCCTGACGGTGCCCGCCAACGCGCCGGTCAAGCAATACTGGTCCGCAACCGTCTACGACCGCGAGACGCACGCGCTGGTGCGCAACATGCCGAGCGCAAGCCGGGCTTCGATCAGCCCGGGCATCCAGAAGAATGCCGACGGTTCGGTCGATGTCTATTTCGGTCCGAAGGCGCCGGAGGGCAAGGAAGCCAATTGGGTGCCGACCGATCCGGCGCGGAAGTTCGAGTTGCTATTCCGCCTCTACGGGCCCGAGCAGCCGCTGTTCGACCACAGCTGGAAACTGCCCGATGCCGAGCGTGTCGCCGCCACGATCGGGGGCGCCAAGAAGTAGTGCAATTGGGCGAGCGTGATGCGTTCGGGCGGAAGACGTGACGAGAATAGGGAGACGCGACGTGACGGGACACATTCGCAAAGCCGGGCTCGGGACTGCATTGGCGCTGGCGAGCTTCACCGCTCAGCCCGCGCTTGCCGCTTCCGGCGGCGTGAGCTTCTGGCTTCCGGGCATCTTCGGCAGCTTGGCCGCCGTTCCGGTAACGCCTGGATGGGCCTACTCGACGATCTACCTTCACCTCAACGAAAAGGCCGGAGGAGGGCAGAACTTCGTCACCAGCGGCGGCATACCCGGCTCGGTGACCGCCGGCCTCAACGCACATGCCGACGCGCTCGTCATGGGCATCACCTACACCTCGCCGATGCCGGTGCTGGGCGGCCAAGCCGGCTTCACCGTGCTCACCGCGCCCGGCAACATTGGCGCCGGCATCGATGCGACGCTGACCGGTCCGCGCGGCAATACGATCTCGGGCAGCGCCACCGACAACCGCACGACGCTGACCGACGTGTTCTACCAGGGCACGCTGAAATGGAATCAGGGCGTCCACAACGAGCTGGTCTACATCACCGGCAACATCCCGAGCGGCACCTATGATTCCAGCCGGCTCGCCAATCTGAGTTTTGGCTTCCCCGCGATCGACGTCGGTGCCGGCTACACCTATCTCGATCCGAAGAGCGGCCACGAATTCTCGATCGTCGGCGGGCTCACCTATAGTTTCATGAACGGGGCCCTCCAGTATCAGAATGGCATGGATTTTCATGTCGACTGGGCAGCCTCACAGTTCGTCAGCAAGAACGTTCACATCGGCATCGCCGGTTATTTCTTCCAGCAGATCACCGACGATAGCGGTCCCGGCGCCAAGCTCGGTGGCTTCCGCGGCCAGGCGGTCGGCATCGGTCCGCAGATCGGTTTCATGATCCCGATGTCCGATGGCTACCAGGGCTATCTCAATGTCCGAGGCTACAAGGACCTCGAGACCGAGAACCGGCCGAACAGCTGGTCGACCTGGGTTACTTTCTCGGTCTCGCCGGCAGCGCCCGCGCCGGTGCCGACGAAGCCCATCGTTCGAAAGTACTGATGGAGGCGTTCAAGCAGCTCCGATGACCGGAGAGAAAACCAGCAAACGCGTATTTCGCATTGGCTACCAGACATCGATCATCACGGTGTTCGTGGGCGTGGTGCTGCTTGTGGGCCTGACGCTGGTCTATCTCAGCTTCGAGCGCGTGACCGCCATCACCAGGACGGCCGCCTCTGGCTTCATCGAGAAGGTGGCGCAGCTTGGCGCCGATCACATCGACGAGCAGTTCAAGAATGTCCGCGACAATCTCGACATCCTGTCCGGCCTGCCGCCGATCCAGGAGGCCGACATCGCGGACAATACGCGGCTCTACAGCCTGATGGCGGCGATGCTGCGCAACAACCCGCAGCTCTTCAATCTCTATGTCGGCTACGAGGACGGCTCGTTCATCGAGATGGACGTGATCGACCGGGCCCAGCCGTCGTTCCGGAAGGGCTTGCATGTCGATGAGGATGCTGCCTTCCGGCTGGTCGTGATCTCGCGCACGGCGGGAGCCGCGCCTGTCACGCAGTATCTCTCTGAAAACCTCATTCAGGTTGCCGAGGTCGCCGGACCCGCGAGCTACGACCCGCGGCAGCGGCCCTGGTATGTCGAGGCGTTCAAGAACGACAAGACGCTCCTGACCGGTCCTTACGTCTTCTACGCCACGGGTGAGCCGGGCTACACGCTGCGGACGCCGCTGAGGGAAGGGCGCCGCGGCGTCGTTGCGGGTGATTTGCTGCTGAACCGGTTCGAGGACATGCTGGCGGAGCAGAAGCTCGGCCAATCAGGGCTGGCGTTCCTGTTCAACGATGCCGGGCGCATCGTCGGTCATCCCGAGATGAACCGCCTGATGGCGGAGATCCCGGAGCGGCAGGACGACCTGCCACAGATCGGCGCGCTCCGGCTGCCTGCGCTCGTGCCGGTCATCCACTCCTGGCGGGACGGCGGGGCGGCCCAGCAGTTCTTTGCCGACGCGTCGGGCCGAACCTATGTCGCGGCGGTCCACAGGCTCGAGACGGCCGGCTCGGCCAATATCCGGATGGCGATGGTCGCGCCGCTCGACGAGTTCTATGCGCAGATCATCGACGAGCGCCGCACGCTGTTCGCGCTGGCGCTGGCCTTTGTCGGAGCCACGCTGCCATTCGCGTTCTGGCTCGGATCGCTGATGGCGCAGCCGCTGCGCAAGCTGGCCGACGAGACCGACGCGATCCAGCGGTTCGAGATTACCGAGCGGCCGCGCGTCCATTCCGTCATCGCCGAGATCGAGGAGCTTGGCCGCTCGGTGTTCACCATGCGCAGCGTGGTCCGCAGCTTTGCGAGCTTCATCCCGCGCCAGATCGTGCGGCAGCTGATCGAGACCGGCTCTTCGCTCAGCCTCGGCGGCTCCAGGCGTGAGGTCACGGTGCTGTTCACCGACGTCGCCGACTTTACCGCCAAGACGGAGCGCGCCGACCCGTCGCAGGTGATGATCCACACCTCGCGCTATTTCGCGGTACTGTCGGACGAGATCATGCGGCACCAGGGCACGATCGACAAATATATCGGCGACGCCGTGATGGCATTCTGGAACGCGCCGGCCGACGATCCCGACCACACCGTCAATGCCTGCCGCGCCATCCTGGCATGCCTTGCGGCCAACGAAGCGCTCAACAAGGAGTTTCGCCGCGAGGGCTGGCCGCCCTACGACACCCGCTTTGGCCTGCATGTCGGCGACGCCGTGGTCGGCAACATCGGCTCGAGCGACCGGATGAACTACACCGCGCTGGGCGCCACCATCAACCTGGCGTCGCGGTTGGAGGGGCTGAACAAGAATTACGGCACGCGCGTGCTGGTCAGTGCGGCGGTCCGCGCCAGCGTCGGCGATAGGTTCCTGTTCCGCAGCGTCGACAGTATCACGCCGAAGGGATTTGCCGACGCGATCGAAGTCAGTGAGCTCCGCGGCGAGCTCGCGCACGCCGATGAAGCCGATGTTGCGATGTGTCGACGCTGGGATGAAGTCTTTGCGGCGATCGCGCAGGACGGCGCGGCCGAGACGACGCGGGTCCGGCTGTCGGCCTTCCTGCACGACTACCCCAAGGATAGCGTCGCGCTATTTCATGCCCAGCGATTTCGGTCCGCGGCCCGGAATGCGGGAGCGGCGGCATGAACATCTTCGGTGTCAATCGCCGGCAGTTGCTGCGGCACGGCGCGGCGCTGGCGGCCGCGTCAATGCACGCGGCGCCAGCCATTGCGCAGGCGCGCAGCAGAATTCGGCTCGGTTATCTCCACGTTGTCGCCGTGGACGGACACATCTGGACCGGGCTCGATCGCGGCTCGTTCGACCGCGAGGGGATCGATTTCGAATTGCACGAGTTCAACACCGGACCTGAGGTCTTCGAGGCGATGGCGCGCGGTGAGCTCGACGTCCTCTCGGCCGGCGGCGTCATCTCCAACTACCTGGCGCTCGGCCGCGGCCGGGGCTTTCTCATCAACGACATTGAGGTCGCGACCGCGCAGCTCTGGGTCCGGCCGGCGCTCGGCGTCAAGGGGATGGCGGATCTCAGGGGCAAGCGGATCGCGACGACGATGAAAACCACGGCGCACATTTTTCTCGATCGCGCGCTGCGGGCCAACAACGTCAATCCGTCCGAGGTCGAGATCGTCAACGGCAGCATGGCCGCCGCCGTCAAGGCGTTCATTGCCGGCGAGGTGCCGGCCGTTGCGCTCTGGGTGCCGTTCAACATTGCCGTCCGCGAGGCGTTGCCGGATGCGGTCAAGCTGGTGGACGCCTCCGCCTTCTACCCGCAATCCGCCGTGCTCGGCGGCTGGGCCGCGCGGATGGATTTTTATGCGGGGAACAGGGACGTGCTGGCCCGGATCATCCGCGCCTGGGTGGAAGCGAACGACCACATGGTGCGCAACCCGGCGGCCGCAGCGGAGGCGCTCCAGACACATTACGGGCAGTCGCGTCCCGCCGACATCGCGGAAGCCTTCAAGGCCCAGAAGCTCTATTCCTCGCGCGAATGGAAGCGGCTGTATTCCGACGGGACCGTCGTGAAATGGCTCCAGCAGGTCAGCGACTTCTTCATGACGGATGCCGGCGTCACCGCACCCGTGCGGGCCGCAGACTATTTCGACACGCAGCTCTACCTTGCAACCGTTGCCTGAACTTGCACGGGGCAGAGGCTCGCACGGACACTCCCTTCGGGCCATGCATCGGCCTGCCCAGCGTCCAGATCATATTTCAATGTGTTTTCAATATCCTGCGCCCGCATTCTAATGTAGCCGCGGCACCACTTCAGGTGATATCCGCCCCAGCGCAGAATCGCACTCAAGCAGTTGTGTGCGTCGGGCGCGGTCGCGTCATGAGGGCGACGCCAATTCGACCCAATTCAAATCGACCTTGGCAGGCGCCGGATCCTTACGGAGGTGATTCCAATGCCAGATGTCCTCGACCGTTCCGAAATGGCCCCCTCGATTCTGCCGGCGGACGTTCCCGAGCTCAGCGATGATGAATGCCTGGCCTGCCTCGCGCGCGCCGTCGAGGCGCACGATTCGGCGCGGCTCGACGAAGTCGCCGCATTGATCGGCCGCCTCGCAGTCACGATCGAATAGCTCACCAACCAACTTGACGCCGTGGGTTGCGTAGCCCGGTCCGCCCGGGCCAACGGACGTGTTGCGTTTTCGCGGAGCCTGTTCCAAAGATGCCGCCAAATTTCGTCCGCGGCATCGTCCGCATTGCAGGGTCCGCAAATGTCCGGTTTCTCGACCGCGCGCCTAAAAATGGTCGATGGCCAGGTGCGCACCAATGACGTCACCGATCGCCGTATTCTCGACGCGATGCTCACAGTTCCGCGCGAGGCGTTCGTGCCGATTGCCAGGCAGGCATTGGCCTATCTCGACCTCGATCTCGACGTGAGCGAAGGCGGGGCTAAGCGGTTCCTGATCAAGCCGCAGTTGACCGGCAAGCTGCTCCAGGCCGCCGAAATCGGCGAGGGGGACAACGTGCTGGTGGTCGGCTGCGCCACCGGCTACCTCGCCGCGCTGACGGCTACGCTCGCCCGTCAGGTCACCGCGACGGAATGTGATTCGGCCCTGGCCACGAAGGCCAAGGAGGCTTGCGCCAGCCTCGCCAACGTCACGTGCAAGGCCGCAGCCTGCGCCGAAGGTGATCCTTCTGCCGCTCCCTATGACGTCATTATCCTCAACGGCGCCTTCGAGGTGACGCCTGAGGCGCTGCTCGGGCAGCTCAAGGAGGGCGGGCGCCTCGTGGGGGTGTCGGCCCAATCCACGCCCCCCCGGGCCGTGATCGTGACCCATACCCACGGTGAATTCGGCCATCGGGCGCTGTTCGATGCCGCAGCTCCGGTCCTTCCCGGGTTGGAACGGGCCGCCGCTTTCGTCTTCTGAAGTCCCGATTGAGGGCTTTGGCCCGTTAAAATCCCGTTCTGAATCAGAAGTGTGGCCCGGATGCTGCACGTGAAGAGTTTCCACCGGGAACTACCTTCAGGTGGTTCCGTTGCGCCAATTGGCGGCCTATGTTGCTGAGGGGCAACGACTCCACTCGGTAGACGGTATCCTAGCTCGCGGGCACGAGCGGGGCGTTAGAATGAACGGAATTTAAGGGATGCATGGGGTGAAGCTCTTCACCGGAGCTGCGGTTTCGGTCCTGCTGCTGGCGCTTGCCGGGCCGACGCCTGCCTTGGCGGACACGATCGAGGCCGCCTTGGTGCGGGCCTATCAGAACAATCCGCAGCTCAACGCACAGCGCGCCCAGGTGCGCTCGACCGACGAGAACGTGCCTCAGGCGTTGTCGGGCTATCGCCCCAGGGTCGCGCTGACGGCGAACGGCGGCTATCAATATCAGGATACGTTGAGTTCGCCGGGGCCGGGTAACACACCAATCAACGGGCCCAGCGTGCCGCGCAGCGTGGGTGTGACCGTCACGCAGACGCTCTATAACGGCAACATCACCGGCAACAGGACGCGCGCCGCCGAGAGCCAGGTTTCCGGCTCCCGCGAAGCGCTGCGCAGCCTGGATCAGAGCGTGCTGCTTCAGGGCGCCTCGATCTACATGGACTATCTGCGCGATGCGGCTACGCTCGAAGTCCAGCGCAGCAACGTGCGCGTGCTCGAGCAGACGCTGAAGCAGACGCGTGATCGCTTCAACGTCGGCGAAGTGACGCGCACCGACGTTGCGCAATCGGAAGCGCAGCTGGCGGCTGGCAAGACGCAGGCCCTCACGGCCGAAGCGAATCTCACCACGACGCGCGCGAACTTCCGCCGCATCATCGGCAACGAGCCGACGAACCTCGCGCCCGGTTCGCCGGTCGATCGTTTCCTCCCCGCAAGCCTCGCCGGGGCAGTCGAGCTCGGCCTGATCGAACATCCCAACGTCACGGCCGCGATGTTCGGCATCGACGTCAACTTTCTGCAGGTCAAGGTCGCCGAAGGCGCGCTGCTGCCGACGATCGCGTTGCAAGTGGGGGCCACGCAGGGGAACGAACAGTCCTTGATTCAATACAGGTCGTTCAACGCGTCCGCCATCGCGCAGGCCAATTGGCAGCTCTACGATGGCGGCAATACATATTCGCTGATCCGCCAGTCCAAGGAAAACCTGGCGCAGCAGCGTCTCAACCTCGAAACCACCCGCGACCAGACCCGCGCGACGGTCGTGCAGTGGTGGGGGTCGCTGCAGGCCGGCAAGGCCCAGGTGCAGTCCGCGCAGGCGCAGGTCACGGCGTCCGAGATCGCGCTGAACGGCGTGCGCGAAGAAGCCAAGGCTGGTCAGCGTACCACCCTCGACGTGCTCAACGCGCAGCAGGCGCTGGTCAACGCGCGCGTCGCGCTGGTGACCGCACAGCACGACCGCGTGGTCGCGTCCTATCAGGTTCTGGCCGCCATCGGCCGTCTGTCGCCGCAGGTCCTCGGCCTTGCGACCACGGTTTATGATGCGAGCGTTCACTACCATCAGGTCCGCGACAGCTGGGCCGGCGTGCGCACGCCTGACGGACGCTAAGGTCCGTAGTCATCCGGTCGGCCTCGCAAACAGCCGAGGCCGACTGGTGCTTTGCTTGCAATCATCAAAATCCCTGACATAGCCTTGCCAAGAAGATGCGGGTCGATTCGCCCGGCACCTGATGTCGTGTGCGTAAAGGCTTGAGTGCCGAGGGCAGGGGCGCACCGCCGCACGTTGAGCCGTGAACTGGGGACAAGTCGGGCTGCCGCGACGAAAATGTCGGGGCGTCCGTTGCGGAACCGGCCAATCCTGTCGTGCTTGGTGTAAAACAACGCATGCGAGGGCGTTGATGATGTGGAGTCGGAGATGACGCAGCCTGCAAAGGTCACAGAACCCTCGATGGAGGAGATTCTGGCCTCGATCCGGCGCATCATTGCCGACGATGAGGCCAAGCCGCCGCCGGCCGAAGCTGCCAAGCCAGCGCCCGCTGCAGCTGCGCCGAAGCCGTCAGCAATGAACGACATTCCGCCATCCAAGGTCGCTCCCGCGAAACCTGCTGCCGAGAAGCCCGCGCCGCCGCCGGTTGCGAAGCCGGCTCCAGCGCCGCCGCCGCCCGCACCTGCGGCGGATGCATCCAATAACCAGGACGATATTGATGCTCTGCTGGCGGGGCTGGACGCGGCTACGCCTGCGCCCGAGGTCCGTGCACCTGAGCCAGAGCCCGAACCTGAACCCGACGTGCTCGAATTGACCGACGAGATGGCGGTGGATCCGGAGCCGACGCCGCCTCCGCCGCCGCCGAGCTTCCGCAAGGTCGAGCCGCGCGACGATCTGGAATTCGCCGAATCGCCGCTGCGCCTGATGCCGTCATCGTCCTATGCGGCGGTGGACTACGATGCGCCGCCGGTACCGCCCCAACAGCCGATCCTGGCCCAATCGACGGTCTCGGCGGTCGAATCCGCCTTCAACTCCCTGGCCCACACGGTGCTCAGCAGCAATGCGCGGACGCTGGAAGATCTGGTCAAGGAGATGCTGCGTCCGATGCTGAAATCCTGGCTCGACGACAACCTGCCGGGCCTCGTTGAACGCATCGTGAAGGCCGAAATCGAGCGGGTCTCGCGCGGCGGCAGGTGAGGGCGGCTCCCGAGCCCTCATAAAGCCCCTCTTATGCGCCTGTTTGGCCTGCCGACCGGCCGGAAAGCCGTTTTTCCGCCGGGCTTTCCGTTGATCCTCTCCCGGACCTTTTCGTTGACTTGCCCCCCGCGCGCGGCTTTCTAGCAGCCCATGATCGAGAAAAATTACCAGCCCGCCGATATCGAAGCCCGCATGTCCGTCGTGTGGGAGGACAGCCTTGCCTTCAGGGCCGGCCGCCCCGACCGCCGCGACGCAGTGCCCTTTACCATCGTGATCCCGCCGCCGAACGTGACGGGCTCGCTGCATATGGGCCACGCCCTCAACAACACCCTCCAGGACATCCTGTGCCGGTTCGAGCGCATGCGCGGCCGCGACGTGCTGTGGCAGCCCGGCACCGACCATGCCGGCATCGCCACCCAGATGGTGGTCGAGCGGCAGCTGATGGAGCGTCAGCAGCCCAGCCGCCGCGAGATGGGCCGCGAGAAGTTTCTGGAGCGGGTCTGGCAGTGGAAGGCCGAGAGCGGCGACACCATCATCAACCAGCTCAAGCGCCTCGGCGCCTCCTGCGACTGGTCGCGCGAACGTTTCACCATGGACGATGGCCTGTCGAAGGCCGTCATCAAGGTGTTCGTCGAGCTGCATCGCGACGGCCTGATCTACAAGGACAAGCGGCTGGTGAACTGGGACACCAAGCTGCTGACCGCGATCTCCGACCTGGAAGTGCAGCAGACCGAGGTCAAGGGCCACCTGTGGTATCTGCGCTATCCGATCGAGGGCAAGACGTTCAGCCCCGAGGATTCCTCGAGCTTCATCGTCGTCGCCACCACGCGGCCCGAGACCATGCTCGGCGATACCGGCGTGGCGGTGCATCCCGACGACGAGCGTTATCAGAAGCTGGTCGGCAAGAACGTGATCCTGCCGCTGGTCGGTCGCAAGATTAAGATCATCACCGACGAGTATTCCGATCCGGACAAGGGCTCGGGCGCGGTGAAGGTGACGCCGGCGCACGACTTCAACGACTTCGAGGTCGGCAATCGCCACGGCCTGGGCCGGATCAGCGTCATCGACAAGGAAGGTTGCCTCGACCTCGTCGACAATGAGGATTACCTGCGTAACCTGCCGGAAGGCGCTTCGCAGTTCGCCGAGGAGTTTCACAAGGTCGACCGCTTCGCGGCGCGCAAGCGCATCGTCGAGCGGCTGGAATCCTTCGGCTTCGTCGAGCGGATCGAGCCGCACACCCACATGGTGCCGCACGGCGACCGCTCGAACAGCGTGATCGAGCCCTATCTGACCGACCAGTGGTACGTCGACGCCAAGACGCTGGCAAAGCCCGCGATCGCGGCGGTGCGTTCGGGCGAAACGACGTTCGTGCCGAAGAACTGGGAAAAGACCTATTTCGAGTGGATGGAGAACATCCAGCCCTGGTGCATCTCGCGCCAGCTGTGGTGGGGTCATCAGATCCCGGCCTGGTACGGCCCTGATGGCAAGGTGTTCGTCGCCGAGACCGAGGAGGAGGCCGTCAGCCACGCGCTCGGCTATTACGTCGAGCAGGAGGTCATCACGGCCGAGCAGGGCCGCGAGATGGCGCTCGACCGCAACAAGCGTGAAGGCTTCATCACGCGTGACGAGGACGTGCTCGACACCTGGTTCTCCTCGGCACTGTGGCCGTTCTCGACGCTCGGCTGGCCCGAGGACGCGCCGGAAGTGCAGCGCTATTACCCGACCAACGCGCTGGTGACCGGCTTCGACATCATCTTCTTCTGGGTCGCCCGAATGATGATGATGGGCCTTCACTTCATGAAGGAAGTGCCGTTCTCGACGATCTACATCCACGCCCTCGTCCGCGACGAGAAGGGCGCCAAGATGTCGAAGTCGAAGGGCAACGTCATCGACCCCCTCAACCTGATCGACGAATACGGCGCCGACGCGTTGCGCTTCACGCTGGCCGCCATGGCGGCGCAGGGACGCGACATCAAGCTCGCCACCAGCCGCGTCGAGGGTTACCGGAATTTCGCGACGAAGCTCTGGAATGCGTCGCGCTTCGCGGAGATGAACCACTGCGCGGTGCCCAAAGGTTTCGAGCCGGCGAAGGCCAAGGAGACGCTGAACCGCTGGATCGCGCATGAGAGCGCGCACACCACGCGCGAGGTGACCGAGGCAATCGAAGCCTATCGCTTCAACGACGCGGCAGGCGCCATCTATCGCTTCGTCTGGAACGTCTATTGCGACTGGTATGTCGAGCTCGCAAAGCCCGTGCTGCTCGGTCCGGACAGCCCCGCCAAGGACGAAACCCGCGCCATGGTCGCCTGGGCGCGTGACGAGATCCTGAAGCTGCTGCACCCCTTCATGCCCTTCATCACCGAAGAGCTGTGGGAGGTGACGGCCAAGCGCGACGGCCTGCTGGCGCTGGCACAATGGCCGCTGAAGCCGTCCGAGCCGACGCCGGAGCAACTCGCGATGCTCGCCGCGGCTGCCGGGCCGACCGATCCGCTGATCTCGCCGGTCCTGATCATGCCGATCTTCGACCATGCCGACTTCACCGATCCCAAGGCGGAAGCCGAGATCGGCTGGGTGATCGACCTGGTCACGCAGATCCGCTCGGTGCGCGCCGAAATGAACATCCCGCCGGCAACGCTGACGGCGCTGGTGCTCGCGGGCGCCTCGACCGAGACGAAGGAACGCGCGCCGCGCTGGACCGACGTCATCAAGCGCATGGCACGGCTGTCCGACATCTCCTTCGCCGACCGCGCACCTGACGGTGCGGTCCAGCTCCTCGTGCGCGGCGAGGTGGCCGCGTTGCCGCTGAAGGGCGTGATCGACGTCGCCGCCGAGCGCACGCGCCTCGACAAGGAGATCGGCAAGGCCGACGCCGACATCAAGCGCGCCGAGTCCAAGCTGGCGAACGAGAAGTTCGTCGCCAACGCGGCCGAGGAGGTCGTCGAGGAGGAGCGCGAAAAGCGCGAGGCAGCGCTGGCCCGCAAGGCCAAGCTGCTGGAGGCGCTGGAGCGGCTGAAGCAGGCCTCGTAGAGCGTTTTCGAGCGAAGTGGAAACCGGTTCGCGTCAAGAAAACGCGTCAAAACTAGAATCTAGAGCCCGTTCCATCGGAACGGGTTCTAGGCCTATTTCGGAAACGGCTTGCTCAAGAACTTCGAGCCCTTCACGCCATAGCGCCAGGGCAGCTCGACGGCCTTGGTGATGCCGATCCGGATGCCAGCCACCACCTCGACCTCCTCTGTCCGTGCATGCAGCGCGATCGGCGGCCGGTCCAACGGCAGGGCGTTGTGCGCGATGGTGATGCCGAGCGCCTCGGTCAGCTTGCCGGGGCCCGAGCACAGCGCGTGCACCTCCTGGAGATGGCGGCGGCGGCGCATCGCCGCCAGGCCATGCGTCGGCTCCAGTGCGCGGATCAGCACGGCGCTGGCGGAGCCTTCCTCCTCGCAGACGAAGTTCACGCACCAGTGAATGCCGTAGGAGCGGTAGACATAGGCAAAGCCGGGCGGGCCAAACATGATTTGGTTCCGCGGCGTCGGGCCATTGTAGGAGTGCGCCGCCGGCTCGGTATGATGATAGGCCTCGACCTCGACGATGAGGCCGCCGACGCCATTGACCAGCATGGTGGCCCCGATCAAATCGGGCGCGACCTCGTGGACGCTGCGGCCGAAAAACGCACGCTTCAGGGCTTTGCCGAGCCGCGGTGGTGAGGCTTTCGAGGTTGGAGCCATTCGAGGTGAGAATCGCCTGAGAACAGAGCAGGATATTGCCCATATCTGCCATGTTCCCTGAAGCGGCGCGAGCCGGGTTGCGGCAGGCAGCCAGACCGACTAGGTAGGACCTGAACAGACCGGACAGCCCATGGTCGTTATTGTCGACACCATCTCGAACCCGTTGCGCCCCCGCCACCCTGAAAAGGTGAATCGCCCTGATTCCGCTTCGCCGCCGAAGCCGGACTGGATTCGCGTGCGCGCCCCCAATACCCGCGGCTATGCCGACACCCGCAACATTGTGCGCGCCAACGGCCTGCATACCGTGTGCGAGGAGGCGGGCTGCCCGAACATCGGCGAGTGCTGGGACAAGAAGCACGCGACCTTCATGATCATGGGGGACACTTGCACCCGGGCCTGCGCGTTCTGCAACGTCAAGACCGGCATGCCCAATGCGCTGGATGCGGCCGAGCCGCAGAACGTCGCCGAAGCCGTCGCCAAGCTGGGGCTGGCCCACGTCGTCATCACCTCCGTCGACCGCGACGATCTGGTCGATGGCGGCGCCGAGCATTTTGCAGAGACCATCCGTGCGATCCGGGCCGCGTGCCCCTCGACCACGATCGAGATCCTGACGCCCGACTTCCTGCGCAAGGAGGGCGCGCTGGAGGTCGTCGTCGCGGCGAGGCCCGACGTGTTCAACCACAATCTCGAGACCGTGCCGTCGCGTTACCTCACGGTGCGGCCCGGCGCGCGCTACTTCCACTCGATCCGGCTGTTGCAGCGGGTCAAGGAGCTCGATCCCACCATCTTCACCAAGTCCGGCATCATGGTCGGCCTCGGCGAGGAGCGCCACGAGGTGCAGCAGGTGATGGACGATCTGCGCTCCGCCGACGTCGACTTCCTGACCATCGGGCAATATCTCCAGCCGACCCGGAAGCACCACGCCGTGATGCGCTATGTGCCGCCCGACGAGTTTTCGTCCTACGAGAAGGTCGCCTACACCAAGGGTTTCCTGATGGTGTCGGCGAGCCCGCTCACCCGTTCGTCGCATCATGCCGGCGAGGACTTTGCGAGACTGAAGGCCGCACGGGCCGCGACTGCCCGCTGAACCGCCATGCCCAAATTTTCAAGCAAGCGCCGTGTCCATCACAGCGCGTCCGAGATGTTTGATCTGGTCGCCGACGTCGAGCGCTACCCGGAGTTCGTGCCGCTGTGCAGCGCGCTCAAGATCCGCCAGCGGATGGCCAAACCCGACGGCACCGAGGTGCTGGTCGCCGACATGACGGTGTCGTTCAAGCTGGTCAAGGAGTCCTTCACCAGCCGCGTGACTCTCGACCGCGCCAATCTGAATATCCGGGTCGAATATCTGCAAGGCCCGTTCAGCAACCTCGAGAACCGCTGGACGTTCGAGCCCAAGGGTGAGGGCGTCTGCGACGTCGGATTCTTCCTGGCCTACGAGTTCAAGAGCCGGATGCTGGCGATGCTGATGGGCTCGATGTTCGATGCCGCGTTCGCGCGCTTCTCCATCGCATTCGAGAAGCGGGCGGATGCGATCTACGGCCGGCCGAAGCTGGCGTCGTCGTAAGGCGTACTCTCTCCGCCGTCATTGCGAGGAGCCCTTGCGACGAACCAATCCAGGGTCTTGCCGCGGAGGGATTCTGGATTGCTTCGCTGCGCTCGCAATGACAGTGAGGCTCAATCCACCGCCTTCACTACATCCGGCGGCTGCGAGGCGTAATAGGCCGCGGCCGCATCGATCTCCTGCGGCGTCATCGCGCGGGCGATGTTGCGCATCTGCTGGCTGATGTCGTTGCGCCGCTCGCCGGACGCGAAGGCCTGGAGTTGCGCCTTCATGTAGGCTTCGGACTGGCCTTCGAGCCATGGACTGCCGGTCTTGTTGTCGAGGCTGCCATGGCAGGCGCCGCAGGGCGCGATGCCGCGGATCGGCGCGCCGTAGATGACGATGTTGGGCTTCGGCAGCTGCGGCGTCGGGTGATAGGCTGCCGGCCGCGGCAGATAGGCGTAATAGTTGGAGAGATCGGCGATCTCCTGGTCCGTCAGGTTGACGGCGAACGGCGACATCACGGCATTGGTGCGCGCGCCCGAGTGGAAATCGTGCAACTGCTTGTAGATCACGGCGGCATATTGGCCGGCGAGATTGGGCGAATCCGCGCGGCTGATGCCGGTCGGGCCGTGGCAGATCGCGCAGCGCTGCGCCAGCGTTGCGCCCCGGCCGATCGCTTCCTGGCTCGGACGTGCCAGTGTACGCGAGGTCAGCACGACCTCCGACAATTGCTTGCTCTGCTCGGGCGCCCTGACGTTCGCCGCGCGCTGTGGCACACCGGCGGCGCTGCAGATCGCATCCCAGACATTGGCGAACTGAACCCAGGGCTGCGCGAAGGGCAGCACGATGAAGCCGGTGATCGCCGTCACGATCAGGATCGCGGCGGTGATGCCGACGCCAATCCTGAAATGGCTGTTGCGGAAGGTGAAGAGGTCGCGCGCGCTCATCACTGCGCTCCCACATAGACGGCCGGCACCGACGTGCCCTCGGTCAGCGCCAGCGTCACGATCGGGTAGCCGTAATTGGTGAGGGTGAGGACGATCATCAGCGCCACCCACAGCGCGTGCGTGTTGAGCGCGACCGGCACGGTCGCGGGCTGATGCACGGCCAGCGCAAAGCGGTACGGGCCGGCGTCAACCCGGGCCGCACGCATGCCACGTGCGAGGATGACGATGAACATGATGCCCGACGCCAGCAGGATGAAGCCGCCGATCGCGGAGAAGGTGACGGAGAGCGCCTGAGGCGCGATCGCGGGATCGCCGAAGTCGAAATAGGCCATGCGGCGCGGCATGCCCAGGATGCCGACCCAGTGCCACGGGAAGGTCGTGATGATCATACCGATGAACCACAGCCAGAGCTGGGTGCGGATCAGGCGGATATCGATGAGTTCGCGCCCGGTCAGATGCGGCCACAGATCATAGGCGATCGCAAAGTACATGATCACGATGGCGCCGCCGAAGATCAGGTGGAAATGGCCGGTGATCCACTGCGTGTTATGGATCGACGCGTCGAGCTGGTAGCTCATGTTGATGAGGCCGCCGGCGCCGCCGAAACCGAGCATGACGAACGAGAACGCCAGTGCCAGCATCATCGGATTGTCCCAGGGCAGCGCCCTGATCCAGCCGAACATACCGCGGCCGCCGCGCAGGCGGGCGGCGATCTCGACGGACGCGCAGATCGTGAACACGGTCAGCAGCGTCGGCAGCGCGACCAGTGCCGTGAAGGCCGAATGGATGAACTTGAAGCCGGCGCCGACTTGCGGATCGGCGAAGGTGTGGTGCATGCCGATCGGCATCGCCACCACCAGGAACAGAATGAACGAGATCCGCGCCATGCTGTCGGAATAGACCCGGCCACCGATCGCGCGCGGCACGATGGTGTAATAGGCGATGTAGGTCGGCATCAGCCAGAAATAGACGATGGCGTGCAGCGTCCACGAGAAGAACACGCGGGCAAGACCCGCGTCGATCGTGGCCTTCAGGCCGGCCGCGACGGGAATGATCTGGAGCAACAGCTCGAGGGCGGCGCCGACCGCGGTCCAGGCCCACAGATAGGAGCCCGCGACATTGGCGAACATCGCCAGCGGCACCGGTGCGCCGGGATGGGCCTTCCGCCAGACGCGCAGATTGATCGCCATCAACGCGACCCAGATCCAGGAGCCGACCACCACGAGCACGACGCCGAGGTAATAGAATACGTTGCCGATCAATGGCGGATAGAACGTGTAGAGGACCGAGGCGCGGCCGAGCGCGACCGGGACCATCGCCATGACGCTGCCGATCACGATCAGCCAAAATCCGGTCCAGGCCCAGCGCACGCCGACCAGGCGCTGCTCCAGCGCGGACTCGCTGATGGCATAGCCAAAGCCCATCGCGACGAGCGTGGGAAAGACGTAGCCCATCACCGTGCCGTGCGCGGTCAGCGAGCGGTAATAGAGCTCGGGATTGGACAGCCAGGTGCCGATCGGGCTGCGGATGAACATCTGCCAAGCGCCGAGTGTCAGCGCAAAGCCGAACACGGCAAAGGCCAGCCAGAAATGGGCGAGGATGAGCTTCCTATTGACCAACACAGCTCAGCCTCCCGCCACCCTTCGCGCGATCGGCGAATTCGGTCTTGTCGATCACCTTGACCTTGCCCCACATGCCCTCATGGCCGAAGGAGCAGAACTCCTGGCAGGGCATCAGATAGTCGCCAGTCTTCGTAAAGCGCATCAATTGTTCGGAGATGTAGCCGGGCACCAGCATGGTGTTCACGTTGGTTCCCTGGATCAGGATGCCGTGGACGACGTCGGCGCTGGTGGCGCGCATGGTGATCGGCGTGTCCACGGGCACCACGATGCAGGCCGGCGTGAAGGAATATTGCTGGCCGATCGCGCGCACGGTCACATTGCCATTGGCCTCCAGCACGCTGCCGAGATTGCTCTCGACGAATTCGCCGGACAGATGAATGCGCGAGGGATCGGTGGTCTCGACGCGCGGCTGCGGCATGGTGGCGCGATGGATGCCGGCGAAGGCTGCCAGAAGCGCCATGCCGACGACGATTATCACGGCAATGGTCGCCCAGCGCCGCTCGACGCGGGCCGCGACCTCGGCGCTGCCATGGGTGTGGGTGTCCCCTGCGCTCATTGCAGCGATCCGCGCGGCAGGAAGACGAAGAGATAGAAGGCAAACCACATCGCGACCACGCAGGCCGTGGCGATGCCGGCCAGCACGATCGCGCCGGACGGTCCTTGCGAGACGACTTCCTCGACGGCCTGGTCGGCGGCGGCTGGGCTGGTCGGCGGATCGGAATTGAACATGACGCCTCTCAGTTCAGCGGTGCGGAGCGCAGCTCGTTGGCCTCGCGAGCCGAGACCGGCGTGCCGCGATTGCCCCAGGCGGTGCGGATGTAGGAGACGACGGCGGCGACCTCGTTGTCGGAGAGGAGGCCTGCGAAGGGCGGCATGCCGTAGGGCATCGGATTGCCCTTGGTGCCCGGCGGATAGCCGCCATTGAGCACCATGCGGATCGGGTTGACCGCCGACTGCATCTCGATCGACTGGTTGTTGGCGAGCGGCGGCCAATGCGGCGGCTTGCCTTCGCCCTGGAGGCCGTGACAGCTCGCGCAGTTCTTGTCGTAGACGGTCTTGCCGAGGCTGATCAGCAGGCTGCTCTCGGTGGTCGGCAGCGCCGAGCTCGGCGCCGGCGGAGGCGAGGGCTCCGCGATGCCCTTGAGGTACACCGCCATGGCGCGCGTGTCCTCGTCGTTGAGATATTGCAGGCTGTTGTGCACCACCTCGGCCATCGGGCCGTAGACCACGCCGCGCATGGAGACGCCGGTCTGGAGCAGATCGGTGATGTCCTTGATGCTCCAGTCGCCGAGACCCGCCTCACGGTTGGAGGTGAGGGACGGCGCGTACCAGTTCTGCATCGGGATCAGGCCGCCCTTGAAGGCGTCCGATTGCGAGGTGCCGCCGAGCGCGTTGATCGGCGAATGGCACATGCCGCAATGACCGAGCCCCTCGACCAGATAGGCGCCGCGATTCCATTCCGCCGACTTGGTGGGGTCGGGCTTGAACTCACCTTCGCGGAAGAACAGCGTGCGCCAGCCGAGGATGAGCTGGCGGTTGTCATAGGGAAAGCGCAGCTCGTGCGGCTTGTTCTTCTGGTTCACCGGCTGAATCGAGCGCAGATAGGCAAAGATCGCGTCGCTGTCGGCGCGCGTGACCTTGGTATAGGACGCGAACGGCATCGCGGGATAGATCAGCCCGCCATCCGGGAAACGGCCGTTGTGCATGGTTCTGTAGAAATCGTCCGCGCTCCACTTGCCGATGCCGGTCTCCGGATCGGGCGTGATGTTGGAGGTGTAGATCGTTCCGAACGGGGTCGGCATCGGGCGCCCGCCGGCAAACAGCCGGCCCTCGGCCGCAGTATGGCAGGCCGTGCAATCGCCGGCGCGGGCGAGATATTCACCCCGCGCAATGACGTCGCCGGCCTTGTCCTGCGCTTGCGCGGCCGTGATGAGCGCGGCAAGGGCCAGGAGTTTGATCGATAGCAGCGTGATCGACAGTCTTGAGCCCATCATGCGCCTCGTCAGTTGGGCTGGCTGCCGCAGCCGAACGGCAGCGCGTAGGTGCCTTTCGGGACGGGGGCCGGGTTGGTGGGCGCGGGTCGCGTCGCGAGCCAGGCCGCAACGGCGGTAACATCTGCTTCCGTCAGATGGCCGGCGACGAGCTGCATGCAGTCCGGCGATTTTGCCGTCCGCGTGCCGTAGCGCCAGGCGCCGAGTTGCGCACTGACGTAAGCGGCGCGCAAGCCCAGCAGACCGGGGATGCCGGGCTGCATGCCGGTGAGGCCCGGGCCGTGACAGCTCACGCACGCCGGTATGTTACGACCGGCATCGCCGCTGGTCGCGAGCAGCTCGCCCTGCGCCAGCACTTCCTTGCTGACTTCGCTCGGCGCGGGCTGCGGCAGCGGCGGATGCTCGCTGGCGAAATATTCGGCCATCGCCTCCAGATACGGATCAGGCAGAAACTCCAGCAGATAGTTCATCGGCGGGTATTTGCGCCGGCCGCTGCGGAAGGCGAGGAGCTGGTTGTAGAGATAGCCGGCCGGCTTGCCGGCAAGCCGCGGGAAATAGACGTCGCTGGTGCCTTCGCCCTTGTTGCCGTGACAGGGCGTGCACGCCTCCACCCGCGCCGCCATCGTATCCGGCGGCTGGTTGGCCGTTTGTGCGGCAGTACCATCTATGGCGGCCAAGGTAGCAATGGCGATTGCCAGTGCAGTGTCGCGAGCGAACACGCCGTCGCCCTCCAGAAAGCAGGACCGGGTTGATTCCTGGCCACAGCGTAGAGCCGCATTATTGCGCCAATACAGTCGCGCGCAAGATCGGACATGGCGATGACGCTTGGTCGCGGTTGCACATTTGCGATCCTGATCGAATTCGACAAGAATTGCGTGCTTTTTGAAAACTGGCGTAACGCCGCGATCTCGCGGCGTATTCCGCCCGAGCTTTGCTTCACAAGCGGAAAGCGCGGCAATGTGGAATCCGTTCGCGCGCGCGGATGTTCTGCCGCTTGGGCCGGGCAGACAACCTTTCATCAAAGTGCATCTTCCCGTCGGGCGACAAGTGCAGTTTGTGCCAAAACGCAGCGCGCTGACGCAACACCCCTTGCCGGAAACGGCGCGCCACGAGGTCTGCCCTTTGCGAAGGGGTCGACTACAATCCGAGTCGGGCGCGGGCGCCTTATCGCGGGATCGGGGAGATGGGACGCTGGAAGCAGGCATGGAGCGAAGAAGACCTTGGCAGGCTGAAGGTACTGGCAGGCACCAAGCCGATTGCGCTGATAGCGAAAGAGCTCGGCCGGACCCGCGGCACGGTGCTGGCGAAGGCGATTGAGCAGAAGCTCCCTGTCATTTGTCGGACGAAGCGCCAGGAACAATAATTGGATGTAGCGGAACCCATTCGGCTTCCTTGCGCCGAACGCACATGCCGGGAACGCGCGCTTGGCCGCGCTCAATTGACAGCATGGGACAGGCCGGCAGCTGGCTGACCAGATCCTGAAGGAGTTGCGTGAAGATCCTCGCGTCGACGAGCGGGCCGCGCCATCGGTCAATGTGTCGAAGGTGGTCGCCGCCGATCCCGCAGCGCCCGTCGTGGAATTGACGGTGAGCGCGAAGGTGGCGCCGTCCGACGCCGATGCGGTCAAGCAGGGCGTGCTCGACCACGCGAGCGCGATGCTGGCGGCGGCATGACGTGTTTCAGCCGCGCGGTGACCGCGGCGTCCTGCGCTTCACTGCGTGCCGGCGCGGCGAGCGGGTCACGCGAGGCCGCAGGCGGGTTGCCGCGGCGGCGCGCCGGGGCTTTGGCTGGGCTTTCGGGCCGCGGGCAAGATCCATCAGCATGCGCAATGCCTCGACCACCGAGCGCTGGCGCACGGCGGTCCGGCCGATCGCGCCAAAGCGATGCTCGCGGTGGACGATGCGGCCGTCGCGCGCGGCAACCGCAAAATGCACGAGGCCGACCGGCTTGCCGGGCGTGGCGCCGCCGGGGCCGGCGATACCGGTGATGGCAACGGCGAGATCGACGCCGGCACGTTCCAGCGCGCCGACCGCCATCGCGGTTGCGGTCTCCTTGCTGACGGCGCCGAAATTCGTGAGCGTGCTCGCCTCGACCCCCAACATCGCGCGCTTGGCGTCATTGGAATAAGTGACGAAGCCGCGGTCGATCACGTCGGAGGAGCCGGGAATGTCGGTCAGCGCGCCGGCGACCAGGCCGCCGGTGCAGGACTCGGCGGTGGCAATCGTCAGCTTGCGCATCCGGCACAGATCGAGCAGCGAGCGGGAGAGGGCGCGTGCGTCGCTGCCGCCCATGACCTAGACGCCCCAGGGCAGGCGGATGGTGGCGCTCGCGGTAGCCGCGATGCCTTCCTCGCGGCCGGTGAAGCCGAGCCGCTCGCTGGTGGTCGCCTTCACCGCGACGCGCGAGATGTCGACCCCGGAGATCTCGGCGATGCGGGCGCGCATGGTGTCGCGCAAGGGGCCGATCTTCGGCCGCTCGCAGATCATCGTCACCTCGAGGTTGGCGACGCAGCCGCCGCGCTGCGCGACGCGCTCGATGGCGTATTTCAGGAACTGGTCGGAGGAAGCCCCCTTCCATTTCGCATCGCTTGGCGGAAAGTGCGAGCCGATATCGCCATCGGCGAGCGCGCCGAGGATGGCGTCGACCAGCGCATGCAGGCCGACATCGCCGTCGGAATGGGCGAGGAAGCCTTTGGTGTGCGGCACCCGTACGCCACAGATCATCACGTGGTCGCCTTCGCCGAAGGCGTGCACGTCGTAGCCGGTGCCGGTCCTGATGTCGCCGAGCAGGCTGGCCAGGCGCGCTTCCTCGCGCACGAAATCCTCGGGAGTGGTGAGCTTCATATTGGCAACATCGCCTTCAAAGGTTGCGACCGTCAATCCCGCCCATTCGGCAATCGCGGCATCGTCGGTGAAATCGCTGCGCCCGTCCTTCGCCGCGCGACGATGCGCCTCGAGGATGACGTCGAAACGAAAGGATTGCGGTGTCTGCGCGATTCGCAAGGCTGAGCGGTCGGGCGTGTCCTCGACATTGCCGCTCTCGCCGGTGACCTTGATGGTGTCGGTGACGGCAACGACGGGGAGCGCAGCGCCGGTGCGGCTGGCCGCCTCGATCGCGCGCGAGATCACGCCTGCCGAGACGAAGGGGCGCGCGGCGTCGTGGATGAGGACGATATCGGGCTTATGCTTGGCGAGTGCTTCGAGCCCTGCGAGCACGGAGGCCTGCCGCGTCGCGCCGCCATTGGTCGGCGGCTCGTGGCTGAGACCTGCGACCGCTGCCGTGAACATGGCGCTGTCGTCGGGGTTCACCACCGGCTGCACGGCAAACACGTCGGGGTGCCGGCTGAAGGCTTCCATGGCGCGATAGATCACGGGAACGCCGCCGATCTCGCGATATTGCTTGGGACCACCGGCGCCAGCCCGCAGGCCGCGTCCGGCCGCGACGAGGACGACTGCGGTGCGCTGTGATTTCGCCATAGGACTCAAATACTCAGTTGGTGATGAAGAGAGTCTGGGGAGTGGGGTGATTACCGCATGCCTCTAGCACGGCAGGCCCGCAAAAAAAGGGGGTTTCCCCGGATTGTGGGAAACAGCATTTTGCTGCACTGCACTTGAAAGATTTGCAGAACTGTCTAAACTGTAGGCATGACGCTTGACTGCACAAGAATTGTGCGCAAGATAGGTCATGGCAGGCGCGATGAGGCCCTGCCTACGCAACGAGACCCCTGTGACCGGCTCGGCAGTATCAGGCTCTAAGCCGTTGAAAATTGGCGATATCGAGGTCGCCACCCCGGTCTTCCTGGCGCCGATGTCGGGAGTCACCGACTCGCCCGTCCGCAGGCTCGCCGCCGAGCTCGGGGCCGGTTTGGTCGTGTCCGAAATGACCGCCAGCGATGAGCTCGCGAATGGCCACAAGATGTCTCGGTTGCGCTGCGAAGCGACCGGGATCGGGCCTCATGTGGTCCAGCTCGCCGGCTGTGAGGCGCGCTGGATGGCCGAGGGGGCCCGGATCGCCGAAGCCGGAGGTGCCGACATCATCGACATCAATATGGGCTGCCCGGCCCGGCACGTCACCGGCGGCCAGTCCGGCTCAGCCCTGATGCGCGATCTCGACCATGCCGTCAGCCTGATCGATGCGACGATCGCGGCGGTGAAGGTGCCGGTGACCCTGAAGATGCGGCTCGGCTGGGACGATCACACCCGCAACGCGCCGGAATTGGCGCGACGCGCGGAAGCTGCCGGCATCGAGCTCGTCACCGTGCACGGCCGCACCCGCTGCCAGTTCTACAAGGGCGAGGCCGATTGGGATGCGATCCGCGCGGTGCGCGAAGCCATCTCCATTCCACTCGTCGTCAATGGCGACATCACCACTTACGAGAAGGCGCTCGCGGCGTTGGAGGCCTCCGGCGCCGATGCCGTGATGATCGGCCGCGGCGCGCAGGGGCAGCCCTGGTTGCCCGGCGAGATCGGCCGCCGCCTGAAGGGCGGGGCGGTTGAAGCCGCGCCGTCGCTCGAGACCCAGCTGCATTATGTCCGCACGCTCTATGAGGGCGTCTGCGCGCTCTACGGCCTGCGCATCGGCCTCCGGCACGCGCGAAAACATCTCGGCTGGGCGCTCGACGTCGCGGCCGATGTGAGCCGTGCACCGGCCGAGAAGCTGAAAGCCTGGCGCCAGAAGATCCTCACCTCCGAGGATCCGCGCCTCGTCCACCAGTCGCTGCAAGATGCCTTCGACGATTTCGCATGGAGCGCTGCTGCATGAGCTCAGCTGCTGACTATCGCCGGCCGCTTCCGTCCGAGAGCGATGCGATCCTGGATGCGCTGCCCAATCCCGTGCTCATGATCGGGCCGGACGGCAAGATCGTCGCCGCCAACATCGCGACCGAAGCCTTCTTCGACATCTCGACGCAGTTCCTGAAACGGCAGTCGCTGAAAGAGCTGGTGCCGTTCGGGAGCCCCTTGCTGGCGCTGATCGACCAGGTTCGTTCGTCGAACTCGCCGGTCAACGAATACAAGGTCGATCTGGGCACGCCGCGCATGGGCGGCGACCGCCAGGTCGATCTGCATGTCGCCCCGCTGACGGAGCGGCCCGGCCATATCGTGGTGATGCTCCAGGAGCGTTCCATTGCCGATAAGATGGATCGCCAGCTCACCCATCGCAGCGCCGCGCGCTCGGTGATCGCGCTGGCCGCCATGCTCGCGCATGAGATCAAGAATCCGCTCTCCGGCATCCGCGGCGCGGCGCAACTGCTGGAGCAGCAGGCCTCGTCCGAGGACCGCATGCTGACGCGGCTGATCTGCGACGAGGCCGACCGCATCGTGACGCTGGTCGACCGCATGGAGGTGTTCGGCGACGAGCGCCCCGTGGTGCGCGGTCCCGTCAACATCCATTCCGTGCTCGATCACGTGAAGCGACTGGCGCAGTCGGGCTTTGCCCGCAACATCCGCTTCATCGAGGATTATGATCCTTCGCTGCCGCCGGTCCTGGCGAACCAGGATCAGCTCGTCCAGGTGTTCCTCAACCTCGTGAAGAACGCCGCCGAAGCGCTGATCGACGTCCCCGACGCCGAGATCCAGCTCACCACCGCGTTCCGTCCCGGCGTGCGCCTGTCAGTCCCCGGTCAAAAATCCCGTGTATCGCTGCCGCTCGAGTTCTGCGTGAAGGACAACGGACCAGGCGTGCCGGACGATCTTCTGCCCAACCTGTTCGATCCCTTCGTGACCACCAAGCAGACCGGCTCGGGTCTTGGCCTGGCGCTGGTCGCAAAGATCATCGGAGATCACGGGGGCATCATCGAATGCGAGTCTCAGCCGCGCAAGACCACCTTCCGCGTGCTGATGCCGATGTATTCCACATCGGTCAAACATGCCGATCAAAGCAGCCGCGACGGCTCTGCCGGGAAGTCGTCGTCTGCGTCACAGGGGGCGAAATGAGGATTAACGATGCCCGCAGGTAGCATTCTCGTTGCTGATGACGACACCGCCATCCGCACGGTTCTCAATCAGGCGCTATCCCGCGCCGGCTATGAAGTCCGGCTCACCGGCAATGCCGCAACGCTATGGCGCTGGGTCAGCCAGGGGGAGGGCGATCTTGTCATCACCGACGTGGTGATGCCCGACGAGAACGCCTTCGACCTGCTGCCGCGGATCAAGAAGATGCGGCCCAATCTGCCCGTCATCGTCATGAGCGCGCAGAACACGTTCATGACCGCGATCCGCGCCTCCGAACGCGGGGCGTACGAATATCTGCCAAAGCCCTTCGACCTGAAGGAACTGATCGCCATCGTCGGCCGTGCGCTGGCCGAGCCGAAGGAACGGGTCTCGACGCCGGACGAGGACGCCGAGATGGAGGCGATCCCGCTGGTCGGCCGCTCGCCGGCGATGCAGGAAATCTACCGCGTGCTGGCGCGTCTGATGCAGACCGACCTCACCGTGATGATCACGGGCGAGTCCGGTACCGGCAAGGAGCTGGTGGCGCGCGCGCTGCACGATTACGGCAAGCGCCGCAACGGCCCGTTCGTCGCGGTCAACATGGCGGCGATCCCGCGTGACCTCATCGAGTCCGAACTGTTCGGCCACGAGCGCGGCGCCTTCACCGGCGCCAACACCCGCGCCTCGGGTCGGTTCGAGCAGGCCGAGGGCGGCACGCTGTTCCTGGACGAGATCGGCGACATGCCGATGGAGGCGCAGACCCGCCTGCTGCGCGTGCTCCAGCAGGGCGAATACACCACCGTCGGCGGCCGCACCCCGATCAAGACCGACGTGCGGATCGTCGCGGCGTCCAACAAGGACCTGCGCGTCCTGATCCAGCAGGGCCTGTTCCGCGAGGATCTGTTCTTCCGCCTCAACGTCGTGCCGCTGCGGCTGCCCCCCTTGCGCGAGCGCATCGAAGACCTGCCGGACCTCGTGCGGCACTTCTTCACACTGGCCGAGAAGGACGGTCTGCCGCCGAAGAAGCTCGATGCGCTGGCGCTGGAGCGGATGAAGCAGCACCGCTGGCCCGGCAACGTGCGCGAGCTCGAGAACCTCGCCCGGCGCCTCGCCGCGCTCTATCCGCAGGACGTGATCACCGGCTCCGTCATCGACGGCGAGCTGGCGCCGCCCACGGTCAGCCCGGGTGCCGCTGTCCAGCAGGGCGTCGACAATCTCGGCGGCGCCGTGGAGGCCTATCTGTCCTCGCACTTCCAGGGCTTCCCGAACGGCGTGCCGCCGCCGGGCCTCTATCACCGTATCCTCAAAGAGATCGAGGTGCCGCTGCTCACGGCCGCGCTCGCCGCCACCCGCGGCAACCAGATCCGCGCCGCCGATTTGCTCGGCCTCAACCGCAACACGCTGCGGAAGAAGATCCGGGACCTCGATATCCAGGTGTATCGGAGCGGGGGCTAGTTTTCCGAACGGACGGTGGCTCAGCTCCCCCTACCAAAGCGGAGCTGAGCCTTCCGGATCGCGCTGGCCGTTGTGGCTAACGCGGTGAGCAAAAGTCCGAATCAGGCCGAAACGTTCCGCTGGAACGTATGAATTATCCTTCAACCGCCGAGCGCTGCGTCGCGCTCATCTGATCAGCCGCGCCGAGACCGGCTGGGCGCTGGCGACGTTCGCCAGCGGCTGCTGCACCCCGAGACCATTGACCAGGAGGTCGGCGGCTACGATCAGCAGCAGCACGGCCGACACCATCATCGCGAGAAAGAACCTGTCCATGGCGGTCAAGCCGCAGGGGCGGGAATCCGTTCCCGCAAGCGAGGTTTGCCAGAACAGCGGCCTGTGGATGCGCCGGTCCGTCGCGGCGAGGGCGCCGCGGAATTGTCGCAATTCGGCAACAATGTGGTACGAATACATCAGTATCCGCCCGCCGCGGACCCCGTTTTCAGCACCATTGCCGGAATGACCAGCGCAGATACCTCGGCCGCACACTTCGACACGGCCCCAGCGGAAGAGCCCCGGCGTTGGTCGGTGCGACGCTGGCTGGCACCCCTTGCCGTGGCGATGGCGTTGCTGTCGGCCCTCCTGACCTTCCTGGTCCTGACCGGTCTGACGAGGATCGAGCCGACGCCGGAGGTGGTCCGCTCGTTCTATCTGATCAATGCGGCCACGATCCTGCTGCTGGTCGGCATCATCGTCCGCGAGCTCTGGCAGCTGATCCTGGCGCGTCGGCGGGGCCGGGCGGCGGCACGCCTCCATGTCCAGATCGTCAGCCTGTTCTCGATCGTCGCGGTGCTGCCTGCGGTGCTGGTCGCCGTCGTCGCCAACGTCACCATCGAGCGCGGCCTCGACCGGCTGTTCTCCGGTCCGACCAAGGAGGTGATTCAGAATTCGCTGACTATCGCGCGGGCCTACATGCAGGACCACGCGCAGCTGATCCGCGGCGACATTCTCGGCATGGCCAATGACATCGCCCACGCCCGGCCGCTCTACGACCAGGACCGCCGCTCGTTCCGCGAGCTGCTGACCGCCAGCGCCGGCTCCCGCAACCTGCCGGGCGCGATGATCATCGACAAGAACACCAACATCCTGGAATCGGCCGACACCGGCATGCGGCTCGCTTATTCGCCGCCGGCGCCGGACTTCCTCAGCAACGTCAACGAATCCGAGCCCGAGATCGCGGTGCTGCCGGATGCAAGCTTCGTCGCCGCGGTGATCCGCCTACGCGCCTTCAGCGACACCTTCCTTTATGTCGCGCGGCCGCTCGATCCGAACGTGGTCAACCAGCTCAAGCAGACCGAGGTCAGCGTCGCCGAATACGCCCAGATCGAGTCGCGCCGGCTCGGCATCCAGGTCGCCTTCGCGCTGATGTTCGCGGTGATCGCGCTCACCATCCTGATGGCCTCGGTGCTGATCGGCCTCAACTTCGCCAACTCGCTGGTGGCCCCGATCCGGCGGCTGATGAACGCCGCCCACACGGTCTCGACCGGCGACCTCCATGTGAAGGTGCCCGTGCACCAGTCGGAAGGCGACCTCGCCCAGCTGGGTGAGACCTTCAACAAGATGACGCAGGAGTTGCGCAGCCAGCGTGACGAGCTCGTCAACGCCAGCGATCTCATCGACAGCCGCCGCCGCTTCATCGAGGCCGTGCTGTCCTCAGCGAGCGCCGGCATCATCGGCGTCGACAATTCGGGCAGCGTCGGCATCCTCAACCGCTCCGCCGAGAAGCTGATCGGGCACTCCGAAGCGGAGACGCTCGGCCATCCGCTCTCCGACGTGCTGCCCGAGCTAGAGGAGATGATGAAGACGGCGCGGGAAGGGACCCAGCGCCTGGTGCAGGGCCAGATCACGATCACGCGCGACGGCACCGAGCGCAACCTGTCGGTCCGCGTCAGCGCCGAGAAGACCAGCCAGCCGCACGACAGCTACATCATCACGCTCGACGACATCACCGAGCTGGTCTCGGCGCAGCGCACCTCGGCCTGGGGCGACGTCGCGCGCCGCATCGCACATGAGATCAAGAATCCGCTGACGCCGATCCAGCTCTCGGCCGAGCGCATCCGCCGCAAGTTCGGCAAGGACATCACCGAGACCAAGGACAAGCAGATCTTCGAGCAGTGCACCGATACCATCGTGCGCCAGGTCGACGATATCCGCCGCATGGTCGACGAGTTCTCGCGTTTCGCACGGATGCCGAAGCCGGTGATGGAGGGCGAGGACGTCGCCGACACCGTGCGGCAGGCGGTGTTCCTGATGAAGGTCGCCCATCCCGAGATCGATATCGAGGCCGAATTCAAGGAAGATCCGCTGCGCGCGCAGTTCGACCGGCGGCTGATCTCGCAGGCGGTCACCAACATCGTCAAGAACGCCACCGAGGCGGTCGAGCAGGTGCCGCCGGAGGAGCTCGGCAAGGATTACGGCAAGGGCCGCATCGACGTCGTGGTCTCGCGCGAGGGCGAGGACGTGCTGATCGACGTCATCGACAACGGCATCGGCCTGCCCAAGGTCGCGCGCTCGCGGCTTCTCGAGCCTTATGTGACGACGCGGGCCAAGGGCACCGGCCTTGGCCTGGCGATCGTCGGCCGCGTGCTCGAAGACCATGGCGGGCGTATCGAGCTGAAGGACGCTTCCGATTTCCGCGAGGGCCAGCGCGGCGCGTGGATGCGGATGCGTTTTGCGATCTCCGGTGCCCCCGCGAAGAGCGAGGGGAGCGTGCAGGCATCGTCGGCCGCAAACGCGGTCACGGACATCGCCAAGCCGCCCGAAACAAAACAGCCGGCCGCCGAAACCAAAGAGGCGGCTGAAAAGACCAATGATTCAACGAAGATCGAAGCCTCAACAGGCATCTGACAAGACAGGCGCGAACCATGGCAAGTGAAATTCTGATTGTCGATGATGAGGCCGATATTCGCGATCTCGTTGCGGGCATTCTCGAAGACGAGGGCTTCGTGACCCGGACCGCCCGCGACAGCGATACGGCGCTCGCCGAGATCGCCAATCGCAGGCCGCATCTGGTGTTTCTCGACATCTGGCTCCAGGGCTCCAAGCTCGACGGCTTGCAGCTGCTGGAGCAGGTCAAGAAGGACAATGCCGATCTGCCGGTCGTGATGATCTCCGGCCACGGCAACATCGAGACCGCGGTCGCCGCGATCAAGCGCGGCGCCTACGACTTCATCGAGAAGCCGTTCAAGGCCGACCGGCTGATCCTGGTCGCGAACAGAGCGCTCGAGAACTCGCGGCTCAAGCGCGAGGTCAAGGAGCTGAAGCAACTCGCGCCGAGCGCAAGCTCGCTGGTCGGCCGCTCGCCCAGTATGAACCAGCTCCGCCAGACTATCGACCGCGCGGCGAAAGCCAACAGCCGCATCCTGATCGTCGGCCCCGCCGGCGCCGGCAAGGAATTGACCGCACGCACGCTGCACACCGCCTCGGGCCGCGCCGACGGCCCCTTCGTCGTGATCAACGCCGCCGCGATCACGCCGGAGCGCATGGAGCACGAGATGTTCGGCGTCGAGCAGTCCAATGGCGAGCAGGCGCGCAAGCCCGGTGCGCTCGAGGAAGCCCATGGCGGCACGCTGTTCATCGACGAGATCGCGGACATGCCGCGCGAGACCCAGAACAAGATTTTGCGCGTGCTGGTCGAGCAGTCGTTCCAGCGCGTCGGCGGCACCGGCAAGGTGCAGGTCGACGTCCGCATCATCTCCTCCACGGCGCGAAATCTCGAAGAGGAGATCGCTGCCGGTCATTTCCGCGAAGACCTCTATCATCGGCTCTCGGTGGTGCCGATCCGCGTGCCCGCGCTCTCGGAGCGGCGCGAGGACATTCCGGAATTGATCGACTATTTCATGGAGCAGATCTCGGCCGGCAGCGGCCTGCCCAAGCGGCAGATCGGGCAGGACGCGATGGCGGTGCTGCAATCGCATGTGTGGCCCGGCAACGTACGCCAGCTCCGCAACAACGTTGAGAGAGTCATGATTCTGGCCGCGGGCGGACCGGAGGTGATTATCACCGCCGACATGCTGCCGCAGGACGTCGGCTCGATGGTGCCGGCGATGCCGACCAGCAACAATGGCGAGCACATCATGGGGCTGCCGCTGCGCGAAGCGCGCGAAGTGTTCGAGCGCGACTATTTGATTGCACAGATCAGCCGCTTTTCAGGAAATATTTCTCGCACGGCTGAGTTTGTTGGCATGGAACGTTCGGCGTTGCACCGGAAGCTGAAGGCGCTCGGTGTCGGCTGACACCGCGACGTCGCGGCCGCACCTCAGGGATTAGCGAGGAAAATCATCGATTTCCGTAGTTTTTCGGGGCATTTGGGCGTGGCCTGCCGCGTGAAGCGGCTTGCCTAATAACCCGTCCTGTCCTCTAATCGAACCGCTGTTCCTCCGAGGGGGATCTCATGAGGAATAGCAACCGGAAGAGGCCCCGAATGTCACAAAGAGGGCCGCAACCGGCGCAATAAAAAGAAACTCAAAGCGAGAAAAAAACAATGGCGGCAGACCGCGCACAAAACCTACAGGACACCTTCCTCAATCACGTTCGCAAAACCAAGACGCCACTGACGATCTTTCTGGTCAACGGAGTGAAGCTCCAGGGCATCGTGACCTGGTTCGACAATTTCTGTTTGCTGCTTCGGCGCGACGGTCACTCGCAGCTTGTCTACAAGCATGCGATCTCGACCATCATGCCGGGCGCTCCGATCCAGTTGTTCGAAGGCGGCGAGGATCAGCCGGCTTGAGAGTGATCTGATTGGAACCCCGGAATTTCGACGGGGAGGCCGACCGTCCGCGGTCGGCAGGGGCGAAGCAGACGGGGCGGGTGCTTGTCATCGGCCCCTACTTGCGTGTGCGCGCGGGCGGTGCCGACACGCAATCGGAAAGCCATGTTCAGCGTGACGCGGAGGCCCGGCTCGATGAGGCCGCCGGCCTCGCGCGCGCGATCGACCTCGTCATTGCCGACGCCATCATCGCGCCGATCAGCCAGATCCGCCCCGCGACCTATATCGGCAAGGGCAAGGTCGAGGAGATCGCCGCGCTGGCCAAGAGCCTCGATGTCGAGCTCGTGGTGATGGATTGCGCGCTGGCACCGATCCAGCAGCGCAATCTCGAGAAGGAATTGCACGCCAAGGTGCTCGACCGCACCGGGCTCATCCTGGAAATCTTCGGCCGCCGCGCCAAGACCAAGGAAGGCTCGCTCCAAGTCGAGCTTGCGCATCTCAACTACCAGCGCTCGCGCCTCGTTCGCTCCTGGACCCATCTGGAACGCCAGCGTGGCGGCTTCGGCTTCATGGGCGGTCCCGGCGAGACGCAGATCGAAGCCGATCGCCGCCTGATCCAGGAGCGCATCTCGAAACTCGAGGGCGAGCTGAAGAAGGTGCAGGCGACGCGGCGGCTGCATCGCGCCGGACGCCAGCGCGTGCCATATCGCGTCGTCGCGCTGGTCGGCTACACCAATGCCGGCAAGTCGACGCTGTTCAACCGCCTGACTCGCGCCGACGTTCAGGCCGCCGACATGCTGTTCGCAACACTCGATCCGACCCTGCGCGCGCTCACTTTGCCGCATGGCGGCAAGGCGATGCTGTCCGACACCGTCGGCTTCATCTCCAACCTGCCGACGCAGCTCGTCGCCGCCTTCCGCGCCACGCTGGAGGAGGTGCTGGAAGCCGACGTCATCCTGCATGTGCGCGACATCTCGCACGAGGATGCAGAGGCCCAGCAGAGCGACGTCGACGCGGTGCTGCGCCAGCTCGGCATCAACCCCGACGATTCCGGCCGCATCATCGAGGTCTGGAACAAGATCGACCGTTACGAGCCTGACAAGCGCGAAGAGCTTTTGAACATCGCCGCGCGCCGGCCGGAAGATCATCCGGCGATGCTGGTCTCGGCCGTGTCAGGCGAGGGGATCGATGCACTGCTTGCGGCCATCGAGGAACGTCTCGCCGCAAAGCGCACCACGCTCGATCTCTCCATCGACGCCGCCGACGGCGCCGGCATCAGCTGGCTGCACAGGAATTCCGAGGTGCTGGCCAAAGAGCTGCACGACGGCCGCTTCGATATGACCGTACGGGTCGACGAGACCAAGCGGGATATCGTGGTGAACCGGTTCGACGCCGTGCCGCGCGTGGCGTGATTCGAAGGGTGCGGTCGCCCGACCGGCTCGCGTGCGATATCGACCATATCCGCGTTTCCGGGTTGAGACGCGTAACTCTAGAACGGAATGGTCAGGCCCGGATTTTTCGCCTGCGCCTTGGTATAGGCGACGCCGTGGATCTTGATCCCGCGCTCGTCCAGCAGCGAAATGATGCCGCCCTGGTTCGACAACTCCATCGGCTTCTGCACGACGACGGCGAGCGTGCCGCCGGCCGCGATCTTCCCTGACAGGACCATCTTGTTCTTCTGCTTGTCGGCCAGCATCCAGCCGGTGAGATCGATGTCGCGATCGGCCGTATTGAGCAGCGTGACGACTTCCCGCTCGGGCGTCTTCACGGCATTGACGAGTGCTGCGATGATGCGCACGAGTCCGTCCGGCATTTGCCCGGTCGGAGGAGCGGTCGGATCTGGCGGCTGTGTCGGCGCGCCGAGATCGATGGGGTCACCGGTCTTGTCGTCGGTGTGCCAGGCCTGCGTCTGGAATTTGAGGAAGACCGCCGTCCATAGCTTCTGATCCGGGAATTCGAACACCAGCCCGCCGTCTTGCCATGGCCCGTTGTCGCCCGAGAATCGTCCGATCGGATTTCCCTGATTCATGTGGATGTCGTGGATGCCGCGGCCCGGCCGGAAGCCGAAATAATTGTCCGCTTTGGTCTCCGGCCCCCATGTCTCACCGAATGCGTAGATCATCGCGCTTTCGTTTGAGAGCGCGCGCTGGACGAACTGGTCGAGCTTCTCGTTGAGGTCATTGTCCGGTCCCGGCACCGACAGCGGCAGCGGGATCATCTCCTGGGGCTGCATCAGATTGCCGCGAATGAAGTCCAGCGCGATGCTGGCAGGCTTCGGCGGCTGCGGGTGCAGGCCCTCCGGCAGCGCCGCGAGATGGTCAGTGATCGGATGGACAAAGTGCGATCGCACCAGGAACGCGACTTCGCTTCCGTCGCCTGACTGCACATTGACGGCGATGCGGAAATCCGCGTTGTCGGCCACGACATGGACTTGATAGTGCGGCGACTGGCCGGTGCCGAAACGCATCGCGATCGGGCGTCCCTTGAGGACCGAATAGTGCTTTAATGGCATCGCACTCACCTGAGGTGGGATTTCGGCTGCGCGGGCTCCGTTGCTCAACTTTAGACTGCTTGTCGTGACGGTTTCATGGCTTGTCTGCGATCCGCCATGATCGCCTCGCTGCATTCGGGAAAAGATGCTGACCTATATCTCCTTCGCGACCGCTTCGATCCTTGCGGGCACGCCGATGGAGCAGGCCACAAGCTAGCGGCGGGCCTGCGAACGAGGCTCCGATACCGGTTTCGCCTCACTCTTCGCCGCGTTCCAAAGTGCGTCCATCTCCGCCAGCGACGCCTGCTCGAGCGTCCGCCCCTGCGCCTCAAGCGCCCGTTCAATGAACGCAAACCGCCGCTCGAATTTCGCGTTGGTCGCGCGGAGTGCACTTTCGGGATCGGCATCGACATGGCGGGCGAGGTTGACCAGCGCGAACATCAAGTCGCCGGTCTCTTCAGCCAGCCCCTCGCTGTCGTTGCGGTCGAGCGCCGCCTCGATCTCGTCGGCTTCTTCGCGGATTTTTGCCAGCACCGCGCGCGGGTCGTTCCAGTCGAAGCCGACGGTGGAGGCCTTGCGCTGGAGCTCCATCGCGCGCGTCAGCGCGGGCTGGCCGGCCTTGACGCCCGAGAGTAACGACTTGTGCGTCGGCGCTTCTTCCGGCGGCCGGCGCGCCGCACGTTCGGCTTTCTCCTCGGCCTTGATGCGATCCCAGACCTCCTTGACGTGGGAGGAGGCGAGATTGCCGTCCTTGTCGGCGAAGACATGGGGATGGCGCCGGATCATCTTGCGGGTGATGGCCTCCACGACGTCGCCGAAGGCAAAGGCATTCTGTTCAGATGCCATCTGGGCGTGGAACACGACCTGGAGCAGGAGGTCGCCGAGCTCTTCGCGCAGGTCATCGAGATCGCCGCGGCTGATGGCCTCGACCACCTCATAAGCTTCCTCGATCGTGTAGGGCGCGATCGTCGCAAAATTCTGCTCGAGATCCCAAGGGCAGCCGGTCACCGGCGTGCGCAGCGCCGCCATGATCTCGATCAGGCGGGAAATGTCACGGGAAGGGGTCATTGCGGGGCAGTCTCCTGGCTCCAAAGCCTTATGCCAAAAGCGGCCCGCCGTTCCCAGCGCGGCGCGGCGGAACAGGTCGATTTCCACCGATTGGCGGCAGATTGGCGAGGAGCGCCCGCAGTGCTAAAGCGCGGGCCATGAGTGACGCATTTTCATCACAAACCGCCCTAGTGCTGTTTTCCGGCGGTCAGGATTCCACCACCTGCCTCGCCTGGGCGCTGAGCCGCTTTGCACGCGTGGAGACACTGGGTTTCGAGTATGGCCAGCGCCACGCCATCGAGCTCGCCTGCCGCGACCGGCTGTTCGACGGCATCAAGGGGCTGCGTGCCGATTGGGCCGCAAGGCTCGGCGAGAGCCACACGCTGTCGATTCCGACGCTGGCGGCCGTGTCCGAGACGGCGCTGACGCGCGACGTCGCCATCGCGATGGGCGCCGACGGCCTGCCGAATACGTTCGTGCCCGGCCGCAACCTGGTGTTCCTGACGTTTGCCGCGGCGCTCGCCTACCGGCGCGGCATCACCCACATCGTCGGCGGCATGTGCGAGACCGATTATTCCGGCTACCCCGATTGCCGCGACGACACCATCCGCGCCATGCAGGCCGCGCTCTCGCTCGGCATGGCCAGGCAATTCGAGCTGCATACGCCGCTGATGTGGATCGACAAGGCGGCGACGTGGAAGCTCGCTCACGACCTCGGTGGCGCAGGACTGGTCGATCTCATTCGCGAGCACTCGCACACCTGCTATCTCGGCGAACGCGGCGCGCAGCATGAGTGGGGTTTCGGGTGCGGCGAGTGCCCGGCGTGCAGTTTGCGGGCGAAGGGATGGCGAGAGTTTGCGGCGGGGCGCAAATAGCGCTCCAATCTCCGCCGTCATCGCCCGCGAAAGCGGGCGATCCAGTATTCCAGAGAAGGTGCTTGAGCCGAGAAGCCGCGGCGTACTGGGTCGCCCGGTCAAGCCGGGCGACGACGGAGGAGAGAGCTTGCGCCCTCTCAACGTCGTCATTGCGAGGAGCGAAGCGACGAAGCAATCCAGACTGTCACCGCGGAGAGATACTGGATTGCTTCGCTGCGCTCGCAATGACGGGTGAGGCGCGACCTACCGAAAATCCTCCGGCCGCAGCTCGATCGGCTTGCCGTGCGGCGTGCGGTCGGCGGCGTGGTCCCAGGCGTCGCGATAGCGGTGCAGCGTCTCCGCCGATGCGACGCCCTTGGTTGCAACCAAACCTTCCAGCGTGGCGAGCCAGTGCAGGTAATAGGTCTCGCCCGTATCAGGGTCGCCGGCGGCCTGCGCGCGCTTGATCTCGGAGGCCAAGGCTGCGGCCCATTCCGGCCAGGTGAACACGCCGCGCTCGTGCAGCGTCAGCGCCATCGCAAACGCATGCGCTTCCCAGGGCGCGCGGAACACCGGGCCGTCGTCATCGCGCGGGATGCTCGGAATGGCCGCCGTCGCGGCGGCCGCAGCCGTGCTGCTCATCACGCCAGGTCCAGATAGGGTTCGAAGGCGTCGATCGACACCTTCAAGGTCGGATCACCATCCGCGCCCCAGAGATCGCGGCCCTCGAATACGACCGTGTAAAGCCATTGCGGATTTTCGCCGAGCTCCATCGCCGCCGAATCCGGAAATACATGGCAGCCGTGGTTCAGCTCGACGACACCGACATGGCCGCGCACATAGCGCGGCAGCCGCGTATGCGTGGTCGGATGAATGTTCCTGGCGCGGACGCGGTCGCCGATGTCGAATTTTGCCGGCGCCGGAGCAGGGCGGGCGAACTTGCCGCGCACCATGACGCGCTCGACATTGGCGAGGTCGAACTTGCCGTGCTTGAGCGCCCTTGCAGGCTGCATCGCGTGCCCGGCAGCGACCTCCTCGCGGGTGAGGTAGCCCTTCTCGATCAGCATCTCCTCGAGCCCGAGAAACCATTTCTTGTAGTAGGAGCTCGAGAGATAGACGTGCGGCGGCAGCGTCTCGCGATAGAAGCGCGAGGTGTCGATGTTGAAGGCGCCCGCCGCGCCCATCGCGCGCACCATGGCGAGAACACGCGATTCCCATTCCTCGTGAAACATCGGCTCGTTCGGCTCGGCCTCGACCTTGCCGAACCCGTCCATGCCGCCCATGTCGTGGACGCCGTTCACGACGGCGCTCCAGGCGTCTTGGGAAAGCCGGTGCCGATCATGGAATCGCGCGTGACGAGCTCGGCAAGCTGCTCCTCACTCCAGCCTTCCGTGCCCGCGGGGCGCATCGGCAGCACCAGGAAGCGGGTCTCGGCGGTGGAATCCCAGACACGGATTTCCATGTCCTTGGGCAGCGTGACGTCGAAATCGGCAAGCACGCCGCGCGGATCCTTCACCGCGCGCGAGCGGTAGGGCGCGGCCTTGTACCAGACCGGCGGCAGCCCCAGCATTTCCCAGGGGTAGCAGGAGCACAGCGTGCACACGACCATGTTGTGGCGCTCTGGCGTATTCTCGACCACGACGAGATGGTCGCCGACGCGGCTGACATGGCCAAGCGTGCCGATGGCCTTCGAGCCATCCTCCAGCAGCGCCTTCTTGAACGCAGGATCGGTCCAGGCCTTGGCGACGACGCTCGCGCCATTGTGCGGCCCGATCCTGGTCTCATAGGCCTGGATGATGGCGTCGAGCGCGGCCGGCTCGACATAACCTTTTTCTGTCAAGATCGTCTCGAGCGCGCGCACGCGCAGCTCAGTCTCCGACAGCTCGGAATGATCGTGATGATGGTCGTGATCGTGGCTCATGGCGCAAAGATAGGCGCAATGGTCCCTGCCTGTCGAGTATGCGCTGGGGCGCAACCGGGTCCCATATTCGTGAGGCCGGATGTAAGCTAGCCTCGCAACAAAGCGGATAGGGAGACATTGGTGACGGACTTCGTGACGATCGAGAAGGGCCTCGGACCGGAGGGGCGGATTGCGGTGGTGCGGTTCGACCGCAATGACGGCATCAACGCGCTGTCGCCCGAGGCGCTGCGCCAGCTCACCGCGGCCGCGCGCAGCTTCGAGGATGATGCCGCAACGTCCGTCGTGGTTCTGACGGGCAGCACCAGCGCCTTCAGCGCCGGCTTCGACCTCAAGGATGCCGAGGGCCGCTCGCGCAAGGACATGGATCTCGGCACGCTGCGGCGGCATCTCAAGCTCGGGCCGCGTCTGACCCATGCCTGGCATGAGATGGAGCAGATCACGATCGCCGCCATCGAGGGTTTTTGCGTCGGCGGCGGCGTCGCGCTGGCCGTGGCGCTCGACTTCCGCGTGATGGGGCACGACGCGCATCTGCGCGTGCCCGAGATCGGGCTCGGCATGAACATGAGCTGGCAGAGCATCCCGCGCATGCTGCATCTGATCGGGCCGGCCCGCACCAAGCAGGCGGTGATCCTGGCCGACCAGCGCATCTCGGCCGATGAGGCCTACGAGTGGGGTTTGGTGGAGCAGGTGGCCGATCCCGGCCATGCGTTCGATGCCGCCATGGAGCTTGCCCGGAAGGTCGCCGCGCAGCCTCCGCTCTCGGTCGCCATGACCAAGCTGACCGTCAACCGGCTGGCACATGCGCTGGACGATCTCGCCAGCCACATGGACGTCGACCAGTTCGCACTGGCGAGTCTCACCGAAGACCACAAGGAGGGCGTCGAGGCGTTCCTGACCCGCCGCAAGCCGCGCTTCAAGGGGCGGTAGAACGTGAAGTCAGACCATTGATCGCGCCGCAGACAGTCCGTATACGCCGCGCTAGGACAAAAACGGCTCGGCCAACGGGCGGTACAATGCGACGACAATCGAGGGGGAGGGCCCATGGCCGCAAGCTCGCAGACGCCTCAGGCAAAAGGGTTTAGCTGGAAGCTGATCGCGCCGCTCGTGGTGTGGTTGGCCATCTATCTGTGGCCGGTGCCGACGGGTCTCAACGCCAATCAGTGGCACTATTTTGCCGTGTTCGCGGCCGTCATCACCGGACTCATTCTCGAATCGATGCCGGTCGGCGCGGTCGGGTTCATCGGGCTGACGGTCGCGGGCGTCGCCGGCTATATCGATCCCGATCCCGGCAAATCGCTGCGCTGGATGCTGGCGGGTTTTGCCGAGAGCACGGTGTGGCTGATCGTCGGCGCCTTCGTATTCTCGATCGGTTATCGCAAGAGCCAGCTCGGCCGCCGTATCGCGCTGGTGCTGGTGCAAAAGCTCGGCCGCAACACGCTCGGTCTCGGCTATGCGGTCGCGATGTCGGACTTCCTGCTGGCACCAGCGACGCCATCCAACACCGCACGCAGCGGCGGCATCGTCTATCCCATCATCAGCAACATCCCGCGCATCTACGGCTCCGAGCCCGGGCCGACCGCCGGCAAGATCGGCACCTATGTGATGTGGACGGCGTTTGCGGCAACCGCGATCACCAGCTCGCTGTTCTTCACCGCGCTCGCGCCCAATGCGGCCGCGCTTGCGATCGCCAAGAGGACCGCCGGCGTCGAGGTGAGCTGGGCGCAGTGGTTCGTCGGCTTTGCGCCGCTCGGCATCCTCCTGATGATCCTCGTGCCGCTGCTCAGCTATGTGGTCTGCCGTCCCGAGGTGAAGCACAGCCCGGAGATCTCCGAATGGGCGGCCAAGGAGGTCAGCGAGATGGGCCCGATGTCGCGCAACGAGTGGATCATGCTGGCTCTGATCGTCCTCGCGATGTTCCTGTGGATCGCGGGCTCGAGCCCGGACATCCACGTGCCGCTGCTCGGCTCGAACTTCGTCAACGCCACCACCGTCGTGTTCATCGTGATCTCGCTGATGCTGGTGACGGGCGTGATCGAGTTCGCCGACATCGTCAGCGAGAAGAGCGCCTGGGAGGTGTTCTTCTATTTCACCTCGCTGCTGACGCTGGCCTCGGGCCTCAACGAAATCGGCTTCATCAAATGGTTCGCGACCGAATACGCCAAACCGCTCGCGGGGCTGTCGCCGTCGACCGCTATGCTCCTGCTGGTCGCGCTGTTCTTCTGGATCCACTACTTCTTCTCGAGCATCACCTCGCATGCCGCGGCCGTGCTGCCGGTGGTGCTCGCGGTCGGATCGGGCATTCCCGGCCTGCCGGTTACGACGCTCGCCATGCTCTGCATGTATTCGCTCGGCCTGATGGGCGTGATCTCGCCTTACGCGACGGGACCCGCGCCGATGTATTTCGGCAGCGGCTATATCGGGAAGGGCCAGTTCTGGGGCTTTGGGCTGCTGTTCGGGCTGCTCTATTTTGCGGGACTCCTGCTGATCGTGCTGCCCTGGTTGCAGATCAGCTGAGCGGGGCCGGAAGCTCATACCCCCCGGCAGACGAATTTTCTTCGCCGGGGTGGGATTAGGAAAACTTCGTCCAACTCCCCGCAAATATCTGACATTGCAAGGAAGACCTGAAAAGGCGATGGTGCTTGCTGCAGTGCAGCGCGTTCCACCCGAACCCTCGCCGCGATTTCACTCTCCGTCGCTTGACGCGACCGGTTCCCGCATGCCCCACGGGGCAGCAGGAACTGTTGTGCATGAAGGCCGCCTCCATGAACGCCCACCAATCGCTCGCGATCGGACAGAAGATCGAAACGCTTGAAGCGATTTCACCTGCCGCCCGGAACGCTGACGCGATGGTCCGTTTCGAAGGCATCTCGAAGATCTATCCGGCCTATCGCGGCAAGCCCGGCGTCAACGCGCTGCAAGACATCGACTTCGCGATTGCGCGCGGCTCGATCACCGGCGTCATCGGCCGCTCCGGCGCCGGCAAGTCGAGCCTGGTCCGGCTGATCAACGGGCTGGAGAAGCCGACCGCGGGCCGCGTGATCGTCGACAACAGCGATATCTCGGCGCTGGCGGGCCGCGAATTGCGGCTGGCACAGCGCTCGATCGGGATGATCTTCCAGCATTTCAACCTGCTGTCGTCGCGCACGGCGGCCGACAACATCGCGCTGCCGCTCGAAATCGCCGGCTGGGCCAAGGCCGACATCAAGGCCCGCGTCGCCGAGCTGCTGGCGCTGGTCGGCATCGCCGACAAGCACGACCGCTATCCTTCCGAACTCTCGGGCGGCCAGAAGCAGCGCGTCGGCATTGCCCGTGCGCTGGCGACGCGGCCGAGCGTGCTGCTGTCGGACGAGGCGACCTCGGCGCTCGACCCGCAGACCACGCGCGCGATCCTCGATCTGCTCGCCAACATCAACCGCGAGCTTGGCGTGACCATCGTGCTGATCACCCACGAAATGTCCGTGGTGCGCCAGCTTGCCAAGGAAGTGGTCGTGCTCGACGCGGGCCACGTCGTCGAGAGCGGTCATGTCGCCGACATCTTCACTCATCCCAAACATCCGATCACGCAGTCCTTCCTCGCCGAAGTCATCGGCGACAGCCTGCCGGTGTCGCTTGCGAGCCGGATCGTGGCGGAGCCGTCCGCGGGCGGGCAGGCCGTGATCCGCGTCCAGGTGCGCGGGGCGGGGGCCGGCGACACGGTGGTGGCGCGGCTCGCTCGCGAGCTCGGTCTCGACGTCTCACTGCTGTCGGCCCGTATCGACGAAATCGGCGGCCAGCATGTGGGCTCGCTGACCCTCGGTATTCCTCTCGGCATTCCTGGCGGCGAGGACGCGGTGACGCGCACGCTGGCCTGGCTCTCTCAATATCAACTCCCGACGGAGCGTCTCGGCTATGTCGCCTGAACTCATCAACCTCATCGTCCAGGCAACAGGCGAAAGCCTGTACATGGTCGGCATCGCGGCACTGCTCGGCACCGCCTTCGGCCTGCCGCTCGGCGTGTTCCTCGCGACCAGCCGGAAAGGCGAGCTGTTCGCGGCGCCCACCATCAATCGCGTGCTCGGCATCGTCGTCAATGCGACGCGCTCCACGCCCTTCATCATCCTGGTCGTCGCCATCATCCCGTTCACCCGGCTCATTGCCGGCACCTCGATCGGCTCGACCGCAGCGATCGTGCCGCTGGTCATCGCATCGACGCCGTTTATCGCGCGCCTGGTCGAAGCTGCGATCCGCGAGGTCGACGGCGGCCTGATCGAGACCGCGTCCTCGTTCGGGGCATCGCCGATCCAGATCGTGCTCAAGGTGCTGATCCCCGAGGCGCTGCCGGGACTGCTGCTGGCGCTGACGCTCGCCGTGGTCAGCCTGCTCGGCTACTCCGCCATGGTCGGCGCCGTCGGCGGCGGCGGGCTCGGCGATCTCGGCATCCGCTACGGCTATCAGCGCTTCATGCCGGAGATGATGCTGGCCGTCGTGGTCGTGCTGATCGCGCTGGTGCAGCTCGTGCAGAGCGCGGGCGATTATCTCGCACGCCGGGTCAACCGCCGCCTGCGGCAGCGCTGATACACATTCCCTGAAACTGGAGACTTCAATGCGCTTTCTCGCAACCCTTGCGGCTGCAGCCTTGCTTGCGACCACCGCTCAAGCTGAAACCATCCGCGTCGGCGTCACCGCCGGTCCCCATGCCGAGATCCTGGACGTGGTGAAGAAGGTCGGCACCGAGCGCGGCCTCGACATCAAGGTGGTCGAGTTCACCGACTACGTGATTCCGAACCAGGCGCTGGCGCTCGGGGATCTCGAGGCGAACTCGTTCCAGCACGAGCCTTACCTGAGGAACCAGATCTCCAAGACCGGCTGGAAACTTGTCAAGGTAGCCAACACGATCGGCTCGCCGCAGGGCGTCTATTCGCAGAAATACAAGAAGCTCGCCGATTTGCCGGAAGGCGCCCGCGTTGCGATTGCCAACGATCCCTCCAATGGCGCGCGCGGCCTGATGATCCTGGCGCTGCACGGCGTGATCAAGCTGAAGGACCCGACCAACGTCGCTTCGACCATCGCCGATATCACCGACAACCCGAAGAAGCTGCGCTTCGTCGAGCTCGATGCCGCCCAGCTTCCGCGTGCGCTGCAGGACGTCGACGTCGTCTCGATCAACAACAATTACGCCGTGCAGGCCGGCCTCAATCCGGCGACCGATGCGATCGCGCGCGAGAACCCCGATGGTCCCTGGGTCAACATCCTCGCCGTCCGCGAGGAGGACAAGGACAAGCCGTGGGTGAAGCAGCTGATCGCGGTCTATCACTCCGATCCCGTGAAGGCGTTTCTTGAGACGCGCTTCAAGGGTACGTATTTGCCGACCTGGTAACGTGCCCGGCCTGCATGGTTCGAGACGCCCGCTTGCGCGGGCTCCTCACCATGAGGGTCCAATATCTCGCCGCAAAACGCGACCTCATCCTGAGGGCCCGCCAGATGCCGGCGTCTCGAAGGATGGCCGCAAGCGAGCTGCTAGCCACGACTAGTCGTAGAGTAGAAGACGCGCGTCAGGCGACAAGCCTCGCGCGCCGCAGTGTCTCCGAGGGCAGCTCGGAGAAGTGGCGCTTGTAGTCGAGCGAGAACTGGCTGAAGTGCCAGAAGCCGTGTTTCACGGCGACGTCGTAGATCGACGTCTCGGCGCCGCCGGCGCGCTTCAGGTCCCGCCGCACCCGGTTCAGCCGCATCGCGCGCCAATAGTGCATCGGGCTCGTACCCACGACTTCCTGAAAGCAATAGCCGAGCTTGCGTGGGCTCGCGCCGACCGCCTTGCAGACCTCCAGCAGCGACAGCGAGCGATCACCGCTGCCATGCATCAGCTCACGGGCGCGATCTACGGTGCGCTTGCGCGCCGTGGCGCTGCGGCCGGGATCGCTGGGTTGGGCCGTCGGCAGCATGTCCATGATTTCGACAAGGAGGGCGTCTTCGAGCGCCTGTAGCGCGGCCGGATCGTCGAACCGTTCGGGTGCGGCCGTGATGGTCTCGTGAATGGCGGCGAGATGGGCGCGCAGCCGCGCAACCGGTGTCGCCGCCATCTCGATCACCCGCAACTGGTGCCAGACGGCGCGCGGCAATTCGATGTCGAGGCGAGCGGCAAGCTCCTCGATCAGCGCCGCGCTGGCGACGACACCGCGGAGCTCGAACGCCTTCGGCGTACACATGTCGATCTCGGCGTCGAAGCTGGCGATGACCTGGGAGCCCGCAACACTGGCCCCGTTGCAATTCACCTCGCCATCGCCGTGCCAGGGCAGACCGATGCCAAAGCTGTCGGCACCGAGCTGGCCGTATTGGCGGACTTGCTGGCTGGTGATCTCGCAGAACACTTCGAGCCGGGGCAGGGAGAGTTGCGTGAAGCTGCCCCGGAACGCCCCGGCGCTGATCTGGTCGTAGCTCAGCCGCCAGCGGCCGAGCGTGGCGCAATGCTCGTCGACATCCGTGCTGCTCGCTTGAAGTAGATTGGCAGCCGAGTCTTGAATCGGAAGAGTTTCGCTTAAGGCCATGACATCACGTCGAAATTTGGTATCCCGGAGCTAGCAAGAACCACGCCAGACTGGCACGGCCATGGCCGCTGTCCAGCAAAATATTGCCGGATCTCGATAACGCCCGATGCGGCCTGTGTGCAGTCTTCTCCCTTGCCGTTCCGACATCGCAGTCAGGATAGCCTTGCGGAGGATCGAGATGCGACCGACGGACATCATGCGCGGCACCCCGCCTGCGCCCGAGGCCCAAGTGACCCGCGCCAATTGGCGCAGCTTTCCCGCCATCCGCTGGGGTTTCACCCACACCCGCGAAGTGCTGCCGACCGCGGAAGTCCGTCGCTCCGCGCATCCCACACCGATGGCAAGCGCGCCGCGCGAGCTGCAAAAGCTCAGCTTCACCGCGCCGGACGGCAAGCCGACCACGGTCGAGGCCACGTTGCACGAAACCTTCGGCGATGCGCTGCTCATCATGCACCGGGGCACGCTGATCCACGAATGGTACGGCGACGGCATGAGCGCGACGACGCCGCATCTGATCTGCTCCATCAGCAAGTCGATCGCCGGCACGCTCGGCGGCGTGCTGGCCGCGCGCGGCCTGCTCGATCCCGAGGCGAGGGTGGTGCGCTACGTGCCGGAGCTGGAGAGCTCGGTCTATGGCAGCTGCACCGTCCGCAACGTCCTCGACATGGCGGTCGCGATCAAGTTCGAGGAGGATTACGAGGACCCCGCCGGCGACGTCGCGCGCTATCGCTTCTCCTCGGGCTGGGACGTGCCGCCGCCAGGCGTCGAGGCCGGCCATCAGCGCGCCTATCTCACCACGCTGCGCGGGACCGGCAAGCCGCACGGCAAGGTGTTCCACTACGTCTCGACCAACACGGAAGTGCTCGGCTGGGTCTATGAGCGCGCCTGCGGCATGCCCTACCATCGCATCCTCTCCGACTATCTCTGGCAGCCGATGGGCGCCGAGGAGGATGGCTCCCTCACGCTCGACAGCCACGGCATGGGCCGCATCGCCGGCGGGCTTTCCGTCGCCGCACGCGATCTGCTGCGCTTCGGCGAAATGATCCGCTGCCGCGGCGTGGTCGAGGGACGGCAGGTGGTGCCGGGCTGGTGGATCGACGACATCCACGAGAACGGCGATCCCCAGGCGTGGAAAGATGGCGATCTCGCCGACATTTTCCCGGGCGCCCGCTACCGCAGCAAATGGTACACGATCGATCCGTCGCGGAACGATCTCGCGGGGATCGGCATTCACGGCCAGTGGCTCTATATCGACGCGGCCACCGACACCGTCATCGTCAAGCTCGCGACGCAGCCGAAGGCGATGGACGTTCCGCTCGACCACCGCTGGCTCGCCGCCTTCCGCGCCATCACCGCGCATCTCGCCCCGCGCTGATTTCTGGTCATCATCATGCTCGATACCGTCAAAGCCAAATCACCGATTCAAGCGGCAGCACCGCATCCGCTCGATCCTCTGACAGCCGAAGAGATCACGGCCGCCTGCACGCTGGTTCGTGCCGCCGCGACCTCGCCGGAGAACTGCCGCTTCCCGACCGTCCGGCTGGAGGAGCCGACCAAACAGGAATTGGCTACGGGCGGAGCAGGGCGCCGCGCCTTCGCGCTGACGCTCGACGTCACCACGGGCGAGGCGATCGAGCACATCGTCGATCTCGGCCGCAACGAGATCGTCGCGCGCAAGGTCATTCCGAACCGCGAGGCGCCCTATGGGCAGCCACCGGTGATGCTGGAAGAATTTTTCAAGTGCGAGGCCGTGGTGAAGGCCGATCCAGGCTGGCGCGCGGCGATGGTCCGCCGCGGGCTCACCGACAAGGATATCGAGCTGGTCCAGGTCGATCCGTTCTCCTCGGGCTTCTTCGATTTTGAGTACGAGCGCGGCGCCCGTATCGTGCGCGCTGTCAGCTTTTTCCGCGAACATCTGCAGGACAACGGCTACGCCCATCCGATCGAGGGCGTGGTCGCCGTGGTCGACCTGATCGGCGGCAAGGTCATCGACCTCACGGACGCCGATCCGATCGTGCCGATCCCGCGCAAGAAGCGGAATTACGGCGCGCATGAAGTTAAAAATCCGCGCACCGACATCAAGCCGCTGCATATCGAACAGCCGGAGGGCGCGAGCTTCAAGGTCGATGGCTGGAAGGTCGACTGGCAGAAATGGAGTTTTCGCGTCGGCTTCACGCCGCGCGAGGGCCTGGTGCTGCATCAGCTCGCCTACCAGGACGGTGCACGCAAGCGCTCGCTGATCCATCGCGCCAGCGTCACCGAAATGGTGGTGCCCTATGCCGATCCGACCGAGAACCACTTCTGGAAGTCGGCGTTCGATGCCGGGGAATACGGGCTCGGCATGCTCGCGAACGCGCTCGAACTCGGCTGCGACTGCCTCGGCAACATCCATTATTTCGACGTGCCGGCCGCCGACAACAAGGGCGAGCCCTTCGTCATGCAGAATGCCATCTGCATGCATGAAGAAGATTACGGAATTGCCTGGAAACACTACGAATTCCGCAACGGCCTGTTCGAAGTAAGACGTTCGCGGCGCCTCGTCATCTCGTTCTTCGCCACCGTCGGCAATTACGACTACGGCTTCTACTGGTACCTGTACCAGGACGGCACGATCCAGCTCGAGACAAAGCTCACCGGCATCATCCAGACCGCCGCCGTGCCATCAGGCGAAAAGTACAAATGGGGCGGCATGGTCGACGACAATCTCGGCGGCCCAACGCACCAGCATTTCTTCAACGTGCGCCTGCACATGGACCTCGATGGCGGCGGCAATACCGTCACCGAGCACGAGTTCCTGCCGCGGCCCTGGGGCGCGGACAATCCGCACGGCAACGCGTTCGATACCACGACCCGCATCCTGTCGCGCGAGCGTGATGCGGCTGCCATTGCGAACGGCGAGACCGGCCGGTTCTGGAAGATCAGCAATCCCAACGAGACCAATTCGGTCGGCAACGCGCCGGCCTACAAGCTCGTGGTCAATCCGAGCCCGCTGATGCTGGCGCAGGAGGGCAGCTACGCGCGCAAGCGCGGCGGCTTTGCGACGAAGCATGTCTGGGTCACCGCTTTCGACAAGGACGAGAAATACGCCAGCGGCGATTATCCCAATGTCCATGCCGGCGGCGACGGCCTGCCGCGCTACGCCGCGCAGAACCGCAACATCGAGAATACAGATCTCGTGGTGTGGCACTCCTTCGGCCACACCCACGTCTGCAAGCCCGAGGATTTTCCGATCATGCCGGTCGAATATGCCGGCTTCATGCTGAAGCCGACCGGATTCTTTTCGGCCAATGCCGCCGGCGACATTCCGCCGGAGCGCAACAGCCGCAGCGTGCTGGCGGGCGACCCGAAGGATGCCGCCGGCGGCGCGTGCTGCCACGCCGGCAAAGCGTAGGCTCGTCGCGCGACAACAACGTTCGCAGCAGGCCAACCAGCGCTGGTTCGCTGGTCGCATGCGCTCGCGGTCGAATTGTCAGGGGAGTATTGCTGCCCCTTTCGAAGGGCCCGCGACGCGACGGCCGGCCGCACGTCGAAAGGATCGCTTCCAATTCCTTTCGAGAGTGATACCATCTTAAGGTTGTATTCTTTAAGGAGATTTCCCATGACCCATGCACTCAATCTCACGCTGCCGATCAAGCAGGATGCCGAGACCCTGGCAAAGCTGCGGAATCTCGAGGCGAGCTTCACTGAGAAGGTTCAGCCCGCCATCGCGGCGGCGCTGAAGCAGTCCAGGATCGTTCATTTCGCGCGGGTCGTCGTCATCGAGGACAAGTACATCCAGGTCATCACCGAATATGAGGGAACGCACCAGGAATACACGGAATTTTTCCGGCGAGCGCTCACGCCGATATTTGCCGCGATATTTTCGCTGGCAGATACGACTGGCCTGGACATCAACGATCCCAATGCGTTCTTCGAATTCTCGAAGAACCACAACGCGCGTTCGCTGGGCACGGCGACCGACGGCTCAACCGACATCAGCGGCAACCCGTCCGGCTGGCTGTTCTCGGCTTATGACGGCATGACTGTCGCAGACATTCTGGCAAAGCTCGGGAAATAGCTTTCAGATCGTATTTGCGCTTTCGAGATAGGCCGGCTTTGCGGCTGCCTATCGGCTGACCGTTCTTGCAGGACAGGCGCCATGGTGGATCTCGGCAATTTGCAGGCGATCGTCGCTCGAAGCTCCGCCAAGCCGCTACTCGCGGTTCTGTTGTTTAGGTTTGGCGACGCCGGCGGTGCCAGGTCCTTCCTGCGGCAATGGATACCGCGGGCTGCGGTGGGAGCGGGCCCGGACGCCGATGGTCCCGCGTTCCACTTCATGTTCAGTTGGAACGGCATCGCGACGTTGATGTCGGGTCGCCCCGACCTTGACGTCGCACAGGGGCGGCAGCAGTTCGAGGTATCGTTCGTGGACCCGGCGCAGGCGCCGGATGGCGGCATTGCGACACAGCTTGGTTTCTTCGACGCCAGCGCTCCGGCCGGATGGTGGGATGGCAAGTTCAAGTCGAGCGATATCGATCTCGCCATCCACATCGGGTTCGATACGCCCGAGCAGAAAGCCGATTGCCTCGCGCAGGTGCGGCAGTCGGCAACAGGCTTCGGTGTCCGGGAATTGGCGCTCGACAGTTGGGACGACGGTGCGCTGTCCGGCTGTCGGCCAGCCGACGGCCGCCTGCATTTTGGCTATCGCGATGGAATCACCGCGCCCAATGTTGACTGGAAGGATGCGCCGGCTGCCAGGGCTTCCGACGCCGTCGATTGTCGCGAGATCGTCGTCGGCTATCCGAACAGCGATTTTCCCACTGCACCGTTCAAGCCCGGTCCATGGCAGGACTTCGCGCGCGATGGATCATTCGTCGGCCTGTCGTGGCTTTATCAGGACGTCGCGGCCTTCAACAAATTCCTGAAGGCGAATGCACCGCAGGCGGCGCCGCATGTCGGCCCGGAACTGGCCGAGGAATGGATCGCGGCCAAGATGATGGGGCGCTGGCGACACGGGTCGCCGCTGTCACGCTTTCCGGATGCACCACCGTCGACCCCGCAATTGAACGATGCGTTCGGCTATGGCGACGATTTAAACGGCGTCAAATGCCCGCTCGGGGCTCACATTCGCATTGTCAATTGCCGCGATCATCCGCTGAAATTTGCCAATCAGATTCGTTTCCCCAAGGGGCCGCCACGCGTCATACGCCGCGGATTTTCCTACGGTCCTCATCTGGAGGGCACGGAGGACGACGGGAAGGACCGCGGCATCGTAGGGCTTTTCTACTTCGCCAGGATCAACGAGCAATTCTATACCATCCTGCGGTGGATGCATCAGACGGACTTTGCCGACGCCTACATGCGCCTTCCGAACGGAGCCAACGCGCAGGATGCCTTGACTGGAAACCGGGCAGACCCAAAGGCTGAGACCCGGTTCCAGGTTCCGCTCGCGGGGGACGCCTCCGTGACGTTCCAGATGAAGCAATTTATCCGCTACAAGGGCGTCGCAGTGCTGTTTGCGCCGAGCGTTAAATCGCTCAACACGATGATTGCCGCGCAAGGTTGAACTGCCGGGCAACCGTCGCATTGTCGCCGCAGCCATTCGTTCGCGACAGCGAGCCCGCCGTTTCCAGGCGGTCGCAGACAAGCGGCGAATGTTCTCACTCTAGAAGCATTCCATATCGAAGCACTCGCAGAAGCCGGCGATGCACCTCGACGCGCATATGGGCGCATTGGTCGCACGATTTATTCCCCGGTCTCGATAGATTCTAACTCTGCGTCTCTCGCACTGAGAATGCCCCCGCGTTAGGGCGAGAGTCCAAAAATCATTCCGGCAAAGCCGGCAGTGCGTGGGACCTCGATAGACGTGTCAGACTTCCAACTTCGTTCGTGCTCCAATGCGCGTGTTCGACAGCTTCAGGTGCTTTTCTTCGGCGCCGTCAGCATATTCGCTCTCTGCGTTCCCTTCGCGCCCGTGCAGGCGCAGACTCAAATTCCCACGGTCTCGGTCGAAGCGCCGGCGCAGCGCACCCGACCCGCGGCGGCGGCCTCGTCGCGGCGATCCGCGACGACACGGACCGCACGCGCCAACCGGCGTTCTCCTGCGCAGCAAGCCATGCCGACGCAGTCAGCATCAGCGAATCGCGACACGGGTGAACGCGCCAACGGCCCGGTGCGCGGCTTCGTCGCGACGCGGAGCGGCACCGCCACCAAGACCGACACGCCGCTGATCGAAACGCCGCAGTCGGTGTCCGTCGTCACCACCGACCAGGTCAGGAACCAGGGCGCGGTTTCGATCGGTGAAGCTTTGCGCTACACCGCAGGCGTCAGCGGCGACGTCAATGGCGGCTCGGACACCCGCTTCGGCGCCCTCCAAATCCGCGGCTTCGACACGACCATGTCGGGCCTCTACGTCGACGGCCTCCGGATTCCATCCAGCAATTACGTGCATTTCAACGGCCTCGATCCCTACGGCGCCGAACGCCTGGAAGTTCTCAAGGGGCCATCCTCGGCGATGTATGGCGGCAGCGGCACCGGCGGCATCCTCAACTACGTCACCAAACTGCCGACTGCGCAGCAATTCGGCGAAGTCTCGATCTCTGGCGGCAGCTTCAATCGCTATCAGGGCCAGTTCGACATGGGCGGCCCCGCCAACAAGGAAGGCACCGTGCTGTGGCGCCTGACCGGCGTCGTCCGCGACGGCGAGACCCAGGTCGACTTCACCAAGGACAACCGCGTCTTCATCGCGCCCGCCGTCACGTTCCAGCCGAACGAGGACACCACCATCACGATCCTCGCCAACTACCAGAAGGACCGGGCAGGGTGGGGCCTCCAGTTCCTGCCGGCCTCGGGCACGGTGTGGCCGAACAACGGCCGCACCATCCCGATCTCGTTCTTCGCGGGCGTGCCGAGCTTCAACGCGTTCAACACCGAGATCGCAACCGCCGGCTACCAGCTCTCGCACAATTTCACCGACAACATCACGTTCCGGCAGAACCTGCGCTACGCCTATCAGCACAACGAGGAGAAGGTGTTTTACGGCGGAGGCTATACCAACGAGGCCGCGGGGCAGCTCGCCCGTTTCGGCAGCTACAGCAACTCCTACATCAACTCCTTCGCGGTGGATAATCAGCTCCAGGGCAAGTTCACCACCGGCATCCTCAGCCACACCACGCTGGTCGGGATCGATTATCGCAACACATCGTTCCGCGACACCGCCTTTGGCGTCACGACGTCGGCGCCCGAGATCAACGTCTTCAACCCGGTCTATAGCTACGATTGGACCGTCGGCGCCATGAGCGACAACACCGGCGTCAGGCAGTCGCAGGTCGGCCTCTATGCGCAGGATCAGATCAAGCTCGGCCGGCTGTCGTTCCAGCTTGGCGGCCGCCAGGATTTCGTGACGACGCAGGTCGACAGCAATCTCCCCACCTCCAATACGTCGGTCGCGAAAGATGCCTCGGCCTTCACCGGCCGCGCCGCCGTGATGTACAATTTCGACAACGGCATCGCGCCCTATTTCAGCTATTCCGAGTCGTTCCTGCCGGTGCTCGCGACCGGTCCGTCGGGGCAGATGCTCAATCCTGAAACCGGCGTCCAGTACGAGGTCGGCGTCAAGTATCAGCCGATCGGCTGGAACGCGCTGTTCACCTTCGCAGCCTTCGACCTGACGCGCGACAACGTCGTCACGTTCGCGCCGCCGAGCTACCTCGCCGAGCAGATCGGCCAGGTGAAATCGCGCGGCATCGAGCTCGAAGGCACGATGTCGCTCGCCGACGGCTGGAACCTGCGCGCCGCCTACGCCTATGTCGATGCGATGCTGTCGCAGGATCCCGTCAATCTCGGCAAGGCGCCGCCGACCGTGCCGCTCAACCGCGCCTCGCTGTGGAGCGACTACACGCTCCAGACCGGGCCGCTTGCAGGTCTCCAGTTCGGCGGCGGCATCCGTTATGTCGGCGCGACCTGGGGCGACGACGCCAACACGTTCAAGGTGGGATCGTCCACCGTGCTGGACGCGCTGCTCGCCTACACCCGTGACAATTGGCGCCTGTCGCTGAACGTCACCAACCTCGCCGACACGCGCTATGTCGCTGCCTGCTACAGCCTGTCCGGCTGCTTCTACGCGGAGGGGCGGAAAGCCATCGGCAAGCTGACCTACCGCTGGTGAGTTCGATGTAATGACGGTCCGGCGATGTCAGCCGGACCCGCTTGATGAGAGTCGAGACGATGAGAGCGATATTTGGCAAGCTGCATCGATGGGCGGGACTGCTGACGGCCGGCTTCCTGTTCTTCTCCGGCATCACCGGGGCGATCATCTCCTGGGACCACGAGATCGACGAGGTGCTGAATCACCACCTGTTCGATGTCACCAGCAAAGGCCCGGCGATTCCCTCGATCGAGCTCGCGAAGATGATCGAGCAGCGCGATCCCCGCGCACGCGTCGTCTACCTCTTCATGACGCCGGAGGAGGGGCACTCGCTGTGGTTCTTCGTGATGCCGCGGATCGATCCGGCGACGGGAAAACGCTTCGCGATCGACTACAACCAGATTTTCCTCGATCCCAACACCGGCGCGGAGCTCGGACGGCGCTATTGGGGCGCGGTGTGGCCGGTGACGCGCGAAAACTTCGTCTCGTTCCTCTACAAGCTCCACTACACCATGCACATCCCGGAATTCTGGGGCAGCGATCGCTGGGGCATGCGCGTGCTCGGCGTGATCGCCATCATCTGGACCATCGATTGCTTCGTCGGCTTCTATCTGACGCTGCCCTCGCGACGGCGCGCCAAGGCCGCGCGGGCACCTCAGGTCACGCGCCAGCTCGAACGGGGCTTCTGGGCGCGCTGGGCGCCAGCCTGGACCATCAAGGCATCGGGGAGCGCCTACCGGATCAATTTCGACATCCATCGCGCCTTCAGCCTGTGGACCTGGGGCGTGCTGTTCGTCATCGCCTTCACGGCGTTCTCGCTGAACCTCTATTTCGAGGTGTTCTCGCCGATGATGAAGATGGTGTCGAACTACACGCCGACGCCCTATGAGCAGCGGCCCTACCGCAATCTCGACGATCCCATCGAGCCCAGGGTGACGTTTGACGACATCGCTGCGCGCGCGGCGGCTGACGGCAAGGGGCGAGGGTGGACCGTCCCGGTCGGCTCGATCAATTACGGCCCGGCCCATGGCGTCTATGCCGCGGCGTTCTTCCATCCCGGCGACGATCACGGCGCCGGCGGCGTCGGGCCGGCCCAGCTCTATTACGACAGCGAGGACGGCCGCCCGATCGGCGAACGGCTGCCCTGGGTCGGCACCGCCGCCGACATCTTCGTGCAGGCGCAATTCCCGCTGCATTCGGGCCGTATCGTCGGGCTGTTCGGCCGCATCCTGATCTCGATCATGGGCCTCGTGGTGGCGGCACTGTCGGTCACCGGCGTCGTGATCTGGTGGCGCAAGCGCCGCGCGCGCGTCCGGGCGCGCGAGACGACGGCGATGCGCCTGAGCCGGCAGCAACTCACGCCGGCGGAGTAGGGCCGGCGTGCCGCTCGATCGTCTGCGCGTTTACAGAGTCCGCTCGTTGACGATGGGCATCGCGGTCTGCAGCGCCTGCTTGTAACGCTTCAACTGACTTAGCGAAAATTTCTTCATCGCCAGCAGTTCGTCGGACGTCTTGCCTCTCAATCGAGCGACTTTGGATGTCTTGAACACGTCATCATTCGCCGCCGAGGCGTTCTGTCGAAGCGCAAAAATCCTTTCGATGCTCTGCGACAACAGCCGATTGCGCTCCACCCCTTTGTTCGCGTGCTCCACATAGTGAAGCAGTCTATCGGTGGGCATGGCGCGAGCACTGTCTGCATCGCCTTCGATGAGGCGAAGCAGCTGCTCATCAACGATATCGGTGCATAGGTCGATACATTCGTCGCATATAAAGACAGCTGGCCCAGCCACCAGCTTGCTCACTTCATGCTGGTTCATGCCGCAGAACGAACAGTAGATGGGACGATCCTGCTGGGCAGGATTCTGCACGCCAGCACTCGGCTGCGCCGCATCAATCTTGGCCGACAGAATATTCCAGTTCTCGTACCCGAACGCTTTCGCGATCAGTTCCAAAGCTTCGCTGTGAGTGGTTTGCACGGCTTTGGCATTCAAGGCATCGCGCAAGGAACGAGCCATAGCCTTCGCATCGCGGAAATCGCGCATGAGAGCACCCGTATCGGCGAACGGAGAAGATCGGTGCCTGCCTTGCCGACCCGCTCGCCAATAGCGAGGGTGAGGGCGACTTTGATACGTTCACCATCCCCAAAGGGCGCAGGCAGCGGGTGTATCGACCCAACCGAATTTTGGCGCTGGACGGCCGCTCTTGTCAACCTGAAACGGGTACATCGACACCTCCGGCCGCCGCGCAGTTTGCAGTTCAGGAGCCGATGAACCTTCCAGTCCGGCACCGGCACAAAGACTGGAGATCGCTCCCAGTCTTCCGGAAATTGCAATGAGATCGCTCGCCTTGCTCTGCCTGCTCGTTTTCGCGACGCCAACCGACGCCGCCACGCCCGAGCAGCACTATCTCGATTTGCGCGATCGCTACATCGCAAAATTCTCAAAAGCCAAGGAGAGCGACGAGACTTTCAAGCAGCACGACGCGGCGCTTAACGAGCTGACGGGCGTGCTGCGCGGCCTGGTCGGACCGGTCACGATCAAGGGGCTGCCGGCCGAGGGCAAGTCGAACGCCGACACGCTGTTCAAGGGCGACTCGGGCTTCGGCCATCTCGACGGTCTGGGCTTTGCCTCCGAAGGCGACAAGATGCAGGCCGTGGTAACCACCACAGGTCTGCTCAAGCACTGGCTGCGCGAGCACCGCGAGGACGGCCTGCCGCAGGAGATCGCCGCAGCCTTCAAACCGGATCGCTTCTACTATCAAGCCATCCAGGACTCGGCCTTCGCCAAATATGCCGAGCTGCCGATCACGAAACCCGCATCCGCGAGTGCCGCGGTCGCCGTGCTCGGCGTGCGCGGCAACGGCGACCTGAAGGGCGCGCCGCATGAAATCGATGTCGTCGCGATCCAGGGCGACAAGGTCTACTTCCTCGCCGCAACCGACGCCGTGAAGACGGCCGAGATCCCGGCCTGCGAAAAAGTCTGGAAGCAGATGATGGCCAGGAAGACTCCAGAGGACGCCATGGCCAAGGAAGACCAAGCCATGGACGCCTACACAAAGTGTTTCGCCAAGGAAGCGCCGAGCCAGGGCTGGTTCGCGGCGGCGGTCAAGAAGGCACAGAGCCAGTTGGAGCTGCTGCTGGCGCGGTAATTGCGCAGCTTCACCACACTCCGCACCTCATCCTGAGGAGCCCGCAAAGCGGGCGTCTCGAAGGATGGCCACACGCGAGAGGCGGGCCTTCATGGTTCGAGACGCGCGTGCCGCGCTCCTCACCATGAGGGTCTTGCAACGCCATCAGGCTAGAGCGCACTCCCACCCAAATTCCACCCCCGTCCGCCCTCGCCAAAAATCTCATACCCGGTCGGCGTCACCACAACCGTGTCCTCGAGCTTGATGAAGCCGCGCTTCGGATGCTTCATCGTGGTTTCGATAGAGACCACCATGCCTGTTTCGAGCGGCAGCCGGGCGTCGGTGTCGTCGTAGGGGACCGGACCTTTGGCGGTCAGGCGAGGGGCCTCGTGGCTGACGAGACCCATGCCGTGGGCCAGGAAATCTGTGCAGTCGCGCTGGGTGATCTGGGCAAGCTGCCGCTCGGCCGCGACATAGATGTCGCCGCCCAGGGCGCCCGGTCGGACCGCGGCAAAGGCTGAGCGCTGCACGGCTTCGATCTCGGCCAGACAGTCTCTCAGTTCGGCATCGGGCTCGCCCAGCACGGCCATTCGGGCGAGGTCGCCGATATAGCCGTGATAATTGCCGCCGGAGTCGAGCGACAGCACGTCGCCTTGCTCCCAGCGCTGCGATGATGGCGCCCTGTTGTGGCTGCTGCCGCAGGCGAGCAGGCAATATTCGAAGGTCAGGCCGCGATTGGCCTCGGCGACACGCAAGCTGTCCGACAATTGCTGCTTGGTGGTGCCCGGCCCGTGCGCGGCGATCACCTCCAGCATTGATGCAATGACGAGCTCGGACGCCGTCTTGAGCTTGGCCAGCTCGTCCGCCGACTTGACCGCCCGCAGCCGCTCCAGCACCAGCAGCGCGTCCTTGAGCTCGGCGCCGGGCAGGGCGTCGGCGAGCGCCCTTCCTGCATCCATCGGCAGGAACGCCATCTCGACCCCGACCCGCTTCAAGGGCACGCCGGCATCCCGGATCAGGCCCACGGCCCGCGTCACGGCATCCACCGAGCCGTTGGACTCGGTCCGGACCTGCGGCACCCACGGCGGTGCCACGGCGCGTTGATGGGTCTCCAGACGGTGACCGATATAGACCGCCTTGTCCGGTGCGCCCTTGGGATAGACCAGCACTGGCAGATAGCGGCTGACGCCCATCGCGTCCATGTAGTCGAAGAAGATCGCGCGCTCGGCGCCGAGCAGGTACTGCACATTGTGCTTGGAAGTCACGACCAGCACGTCGAGGCCGGCGGCCTCCATGAGACGGTCGAGCTTGGCGGCGTCGAACGGAATCGCGCGCGAGCTGTTCGCGCGGGTGACGTTCTCCTGCATGACGGGCTCCTTGAGCGGCGGTTGAGACCGCCTTGTATCGTTGACCTCTTCAGGACTGCGGCGCCTAGTCTAGCACAACCTCCACTCGCGCGCCCCAACCGAACGACCCAATGGCAAATGGAACCAGGACTGAGACCGTCGCCAGCTAGCGTCCACGCCTGAGGTCCGCGGTCGCACGCCTGAGGATATCGTGAAGCCAGTCATGCGATGGCTCGCCCTCGATACGTTCGTGCCACAACAGCCGGACCTCGACCGGGGTTGTGGCGTAAGGCAGTTCGTACGTCGTGATGGCATGCGCGCGTTCGAATGCCCGCGCTAATGGCCGCGGAACGATGGCCGCCAGTTCGGAGTCCGCGAGCAGGGCGGGCAGCGCCAGGAAATGCGGCAGCGAAACAGCTATGCGCGGCGGCCGGTCGCTTTCGGACAATGCCCGTTCGAGCGCCGCGCGGTCATACATTTCCGATCGCCTTGCGAGGCCGCGCTCGGAGATGAAGCCTCCGATTGCGCCCTCCTGCTCGCCGCCGAAGGAGACAACGACCAGCGGCATGCGCGCCAGGGCCGCGTTGTCGATCCGGCCGAGCTTGCGCTTTCCGCCCACGATCAGCACGTCGTCATATTCGAACAACAGCGAGGTCCGGAAGCGGCTCGGCGGATCCGAGAAGACACCGATCGCAACGTCGATGCGACCAAGGTCGATCTGCTCGGCGAGATCGATCCGCGTCACCGGCTTGATGATCAGGTCGATCGCCGGCGCCTCAAGCCTGAGTATCTCCAGGAGCGGTGACGCCAGCACCATCGTGGTGAAGTCGTTGGCGGCGAGGGTGAATTGCCTTGTGGAGGCCGCCGGAACGAAGCGCGGCTGCTCGACCGCCGCCTCGAGAGATCGCAGCGCTTCGCGAACCTGTGGTGCCATCGTCAACGCGCGCGCTGTCGGCTGCATGCCGGTCGCCGTGCGCACGAACAAATCGTCTTCCAGCATCTCGCGGAGCCGGGCGAGCGAATGGCTCACGGCGGATTGACTGAGCGCAACCCGCTGGCTCGCCCGCAGCACGCTGCGCTCCTCCATGACGGCGTCGAAGACCTTGAGCAGGTTCAGGTCCAGGGTCTTGAAGGAAACAGCCACGTGCAGGACACCGTCGCAGGCGGATCGCGCGCCCGTTGCGTACCTGCGATCGTTTCCAGTTAAGGCCATGCGCGCGGCCAACGCAACCGAGCAGGGCGCCCGGACCGCGACGCCCAGCCGTTCGCGCCACCAATCTGAAGGCGGTTCAGGATCACTCTGCAAGAGTTTCACTTCCGCATTCGCGCGATCCCGTCATGATCCCGACGCCGAATTTGGAGGAGACGGGCAATGAAATCCTGCGGGATGTCGATCGGAGCTTTCGGACTGGCACTCGCGCTGTTCTCGGCGCCGGCCCTTGCGCAGGACGGTCCGGTGAAGCTCGGCGTTCTCACCGACATGTCCTCGCTCTACGCCGACAATGGCGGCCAGGGCTCGGTGATCGCGGCGCAAATGGCGGTCGACGACTTTGGCGGCCAGGTGCTGGGGCGCAGCATCCAGATCGTCGCGGGAGATCACCAGAACAAGGCCGATGTGGGAGCCACCATAGCGCGGCGCTGGCTCGAAAATGAAAACGTCGAGGTGATCCTCGACGTGCCGAATTCTGCGGTCGCGCTGGCGGTGCAGGGCATCACACGGGACAAGAAGAAACTGTTCCTCGCCACCGGCGCCGCCACGTCGCGCCTGACTGGCGACGAATGCTCGCCGACCGGAATTCACTGGACCTACGACACCTATGCGCTGTCGCAAGGAACGACGCGGGCGATGTCGCGTCTCGGCGCAAACTCCTGGTACTTCATCTCGGTCGACTATTCCCTCGGCGCCCAACTCGAGGCCGACAGCCGCAAGGTCATCGACGCCATGGGCGGCAAGGTGATCGGCGCGGTGAAACATCCGCTCAATACGCCGGATTTCTCCTCCTTCCTGCTCCAGGCACAGTCCTCGAAGGCGGACGTGATCGCGCTCGCCGACACCGGCGGCGACTTCATCAACGTCGTCAAGCAGGCCGGCGAATTCGGCATCACGCAGCGGCAGAAGCTGGTCGGGCTGCTCGTCTTCATTGCCGACATTCACAGTCTCGGGCTCCAGAGCGCCCAGGGCCTGATGCTGAGCTCGGCGTTCTATTGGGACCTGAACGAGGATACACGGGCGTGGTCGAAGCGCTTCATCGCCAAGACCCAGAAGGTCCCGACCATGATCCACGCCGGCACCTATGGCGCGGTGATGCACTACCTTAGGGCGGTTCAGGCGGCCGGCACGCTGGATGGGCTGACCGTCGCCGCCAAGATGCGCGCCATGCCCGTGAACGATCTCATGACCAGAAATGGCCGGATCCGCGAGGACGGCCGGCTGGTCCGCGACATGTATCTCTTTCGCGTCAAGTCGCCCGAGCAGTCCAAATACAAGTTCGACTATTACGAGCTGCTGGCGACGATTCCGGGCGAGGAAGCCTTCCGGCCGATGGAGCAAGGCGGATGTCCGCTCCTGAAGCAGCCATGATCGGCGAGGGCGCAGCCGCGCAGAGCGGCATTGACGAGATCATCGCAGGCCGTTTTGCATGCCGCGAATTCTCGGGCGCGCCGGTCGGGCGAGGGACCATCGAGCAGATTCTGCGCGTGGCACGGTTTGCGCCAAGCGGCGCCAACATCCAGCCCTGGCACGTCTACGTGCTGGCCGGCGATGCCAAAGACAGAATCTCGGTGGCGCTGCGCGAGGCGCACGAAACCGCCCGCGACGCGCATATGTCGGAATACAGATACTACGCCAGTGACCTGCCCGAACCCTACCTGCAGCGACGACAGCAGTTCGGCCGATTGTTCTACGGCTCGCTCGGCATCGCCCAGGCCGATATCGAAGCGAGGAGCGCCCAAACAGCCAAGAACTATGCGTTCTTCGGCGCGCCCGTCGGGCTGATCGTCACGATCGACCGGCGCCTGGAGGTCGGCAGCTGGCTCGACCTCGGCATGTTCATCCAGAACGTGCTGCTGGCTGCGGCAGGCCATGGGCTCCAGTCCTGTCCGCAGGAGACGTTCTCGAAATACCACCGAATCCTGCGTCCGCTGCTGTCGATCCCGGCGGAGCAAATGGTCGTGTGCGGCATTTCGATCGGCCGTGCCAGGCACCAAATCGCGGGCAGGCTGATGCCGCGCGCGGACATCGCGGACTTCGCCTCGTTCGCGGGCTTTGAAGAACAAAGTGCAACCCAAATGGAAAGGACAACGCCATGGGAAGCCGAGACGAACTGATTCAGTGCAGCATTCCGTTTCTCCGCGAGGTCAAGGACATGACGCCCGGCGCGGAGATGGAGCGGTGGCTCAACCAAACATACGGCGAGGGCAGCCAGCTCTACCAGGACCTGGCACGCCTGATTAAGCTCGGGGTCGCGGAAGGCTGGGCGGCCAACCAGGAGGTCGAAGGTCCGAACTATCGGCGCAGCCGCATCCTTGAGCCGATGCCCGAAACGTTCCAGTTCAGCATCACGGCCGTCTACATGAACAGTACCGATCCACGCCGCTTCAAGGACGACGACGACCACGACGTGCTCCGCGGGCAATATCACGGTCACCCATATGGGGAACTGAACCTGGTCGTGCCGCTGGACAAAGGCGCCGAGCTGATGGGGCTGCAAGGCTGGCAAGGGCCTGGCTGGACCGCGCCCGATCCCGGCAGCCGGCACTATCCCGAGGTTCGCGGCGGCGCCGTCATAGCTCTGTTCTATCTGCCCGCCGGACGCATCTCCTACGACTTCGCCGCACCGTCCTGACCGCCGGCCGGGCCTTCTCGGGTGACGCCGTGCGCGAGCGTCACCCGTTCAGAAGAATGCACAGCTGAGTCCGCGCGCGGCGATGCGCCGCGACGCCACGGCCAGTAAGGCGGCTCACCGTGAACAGTGGGAAGGGATTTCGGCGACCATGCGCCAAGCGGGCCCCAGCCCGGACCGCCATATCTTTGATTCGCATAAGGTATATTATGGAATATCTTTATATACAATTAGATCAGATATTTAGATCGAATTCCTGACACCGCGCCTTCGCTTGCCGTCCGTTTTAGGACTACGCCGCGACCGGCCTCTCGGCTCTTGACGGCTACTGTGCATGGGGTTGTTTTTCAGATTTTGAATCCGGCCCATCTGCCGAACGCCGATATTGCCGCGACGGTGTCCGGCTGCAATAAGCGAGACCTCGCGAGATCGCAGATGACCTTCAGGCCTTCCGTCCGTATAGGTTTGCATCTCAGAACAACAACAAACTTCCGAGGAAGCAGACCCATGAGCTTTTCCCGACGCACGCTTCTCAAGGCCTCCGCCGCGACCGCGGTCCTGGGCGGCCTCGGTGCGCCCCATGTGGCCCGCGCCCAGAGCGCCGAGTTCACCTACAAATACGCCAACAACCTGCCTGACACCCATCCGCTGAACGTGCGCGCCAGGGAGATGGCGGCGGCGATCAAGGCCGAGACCAACGGCAAGTTCGACCTCCAGATCTTCCCGAACAACCAGCTCGGGTCCGACACCGACATGCTGAGCCAGATCCGGTCCGGCGGCGTCGAGTTCTTCACGCTGTCAGGCCTGATCCTGTCGACCCTGGTGCCGGCCGCGTCCATCAACGGCATCGGCTTCGCGTTCCCGGACTACAACACGGTCTGGAAGGCCATGGACGGCGACCTCGGCGCCCATGTCCGCGGCGAGATCAAGAAGGCCGGCCTCGAGGTCATGGACAAGATCTGGGACAACGGCTTCCGCCAGACCACGTCGTCGAGCAAGCCGATCAACGGTCCCGACGACCTCAAGGGCTTCAAGATCCGCGTGCCGGTGTCGCCGCTGTGGACCTCGATGTTCAAGGCGTTCGATGCCGCGCCCGCCTCGATCAATTTCGCCGAGGTCTATTCCGCGCTTCAGACCAAGATCGTCGAGGGCCAGGAGAACCCGCTGGCGATCATCTCGACCGCCAAGCTGTACGAGGTGCAGAAGTACTGCTCGCTGACCAACCACATGTGGGACGGCTTCTGGTTCCTGGCCAACCGCCGCGCCTGGAGCGCGCTGCCGGAGGATGTGCGCACCATCGTCGCCAAGAACATCAACGCCGCCGCCGTCAAGGAGCGTGAGGATACTGCCAAGCTCAATGCGAACCTCCAGCAGGAGCTCGCGGGCAAGGGCCTGACCTTCAACCAGCCTGCGGTGGCGCCGTTCCGTGACAAGCTGCGCTCCGCCGGCTTCTATGCCGAGTGGAAGGGCAAGTATGGCGACCAAGCCTGGGATCTCCTGGAAAAGGCCGTAGGCAAGCTGTCGTAACGCGTCGGGGCCGCCGAGGTTCTTATCGAGATGGCTCATGTCGAGGTTCAGGCGACCGAAGTGGTGGGCGAGGTGGCTGTTCAGCCCCCTCGCCGATCCCCCGTGCTGGCCTCGCTGGAGCGCATCCTTGGCCTCGCCGTCGAGATCCCCGCGGCGATCCTGGTCGTCGCCGAGATCGTAATCCTGTTTGCCGGCGTGGTCGCACGCTATGGCGTACACCGGCCGCTGATCTGGTCGGATGAGCTCGCCTCGATCCTGTTCCTGTGGCTGGCAATGCTCGGGGCCGCGGTTGCATTTCGCCGCTCCGAGCACATGCGCATGACGGCGCTCGTCGCGAGCGCGCGGCCGGCCTTGCGCGCCTATCTGGACATGGTCGCGACCTGCGCGGCGCTGGCGTTCCTGGCGCTGATCGTCTGGCCATCCGCCGAATACGCCTACGAGGAAAGCTTCATCACCACGCCGGCGCTCCAGATCTCGAACATGTGGCGGGCCGCGGCGCTGCCGGCCGGCATCTGCCTGATGGCGGTGTTCGGGCTTCTGCGGCTGCTGCGCGCCGCCGATTACCGCATGGTGCTGACGGCGGTGATATCGGTTGCCGTCATCGTCGGTCTGTTCTGGCTGGCGCAGCCTTATTTGCGGCCGCTCGGCAACCTCAACCTCGTCATCTTCTTCGTCGGCGTCGCCGGCTTCTGCGTCTTTGCCGGCGTTCCCATTGCGTTCGGGTTTGGCCTCGCGATCTACGGCTATCTGGCGCTGACCACGCGGACGCCGGTGATGGTGCTGGTCGGGCGGATGGACGAGGGCATGAGCCACCTCATCCTGCTCTCGGTGCCGCTGTTCGTGTTCCTGGGGCTTCTGATCGAGATGACCGGCATGGCGCGGGCCATGGTCGCGTTCCTGGCGAGCCTGCTCGGCCATGTCCGCGGCGGCCTGCATTACGTGCTGGTCGGCGCGATGTACCTCGTCTCCGGCATCTCCGGCGCCAAGGCCGCCGACATGGCGGCGGTGGCGCCCGTGCTGTTCCCGGAAATGAAGCAGCGCGGCGCCAAGCCCGGCGACCTCGTGGCGCTTCTTGCGGCTACGGGCGCCCAAACCGAGACCATTCCGCCGAGCCTCGTGCTGATCACGATCGGCTCGGTCACGGGCGTGTCGATCGCCGCCCTCTTCACCGGCGGCCTGCTGCCCGGCGTCGTGCTCGCCATCACGCTCTGCATGCTGGTGTGGTGGCGCTACCGCCACGAGGACATGAGCCATGTCCGCCGCGCCACAGGTGGCGAGATCGGCAAGACCTTCATCATTGCCCTGCCCGCGCTCGCGCTGCCCTTCGTGATCCGCTACGCCGTGGTCGAGGGCATCGCGACCGCGACCGAAGTCTCCACCATCGGCATCGTCTACGGCGCCCTGGTCGGCCTCCTCGTCTACCGCCGCTTCGACTGGCGGCGGCTGTTTCCCATGCTGGTCGAGACCGCGGCGCTGTCAGGCGCGATCCTGCTGATCATCGGCACGGCGACCGGCATGGCCTGGGGGCTCACCCAATCCGGCTTCTCGCGCTCGCTGGCTTCAGCCATGACCGGATTGCCCGGGGGACCTGCGACCTTCATCGCCGTGTCGATCCTGGCCTTCACCATCCTCGGCAGCGTGCTCGAGGGCATTCCGGCAATCGTGCTGTTCGGTCCGCTGCTGTTTCCAATCGCACGTGCCGTCGGCGTGCACGAGGTGCACTATGCCATGGTGATCATTCTCGCCATGGGTATCGGGCTATTCGCCCCGCCCTTCGGCGTCGGCTATTATGCCGCCTGCGCCATCGGACGCGTCGATCCGGCGGAAGGCATCAGGCCGATCTGGGGCTATCTGCTGGCGCTGCTGGTGGGATTGATCATCGTCGCGATCTTCCCCTGGATCTCGATCGGATTCCTGTAAGGCGGCGTCAAGGAGGGTTCGATGAGCGAGCGGCAGAACCAGTACAATATCGGCCTCGACAAGACCCCCGCCAACTACGTCCCCCTGAGCCCGCTGAGCTTCCTCGCGCGCAGCGCCGCCGTCTATCCCAACCACGTCAGCACGGTCTATGAGGGCCGCAGCTTCACGTGGCGCGAGACCCATGAGCGCTGCAAGCGCTTTGCGTCCTGGCTCGGCGGCAAGGGCATCGGCGTCGGCGATACCGTCGCGGCGATGCTGCCGAACATTCCGGCGATGAACGAGGTGCACTTCGCCGTCCCCATGACCGGCGCCGTTCTCAATGCGCTCAACATCCGTCTCGATGCGCCTTCGATCGCGTTTCAGCTCGATCACGGCGGCGCCAAGATCATCCTGGTCGATCCGGAGTTTTCGACTGTCATCACCGACGCGCTCGCGCAGATGAAGGGCCCGAAGCCGTTCGTCGTCGACGTCGACGACGCCGCTTTCAAGGGCGGCAAGCGCATCGGCGAGATCGAGTATGAGGCGGCGGTTGCGCAAGGCGACCCGGGCTTCGCGGCGATCCCGCCCAAGGACGAATGGGACGCCATCGCGCTGAGCTATACCTCGGGCACCACGGGCAATCCCAAGGGCGTCGTCACCCATCATCGCGGCGCGTATCTCAACGCCGTCAGCAACATCCTCGCCGGCCAGCTCGGCCAGCATCCGGTCTATCTCTGGACGCTGCCGATGTTCCACTGCAACGGCTGGTGCTTCCCATGGACCATCGCGGCGGCCGCCGGCATCAACGTCTGCCTGCGCAAGGTCGAGCCGACAAAAATCTTCGAGCTGATCAAGCAGCACGGCGTCACCCACATGTGCGGCGCGCCGATCGTCTACAACACGCTGATCAACGCACCCGACGCGCCGAAGGGCAGTGCCGCGCGCCGCGTCGTCGGCCTGATCGCCGGCGCCGCACCGCCGGTCGCGGTGCTCGAAGGCGCAGAAAACATCGGCATCAGGCTCACGCATGTCTACGGCCTGACCGAGGTCTACGGCCCCGCCTCCGTCTGCGCCGAGCAACCCGGCTGGGACGATCTGCCCGCCGCCGAGCGCGCCAGCATGAAGCGGCGGCAGGGCGTGCCCTACCCGCTCGAGGAAGGCGTCACCGTCATCAATCCGCAGACGATGCAGGAGGTGCCCCGCGACGGCGAGACCATCGGCGAGGTCATGTTCCGCGGCAACATCGTAATGAAGGGCTACCTCAAGAACGAGAAGGCGACGAAGGAAGCCTTCGAGGGCGGCTGGTTTCACACCGGCGACCTCGGCGTGCTCGACGAGCACGGTTACGTCATCATCAAGGATCGCTCCAAGGACATCATCATTTCCGGCGGCGAGAACATTTCCTCCGTCGAGGTCGAGGACATCCTCTACAAGCATCCGGCCGTGCTGTTCGCAGCCGTCGTCGCAAAGCCCGATCCGAAATGGGGCGAGGTGCCCTGTGCCTTCGTCGAACTGAAGGACGGCGCCAGCGCGACCGAAGCCGAGATCATCGCCTTCTGCCGCACGCATATGAGCGGCTTCAAGACGCCGAAGGCCGTCGTGTTCGGACCGATCCCGAAGACGTCCACGGGCAAGATCCAGAAATTCTTACTGCGTAACGAGGTCGGCTCGTCGAAGGCGATCTCGGCCTGAACCGAGCCGGCGCGATCAGTGCGTCTCGAGCCGCATGCCGTCGTAGGCCGGCACCACGCCCGCGGGCAGCGATTGCCGGATCACCTCGTAATCGACGTCGGCCGTCATGTTGGTGATGACGGCCCGCTTCGGCTTGAAGCGCTCGATCCAGGACAGCGCATCGTTGATACTGAAATGGCTGGAATGCTGGGTGTAGCGCAAGCCGTCGACGATCCAGAGATCGAGATTCTCCAGCGCGCCCCAGCTCTCGCGCGGGATGTCGTTGAGGTCGGGCGTGTAGGCGGCATTGCCGATGCGATAGCCGAGCGCGGGAATCTGGCCGTGTTGGACCAGGAAGGCGGTCATGGTCACGTCGCCGCCCTTGCCGCTGATGGTCCGGCTTTCGCCGGCCTCGATCGAATGCCGGTGCAGGATCGGCGGATAGTCGCTGCCCTCGGGCGAGATGAAGCAATAGGAGAACCGCGCCATGATGTCTTTCGCGGTCGACTGGTTGAAATAGACCGGAATGCGCTTGCGCATGTGGAGCACGACGGAGCGCAGATCGTCCATGCCGTGGGTCTGGTCGGCATGTTCATGGGTCAGGAACACCGCGTCGATGTGGTCGACATTGGTATCGATGAGCTGCTCGCGCAGGTCGGGCGAGGTGTCGATCACGATGCGCGTGGTGCCGTGGTGTGATGTCTGCTCAACCAGCAGCGAGCAGCGGCGGCGGCGGTTCTTTGGATTGTTGGGGTCGCAGGCGCCCCAGCCGAGTGCCGGGCGCGGCACGCCGGCGGAGGAGCCGCAGCCCAGGATCGTCAGCGTTAGCGTCATGCGGCTCCCAGTCCTAAGATTTCACCTTGGAGAACAGGCGGAAGAAGTTTTCGGTGGTCTGGCGTGAGACCTCATCGAGCGACACGCCGCGCGTTTCGGCGAGCACCTTGGCGACCTCGACCACATAGGCCGGCTCGTTGCGTTTGCCCCGGAACTTGCCGGGCGCAAGATAGGGCGAGTCTGTTTCAACCAGAATACGGTCAGACGGCAGTTCAGCCGCAAGCGCGCGGAGGGTCTCCGACTTCTTGAAGGTCAGGATGCCCGTGAAGCCGATATAGAGCCCGAGCGACACCGCCTTCAGCGCCAGCTCGCGCCCGCCCGTGTAGCAATGCAGCACGGCGCGAAACGATCCCTTGGCAGCTTCCTCCTCCAGGATGCGGCCGCAATCCTCGTCCGCCTCGCGGGTGTGGATCACCAGCGGCAGGCCGGTCGCACGGGCCGCCGCGATGTGGGCGCGAAAGCCCCTCGCCTGCGCCTCCGGCGCGCCGTTGTCGTAGAAATAGTCGAGCCCGGCCTCGCCGAGCGCGACCACCTTGGGATGCTCGGTCAACCCGATCAGCTCGTCCGGCGAGATGCCGTCTTCCTCGTCCGCGTTGTGCGGATGGGTGCCGACCGAGCAGTAGACGTCGTCGTAGCGCTCAGCGATGGCCAGAAGCTGATTGAGTTTTCGCACCCGCGTGGAGATCGTGACCATACGGCCGATGCCGGCCGCACGTGCACGCGAGACGATCCCGTCGAGATCTTCCGCAAAGTCCGGAAAATCCAGATGGCAGTGGCTGTCGACCAGCATCGCCCGAACGCCCTAGGCCGCCGGCTCGATGTAGCGCGGGAATGCCGGTGTCGGCGCCGGCAACGTCGAGCCTGGCGCGATCCGTTTGGCGCCCCCGAGCATCGCGAAGTTCCGCTCGCCCGCGGGAATGCCGAGGCTGTCGAGCAGCAGGCCCGAGGCAGTCGGCATCGCCGGCTGGGCTAGGATCGCGATCTGGCGCACGACTTCGGCGGTGACATAGAGCACTGTCTTCTGCCTGACAGGATCGGTCTTGGCGAGCGCCCACGGCGCCTCGCCCGCGAAATAGCGGTTGGCCTCCGCGACCACGGCCCAAACGGCGTTGAGCCAGTGATGGATCTGCTGCGTCGCCATCGCTTCGCGCGATGCGGCGATCATGCCGTCCGCCATCGTCAGAATCGCCCTATCATTGTCGCTGAACTCGCCCGGCTCCGGCAGCACGCCGCCGAGCTGCTTGGCGATCATCGACAGCGAGCGCTGCGCGAGGTTGCCGAGGTCGTTGGCGAGATCGGCATTGATGCGCGCAACGATGGCTTCGTGGTTGTAGTTGCCGTCCTGGCCATACGAGACCTCGCGCAGGAAGAAATAGCGCATCTGGTCGACGCCATACTGGTCGGCAAGATTGAAAGGGTCGACGACATTGCCGACCGACTTCGACATCTTCTCGCCCCTGTTGAACAGGAAACCATGGGCATAGACCCTCTTCGGCAGCGAAATGCCGGCCGACATCAGGAATGCGGGCCAGTAGACCGCGTGGAAGCGGATGATGTCCTTGCCGATGATATGCACGTCGGCCGGCCAGTAGCGCCAGTTCTTGTCGCTCTCGTCGGGGAATCCGACGCCGGTGATGTAATTGGTCAGCGCGTCGACCCAGACATACATCACGTGCTCTTCGTCGCTGGGCACTTTCACGCCCCAATCGAAGGTCGTGCGCGAGATCGAGAGATCGCGCAGGCCGCCGCGTACGAAGCTCACCACCTCGTTCTTGCGCGAGTCCGGGCCAATGAATTCAGGATGATCTTCGTAGAGCTTCAGAAGCTTGTCCTGATAGGCCGACAGGCGGAAGAAATAGCTCTTCTCCTCGACCCATTCGACTGGCGTGCCTTGCGGGCCGAGGCGCACGCCGTCGTCGTTCAGGCGCGTCTCGTCCTCGGCGTAATACGCCTCGTCGCGCAGCGAGTACCAGCCGGCATAGCTGTCGGCGTAGATGTCGCCGTTCGCTTCCATGCGCCGCCAGATCTCCTGGCTGGAGCGATGGTGCTGCTCTTCGGTGGTGCGGATGAAGCGGTCGAACGACACGTTCAGACGCTCGTCCATCTCCTTGAAGCGGCCAGCATTGCGGGTCGCGAGCGCGGACGGGGTCAGGCCCTCGTTCTGCGCGGTCTGGACCATCTTCTGACCGTGCTCGTCGGTGCCGGTCAGGAAGAACACGTCCTTGCCGTCGAGCCGCGCAAAGCGCGCCAGCACGTCGGCCGAGATCGCCTCATAGGCGTGGCCGATATGCGGGCTGCCGTTGGGATAGGCGATGGCGGTCGAGATGTAGAAGACGTTGTCGCGCGCGGGCGCAGCAACGGGAGTTGCGGCTTGCGAAGCTGCGACGGGCCTCAGTGCGGGCGGCGCCTCAGGCTTCGACACCTTCGGCTTCGACACCTTGGGCTTCACAACCTTCGGCGGCGTGGCGACGGGAGCCGGTGCGACGGTCACGGCAGGCGCAGTCACTTTCGTTTTCTTGGCGGCCTTCTTCGCGGGAGCCTTGCTCTTCGCCGGAGACTTGGCTGCCTTTTTGGCCGCTTTCTTCACCGCCTTCTTGGCGACGGCCTGCTTCTTCGCAGCCTTCTTGCCGGCCTTCTTTGTCGTCTTCGCAGCGCTCTTCTTCACGCCCTTCTTGGCGGCAGCCTTCCTGGTCTTCTTGACCTTCTTGGCAGCTTTGCGCGCGAGCGCCTTCACGGCCTTCTTCACGGCCTTGTTGGCAGCCTTCTTCTTGCTGCTCTTGCCCCTGGCGGTTTTCTTAGCTCGCGTGGCCACGACGAATTCCTTTACCGGCTTCTCGAAATTTGGAAACGAACCTGCGTTAGGTCATTGTTTGGAGCATGATCCTGTCGGAAAACCGCTGCACACTTTTCCGGATCATGCTCTAGCGCGTTGCGTCCGCCAGCCAGCCGAACACCGAGAAAACCAAGGGCTTTCGCTCCAGATTGTAGGTTTCGGTGTCGCGCGCGGCGCGGACGATCTTTTCCCATACCTCAGCTAGGCGCGCAAGGCGCGGCAGATTCTGGTTGGCATTGGCCTCGTCGGAGTGCAGGCGTTCCGCGATCCAGCGATCGATGCCGTCGATGAAGGCCGCCAGCGCGACGCGGTCACTGGTGCCGAGCGAATCGCCGAGCGTGTGCAGTTCGCGCGGATCGACCTGTGGCAGGCGCGCAAGCAGCGCCGCCGTGCGCTGCTGCAGCTTCAGGGCATCGCCGCCGAGCAGCGTCAGCGCCCGCGCGACGCTGCCCTCGGAGGCCTCCGCGGCCTCGCGCAGCGCCGGATCGTTCGGGTCGAGGTCAGCCGTCGAAGCTGCGGCGCCGATCACGTCATCCGTGCCGAGCGGGCGCAGGCGCAGCTTGCGGCAGCGCGACTGGATCGTGGCGAGCACGCGCGCCGGCGCGTGGCTGACCAGGAGGAACAGCGACTGCTGCGGCGGTTCCTCGAGGATTTTCAGCAGCGCGTTGGCGGCATTCGGGTTGAGCTCGTCGACGGTGTCGACGATGCAGACGCGCCAGCCTTCTGCCGCAGCAGTCGAGCCGAAGAAACCGATCGTCTCCCGCGTCTCGTCCACGGTGATCACGGTGCGCATCACGCCGCGGTCGTTGGCGGTGCGTTCCAGCGTCAACAGCCCGCCATGCGAGCTGGCCGCAACCTGCCGCGCCACGGCGTTATCAGGATCGATCGCGAGGGTCTCGGCGCGCTGCACGGACGGCGCCAGCGGCTGGCCGTTGGACAGCACGAAGCGCGCCATGCGATAGGCCAGCGTCGCCTTGCCGATCCCCTGCGGCCCGCCGATCAGCCAGGCATGCGGGATGCGCCCGCTGCGATAGGCCGCGAGCAGCGCCGTCTCGGCCTCGCGATGGCCGAACAGAAGGTTCGTCTCGCGCGGATGCGGAATGGCGGTTTCGCGTTCGGCCTGGCGCGGGCTCATAGGGAAACCACCGATGCAGGGGTTGGGAGAAGACGGTCGCGCAGCGCCGTCCAGACTCGTCCGGCAACCGTGTCGGGATCGGAATTGGCATCGATCAGGACGCAACGGCCGGGATCGTCCTCGGCGATCTTGCGATAGGCCTCGCGCAGGCCCTGGTGGAAGCTGAGCTGCTCGCCCTCGAACCTGTCAGGTGTGCCGCTACCACGACGCACGGCGGCGCGCTGCAATCCAATCTCGACCGGCAAATCGAGGATGAGGGTGAGGTCCGGCTTGAGATCGCCGATCGTGACCCGCTGCATCGCGTTGATCAGGCCCATCGGCACGCGGCCGAGGCTGCCTTGATACGCCCGCGTCGAGTCGGCGAAGCGGTCGCACAGCACCCAGGCGCCCCGATTGAGCGCAGGCTGGATCACGGTGCGGACATGGTCATCGCGTGCAGCCGCGAACAGCAGCGTCTCGGCTTCGGGCCCGAGCAGCTTGCCCATCCCCGACAGCACCAGGTGACGCATGATCTCGGCACCCGGCGAGCCGCCGGGCTCGCGCGTGACGAGGGTGCGCATCCTGGCCGCAGTGAGGCGGTCGGAAAGCTTCTTGATCTGGGTCGACTTGCCGGTGCCCTCGCCGCCTTCAAAGGTGATGAAGCGTCCGCGTCCGGACGGTCGCTGTGCTGCGCTCTCACTCATGATCAGAGCTTCTCGGCGCCCGCGCGGAACATGCCGATCACGAGCTCGCTGGCACCGTCGATCGCGCGGCGCATGGTCGAGCCGGTGCCGATCGCTTCGGCGGCATAGACGGGCGTCTCCACCGCGATATTGCCGCTGCGCCAGACCTTGACCACGCCGACCTTCTGGCCGGCTTCGATCGGCGCGCGCACCGGTCCGCTATAGACGATGCGCGCAATCAGCTTGTCGCTGCCGTTCTTGTGCACCATCACCTTGACGGGCGTCTTGGCGACGAGCTTGACCGAGCGGCTCTCGCCGCCAAACACTTTTGCGTAGCCAACCTGTTGGTCGGCCGCGATCAGTGTGCGGGTCTCGAAATTGCGAAAGCCCCATTCCAGCATCTTCTTGGCTTCGGTGGCGCGATCCTCAGGATCTTCCAGGCCATTGACGACCACGATCAGCCGCGTGCCGTTCTGCACGGCCGAGCCGACCATGCCGTAGCCGCCTTCCTTGGTGTAACCGGTCTTCAGACCGTCGGCGCCTTCCATCGAATTGAGCAGAGGATTGCGGTTCGGCTGGCGGATCTTGTTCCAGGTGTACTCCTTCTCGCCGAACAGTTTGTAGAATTCGGGGAAGTCGAGGATGATGTGGCGGGCGAGGATGCCGAGCTCGCGCACCGTCATCTTGTTGCCGGGATCGGGCAGGCCGTTGGAATTGCCGAAGGTCGACTTCGTCATGCCGAGCTCGCGGGCACGCTTGGTCATGAAGTCGGCGGCAAAGATCTTCTCATTGCCGGCAATGCCCTCGGCCAGCGCGATGCAGGCGTCATTGCCGCTCTGGATGATCGCGCCATGCAGGAGATCGTCGACCGAAACCTTGCTGTTGATGGCGGCGAACATGGTCGAGCCGCCCGAGGGCGCCCCGCCCTTGCGCCAGGCGTTCTCGCTGATCCGGTACTCGTCGGTCGGCTTGATGTCGCCCTTCTTGATGGCGTTGAAGACGACTTCGGCCGTCATCAGCTTCATCATGCTGGAGGGCGCGCGCAGCTCGTCGGCGTTCTTGTCGAACAGCACGCTGCCGCTGGAGGCCTCGATCAGGATCGCGGTGGGGGCGTCGCCATCGAAGCCGGAATCCTCGGCTTTCTTGGCGCCCTGGATGCTCTGATTGGCGGCGTAGAGGGCCCCGCCCCAGCCGATGCCCGCCACCAGAACCGCAGCGATCAGCCCGCGCGCCAGCGCACCGGCGGAGAACCGGGTGCGACGGAGCGGAAAAAGACGAAATGCCATGGCGAAGCCCTGAGAACGGCGTTCTAACAGCAGGAACCGGTGCGAACAACACGGGGCTGGCCGCCGAACCCGAGATTGCACGATTCTCTGCGCGCCCCTATCGTGGCACCTCATATTTCCCGACCAAACCCCTGAAACAAGGCGGAAAAGCGATGTTGTCCACCCGCGTCATCAAGGCCAACGGGATCGACCTGTTCATCCGCGAAGCCGGCCAGGGTCCGCTGGTGGTGCTGTGCCACGGCTGGCCCGAGCTATCCTACTCCTGGCGCCACCAGATCCCGGCGCTCGCCGACGCCGGATTTCGCGTCGTGGCCCCCGACATGCGCGGCTACGGCCAGAGCGCGGCGCCGGCGGACGTTGCCGCCTACTCGATCTTCGACACGGTCGGCGACATCGTTGGCCTCGTGCAGGCGCTCGGCGAAAGCAAGGCGATGGTGGTCGGCCACGACTGGGGCGCGCCGGTCGCCTGGCACGCGGCGTTGTTCCGGCCCGACATCTTCACGGCGGTGGCGGGCCTGAGCGTGCCGCCGCCATTCCGCGGCCGCGGCAAGCCGCTCGATCTGCTGCGCCAGGGCGGCGTCACCAATTTCTACTGGCAGTATTTCCAGACGCCCGGCGTCGCCGAGGCCGAGTTCGAGCGTGACATTGCCCGCACCATGCGCATCGTGCTCGGCGGCCGCGGCCTTGCCGATCCCAGCGCCGCGATGTTCGTCCAGGAGGGCAAGGGCTTTCTCGGTCACGCGCTCGCCGAGGAGCCGCTGCCCAACTGGCTCAGCGAGGCCGACCTCGCCTATTTCACGGAAAGCTTCCGCAAGTCCGGCTTCCGCGGCGGGCTGAACTGGTATCGCAACCTCGACCGCAATTGGGAGCTGACGGCGCCCTGGCAGGACGCGCAGATCCATCAGCCATCGCTTTTCATTGCCGGTTCGAAAGACGCCGTCATCACCGGCCTGATCGGCGCCAAGCGCGTCAACGAGCTCGAGCGCGTGCTGCCCAATCTGACGCGGAAGCTGATCATCGAGGGCGCCGGCCATTGGGTCCAGCAGGAGCGGCCCGACGAGGTCAACGCTGCGCTGCTGAAGTTCCTGCGCGAAGTGGCTGTGCGTTAGGCGAGATCCTTTTTCATCGCGATGTGGGCGGCGCCCGCCTGCCCGGTCTCGGCAAATCCTCGCCGCAGGTAAAACCTGAGCGCGGCCGAATTGTCCGCGAGCACCGAGAGCGTCAGCGCGCCGACACCCTGCTGCCGTGCGCTCGCTTCGAGCGCGTCGAGGATCTTCGTGCCGGCGCCGCGACCGCAATCGGCCGGCAGCAGCGCGATGTCGATGATGTGCCAGTGCTCGCTTTCGCAATGAAGCAGCAGCCGGCCGATCGCGGTCCCGTCCTGTGTGACGATCAGCGAGATCGCCCCCGGAAACTGCGCGGCATAGCCGGCCGCCTGGCTGCGGAACTGTTGCGCGATGATCTGGCCGACGATCGGCCCGGACAATCCGGTCGCGGTGAATTGCCCTGTCCGCACCTCCTCGAAGAGACGCCGGATGAACGGCTCGTCATTCGGGCCTGCGGGCCGAAGCCGAAGAGCCGGATCGTCCGGGACGATGTCGAGCGGCGCGCCGTCAATCATGCCGTCGCCACTCAAGATCGTTCAGGAGCTGCCGAAAGCCGGAAAGATTCCCGCGTAGGCGATACACCAGACGATCGCCTGGGTCGGCTGCATGTTGTCGTGCGGCAGGTTCTGCCCGGTGAGTGTGACGGCGCTTGGCACCAAGGTGAGACTGCCGGGTGGCGCCGTGAAGCCGGTGAAGTTCGGGTCGATCGCAACCGTGGTCCCCGCCGCGCCGGGACCTGCCGTAGCGCCTGTCGCGCTCTTGTTGCCGAGTTGCAGGGCGTGCGTGTGCCTCGCCATGTTGTCGCCGATCAGCGTCACCGTCGAACTGCCGACGGTCTCGCCGACGACATAATTTTGCAATCCCGGGCCTTGCCCCTGACCGATCGCGACCGAACCGTTCAGGTTCGGCAAGGCGAAATTGGTCGTGCCATTGCCGCCGTAATAGGTACCGATGAGTGCAAATAACGCACTGTGACCCTGAATTGGCAGGAGCTGGCCGCCGCACGGCAGCCAGGCGCTGTTGAAGCCGCCGACTGCAAAAGGAAACGTAAAAGCCTGGATTTCTCCGACGAACGGATCTGACATGTTGTCTTTCCTTGAGACTGAATACGGATGCGTGCGCGGCCTAACCGGACGAAGGGAAGACGCCCGCGTAGCAAATGCAGTAATTGGCAACCACGCTCGGCATCATGTTGTTGTGCCCGATGCTGTTGCCCGAAGTGGCGACGCAGGGGGCCATCGTGGAGTACGTCCCGGCGTTCGCAATCGGTGCGTAGAGTTCACCTGCTGACGCCGTGGCAAGATGGAGGGTCGGCCCGGGCGTTACATCCGTTGCCGTCGCGGTCGAGGACATCAGCGCATGACTGTGGGTCGGCATTTCGGCTTCGATCAGGGTGTGGTTCTCCTCGCCCCCGGGCTGGCCTAGCGTATAGTTCGGAAGGCCCGTCCCCTGTCCCTGTCCGATCGGAACACGGCCGCGTAGATCAGGAAGGTTGAACGTGTTGACGCCATCGCCGCCATAGGTGGTGCCGATCACGGCGTAAAGCGTTTCAAATTGGGCAATCGAGACCGACTGTCCATTGCAGGCGAACCAGCCGTCCGGCACCCGCGGAAAGCCGAACAACCTGATCTCGCCGATAAACGGATCTGCCATCGCATATGATCCTTTGGTGTGCGCCCGTTCCGATCCGATCGGCGAATGCGCGAATATGGGAAAATTGAAGTGGACGGATTACGTTTGCGAAAATGCGGCCGTGCAGCCGCTCAGCTTCGCGACGGAAAAATCCCCTGCGTCGCGATCAGATAGCTGATCGTGAGATAGGGCTGCATGTTGTTATGCTGCTGGTTGCCGCCTTCGTTCACCAGATTGGTGGCGGTGGCCAATGGCGTGTCGCCGCTCCCGGCTGCGGCAAAAATCTTCGTCGGGTTGGTCGCCGGCAGTGAGTTTGTCGCGAAGACGTTGCCTGTGGGAGGGACGCTCCCGCGTCCGCCTCCTCCGACCGCTGCAGACACTTGAATGAGATGATTGTGGGCCGGGAGCTGCTGCACATTGAGGCTGGCCATATACGACCCGCCGGTCAACCCCACGGGATATTGGCCGGCGCCACTCGAGCCGAGGATCGCGCGACCGCGCAGATCCGGGAGTGCAAACGTCGTCACTCCGTTGCCGCCGTAATAGGTGCCGAGCAACGAGAACAGCCCGGCATTTTGCTGGATAGCCAGCAGCGCACCGTTACACAGCGCCCAACCTCTGGGAATCACTGCGCCCGCAAAAGGCATGATTTGTCCGAGAACCGGCTGTAACGGCATGACCCCTCCCCCAAAAAACTAACGACCCGTCGCGTGATGATGCAAACCACGACGGCGGCACTTAAATTAAAGAATGAATTTATTGCGGCCCACTCGCCGAGATTGTTGAACAGTCAGCGTTGACAGTCAAGCGCAAGCGCAACCATAAATTGATACGCCAAGCGTTTCCGTCGATTGCCATCAAAGCACGCTTTTGTTGCCGCTCTGCAACGGTTCGCCGCAAAGTAGTGCCCGCGACTTGGTTTCGGCAGTTTGGCTGGCTCGCTCGCTTGCGTTGCGCACCGCGTCCCGTCAAATGCACGCAACGATATAGGCGAATAATTTCACAATCAGGGATTTTAGGCGGATGCTCTATCGAGAGCTACCGCCAAGGGGGGCCGGTGAGTCACGCGATTGCGGTGGCCATTCCAGAGATAATCGGGAAATTGGCGGTCCCGACACGCGATGGTGAACCTAAGCCTTCGCGGATATTGCGCTCTCTCTGGCGGGCGGCTCAACGCATCTGCATCGCGGCCGTCGTGATGCTCGGCGCGATGGCGGCGGCGAACGCGGCTTGCGATCAAACGACGGATTCGACGTCGGGCGTGACCATCAACTTCACGTCGGTCGGTCAGATCTATCGCCTGTGTCTGACCGTCGGCGCAGCCGCGGCCGACGACTCGGTTGTATACGGCGTCTATTCCGTCGCGGGCACAGACGCCTTTTACAATGCACCGATCACAAATTCGAGCGGCCATTCGGGCAGCCCACTGCTCACAGCGGCCGATTACAATCCGACCACGTCAAAGGCAACTTACACATTTCATCCAACGAACCCGAACCAAAACGGTCAATCCGCGAAGGCTGGCCAGGCCGAGATCGATATCACGCTGAACAGCAAGACAGGTGGCGGACAGGACTCGATCACCCTGTATTACACGCCGGGCTGCAGCGATTTCAACGTGGGCTGCTCCGGCAGTTCGATCGCGAACACCCCTTATACGTTCACGATCAACCTACCCAGCCCCACGGTGACGTCGATTTCACCGACGACCGGGCCGCTCGCCGGCGGCACTTCGGTAGTGATCACCGGCACCAACTTCACCGGGACGACTGGCGCAGCCGGCGTCAAGTTCGGCGCCACCAACGCGACGGGTTACACCGTCAATTCCAATACGCAGATCACCGCGACCGCGCCCGCAGGGTCCGCCGGGACTGTCGATATCACGGTCACCAACGGCTCGACGTCGCCGACATCGGCGGCAGACCAATACACCTATGTTGCCGCGCCGACTGTAACCTCGATATCGCCGACATCAGGTCCAACCGGTGGCGGCACATCGGTGATCATCACCGGCACGAATTTCAGCACGACCACAGGCGCTGCCGGCGTGAAGTTCGGCGCCACCAATGCCGCGAGCTACACGGTCAATTCCAATACCCAGATCACGGCCACCGCGCCTGCCGGAACCGGCACCGTCGACGTCACCGTCACGACAGTAGGCGGGACATCCGCGACCACGGCCTCCGACCAGTTCACCTATGTGGCCGCGCCCACCGTCACCTCGATCTCGCCGACGTCGGGCCCGGGCGGCGGCGGCACCACCGTGACCATCACCGGCACCAACTTCACAGGTGCGACGGCCGTGACGTTCGGGGCAGCGGCCGCGGCCGGCTTCACCGTCAATTCGGCGACCCAGATCACCGCGACATCTCCGGCCGGGACCAGCACCGTGGATATCCGAGTGACGACGGCCGGCGGGACGTCGGCAATATCCGCGGCGGACCAGTTCACTTATATTGCCGCTCCCACAATCACCTCGATCTCCCCGACCGCAGGTCCGGCGGCCGGCGGGACGTCGGTGACGATCACCGGCACCAACTTCACCGGAGTCACGGCCGTGACGTTCGGCGGGACCGCGGCGGCCGGCTTCACGTTCAATTCAGCGACCTCGATCACCGCGACCTCGCCGGCGGGGGCCGCCGGTGCTGTTGACGTCAGGGTCACGACACCGGGCGGGACATCAGCGACCTCGGCTGCTGATCAGTTCACCTATGCAGCTCCGCCAACCGTGACATCGATCTCGCCGACATCAGGCCCGCAGACCGGCGGCACGACCGTGGTCATCACCGGTACGAACTTCTCCGGAGCAACTGCGGTCACGTTCGGCGCAACGGCGGCAACCGGTTTCGCGGTCAATTCGGCGACCCAGATCACCGCGACATCGCCCGCAGGCACTGGTACGGTCGACATCACGGTGACGACCGTGGGCGGAACATCGGCAACGTCAGCAGCCGATCAATTCACTTATGTTCCGGCACCGACGGTCACTTCGATTTCGCCGACCTCGGGTCCGGGTGGCGGCGGCACCACCGTAACCATCACCGGCACCAACTTCTCAGGCGCGACGGCCGTGGTGTTCGGAGCAGCGGCTGCGACTGGCGTCACGGTCAATTCGGCGACCCAGATCACCGCGACGTCGCCGGCAGGAACCAGCACGATCGACATCAGGGTGACGACAGCCGGCGGCACGTCGGCAACATCGGCAGCGGACCAGTTCACCTATATTCCCTCACCGACCGTCACCTCGATCTCACCCACTGCGGGCCCGCAGACAGGCGGCACGGTGGTGACGATCACGGGCACGAATTTCACCGGCGTCACGGCCGTGTCATTCGGCGGGACGGCCGCAGCCGGCTTCACGTTCAATTCCGCAACATCGATCACAGCGACCTCGCCGCCCGGGACCGGCGTCGTGGACGTGAGGGTCACGACGCCGGGCGGGACATCCGCGACCTCGGCCGCTGATCAATTCACCTATGCCGGCCCTCCCTCCATCACGTCGATTTCGCCGACAGGCGGCCCCCTGGGCGGCGGCACGACGGTCACGATCACCGGCGCCAATCTGTCAGGTGCAACGGCGGTGACGTTCGGCGCCACGGCGGCGGCCGGCTTCACCGTCAATTCGGCAACCCAGATCACCGCGACATCGCCTGCCGGGGCCGGCACCGTAGATGTCAGAGTGACCACCGTGGGCGGAACGTCGGCAATGTCCGCCGCTGACCAATTCACCTACACCGCCGCGCCGACCGTCACCTCGATCTCACCGACTACGGGTCCGCAGACAGGCGGCACGGTCGTGACGGTCACGGGCACAGGCTTCACCGGCGCCACCGCAGTGACATTCGGCGCAACCGCCGCAACGAGTATCACGGTCAATTCGTCAACATCAATCACCGCGACGTCACCCGCCGGTACCAGCACCGTTGACCTCCGCGTGACCAATCCAGGCGGCACCTCGGCCACCTCCGCCGCCGACCAGTTCACCTATGTCGCCACGCCAGCCGTCACGTCGCTTTCGCCGACGTCGGGGCCGGCGGCCGGCGGCACGGTGGTAACGATCACGGGCACCAATTTCACCAGCGCGACAGCCGTGACGTTCGGTGCAACCGCGGCGGCGGGCTTCACCGTCAACTCCGCAACCTCGATCACCGCGACATCGCCGGCCGGCACCGGTACCGTCGACGTCAGGGTGACGACCACGGGCGGCACCTCGGCCACATCGGCGGCAGACCAGTTCACCTATTTCGCCGTGCCGACCGTGACGTCGATCTCGCCGACGGGCGGCCCGCTCGCAGGCGGCACGTCGGTGACCGTCACCGGCACCAATTTCACCGGTGCGACCGCCGTGAAGTTCGGGGTGACGAATGCATCGAGCTTCACGGTCAATTCCGCGACCTCGATCACCGCGGTCTCGCCGGCCGGCGCCGGTACGGTCGATGTCACCGTGACGACGCCAGACGGAACGTCCGCCACATCGGCATCGGACCAATTCAGCTACACGCCGGCACCAACGGTCGGCTCAATCTCACCGAGCTCCGGATCCGCGATCGGCAGCACCTCCGTGGCGGTCACGGGGACCGGATTCACCGGCGCCACCGCAGTGAAGTTCGGCGCCAACAACGCGACCAGCTTCACGGTTAATTCGGCAACGTCGATCACGGCAACCTCGCCGCCCGGCGCCGGCACGGTCGATGTCACCGTGACGACGGCCGGAGGGACGTCGCCGACCTCGGCGGCAGACAGGTTCACCTATCTGTCCGCGACGACCACCACGGAGCTCACCTCGTCGAAGAATCCGAGCAGCTACGGCGAGTCTGTAACGTTCACGGCCAAGGTGAGGAGTTCGGGCGGAACGCCGACGGGAACGGTCACTTTCAACGACGGCGGCACGCCGATCGGCACGTCTACCCTGTCGGCCGGTGACGCCACCTTTGCCACGACCACGCTCCCCGTCGGCAATCACAGCATCACGGCGACCTACAACGGCAGTGTGGCCTTCAACGCCTCGACATCGCCGGCTCTGAACCAGTCGGTCGACATTCCCGCCGACAGCGCCAAGCTGCGCGCCCTCCAGCTCAACGTCACCAAGATCGTGGCGCAGAGCTCGGGACAGGCGATCTCCGGTTCGATTGACACCGCGATTTCCGAAGGGTTCAGCGACGGCGGGCAATACATCATGCCAGGCGCGGGCGGGCTGCGCGTCAATTTCGCCGCCGCGCCCGACGGCGATGAGGACGACAAGCCCAAATCCGGTCAGCAGCCCGGTTCTCAAAGTTTGAACGCCTATTCGGGCGACGGCGGCTCCGGCCGGACCGGCGGCCGCGGGCGCGGCTCCTCGCGGATCGATGACGCCTTCGCCGCGATCGATCGGGCGGCTCCGACCAAGGCACCGGCTGCGCGCTTCAGGGAGCAGAAGGACTGGCTGTTCTGGATCGACGTGCGCGGCAGCGGCATCGATCAATGGGGCTCGTCCGGCAACATCGGTCAGGGTGCAACCCAGGCCACGCTTTTCGGCCAGCAGATCAACCTGCTGTCGGGACTGACCTACCGGGCGAGACCCAATTTGCTGGTCGGTGTGACCGGCGGCTACGAGAACTTCAGCTACACCCAGACCGACATCAACGGAAAGCTGAAGGGCGACGGCTGGACCGTCGGCGCCTATCTCGGCTGGAAGATCATCCCGACGCTGCGTTACGATGTGGCCGTGACCTATTCCGGCATCGGCTATGACGGCACCGCCGGCACGGCGCAAGGCAACTTCAACGGCAATCGCTGGATATTCGCGACCGGCTTCACCGGCAGCTACAGCTGGGCCAATTTCAATATCGAACCGTCGGCCAGGGTCTACGCGATCTGGGAGCGGGAAAACGCCTATGTCGACTCGCTCGGCACCCAGCAGGCGGCCCGCACCTTCTCGAGCGGCCGCGCGTCTGCCGGCAACAGGGTCTCCTACCCCATACCGTGGCTCGATAGCGTGCTGCTGGCGCCCTATGCCGGCGTGTTTGCCGACTATTACTTCACGCAGGACGATGCGGCCGCGATCGTTGCCGCGGGCGGCATCCCGCTCGCTTCGACACCATTGCTCCAGGGCTGGTCAGCCCGCATCACAGGCGGCATCGGCGCAAGGCTGGCGGGCGGCACTACGGTCGGCTTCGGCGCCGAACTCGGCGGCATCGGCAGCAACACGCAGATCTGGACGTTCACGGGACGCGCGCGCATCCCATTCTGATCCCTGGACGCGACGACGGGCCAGCGGCGCTACGCCGCTCGCCGGATTTGCCGGTTTGGTACCTGCTTAGTAGAGGCCGCGGCCGCTCAGGATGCTGCGGGCCTCGGCGGCGCCGTCGGCCGATGACGGTGCGTTCTCGGTCGCGTAGCGGCCATCCTCGTCATAGGACACGGCACGCGCGTTCTGGAGCGCCCGGCCCCGGCTGCGGCTGCGGCTCGAGGCCGACATCTCCGAGGTCGCGTTGAGCGACGCCATGTCGGCGGAGGTGTTGCCGAGATTATAGGGCCGCCCCTCCGGCGTCGGAACCTCACCGCGAATGGCGCCGCGGTTCGACGACGGAAGCTCCGGCACGAAGGGCCTTGCCGAGGCAACCCGCACCATCGAGGGCGACGGCGCCGGGATCCCGGTGCGCAGGGTCGCCATCAGTTGGCGATCGTCGGAGCCTTCCAGCGGCGCCCGGCCAACGTATTCGACACGGACCTTGGCGACGCCATTGCCTTTGAATTCAAGGAGTTCAGCGGCTTTGTTCGAGACGTCGATCAGCCGGTTGCCGTGATAGGGCCCGCGGTCGTTGACGCGCACGATCAGCGATTTGCCGTTCGAGACATTGGTCACCCGCGCATAGGACGGCATCGGCAGGGTCGGATGCGCCGCTGTCAGCGAGGTCATGTCGAACACTTCGCCATTGGCGGTCAGGCGGCCGTGGAAATCGTCGCCGTACCAGGACGCCATACCCTCGGCGCGGTAGTTGACGTCCTCCTCCGGCACGTAGGTCCGGCCGCCCACAACATAGGGCTTGCCGACGCGGTAGGTGCCGCCGCCTTTCGGAACCGGATCCCCAAACGCCACGACCCGCGGGCTCGAGGACACGCCGTATTTCGGATCGACCCGGCTGGCGAACTTGTTCGAGGAGGCGCAATTGGCGAGCGCAAGGCAGGTCGCGACCGCGGCAACACCGCGCGCGGCCCGCAAAACCGAATCTGACCGTCGGATCCCCATGCGCCCCAAATACCACTTCGCCGGAGGCGTACCCAACCCGCTTTGGCTACGGGGGAGCGCTGTCCGGTCCCAAAATCCAAGGCGGCCCACCACCGCGTCGGAAGCAGTAAGGATAACGCAACCCGAACACGGCGGAAATGGGGAGCCCACAGCGTTCACGCCGGGATGGTAAACGGGGCGTTCGCTTCTCCCCGTCGATCTACGGAGCGCAGGCCCCCTGCTCTGTGCCACTCCTGGACATTCTGTTGCGCCAAATCCTCACTCCACCCCCATTGTCTTGTGGCTCACTGGAATTCTTTTGACTGTGCAAGGCCGCACGCGTTTTCTCGGTTGCAGGGGCGAACTGGAATTTGACGATGATCGAGACGGTTTCGGCACTGATGGGTCTGGTAAGCGCGGGGATCTTCCTGGCCCATGCGTTTGAAGGTTACCGCACGAGGGCCTGAGGGCATTCGCGCGGACGGCAAGGATCACCTCTTTCAAGACGGCACGTTCGGACAATCTTAATCGATCCGACCGAGCATCGAACACGAGAGCGGCAGGTGTCCCATGCGCAATCATGACTTCGTATCCGATGGCTTCCTGGCACTGACCGCCGGCGGCTTGTTTCTTCTCTGCTCGAGCCTGGTGGCACTGGCCTTCGCCTGAGCACCACCACCAGTCTCCTTCTTTCTAACCACAACTACACCGCGATGCAGCATACAGCGCTGTCCGGTATTGCCCTGCTCCCGTTTAGTTGATTGAATTTCTGCGTTCGGCGCCTCGACTCATTTCAAGAGGCCATCACCAACGAGGGTGACGCAAATGCTTGCTGAGAAATTTTTTCTGGTTCTGGAATCGCTGATCCGCGGCGACCGCACCTATCCCGACGGAAGCCCCCGGGTGATCAGCACCTCCTCGCACGTGCCGGTGAAGCTGCCGGACCGGAAATAGCCGTCCCCCAAACTTCCGAATCACGCGCTGCTCAGCGCAGGCCCAATAGCGAGCGGCGATAAAGGCTGTCGCGGGCCTCGCTCAGGCAGACGAAGCTGCCGTCGAAACCCTGGCCATACCGCTTCTGGCCCTTGCCGTAGTAGATGCCTTTCCTGAAATCGAGCCAGACCACCTGGTCGTGCGGGCAATGACGTTGCGCCTGCGCCTCGTAGCGAAACGGCGTCAGCGGCGTCGCCGAGACCTCCGCGCCACCGGCGCCAACCACGATTGCGACGGCGACCGCGATGCCGCCGAGCCCTTTGCCGAAGCCGCTCCAAGACACCCCCGCCTCCCGATTCAAGCCCTGACTCTTTGGCCGTTCGGCACGGTAGCACGAGACTGCGCGATCTGTCGGCCGCAGCCGGCGGCTCGGCCGTCTTCCACCGGCCATCTTGTCGGGTTACATGGAAGCGAGATCATCTCAGCTCGCGAGGATGCTGCCTGAATGTCGGTTGAGCCTGGACCCGAGTCCGAACTGCGCACCGAACCCCGCCCGCCGTTGCCGCGTTTGGGCCTGCTGCCGATGATCATCTTCGGCTCGCGCTGGCTGCAACTGCCGCTCTATCTCGGACTGATCGTGGCGCAATGCGTCTACATCGTGCTGTTCCTCAAGGAGCTCTGGCATCTGTCCTGGCACGCGATCGATCTCACCGAGCAGCAGATCATGATGAGCGTACTGGCGCTGATTGACGTCGTGATGATCTCCAATCTGCTCGTGATGGTGATCGTCGGCGGCTACGAGACCTTCGTCTCGCGGCTCGACCTCCAGGGTCATCCCGACGAGCCGGAATGGCTCGGCCACGTCAATGCGAGCGTCCTGAAGATCAAGCTCGCCATGGCCATCATCGGCATCTCCTCGATCGCGCTGCTGCGCACCTTCATCGAGGCCGGCAATCTCGGCTCGAACCGCGCCGGCTTCACCGAGACCGGCGTGATGTGGCAGGTCCTGATCCACATCACCTTCATCGCCTCGGCGATCGGCATTGCCTACGTCGACAGGCTCAGCGACTCCGGAATGCGCAAGCACGCCGAGTGAGGGCAACGGCCGGCCTTCTTATTGTTTGCTTGCTTCGAGCTGCGCGAGCGCCTGGTGCAGGCACTCCTGAAGCTTCTGCGCGACCTGCTCGCGCGCCACGCCCTTGGCGGCAAGATCGCCGGACACCTTGCCCACGACATCGTCGATGCTCTGGCTCTCCAGATTGTCTGTCACCAGCGCCGTTGCGTAGCTTGCCGCGGCGTCGCCGCTGAGCCCGAGCTGGCCCGCGGCCCAGAGCCCGAGCAGCTTGTTGGACCGGGCCGTGGCCTTGAACATGAATTCCTCGTCGTGGGCGAATTTGGCCTCAAAGCCCTGCTCGCGCTTGTCGAACGTGGTCATGGTCAGCTCCAATGCGTTTTCGCTGAGGAGAATCGGACTGGCTGGGAGCGAACGTCTCCGTGGTTCTCGTCAGTTTAGGATCATTTGAATCTTCCTCCCGGAAGGCAGAGGCCGTCAAGCCTGCGCGGTGGTGCGCCGCAGCCCGGGCGTGGGCACGGCACGCACCAGCGCCGCGCCAGCCAAATCGGCTAGGCAGAGATGTTTACCGTCCGTTAAGCAGACTCGGCGCCGGATGGGCCGGGGGACATCGAGAGCTGGCGCATGAACAAAGAGCTGCGGGAGTTTCGACGGCTTGAACGGGTCTGCCTGGAGCAGGCTGCCCTCTCCACCATGGATCTCGCGCGAAGCGGGTTGCTCAAGGTCGCCGACGATTGTCGCATCGCGGCCGAGGCGATCGAGGCGCAAGCGCCCCGCGGCGCGTTCGCCGGCGCCGTCCAGGCGCTCAAGCTGGCTTTGAGCGCAACGGGAATGTCCAACCGGCATTAGCGGCCGGTCTCCGGTTGGGAGATCGCTTCAGAAGATTGTGGGCGGCGACCGCGTTCGGTCAGCCCTTCGCCTCGGCCGCTTCGCGCGCGAGCCGCTCGGCCCTCAGCCGTTCCTTATTGGCGTAAAACGCCTTCTGGGCCTCTTCGTGATCGCGCATGGCCTTTTCGGCCTCGATCCGGCGTGCGGCATCACGAGCCTGGCGCTGCTCAGGGGTCAGGGGTTTGCGTCGGAAGGAAAGGTCTTCGGTCATGCGGAGACAACGCGCAAGCAACGAAACGGTTCCATGAGTTGAACCCGGCAGTCGACGCGGCCGATTGAAGTATCAACATATCAGATAGTTAGATGATGCATTCGGTCGGCCGGACCTATCGCGTCGACCCCGGCGGCTTGACGCCTGGGAGAGGGCACTGCGGCGCTGCGGGAATCGCGCTGCGCACGGGCGGATCCGGATAGTATTCGGTGTTTTGCTGAACCTGTCGCGCCAACTCCGTGCCTCCGAGCAGCGTGATCAACATCAGCGCCTCGTCGAGGCCCGCGGATATTCCGGCTCCGGTCAGGCGATTGCGATCCAGCACGAAACGCGGATGTCCGTCGGCAACCTTCACCTTCGGGAACAGCGTCGGAAAGCATTCCAGGAAAGCCCAGTGGGTCGTCGCCCAGTGGTCGTCGAGAATGCCGCGAACAGCATCGCCCCCTCGCAGACCGAGCACATGTACTTCGCACCGGTGGCCTGCCTGGTCAGAAATTGGAAGTAGGTCCGGTGCGGATCGTTGATGATCTCGGTGAGCGCGTCTGGATCGCCGCCGGGAATCCAGACGGCATCATACTGGGCGCATTCCGCGAAGGATTTTGCGACCTCGAACGGAAATCCCCGGTTGCGAAACCGTTTCATTCCCGGCTTTGCCGCGACGATCTCGACGTCGAAGTCGGCCCAGTCGAACATTTCGAAGGGACCGGCGACGTCGAGCATGTCGACGCCGTCGTAGACGGGAATGCCGATCTTCATCGCGCGAAATCCTCCCTGCTTCCTGTGACGATCAATGTTTGTGGCCTACGGGCGTCGCCGCGGGTGTCGCCGTCGGCTGCTTGGCATGACGCATCCCCGCCATCCCGAGGCCGCCGCCCGGCGCGTTGAGGTCGGGAACGATTGCGATGTTGGCCATCATGCCCGCGTCCTCGTGGTCCAGGATGTGGCAATGCAGGACATACTCGCCGATGTAGCGGTCGTACCGCGTCCTGACGCGGATCTGATAGTTGTTCTCGACGATGATCGTGTCGCGGAATGTGTGCCACATGCCGCAATACTGGTTGGCCAGTTGCTGCTTGTCGGCATACACGATGTCAGCTTTGCAGGTGCCGTCGGGATTGTAGATCGAGATCTGCTGACCGTTGGTGTTGGTGGTGGTGACGTCGATCACCTGGAACGGATTGACGTGGATATGGAAGATGTGCGGCTCGCCTTGCGCGGACAGCATCCAGTCGTCCGTGGTGTTGACCTCGCGCGTGAAGTTCACCACGTCGGGATCGTACGAGGCGTTGTTGACCGTGAAGGCCGGGAAGTTGATCGCAAAGGCCGCCTGCTGCTGCTGGCTGCCGGCAGCTGGCGGCGCAAGGTTTTCGAATGGCGCCCACGGCCGCAGATCGCCGTCACGCAGCCCGGTGCGAACGGCGTCCGGCAACGTCGGATTGGCATCGTACAGCGCCTTGCCGACATAGGCCTGCAGGTCGCCGGTCACGGGCTGCCCTCCGCGCACATGGATGTAGGCCAGCAATTGCGGCGTCGTCGGCCCCTGCCCGCCGCCATTGCCGTTGGACACGCGCTCAGCCTTCGGCGCCGCCTGGTTGAGCAGGCAATAGTCGCCGTCCGAGGGGAATACGACGAGGACGTCGCTGCGATAGCCGGGCTGCATGTAGTTCGATTCAAGCATGCCTCCGACTTGCGAGGCGTGCACGGTGCGCAATTTGGTCCGGGTCAGACCGTCGGATGCGATCTCGAACTGCGGAATCAGAGTGCCGGCCGAGGCATTGCAGGCGGCCAGAAGATCGGCCTTCTGCTGCTGGCGGTTGCCGCTCAGCGCCGAGGTCGCGATCAGGTTCGTTGTGCCGACCGGCGTGGCGCGCACGAGCTGAATGTTAATCGTGTCATGAATGCCGGCATGCACGAAGCGCCAGCGCTGGATCTCGCCCGCCGGCACGGTGAGCGTCGGCTGCACGATGCCATTGACGCTGGTGAAGCGGCCATTGGTGTCCCAGATCGACGATGAGTCCAGTTGCAAGCCAAAGTTCTCGACGACGCCGGGGCTTACCGGATTGCCTGACGTCGCCAGCGGGCACGTCCACGGCGCGTTGGCGATATTTGCCGGACTGTTGGCGTTGTAGAGTCCCTGCGTGGTGTAGATCTGCTGCCACGGGCCGCCGGGCTGGTTCGGCTGGTTGGCGAAGCAGGCATAGGCGATCTGCTGAAACAGGAAGAGCTGCTCCTTGAACGGGGCGCCGTTGACGTCATGCAGGACCGTGTCGATATCGGCAATCGGCTTCGGGTTCTGCGGCGACGGTGGCGTATAGGGACGCTCGCCCTTGACGACCAGCACGCCCGAGGCGCCGCTCGCCACCTGCACTGCCGTCGAGCCATGACGGTGGGCGTGATACCAGAACGTCCCCGCCGGATGGTCGTTGGGGATGTTGATCTCATACGGAAACTTCGTCTGCGGGGCGATGTTGAGCAGCACGTTGTCGCTGTTGCCGGCGGGCGAAACGTGCAGGCCGTGCGTGTGCAGGTTGGTGGTGTTGAAGCACCCGACCAACGCCGGCAAGCCCAGCCCCTCCGGCGGATTGGGCAAACAGCTCGGGTCGTCCTTCGCGAGCTGGTTGATCAGGTCGACGCGCAGCGTATCGCCGGGCTTGATGAAGATCGCCGGGCCCGACTTGCAGCCGCCATAGGAGCGCAGTTCGACGGGGTCGAGGCCATCCGGTTGCGGATCGGTCGGATCCGGGTTGTTGATGAAGAAGCGGCCGCGCACGAAGTTGAGCACCACCGAGACGATCGAGCCGCTGCGCGAGATCGATCCTTGCGGCCGGCAGCCGCCGACGGCCGGCGCCACCGTGGCCTCCAGGGCCACGACATTGCCCTGTCCGGGCAGCGTCGGCGGCGGTTCGAAAGCACGGGGAACCGGCGCCGCGAATGCTGGAAGGCTCGGTCCCAGCGCGGCGATGACAAGACCAATTCGCACGAAGCTCTTCATCATGTTGTCCGCCCTACTGTTCCAGAAGACTGCTCGAAGGATTGCGTGAAGGCGCGTCGGCACGCCGGCGCCGCCAGAATGGCCGCTCGGACCAGCGCGAAACACTGCCGTAGTGTTCGCTCAGCGTCGTCGCGTAGGCCGCGGCCTCGCGCGCGATCCACGCGCCGTAGCGATCGAGAGCGGCCGCATCACCGCGCGCGAGGCAATCGCAGGCGGCATAGGCGGCGAACACGCCCGAGCGCATGGCCTTGACCACGCCATGACCCGAGATCGGATCAAAAGCGCTCGCGGCATCGCCTGCGCAGAGGAAATGGAAGCCGGCAGTCGTTGCGGCGTACCGACTGCCCGCAGGGATCAAGCGGGGTGGTTCGAGCCGAATGATCTTGCTCGCGAGCGCCGAGACGAATTGCGTCCTGGCGAGAGCTCTGCGCCAGCCGTCCGGCGTGTTCAGCCTGAGGCCGCGCGCGAGATCGGCATCGGTCATGCAGGCAAAAGCGCGCCTGCCCTGGTCGAGTGCCATCGTGTACCACCAGCCGTCTTCAAAGGCCTCGACGAGCAGTTCCGGTGCGGCCGGTCCCGATGTCGTCGCCTCGGCATAGGCCGCAATCAGGCGGTCCTGCGCTTTCGCCCGCAAACCCTGGCGGTCGGCGAGTGCGCGGGCGCGGCCCGTCGCATCGATGATCAGCCGGGCCGAATGGCTGTTGCCGTCGTCGCAAACGACCGACCAGCCGTCCGCCTCGCGCGCGAGATGACAGACCTTCGCGTCGACGCGCTCGGCCGCGCGGCAACCCGCCGCCGTGAGCCAGCCATCGAACGCCATTCGATCAACGCGCCATGACGGCCCGCGCGCTTCCAGCAGCAATTCGCTCGACGTCAGGCCGGCCTGGTCCCAGGAGGTGAGCGTGCGGTGCGACGGCGCAAAGCCCTGCGCCAGGAAAGTCGGCCACAGACCCAGCTGCCGCAGCACCGGCTGGACCAGCGGTGACAAGACCTCGCCTCGTCCTTGGTCTCGTTCTTGGCCTCGTCCCGGGCCCCGTCCTTCGCCGCGCCCGCGCCGCTCGGACGGCGCGATCACGGCCACCCGAAGCTCCGGCGCGCACATCGCAAGCGCGCGGGAAGCGGCCGCTCCGGCTGGACCTGCGCCTGCAACGATGATGTCGAACGCGGCCAAGGTCAGTCGGCCCGGACTGCGTAGAACGACGCCACGACGCCGGCAGGCGCCACCGTGCCGGGTGAGCCGCCGCTGTGCGGGATGGTCCGGATCACCGAGCCGACGATGGCCGGACGCTGGTCGACGCCATTGGGCCAGGCCGGCACCAGCGAGCCCCAATAATCGTAGATCCATTCCTCGCCGCCGACGACGCCGGTGCCCTGGAAGCGCACCTGCATCGGCGATCCGTAGGCGCGCGATCCCTTCAGCGCGAGCGACCAGCCCGGGCCGCCGATCGTTCCGGTCAGCAGCTGCATCGGCCCGTCCGCGATCTCGATCGTGCCACGGCCGAATTCGAGATTGTTGAAGGCCGTGTTGACGTCGGGATCGTTGAGCAGGCTGCGATAGGTCCAATGTCCGACGAATGGATTGTCGCTCATGATACCTCGCTTTTGGGATCGGGCCGCGACCCGGTTGTTCGCTCGACGCTGATGTATTTGGGCCCTTGATAACTGTCGGCGGGCTTGACGGCCGGCTCGTAGGGATTGCGCACGATGAAACCGAGCAGCGACCACTCGGTGACCATCTTGAGGTCGCCGACCGGCGTCTGCGGGACGCCGCGGCTCCACGTGGTCCAGACGTAATTGGGCTTACCGTTCGAGACCGAGGCGATCTCGAACGACTGCAACGGCCGATGCGCCGGCCACCACAGTGTGGTCCAGGTCTTCTCGTCGCGTCGCAAGCGATCGTCATTGTCGCCGTCGGGCCAGAGATTGTTCCAGTCGGCGTAGGTGATGTTGATCGGCTGGGTGGTGCACTCGTTGAAATCGGACTGCCAGGGCAGACCCATATATTTGGTGAGGTCACCCGGCTGAAGACCGGTCTCGAAATCGTTGTCCTGGCTGAGCGGCGAGTTGACGTTGAAGGTCGGGTCGGCAATCACGGTGCCGTGGTCCTGATTGGCCTGGGCGGCGCTCTGCAGGAAATCCGAGACGCTGCGATCGGCGTTGATGCGATACGGCGCCCAGTAGATCGAAGGGTTGCGCATCACCCAGCCGAGCTCGGCGCCCGGACAAAAGGCGCCGCCGAGCACGTTGCTGAGCACGCCGCGGTCGAGCTCGCGGCCGGTCTTCGGCGGTGTCTTCGGATAAGGCGCGAAGGGTGAATAGCCGTCGGGCAGCCAGCCCTCCTCCTTCTCGTTGATGAACCAGCCGCGCGCCCATTGGCCGAGGATGAAGAGCTGGTACTCGGTGAGATGAAGAAACTTCGACGGCGTCTCGTTGGTCAGCGGATTGTCGCCGCACAACAATGGCATCAGCGGCAGCGAATGGACGCGCGACGATGCACGGTCCTGCACCTGGAAGGAATTGGCCTCGCCCGCACGGCGCAACAGATCGAACAGGAAGCGGCGCATCGGTCCGTAGGGATCGTCGGCCTTGGAATAGTGGGTCGGACCTGCGACCGCCGCCACCGCCATGACCGCTTCGCCCTGACTGGCATCGCGCAACGGTGCATCCGACGGTGTCGCCGTCGCCGCCGGCCGCGTCGCGCGTTTCGGGGTCTTTGATAATTTGTCCGGATCGAACGTGCCGCGCTGCGCCTGATCGTGCGGGTAGTTCGATTGCTGAAGGATATCGTTCAGATACCTGAATTCATCCGGCCGGAACAGGATCGGCCAGATGTCGCGATAGAACCACGGCCGGTAGTTGCGATTCCAGGCGAGACGGCCGGCCTGCCAATGACGCAGCGCCGCCTCGTCGCGGAACGGGATCTGCTGCGGATCGTCATAGGTGCCGAGCGTCCCATAGATGCCGGTATCGGTGGCGAACTGGCGCACATAGAGATCGTACAGCACCTCGTCCATCGTGATCATGTCGAGGATCTCAGGGACGAAGCGCGGGTAGCCGACCACGACCCAGGCAGGAAACTCGACGTCGATGTAGCGTGTCTGGCCGACCTGCTTCGAATACATGATCAGCCGCGCCATCACCGGCCCATCGGAGATGTCGTCGTACCAGCCGTCGGTGTTGGCATAGTCCTCGATCTTCGGACCGAAGCTGCCGTTGACGTCCATGCCCGAATTGCCGTGACCGCCGAGCACGACCAGGCGGCCCTTGTTGTCGGTCATCATCTCGCCCAGCGTGTCGATGTCGAACGGCTGGAGGCCCCTGGGCGGGAACGTGGTGGCATAGCCGCCGGGGCCGCCCGAGCGATCGAAATGCGCGCGCCGGTTGGTGGTCGCGTTCACGCTACGCGGGCCGGGATCGATGATGAGCAGGTCGCGGTCCTGGCCGGTGATGTCGGCGTTGCGGCGCGCACTGCCAAGCGCGTAGCCATGCTCGCCCTTAAGCTCGGTGAACGGGTACCAGGAGGCCTTCTTGTTGGCGACATAGACGCGCCACTGGATGTCGACGAGCACACCGTGATTGCCGCCGCCCTCCACGGCATCGCCGAGCGCCAGCGGCCTGCCTTCCGGGGACTCGTCGTCATAGACGAAGATCTGGAAGCGCGCGGCCTGGCGCTTCACGCGGCCCTGCACATCCTTGAAGGTCTTGACCGGAACGGGTGTGACCCCGTCGGGGCCGTGCAGGGGATTGCCGAAACTGTCGCAGGCGAGCGGCATCGCCGCGGGCGTCTCCGGCGCGAGGTAGAATTCGCTGTCGCTGTTGCCCAGGCGCGCGATGCCGATGCCCGGATGGATTCGATACGTCGCCATGACTTCCCCGCCGCTTTCTCAATCCAGGAAACTGATCGACACGCCTTCCAGCTTCAGAAGCTCCCTCTCCTCCTGGTAGTCGCCGCCGATCACGACCATCGTGATCTGCAGCGGGCCCTTCTTCTTGAGCGCCTGCCTGGCGGCGGCCGTGACGTCGATGCGATGGACGCGTGGCGTGTTGTGGCTGCGCCCGCGCTGGTCGAAGCGCCGCGGCTGCGGCGGCGGGATATCGCAATGGCCGGGACCGCCGTAGCAGGCCCCATGTCCGAAGATCGAGATGTAGCCGGCGTAGTGCGGATTGCCCTTGATCGGCGTCGAGGCATCGGCCCCGGGTTCGTTCAGGAAGGCGCGCACGAAGCAGGAGCGCATCAGTTGCGGCACCTGGTGCAAGCGGATCTCCGCGCGTTTGAAGCTGCGCGCGGCTTGCGGCACGTTGATCGGCTGCGACACGAAGCGGCTGACCGGCGCCTCGAGTCCGACCGGCATGAAATGCGAGCTGAGGACGTATTCGTAGCCGAACGGCGCGATGTCGAGCGTGTCGCGGATGGTGTAGTTCCACGGCGACAGCACGGAATCGAGATCGGCCGGCAGCGCATTCGGATTGAGCTTCTGCCACTCCCACCAGATCCGATCGATATTGACGTGGATCGGCCAGAACACGGGATCGTAGGAGGCCGTCAGGTTGCTGAACATGTCGCCGGAGCCCGGCTGCGAATAAAGATCCGGGCGGGCGTGGAAACGGCGCCCGCCGACCTGTACGGCATCGTTGCGGCGCTTGGCGAGCGCGCGCAGACGTGTGGTCTCGGCGTCGGATTGCGACGCAGCCGCCGCGGTCGGGGCATCTTTGCAGACATAGGTCGCCTGCCCTGCATCCGGATTCTGGCCACCGGTCCAGATGTGCATGGTGTTGTGCGGATTCTGGTCGAGAAACCCGAACGCCGCGTCGTAGATGCTGCCGCCGCCGAAGTCGCGGAAATTGTTGAGGCTCAGGATCTGGGCGATGTCGTCGGCCGACGGGTAATGATAGTTGATCGCCTGGTTGATAGTCTGTCCCTTGGGATATTCGGCCGGATAGCGCAGCGGATACCAGAGCGAGTTCGACTGAAGCAGCGCGTCAATGAAGCGCTGGCGGTTGGCATTGTCAGGATCCGGCGTGACGGCCGCATAGCCGATCTTGCTGATGACGTAGCAGAAGAAGCCGTGCTGTGAGGTGAAGGTGACGCGGTCATGCGCGAGCGCCAGGATCGCCTTCTTCTGCGCCGCCGTCGGCGCCGGATCGAGCGCCGCCAACAGCGTCTCGGCCGCTTCCTCGGTGAGATAGGCCTTCATCGAATTCGGAATGATGCGGCCCTTGTCCGGCTCCTCCGGCCGGTACTCCGGCATCGTGAAGTCCCAGTACGGGAGCATCAGCCCGGGCTCGAAGTCCTGAAGGTTCTGCTCGAACTCGTAGAGATAGGCACGGTGCCAGGGCAGGAAGCGCTCCCAGCCGTGCTGGCAATGGTTCTGGTGGATCAGCGCCTGGTTGTTGTAGTTGCGCCGGTCTTCCGGCCAGTGGTCGAGATCGTAAAGCCGGCGGAAGCCGCGGCGCAGGCGCTCGAGCTGCGGCTCGCTCATGCAGTCGATGTTCATGCGCCGCCTGGGCTCGCCGGCGTCCGCGGCCGGCGAATAGCCGTCGGCAGCCACCGCAAATTCGGCGATCTCGCTCACCTTCACCGTCACGGTCTTCGCCGGCTTGCCAGGCGCAAGCTCGACTGCGACGCTGGTCGCATCATCCGGGCAGCCGGCATCGATCCAGTCGGCAATGCGGTCGACGTCAGCGGGCGCGACGCGCTTGCCGCCCCATGGAAGCGCCGGAAACCGGCCACCGTCGAACGGTGCGTCACCGCGCAATCCCTTGATCAATCCGGACGCGTCGCTGCGCGCATGCGGCGGGATGCAGCAGGCGTGGCCCTCCGGCACTGGAGCAACCATCTTGATGCCGAAGATCTCGGCCGCCTCCAACGCCTGTGCGCCCTTGTCCCAAAACCGTCCAGCGCCACCATAATCAGCGGTGCTATCGCCAGCAGCTTCATCCAGGATCGCCTTCACGCGCGCATAAGCAACGGTCAATGCTTCGGTGTCCATTCCAGCCCCCGGACAGCAAGACGAAGAAGGCGGCCGGAGACTAAGCACAACTTTTGGGTGATGTCACGTAAACACGCACCTTCAACGTCGAAGCAAGCGCGAATATTCTTCGGGGTTGCGTGATCTATTTCATACAACCTTTATCAAAACGACAGATCTGGCCACGCGTCTTGCAGATGCGGGCGCGAGTGCGTTGCTCCAAGCTCAGCACCGGCCATCGGACGTGTCCGGTCAGCAAGCGCTGCGCGATTGAGCGCAGCGTGCATTCCAGTCGTCGTTGGACGAGCCGAGCCACACCGTGAGCGAATCCGCGCCGAACGACTGCTCGACGAAGCCGAGCTTTGCCCTTCCCGGCCTGTTTCCCCATCGGACTTGGTTTTCCCCCGCAAGCGCCAACTTCGCGTTGCCTTGCGCGGTCGACTGCGTTAAGCGACAACCATTCTCTGTCCGGAAGGGTGGCCGAGTGGTTTAAGGCACCGGTCTTGAAAACCGGCGTGCCCGCAAGGGTACCGTGGGTTCGAATCCCACCCCTTCCGCCAAAACATCAACAAAATCAATTAGTTAGCTCGTGGTTTTCGCTTCAGCGCACAATCGAACGTACAATCGTCGCTTGGTGGCGCCGTAAGCGTCGCGGTGAGATCGAGTCGATTTGTCGCAGTTCGGACGAGGCGACGCCCGATCCCAACACTGATGCCGCCGCCGATCTCATCAGCTTTCCGACGTCACGATGGACTGTCGTGTTTCGACGCGATGCATCGAAGGAGCGACAAGACGGTCCTTGAATCACAGCGATGGCGTCGCGCATCTATCCACACCTACGACCGGCAGTAGCTCGCGAGCATTCCGCGCCGCTAGGAATCGATAATTTGACTCTCGCCTGCGCCGCGGTTCGATGGCGTCATGACCAAGGCAGAGAACAGAGCGGCGGCGAGAGCTTGGCACCAAGAGCGCATGCGTCAGCGCGCGGAAGAAGTGCGGGCCGAGGCGGTAGCAGCCGACCTGGCCGAACTCGGCCGGCTTCGCCACTACCTCATCTTTGGCAGGAAGGATCGCCGTGCCGACCGCGAGAAGCCGATAAGCGCCATTGACGACTACGTCGGTGAGATGACTGGCGACCGAACCGCGCTGCACGCCAAAAACCACAAGTGCGGGTGAAGCAGTACGGCCTGGGGACGAAGAATCGGGTAGTCGATCTGCATGAAACTCGCCGCCGAACGTGCCTTTGCCGCTCCTGAAGCCGCCGCCCGCAAACTGGTCGAGCTCGCGAAGACCATTGAAGCTGTCCAGGACGGTCGCATTCACATCGAAAAGCTCAATGCTCCGTTTCTCTACACGCTCAAGGCCACCGGGTTGGAGTTCGGCGCCGGCATCAAGCATGCAGTTGAGAAGGGCTGGCTCGAGCTGCACGAGAGCGGGACCTCTGTCCGGCTGATCGACACCAGCGCAAAAGCGGCCCCAGCAAAAGACTAAGTTGCCGGGGCCGTTTGGAGGCTACCTTGGCGGTAATGGGGTCGCCAGGTGGTCCTGAGCATAGGAAAAACCGGCAATCAGTTCTGTCCACTTGTGCCCAAAGCAGTATAGTTCCAGATCGGGAACGGAACCGATCGCAATGAAGTTTAGAAGGGACGGCCCGCCAGCGTGACCAGCGGGCTGGTAGCGATCGTCAGGCGCAGTCGCGACCTCCGCGGGGTACGATCGAAGTACTGGCTCGTGGAGCTTCGCGCGCGTTCTCAATGTCCGAATGGAGGTTCCAATGCGTACTCCGGCCTTGGCGATTTTGGCAATCGGGATGGCATCAACAGAGCCGGCGGCAGCTCAGACGTATAATCCGGCCTTTCCGGTTTGCCTGCACGTTTACCGCGCGGGGGCCAACTATTACGATTGCAGCTACACATCGCTGCCTCAGTGCAATGCTTCGGCATCGGGCCGCGCCGCAGAGTGCGCCATAAATCCATACTTCGCGGGCGTGGAAAACCCCGCAGCTTATCGGCGGCACGGCCGCCGCGCCTACTAGGGCAGTTGCGAGAGACGCCCAGCCCGCTAGCGCGAACCGGCGGGCTGCTGCTTGGGCCGCCTGCGTTTCGGTACCGCGATCCCTAGCGGCTTGTGCCGACGGTACCACCGCGCTTCTATCGGACGATCCGATCAAGACGGCAGCCCGTTATACAACCAAGTATCTGATCTTTCATTTGGGTGCCTACCCGGCAACTCCTAATGCAAGCGCGCACATCGTCGCCCCACACACGGCCCTTGGTTTGAAAACTCGAGATACATCGATTGTTGCATGCCTTGTCGTTATCGGGGCATTTGGACAAACACGCCGCAACGCCAAGTCGCTCGCCTTCTGAAAATGTCGCTTCTTGGGCGGTTGCGAGCGTCGTCGTTGTCGCCGCAATATAAAGGACTAGCGCGAACGCGCTCTTTAGGATTTCTGTAGCCGACATTATCTCCTGCCTCTGTTTGAGACCTCGGAAAGCAGCGTACGCCGGATACACCACCAAGGCGCAAGGCGGCCAGGAAATATCGGATCGCGAAGTAGGCCGCCCGCGTGAGCCGGCGGGCCTGGCTTCACGGACGTATCGTCCGCTCAATTTCACGGGCCGCCCAGGTCGCAACCATCATCGCGAACCGGAAGCGCTCGCGCGTTTCCGCAGGTATTTGGATGCTGCGAATTGCGAGGCTGTTCACATGTCCGGACCCGACAGCATGCTATTGTCGGTGCGGTCATGCCGAACTGTTCGTTTGAATGGCTTCCAATAGAATTAAGTAGGACGAGCAAATATTCGGCTCTGATGCGCTGAAGCTGTTCGTACACACAAGGGTCCTGCCATGGAAATCGGGACTTGGCTGAAAAGTTTGGGCCTAGGACGACATGAGTCCCTGTTCATCGCGAACGCCATAGATTGCGATGTGTTGCCGCAATTGACAGAAGTTGACTTCGAAAAGGTTGGCATCCCACTCGGCGACCGGAAACGCCTCGTGAATGCGATCAGTGCGCTTCCCTCCAGCCTTCCCTCCACTGTCGTGAATGCTGCAATTGCGCAATACGCGGAACGGCGCCACCTCACGGTAATGATCTGTGACTTGGTCGATTCGACCGCCCTGACGGCACGCCTTGACCCGGAAGATATGGGCGCCGTCATCGATGCCTATCACGCTGCTTGTGCTCGTATCACGCGCTCCTATGACGGCTTTCTCGCCGACTTTCGCGGAGACGGCATTCTTGCGTATTTCGGCTATCCCATTGCGCACGAGGACGATCCCGAACGAACTGTAAGAGCTGCGCTCGATATCATTGCTGCTGTCGCACGGCTTGAAACCCGCGCTGGAGAACCGCTCGCGGTGCGTATTGGTATCGCTACCGGCATGGTGGTAGTCGGTGACCTGGGCGGCGAAGGCAAACTTCGGGAGCACTCCGTGGTTGGGGGCGCTCCCAATATCGCGGCTCGCGTGCAAGCCTTGGTCGAGCCGAACACCGTGGTCGTCGCAGACTCCACCCGTCGTCTCCTTGGCGATATCTTTAGTCTTCGCGACCTTGGCGCCCACCACCTCAAAGGCATTAGCGAGCCGGTGAGCGCGTGGGCCGTCCAGGGCGTCTCGGCTTCCGAGAGCCGCTTTGAGGCGGTGCGTCCGACAGAACTCGCCCCTCTCATCGGCCGCGATTCCGAGTTGGAGTTCTTGTTGGAACGTCAACGTTTGGCTCGCACGGGCGAAGGCCAGATCGTTCTTATCTCCGGCGAGCCGGGTATCGGGAAATCGCGCTTAGCAGCGGCTCTGGCTGAACGTGCAGCTAAGCATCAACCACACGTGCATTTCCGTTATCAGTGCTCGCCTTACCACGCCAACAGCGCACTTCATCCCGTGGTCGAGCAGTTGGAAAGGAGTGCCGGATTTAAGGCGGACGATCCCGTCGAGACGCGGCTTGACAAGCTGGAGGCACTCCTCTCGTTGAGAGCACCGCAAGTTCAGACGGTAGTACCACTTTTTGCTGAGCTGCTATCGATCCCATTCGCGAGCCGTTATCCAAAACCGCAGCTAAGCCCCGCCCAGCAGCGTCGCCGCACACTTGCCGCGCTGCTCGATCAATTCGAGAGCCGTTCTCGCAAACAGCCCATCCTGTTGCTTATCGAAGATGTTCAGTGGGCCGACGACACCACCCTCGAATTGCTCGACCTCATCGTAGAGCGAGCCCGACAGTTGTCTATCCTTGCGCTGGTTACCTTTCGACCAGAGTTCGAGCCGCCCTGGACCGATCTTGCAAATGTCGGAAGCCTGGTCCTCGGACGGCTCAACCCAGATGATGTCAAAGGTGTTGCCACGCAGGTGGCCAATGGCCGAGCGCTTCCGATCGACGTGATGAAGCAGATCGTAACAAAGACAGACGGAAATCCGCTCTTCGTGGAGGAACTCACCAAGGCTGTCCTCGAAGCTGGCATTCTGATCGAATGTCAGGATCGCTATCAGCTCGGGGGACCGTTACCGCCCTTTGCCATCCCGGAAACCCTTCACGACTCCCTGATGGCGCGGCTCGACCGCCTGCATTCGGTGAAGGAGATCGCCCAGATTGGCGCCACCATCGGTCGCGAATTTTCTTATTCCTTGATGCGGGCTGTGGTCGCTCGAGAGGAAACACGGTTGCAGCATTCCCTCTCCGAACTCGAGGAGGCCGGGCTTATTTTCCGCGAAGGTGACCTGCCGGATGCCATTTATAGCTTCAAACACGCATTGGTGAGGGATGCGGCTTATCAGAGCCTGCTGAAGACACGGCGGCGGCAACTCCATGCGCAAATAGCGCGCGTGCTAGAGGAAGGATTCCAGGATGCCGTCGTGAACGACCCTGAAATCCTTGCGCACCATTTCACCGAAGCCGGCATGCTTGAGAAGGCTACGGACTATTGGCTCAAGGCCGGAAAGCGCGCGCTCGGGCGCTCCTCCAATGCCGAGGCTGTAAAACATCTCACGCGAGGAATGGAGCTGACCCAGCAACTGCTCAGCTCGCCGCAACGCGATCGCAAAGAACTGGATTTCTATCTGGCCCTTGGTCCTGCAGTCGCCGCAACTGAGGGCGATGCCGCGGCTGAAACGTCGCGGGTCTTCTCACGGGCTCGCGCGCTGCTAGGCGAAAGTGTCAGCCTAGAAGAACGGATGACGATCCTGTGGGGCAGCTACCTAGCCCACAGTATGCGCGCGGAGTATAGCTCAGCGCTGGAGGATGCCCGGTACGGCCTCGCGTTGGCCGCAGAGCATGATCATCCCGGCGTGGCCGTCCTAGCCACGCGCTTTATTGGACAATCATTGCATCTCACGGGTGCCTTCGCCGACGCACGCGAACACCTCGATCGCGCCCTCGCACTGTGCTCAACCAATCCAGCCACGATATCGACCTATCGCCGTTTCGGAGTCGATGACGCGGTGAACAGCCTGGCGTGGCTCTCGACGACGCTATTGGTCCTTGGCTATCCTAAACAGTCTACAACAATCGTCGAGCGTACTGAAACTCTTGCTCGAACGAGGGAACAAAGCTTTACGACGGCCCTGGCCCTGGGGAACATAGTCGTTTTGGGCACAATCGGCGGCGACGCAAAGCGCGCTTTGGCTCACGCCGACGAAGCGATATCGCTCAGCATCGAGCATGAATTTGCGGCAATTGAACGAAGAGCACGTTTTTTCCGCGGAGCGCTATTAGCCCAAGGAGGGGATCTTCAAGTCGGGATCGAACTGATGCGCGGCGCTTTGACGGCAACTTACCAAAACTCTGAACGGTGCCGCCGCACTCTCTATTTGGGCCATCTCGCCTTCGCTCATGCCCAGCTCGGAGAGCTTGAAGTTGGACTGCGCCTGCTGAACGAAGGCGTTCAGCTGGCCGAAACAACAGGGGAGAGATTCTTTGAGGCCGAGTTGTATCGTCTTCGGGGCAACATCAACCTAAAACTCGGCAGGCGTGACCAGGCAGAGGCCGCACTGCAGCGAGCCGTGGCGATTGCGCGGCGACAACAAGCTCGCTGGTGGGAGTTGCGTGCCTCGATCTGTCTCGCGCGGCATTGGAGTAACGAAGGCAGATATTTCGAGGCTTGGTCCCTCTTAGAGCCTATATACACTTGGTTCACCGAAGGTCGGGATACACCCGATCTGACAGACGCGAGAAATCTCGTGGACGAACTACGCTCAGTTTCAGGAATGAAAGATGAGCCAAAGCGTGGCAGCTGTTGACCAGCACCGCTCAACATCATGCCTGACGTAAATTGATCGGCGTCCGATCAACGCCTGCCCTTCGCCCGCTTTCCGGACTTGCCACCTGTTCGTTCAAGTTTGCTAAGGGCGCTCTCGACATCCTTGATTGCCTTCTTGAGCTGCTTCTCGCGCTTTCCAAGAATGCTCTTGAGTTGTCTTCGCTGCTCGGCGGTCAATGTCGTAAAATCGATCACCTTCGTAAACGCGATGAAGGCCATTGCTTACCTCCCGATGGTGGTGGTCGTTAGGCCGTGATCAATATGTGCAAGGCAGTGAAACAAATATTCTCCAATATCATCGACCTATAGTCAAACGGCATTTCTTCCAGAAATACTCGATCGGCCTTCCGACCCACGGGCCCTCGTGGTGAGCGCGAGAGAAAGCGGTAGCAACTGACATCGCGCTACCACGCCGTCGTTATTTCACTTCCGCTTTTTGTTCTTGAGCCGCGCCGGTCGCGAGGTGCGCTTCGTGCGACCGAGTCGGGAAGCCCTTACAGTCGGAGATTTCTCGTGGGGCCTTGATCGCTGCAACAAGGCGCGGAGCGTGGCAAACTGGCGTTGATCCAGCTGATTGGCGAAGCTCTCGAAATCAGTGGCGTCACTGCCAAGCTGGCTCAACCAGACAAATGCACTGTCCAAGGTGCGCAACTCAGGCGTCTGGTATGACAGCAGATCTCGGTAATAAGTTGCCGACTCCTCGCAAAACAGATCACGCGCGATGCCATTTACGAGCCGCCGCACTCCATATTTTATCCCCGTGATGGCCGCTCCTGATATTCCATGGCTCAGCATCGCTCCGAACGTAAAGTTGTGTAGCCCTCGCAGAAACGGAGCAGTGCCGCGGTGCCGCTCCGTGAATTCAAAGGCTTGGCCCAAATAGGGATAGCGCGCGAGGGCCTCGCTTTCCTCGCCCGATGGAGGCGTGAAGCGGTCGCGCCAAAGGGCTATTTTTTCAAAGAATAGGGCGAGCTCGGGACGCGCCGAGAGATCCGCCTCAACGCCGCTCGCAAAAATCATGAAGTCGAATTCGAATCTACGATTGCTGCTTCGAACCCTTGCAATACCGCAAGCTTCGTCGATGAAACTCCATCCGCAGTCGGGGTGCCAAACGAAATTCTCAAACTCGCGGCATCGCCAATAAGCGTCCTGTGTAGGCGGGACCGGAAGCTCCTCAAGAATGTGACGCATGAACCGCCAGCGGTCTAGGTCCGTCAGATCGCCGAAGTGGCCCAACATACCGGCAAAATTCATCCAAGTGAGTGGGTTGACCCGCGGCATCTCCGAACGGCGGAAGCAAAGGTCTACTCGCGCGGCGCCCGCCTCAAGTGCGAGAGCTGCGTTGTCAAAGGCGGATGCCCCGGCACCAAGGATACCAATGCGTTTTCCTGCAAGCTTGCGAAAATCGATATCATCGGCCGAATGTGCGTAAAGATCTGCCGACAAATGGGCGACCAGAGACCTAGGAGCGCCCCACCTGCCACTTCCCTCAAAGCCTGTCGCAAGAATGATCTTTCTTGCATACACCCGCTCAATTCCTTCGGAACGACGGAGATGGGCAAGGAAGACGCCATCCGCCGGCTCAATCAACATTAGTTCGACCTCGTTCTCAACCGGGAGGTCCAGAACGTCTCGGTACCAATCCAGATACGCGCGCCACACCTCCCGAGGGACGGTATCTATGCGACCCCATGCTCGCCGCCCAAATTTTTCCTCGTACCACGCCCGCACCGTTAGACTCGGGACGCCGAAATCAATCCCAGTCACCTCCTTCGGAGTCCGCAACCGTTCCATCCGAGCGAAACTGCGCCAAGGTCCTTCGAAACCGCGCTGGCAACGATCGATGATCCTGAAGTTTGCTATGCGCTCAAGCCTCAAGCCGAACGCGATACCCAGTCCGCTCTGTCCAGCGCCGACAACCAGCACGTCCAGAACCGGCACTCCGTCCATAAATCGCGGGACGGTCCACTCCCGAGCCGGATAGTCTAAATAAGTCAGCTCGCGTCGAACGCGCTTCGTGAGTTGGGAGACGCTCATGGGACATTCCTGCCGTTGCGCTCTTGTTAGAAATGACTTTTGCCATTCGGCTTAGTTCTGTCCCATTACCACAGGTCTGATTGCAGAAAAATCGACCGCCCGACCGCCATTGGGTTTCGCAGAGAGCGATTTTGGCCCGCAAGACAGCGGGCTATTATTCTAGCGCTCACTCAAATGCTGATCCGCTCGACGATCGAGCCATCAGTTGCCTCCGATCGCGAGACACGCAACATCGACAATCAACGCGCCTATCGGTGACGATCTGAGCGTCAATCGACTGAAAGACTCAGGCTAGCTCGCCCATCAGGTAGCCTCATAGCGGCACGCTTAGCCGCGTTCCTGACGAAGTCCCCTGCCCGCCCAATCGGCGTAGTGCCGAATTTGCGCGGGTCCATTCGTAGCTCGTCACCGTAGCATTGTACGCGAGCTCCGCGCGGATCGTCAGAATTTGCAATGAGTTAAACTTCTTGGCTAGCGTTGTTTGGAGGAGCGGTGACAGATCACTGACCGCGGCCTTTGACCGTAGGTTCGGAGGACGGTTTTTCCTGAGGAATGGCTGGAAGGCTGACACCGCTCGACGTAGAGCGCCAAACGCCGATCGAGACGGACTCCACCTGATCATCACCGGACCAACATCGGAGTCGCATTGGCCGATTGGTGTTGCGGTCGGCGCGCTTCTACCTATTGGATCGCGCGCGAAGCGCTGTCCAATATGGACCGCGCGACCTCGGAAACGCCGGTGAGGATGATCTGCACGCCGATGCAGAGCAGCAGGAAAGCTGACAGTTTCGTCACCACGCTGGTGCCCTCCTCGCCGAACAGGCGCGCCATTGCGCTCGATTTCCGGTAGGCGTGATAGATCGCGGCAGTCACGGCGAACGCCACCAGAAGCGAAACGATCGAAGACTGGAACATCGCATCGAGGCTGCTGGTCCGGCTAATCCCGATCGCGATGGCTGTCGCGATCGTTCCCGGCCCGGTCGTCAGCGGAATTGTGAGGGGAAAAAAGGCCATGCGCTTCATGGCCGCATGATCGGGGGACGAGACCTCGTGAGGCCCGGCCGGGCCCGAGGGTGCGTGGAGCATGGACCAGCCTGTCGCTGCGACTACGAGGCCGCCGGCAATCCGAAGCGCCGGGATTGTCACGCCGAAGAAGTTGAGGATCTGGCTGCCCAGAAACAGCGACACCAGCAGGACCACGAAGGCATATCCGGCAACCCTCAGCGCAAGGCTCGCGCGCTCGTCTTCAGAAAGACCTCTGGTCTTGTCGAGGAAGATGAAGGCCAGTCCGTAGGGATTGATGATCGCGAACAGCGCGCCGAAGCCGAACAGGAAATCGGCAACGAACCCCGATGTGGCGATATCACGCATGCTGCGCCCGCTCCGCTCTTCGGCTTACGGGCATGTGAAGCCGGGCGCTTTGAAATCGGCCAGATTGTCGAGCGTCTTGCGCAGAACCTCGCACAGCACGGCCACCGACCAGCTGTTGGCGACACGGGCCAGCATGCCGACGAAAAACCGGGGCATCATCCGATGATACCGGATCTCACTTGTCCTTGCCGGGTGATCGCTCAAGACGCGATCTCTGCGCGCGCATGCGCTTGATCTCCTCCCTGAGCGCCTCGGCTTTTTCGTCTCGTTGCTCGCCCGCCGTTTCCAAGGGTTCGTCGCGAAGCAACTTCTGGAGTGCCTTTTCGACAGAAAGCTTGTTGGTCTCGGCCATACCAGACCTTTCTGACGCTACCGCGTCTGTCAGTACCGTGGTTGCAGTCTCAGCTCTTCGGACTGAACATGCCGCCGGCCGCCTTCATCGCCGCCTCACCCATGGTCTTGGTCTGGTCGGTCAGGGCCCGCATCTGCTCCTGGAAGAAATCGGCTTGAAGCTTGAGCGCGTCCTGGACATCCCTGGCATGGATCAGCTTGTCGCTGAGGTCCAGGGTCGCTGTGACATTGCGCTGCATGAAACTGCAAAACTCCTTCGCCTGGTTCGCGATCGGCAGAGGCGACGAACTGATCCCCTTCTCCAGCATCTCGAAATAGTCGGCGTTGGCCTTACGCAGGCGGCCAAGTGCCTCGGTCAGCGCCGCACGGACGTTATCTGCGGATAGATTGATCTCTGCCATGACGTCTCTCCCTTCAGGTGTTAGCAATTAGGCGGTAAGTCCTCCGAACCAGGCGCCGAAATAGCCGGCGTAGAGCGCGGGTACTTCGAGATTCATCGAGTGCCCGACGCGAGGCACGATCACGAGACGGCAATCCGGCATCGCATCGGCCATGACGTGAAGATCGGCTGGCAGAATCCAGCCGTCCCATTCGCCCCATAGCACCAGATGCGGATGCTTCAGCTCCGGCATGCGGCGCTCGAGCTCTCTGCTCTCTCTTTCCTTCGTGAGGTTGACCGGCGTTCCGATCCAGATGCCCTCGGAGACGCCAAAGGTCTGCTCGATGATGCGGTCGAACAACGCTTGGATCTCCTTCAATCCTTCCCGAAATCGAGGCACGGCGTTCGGCGCCATGCTCTCTGGGACGAACAGCGAGGACGCCGCGCTCGCCATGATCGTCCGTGTCAGGTCCTTGCTCGCCATCATCGCCCGAAACAAGCCGATCTGGTCGGCATTGAAAGCCATGCCGAGCGGCGTCACAGGATCGAGTGCGAACACCCGCCCGAAACGCTGCGGCTGCATCAAGAGCATGCGGGCGGCGATGATGCCGCCGGTCGAATGCGTCGCGAGATGGCAATAGCCGATGTCGAGCATATCGAGTGCCGCCAGCATGTCCTCGGCATGCTGCTGCATGGAGTAGTTCGAATAATCGGCGGCAGGCTTCGGCCGGTCGCTGTCCCCGCAGCCGCGCCAGTCGATGGCGATGACGCGCAGGCCCGTTGGAAACAAGGGCGCAGCCAGCTCGATCCAGTCCTTGCTGGCGAGATTGCCATGGATGAAGACGACGGTCACTTCGCCTCGGCCCCACTCCCGCCAGCCAAGCTCGATTTCACCCGCCTGCACCTGTGGCATAGACCGATCCTATTTGTTGAGACCGGCGGTTGGTGCCGCACCGGGAGGTGTCGGCGCCACTGGCAGGGCGGATACCACGGAACCCTTGATCATGCGATCTGTGCCGAGGGGCGATGAGGTGTCGACCGTTCCCTTCGTGACGAAGTCCACGACGTCCGCTGAATACTCCACCGGATTGTCCGTGTGGATGAAGTGCCCGGTCTCCGGATAGATCTTGAGCATCGGCCGGTTGCCCGCATTGGTCATGCGCGTCATGAACGGCGTGATGACGTCGCGTCCGAGATCGGTCAGCCCGTTGAAAGCCGGCGTCGGGATGAACGGCTCCTTGTCACCGAAGGCGAGGAAGATCGGCGCCTTGATCTGGGTGACCCGCTCGTAAAGGTTCTTCGGATCATCCTGCTGGAGCTCGGCTCCGATCGTGTAGATGTCGAAGATGAAGACGTTGCACCACTGTTCGAGCTCCTTGGGGTTGCCCTTGGTAAGCCCGACGCGCTGCTCGGTATGGAAGCGCGCATATTCGCTGTCGCTGAAGAAGTAGCCGCTCTTCGCCGCCGACACCACGCCGGTGTCGGGGTTGCGCTTCTTGAAATAGAAGAAGTCGCGAATGCCCTGCTCGTCGCGGGCCTTCTCCGCCGCCAGGATGCCGGTCTGGTCCCAGATCTGCTTCCACTTGTCGAAGTCGCGACCGAGTCCCGGTTGGAACAGAGGTGCCTTCTTGTCTTTCGCGATCGTAATGTCGCGCGGGTATTCCTCGAGTCCGGACGGTGCTTCGAGCGCGAGGCCCTGCACCGCATCTGGCCAGGTCAGGGCGTACCCCGTGACGAACTGACCGCCCAGCGAGTGGCCGAGATAATAGGCTTTCTTGACGCCAAGCTGGTTTACGACGAGATCGTAGATGACCTCGCGCATATCCTGCATGGTGCGCGCCGGGCTCTTATCGAGATTACCGGGCCCGGACATTCCGTAGTTCGGCAAGTCTGGCACGATCACACGCAAGCCACTCCGCAGCGCATATTGCATGATGTTGCCATAGTGCCCGCCGAATGCGCCCTTGCCGTGGATGATGACGAGGACCTTGGGATCCTTGTCGGTGCCGGCATACTCATCCATGTAGCCGATCTGCCAGGTGTTGCCGATCTTGTCCTTGGCGTTGGCGTATTTGACCGGATAGGGATAGGTCACGAAGTCCTTCCAGAAGGACTTGCTCGGATCAATGTTTTCGGCGACACCCGGTACGCGATAATTCTTGTCGACGAACTTCCCCGCGCGATCGAGAGCCGCGACGTCATCCATGAAAGCGACGAACTTCGGATCGTTCTTGCGCTGGTTGATGATCGGGAACACGCCGTAATGGGCGACCGGGCTCTCCTGCGCGATCAGGTCCGCGCCCGGCACGCGATCTACGGCTTTTTGGGCCAGCTTGAAGTTCAGCCAGAGATCGTTGGTGATGTGCATCACCAGCGTGCGCGACTGGATGCGGCCGAGATATGGATTGATGTTGTGGGTCTCACCGACCCGGTTGCGCCAGACGAGATCGACGGCGTCATAGAGCTTGGCACGGTTGTTGACGCTCAGACCGGCCTTCTCGTTCGGCGGATCCCAGTAGAATATCTCGGGCTGGACCGCGGCCCAGTTCTGGGTCGTGCGGAAGCCGAAGTCGTAGCCCGTCATGCCCAGGATCGACCAGCCGAACGCCACACCCGGCATCGGGTGCTTCTCCTTGGGCAGATTGTAGTAGTCGCCCTTGGTCGCCTGCCAGACCGGATCGCCCTCGATCGCGGCCGTCATCATCTGGAAGGTCCAGTTACCGACGGGGTCTTCACCGTCCGACTGCGTGGTGCCGCCGATCGGCATCAGGGCGCCGATATATTCGGGATGCATGACCCCCCACACATAGGTCTGGGTGCCGCCCATGGAGACGCCCGTGACAAGCGCGACGCGCGCCACCTTCAACTCGTCGCGCAGCAGGCGGTAGTTCGCCTGCACCATGTCGTAGTAGCTGTACTGCGGAAACTTGATGCCGAGGCCGTCGGACGGTTTGCTTGCGCCCCACGTGCCCAGCGGGTCGACCATGATGACGTAGTAGCGGTCGGTGTCGATCGGCCGTCCGGGGCCGATGATCGGGACGCCGCCCGACAGGGCCGCGCCCTTGACCCACTGTTCGTACATATCGGTGGAATCGCCGGAATAATAGGAATTGATCACGACCGCGTTGGTGATCTCACCGGCGGCATTGCGCCGCGCGTTGCCGATCGCGATGTATCCGGTACGCAGCTTGCCTGCCCCGAGCGATTCCAGCGTCACGCCGCCCTCGCCGCCATTCTCCCATTTCGAGGGATTGGCCAGGTCGTACTTGCCGCCAAGCCGGAAGTTCGCGATCTCATAGGTCTTTTTGAGCCCATCATGCTGCATCTGCGACGAGCGCCGCGTAAACGGCTGGGCGACCGCGAGCGCGGTGCCGACCAGCAACAGGATCAGGCTGACGAAGCAACGCTTGAGTGCGCTTCTCCCGTTCATGACGAACTCCCTCCTGGCGGTATTTTGCGCGAACGCTAGGCTGGACCTCCTCCTGAGGTTTGATTTAGCTCAATGGAATCCTCAGGCCTGCGTTGAGGATCGTGGTCATCGTCACGCTGGCCGGTCCCCGCAATGCCCTTCCTCAGTCATGGCTCATATCGTGTCCGCTATGAGCTCGACGGACCGGCGAATGCGCCTGCCTATGTGCTCGTCAACGGTCTGACGCAGTATTCCGAGCTTTGGGGCACGTATCGCGACACGCTGATCGCACGTCGGTTCCGGGTCGCTACGTTCGACCTGCTCGGCCAGGGCGTCTCCGACAAGCCCGCGCTGTTCATCGATCAGGACGACCACATCGCTGTGCTGCATCGCCTGATCGGCGAACTTGGCGACAGTCCGGTCTTCCTCAGTGGCATCAGTTTCGGTGGCTTGATCGCGCTGCGCTATGCCATCGAGCATGGCGCGCGGCTGTCGGGCCTTGTGCCGATGAGTTGCTTTGCCGAGCTTTCGCCACAACTGCTTCTGATCGGCAACGCCTTGCGCACCGGCCTCATCCTGGGCGGCACCGGCTACCTACAGGATCTGCTGCTGCCGATGAACCTGTCCGACCAGTGGCTGAAGCCGCTACTGGACAAGCTCGACAGCGTGAAGCGGCAGGGCTGGCTGGTCAACGACGTCTACGCCCTTCAGAACCTGATGGAGTCTTTCCTCGACTTCAAGCCGCTGACGCCGCAACTCTCCTCAATAGCCGTCCCGACCATGATCCTGAACGGCGAGTTCGACTTCCTCACGCCGCGGGCGCTGCACGAGACGTTGCGTGTGGAAATTCCCGACAGTGCGCTCGTCATCATCCCGAGGGCCTATCACGCCTTCACGCTCGAAAAGGCTGCACTAACAGCCGACCTGCTGGCGCGCTTCGCCGAGGACGTGTTGGCTGGCCGCTGGCAGGGCAACAAGCAGGTCTTGATCGCGCCGGAAGATGCCGGCGGAGACTTTTCGCCGTTTCCCGCCGGCTATGACCATCTGCGCGCGATTCCGGTGCAGAGGCCAGCAACATGAGCGCGTTCTTCGGACCGCTGCAAGCCGACGGGCGCGTGCCGCCGCGCCAGCAGACGCGGGTCGCCGCGTTCCTGGTTTCTGCGCATGGTGCGCTGGCACGGCAATTCGCGGTCGCCCTGCCCGCGAGATTCGATGCCGCCTGGCAGACCGAATTGCACGCGCAGTTCTATCGCGAGAGCGAGATCGTCTCGCTTCTCATGCGCGCCACCGCCTGGGTCCCGGACCTCGCGCTGGGCCCCATGGCGGCATCCTGGGAGATGGCCTGGCTTCCCGCCCCGATCGAAGGCATCGCCGATCACATCCGCGCGCAGACCATTCACCTCGCGACGCTCGCACATGCGGTTCATGCCGGGATCCGGCCGGCGGCCCTGCTGCCAACGGAAGCGAACGCGAACGATCCCTTCGTGATGGCGCTGCGCCGCATCGAATTCGAGAGCGGCCGGCTGTTGCAGGCGCAGATTCTGTTCCTGAAGGGCCCGGACCTCCTACCTTTCCGGGATGCCGTCAGCGCGACGCTCGAACGGCGGCACGCCGAGGTGCGCAGGCTCTGGCACGAGACCCTTGCAGGCGTCGGCGTTGGCCTGCGCGAATGACCCGGCAACCTTGACGCAGATCAAAGCCGAGAGTCTGCCCGCCCCCAACATCGATCCAGTATTCACTTGCGCCTGCCGACCGGAGTTCCGCCCATGAAGGCCGTTTCCGTCGAAGAAGCCGTTGCAATGATCCCGGCCGGTGCGAGCGTCATGGTCGGCGGCTTTATGGGCGTCGGAACCCCGGAGCGCCTGCTTGACGAACTCGTGCGGCAGAACAAGACCGGCCTGTCGCTGATCTGCAATGACGCCGCCACCCCCGGCAAAGGCGTCGGCAAGCTGTTCGACGCTGCGCTGGTCTCAAGGCTGACGGCAACGCATATCGGCCTCAATCCGAAAGCGCAGCAGCAGATGCTCGCGAACCAGATCGCCGTCGATCTCGTGCCGCAAGGCACCTTCGTCGAACGCATCCGCGCGGGCGGATGTGGCCTCGGCGGGGTGCTGACGCCGACTGGCGTCGGAACGCTGGTTGCCGAAGGCAAGCGTCAGATCGAGGTGGATGGCAAGCCGTTCCTGCTGGAGACGGCATTGCGGGCGCAGTACGCGCTGGTTCACGCGTTTCTCGCCGACTATCTCGGCAATCTCGCTTACGCACTGACCTCCCGCAACTTCAACCCGGTCATGGCGATGGCTGCCGACACGGTCATCGTCACTGCAGAGAACATCGTGCCCGTCGGTGTCATCGCGCCCGATCACGTCGTGACCCCGGCGCCGCTCGTCGATTACCTCATTACCAACGGGTGAGATCATGGACCCGCAGATCATCATCGCCCGACGCGTCGCCAGGGAGTTGAAGAGCGGAAACCTTGTCAACCTCGGCATCGGCATTCCGACCCTGGTTGCGAATTACGTTCCGGCCGATTTGAAAGTCTTCTTTCAGTCGGAGAACGGACTGATCGGCACCGGGCCGATTCCCGAACAAGGCATGGCGCATCCGACGCTGACAGACGCCGGCGGCCGCCCCATTAGCGCGCTCCCGGGTGCGGCGACCTTCGACAGCGCGATGTCGTTCGGACTGATCCGCGGCGGCCATGTCGACGTCACCGTGCTCGGCGGTCTCCAGGTCGATGCGCATGGGCTTCTCGCCAACTGGATGATCCCAGGCAAGATGGTGCCGGGCATGGGCGGGGCGATGGACCTCGTCAGCGGCGCCAAGCGGGTCATCGTCGCCATGCAACATGCCGCGAAGGGCAAGTCGAAGATCGTCAAGACATGCAACTTGCCCCTGACCTCGGCGCGCCCGGTCCATCTGGTCGTGACCGACATGGCGGTCATCGGTTTTGCGGACGGCAAGGCGACGCTGCTCGAGACCGCTCCAGGTGTCAGCGTTGGCGAGGTTATGGCGGTGACAGAGGCCGAATTGGTCATTCCTGACAACATCCCGGAAATGACGATCTGACGAGGTCACGACCATGCGGATATTCAGCGACTTCAACGAGATCAAATCCGCGGTCGGCACCGAGATCGGCGCGAGCGACTGGATCGAAGTGACCCAGGATCGGATCAATAAATTCGCCGAAGCAACCTGTGACGAGCAATGGATCCATGTCGACCAGGACCGCGCCAGGAAGGAAGCGCCCGGCGGCACCACCATCGCTCACGGCCTGCTGTCGCTCTCGCTTGCTCCGCTGTTCATTCGATCCGTGATGGGTTTGAAAGGGCTGCGCAATACGCTGAATTATGGCGCGGATCGCATCCGGTATCTGGCGCCGGTGCCGGCCGGTTCAAAGCTCCGCGGCCGGGTCACCGTCGCTGAAACCGAGGACGTGCCGCCGGACGGCTTGCGCGTCAACTATCATCTCGTGATCGAGATCGAGGGCGGCAAGAAGCCCGCTTGCGTCGCCGAGCTGATCGCCCTGCACTATCGCTGAGGGCGCTCAGTCGATGATGTGATACCCGCCATCGATATAGAGAACGCCCCCGGTGATCAGCTTGGCACCATCCAGCGCCAGGAACGCGGTGGCATTGCCGACGTCGTCGATGCTGACCAGGCTGCGCGCCGGCGCTTTGGACTGCGCCTTGTCCATGAGCTCGTCGAACTCCGGGATACCTGACGCCGCGCGGGTGGCGAGCGGGCCGGGCGAGATCGCGTGCACGCGGATGCCCTTGGGGCCAAGCTCGGCGGCCGCATAGCGGACGGCCGCTTCAAGCGCCGCTTTCGCCACGCCCATGATGTTGTAGTTCTCCACCACCATCTGGCTGCCATAATAGGTCATGGTGAACATCGTACCGCCGTTCTTCATCAGCGGCTCGGCGAGATGCGCCATGCGCAGGAATGACCAGCAAGAGACGTCCATCGTCTTAAGGAAGCCATCGCGGCCGACGTCCACCACGCGGCCATGGAGCGCCTCCTTCGGCGAGAAGGCGATCGAATGCAGCAGGAAATCGAGCTGTCCCCATTCCTTCGTAATCCGCTCGAACACCGCCTCGGTCTGCCCCTCCGTCATCACGTCCAGCGGCATGAAGATCGGCGCTTCCAGCGCCTGCGCCAGCGGCTCGACGTGTTTCTTGGCGCGATCGTTGAGGTAGGTGACGGCCAGATCGGCCCCAAGCGCACGAAATGCCCTCGCGCAACCCCAGGCAATGGACTGGTCGTTCGCGATGCCGACGACGAGGCCCTTCTTGCCCTTCAGGGCAACCTTTGTATCCGGGAACACGGGGATCATGACACCCTCTCTTGCCTTGGATTGGTCGATTGTCCGTTCATCAACAGCGACAGCGTATGCTGTGCGATCATGAGTTCTTCGTCGGTCGGCACGACGTAGACGGGGATGCGGCTGTCGGAACGCGAGATCAGTCTGGAATTGCGGGAGTTCTCGACGGGATCGAGCGTGCCGCCGAGCCATCCGAGCTGCTCGACCACGCGCGCGCGAATGTTCGCCGAATTCTCGCCGATCCCGGCCGTGAAGACGAAGGCGTCGAGGCCCTGCAGGGCGGCCGCGAGCATGCCGGCACTGAGACCGATCCGGTAGACGAAATAGTCGACGGCGAGCTTCGCCTTGGGGTCGGCGCTCGCCTCCAACTCGCGCATGTCATTGCTGACACCGGAGAGCCCCTTCAATCCGCAGTCGCGATAAAGGAAGTTCTGCACGTTAGAGGCGGACATCCCTTTCTCGGAGATGAGATAGATCACCACCCCGGGATCAATCTGGCCTGGACGCGTTCCCATCGGCAGGCCATCGAGCGCCGTGAAACCCATGGTGCTCTCGACGCTGCGCCCGTCCTTGAGCGCGCACATCGATGCGCCGCTGCCGAGATGGGCAACGATCACGCGCCGCTTCGCGATATCGGGCGCCACGCCCGGCAGCGTCCGGGCGATATATTCGTAGGACAGCCCATGAAAGCCATAGCGCCTGACACCCTCAGCATGAAGTTGATGCGGAATAGCATAATGGTCGGCGACGGCATCATGCGTGCGGTGAAATGCGGTGTCGAAGCAAGCAACCTGCGGCAGCGTCGGGAAATTCGCCAGCAGCGAACGGATCGGCGCCAGATTGTGGGGCTGGTGCAGCGGCGCCAGGGGCACAAATCGTTCGAGACGGGACACGACACCGTGGTCGATCAGTACCGGCCGCGAATAGTCCGGCCCACCATGCACGACCCGGTGACCGACCGCGATCGGCGTGACGCGAAGTTCGTCCCGCAGCCAGTCGCCGGCAACGGCCATCGCCGCCGGAACATCAGGCACAGCCTCGATCGGATAAGCCCGATCGGCCATCGGATCGCCGCTCGGGCCACTTGCCCGCAGACGCGGTCGGCTGCCGATACCGTCCATCTGTCCCTTGATCTGACGACGAAGCGCACCGTCGCCTTCGATCGCATAGACCTGAAACTTCACACTGGACGAGCCGGCATTGACGACGAGGATCGTATCCATGGCGATCACGCGGCAACCGTCGGCGCCTTCTGGCGCCGGGCACGAGCATAGAGAGCGGCGACGGCACAGGACGCCATCCGCGCACGTGGCGAATCCGCGCGCGAGGTCAGCACGACGGGCACGCGCGCACCGAGCACGATGCCGGCGCCATCGGCCTTGGCGAAATAGGCGAGATTTTTGGCGAGCATGTTGCCGGACTCAAGGTCCGGAACCATCAGGATCTGGGCGCGGCCGGCGACCTCGGATGTGATGCCCTTGATCCGCGCGGCCTCCAGATCGATGGCATTGTCGAAAGCCAGCGGGCCGTCGAGGATGCCGCCGGTGATCTGGCCGCGATCGGCCATCTTGCACAGGGCAGCGGCTTCGATGGTCGAAGGGATTTTCGAGGTCACCGTCTCGACGGCAGACAGAATCGCCACCCGCGGCGTCTTGCCGAACCCTGCCTGGTTGTAGAGGTCGATCGCGTTCTGAATGATGTCGCGTTTGGCGTCGAGATCGGGGAAAATGTTGATCGCCGCATCCGTCACGAAGATGGTCTCTGCATAGGCAGGCACATCCATCACGAAGACATGGCTGATACGTCGGTCGGTGCGCAAGCCTCCGGTCTTGGCGGTGACGGCGCGCATCAATTCGTCGGTGTGCAGGCTGCCCTTCATCAACAGCTCGCCTTTGGCGGCATGGATGAGCTCGACGCCCTTGGCCGCGGATTCGTCGCTGTGCGCGGCATCAACGATCTCGAAGCCGGACACATCGAGATCGCACCGGGCGGCAGTATCCTTGATCTTCCGCTCGGGCCCGACGAGCACAGGCCGGATAATGCCGGCGCTTGCGCTATCGATGGCGCCGCGCAGCGAGGTCTCGTCGCAAGGATGCACCACGATGGTCGACGTTGGCGGCGCGCCCTTCGCCGCCGCAATTAACCTATCGTACTTGCTGCCGGGCTGGGTTTGCGTCGTGTCGGCCGACATGATGTCACTCCCGATCCTGCCAATCCGCGTTACGACGCCCGTGCCTTGGGATCGAAAGGGGCGACGTTCGATGTCAACTCGCCCTCTCCGTCCAGACCGAAGAGCGCGGCGACGCGCTTCAGGCGATTGGCCCGCTCGCCGGTGATGTCCTCACTCGCCGACAGCACCTCGCGCATCGCCACGAAGGCCGCACGCCGCTGGTTGGTGTCGTCGGGCAACAATTTCGGGATCGCAGCGAGAGCACCTTCGCGATCGAGAAGCAGCATGAAGAACTGCTCACGCACCAGCTTCTTGAATTCCGACAGCGTCATGCGGGCGCCGGCATGGTCACGCCGAACCTGCCGCAACGCCTCGATGCTCCGCTCATCCACCATGCCGCGTGCGGAGCCAACATAAAGCAGCGCGCGGAGCGCCGCTTCGCGGAGCCCGCCCTCAGCGATGTGCGATTTCAGCTCGGCGATCCGTGCCGCGAGCATGGCGCGATGCTCCTGCGACATCTCCCGGTGGCGCGAGGGCACGGAATTAGGGTCGACGCCGACCGCGGCCTGGAGCAGCGGCGAGCCGTAGAGGTTGAGGAAGACGGCCTCGCTCAGCGCCTCCTGCGCATCGCGCCAGCTATCCAGCGTGTGCACGATCTGCTTCGACATTTGTTCCTGGAATGCCAGGAATGGATTGTCCTTTGAAGCCGGCTTGCGGTCTGTCTCGACACGATCGGCAGCCGATTTGACCGTGGACATCCAGGGGTTCTGGCTGCTGAACGCCTCGTATTGCAGCCGCAGCGGATGCATGTTGCGGGCCCATTCCGCGAGTTGGGGCGTCACCATGCCCTTCACCCACGGCCGCATGAATTTCTGATAAGCAGCGAGATTGAGCTCCGAGACACGCTTGGCCGCAGCAAAGCGCCGCTCGTCCTCGGGCGAATTTCCGCCCATCGCGCGGATATCATCCAGCGTGCGGGCCTCGCAGCGCATCACCCACTGGCCTACCGCAAGATCCGCATTGAGCGTCTCGTTGCCACGGGCCTCGAACGTGGCCTCGTAGAGTCCTGGCGGCAGCACGTCGATCAGGTCGATGTTGCTGGAGAACTCAGCGTGCTCCTTCTTCGCCACACCGCCGGATACGAAGATGCCGAGATGGCCGATGCTCTCGTGAACGGTATAGACGATGGTCTGGCCATAAGCTCTGATCTCGTCGACGTCGGCGTAGCAGTCCAGAATCCAGTCCAACGCCTGCTGCGGCGGGGTGACATTGTCGCCTTTGGAGCAGAACACCACGATCGGCGAGCGAATGTTGCGCAGATCGACCTTCTGGCCATCGGACATATCGATCTTGCCGGCTGCGAGATTGTTGCCGATGAAGAGCTCGTCGACGATGAACTGGATTTCCTCGGCATTGAGATTGACGTGTCCGCCCCACCAGCGCTCGAAATCGAGATAGCGTTCCGCCTCGGTATCGACCTTGGAGTAGACGTTGTACTGCTTGGTCCAGAGCGTATTCGACGGGTTCTGGTTCTCGAAATTCTGCACCAGCCAGGCGCCGTCGAACTTGCCGGCACCGAGATCGCTCGTGAGCGCCGTGAGCCAGCTTCCGCCCAGCAGGCCGCCGGAATAGCGCATGGGGTATTTGCCGTGCACGCCTGCCCAGTAGGCCAGCGGTGCACCGGCGATGATCAGCGGCCCAAACAATTCCGGCCGCAGTGACGCCAGGATCATGACGGCCCAGCCGGCCTGGCAATTGCCGATCACACAGGGCTTCCCGTCGGCGTCCGGATGACGGCTGATGACGGTCTCGATGAAGATGGCTTCCGCGCGTGCAATGCGTTCGATGGTCTGCCCGGGCATCGGCTCCGGAAGGAAGCCAATGAAGTAGCAGGGATGCCCCGCCTTCATGGCGACGCCGATCTCGCTATCGGCCTTGAAGCCGCCGATGCCGGGTCCATGGCCGGCGCGCGGATCGACCACGATGAACGGACGCCGGCTCATGTCGATCTCAACATCCTTCGGCGGAATGATGCGCACCAGTGCGTAGTTGACGGGCTCGTCCAGCTTCCGGCCGTCCGTGATCAGTTCGGCGGCATATTGCAGGACGTGCGGCGCGGTCTGGGCGACGTGCTCGCGGTACTGGTCGCCGCGCTGGCGCATGATGTCCAGGAACAGGACGCTGCGCTGTCCCGCATCGACCATGTATTCCACGGCCGAGGCGACCAGCCCCGACATTGGGCCATCAGGCAGCTTTAAGTCTTTGATCGCCATGTTCGACCTCGTCGTCGCGCGAGGTCATTCAATTAAGGTCGGCGGTCGCTGACGTTGATTTAGGTCAACGGTTGGCGACGGTGTTCGCGTCAATCGGGATCGACCAACTGCCCCGCGGGGGCGCGCCGCAATCGGGCCGCGGGAGAGCTCAAGTGCCGGATGCCGCCAATTACAGCCGCCAGGAGAGACTTCGCGACGGACGATTGGTCGATATCCGGGCGCTTCGTCCCGAGGACGAGCCCGACATGCTTGCCGCGCTCGAGGAGACCAGCGCTCAATCGCTCCAACGCCGCTTCTTTGTGACGAAGCGTCATTTTTCCGAACGGGAACGCGCTTTCTTCATGGAACCCGATTTCAGAAACCACGTGGCGCTGGTTGCGTGCACGGAAGAGGCGAGCCGCAGCATGATCATCGGCGGTGGTCGCTATGTCATATTCGAGCCTGGACGGGCCGAAGCAGCTTTCGTCGTGATCGATGCCTGGCAGGGACGTGGCGTTGGCGGGCTGCTGACGCACCATTTGATCGCGATCGCCCGCGAGGCCGGTTTGACGGAGTTGACCGCGGAAGTGCTACCGGAGAACGCAGCGATGCTCCGCGTCTTCGACAAGTTTGGCTTCAAGCCCGCAACGATCCGCGAACCCGGTGTAATTCACATGGCATTGAAGCTGTCCTAATACGCGGCCGGCACGAGAGCTCTGGCATCGAGTGAAATGGCGGCGGCGCGTCGCGCCACCGTCCGCTGATACCGGCACCTCCAAGCGTGCGCCCTCACCCCAAGCCTGAATTTTCCGCCGCACGCGACCTGTCAGGCGAGCGTCAGCCTGTTCGTCTAGCTTCGCAACATGTCGGCCGCCGACACACGCCGCCCCTCAGCAATCCCGGACACTGGCGACACCGCCCAGGGCGTCGCTGGTTGCGAGGCCCGGTTGGATTCGCGTCCATTTCCGGGCCTCGTTTGCTGGTGCGCAAAGGAAAACGGCGCCCCGCGAGGAGCGCCGCATGGAATTGTCGTAGCTGCGTTGGCTCAGTAGCCGCAGGACGCGCAGCCCATCTGCACTGGCGCGTAATAGGAATAGCCGGGCGAAACCATCTCGACGCGCTGGCGCGTGGCGTATTGCGGCGGGACGCGTTCGTACTGGACGCTCGGCGGTGCCACCATCACGGTCTGCGGCACCATCACGGTGCGGTACTGCGCCGGCGTGCGGTGTGCGACGGTTGCGCCGGGCGACACCATCACGGTCTCGTCGACGGTGCGGTATTGTGGCTGCACGTATTGCTGCTGGTAGCAGGTCTGGCACGGCGGCGGCGCGTAGCAATTGTAGCAGCCGGCAGAGGCCGCGCTCGTCATGGAAATCGCGGCGACGACTGTTGAGAAAGCGATAGCGAGAGTACGAGACATTGTGGTGGTGCCCCAGTTGCCCAAAATGGATTTGCGAAGGTCGCGAGCAGTATACGCTGCAACATCCCGAGTTGCCGAACTTCGTCGAGGCATCCTTAATGCGAACGGCCGGCTTTCGCCGGCCGTTCAGAACTTGTTGACCATGCGCGCGAGGCGCGGACGGTACAGCGCTTACTTCGTGCGCCGCTTTACCTCACGCACCGCACCGCGTGCGGCGCTGGTGGTGAGTGCTGCGTAAGCCTGAAGCGCGGTCGAGACGTTGCGCTTGCGGCCCACAGCCTGCCAGGCGGCATCGCCCTTGGCCTCTTCCGCCGCGCGGCGCTTGGCGAGCTCCTCATCGGAGACCTCCAGGCTGATGCTGCGGTTCGGGATGTCGATGGCGATGCGGTCGCCGGTGCGCACCAGACCGATGTTGCCGCCTTCCGCCGCTTCCGGCGACAGATGGCCGATCGAGAGGCCGGACGAGCCGCCGGAGAAGCGTCCGTCGGTGACGAGCGCGCAGGCTTTGCCGAGGCCCATCGATTTCAGGTAGCTCGTCGGATACAGCATCTCCTGCATGCCGGGGCCGCCGCGCGGACCTTCGTAGATGATGACCACGATCTCGCCGGCGACGACCTTGCCGCCCAGAATGCCTTCCACAGCGGCGTCCTGGCTCTCGAACACGCGCGCGGGGCCGGAGAATTTCAGGATCGAGGCGTCGACGCCCGCGGTCTTCACGATGCAGCCGTCCTGCGCGAGGTTACCGTAGAGCACGGCGAGACCGCCATCCTTGCTGAAGGCATGCTCGAGGTTGCGGACCACACCCTTCTCGCGATCGCTATCGAGCTCGTCGTAACGGCGCTCCTGGCTGAAGGCGACCTGCGTCTGGATGCCGCCGGGCGAAGCGCGGAAGAACGTGCGGACAGACTCGCTCTTGGAGCGCTTGATGTCCCAGCGCTCCAGCGCGTCGTTCATGGTCGGCGCGTGCACGGTCGAGACCGAGGTGTCGATCAGGCCGGCGCGGTCGAGCTCGCCCAAAATGCCCATGATGCCGCCGGCGCGATGCACGTCCTCGACATGGACGTCGGCGACCGATGGCGCGACCTTGCAGAGCACGGGCACGCGGCGCGACAGCCGGTCGATGTCCTGCATGGTGAATTCCACCTGCCCTTCATGGGCCGCCGCCAGCAGATGCAGCACGGTGTTGGTCGAGCCGCCCATCGCGATGTCCAGCGTCATCGCGTTCTCGAACGCCTTGAAGTTGGCGACGTTGCGCGGCAGCACGGAGGCATCGTCCTGCTCGTAATAGCGGCGCACGATATCGACGATGGTGTGGCCGGCCTCGACGAACAGGCGCTTGCGGTCTGCATGGGTCGCCACCACCGTGCCGTTGCCGGGCAATGCGAGGCCAAGCGCTTCGGTCAGGCAATTCATCGAATTGGCCGTGAACATGCCCGAGCAGGAGCCGCAGGTCGGACACGCCGAGCGCTCGATCACCTTGACGTCCTCGTCGCTGACCTTGGAGTCGGCGGCCGCCACCATGGCGTCGATGAGGTCGACGGCCTTGGTCTTGCCCTGCAACGTGACCTTGCCGGCCTCCATCGGGCCGCCCGAGACGAACACGGCGGGGATGTTGAGCCGCAGCGCGGCCATCAGCATGCCGGGCGTGATCTTGTCGCAGTTGGAGATGCAGACGAGGCCGTCGGCGCAGTGCGCGTTGGCCATGTACTCGACGCTGTCGGCGATCAGCTCGCGCGACGGCAGGCTGTAGAGCATGCCGTCATGGCCCATGGCGATGCCGTCATCGACCGCGATGGTGTTGAATTCCTTGGCGACGCCGCCGGCCTGCTCGATCTCGCGCGCCACGAGCTGGCCGAGGTCCTTGAGGTGGACGTGGCCGGGCACGAACTGGGTGAAGGAGTTGACGACCGCGATGATCGGCTTGCCGAAATCGGCATCCTTCATGCCCGTCGCGCGCCAGAGGCCGCGGGCGCCCGCCATGTTGCGGCCGTGGGTGGTGGTGCGGGAGCGATAGGCTGGCATGGCGGTTTCCGTCCTCGGTTGGGTCAGCCGGGCGGAAAAATGGAAGCCGCCTCAGGCCTTTCCGGCCGGATAGCGCACGGGCTGGGCGCGTGCAACGGGAACTTGCCCCTGACAGCCCCGGATCGGCCCTGCGCAGGCCTCCCCTGCTCCCGGCGCGGGTTATTGCAGGGTCGCGGCAGCGCCTGACGGATGCTGCAGCAGCTAGCGCTTCGGCTTGGGCAGCACAATTCTCCCCTGGGAGGCAATGCCGCCCCACTTGGCGGACCACCCGACTTCCGAGGCCGAGGACGGCTCGATGCCTGCATGACCCCCGGCACCCTGCAGTGCAAACAGGGCGCCCTGGGGATCCACACATCGTGCGATCCAGCAGCCATCAGGCAATTCGATCGGACCCTGGAGGATCCGGCCTCCACCAGCATTCACATGCTTCGTCGCAGCGCCGATGTCGTCGACATTGAAGTAATGCAGCCAACATGGCTGCGCTACGCTCGAAAGTTTCGTCAGCATGCCGCCGACCGTTTGCCCCCCCGCCGAAAACAATTGGTACCAGTCCGCTGGATCGGTTTGAGCGTCAGCCTTCTGCCAACCAAATAGTTCTCTGTAGAAATCGAAGATCACAGTCCGGTCGGCGGCCAATAGCTCATGCCAGCCTACGCGCCCCGGCTCGTCCAGCCGGCCCGGTTTCCATCGGCCATATGTCGGTTTCTCGATCAGCCCGAACGTCGCTTTCTGCGGATCGGCAGCGACTGCTATTCGGCCAATATTGGTGTCGGTCGGCGGCACAAAGATCGTGCCTTCGAGACGCCTGATCTGCGCGGCAGCCCCGTCCAGGTCGTCGACAGCGACGTAACCCATCCATCTCGGCGTTGCCCCTGATCTCCGCCCCTCTTCCGGGATATCCATAAGGCCGCCCAGCGGGGTGCCGCCGCTACGAAGCACCGTGTAAGGCAGTTCCGGAGTCGATTCATCCGTCACGCCCCAGCCGACGACCTTGCGATAGAATGCGCCCGCCGCCGCGACGTCCGTGGTCAGCAGTTCGTACCAAGCGAAACGTCCGAGTTGATCCGCCACGCCGATCTCTCCGTTCAAACCTGGAAGCGATTGCGGCACTGCACCAAGTTGCACGCGCACCGAGAGCGCGGATCGCTGACGCGTTGTGTCAACCGGCCGTGCTGATTGCCGTTCATGAAGATGAATACATCCCGAACGTGCAGCGCCGCGCTTTTGTGCGCGTAATTGTTGCCCGCGTTATTTCCTGGGCGTAGACTTACCGCGGCTGGGATACTTCTTGCAATGCTCGGAGGTTCGACCATGCGGCAGGCGAAGAAGACTTCTAAAGGGAAGAAGCGAGTAACCAAAGTCGCCGTGCCGGCGTTCGGAGCCGCAGGGTTGACGTTCTCGCTGGCGGGAGGCGCATCGGCGTCCGCCGTGCCGACACCCGACATACAACAATTGCCGCACCTTGGAACGGGCCAGGCAATCACGCTCGATGAAGAGGAAATGGCTGACGTCAGCCTGGCCACCTTCCATCTCTTCGACAAGGAAAACGCCGGTAGCCGCGTGCAGCTGGCATGGCGCGGATGCGGCGGTTGCCGCGGCTGCGGAGGCTGTCGGGCTTGCCGTGGTTGCCGATGTGGCGTCGGTTGCCGATGTGCGGGTTGTGCAGTTGGCTGTGCTGTCGGCTGTGGCGTTGGTGTGGTGGGATGCGCCGTCTCATGCGCGGGTTGCTGCGCATCGTGGGGCCGCTGCCGCGTGTGCTAGACCCCGGCGCATTCCGAATGTCAAATTCACGGGTTGATAGGTCATTGGCCGGCCTCAAGAAAGGGTCCGGCCAATTGCTTGATTTCGCTACGACGCCTGCATCGGCGGCTTGCGGGTGACAGCTGAATTCGTTTCAATTCTCTGGGAAAATGCCGGCGCGCGGCCGCGACGATCCATCTTGCGCCGGGGATCTAGCGTGACGGCAACAGGATCAGCGTGCTGACTCAATGACTGCAACTCGCAAGACCCGCGTTGCGCGGCAGACCCGCAAAGACATTCTCCGATTTGCACCGAACTTCACCGCTTACTTGCTGCCTCCCGATGCGGTTTGTCTCTATTCCGAGAACCGCAAATTCTTCCTGCACGGCGAGCTCTACTGCGCCCTCGCCACTGCGATCGGGCAACACGGCAACGCCGGGTCGGAGATCATTCGCCAGCTTTCGAAGCGCTTCCCGGCCGACAAGATCGAGGAAGCAATCAAGCGGCTGCTCGATCGCCGATATGTCGTTGCGCGGACCCCGAAAGCGTTCGACGACGCCGTTGGCGGTTTCCTGGCAAGCCTCGGCATGCCCCTGGAGATCGCGGAACAAAATCTTCGCAATTGCCCCGTTCAGGTCGAGTCGATTGACGTCAAAGGCGCCAAGGAGCTGACCGCGGCCTTGGGTAAGCTCGGCGTTCAAATCGCCAAGCGCTCGCCGAAGCTCACGATCACGCTGGTGAACGATTATCTTGACGGGCGACTTGCCGAACTGAACCAGGAACGCGTGGCCGGCAAGACGTCCTGGTTGCTGGTACAGCCGTCCGGCGCGTTTCCGCTGGTCGGGCCCATGTTCAAACCGGGCGAGAGCGCCTGCTGGACCTGCCTGTTCGATCGCATGATCCGCAACCGGGAGATCAAGGGGTTTCTTGACCGGGGACCGGCACGTGCGGTTGCCATGTCGCCTCTCGTCAGAGAAAGCGTCGGCAAGACTGGAATCCATTTTGCGGCGGTCGAGATCGCCAAGGCAATTGCCTCGGATTTTCGCACCGATTTGTGCGATCACATCGCAAGCTTCGACCTGACCGGCGCCGCCATCGCCAAGCACTACGTGACGCGACGTCCGCAATGTCCGACCTGCGGCAGCAGGAAGCTGAACAACCCGCGCCGATCTCCGGCCCTGGTCGAGATTGCCGAGGGCAAGAGACTCGTCATGACCAGCGGTGGATATCGCACCGTGACGTCGCGGTCGACGGTGTCGCGCTTCCGCAAGCATGTGAGCCCGCTGACCGGCGTGGTCACCCGGCTTGAGCGGATCGACGTTGATCTGCCGATGAACACCAATTACTTCGCCCAGCACAATTTCTCCGCGCCGGCCCACAGCATCGACCAGCTCAGGTCCGGATTGAGTGGCGGCAGTTTTGGCAAGGGCTCGACCGCCGAGCAGGGTGAAGCCAGCGCGCTGATGGAATCGATCGAACGCTATTCGGGCATTTTCCAAGGCGATGAGATCAGAACGACGCGCCGCTTCGTCGATTTCGCGCCTGGCGACGCGCTTCTTCCCAACGACGTCCAGCTCTTCAGCGAAACGCAGTTCAAGACCAGGTTTCTGCAGCAGCCGGACGATCCCCATCCGGTGCCCGAGCCGTTCGATCCCTCGACGAGGACCGAGTGGTCGCCGGTCTCGTCGTTGCGCGACAAACGCTTCAAATATCTGCCGACCGGCCTCCTGTACTTCTTCTATGGCGGCTTTCATACGGATTCCAACGGCTGCGCGGCCGGCAACACCCGCGACGAAGCCATCGTTCAGGGCTTCCTCGAATTGATCGAGCGCGATGCCTACGCGATCTGGTGGTACAACCGGGTGCAGCGCGCCGAGGTCGATCTCGGGCAATTCGACGATTTCTATGTTCGGGATCTCCAGGCTCAATTTGCGGAAGCCGGGCGCAAGCTGTGGGTGCTCGACATCACCACGGACCTCGGCATTCCGACTTACGTGGCGATCATGCACTGGATGCAGAATGGACACGAGAATATCGAGTTCGGTTCCGGCGCGCATTTCGACCGCCATATAGCGCTGCTGCGATCCCTCACCGAACTGACCCAATTTATGTCCGTCGGCATGATGGGCGGTGCAAGCGGCGAGAAGCCGACCCTCGACGGTATCACGCCGCTGCGCCTGGAAGACTACCCGTTCCTGACACCGAGCGACCACCCGATCGTCCCCCCAGCGCCGAGCCTCAAGCTTCACGACAATACGCGTGACCAGGTCATTGCCTGCGTCGAGATCGCCGCCCGTGCAGGCTACGATTTCCTCGTCCTCGACCAGACACGTCCCGACGTCGAGGTTCCGGTCGTCAGAGTCCTCGTTCCCGGCCTGCGTCATTTCTATCGCCGTTTCGCACCGGGTCGCCTTTACGATGTGCCGGTGAAGCTCGGATTGTTGGACCGGCCGCGACCGGAAAGCGATCTGACTTCATTCCTTCCACACACCTGAAGGGTTGCTCTTTCGTGCGCGCTCCCCGGAAAAAGCCGACCAGGAAGATCGCGCCAGACATTGCCGCCCGGTTGAGCCATCATTTCTCCCTCCAGATGCAGCCGGACGGAAACATCACCGCCATTCTGGGCGACTATTCCGTCAACCTCGGACAATTCAGCGCGGCCGCGATGGACTGCGCGCGACATCTGAGCACCGGCCTTCCGCTCGCTTCCTTTGCGGGCAAGAGCGCCCTCGCGAGAGACGTCGACGCCCTGGTGCGTCGCCTGGCCCGGCAGGGGCTTCTGGAATACCGCCTCTCCTCGTCGCGTAACACGCAGGACTTCGTGGTCATCGAGCCCCAAGTCCCCGAATACTGGCCGCGGCGCGCGAAGCTGGGCAATCGTGACACCATTGTGCTATCGCGCTTTGCCTTTCTGCGCCGGCGCGGCAACGAGCTGGTGCTGGAATCGCCACGCGCCGGCGCGTTGTTCCGGATTGGCGATCCCGCCATCGCCGCGACCCTTGCTGCGCTGTCGCAGCCTCGGAAGATCGGCAAGCTCAACCAGAAGATAGCTTCCTCCACCCTCCATCTGCTCGAACTGTTGCTGGACAGCCAGATCCTGCTCAAGCTCGATGCGAAAGACGGAGAAGGCCTGCGGGTGAACGAAGGCGACGGCAACCTCGTACTCTGGGATTTCCACGATCTGGTGTTTCACACGCGGAGCACGGAGGGCCGGCAAGCCAATCCGGTCGGCGCCGCCTTCACCTATGCCGGCGTCGTTCCGCCGTCGCCGGCGGTGCGTCCGCCCTGGGCCGGCAGCAAGATTGACCTGCGCAAATTCTCCTCCCCGGAGCCGAACTCCCGCTTCCCCAAGCTGTTGCGCGAACGCCATTCAACACGGGATTTCGACGACAAGAATCCGGTCACGCTCGGCGAACTCGCGCGGTTCCTCGACACCAGCGCACGCGTCTTGTCCGAATGGACGAGCGAGCCGTATTTCGAAGGCGGTTCCGACGTCACCTACAGCACAAGGCCTTATCCGTCGGCGGGCAGCGCGTACGAGCTGGAATTGTACCTTACCGTCGCGAACTGCGACGGGCTTGCGCGCGGACTCTACCACTACGATGCAGGGAGCCACGCGCTAGTCGCCATCAGCGCCTCCCCCCAACAACTCCAGGCGCATTTGGCGGCTGCCCAGTTCGCCATGGATGCGCCGGGTCAGCCACAAATCCTCATCACGATCGCGGCGCGTTTTGGGCGGGTCTCCTGGAAATACAGCTCAATCGCATATTCGCTGATCCTGAAGGATGTCGGCAGCCTGATTCAGACGCTTTACCTGACGGCAACCGATATGGGCCTCGGCGGCTGCGCCATTGGCAGCACCAACATCGATCTGTTCGCGAAAATGACGGAGTTGGAATTCCATATCGAGGGCCCGGTCGGTCAATTCGCGCTCGGGCGCGGCAGGACGCCGGAGGTCCAAGGCTAGAAGCGGGTGTCCGACGGCAAATCGGCGCACGCGTCACGCCAGTCGCCCTATTGCAGGGTCGGATCGAGCCGGTCGCGCAGCCAGTCGCCGATCACGGAGACGGCCAGCGTGGTGATCACGATGGTGGTCGCCGGCGCCAGCATGATCCAGGGCGCCCGGGTCAGGTACTCCCGGCCATAGCCGACCATGTTGCCGAGGCTGGTCATCGGCGGCTGCACGCCGAGGCCGAGGAAGGACAGGCCGGATTCCATCAGGATCACCTCGGGGAAAACCAGCGTCGTCGAAACGATCAGGGTCGAAGCGATGTTGGGCAGAATATGCCTAAGGTAAATGCGCGACGGCGTCGCACCGAGCTGGCGGACGGCCGCGGCATAGCCTTGCGCATTGGCGGAGATGGCGAGGCCGCGGGCGATGCGGGCATAGCGCTCCCAGCCGAACAGCCCCATCAGGCCGATCAGCAGTGGCAGGGAATTGCCGAAGAACGCGAGCACCGCAAGCGCCATGATCAGGAACGGCATGCTGGCCTGGAAGTCGGTCAGCATCAGCACGAGCTGCTCGACGGCCCCGCGGAAATGCGCGGCGAGAAAGCCGAGCGTGGTGCCGACGATCGCCGAGATCGCAGTCGCGCCGAACGCAATTAACAGCGAGATGCGGATCGAGACGAGGAGCCGCGACAGCACGTCGCGGCCGAGCTCGTCGGTGCCGAGCCAGTGCGCGACATTGCCGGGCGCAGCCAGCCGGTTGCGCAGGTCGAGCTGGGTGAAGCTGTAAGGCGCGATTTTCTCGGCGAACGCCGCGATCACCAGCATGGCGACGATCCAGCTGATCGCGAGCGCGACCGAGACCGGGATCGCGGGAAGGCTGATGCGGCGGCGGACAGCCGTGTCCTTCAGCGTTGCGTCGGTCATGCATGCGCCCCTTTGGCGCGCAGGCGCGGATCGAGGAAGCCGTAGAGGAAATCGACGATCAGATTGGACGTGACCATGGTCATCGCGACCAGCAACAGGATGCACTGCACGACGGCGAGGTCGCGGTTGGCGACGGCGACGACCAGCAGGCGCCCTACTCCCGGCCAGGCAAATACGCTCTCGACCACGACCGCGCCCGCGATCAGCGTGCCCACCATGAAGCCGAGAATGGTGACGGTCGGGATCGCCGCGTTCGGCAGCGCATGCGACGTCACCACCTTGCGCCACGGCACGCCCTTGGCCGAGGCGGTGCGGATATAGGGCTGGCCCAGCACCTCCAGCATGGCGCTGCGGGTGAAGCGCGCCAGCACCGCGGCGCCGCCGAGGCTGAGTGTCACGATTGGCAGGATGGCGTGACGCCAGCTGTCCTGCCCGCCCGACGGCAACCAGCCGAGCTGAACGGCGAAGACGAGCACGAGCAGCAGCGCAAGGACGAAACTCGGCACGGTGAAGCCGGCGACCGCCGTCATCATCACGGCGCGATCGATTCCCGAGCCGCGGTGCAGCGCCGCGTAGATGCCGGCGGGAATGCCGAGGGCGACCTTGAAGAAGAAGGCCGGCAGCGTCAGCGCCAGCGTTGCCGGAATCCGCTCCAGCACGAGCTCGATCGCCGGTCGCCCGTCGCGCATGGAGCGGCCGAGTTCGCCCTTGGCGATGGCGCCGAAGTAGTCGAGGTACTGGAACCAGATGGGATCATCGAGCCCCCAGGCCTTGCGGAAGGCGGCGAGCACTTCCGGCGGCGCCTCCGGTCCCAAAATCATCAGCGCAGGGTCGCCGGAGAGGCGCAGCACCACGAAGGCGAAGGTGACGACGAGCACGATCGTCAGCGCCGCGCGTCCGATCCGAATGGCAAGGTAGCGTCCCATCAGGCCGCGTCCCGCGTCTCGGCCTGCGGCCCCGTCACGAGATGGCAGGCGACTTGCCTGTCTCCGCCGACGGCCGACAGCACCGGCACCTCGCTCGCGCAGCGCGCGATCGCGCGCGGGCAGCGCGGATGGAAGGAACAGCCTTGGGGCCGCGCCGCCGGGTTCGGCGGATCGCCTGCCAGCACGATGCGGCCCGCGCTGCGGCGGCCGGGCGCGGGTGACGCCGAGACCAGCGCCTGCGTATAGGGGTGTTCGGGACGCGCGAAGAGATCATCGGCGCTGCCGATCTCGACGATGCGGCCGAGATACATCACGGCAACGACATTGCTGATCTGCCTGACAACGCGCAGATCGTGGCTGATGAACAGCAGCGTCAGTCCGAGCTGCGCCTGGAGATCGCAAAGCAGGTTCACCACCTGCGCCTGGATCGAGACGTCGAGCGCACTGACCGGCTCGTCGCAGACGAGGAAATCGGGCTTTGTCGCCAGTGCCCGCGCCAGCACGATACGCTGACGCTGGCCGCCGGAGAGCGCGCCAGGATAGCGCGCACCATGCGCCGGCGTTAGCTCGACCGCGCGCAGCAATTCGCGGACGCGTTCCTCGCGTTCGGCCGGCGTGCCGAGTCCGTGAATGTCCAGGGGCTCGCGGATTTGGGCCGCGACCGGCAACCGCCGATCCAGTGCCCCCAGCGGATCCTGGAAGATCATCTGCATGCGCGCCCGCTGCGCGCGCCACGCCTTCGTCCCCGGCGCGGCCATCGGCTTGCCGTCGAACCGCACCTCACCGCGATCGGGCGGCTCGAGGCCAAGCACGATACGACCCGTGGTCGACTTGCCCGAGCCGGACTCGCCGACGAGGCCGAGCGTCTCGCCCTTGCGGATCGCAAGTGACAAGCCGTCGACCGCGTGAACCGCTGTGCTGCGGCCGAACATCCCGGAGCGCATCGCGTAGCTGCGCGAGATCGAGGACACCTCGACAAGCGGCGCGCTCATTCGGCGGCGATCCCGAGCAGCGCACGGCGCGAAGCTTCAGCCCGGATGCAGGCAACCACGCGATCGTTCGCGATCGGCGCCAGGCTCGGCACGGCAAGTCCACACGGCTCGGCCGCCAGCACGCAGCGCGGCGCGAAGGCGCAGCCGCTTGGCATGTGCGCGGGATCGGGAACGGTCCCCGGAATGGCCGTGAGACGCCGACGCGGTCCGTCGAGCGGCGGCAGTGCGCCGATCAGGCCCTGCGCGTAGGGATGCACGGGATCGGCAAAGAGCTGGTTGGCGGGCGCCTGCTCGACGATGCGGCCGGCATACATCACGGCGACGCGGTCGCAGTTTTCCGCGACGACACCGAGATCATGGCTGATCAGCACCATCGCCATGCTCATCTCGCGGCGGATGGTCGAGAGCAGCTCCAAAATCTGCGCCTGGATGGTGGCGTCGAGCGCCGTGGTCGGCTCGTCCGCGACGAGGAGATCGGGATTTCCGGCCAGCGCCATCGCGATCATGATGCGCTGGACCTGGCCGCCCGAGAATTCGTGCGGATAGGCTTCGAGCCGCCGCGCCGCATCGGGAATGCCGACGAGATCGAGCAGCCGCCGCGCTTCGGCCTTCACCGCCTCGCCCGAGAGATTGCGATGCAGCGCCAAAGCCTCGCAGAGCTGCTTGCGAATGGTGAGCACCGGATTGAGCGCGCTTGCGGGATCCTGAAAAATCATGGCGACCCGCCCGCCCCGCACCCGGTCGAGCTCACCCGCGGCTGCGCCGAGGATCTCGCGTCCGTCGAGCCGCACGGAGCCCGAGACTTTTGCATGCCGCGGCAAGAGGCCGAGCGCCGCAAGCCACGTCACCGACTTGCCGGAGCCGGACTCGCCGACGAGGCCGAGAGCCTCGCCCTTCTGCAAAGCGAGATCGACGCCGAGCAGGACCGCTACGCCGTTGAAGGCGACGCTGAGGCCCTGGATGCTGACCAGCGGCGTCGCCACTTACGCCTCGAAATTGCCGGCGCGGAAATCCATCGCGAATGCCGGCGACGCCTTCCACTTGATCGACTTCGGCTTCGCGGTGAAGGTCGCGTTCTGGTGCAGCACCGTATAGGCGGGATCCTCGCGCTCGGCGATCTCGAGCATGCGGCGGAACGCCTTCTTGCGCGCAGCCCGGTCGGTCGAGGTCTCAAGGAACTCCGAAAGCTTGTTCAGTTCGGCGTTGGTCCACTCGCCGATCTGCTGCTGCTGGCCGTTCGGGCCGTGCTGGGCGACCAGCGACGAGACGGGATCGTTGAAGGCAGCCGAGTTCGACCAGTCGCGAACCGCGCGGGTCGGCGCGCGTTCCATGATCTGTGACCAGTTCTCCTTGGTTTCGATCTGCACGTTGAGGCCGACCGACTTCCACATCTCGACCAGCACCTGGGCGGTCGCGACCTGGTTGGTGTAGTAGTTGTTGAGCAGGCGATACGGAATCGGATCACCCTTGTAGTTGGCCTGCTTCAACAGATCCTGCGCGAGCTTCGGATCGTAGGCCGGCACGCTCCAGTCGGCGTTGAACATGTCGCCGTAGAATTCCCATTGCAGGCCCTTCGGCACGCGGGTACGGCCCGCCCACAGGCTGTCGACGATCGCCTGGCGGTCGATCGCGTGGGTGAAGGCGCGCCGCACCAGCGGATTGGCGAGCTGGGCGTGGTTCTTGTCGAACACGGTCAGGCGGTGATTGAGGATGGTGCCGCCCTGCACTTCGAACGCAGAGTTCTTCTCGATGCCGGCAATCTGGTCCGGCGGGATGTCGCAGGCGAACTGGTATTCGCCCGACAGCAGCCCGTTGATGCGGCTCGCAACCTCGGGCACTTCGAGGAAACGGATGCGCTTGAGCGGCGGCCGGCCGCCCCAATATTCGTCATGCGCCTCGAGGGTCAGCGATACGTCGGGCTTGAGCTCGACGACCTTGTACGGGCCCGTCGTGATCGGCTTGCGCGCCCAGTCGAGATAGCTCGCGGATTGCTCCCAGGCACGGCGGTTCATGATGTCGGAGCCGTAGCGCGACAGCCGGCCCTCAATCGTGACGTCGGGCGTCGCGTTGTAGAAGCGCACCGTGTACTTGTCGACGGCATCGACGCGCACGAGGTCCGGCCAGATGCGGCGGGCGACCGCCGGCACATCAGGCGGCAATTCCTTGCCCGGGCGCGGCGTCGGGATCTTCTCGAAGGCCTGGATGGTGGAGCGGCTCTTGGCCTCGGTCTCGCCGAACATGCGCTCGCGGCTGAAGGTGAAGACGACGTCTTCGGCCGTCAGCTCGTCGCCATTGTGGAACTTCACGCCCTGGCGCAGCTTCACCTCGACGGTCTGGTCGTCGATGCGGCGCCACTCGGTGGCGAGGCCCGGCACGGCCTCCAGGCTGCCACGCCAGTTCTTGGAGATCAGGCCCTCCCAGATCGAGGAGAAGAACACGCGCTCGCCGACGTTCGATTGCTCGCGCAGCACGTCGAGCACGTTCGAATTCGTCACCTTCTGCACGGCAATCGTCACCGACGGACGGTTGTCCGCCTGCCCGATCGCGAAGCGCGGCAGGAGAAGCGTGCCCGCGGCAACGCCGCCGGACTTCAGGATGGTGCGACGGGTGAGTTTGCTCATGACGATAAGCCCTGATCTTTGTGATGCCGGTTATTCAGCGAGACCGAGCGCGGCCAGATGGGCTGCGCCGGCGCGAACGTCGTCGTGATTGCGGAGTTCGAGGATCAGCCGCGGGTTGGAGGTCAGCCGGCCCAGAGCGCGGAACACGGCCACCCACGGGATGTTGCCTTCGCCCGGCGCCCAGTGCCGGTCGGCAAAGCCGTCGGTGTCCTGGAGGTGCACATGCGTCAGCATGTCGCCGGCGGTCTCGACGTAGTAAACGACCGGCGGTGCGCCGGTGGAGATGTGGGCGTAGTTGGCGTGGCCGGTATCGAGGGAGACGCGGACCTTGTTGCTTTCGAGCGCCTTAGCGAGGCGCACGCGGTCGCGCGGATCCTTGTCCTCGATGTTCTCGATGACGACCTCGCAGCCGATCGTCTCGGCGCGCGCGATCACCTCGGCAAGCGTCGTCTTGACGCGTTCGACGAGATTGCCGCGGTTATCGGGATAGAGGTCGAGATTGTTGTGGTCCCAGGTCGTGAACGGTGAATGGATCACCATCTGCGTCGCACCGAGGAATTCCGCGGCATCGAGGCCCTGGAGCAGGCGCTTCGTCACCGCCTTGCGGATCAAGGGATCATGGCTGTCGATCTTGAAGCCCCAGAACGGGCCGTGAATGCCGAGCCGGCCGGTGTAGCCCGAGAGCATCTGCTTGATCTCGCTGGCCGCACTCCGCCAATCGCCGTCGAGCAAATCCGCGCGGAAAAAATCCTGAATCTCGAGATCGCGCTGCCGTTCCAGAAGCCAGTCGCGGTGGGCGGGGATCGATTTGATGGATAGTGCGGCGCCCAACACCGGCTTCGACATGGCTTGCTCCTTGACCGTCAGCGATGACGGGAGCAGCGCTAGACCAGTTAAGTGACAGGCCCGTGAAATGCAGGTGCCGCGGCGATGCGCTGATGTGGACATCCCCGCCGATCGCCTGCATCGAATTCAGGCAGCAGTGATCGCATCAGATGCGGACGAATGCACCCGTGTGCAGCATCAAGCGCGTTCGTGTCCGTAGTGATCCGGAATGGAATCCTAACCATACTTCGCGTACATCGCGCGCATCGATCGGCGGCCTTCCAGGGGCATCACCCTCTGATCGCGCTACATGGGGTTGGGGGACCGCATGGGGCGGGGGGATCAAAGGCTGGGGCAAGGTGACGAGGTCCGGACTCCTAGGCACTCCGGACCTCGGAACTTTCTAGATTGAACGCAATTTCGCGCCGCCGGCTGTATGAGCCGCGCGGCGCGAAGTCGTTTTGAGGCGCCCTGCCCGATCAGTCTTGCCTAATCACTTCGGAACGTTCCGCTCGAGATCCTCAAGCCATGCCGCCGCGCTTGAATCCGACGGCGCGCGCCAGTCGCCGCGCGGCGACAACGAGCCGCCGGCCGAAACCTTCGGCCCGTTCGGCATCGCCGAGCGCTTGAACTGGCTGAAGGCGAAGAAGCGGCGCAGGAACACTTCCAGCCAGCGCCGGATCTCCGGCAGATCATAGGCCCTGCGCTTATCGGTCGGGAACGCCGGCGGCCATTCGCCCTTGGCGACATCATTCCAGGCGTGCTGCGCCATGAAGGCGATCTTGGACGGCCGCATGCCGAACCGCAGCGTGTAGAACAGGTTGAAATCCTGCAGCTCGTAGGGGCCGACGGAGGCTTCCGTGCTCTGCGGCTTCTCGCCGGGCTTGACCGGAACCAGCTCGGGCGAGATTTCGGCCGACAGGATCGACGCAAGCGTCCGGTTGACGTCGTCGCTGAACTGTTTTGAGGCGATCACCCAGCGGATCAGGTGCTGGATCAGCGTCTTCGGCACCCCGGCGTTGACATTATAATGCGCCATCTGGTCGCCGACGCCGTAGGTGCACCAGCCGAGCGCGAGCTCCGAGAGATCGCCGGTTCCGATGACGATGCCGCCATGATGGTTGGCGAGCCGGAACAGATAGTCCGTGCGCAGGCCCGCCTGCACGTTCTCGAAGGTGATGTCGTAGACCTTCTCGCCCTTGCCGAAGGGATGACCGATGTCCTTCAGCATTTGCGTCGCCGTGGGACGGATATCGAGCTCCTGCCACTCCGTCCGCAACGCCTTCATCAACGCCAGTGCGTTGGTCTTGCTCTCGCTGCCGGTGGCAAAGCCCGGCATCGTGTAAGCCAGGATGTTGCTGCGCGGCAGTCCGAGCAGGTCGACCGCCTTGGCGGCGACGATCAGGGCGTGGGTGGAATCGAGCCCGCCCGAGACGCCGATCACCACGCGCTTGGTTCCGGTCGCGCGCATGCGCTGCACGAGACCGGCGACCTGAATGTTGTAGGCCTCGTAGCAATCCTGCTCGAGCAGGGCTTCGTCGCTCGGCACGAACGGGAAGCGCTCGATCTTGCGCAGGAAGCCGATGTCGGTGGCCGGCGCCTTCAGGGCAAAGATGATCCTCCGGAAAAAGGCTTCGCGTTGCCGGCGATTATCGTCGAACGTGCCCATCAGTGCGCGTTCCTGCCTGAGCACATCGAGATCGACGTCGGCCAGCGTGATCTGGCCGTCCTGGCGGAACCGCTCGCCCTCGGCCAGCAGCACGCCGTTCTCATAGATCGAGGTCTGGCCGTCCCAGGCCAGGTCCGTGGTCGATTCCCCTGCCCCCGCGGCGGAATAGACGTAGGCCGCAAGACAGCGCGCCGACGTCGATTGGCACAGCAGTGCGCGCGAGCGCGCCCGACCGATCGTGATCGGGCTGCCGGATAGATTGATCAGCACGCTGGCGCCGGCAAGCGCGAGTTCGGAAGCCGGCGTCACCGGAATCCACATGTCCTCGCAGATCTCGACGCCGATGATCAGGCCTGGAACATCCTCGGCCGCGAACAGGAGGTCGACGCCGAACGGTGCATGCAGCCCGCCAAACGCGATCGTCTCTCCGGCCACGCCGGCACCGGAGGCGAAATGCCGTCCCTCGTAGAATTCGCGATAGGTCGGCAGATAAGACTTGGGCACGACGCCAAGGACGTTGCCGCGATGAATGACGACGGCGCAATTGTAGATGCGATGACCGAAGCGCAGCGGCGCGCCGACGATCAGGACCGTCATCAGCGCCGAGGAGGCCTCGACGATTGAGGCGAGCCCGCGCTCGACCGCATCGAGCAGCGGGTCCTGCTTGACGAGATCCTCGATCGCGTAGCCGGACAGGCACAGCTCCGGAAACACGGCAACCGCCACCGACTGTTCATGGCAAGCGCCTGCCGCCGCCAGGATCGCCTTCGCATTGGCCGTGGGATCGGCCACATGGGAGGTGGTGACGCAGGCCGCCACGCGCGCAAATCCGTGGGCGTAGATCGAGTGGAAGCTCATCGAGCGCGGTACCCTTAATCTTGTCGCGGCCGCAGCCACCTGTTCCGGATGATATGTAGCCCATCGACCGGGCCCCGTGCAGGCCATCCGCCGCCATGCATAACGGATTTGCATGTTCGCGGGCCCGGCCGGGCCAAGGCACCTGACAAGGTCAGGCGCTGCGGGCCAGCACGCCGGAGAGGTCGTTGCGCAGCCACTCGGCGATCCGGGGCCAGGCATGGGCGTGGGTGCGCGCCCCCATGAACAGGCCGAGATGATTGCTGGGCTCGGAAGCCGCGGCAATGAAGGCCGGCGGCGTTCCGAGCAGACCGGCGGTCGCAAGCGCCTGTCCGGCGGGCACGACGTCGTCATCGAGCCCGGCCAGCAGGAAGACCGGCGCCTTGACGTCCCTCAGATCAACCTCGCGGCCGAGCGCCGTGAAGTTGCCGCCGGCAATCCGATTCTCCCGGAAGATTCGGTTGACGATCTCCAGATAGTACGTGCCGGGCAGGTTGAGCGTCTCGGTATTCCAGCGATCGAAACGCGCGAGCAGTGCCGCGCCCTCCTCGTCCGAGAGATCCCTCTGCAATGCCGCCGCAATGTCGTCGCGGCTCGGCGCCTTCGTCCAGAAGCGCAGCATCTCGTCGCCGCTGACATTGCCGCCGCCGCGCGCCACGAGCTGGTCGTAGAGCGCCTCAGGCGCATTGCGAGCTAGCTGGGACAGCGCGGAGTCGATCGAGAGATCGACGGGCGCCCCCACCAGCACCAGCCGCCGCACCTTGGCGGGAAAGCGCGCCGCATAGAGCAGCGACAGCCAGCCGCCCTGGCACAGGCCGACGAGATCGATCGGCGCGCCGATTTCGTCGACGGCGACGTTGAGATCGCCGAGATAGCTGTCGATCGAGAGATAGCGCATGTCCGGCGAGGCCGAGCGCCAGTCGGTGAGGTACACCCGATCGATGCCGCCATTCTGCAGGGACTGCACCACGCTGTGGCCCGGTGCGAAGTCGGCGATCAGGGCCCGATGCAGCGCATAGGGCGCGCAGACCAGTGCCGGCTGGCCGGATTGCGTCCGCGTGCAATCGCGCAAGCGCATGGTCGCAAGCTCCAAGGCGACCATGTTGGGTGTCGTCCACGGCAGGTTGCTCGCGTCCTGTTCCGGCGGATCGCGCTCCAGCCACCAGAAGCAGGCGTCCATCGCGAGCCGCGCCGCCGCAAATGGCCATAGCAGTGGATCATCCGGAGGACGATCCGATCCGACCAGCGGTTTTCCCCTCTTCTCCACCATGACTATCTCAAGGTCCTCACAGCAAGGCATCCAGGCTGACGATCGAAATACCGCTCTCGCGAAAACTCCGATGGGTCGCGGCCACAGAGCCGTCGAGATCGATGCCGCGGCATGCGTCCTCGATGACGGCGACCTCGAACCCCGCCTTGCGGGCATCTTCCGCCGAGAACCGAACACAGAAATCCAGCGCGAGACCAGCGACGAAGACGGTCTTCAGCTCGCGCTCGCGCAAATAGCCGAGCAGGCCCGTCGGCGTCCGGTGGTCATTCTCGAACAGCGCCGAATAGGAATCGATGCCGCGACGAAAACCTTTGCGCACCACGAGGTTTGCCCTGGTAATTTCGAGCTCCCCATGGAATTCAGCGCCCGCCGTGCCTTGCACGCAGTGCGTCGGCCACAGCACCTGGGTGCCGTAGTCGAGCTCGATGGTCTGGAACGGCTGCTTGCCCGCATGGTTCGGTGCGAACGAGACGTGATCGCCTGGATGCCAGTCCTGGGTCAGCACCACATTGGTGAAATTTGCGGCAATTCGGTTGATGGCCGGGACAACCTTCTCGCCGCCGGGAACGGCGAGCGCTCCGCCGGTGCAAAAGTCGTTCTGCACGTCGATCACCAGCAGCACGTCGCGGTCGGAAATCTGCATCGCAAGGTCCCGTTCCAGCCGTCCGGCGCGACGGGCGCCGAACGCTCCGTCCAATGTCGATCTTCCCGCGCGGCTTCGCAACCATCGACACATGCGGCGATATCGCGCCCGTCGCACCTGGGATGCAACGGTTTGGCGTTGTCCGAGTTGACTAGGCTCACCCAAGGACGGATTCTAGAGACGTTCGCAAATTGCGGATCGGATGGAGCGGAGGGAACGGTTCCCGCGTGCCTGCAGGGCGCGGCAGCCACAAGGTCATGAGTATCGGCAAGACAGGACAGATTCTTCTCGCCGATATCGGCGGCACCAATGCGCGCTTTGCGCTGAGCGAAAGCGCATCGGACAGCGGCGACCAGGCCGGGCCCATCGACTATGTGAAGGTCGCTGACTTCCCGACCGTCCGGGAAGCCATCGCCGACGTCCTTGCGCGCCGGTCCGGCGGCAAGCAGCCCAAACGAGCCGTGCTGGCCGTCGCGGGTCCCGTGACCAATAACCGCTGCGTCATGACCAACAGTCCGTGGGTCATCGACGGCAACGAGCTCCAGCCGGCCCTCGGCTTCGAGAGCGTGCATGTGCTCAATGATTTCGAGGTCGTGGCTTGGTCCCTGCCCGCCCTGAAGCCTGCCGATTTGATCCCGCTCGGGGGCCAGGACGGCCTCCCCGGAGAGCCGCTGCTGGTGGTTGGGCCTGGAACCGGCTTCGGCGTCTCCTGTCTGGTCGAACGCCACGGCGCCCGGCTGGCGGTCGTCACCGAGGCAGGCCACGCGACTTTGCCGGCGGAGACCGAGCGCGAGGAGCGCGTGATCGCGGCCATGCGCCGACGTCTCGGTCATGTCTCCATCGAGCGCGGCGCGCTTTCGGGCTCCGGCCTGCAAAACCTCTACGAGGCGCTGGCGGAGGTCGACGGCGCCCAGGTGCCGCACCGCGACGCCGCCGCCATCACCAAGGCCGCCCTGGAGGGCAGTTGCGAACTGAGCCGCGCGACGCTGGAGATGTTTTGCGCCATCCTCGGCTCAGTCACGGGCAATCTCGCGGTGACCTTCGGCGCCCGCGGCGGCGTCTACATCGCCGGCGGGATCGTGCCGCGCTTCCCCGAGTTCCTCGCGGCCTCCGCTTTCCGTGCGCGCTTCGAAGCCAAGGGACGCTTCCAGGACTATTTGCGCAACATCCCGACCAGGCTGGTGACGAAACCCGACGCGAGCTTCGTCGGCCTGAAGACGTTCGCCGACCACAATCCGGATTGATGAGCCGCGATCGGCTCCGACGCCGTCCAGTCCGTTAACTATACACAGCTGATTGCAGCCAAGGCGCGGTTCCACGCAGGATCGTGCTTGCCCGACTGTGTCCGATGGGAAACAATTCCCGTAGTTGCGGGGGCGTGACATGCGTAAGCAGGACTTCGGTTTCGACTATCACCGCTATCACCGCCTGCTGACCGAGGCGGACGACGATGACAAGCGGCTGGCCCTGATCGAGCTCCTGATCGAGGAAAAGGCGCGCGACCGGCTGGCCGCGCAACGCGCCTCTGATCGCGCCGCCATGACGGCCCATACCATCGCCACCGTGCTGAAGAACGGCCGCAACTGAGACTTGCGGGACCGCTTGCTACTCGCGCAAACACGCGAGCGATGGCGATTCCGTTAACGATCCCTCGCAAGCTCGCGTCAAACTTTTTGCTCTAAGAGCTTCCCCTACCTGATGCAATTCAGGGGTCAACAAAGGGGGGAATGAACATGAGCATGATTTCGCTTGCCGCGATCCCGGCCGCCGTCGAAACCCGTTTTGCCGATTCTTCGTTCAAGATCATCTTGCTGTTCTGCTGCATGGGCCTGGTCGCCTCGTTCGGCGTGATGGCGCGCGGCATCGACCTCAGCGCCGGCCTGATCTGAGACGACGAGACATTCTTTCGCCAAATGGCCGCCCCGCACGGGCGGCCATTTTCGTTGGCGATCTCAGTACGGCGCCTTCTCGGTGAGGAGCCTTCTCAGTGAGGAGTTTTCGCGACCGCGCCCGGAAACAGCGAATCGATCATCACCTTGAGCTGGTCGAGGGAAATCGGCTTGCGCAGGATCGGCCGTCGCCGGAGCAAGGACGGCAGCAGCTCCGGCCCGTAGCCGGTGGCGAACAGAAACGGCTTGCCGCGGCGCTCGATCAGATCGGCGACGGGATCGACGTAGAGGCCCTTCAGGTTGATGTCGAGGATGGCGAAATCGTATTGCGCGGTCATCGCAAAGGCGCTCGCGTCCCGGACATTGTCCGCTTCCGCGACGACATGATGGCCGAGTTCCTCCACCATGTCGGCGATCATCATCCGGATCAACGCCTCGTCTTCGACCAGGAAAACGGAGAGTCCGTCCGCCATATCAACCCCGCAGTCAGCTTACGAAGCTAACCATACCCGAAATGCGGAGAGGATTCACGAATTCGTGGCGGGCGCCGTTAATTCAGACGCCCGCGATCGGATTCAACTTGATTAATCCAGCCCGCGCTCGTGGCTGAGGCGCACCATCTCCTGGATGAAGACCTGCTTCTGCTTGTCGTCGAGGCTCGAATAAAGCGGCTCGGCGGCATCGGCGACGTTGCGCTGGTCGGCGGCGCGGTCGATCAGGAATTGCGATTCGTTGCGCATCTGCTCGATGATGTCATCGGGCGGATCCCGCTTGGCGCGGGCGATCCGCAGGTTGAGCCGCTCCGCGCCATTATGCCCCAGATAGTGCATTGCGCTCGAGAAGCCGAACCAGTGCTTCTCCTGATCGGGCGTCAGGTTCAACTCGGTCTTGATCCGCTCGATATAGGAATCGCTGTTGGCGACGATCTGCTCGGCGGACTGTTGCGGCGCGCCGGGCTGGGTGAGGACGGTGACGTCCTTATTGTCCTTGTTGTCCTGCGGCGCATTCTTGGCTTCCTTGCTCGCCTTGGCGCCCTTGCCCGCCTTGGCGGTCTCCTTGGCGCTCTTGGCATCCTTGTCCTTGCCGGCGCCCGGCTGTTTGGAATCCTTGCTCGCGTCCTTGCTGGCATCCTTGCTCGCGTCCTTGGCAGCCGGAGCCGGCTGGTTGTTGACGCCGAGCACGCCGGTGAAGACACCGACCACGCCGCCGATCGCACCGCCCAGCACGCCGCCAACGGGTCCGGCCGCCTTGTTGCCGGCCGCGGCTCCATCCTGAACGCCCTTGACCAGGCCTTGCGCCTGCGCAACGGCGGCGGCGCCCAGCAGCACCGCGAGCACGGAGCCCAGCGCGAACCATCGCCGCAGGTGAAGCCGCGCAGGCGGCGCCGGGTTGATCATTCTGGTCTCCATCGTCGATCCGATTGTCCTGTCCGGGTGGGGGCCACCCGCCGGTTGCAACTCTATCGTTTTCGCCGCTTCGCGGTCCAGCCGCAGCCAATTGCTGTCCACGCCCGAAAACTGTTTGGCGCGAAGCGGTTATGAAGGCTTATTCGAAACTGCGGCGTAATTGCGCACGAGATGTCCCACGCTCCTTGCCCCGAAGTGTGCGTCGCAAAATGCGCCTCCGAGGTTCACCTCCGGGTGCGCTTCGCGAGACGGCGCCGCCGCGTTCCCGGACGCAACGTTAGTTCTAGACGGCGAGTCGTTCGGCTTCCTCGACAGACGGGATCAATCATGATCTGATCGCGCTACCAATTTGCTGCGCTTCGCGCGATTTCACGGCGAGGCGGTAGCACCAAGAAACGCGAACAAAAATCAAAAACAAAACTCGGAATGCCAGAGGAAACGCGAAAACAATAAAACATCCAGGTGAGGAAACGAGATGTCACGCAAGACACTGACGCGACGTCAATTTGTAGCCGCCACTGCAATGTCCTCCGCCGCGCTGATCACAGCGCCCTACGTCCGCGGCGCTTACGCCGCCGGCAAACTCTCGATCGGCTTCTGGGACCACTGGGTGCCCGGTGCCAACGACGCCTCCACCGCCATGGTCAAGGAATGGGCTGAAAAGGAGAAGGTCGAAGTCTCCATCGATTACATCACCAGCAACAACAAGAAGATCGAGTTGACGGTCGCGGCCGAAGCGCAGGCCAAATCCGGTCACGACATTCTTCAGATGTACACCTGGTGGCCGCATGCGTATGCCGAGCAGTTTGAACCGGTGAACGACGTGGTCGAGGAGGCGATCAAGCAGAACGGTGAGGTCAACGACACGGTCAAATATCTCGGCAAGGCCAACGGCAAATGGCTTGCGGTCCCGGCAACCCCGGGGAGCCAGATCAAGGGGCCCTGCTCGCGCATCGACCTCATGAAGAAGCATGCGGGGATCGACGTCCAGGAACTGTACCCCGTCGGCGCGCCGCCCAAGGCCGATAGCTGGAATATGGATACATTCCTGAAGGCGGCGGAAGCGTGCCAGAAGGCAGGTTTCCCATTCGGAATCGGTCTCGGCGAGACCACCGACAGCGTCGATACCGCGGGCGCCATCTTCCAGTCGTTCGGCGCCGAACTCGTCAACGCCAAGGGCGATGTCACGGTGAAGACCGATGAGGTTCGCCAGGCGCTCGAATACTACAAGAAGCTGATCGCCTTCCTGCCGCCGGACGCTCCGTCCTGGGACGACGCCTCGAACAACAAATGGCTGATCTCCGGCCGCGGCGCCCTAATCATGAATCCGCCGAGCGCCTGGGCGGTCGCCAGGCGCGACGCGCCGCAGGTCGCCGAGCAATGCTGGACGCACGGCTTCCCCTCCGGTCCTAAAGGCCGGTATGCGCCGTTCCTGCCCTATTTCTGGGGTCTCTGGAATTTCTCCAAGAACAAGGCATCGGCCAAGAGCCTTCTGGCTTTTCTGTCACAGCCATCATCGATCGAAAAGTTCGTCGCGGCGAGCGGCGGATACGATTTGCCGGCCTATGCGAAGATGACGACGCTGAAGACCTGGGCCGAGGTAGGCCCGCCGAAGGGCACGCTCTATCACTATCCAAATCCCTACAATCATCAGACACTGTCGATTGCGGCCTCTCCGGCGCCGCCGAAGATCGCCCAGCAGATCTACGCGCAGGCCACGCTGACCAAGATGGCGCTGCGCTTTGCGCAGGGCGAAAAGTTGGAGACCGCACTCGCCTGGGGCGAAGGCGAGTGTGAAGGCTTCATGCGAACCTAAGCCGGGGTGTGCCACGGCGGTTCACGCATCCCCGCGTGAGCCGCCAGGGCACCCCACCGTTCGATGGAATGAGCAGATCGAGCCGACACGCGGGTGCCGGCTCCGCCGTTGGACATTCCGCAAGGAAGCTTGACCCAAGGACACTGACATGGCCGATGTCGTCGTTGAGGACGGTCGCGTCGCCCGCACGGCGAGCGCGCGCAAACGGACGGGTCTGCACAATGCGTTGAAGCGGAAATCGACCGTGGCGTTCTTCCTGACGCTGCCGCTGATCCTGCTGATCGCGCTGTTCGTGCTTTACCCTGCCCTGTTCTCGATCCACCTCGCGACGCTGAACAAGTCGATGCAAAAATTCGTCGGCTTCGGCAACTTCACCTTCCTGTTCAAGCGCGAGACGTTCTGGATGGTGGTGGAGCAGTCCTGCATCTTCGCGATCACCGCCGTGTTCTTCAAGGCGCTGATCGGCTTCATCGTCGCGCATTTGGTGCACAACATACCGGCCAAGGGCCAGCGCAAATGGCGCGGCATGCTGCTGGTGCCCTGGGTGATCCCGCCGGCGATGAGCACGCTCGCCTGGCTGTGGCTGTTCGACCCCTCCTACAGCGCCTTCAACTACACGCTCTCCTTCTTCGGCATCGGTCCCATCAACTGGCTCGGCAATGCCGCCTGGGCGCGCTTTTCCGTCATCCTCGTCAACGTCTGGTACGGCGCGCCGTTCTTCCTGATCATGTACCTGGCGGCGCTGAAATCGGTGCCGGACCAGCTCTACGAGGCCGCCGCAATCGACGGCGCCAATTGGTGGCAGAAGATGTGGTACGTGACGCTGCCGATGATGCGCAACATCATCGCGATCACGACGCTGTTCTCGCTGATCGTCACCTTCGCTAATTTCGACATCGTCCGCATCCTGACCTCAGGCGGGCCTCTCGACCAGACCCAGATCTTTGCCACCTATGCGTTCCGGGTCGGCATCGAGAGCAACGACATTCCGCTCGGCGCCAGCGTCTCGCTGTTCATGGTCCCGATCCTCGCCGTCGCAGCGATCTTCATCCTGCGCGACGTCAATAAACGCGGGAACGAATCCTGATGAGCACAATAGCGATCGACAAGGCCGGCCCCCGGCGCAAGGTTAAATATGGCAGCATGAGCCGCGACCGTACCTGGGCGCTGCGCTGGTCCTATTTCTTCCTGGTGCTGTTTGCGATCTTCTTTCTGACGCCGCCGCTCTACATGGTGATAACCTCGCTCAAGAGCAGCGCGGAGATCTCGGCTGCGACCAATCCGTGGTGGGTGTTCCACCCGACGCTGGCGAACTATGTCGAACTACTGACGTCGAACCAATTCCTCCGGTTCTTCTGGAATTCGACCATCGTGTCGCTGGTGGTTGTGCTCGTCACGATGCTGATCAGCATCCCTGCCGCCTTCGCGCTCGCGCGGATGAAGTTCTGGGGCTCGACGACGCTCGCCACCGGCGTGTTCCTGACCTACCTGGTTCCGGACAGCCTCCTCTTCATCCCGCTGTTCAAGATGCTGGCGCTGGTTCAGGACATCACCGGCATCACGCTCCTGAACCGATGGTACGTTCTGCTATTCGTCTATCCGACGCTGACGGTGCCGTTCTGTACCTGGATCATGATCGGCTATTTCGCCTCGATCCCGAAGGAGCTCGACGAGGCCGCGATCATCGACGGCGCCTCGTGGCTTCAGACCCTGACGCGGATCTTTATTCCGGTCGCGCTGCCGGGCCTGATTGCCGCGACCATCTTCGCCTTCACGGTGTCCTGGGCGCAGTTCCTCTATCCCCTGGTGTTCACGACGTCCATCGACCAGCTCGTGCTCCCGGTCGGCATCACCACCACCCTGATCAAGGGCGACGTCTTCAACTGGGGCCAGATCATGACCGGCGCGCTGCTCGGCGCGGCTCCGCCGTTGGTCATCTACGCCTTCCTGATGGACTACTACATCGCCGGCCTGACCGCCGGCGCGACAAAGGGTTGATGTCTCATGGCTGACGTTGCATTGCGGAAGGTGGTCAAGCGTTACGATGATGTCGAAGCCGTGCGCGGCATCGACTTGGACATCGCCGACCATGAGTTCATCGTGCTGGTTGGGCCTTCGGGCTGCGGCAAGTCGACGACGCTGCGCATGATCGCGGGCCTCGAGGACATCAGCGACGGCGACATCATGATCGGCGGCGACGTCGTCAATGACGTACCGCCGAAGGATCGCGACATCGCCATGGTGTTCCAGAACTACGCGCTCTACCCGCACATGACGGTCGCGGAGAACATGTCGTTCGGGCTGCGCCTGAAGCACTTTCCCAAGGCCGAGATCAAGGCGCGGGTGACGGAAGCCGCCCGCCTCCTCGACATCACCGACCTGATCGACCGCAAGCCGAAGCAGCTCTCCGGCGGCCAGCGCCAGCGTGTCGCGATGGGCCGCGCCATCGTGCGCAATCCGAAAGTGTTCCTGTTCGATGAGCCGCTGTCCAATCTCGACGCCAAGCTGCGCGTGCAGATGCGGATCGAGATCAAGAAGGTGCACCAGAAGGTACGCACCACCACGGTCTACGTCACCCACGACCAGGTCGAGGCGATGACGTTGGCTGACCGCGTCGTTGTGATGAACAAGGGCCGCATCGAGCAGATCGGCACGCCCAACGAGCTCTACCACAAGCCGGCGACGCGCTTCGTCGCCGGCTTCATTGGCTCGCCCGCGATGAATTTCATCCCGTGCCGGCTGGAGGATGTCGGCGGCGCGCTTCAGATCCGTCTGACCGACCGCATCGCCTTTGCGCTGCCGCCGGCCCGCGCCACGCGCTACAACGCGCTGCCGCGCACCGACAAGCTGCTGCTCGGCCTCCGGCCCGAGCACCTCACCGAGTCGCATGCGCATCTCGGGCCCGGCGTCGAGACCTTCGACACCGTGCTCGACGTCACCGAGCCGATGGGGATGGAGACCCTGGTCTATTTCGGGCTCGACGGCACGCCGGTCTGCGGCCGCGTCGATCCCAACGCCGGCGCCAAGGACGGGGCACCCATGCGTTTGGCGATGGACCTCAACAATATGCACCTGCTAAACGAAGACACCGGCGTCGTGCTGTGACGCCGTCTCAAGAAACGCAAGCAGGCGGGGAGCGATGGCGACCAACAAGAAGAAGATTTTCGTTACACAAACTTTGTCGCAAGGGGCCCGCGCCCTCCTCACCCAGCGGGACGATATCGAGCTCGTCGAGTTTCCGAACCTGATCTCGGCCAAGGATTTCGAAGCCTTGCTGAAGAACCACGCGCCGGTTCACGGCGTGGCGCTGGGTGCCACCGCCTTCGGTGAGACCGAGCTCAAGGCCTCGAAGGACATGAAGGTGGTGACCCGCATCGGCGTCGGTTACGACGCCGTCGACGTGCCCGCCCTCTCCCGCCGCAAGGTGCCGCTGATGGTGGCGGGCAGCGCCAACTCGCCCTCGGTCGCCGAGCAGGCGCTGTTCATGATGCTGACGCTGGCCAAGCGCGCCAATGAGATGCACGCCTGCGTCAAGGATGGCCAATGGGCCAACCGGCTCGGCATGCTGCCGTTCGACCTCTACGGCAAGACCGTGCTGATCATCGGCTTCGGCCGCATCGGCAGTCGCACCGCCAAGCGCTGCCAAGCGATGGAAATGAAGGTACAGGTCTACGATCCCTACAAGCCTGCCGCCGAGATCAAGGCCGCGGGCTGCGAGCCCGTCGCCGATCTCGACGCAGCGCTGCCCAACGCCGACTTCGTCACCATCCATTGCCCGAAGACGCCGGAGACCGTCGGCCTGTTCGATGCGGCGCGGATCGGCCGGATGAAGCCGAAATCCTATCTCATCAACACTGCACGCGGCGGCATCGTGAAGGAGGCCGCGCTATACGACGCCCTGGTCTCCGGCAGGATTGCCGGTGCCGGGATCGACGTGTTCGAGGTGGAGCCGCCGCCGGTCAGCAACGCGCTGTTCGCGCTGCCCAACGTCATCATGGCCCCGCACGTCGCCGGCGTCACCGTCGAGGCGGTGAGCCGCATGAGCGAGCAGACCGCTCGCAATATCCTGAGTGTGCTGGACGGCGATCCCATCCGGCAGAACATCATCAACCAGGACGTGCTCGGCTGAGCCGACCTCCGGGCGGGCGGTTATCCGCCCGCCTCCGGAACGCCAGAATGCGTCCCATTTTGGTGCAGATCGAGCCCCAACTCAGCCTTAATCAAACCCGCGTAATAAGTCCGGCCGCGGCGGCAGTGGGACAGACTTGCCGGCCGCGTCGAGCTGGAGGATGAACCCTTGTCAGAGATCGACCCGACCGACCACGCGCTGGCAACCATCGCCAGCATTTTGGAGCACCCCGAGCCCGTCCGCGAGACCGAGACCGAAATGGTGGTCGACGGTGAGCAGGTCGTCGCCGATGAGCATCCGATCGCCGACGAGCATGTGGTGGTCGACGAGCATGCGATGGTCGACGAGCACGAGCATCCCGTGGTCGAGGAGCAGCCGCTGGTGCCGGAGCACACCGATGCCGATGGCTACAGCAAGGTCGGTCCGGGGCCGATGGTGGCGATCCGTCTGAAATGGACGGTCCATCGCGGCGATGACGGCCAGTTCTACGTCCACGAGACCATCGGCGAGCAGTCCGCTCCCGTGGTCAGCGGCCCGATGACGAGCGAAGCCGCGGTGCATTTCGTCGACGCGCACGAGGACGAGGCACATCGGCGCTTCGAGGAGCTGCGCAGCGAGATCGCCGGCCGCAGCTCGCTCGCCGATTACGAGCGCAAGGGCGAAGCCTAGCGCTCGCGAGGGCCGAGAAAATCCCGCTTCACGAGCTCGACGCCGGCATGCCGGAGCAAGTCATAGGACGTCGTGACGTGGAAGAAGAATTGCGGGACGCTGAACGTCAGCAGCAGCGTCCGCCCGGTGAAGGGCAGCTCGGTCCCGTTTTTCAGCCTGAAGAAGACATTCCGCTCCGCCGCACTATCGATCTCGGCGCGCGACAGGCTTTCGATGAACTCGATTGACGTCGCAATGCGCGCCTGAAGCCCGGCGATGTCGTGCTCCAGCGCCGGCAGCGCCACCGGCTCCTGGTCGGCCAGCAAGGCTGGCGCGACCGTGGCATGGCGGCACGCCTCCCCTATCTGCTGCGCCAGATCGTACATGTTCGGCGCCATGCGCATGCCGAGCAGGACGGCCGGATTGAACTTCCGGCTTTCCGCGTAGGCGACGCCCTTGTCCAGCAGTGCCGACAGGTTGCGCAGATACGGCACGAAGACGCCGACCGAGGCGTCATACATCGAGATCATCACCCCAAAATTCCCTTCAATTCCGCCTCGCCAGCGACGGGCATCTGGTCTAAATCCAGGTTTCAAGAGCTGCACAATGACAGCTCGGGCATGGGTGGAAAAGAGATGATCGTTCGAATCGTGGCGGCTTTGGCCGCGGTCCTGCTGGCGAATTTTTCGGCATATGCTCAGCAGCCGGCGCCATCGCGCCTCGACGAGATCGTCAAGCGCGGCACTTTGCGCGTCGGCATGACCGGCGACTACAAGCCTTTCACCTACCTGGACAAGGCGACACAGCAGTTCAGCGGCTTCGACGTCGACATGGCGGAGGCGCTCGGCAAGGCGCTCGGCGTCAAGGTCGAATTCGTGCCGACGGCCTGGCCGAAGCTCATGAAGGACTTCGAGGCCGACCAGTTCGACATCGCCATGGGCGGCGTCTCGGTTACGCTCGACCGGCAGAAGAAGGGCTTCTTCTCGATGCCGATCATGCGCGAAGGCAAGACGCCGATCGCACGCTGCGCCGACGTCGGCAAGTACCAGAGCATCGCCGACATCGACAGGAAGGGCACCCGCGTCATCGTCAATCCCGGCGGCACCAACGAGCGGTTCGCGCGCGCCAACATCAAGGATGCCGAGATCAACGTCTTCCCCGACAACACCGTGATCTTCGACGAGATCGCCAAGGGCAACGCCGATTTGATGATGACGGACGCCTCCGAGACCCGCTACCAGCAAAAGCAGCATTCCGGCGTGCTCTGCGCGGTACATCCCGAGAAGCCGTTCGACTTCTCGGAGAAGGCCTACTGGCTCCAGCGCGACATGGCGCTGAAGGCTTTCGTCGACCAGTGGCTGCACATCTCGATGGAGGACGGCAGCTACAGGAAGATCTACGCCGCCTGGTTCGACTAGCGACCGATTTTGTCCGTCACTTCAGATGCGTGCGGAAGAAGCTCACGGCCGCGTCGTTGAAGGCGCTGTGAAACGCTTTCCTGTCGAACCCGGGCGGATCAGTGCACAGGATCGGCGCGGCTTCGGCCAGCTTGGGCGGACATGGCGCAAGAAAGGAAAAGTGCGACGAGTTCGGCACGATTCGGAAGTCAGGGCGCGCGGGAAGCATTTGTTCCAGCGTATCGACTGAAGCGGGCACGACACCGTCGCCGCCGAGCGCCGAACGCCACAAGAGAATCGGGATCGTCACATTGGCGAGGCGCTCCCGGTTGAAAAGGCCTTCATAAAGCGGCGGATCTGCCAGCACGGCGGCTCTGATGCGGGAGTCGTGTACGGCCGCCTCAGTTGGCACAAGGCCATCGCGAATGGCCTGGCATTTTGGCGTCGTGGCTGCATCTCCGTCGCAAAGCGGAGCGAGCGCGCCGAAATCGGGGTTGCCGCCGATCACGACGAGACCGGTATAGGCGCCGCGCGAGAACCCGAACAAACCAACCCGCTTGGGGTCCAGGACCGCCGCTTCCTTCCAGGCGCCGAGCATGAAATCCGTAAGCCGCTTCATGTCGGCGGGACGCTCGACCAGGACGGAGAACTCATCGGTCCGGCTGCTGTCCCTGGCAGTGTCGCCCGGGTGATTGATCGCAGCGACCACGAAGCCGGCATCGGCCAACGCGGTCGCCGTGTCGACGTGGCCCAAAAACGAGCCGCGCCGTCCGTGCGACACGACGATCAGCGGCAGTCGATTGCCCGTTACCGGACAGTCCTTCACGCCCGGCAGGACGACACCGCCGTCGAGAGCGACCTCGGAGGGCGGCGCCGCACAAGGTGTCCACACCATGCCCGTGAGCGCGGGCCCGCCGGCGTCCGCCGGCACTTCGATAAACCGGAGCCCAGCCGCGTGCGCCAGCGTCGCAGCAAGGCAAGCGACTACGATCAGAATAAGTCCGCCAAGCCGCGGCCGGAACATCAGCGTGTGCTTTCGGAAGCTTCAACCACAACGGTTGTACCTGCCCATCCCATACCCCGTCCAGAGGTGCGCCGCGCCGCCGTCCAACTCTGGACGGAGTCCGGCGTTATTGAACCCGAACCCGCTGGAGCACGACTCATACGGACAACAGTGATCTAGATCACTTTTTGCGATCGAACCGGCGCGTAAGCCTCGGTACGGGGACCAGTTGTTCAGGAGACCGAAATGAGGAAGCTGTTGGCCACGGCCGCATTCCTTTTGGCGAGCACCGCTGCGCAGGCGCAGTACACTTTCGAATATGGCGGGCGCACCATCCGCATCGATCCGGACCGCGGCACGGTGCAGATCCCCGGCGTCTACGATAACACCGGCCAGGGCAAGGCGAAGAAAGCCAAGAAGAACGAGACGACCCCGGGCCAGCAGGCGCCGCAACAGGCCAAGGTTGATCCGCAACCGCCGGCCGCTCCGGCGCCAGCTCCCGCCCGTGCCGCAGCGCCGCCCGCAACCGAACAGGCGCCCGCCGCTGCAGCGCCGCCGCCAGTTCCGCCCCCGCCCGCTCCGCCGCCGTCCGCAACCGCCAGCAACGCGCCGGCCGAAACGGCCGTGTTGCCGCCGCCTGCACCTCCTCCGGCGCCCGCTCCGGTCGGGCAGCAGGCAGCGCCCGCCGTGACGCCGCCGCCGGCCCCGACTGTGGCTGCTGCACCCCCGGCGCCGCCTCCAGCCCCCGCTCCGGCCCCCGCACCCGTTCAGGCGGCTGCCGTCGCACCGCCGGCTCCCGCAGCCGGACCCACGCGCGATCTCAATTCACCGCTCGGCATCTGGCTGACCGAGGAGAAGGAAGGCAAGGTCCGCATCGAGCAATGCGGCACCAATCTCTGCGGCTATTCGGTCGACAGCAAATCGAACCAGAACGGCGAGCAGGTCCTGATCAACATGAAGCCCGGCAAGGACCAGAACAAGGATCAGAAATGGTCCGGCCGCATCCTCGATCCCAACTCCGGCTCGACCTACGATTCCACGATCGCAATGAAGGGCACCGACCGCCTGCGCGTGCAGGGCTGCGCCTTCGGCGGCATGTTCTGCGGCGGCCAGACCTGGACGCGCGTGAACTGAGTCCGGCTTCGACGTTCGAACCGAGACAAGGGGCCCGCAATCCGGGCCCCTTTGCTTTTGTCCGCGATCTCTTTGCGGAGTGCGCCACCTCACAGAGCCCCTTGCGCACGTGACAGCCCTCACATCGCGGGTTCCGCGCTCATGCCACGATCCCCCCATGGTCAACCAACGGGGCGTGTCATGAACGGATTTTGCAAAGGTCTCTTCGCCAGCATTGTCGCCATCGCCGTCCCGCTGACGCAGGCGGGCGCGGCGACCTCCACCTTCGACGGCGCATGGAATGTCCGCATCTCATCATCGAGCGAGACTTGCGGTAACGGCGCAACGGTCTCGATCGGCATCAGCAACGGTCAGATCGCATCGAGCAGCGCTGTGGTTTCAGCATCCGGCCGCGTGGCCGATGCCGGCAGCATCAACGTCACCTTGAGCACCGGGATCAAACGCGCCGTCGGCTTCGGCCGGCTCAGCGGCGCTTCAGGCTCCGGCACATGGCGCGGCCCCCTGTGCACGGGCACGTGGACCGCGGAACGGATGTGATTTGCTGCGTCCCGGACGCGCTGCAACGCGCAGCGTTGCTGCGCTGAGCCGGGACCTAAGGGCACTAGCTTTGAGGAAGCTTGCGGGCCCCGGATCAGCAACGCCGCGCTTACGCGCTGCATTGCATCCGGGGCACGAGAGATTAGCCCAGCGCCGCGCCGTACTCCGCGTCGGTCACCGGCTCCAGCCAGGTCGAATAGACGCCGTCGAGCGCCTCCTGCATGGCGATGTGGCACATGCTGTTGTTTGGCGAGGCGCCGTGCCAGTGCAGTTCACCCGGCGGAATCCAGACGGTGTCACCGGGACGGATCTCCTTGACAGGGCCCCCCTTGGTCTGGACGCGGCCGACGCCCGAAATCACGTAGAGCGTCTGCCCAAGCGGATGGTGGTGCCAGTTGGTACGCGCGCCCGGCTCAAAGGTGACGCGCGAGCAGTTCAGCCGCGCCGGCGCCGGGGCCATGATCACGGGGTCCTGCAACACAGTGCCCGTAAAATTTTCCTTGGGCGCGCGGCGGGTCGGCCGCGTGCCTGCGACGGTGATTTCCATGGGATACCTCGTTTCCTGTTACTTCTTGCTGGCGGCGTAGCGCGCCTTGGTTTCGGCGTTCATGGGATAGAGGCCCGGCAACACCGCGCCGTTGTTCACCTCGTTGACGATCCAGGCTTCCATCCGCTCCTGCTCGACGCCCTCATTGAGCACGTGATCGAGCATCGCCTGCGGGATCAGCACGCAGCCGTCCTGGTCGGCGACCACGATGTCGTTCGGGAACACCGCAACACCGCCGCAGCCGATCGGCTCGCCCCAGCCGACGAAGGTGAGGCCTGCAACCGACGGCGGCGCGGCATAGCCGTCGCACCATACCGGAAGATTGGTACCGAGCACGCCCTCGACGTCCCGCACCACGCCATCCGTGACGAGTGCGGTCACGCCGCGCTTCATCATGCGCGCGCAAAGAATGTCGCCGAAGATGCCGGCATCGGTGATGCCCATGGCGTCGACCACGGCAATGCAGCCGTCCGGCATCGCCTCGATCGCGGTGCGGGTCGAGATCGGCGACGACCAGGATTCCGGCGTCGCCAGATCCTCGCGCGCCGGCACGAAGCGCAGCGTGAAGGCCGGCCCGACCAGGCGCGGCAGGCCCGGACGCAGCGGACGCGCGCCGCGCATCCACACGTTGCGCAGGCCCTTCTTCAGCAGGACCGTGGTGATGGTGGCAGTGGTGATGCCGGCGAGGGTCTTGCGGGCTTCGGGGGACAGCGACATGGACGAGAACGAGCTCCGGATGGGCGGGAAAGAACGCGCGCATCTTGCGAGCCGCAGCCCTTGCGTCAAGGGCCAAAGAGCCAGCAAGAACGCAGGGCCGCCGGGCTGTTATGCGACGCGATAACAACGCTTTATCGTTTCCCCTTGCATTAATTTATTGGACTTGCGGGCGCATTTACGCGAAGCAAGGAAAAGCGGAACTCAAGGCTGAGCCCGCATTTCCTGAGAAGCCCGATTTCGACAGCCCTTCGACAGCTCATGGCCGCGACGCTTCCCCCGCCCCGCCTTCTGCCCAGTGGCGACAGCGCCGTCACGGTCGAATTCAGCCGCACCATCGATGACGCCGCCAACGAGCGCGTGCTCGCGCTCGACAAGGCGCTCGCAGCAAGCCCCATCGACGGCATCACCGAGACCGTTCCGACCTATCGCTCGCTGCTGGTGCATTACGATCCCGGCAAGATCGGCTTCGACGCGCTCGGCGAAAAGCTGCTTGCGCTCGCCAGCCAGCCGCTGCCGCCGGCCACGAAGGCGCGGCGCTGGCGCATTCCGGTCGCCTATGGCGGCGAACACGGCATCGACCTCGAGGATGTCGCCAAGGCGCTGAACACCACGCCCGACGACATCGTCGCCCGTCACATCGCCGGCGACTACCGCGTTGCCATGATCGGTTTCACCCCGGGCTGGTCCTATCTCAGCGGCCTCGACAAATCCCTGCACATGTCGCGGCGGCAGAGCCCGCGGCTGTTCACGCCCGCCGGCACGATCTCGATCGGCGGTATCCAGGCCGGAATCCAGTGCCTGGCCGCGCCAAGCGGCTGGCACCTGCTCGGCCGCACGCCGGTCAGAACCTATCAACTCCACCGGAATCCGACCTTTCTCACCGAACCCGGTGATCGCGTGACGTTTTTCGCCATCGACCACAAGACCTTCGAGGAACAGGATCGCGCCGCCGAGGCCGGCGAGATCATCGCCGAGCAGGTGGTCGCATGAGCCGGCTCGTGATCGCCAGCATCGGTCCCGCAAGCTCCGTCCAGGACGGCGGCCGCCACGGCGCGCAGCGCTACGGCCTGACGGTCAGCGGGGCGATGGACCGGCTTTCGCTGGCGGCAGCGAACACGCTGGTCGGCAACGAGCCGTTCGCGGCCGTGGTCGAGATCGGCCCCTTCGGCGCCACGTTCACCGCCAAAGACGGCGCCGTGCGCGTCGCGATATCAGGCGCGCCGCGCAATGCGGACGTCGCCGGCAAGCCGGTGGCCATGGACACGTCAGTGACGCTCAAGGACGGCGAGACGCTGACGCTGGGCTTTGCCCGCGGCGGCGCGTTCACTTATCTGGCGATCGAAGGCGGGATCAAAGGCGAACTGGTGTTCGGCAGCCTTGCGGTGAACGCCCGCGCCGGCCTCGGCAGCCCCTACCCGCGCCCGCTGCAGGCCGGCGATGAATTCACAGTTGATGCCGCAAGCGGCGCGCCCGAGCTGCGCATCGAGCTGCCGAAGCCTGCAACAGGTCCGATCCGCGTCCTGCTCGGACCGCAGGACGACGAGTTCGACGACGCCAACAAGGCGCTGTTCCTCGATAGCGAGTGGAAGATCTCGGCAACCTCCGACCGCATGGGCTACCGGCTCGAGGGCCCGGCGATCAAGCATCTGCATGGCCACAACATCGTCTCCGACGGTACCGTCAACGGCAGCATCCAGGTCCCCGGCAACGGCTCGCCGATCGCGCTGATGATGGATCGCGGCACGTCCGGCGGCTATCCGAAGATCGCAACCGTGATCACGGCCGATGTCGGCCGCCTCGCACAGACCTCGGCGGGAACCGCGTTCCGCTTCCTTGAGGTCACCATGGCCGAGGCGCAGGAGGAGGCGCGCAAGTTCGCGCAACTCATCCGCAACCTGCCCGATCGCCTGCGCTCTTCCGACACCGTCGAGCTGAACATCGAGGCGCTCAGCGATGCTAATGTCGCGGGCTATGCGGTGAGCGCCATGGATGCCGGGACCTGGCAGGTCACGGCGGAGCCGTAAGCGACAAGACGACCAGAGGCGGAGAGCACCCCATGAAGACGATCGATCTCAATTGCGACCTCGGCGAAGGTTTTGGCGCGTGGGAGATGGGCAACGACGCCGCGATGATCGACCTTGCCAGCTCGGTCAACGTCGCCTGCGGCTTCCATGCCGGCGACCCCGACATCATGCGCCGGACGGTCGAACTCGCGAAGGCGCGCGGCGTCTCGGTCGGCGCCCATCCCGGCTACCGCGACCTGCACGGTTTCGGCCGGCATCCGATCGCGGGCCTGAAGGCCTCCGAGATCGAGAACCTCGTCGCCTACCAGATCGGAGCGTTGCAGGCGATCGCGACCGCGGCCGGCCACAAGGTCACGCATGTGAAGGCGCACGGCGCGCTCTCCAACGTCGCCTGCGAGGACGACATGACGGCCAAGGCGATCGCCGCCGGCATCAGGGCGGTCGACCCGAGCCTGATCTTCGTCGTGCTCGCCAATTCGAAGCTGGTGAAGGCCGGCGAAGACGCCAATCTGCCGATGGTGCACGAGGTATTTGCTGACCGCGCCTATGAGGACGACGGCAACCTCGTCTCGCGCAAGAAGCCCGGCGCGGTGCTGCACGATGCCAAGGCGATCGCCGACCGTGTAGTGCGCATGGTGCAGGACGGCGCGGTGGTCTCGGTGACAGGCAAGGTGATCAAGATGCGCACGGACACGGTGTGCATCCACGGTGACACGCACGGCGCCGTCGAGATCGCGCGCACGCTGCGTCAGGCGCTGAAGGATGCGGGGATCGAGGTCGCGCCGTTCAAGCGCGGGGCGTAATCAGAACGGGTGCACCGAAAGCGTGCCGAACACGATGGCGGCGATGACCGCGAAGGCGCTGTAGAGCCCAACGTGGTGCATGCTCGCCCCGGTCCGACGCGAGAGCGAGCGCGCGTAGAAGTGCAGCCTGGCTTCCGCCGATAGTTCGCGCATGGTCGATCTCCAACGCCCCATTTGTGGGAGTATGAAGGATCAACCCTGGCGGGAGGCAAGATGGCGGCGAAAATAGCGATGGAGGTTCTCTGAAGGCGCCCCGTCGCAGGCGCAAATTCTCTGCACCCGAGGGTTCCGAGAATCTTATTCGTTAAGATCCGAGCCAGCTGGAACCGGCCCGGATGACGGTGAGATGACAGTCGGGCGAAGGCATTCAGACCCCCTCCAAACAAAATTGTCGAAAACAACCCCATGCACAGTAGAAACGGCCCAGCGGCGCGACGTCCGGCGGTTGCGCCGCCGGGACGATTTGCGCTGATCGGCTCGCGCCTTAGTAGACGTCAGCCTGGAAGCGGCCCGTCTTCTTGAGTTCGGCGACAAAACTGACGGCCTCATCCGTAGAACGTGCCCCGAACTGCGCGACGATGTCGACCAGTGCGCGCTCGACGTCCTTGGCCATGCGTTTGGCATCGCCGCAGATGTAGAGATGCGCGCCTTCGGCAAGCCAGGTCCACACCTCGCGGCCGACCTCGCGCATGCGGTCCTGCACGTAGAACTTCTTCTCGCCGTCGCGCGACCAGGCCAGCGACATGCGCGTCAACAGCCCCGAGGTCTTCATCGCGTTGAGCTCTTCCTGATAGAAGAAATCGCAATCGCTGCGCTGGTGGCCGAAGAACAGCCAGTTCTTGCCGGGCGCGCCGGTTGCCTTGCGGTCGAGCAGGAAGGCGCGGAACGGCGCGATGCCGGTGCCGGGGCCGATCATGATGACAGGCGTCTTCGGATCCTGCGGCAGGCCGAAACCATGCGCCTTCTGCACATAGACCTTGAGCTTCTCGCCCTCGGCGATGCGTTCGCCGAGGAAGGTCGAGGCCACGCCGATCCGCTTGCGCTTGCCGATGACGTAACGCACGGAGTCTACCGTCAGCGACAGTTTTCCCGGCGTCGCATTGTGCGAGGACGAGATCGAATAGAGCCGCGGCTGGAGCGGCTCCAGCGCCTCGACGAAGGCTTCGGGATGCGGCCGCGTGCCCGAAAACTTCTGGAGCGCCGCCATGACGTCGAGCGTGGCGGCGTCGCCATCGGGATCCTCGCCCTGCGCCAGCGCCCGCGCCTTCTCGCGCTGCGCGCCGCCGGTGATGAAGGAGAGCAGCTCGAACAGCGTGTCGGGCGCCGGCGACAGCGAGACGTCGTCGATCAGCACTTCGCGCAGCGTCTTGCCGTTGACCTTGGTGGTGTGGGAGGCGCCCAGCAGCGCGATGATCTGATCGACGAGGCCGACCTCATTGCGTGCGAACACGCCGAAACTATCGCCAACGACATAGTCGAGCTTGCTCTCGGCGAGATCGAACTCGACGTGATAGGTCTCTTTCTCCGACTTCCCCTTGTTGAGCAGGCGCCGCGACAGGAATGTCGCCGCGATCGGATTGTCGCGCGAGCGGCCAGGCTCGGCGATCGTCACCGTCACGGCCGGCGCCGCCACCGCATCCACCTTGTCGGCCGCATTGGCCGCCGGCGCCTTATCCAGCTCCTCGTACAGCGACTTCAGCATCCGCGCGGTTTCCTTGCCGCCGGGGACACAGAGATTAAGCCGTGCTTCGCTACGGGTGGCGATCGCCTCCGAATAGTCGTGGCAATTGTAGCCGCACTGGCCGCAATCCTGCTGCGCCATCGCGGCCATCATCTTGCGGCGCACGGGACGGCCTTCGGCGAGCTTCATCCGGTCCGCAATCGGCATGGTCTGGTCGTGCCACGGCGCTTCACCGTCGTCGCCGTCGCCGGCTTGCATGACGGCTGCGCCTTGCTCCGCCGACAGCGGCGTGGCCACATCAGGCGACAGCAGCCCGGCGAAGAAGCCGTTGAGCCAGGAGCGCTGCGCGTCGGAGAACGGCGCGCTGGCGGGAATGATGTCGAGTTTCGGCGGAGGCGTGATCTGGTTCATGCGGACACCTGTGCATCGGCAAGCTTGCGCAGCGTTTCGCCGTCATGGCGGCGCGCAAAGGACAGGAAGGTCTCGTCGGGCGACGAGCGGTGGGCGATATAGGCCTTGAGCAGTCCCTCGACCGTCTTCGGCGCGTCTTCGGCCTTGAGGTCGTGATAGACCTCCTGCCCGACATCCGCATCGGGACCGAACCCGCCGCCGGTGAAGAGGTGATAGCCGTCCACCGTGTCTTCGTCGTTGATCGGCACGCGCGCTCCGATCAGGCCGATGTCGCTGATGTAATGCTGCGCGCAGGAATGATGGCAGCCGGTGACGTGGATGTTGACCGGCTTGTCCATGGCGACGCGCGGCTCGCACCAGTCGCCGATCTCGGCGGCATTGCGCTTGGTATTGGAAGCCGCGAAACGGCAGCCGGCACTGCCGGTGCAGGCGATCAGGCCGGCGCGGATGTGCGAGGCCTCGACCGCGAGCCCGATCTGCTTGATCGCCGCGATGGCGAGTTCGACATTCTCGTCGCGCACGCCCGATATCAGCAGGTTCTGCCAGACGGTCAGGCGGATCTCGCCGTCGCCGAGGTCCTGCGCCACTTTGGCCAAACCCCGCATCTGATCGCAGCTGATCTTGCCGAGCGTCAGCGAGACGCCGATCCAGTTCAAGCCGTCCTGCTTCTGTTTGTGCACGCCGATATGCGCCATGCGGTCCGCGGCTGGCCGCGGCGCAAACGCCTCTTCCGGCACGCGCGTGAACGGCGTCTTCAGCCGCTCCTCGACGAGTTTAAGGAAACCGTCGTGGCCCATGGCATCGAGCACGTATTTCAAACGCGCCTTGTTGCGGTTGGTGCGGTCACCGTGATCGATGAACACGCGCACGATGGCGTCGGCGACGGCGGTGGCCTGCTCCGGCTTGACGATGATGTTGGAATATTTTGCAAAGTCCTTGTGGCCGGTGATGCCGCCGAGGCCGAGGCGGAACCAGACACCGGGCTCGACGCCAAAACCGTCCTTCACCTCGAACGCCGTGAAGGCGATGTCGTTGGTTTCCTCCAGCACCGCGATCCTGCCGGCGCCGTCGAAGGCGACGTTGAACTTGCGCGGCAGGCCGTAGAGCGAGCGGTCGTTGAGGATGTGGTAGTGCCACTCGCGAGCATAGGGGCGCGTGTCGATCAGTTCCTGCGGATCGATGCCGGCGGTCGGCGTTCCCGTCACGTTGCGGATGTTGTCGGCACCGGAGCCGCGTGAGCACAGGCCGAGGTCCTGGATGCCCTCGATCAGCTTGATCGCATTCTTCGGCGGGATCTCGCGGAGCTGGAGATTGGCGCGCGTCGTGACGTGGCTGTACGGGCCGCAGAGATCGTCGGCGAGATCGGCAAGGCCGGACAGCTGCCAGTGCTTCATGATGCCGTTCGGGATGCGCAGCCGGCACATGTAGGAGTCCTGCGTCGGCGCGACGTAGAAGATGCCGTAATAGCGCCAGCGGAAATTGTCCGCCGGGCTCGGCGGCGCGTTGTCGAGCGCCTGCTGCCGCAGTCGCGGATAGGCATCGAAGGGATGCTCGTCGCGCTTGAACTTCTCCTGGTCGGCGAGCTTCTTGCCGGCTGCGATGACCTTGTCCTGCGCCTTGATGTGGACGGCGTCGGGGCCCGTGGGCTCGGCATTGGCCTTGCCGGCGCTGCCGCCAAGACCGCGACCGACCCGGCTGATCTGCAAACCGGTCGTGAAGCCTTCGAGATAGCGTTTCTGCTCGTCGGAAAAGTCGACTGAGAGCGTATCGATTTTCATGGTCGGTAACGAAGCTCCTGCGGCCACCGGGTGGCATCGACGGAAAATTGCGCGACCCGCGAGGAACTCGGCTGGCTCAAGAAGCCGGCTGCGCACCCAACGGTCCGGTCAGCTTCGTTGCTGCGGGACTCGGCTCAGCAGGCGTCTGTGACAAGCTGGCCGCACTGCAACATACAAGTTGCGTGCCAGCTTCGATGAAATGAAAATTGCTTTGATTTCAGATGGATACAGACGAGCCCGGAAAATCGCGGTCCGGAACTCTCATGAAATTCGAGCAGGCGGCCCAAAATTTAGCCGATGATCTCTTCCGCCCAAAAATGATGCAGGACCGAATCAGGCCTTCCAGCGTCCGACCTCAAAGGCCTCCAGATGCCCGCGGATGTTGCCGGGATCGAAGGCCGGGCCCGCAAATGCCCCGAACGCCGCGGGGGCTTCAGCGGGCGATTGCTGACCAAGGGCTGCGTCGTAGAGGTCGGGCCTGAACACGGCCATCGCAGTCTTGACGCCGTCCGGCGTCAGTGCGGTCTGCCCCCAGCGCACCATCTGCGCATAGAGCCAGGCCGCCTGAACCGGATCGGGGCGCCCTGCCCCTTCGCGTCCGACCAGGAGATAGCGACCGCTCTCGCGGAGGGTGCCGTCGGGAGAAATCTTCAGGCGCCCGGTGAGCGTTCGCTGGATGACTTCGGCATCGACGCCGATCCGTTCCGGCTGCGCCAGGATCCGCGCCGCCTCAGACAGGTTCGCGGGGTTCTCGATGAACTCGGCGCCCTTCACGGCCGCGCGCACCAGCGCTGCCACCACATCCGGATGCTTGTCGGCCCAGACCTGGCGAACCGCCAGCACCTTCTCAGCCGCGCGCACGAGAATGTCGGAGACGAAATGCAGGATGTGGCCGATGCCGAGATCGACCGCGACCGAGTTCCAGGGCGCGCCGACGCAGAACGCATCGACATGGCCATTGGCGAGGCTATCGACCATGTAGGGCGGCGGCAGCACCACGAGACGCACATCCTCATCCGGATCGACGCCGGCCGCCGCCATCCAGAACCGCAGCTGGTAATTGTGGGTCGAGAACGGGAAGGTCATGCCGAAGGTCAGCGGATCGGCACCTAGCTTGCGCCGCTTCGCGACGACCTTCGCCAGCGCTTTCGCCGTGACAAGCGGATCGAAGCGGTCACCGTCGATCTCCTCCATCAGCGCGGCATGGAGCGCCGGCGAGACCGTGATCGCGTTGCCGTTGATACCGAGATTGAAGGGCGCCGCGATCGGCACCTTGACGTGGCCGAGCCCGAGCGAGGACGCGATCGCCACCGGCGCCAGCAGATGCGCGGCGTCGAACAGGCCGATATTGAGCTTGTCGCGCACGTTGGACCAGGAGACCTCGCGCACCAGCTCGACCTCGAGCCCTTCGGCGGCAGCAAAGCCCTTGTCGACGGCGACGATCAGGGCGGCGGCGTCGACCAGCGGGATGAACCCGATGCGGAGGGGACCGGTCATTTCAGCATCTCCGACGCGGTGATGATCGACTGCGCGATCTCGCCGATTTTCTTCTTCTCGCGCATCGCCGTGGAGCGCAGCAGCACGTAGGCCTCGTCCTCGGTGAGGCCCTTGACCTTCATCAAAATTCCCTTGGCCTTCTCGATGATCTTGCGGTCCTCGAGCTGCGACTTGGTGCGCTCCAGCTCCTCCTGGAGTTTTGCGAAGGCGTTGAAGCGGGACACGCAGAGGTCGAGGATTGGCTTAATGCGCTCCTTCTTCAACCCGTCGACGATGTAGGCGGATACTCCCGCCTCCACGGACGCCTGGATCGAGGCTGAATCGCTCTGGTCCACGAACATCGCGATCGGCCGCTTCACGGCGCGGCTGACCTGGAACATCGCCTCAAGCACGTCGCGGCTGGGGTTTTCCAGATCGATCAGGATGATATCGGGATCCACCGCATAAATACGGGCGAGCAGGCTCTGCATCTCGCGGATATGGACGACTTGCGTGAATCCGGCCTCCCGCAACCCTTCCTCGAGGATCGCAGCCCGGATCGGGCTTTCGTCGACAATCACGATTTTAGGCGACTGTTCGGCGCTCATAGCTCACTCACCACCCGGCGATTCATCCATAGCATGCCGGAGGGCGATGCAAAGGGTTGTAATTATGGGCAATTGGGACTAGCTCAGGCCTGTCAATCAGGCAGATTTGGATATGGATCAGACGGCTGCGCCCAAGGTCAGCTTCGTGTCGCTCGGGTGTCCCAAGGCATTGGTGGATTCCGAGCGCATCATCACGCGCCTGCGCGCCGAGGGCTACGAGCTCGCCCGCAAGCATGACGGGGCCGACATCGTCATCGTCAATACGTGTGGCTTCCTCGATAGCGCCAAGCAGGAATCGCTCTCTGCGATCGGCGAGGCCATGGCCGAGAACGGCAAAGTGATCGTGACCGGTTGCATGGGTGCGGAACCCGAGCAGATCGAGCAAGCCTATCCCGGCGTGCTCTCCATCACCGGCCCGCAGCAATATGAGAGCGTGCTGGACGCCGTGCATCGCGCGCTGCCGCCCGCCCACAATCCGCATCTCGATTTGGTGCCGCCGCAGGGCATCAAGCTGACGCCGCGCCACTACGCCTATCTGAAGATCTCCGAGGGCTGCAACAACCGCTGCACGTTCTGCATCATCCCGAAGCTGCGCGGCGACCTCGTCTCGCGTCCGGCCAATGACGTGCTGCGCGAGGCCGAGCGCCTCGTCGGCGCTGGCGTCAAAGAGCTGCTGGTGATCTCGCAGGACACCTCCGCCTACGGCGTCGATCTCAAATATGCCGAGAGCCCGTGGAAGGATCGCCCGGTCCGCGCTAAATTCCTCGACCTCGCGCGCGAGCTCGGCGAACTCGGCGCCTGGGTCCGGCTGCAATATGTCTACCCCTACCCGCATGTCGACGAAGTCATCGCGCTGATGAACGAGGGCAAGGTGCTGCCCTATCTCGACATCCCATTCCAGCATGCGAGCCCCGAGGTGCTGAAGGCGATGAAGCGCCCCGCAGCGCAGGACAAGACGCTGGCGCGGATCAAGCGCTGGCGCGAGGAATGTCCCGATCTCGCTTTGCGTTCGACCTTCATCGTCGGCTTCCCCGGCGAGACCGATGCCGATTTCGCCTATCTGCTTGACTGGCTGGATGAGGCCGAGATCGATCGCCTCGGCTGCTTCAAATACGAGCCGGTTGCGGGTGCGACATCGAATGCGATCGAGAACCCCGTACCCGAAGAGATCAAGCAGGAGCGCTACAACGCGCTGATGGCCCGCCAGCAGAAGATCTCCGCGCGCCGGCTGAAGCGCAAGGTCGGCACGCGCCAGCAGATCATCATCGACGAGGTCGGCCCGACGGTTTCAAAAGGCCGCTCCAAGGCCGACGCGCCCGAGATCGACGGCGCGGTTTACCTGTCGAGCCGCCGCCCGTTGCGCGTCGGCGAGATCGTCACCGCAAAGATCGAGCGCGCCGACCAATACGACCTGCACGGTAGCGTCGCAGGGTTCTGACGGCGCCAACGATCGCGTCACCTCTCTTGCGGGTCGCTGCAACCGGATATGAAGAAGGTCGTCATGCCCGGGCTTGTCCCGGGCATCCACGTTCTTCGTGCCACTGGGCAATGCGTGGATGGCCGGGACAAGCCCGGCCATGACGCTGTGGAAGCCTCTGTGCCTCAAGCTTGCAGGGAGCAGACCGTCGCTGGGCTACAGCTCCGTCAAACCAGCCATTTCGGCACCCAGCGCTCCGGGCGTCGGGCGCGGGCGAGATCGGCCTTGGCTTCGGTCAGCTTGGCGGGCTCGCCGTCGATGGTCGGGCGCACATCGTATTCGAAGTTCGTCACGTCGCTTCTCCCGACGCCTGCCGTCCGTCATGCGCGGAAAACACCTCCTTGGCTGCGAACAGCCCGTTCACCGCCGCCGGGAAGCCCGCATAGACGGCCATCTGCATGATGATCTCCACGATCTCGTCGCGAGACAGCCCGACGTTCAGACCCGCCTCGATATGCACTTTGAGCTGAGGCGCGGCATTTCCGAGCGCTGTCAGCGCGGCGATCGTCGCGATCTCTCGATCGCGCAGGCCGAGGTCCGGGCGGCTGTAAATGTCGCCGAAAGGAAACTCGATCACGTATCGTGCGAAATCCGGAGCGATGTCGGCGAGTGAGGCGACGACCTTTTCGCCGGCTCTGCCGTCAATGCGTGACAGGGCCCGCTGGCCGCGATCGAAGCGGCTTTCGGCTTGTGTTTGGGCGTGCGTCATTTTCCTTCGTCCTCTGTTCATCGCCGGCATAACCGGAGATCTTGGTATCAAGGACGAGCAGGCATTCCTGGAGTTCGGCAATCTGCGTGCGAACCTGTTCCCGGTGGATTTCCAGCATCTGCCGCCGGGCTGGCCCGGTGGCATCGCCTTCATCACGAAGCGCCGCATAACGCAACATGTCCCGGATCGGCATTCCCGTGGTCTTGAGCCGACCGAGGAATGCGATCCATGTCAGGATCGATGCGTCAAAGTCACGCTGGCCGGAACGATCCCGGTCTGCGTATGGCAGCAGCCCGACGCGCTCATAATAACGCAACGTGTGCGTCGACAAGCCGGTTCGTTTTGCGAGGTCGCCGATCTTCATGTGTGCCCGTTCTCGTACTGACGCACGTACAGATACCCCTTCGAGCGCACTCTAAGTCAAGGGGGATCGCAAGGGGGATCGAAGGTGCCGTTCCCGCGAGGTCAAGATGGCACGACAGCAGAAGAATACCGGTTCGACGCGACTAGTCGCCGGCAAAAAAGATTCCCTCGATGTCTTCCGCTTGCTGACCTCCGGCCAGACTGACCCAACCAGTCAGTCCATTCTTGTTCCGAACGAGGAAATGGTAGCGCTCGGACGAGTCCTCCTCACGTCGGTCGCTTGCGACGAGCACCTCAACGAACTCACCCTTCGGAATGGTGCCGACCGCATTCGTCGCAGCCTTATCGAAATAGAACGTCAAGTCATGCAGCGTCTTTGACTTGAGGCCGACGTAATGAAACGGCTGGTTAACCTCCTTCAACCGGTCGTCGTCAAGGCAGTACTTGCGTCGATGGTCGAACATCGTATTGACGTGACCGGAGGCGTAGACGCAACCGTCGCCGGGTATCTCGAATCGGAGGCCTTCGATCTGGTCTTGATAGAGATCGCCCGCGCCTCCAATCAGGTTAAATACGCAATTGTAGTCGGCACTACCGCCGGAGCTGCAGACAACCAGGAAGTACCTCTCCGACCGAAGGCGAAGCTTCGTTTCAAAAACGTAGGTGAGAATAACGCCGCCAGCATCGGCCTCATCGCTGTTTTTCTTTTCGTCCGGTGTGATCACGTGAGGCCGCGTGAGCGCGGGATCGGTAGCCAGCACGATCGGAAGGTCGGCAACGGCGCTTTCCGCGAGCTCGGTTTGCGCGTCTGCGGCCGAGGCCGCTGACATCAGCAGGATCGCGACAATCAACCGGTGACAAAGGCCGCGCATCAGCGAACTACCCCGACGAGAAGCTAATTCAATCAGCAACCTGATTGCACGGCTCCGTGACGGGATTCTGACGGTGTTCCGTCACGCCAGCCATTTCGGCACCCACCGCTCCGGGCGCGGGGCGCGCGCGAGATCGGCCTTTGCTTCGGAGAGCTGCGCCGGCTCGCCGCCGATGATCGGACGCACATCGTATTCGAAGTTCGGCATGACGCGGCCGTCGACATAGAGGCCGAATTTCATCGCGTGCCACAGCCCGAGCTCGGGCTGTGCCTTGCGCATCTCCTCGCGCAGATCGCGCAGCAGCGATTCGATCGAGGCGGCCTCCTCGAACGGCTGCGGGCCGAGGGTCAGGACGCGGGCCTCGTACTGCTTGCCGACGATCGCGACCTCGAAGCGGGTCTTGTCCCAGGGTTTCTTGCCCTTGGGCAGATGCGCGGCGAGCCGCCAGCCGAGCTCGGCCATCAAGCGATGATTGGCCCAATAGTCTTCGCGATCCCGGCTCCATTTTTCCACGAAGCCGCGAAAGTCGGGAAGCTCCGCGGCGCCGTCGTCACATGCCGCCTTGTCGCCGATCGGCTGCCCGGCAAGCCATTTCGCGAGCTCGTCGGTCTGGCACTCGACCTCGTCATGCGGCTTGAGATCGCTCCAGGCCTTGTCGAATTGCTGCGACGTCAGCTTCGCCAGCAAGCCGTCGAGGCTCGGCGCGAGCAGCTCGTAATCGCCCTCGGAGCCCAGCCCCACGATCGGCGGATTGTCGCGATCAAGACCCGCGCCATACCAGCCGCCGACGGCCGAGCCATCCGGCAGCCGCATGAACAGTGAAAACCTGTCGCGCAAGGGACTGCCGTCGAAGATCGGCGCCTGATCGGAGAACTGGCCTTGCAGGGAGAAACGGCCGACGCTGCCCCAGGGGCGCCCGTTCAGCCAATCGGCAAAGTCGACCAGCAGGGATGGCGCCTCGATGCCCGGCGGAAACGCGCCGCGAATGCTGTCGAGGTCGATTGGATAAGGCGTATCGGACAAGGTCTTCAAACTATCTGGTTGGTCCCGCCTTCTTGGTCTGACCCGTGATGCATTCGGTTCGAACCAAGTCGCGTCCTTCGATCACAAACGCGCTAGAGGCGCAATGGTTTCTGTACGGCAATCAAATGACATCCAATCTATTGCGGAGTACAGGTTGGCGCGATCAACATGCTGAGTGAGCCACGCTCGGCGAAGCGACCCGGAGCGGGCGGTTGCCGATCGCAACCGCCCCATCGATCCCGCTGGATACGGCAGCCTCAGACCGCAGAAAGCGGCCCGACCGCGACTATCGCAGTGATTGAACTTTACGCTGAGTCGCGCTAACAGCGACCGAGATCTCCGCTCGGACCGCATCATGATCGACGAACAAGCCCCTCCAGGCCCCCCGTCGGGGGTAGCGAAACGCCTGTCGAAAAACCGCGCCCTGCTGGCCCTTGCCGTGCTTGCCCTTGTGCTTGGTGCGCTGCTTCTGCTCTCTGACGAGGCCGTTACGTCGCGTTTCCACTACAAGTATTTCTAAGATGGCTCCGATCGTCCGGCGCGCCATCGGACTCGCGCTGTTTGCGGCCATCGCCGACATGATGTTCTTCGGCTTCGGGCTCGCCTCGATCGCGCGCGGCAATCCATACCTGCTCTACAAGCCATGGCGGCTCGATGCCGAGATCGCCGCGATCCTGCCCCATGAGCGCGAGGGCTCGTTCACCGGCTGGCCCCGGCAAGGCGAACTTCCGACGCAGCCCGTGCCGAAGGCCGGCGCCGCAACTTGCGGCTCTGCATGGGGCGGGTCATTCACCCAGAGCCCGGATGTCGCCGCCGCAGAAACCTGGCCATACCTGGTTTCGCAAGCCTTGGGCTGCCAAATCGATAATCACGGCATCGGCGGCTTCAGTATCGACCAGACATTGCTGCTGTATCGCGAGCATTCACGTTCGGATTCGATCGTCATCCTCGGGCTCATCGAACTCATGCTCGTCGGCGCCGGGGCCTCGTCCCCGGCCTTCTTCTCGCTGTCGGATGATCATTCTCCGCGGGCTAGCCTGACCAAGCCGAGATTCGTGCTTGAGAAAGACCGCCTCGTGCTGATCCCCCGCCCCGCAGCCGACGTCGCCGCGATCCGCGATGCCATCACCAGCGACATGCCCGCCGCCGAGTGGACCCCGCTCGCCTTTCCATTCTCGTTCCATGTGGCGACCGCGATCTATCGCAAGTTGACCCGCACCGAGCAATTCAATGCCGCAAGCCTCGCTTCGCCGCGGGAAGACATGGCCGCCTTGCGGCGTCTTGGCGTGTCGCTGATCCAAACATTTGCCCGTGAAGCCGCCGTCCGCAACAATCGCTTTGTGCTCCTGCTCATTCCGTCGCCCGACATTCAGGGCGAGCTTGGACACAGCCTGACGATGATGATGGAGGCCGTCGGCAGCCAACCCGGCATCTGCATCGTCGATCCCTCGCCCGAACTGAAGGACGCGTATTCACGAACGGGAATGCTGCGCACGGACAGCGGTCATTTCAGCGCCGCCGGCAACAAGGCGCTCGCGGATGCAACCTTGCGCGGCCTCAAGGCCTGCGGGATTGCAACGTGACGGGTCGGATCGCTTCGCTCGATCTCTTGCGCGGCATCGCCGCCTTCTCCGTCGCGATCCCGCATTTTTTCATGGCCAGCTCCGCCAGCGCGCCGACCGCGGAAACCATCTCGATTCTCGGCGTCGAAATCTTCTTCGTGCTGTCCGGTTACGTCCTGGCCCCGCAGATCCTGATGGTGGCCGCAAGCTCCTTCCGCCTGCGCAATCTCGGCGTCTTCCTCGTGCGGCGCTGGATGCGCACTGTGCCGCCCTACCTGATCGCGCTCGTTCTCGTCTCGATCACGGCGCGCCAAGCGTTCAGCGCGGATTTCGTTCGTTACGCCTTCTATGTGCAGAACCTGGTCGGGCAAGCCAACGATCACGATTATTTCGCGATCGCCTGGAGCCTGTCAGTCGAGGAATGGTTCTATGTGACCTTTCCCGTTCTCTTGCTGGTTGCGTCGGCGTTTGTCCCCGGTCGCCGGCGGACGGCGCTTCTAGCCGCGCTGATCTATATCGGAGTGGTCACGATTGTCCGGTTCGCCTTCGGGGATTGGGCCAACTGGGGTCCGGAGGTGCGCCGCGTTGTCGCGTTCCGCGTCGATGCCATCGCCTGGGGCTTTGTCCTGTATCTCGCCGTCTCGGACGGCCGCCTGCTGCGCGCGGTCACCCCAGTGCGCGCAGGGATGACGCTCCTCGCCGTCGGCAGCGCCGCCTTCGCGCTCACGCTTCGGCTTGCCGGCCAGCCGTCGCTCGCGCTCGAGGCGCTGTTCCACCTCTACGCATCCGCGTTCGGCGCCGCCGCGATCGTGGCCGCGCTTGCACTCGCGCCGCGTCTTGCGAGCCGGCCATTCCTTGTCAGCGCAAGCCTCTTCCTCGGCCGCATCTCCTACTCGGTCTATCTGTTCCACCTGCTCGTGCTGGCGGCGCTGGAGCGCCTCGGCGCAGCAGAGAGCTCCGCAGGTTTGATCTTGTACGTTGCCCTGACGGTCATCGTCACGGCACTGATGGCCGTCGGGGTGGAGGCGCCGATCCTTGAGGCGAGACCATCCTACAGTGCCGGCCAGCGACCATCGCTCGATGCTCGTGAACGCGACGCTCGCGCGGTCGTTGAGGGTTGAACGCTGCCCGAGCATGGGCTTGACAAGCCCTGCCCTTCGGCTGTAGGGACCCGCCCCATGATCAACGCTCGGACCCATCAGCGCACCGAAATGCTCCGCCGTCGCTTCCGCGACGACGAGAGGGTGCGCCATGTCCGACGACGCCGCTGAACCACTGAATTCAGCCGAGTTTTCGAGAAAGGCCGCACCCGGAAGGTGCGGCCTTTCTGCTTTTTGCGCCCCTTTTCCACCCCGTCCCCACAGGAGTTCGACATGACCACGCATCCGTATGACGCGCTGATGGACATCACCGCACGGCCCAAGGCCGTGTTCGTCCGCGGCGCGGGCTCCTACCTCTGGGACGACAGCCGCAAGCGCTATCTCGATTTCGTGCAGGGCTGGGCCGTGAACTGCCTCGGTCACTCCCCGCCCGCGATCGCCGATGCGCTTTCCGCGCAGGCCAAGCGGCTGCTGACGCCGAGCCCGGCGTTCTACAACGAGCCGAGCCTGAAGCTTGCCGAGCGGCTTGTCGCAAACAGTGCGTTCGACCAGGTGTTCTTTGCCAACTCGGGCGCGGAAGCCAACGAGGGCGCGATCAAGCTCGCACGCAAATACGGCAGCCTGCACAGGAACGGCGCGTTCGAGATCATCAGCTTCGCAGGCGGCTTCCACGGCCGGACGCTGGCGACGATGTCGGCCTCGGGCAAGAAGGCGTTCGAGCCGCTGTTCGAGCCGAAGGTTGCCGGCTTCAAGAAGGCGAAGCTGAATGACATCGCCTCGGTCGAGGAGCTGATCAACGACAACACCGTCGCGGTGATGCTGGAGCCGATCCAGGGCGAGTCCGGCGTGTGGCCCGCGACCGATCAGTTCCTGAAGGAGCTGCGCGCACTCACCGACGCGCACGGCCTGCTGCTCATTTTTGACGAGATCCAGACCGGCATGGGCCGGACCGGAAAACTCTTCCACTACGAGCACACAGGCATCGCGCCCGACATCATGACGCTCGGCAAGGGCATCGGCGGTGGCGTGCCGCTGGCGGCCCTGCTCGCGACCGAACGCGCTTCCTGCTTCGAGCACGGCGACCAGGGCGGCACGTTCAACGGCAACCCGATCATGTGCGCGGCGGGGTTGGCAGTGCTCGAGGAGGTCTGCAAGCCCGACTTCCTGAAGTCGGTCACCGAGACCGGCCTGCTGCTCGAAAGCGAGTTGCAGAAGGTCTCGGCCCGGCACGGCCTCGGCGGCGTGCGGGGACGTGGCCTCTTGCTCGCGCTCGACCTCAAGCTGCCGATCGCGCCAGGCATCGTCGCGCAGGCGTTCGAGGCCGGCGTGCTCCTGAACGCGCCGCAGCTCGACACGCTGCGCTTCATGCCGGCGCTGAACGTCACGCGGGCCGAGATCGCCGAGATGATCGATTGTCTCGACGGGATTTTGACCAGGGCCGGCGCGGCACGGCGGGTCGCGTAAACGCCCTCGCCGTCATGGCCGGGCTTGTCCCGGCCATCCACGCCTTGAGGCGCGGCACAAAGAACGTGGATGCCCGGGACAAGCCCGGGCATGACGACTTTGATGGAGCAACTTGCTACGGCTTCAGGATCGACGCGCCGGTGGTCTTGCGGCTTTCGAGATCGATATGCGCCTTGGCGGCGTCCTTGAGCGCGTAGGCGTGGTTGATCGGCACGTGCAGCTTGCCGTTGATGACGGCGGCGAACAGCGTGTCGGCGCCTTCCAACAGCTCCTTGCGCGTGCCGACGTAGTCGTTGAGCTTCGGCCGCGTCGCAAACAGCGAGCCGTGATTGTTGAGCTCGGCGATCGAGAACGGCGGCACGGGCCCCGAGGCATTGCCGAACGAGACGAACATGCCGCGCGGCTTCAGGCAGGACAGCGAGCCCGGGAAGGTCGCCTTGCCGACGCCGTCATAGACGACGTCGCAGCCCTCGTTGCGGCTGATCTGCTTCACGCGCGCGACGAAATCCTCTTCGTTGTAGAGGATGACGTGGTCGCAGCCATTGGCCTCCGCAAGCTCCGCCTTCTCGCGCGAGCCGACCGTGCCGATGACATGGGCGCCGAGCGCCCTCGCCCATTGGCAGGCGAGCAAGCCGATGCCGCCGGCCGCGGCATGGATCAGCACGCGGTGATGCGGCTCGACCTTGAAGGTCTTGTGCAGGAGATACCAGACCGTCAGCCCCTTCAGCATCAGCACGGCGCCCTGCTCGTGCGTGATGTGGTCGGGCAGCTTGACCAGCTTCTCCCATGGGATGTTGCGCTCGCCGGTATAGGCGCCGAGATTGTGGTAGTAGGCCACGCGGTCGCCGGGATGAAAATGCGTCACGCCGGGCCCGACGGCGATGACCTCGCCCGACGCCTCGTTGCCGGCGATGAAGGGCAGCCCCGGCGCCTTGTAGAGGCCGGTGCGATAGTAGACGTCGATGAAGTTCAACCCGACCGCATGCTGGCGGATGCGCACCTCGCCGGAAGCCGGCGCCGGGACATCGACGCTCTCATAGACCAGGGCTTCGGGGCCTCCGACCTTGTGCACTCGGACGGCTTTGGTCATCACCTGACCTCCTCTCGGTCTTCTCGCCGCTGAGCGAAAGACATCGCGCCCGCCTTGTCAACTCGACCCAGATTGGAACGGCTAAACGGACGACTTGCGGACTTTCCTGCGGTTGCGCTTCGCCAGCACGTTGAAGAATTCCACCGCCGCCGAGAACGCAATTGCGAAGTAGATGTAGCCGCGCGGAATGTGGAATTGGAATCCGTCCGCGACCAGGGCGACGCCGATCAGCACCAGGAACGCCAGCGCCAGCATCTTGGTGGTCGGATGCTCCGCGACGAATCGCGACACCGGCCCCGACGAAATGTACATGATCAGGCAGGCGATCACGACCGCCGCGATCATGATCTCGATGTCCTGCGCCATGCCGATCGCGGTGATGATCGAGTCCAGCGAGAACACGATGTCGATGACGATGATCTGGACAATCACCCAGAAGAACGCGCTGCCTCCGGACTCCCGGTCGCCCTCGCCGTCATCGGCTTCGACCTCGGCGTGGATCTCGTGCGTCGCCTTGGCGATCAGGAACAGGCCGCCGCCGATCAGGATGAGATCGCGCCAGGAGAAGCCGTAACCCGAAAACGAAAACACCGGCGCGGTCAGGCCGATCAGCCAGACCAGCAGGCTGAGCAGGATGATGCGGAAGATCAGCGCCAGCGCGAGTCCGATCTGGCGGGCGCGGTGGGCCTGCTTCTCGGGGATGCGCGACACGATCACCGACAGGAAGATGACGTTGTCGATGCCGAGCACGATCTCGAGCGCGGTCAAGGTGAGCAGCGCGGCCCAGGCTTCAGGACTAGTGAGGAGGTGCATCATGCGAAGGATCTTGCCAGGCGGATCAAGGCGTCGCTGAAGCTGATCCAGAGCGCGATGGCGCAGAGCACGATTGTCACGCCGGTGCCGACGCGAAAATCCATCTCCAGCACATAGAGGCCGAGCACGGCCCAGATCGCGATCAGCGACATCGTCAGCCAGCGCAGCCGCACGACCCGGACCGGATGCAGCACGTGGAACGGCACGAAGGTCAGCACGACAAGCGCCGCGACCAGCAGCGTCGATACCAGCGGCGGCCAGTGCAGCAGGAACAGATAGAACGCCGCCGCATTCCACAGCGCCGGAAAGCCGCGAAAATGATTGTCGTCCGCCTTCATGCGCAGATCGGCAAAATATAATGCGCTGGTGACGATGATGGCGATGCCGAGCAGCGGCGCGGCCACCGGCAGCAGCAGCCCGCTCGCCACGATCGCATAGGCCGGCACGAAGACATAGGTGACGAAGTCGACCACGAGATCGAGCACGTCTCCCGACCAGTTCGGCTGCACATCCTTGACCTTCAGCAGGCGGGCGATCGGCCCGTCGATCGCATCGATGATCAGGGCAACGCCCAGCCACTGAAACATCGCCGCCCAATGCTCGCGCACGGCCTCCAGCATCGCCAGCAGCGCGATGGCCGCGCCGAATGCGGTGAAGATGTGCACCGAGAAGGCCGCGGCGCGGATCGCCGGTCTCGGCTTCAGGGAATCCTCTTGGGTATCCATGGCTTCTGCTATCAGAATGGGACCGGTTTGCACATCCGCCATTGCGGCGCGCGGTCGCACAATTCGCCACAAAATCAAGGAAATATAGCCGGGCTTGAATTTGCCGCGCAGCATGTCAATTGTCGTTCCATGACAGATGCATCGACACTCCATGACGCGGCCGTGATCGGCGGCGGACCGGCGGGACTGGCGGCCGCCATCGCACTGGCGCAGGCCGGCGCGCGGACCGCGCTGGTGGCGCGGCGCGTGCCCTATGCCGACAACCGCACCACCGCCCTGCTCGGCGCCTCCGTCGATCTCCTGGAGAGCCTCGACGTCTGGCCGCGCTGCAAGGGCAAGGCGGCCGCGCTCGAAATCATGCGCCTCGTCGACGACACCGGCCGGCTGTTCCGGGCGCCGGAGGTCCGGTTCTCCTGCCACGAAATCGCGCTCGACGCCTTCGGCTACAATATCGACAACCGCTCGCTGATGCTGGCGATGGAAGAACGCGCGGCCGAGTTGCCCAACCTCGTCCGTTGCGATGACGAGGCCGAAAGCGTCGTCATCGAAGCCGACGACGTCGCGATCCGCACGGCGTCCGCTCAATTCCTCACGGCCCGGCTCGTGGTCGGCGCCGACGGCCGGCACTCGCTGTGCCGGGAAGCCGCCGGCATCGCGGTGACGCGACGCGACCTGACGCAGACCGCGCTGACCTTCAACGTCGGCCACGCGCGCCCGCATCGCAACGTCTCGACCGAGTTCCACACGCCGCATGGCCCTTGCGTGTTCGTGCCCCTGCTCGGCGACCGCTCCAGCATCGTCTGGGTCTCGGCCCCCGCCGAGGCCGAGCGGCTTCGCGGCTTGAGCGACGCGGAGCTGTCCGCCGCGATCGAGAAGCAGTCGCATTCCATTTTGGGACGCATGACGGTCGAGCCGGGCCGCAACCTATTCCCGCTGGCGATCGAACGTCCAAAATCCTTCGGGCGCGACCGCATCGCGCTGGTAGGCGAAGCCGCCCATGTGGTCCCGCCGATCGGCGCCCAGGGCCTCAACCTTGGTCTGCGCGATGCCGCTGACATCGCCAGGCTTGCGGGCGAAGCCATCGCTGCAGGCCAGGATCCCGGCGCGCCCGACGTGCTCAAGCGCTACGACCGCGCGCGGCGTCCGGATATTTTGAGCCGCACGTTTGCGATCGACATCGCCAACCGCTCCCTGCTCAACGATTTCCTGCCGCTCCAGCCGGTCCGCGCGGTCGGCATGCACCTGCTCGGCGCAATCGGCCCGCTGCGGCGCTTCGCCATGCGCGAGGGCCTGACCCCGACGTGGCGACGGTAGGCTCGCTTACGGAAACACCAGTCGGCCGGTCTGGATCGCCCACATCACGCTGGTCAGCGTGACCACCGACGCGAAGGTCCCGAGCAGCACCGCGACGGATGCGGATTCGATCCAGGCGTCGTTCTGCCGGGCGATCACGAACACGTTCAGCGCCGGCGGCAGCGAGGCCATCAGCACGGCGGTCGCGGCCCAGGGCTGCGCGAACGGTCCGAACGCCAGCATCAGGCCGAACGCGGCGAGCGGGTGGATCAAGAGCTTCACTGCGATCACGCCCGGCACCTCCCACGGCACCCGGTTGAACGGGCGGAGCGCCACGGTCACGCCGAGCACGAACAGCGCGGTCGGTGCGGCTGCGTTCTGAAGGAACGTGATGGTGCGATCGAGTGCGACCGGTAGCTCGATATGAAGCGCCGCCACGGCCGCGCCAAAGCAGGCCGACATGATCAGCGGGTTGAGCACGATCTGCTTCAGCACGACGCCGAAGGCATGGACCAGCGAGGGATGGTCGCGGTCGGAGAGCTCGATCAGCAGCGGCACGATCGTGAACAGGAAGATGCTGTCGCAGCAGAAGATCAGCGCGGTCGGCGCCGAGGCCTTCGGTCCAAGCACGGCGAGCGCCAGCCCCGGCCCCATGTAGCCGATATTGCCATAGCCGCCGGAGAGGCCCGCAAGCGTCGCCTCGCGCAGCGTCAGCCGTCCCAAAACCTTGCCGACGACCAGCGCCAGGGTGAACGCCGCAACCGTGGACAGCGTGGTCGCGACCAGGAACGGCGGGTTGTTCAATTCCGCAAACGGCGTCTTCGACATGATCGCGAACAGCAGCGCCGGCAGCGACACGTAGAGCAGGAAGAAGTTCATCCAGGCGAGGCCTGATTCCGGCAGCGACTTGGCCTTGCCGCAAGCGAATCCAACAAAGATCAAGCCGAAATAAGGTAGCGCCAGATTGAGGATATCGATCATTGATGAAGTGTTTTCTGAAGATTTGGGGGCTATCCACCCCTTAGTCGAAGGTCAATTCCAAGTCAGGGCACTAGCATCGGCCACAATCCTGGTCTATCGACGGGGAATGATTAAAGCGAGGACCGCCAAATTCCAGATCGGACAGGTCGTTCGCCACCGGATCTTCTCGTTCCGGGGGGTGATTTTCGACATCGATCCGGAATTCAACAACACCGAGGAGTGGTGGCTGTCGATTCCCGAAGAGGTGCGGCCTCACAAGGACCAGCCGTTCTACCACCTGCTCGCGGAGAACGCGGAGTCGGAATACGTCGCCTATGTCTCCGAGCAGAATCTGGTGCCTGACGATTCCGGCGAGCCGATCCGCCATTCCCAGGTCGCCGAGATCTTCATCAAGGACAAAACCGGCGGCTATCGCCCGCGCAATCCGTCGCTGAACTGAGCCAGCGCGCTTGAACTGAGTTTTGCCGCCATCAAGCGGCCAGCAAAAAAGGCGCTCGAACCGAGCGCCTTTTTCATGTCCGGGATTTGAGCCCGCTTACTTCTGACCGGCCGGAGCCGCGCCGGGCGCGCCACCGTTCTGCTCGAGCTTCTTGCGCTGCTCGTCGGCCTTCTTCTGAAGCTCTTCCTGAAGCTTCTTCTGGGTTTCCTCGAACACCTTCGGATCGGTCGGCGGACCGTCATAGGCCTTCTGGAATTCGCCGGCGAGCGGTAGCGGCAGCGTCAAGGGCGCACCGTTGGCATTGATCGCCTGGACAACGAGGTTCTGGCCCTTCTTCATGTTGCCGATGAGCTCGGGCGTGGCCTCGTAGTCGGACATGCAGCCATTCTGGAAGCAGATCACGTAGGGGCTCTGCAACGGCGCATTGTTGTCCACGATGATGCGGGTGCCGTGCACAAGCTGCATGCCGAGCGGCAGCGTCACGCGCAGGATCTTCTTGGGCTCACCTTCCGGCTCGATGATCACGGCCGCGATGACCGGCTGGCCCGACTCGATGCGGCCGTCCTTGCCGGTGAAGCAGACCTGCTTGGCGTTGGCGTCCTGGCCCTTGAGGCAGAACTTGGTCCAGGGGGCGTAGATCAGCTGGATCTGCTGATCGGCCGGCTGGGCCGCGGCGCCCTGCTGCGCCGGAGCGCCCTGCGCGGGAGCCGGCTGGGCTGGAGCCTGGGCAGCCGGCGCCGGAGCCTTGGGGGCAGCCTTCGGAGCAGCTTTCGGGGCCGCCTTGGGCGCGGCGGGGGCACCGGGGGCCGGCGCCGGGGTCTGGGCCTCAGCGGCAAACGGAACGGCCAATGCCGTCGCCGTCAACAAGGCGAGAAGTCGCCCGCGCGGCCGGACGGACGCGGCCAAGTAACGGAAATTCATTGCGGAAAACCCTTTCTGAACGGGAAGTGCCCGAACCGCTCCGAAGCGACGAACCTGGCCGCGTTGGGCGCGGCTCTCTCCCCGTCAATTGAGGCGGATAAGTGACGGGCTCGACGCTCTTGCGCGATTGCGTGCCTTCTTAACGTGGCCGACGAAAAGATCAATGCCGACAAGCGTCTTTGACCACGCCTTGAACCGCTCCCTGGCCTGCGATCCGTGAAATTCCTTGTGATAGGATTCAGGCCCGCAGGTCCTCGAATCAACGTGTGCCGATGTCCATGTTCCAGCGCCTTCTCGAGGGCCTTCGTGAGGGCCTTGGCACCCGCCTCTGTCTTCTCGCCTTCGTCGTCGCCTCCGCGCTCTCCGCAAGCGGCGCAGGGGCTGGGGAAGCCCATGCCATCGCGATGCACGGCAAGCCGGCGATGCCGGCCGATTTCACCCACATGCCCTACGCCAACCCTGATGCCCCCAAGGGCGGCCGGCTCACCTGGGGCATTCTCGGCACCTTCGACAGCCTCAATCCCTTCATCGTCAGGGGATTGGCCGTGCAGCCGGTGCGGAACTATGTGGTCGAGAGCCTGCTCGCACGCGGCAATGACGAGGCGTTCACGCTCTACGGCCTGCTCGCCAGATCGGTCGAGACCGATGACGCGCGGAGCTTTGTCACGTTCCGCCTCGATCCCCGCGCCCGCTTCTCCGACGGCAAGCCGGTCCTGGCGGAGGATGTGCTGTTCTCCTGGCAGCTGCTGCGCGATCACGGCCGCCCCAACCATCGGCAATATTACGCCAAGGTCGCCAAGGCCGAAGCGCCCGACCCTCTCACCGTCCGCTTCGACCTGGCTGGCGCCAACGACCGGGAATTGCCGCTGATCCTCGGCCTGATGCCGATCCTGCCGAAGCATGCAGTGGATGTCGCGACCTTTGAGGAGACGACACTGACCGGCCCGATCGGCTCGGGCCCGTATCGGATCATGGCGGTGAAGCCCGGCGCCAGCGTGACCTTGACCCGCAATCCCGACTATTGGGGCCGCGACCTGCCCATCAATCGCGGGCTCTACAATTTCGACGAGATCAGGCTCGACTATTTTCGCGAGGCCAACGGCCAGTTCGAAGCCTTCAAGCGCGGCCTCTATGATTTCCGCGTCGAGCACGAGCCGCTGCGCTGGCACGACGGTTACGACTTTCCAGCCGCCAAAAGCGGCGAAGTGATCCGCGACACCATCAAGCCCGGCGTGCCGCAGCCTTCCGAATTCCTGGTGTTCAACACGCGCCGTCCGATCTTCGCCGACATCCGCGTGCGCCGGGCACTGACGCTGCTTTTCGATTTCGAGCTGGTCAACCGCAACTACTTCTTCGGACTCTATTCGCGCGTTGCCGGCTATTTCGCCGGCTCCGACCTGTCGGCCTATGGCCGGCCCGCGGATGCGCGCGAACGCGAGTTGCTGAAGCCCTTCGCCGCGCAGATCCCGCCCGACGTCATGGACGGCAGCTACCGCCTGCCCGTCACCGACGGCTCGGGGCGCGACCGGACGACGCTGCGCGCGGCACTCAAGCTCCTGTCGGACGCCGGCTACGATCTCGACGGCACCGTGCTGCGTAACCGCGCGACAAAAGCCCCCTTCACCTTCGAGATGCTGGTGACGACCCGCGACCAGGAGCGCATCGCGCTCGCGTTCCAGCGCGACCTCAAGCGCGCCGGCATCGAGCCGAGCGTTCGCGCGGTCGATCCCGTGCAGTTCGACCAGCGCCGGCTCGGCTACGAGTTCGACATGATCCAGAACCGCTGGGACCAGTCGCTGTCGCCCGGCAACGAGCAGTATTTCTATTGGGGGAGTGCGGCCGCCGACAATCCGGGCACCCGCAACTACATGGGCGCCAAAGATCCCGCCGTCGACGCCATGATCGACGCCCTCCTCGAGGCCCGTGATCACACAGCCTTCGTCTCGGCGGTGCGGGCGCTCGACCGCGCCTTGATCTCCGGTTTCTATACAATCCCCCTGTTTAACGTATCCGAGCAATGGATCGCGCGCTGGAATCGGATAGAACGGCCAAAGGCCACCGCGCTGTCCGGATACCTGCCGGAGACCTGGTGGTCGAAGGGGCAGCCGCAAGCGAAGTGACGCCGTGAATCAGCCAGCCGTATCGCCGACGCTCGACACGCTGTTTCAGCGCACGCTGATGCGGCAACCGCACGCGCCCGCTTTGCTCGATCCCCTCAACAAGGCCCGCGTGACCGGCCACCAGCCGCGGCGCATGACCTACGCCGAGGCCGACACCGCCATCGAGGCCCTGTCGGCGCATTTCGTCGAATCGGGCCTGCCGGCCAATTCCGTCATCGCGATCCAGCTGCCTGCTACGGTCGAGTTCGTGCTGACTGTGCTCGCCGCGCATCGCGCCGGGCTCGTCGTCGCGGTGCTGCCGCTGCTCTGGCGCCATGCGGAACTGACCGCCGCGCTGAACCGCACCGCGGCGCGCGCCATCGTCACCATGAGCAAGGTCGACGGCGTCAGCTATTCCGACCTCGCCATGCATGCCGCCGCGGAGGCCTTCTCGATCCGTTACGTCTGCGGTTTCGGCGCCGACCTGCCCGAGGGCATGGCCTCGCTCGACGAGGTGCTGGCCCGCCCGCCGGGCACCACGCGCGCTGTGATCCAGGACGGCCGCAAGGCGGCGATGATCTCCTTCGACGTCACCGCGGAAGGCTTTCGCCCGGTGCCGCGGCCGCATTTCAGCCTGATCGCCGGCGGGCTCGCGATGTCGCTGGAAGCCGACATCAAGCAGGGCGCGACCGTGATGGCGGCGTTCACGCCGATGTCGTTCGCGGGCCTCGCCTCCTCGCTCGCGGTGTGGCTGCTCTGCGGCGGCACGCTGGCGCTGCATCATCCCTTCGAGAACGACGTGCTGGAACAGCAAATCAACGAGCACGAATGCGAGGTGCTGATCGCCCCGGCGCAGCTCGCGCTGCGGCTCGGCGATGCCGATCTCGCGGCGCGGATGCCGAGCTTGCGCAACGTCATCGGCCTCTGGCGCGCGCCCGAGCAGGTGGCGGCGAGCGATGCCTGGATCGCGCCGCATGCACCGCTGACCGACGTCTATCTGTTCGGCGAGGCCGGGCTGTTCGGCGCCCGCCGCGGCGAGGACGGCATGCCTGTTGCGGTGATGCCCGGGCCGCACGGCGCCCCGCGCGAGCAGTCCGGTTCCTCCATCGCCGGCGAGATCCTGCTGACACCCAGGGGCACGCTCGGCCTGCGCGGAGCGATGGTGCCGATCGCGGCCTACGCACCGCCGCAGCCGGTCGGCGACACGCTAACGGTGCAGCCGCCGCGCGATTATGTCGACACCGGCTATGCCGCGCGGCTCGACCGTCCGAGCGGCGCGATCTGCATCACCGCACCGCCCTCTGGCATCATGGCCGTCGGCGGCTATCGCTTCCTGTCCAACGACCTCCAGGAATGGGCGCGCCGGCTCGGCCAGGGCGCCCTGCTCACCGCGCTGCCCGACCGGCTCTCGGGTCACCGGCTCGCAGGACGGGCGCAAGACAATGGCCGCGCCCGCGAAGCGCTCAATGAACTCGGGCTTAACCCCCTGATGGTCGAGGCTTTTCGCGACCGCTCCGGGCCGGTTTAAGCGCAGTTTCGACCCATCCATTGACGCTGCATTAAGGCAACCGGACTAGATTGCGCAGCATCTGTTGCGTGATCAGAGTTTGCGATGTCCCAGGCGGGCCCGATCCTGTTTGTGTCCAACGCCCAGCGGCCGCCTTTCATTGCGGCACTGGACGAGGCCCGTCTGTTTCCCGTCGTCGACGCCGACTGGGCCAGCGCGGCGCGCGCGGTCGAGCAGGTGCAGCCGGCCGCGGTTCTCGCCGCGATGCATGCCGGGCACGAGCCCCATTTGGCGATGCTCACCAGGAAGATCGCGGACCAATCGCCCTACCTGCCGTTCGTGGCGCTCGATGCCGCGGGCACGCTGCCGCAGAACGCCCTGCCCTTCTCCTCGCGCGGCGGCAATTCCGACCGCCTCGTCGCGCGGCTCCGCGCCGCGCTGCGCGTACGGACTCTCCATGCGACGGTTCTGCGCCGGCTGCCGGACGCGAAAGTCGGGTTGCCGGAGGGGGATCCGGCCCGCGATGCGACGGTGCTCCTGATCGGCCGCGGCGCAGCCTATCCTGCGCTCTCCGTCGCACTCGGCGAACGCGTCGGGGTCGTCGGCGCGCTCTCGATCGAAGCCGCGGCCAAGCATCTCAACACCCGCGATATCGATGGCGTCGTGCTCGCCGAAGGTTTTACCGCGCGCGTCACCGACGCCTTCCTCACGGTGCTCGCCGAAGACACCCGATTTCGTAGCCTGCCCGTGGTCGTCACCGCGCACCAGCTCGCGCAGACTTACGACCTGCCCAATCTCGAGCTGATCCCGGGCGAGCCGGCGATGGTCGCCGCCAACGCGCTGCCGCTGATCCGCCAGCACGCGATGGAAGCGCAACTGAGCCGCACGCTGCGCTCGATCGATGCCGGCGGCTGGCTCGACCCGCGCAGCGGCCTGCTCACGGTGGAAGCTTTTGCCCGCGATTTCGCCAAGGCGGTCGAGCAAGCTCTTGCCCGCGGCGGTGGCCTCTCCGTGGCGCGCTTCGCCTTCGAGCCCGGCAATTCCCGCGCCCAGCTCGACGCCGCGCGGATCCTGAGCCGCCTGATGCGACAGATGGATTTTGGCGTGGCGCAGAAAGACGGTTCCGTCATCGTCGTGTTCGCGGAGACCGACTTCCGCACCGCCCACATGATCGCCCGCCGCCTGTCGGCGGTGATGCGGCACACCTCCAATGGCAAGCACGAGATGCGCAGCGATCCCGTCGTCAGCGTGGACTCGCTGTCGCCGTCGGATACGGCGCGGTCACTGCTCGGGCGTCTCTCAGCCGACGCGTCACGCGCGGCGTCGTAGTCGCGCGTCAGCAATCCCTGATCTCGTGCGCGCCCCTTGTACGGGCAACGTGGCGCTAAGCGCCACCATTCGCGCCCGATTTCGGGGCGGCTGCCAGAGCGGGAGTGGCCAGGAGAAAGCCGACAGTCTCGTTCAGGAGCTCGTGGGCCCGGTCGACGATGTCGTCCAGCGACATCGTCTTTGCGAACATGCGCTGCGCTTCGGCCAGCAACTGGTCGCGAGTCGGCATGCTGGACAGACGCAAATCGGCACGCTGCTGCAACAGAATGATCGCGTCCCGGACCGACAATTCGGTCTCATGGATCGACGTCTTGATCGCCTGTGCGATGTGTTCAGGATTGAAGCGTGCGGCGAGCTGCTCGGCCGCTTGCTTGATCGCGCGTGATCCCAACCGATGCTCATTGCGCAGGACCTGCTTGGGCGGCATCTTCAGATCCCGGACAATCCCGAGCCAGGACAAGGCCACCAGGATATAATAGGTGAGATCAATCTCGTACCAGTGGAAGCCCTGTCGAGCACTGGCCTGATAGGCGTGGTGATTGTTATGCCACCCCTCACCCATCGTGACGAGCGCGAGCAGCCAGTTGTTGCGGGAATCGTCGCCGGTCACATACCGCCTGCGGCCGTGAACATGTGCGAGGGAGTTGATGCAGAACGTGCCGTGATACACGAGCACCGTGCTCCAGAGGAAGCCGACCACGAGCCCTGACCACCCCGCAATGAGGAAGCAGAGGCCCGCGAGCACGAACGCCGGCAGAAGTTCCAGTTTGTGCAGCCACATCAACTCGGGATACGACGCCAGATCCGATACTTTCACCAGGTCGGTTGCATCGTGCTGCCGGTAGAAGATCCAGCCGAGATGACTGTAGAGGAAGCCCTTGTGCCGGGGCGAATGCACATCCTGCGCCGTATCCGAGTGAAGATGATGATGGCGATGTTTGGCAGCCCACCAGAGGACGCTTTTCTGAGCGCTGCTCTGGGCCAGGAAGGCCAGGATGAACTGAAACACCCGGCTGGTCGCGTAAGCCCGATGCGAGAAATACCGGTGATAGCCGGCGGTGATCGCAAACATGCGCAACCAGTACAGAACCGCGCAAATGGTAACGGCTTGCCACGAGACGCCCGACCAGATCGCCGCGAAGCATCCCGCGTGGACCAATATGAACGGCAGGACCTGCGGATACATGACGTCGTCGTGTTCGTCACCGTGTTCCTGGCCTGAATCGATATTGATAGACACGCTCGCGACCTCAGAAGTTTCAATGGGCGGGCAGCCCCGCTTTGCGGTACAAAAAACCCGCGGCCGGTAAACCAGTCGCGGGTCACACGAATCAGGTCATTAGTCAGGCACGCTATCAGCGGCGAGGCCAAGTCGGAGGCCAAGTCGTCGGCCTAACTCGACGAATCGAACATGGCTGTCGTTCGATCATTCCGCAAGTGGCCATATGCCGCTGTTTTGTATCCAAGTACCGCTCGGTGGCGCTCGGAACAATTACGCCGCCTTCTTGCTCTGCGCGAGCTGTGCCAGCTGGCGCATGATCTCCGTGGTGCCGGCGAGCCGCTCTTCCGGCGTCTCCCAGTCTTGCAGGAACACCACCTTCATGTCGGGCCGCACCTTGGCGGCCTGGCCGTAGCTGCGGATGAACGACACCAGGCGGTCGGGATGGGCGAACGAATTATCGCGGAAGGCGATGACGGCACCCTTCGGGCCGGCGTCGATCTTTCCGACATTGGCCGTGCGGCAGAACGCCTTGATCGCGGCGACCTTGAACAGATAGCGCACCTCGTCGGGCAGCACGCCGAAACGGTCGCGCATCTCGGCGCCAAAGTTCTCGATCTCCTCCTCGGTGTCGAGATCGGCGAGCCGCCGGTACAGCGACAGCCGCACCGAGAGGTCGCCGACATAGTCTTCCGGAATGAGCACGGGCATGCCGATGGTGATCGAGGGCGACCAGCGGTCGGCGGCGGGCTCGGACACGCCGGCCTTGAGGTTGACGATCGCCTCCTCCAGCATCGACTGGTAGAGCTCGAAGCCGACTTCCTTGATGTGGCCGGACTGCTCCTCGCCGAGCAGGTTGCCGGCGCCGCGGATGTCGAGGTCGTGCGAGGCGAGCTGGAAGCCCGCGCCCAGCGTCTCCAGCGATTGCAACACGGTGAGCCGGCGCTCGGCCTGCGCGGTGATCTTCTGCTGCGCCGGCAGCGTGAACAGCGCGTAGGCCCGCAGCTTGGAGCGGCCGACGCGGCCGCGGAGCTGATACAGCTGCGCCAGGCCGAACATGTCGGCACGGTGCACGATCAGCGTGTTGGCGTTGGGAATGTCGAGGCCGGATTCCACGATCGTCGTGGACAGCAGGATGTCGAACTTGCCGTCGTAGAAGGCGGTCATGATGTCTTCGATCACTGCGGGCGGCATCTGGCCGTGCGCGACCGCGACCTTCATCTCCGGCACGTTCTTGTCGAGGAAGTCCTTGACCTCGGCGAGGTCGTCGATGCGCGGCACCACGTAGAACGCCTGGCCGCCGCGATAGCGTTCGCGCAGCAGCGCCTCGCGGATCATCAGCGGATCGTGCGGGGCGACGAAGGTGCGCACCGCGAGGCGGTCGACCGGGGGCGATGCGATGATCGAGAGCTCGCGGACGCCGGTCAACGCCAGTTGCAGCGTGCGCGGGATCGGCGTCGCCGACAGCGTCAGCACATGCACTTCGGAGCGAAGCGCCTTCAGCCGCTCCTTGTGGGTGACGCCAAAATGCTGCTCCTCGTCGACGATGACGAGGCCGAGATCGCGGAACTTGATCGCCTTGCCGAGCAGCGCGTGGGTGCCGACGACGATGTCGACCGAGCCGTCGGCAATGCCCTTCTTGACCAGGTTCAGCTCTTTGGTCGGGACCAGGCGCGAGGCCTGCGCCACATTCACTGGAAAGCCCTTGAAGCGGTCGGTGAAGGTCTTGTGGTGCTGGCGGGCGAGCAGCGTGGTCGGCACCACGACCGCGACCTGCTTGCCTTCGAGCGCGACGGCAAAGGCCGCGCGCAAGGCCACCTCGGTCTTGCCGAAGCCGACGTCGCCGCAGATCAGCCGGTCCATCGGACGGCCGAGCTCGAGGTCCTTCAGCGTCGATTCGATCGCGCCGAGCTGGTCCTCGGTCTCGTCATAGGGGAAGCGCGCGCAGAACTCGTCGTAAAGGCCCGGCTGCACCGGCAACCTCGGCGCCTCGTGCAAATGGCGAGCGGCGGCGATCTTGATCAGCTCGCCCGCGATCTCGCGGATGCGGTTCTTGAGCTTGGCCTTGCGGGTCTGCCAGCCGCTGCCGCCCAGACGATCCAGCTCGACCGCGGTCTGGTCGGAGCCGTAGCGCGACAGCAGCTCGATGTTCTCGACCGGCAGAAACAGTTTTGCGTCGGCGGCGTAATGCAGCTCAAGACAGTCATGCGGCGCGCCGGCGACGTCGAGGGTTTGCAAGCCGATGAAGCGGCCGATGCCGTGGTCGGCATGGACGACGATGTCGCCGGCGGTGAGGCTCGTCACCTCCGAGATGAAATTGTCGAGCTTGCGGCTGGCCTTGCGCGGCCGCACCAGGCGGTCGCCGAGGATGTCCTGCTCGCTGATCAGCGCGATCTCATCGGTCTCGAACCCGGCCTCCAGGCCGAGCACGGCGAGCATGGTCTCGTTGCGCGGGGTCGCCTGTACCGTCCGCCAGGCGTTGACGCTGGTGGTGTGGGTCAGCTTGTGGTCGCGCAGCATCGAGGTCATGCGGTCGCGCGATCCCTCGCTCCAGAGCGCGATCACGACCTTCTTGCGCTGGGCATGCAGTGCCATCACGTGGCTGACGACGGACTCGAACACGTTGACGGTGGCGTCATTGCGTTCGGGTGCGAAGTCGCGGCCCTTGCGCGCGCCGGCATCGACGATCGTCGCACCATCGGCCGGAACCGAAAACTGCGTCAGCCGCACCAGCGACATCTCGCTTTCGCGCCTGGTCCATTCCTCGTCGGTGAGATAGAGCCTGTCGGGCGGCAGCGGCTTGTAGATGGCACCGCCGCCGGGATGCTCCATCGCATCGCGGCGGGCTTCGTAGTAATCCTGGATCTGCTTGAAACGCTCACGAACGGCGTCCTCGGCCTGCGGCTCGATCGCGACGGCTGCGCCTTGCAGATAGTCGAACAGCGTGTCCATCCGGTCCTGGAACAGCGGCAGCCAATGCTCCATGCCGGGATGGCGGCGGCCCTCGCTGACGGCCTCGTACAGCGCGTCGTCGCGCTCGGGCGCGCCGAACTCGGCGACATAGCCCATGCGGAAGCGGCGGATGGTGTCGGTGACGAGCTGGAATTCCGAGATCGGCACGAGGTCGAGCGAGCGCATGTCGAGCATCGTGCGCTGGGTCTCGGCGTCGAAGGAGCGGATCGATTCCAGGCTGTCGCCGAAGAAGTCGAAGCGGACCGGCTGGTCGAGGCCGGCCGGAAACAGATCCAGGATACCGCCGCGCACGGCATATTCGCCGGGCTCGCGCACGGTCGAGGAGCGGTTGTAGCCGTTGTGCTCGAGCCAGGCGATGATGGTGTCCATCGGCACCACGTTGCCCGGCGCAACCGACAGCGCCTGCGCGGCAACGAGTTCGCGCGCAGGGACGCGCTGCACGATTGCGTTCACCGTGGTGAGCACGATCAGCGGCTTGTCGCTGCCGGTCAGTGGCGCAAGCCGCGCCAGTGTGGTCAGGCGCTGCGCCAGGATACCGCCATGCGGCGAGACGCGGTCGTAGGGCTGGCAGTCCCAGGCCGGGAAGGTCAGCACCGGCAAATCGGGCGCGAAGAATTGCAGCGCGCGTTCGAGCTGCTGCATTCGCCCGCCGTCGCGGCAGACCACGGCAAGGCTGACGGCCGGTTTCTTCGGCCGCGCCGCGATGGCGCGGGCGAGATCGGAGATGACGAGGCCCTCGGCGCCCTCGGCTACATTGGCAAGCGTCAGCGCGCGGCCGGGCGTAAGCAGCTCGGCCGGCGACTTCATCCCCTGTTTCATAAATCGCCGTCCGTAATCGGGAACGCCTTGATGCGGGCAAACAGCGCGCCGGTGACATCAGCTGGCAGCACCTTGTCACCGGTGATGGCGGCATAGAGATCGGGATCGGACTCTTCGAGCAGGGTCTCGAGCTCGGTCAGCTCGTCGTCGGACAGATTGCCGATCTCGGCATCCGCGAAGCGGCCCAGGATCAGGTCCATCTCGCGCGTGCCGCGGTGCCAGCAGCGGAACAGAAGCCGCTTGCGGCGATCGTCCAGCCCGTTGCTCGATCGTGTCGTTCCCGTCATGTCTCAGATCCAGTCAAACGCAGAAAGCCCGGACGTGCCGGGCCGGGGTGATATAGCCACTCGGACCGCCCCTGTCAGCCCTCGATTTGGCATGGCCCGCTGCCCGCGCGAGCGCCGCGAAAAAAGACGTGGATGCCCGCCATAAAGCCGGGCATGACGGGCCGAAACGATCCTAGATTCGCCTGATGCGCCCCAGCCTGCTCAATCCGCTGTTTGCTCCCGTGACCAGCCTGCCCGGCGTCGGTCCGAAGCAGGACAAGCTGCTGCAGTACCTGCTCAGCCGCAATGAGACGCCGCGCCTGGTTGACCTGCTGCTGCATTTGCCGAGCCAGGTCATCGACCGCCGCGCGCGGCCAAAGATCCGCGACGCCGTCCAGGGAACCATGGTGACGCTGGAGGTCACCGTCGATCGCCATCGCCCGCCGCCGCCGCGCAACGCCCGCGCGCCCTATCTCGTCTATGCCAGCGACGACACCGGCGACGTCGTGCTGACCTTCTTCCGCGCCAAGCCCGGCTATGTCGAAAAGCTGCTGCCGATGGGCGAGAAGCGCTACGTCTCGGGCACGCTGCAGATGTATGACGGCATCCCGCAGATTGTGCATCCCGACCGCGTGCTCGACGAGGAGGCGATCGCAAAACTCTCCGGGATTGATCCCGTCTATCCGCTGACCACGGGTCTGGCGCTCGGCTCGCTGCGACGCGCGGTCGCGCAAGCGCTGCAGAAGCTGCCGGCCCTGCCGGAATGGATCAGCCCGGAGGTGATGCGCCGCTGCAGTTTTCCGACGGTCACCGAGGCGCTCAGCCGCGTGCACCAGCCGGTCGAGCTGACAGACATCCTGCCCGAAAAACCCTACTGGTCGCGCCTCGCCTTCGACGAGCTCTTGGCCGGCCAGCTCGCGCTGGCCCTGATCCGCGCCCAATTGCGCCGCCCGGCCGGCGTCCGCAACGCTGGCGACGGTCACTTGCGCAACAAGATCATCGACGCCCTGCCCTATGCATTGACGTCGTCGCAGCGAGAAGCGACCGCCGCCATCGCCGAGGATCTGAAACAGCCCGTCCGCATGCTGCGCCTGCTTCAGGGCGACGTCGGCTCGGGCAAGACGGTGGTGGCGCTGCTGGCGGCCGCCGCCGTCGCCGAAGTCGGCAAGCAGGCCGCGCTGATGGCGCCGACGGAAATCCTGGCGCGGCAGCACATCAAGACCATTGCCCCGCTCGCGGAGCGCGCAGGGCTGCGCGTGGCCATCCTCACCGGCCGCGAGAAAGGCAAGGAGCGGCGCGAGCTGTTGGCGCAACTCGAAGCCGGCGAGATCAATCTCCTCGTCGGTACCCATGCGCTGATCCAGGACGACGTGATCTTCAGCGATCTCGCCCTGGCCGTCGTCGACGAGCAGCATCGTTTCGGCGTGCGCGAACGCCTCGCGCTGACCTCGAAGGGCGCCGCCGTCGACGTGCTGGTGCTGAGTGCGACGCCGATCCCGCGCACGCTGGTGCTGACCTATTTCGGCGACATGGACATCTCCGAGTTGCGCGAGAAGCCCGCCGGCCGCCAGCCGATCGAAACCCGCACCGTATCGATGAGCCGCCTCAATGAGGTCACGGACAGCATCGGCCGGGCCTTGGAGGCGGGCAAGCTGGTCTACTGGATCTGCCCGCTGGTCGAGGAATCCGAGGCCGAAGGCACCGAGCACCTGACCAATGCGACCAAACGCTTCGAGAGCTTGCAAAAGCGTTTCGGCGACCGCGTCGGCCTCGTCCACGGCCAGATGAAGGGCACCGAGAAGGACCGCGTGATGGGCCAGTTCGCCGCCCATGAGATCGGCCTTCTGGTTGCGACCACCGTGGTCGAGGTCGGCGTCGACGTGCCGGCCGCGACCATCATGGTGATCGAGAACGCCGAACGGTTTGGCCTTGCGCAGCTGCACCAGCTGCGCGGCCGCATCGGGCGCGGTTCGGAAGCCTCGACCTGCCTCCTTCTCTACTCGGAGCCGCTCGGCGAAATGTCGAAGGCACGCCTGAAGGTGATCCGCGAGACCACCGATGGCTTTCGCATCGCCGAGGAAGATTTGAAGCTGCGCGGCGAAGGCGACGTGCTGGGCGTGCGCCAGAGCGGCCTGCCCGGCTACCGCATCGCGCGCTCGGAGGTGCACGGCCAGCTCATCACCCAGGCTAGAGACGAGGCGCTGCGGATCCTGAAGGACGATCCGAAGCTGAAGGGCGAGCGCGGCGAGGCGCTGCGGTGCCTGCTGTATCTCTACGAGCGGGACGAGGCGATCCCGCTGATCGGAGCGGGTTAACCTGCCGCCCTTCGGCGCCCGACTTCGTAGGCCGCCACATGCGCGCGGGCCAGATCCAGCAGCGGTGTTTCGATGCCAAGCGTACGGGCTCGATTGGCCATATCGCCGAGGATGTGCTCAGCCTCGGTGATCGAGCCGCGCTCGATATCGCGCAGCATCGAAGCCTTGAGCGGCGAGTCCAGGGTGGTGAACAGTTTCCGGTCGAACTCGATGAACGGGGCGCGTGGCTCAAAACCCGACGCCGTTGCAACGGCACAGCATTCCGCGAACAGCCGGAAAATGGACTGCTCGCCGTTCGGCACCGCCAGGATGTCGCCGATACTTGCGCGCATCAGGCAAGTGATGCCAGCGAGCGTGCTGAGCTGGACGAACTTCTCCCACATGTCCTGCATGATCGCTTCGCTGGCGCGCACGTCGATGCCGGGGACATGGAGCAGTGTTTCCAGCGCGAGCGCACGCTCGCTCAGCGCCCCGTTGGTCTCGCCGAAGACGATGGTCTGATTGGCCATGAACTGAACGACACGACCATCCGCGTCGAGCCCGGCGCTGACGTTCGCCAGGCCGCCGAGGACGCGCGCAGCACCGAACTTCGCGGTCAGAGCGTCAATATGTTTCAATCCGTTGAGTATCGGCAGAATCATCGTGTTGGCGCCAACGGCCGGGGCAAGCTGGGCCATCGCATCGTCGAGCGAGTAGGATTTCACCCCGACCAGCACGACGTCGAACGTCTCCTTGAGATCGTTAGCCAGGACGATCTTCGGCTGCACGGCAAAGTCGCCATGCGGGCTCACGACCTGCAGTCCATTCCGCCGCAATTGCTCCGCCCGTCCGGGCCGCACCAGAAAGGTCACGTCGCCGCCGGCTCGGGCCAGGCGAGCTCCGTAATAGCCTCCAAGCGCGCCTGCGCCGATCACCAGCACTCTCATTCGAACTCCGATTGCATCCATCTGTCTCCGCAGAAACAATAGCAGACGGGGCGTGCGGCGTCTCCTCCCCGTCATTGCGAGCGCAGCGAAGCAATCCAGAATCTTCCCACGGAGACAGGCTGGATTGCTTCGCTGCGCTCGCAATGACGAAGTGGATAGAGCCGCTTCAGAAGACTCACCCTTTAGACTCACCCTTTCGCCGCGGTCGACTTTATGAAACCTTGCGCTCATGCGCAGGGTCATCGTCGTCGGTTCTCAGGGAAGCGGAAAGACGAGCCTCTCCCGAAGTCTCGGGCGGAAGCTTGGACTGCCCGTGGTGCATCTCGACGTGCTCTACTGGCGGCCGGGATGGAAGCCATCCGACAAGGCCAGCTTCCGTCTACGCGTCGCGGAGGAGATCGCGGGCGACGCATGGGTCATCGACGGCAGCTTCTCGGGGCTCGCCTTCGATCTCACGCTTGCGCGTGCCGACACCCTGGTCGTCATCGACCGCCCGCGCTGGCTCTGCCAGTGGCGCATTCTCTGGCGCTCCGCGTTCGATCGCGACACGACGCGACCCGATCTGCCCGAGGGATGTCCGGAACAGTTCGACTGGAAACTGATGAAGGAGGCGTGGCGCTACGACACCGAGCGCGTGCCCGTCATCGAGGCCGAGCGCCTTCAATATGGCCCCGATGTCCCGGTCGTGCGCCTGAGACGCGACCGGGACATCCAGGGTTTTCTGGAGTCGGTTTCAGTGCACGGCGAGTGATCCATCGCCGTGACTTCAGACTGGACGGTCAGGCCTTCTTCTGCGCGACACGCGCTGCGAACGCCTTCAGCAGTGCCGCATCCACCGCTTCGCCATTCGCGTCCGCGGCGAGGTGCTCGAACCAGCGTGCAAAGCCTTCGTAGATCTGGCTCGCCGGATGGTCGGGCCCGAGGAAACCCGAGATCTCCCGCATCTCCGCGACCCAGCGATAGGCCTTCGGGATCATGTCCGGCAGCGCGACTTCGAGCCGGGCCAGGACCGCGGGCTGGCTCAGCGCGAGCTCGTCGCGCAGCGCATCGGCCGCGCCCGCTTTCGTGGCCGCGACCACCATGGCCGAGCCGATGCCGGCCAGGCCCTTGACGATACCTGCATAGGACATCTTCAGCGCGGAGGCCGCGCCGACGGGTCCCTCGACAATCCGCACGTCGAGCCCGAGATCCTTCAGCACCGCGAGATCCCCAGCGTACTCGCCGGACAGGTAGAAAGCCGGGCTCTTGCCGCCGGGCTGCGGCGGGAAGCCGATGATGCCGCCATCGACGAACGGCGCCTGCGCCGAGCCGATGATCTCCTCGATTCTTTGCACGGTATCGACATTGACCGCGTTGCAGTCGACGACGATGGGCTTCTTCTCGCGCCGGACGATCAGCGCCGCCAGGCGTTCGGCCAAAGCCACGGCTTCGCCCGGCGGCACGATCGAAAGGATGATGTCGGCCTCCGCGATCGCGTCGTCCTCGGCGCCGATCATGCCGGCGTCAGCGGCGCGCTTTTGCGTCGCCTCGCTACGCCCCTTCAACGACGTCAGCACGCGCGCACCGTTTTCGCCGAGGCGGCGGGCTACGGCGCTGCCCATGGCGCCGGGCGCGAGAATCGCAATGGTCTTCGTCATCATGCACTCCAGGTCGAATTCCGAGCGAGGCGCTCAATTCAACCGGAAGACTAGCAGAGGACGAAAGTGCTTGCGTGAATGCGGCCATCCGAAACGGGAATGGCCCTACTCCACCTTCGCGGGCTGGGGCTGGAGCGCGGACGCGTTGGCAATGCGCGCGGCGTTCGCCATGCCCGCGAGCGCGGCGGCCTTCTTCGGGTCGGGCGCCGAGCCCGGCTGCACAACGCCGGCCGACATGATCAGCGTCGCGGCATCCTCGGTGCTCATGTCGACCTCGACGATCTTGCTCTTGGGCACGTAGAAGAAGAAGCCTGTGGTCGGGTTCGGCGAGCACGGCAGGAACACCGAGACGTGCTCCTCCTGCCCCGGCAGGCTGCGCGCGACCTCTTCATTCGGCGACTGCGAGATCAGCACGATCGACCACATCCCCGGCGACGGAAACTCGACCAGGCCGACTTTGCGGAAGCTCGAGCCCTTGCCCGAGAACAGCGTCTCGAACACCTGCTTCAGGCCGCGATAGATGGCGCGCACCGCCGGAATCCGGCCGAGGAAGGTCTCGCCGATATCGACCAGCGTCCGGCCGATCAGGTTGGCCGCGAGGAAGCCGACCAGCGTCAGCGTGAAGAATGCGACAATCAGTCCCCAACCTGGAACGACATACGGCAGATAGGTTTCGGGCCGGTAGGCCAGCGGCACGAACGGCCGCACCACGCCGTCAACCCAGGTGACGAACCACCAGACCAGATACAGCGTAATGGCAATTGGCCCCGTCACGACGAGGCCGGTCAGAAAATAATTGCGGAAGCGGCCCATCAGGCCGGTATGCGGTTCCGGGATGGGATCAAGCGGCGCAGGCGCGTCGTCGCGGGGGGTCATTCGGGTTCCAGGTCGGTCGCTGCACTCAAGCTAGGGTCTTCTAGCAGGTTTTGGAAGACTACCTAGCGTTCCGGCCTGATCCCTTCTGCCTATTCCACGGTCACCGATTTCGCGAGGTTGCGCGGCTGGTCGACGTCGGTGCCCATGATAACCGCCGTATGATAGGCGAGCAGCTGCACGGGGACGGCATAGACCATCGGCGTGAACGCGGCCGCCATGTCGGGCATGACGATGGTGACGAGGGACTCGACGGTCGCCTCCTCCGCGCCCTTTGCGTCCGTCATCAGGATGATCCTGCCGCCGCGGGCGGCAACCTCCTGCATGTTGGAGACGGTCTTTTCGAACACGCGGTCATAGGGCGCGATGACGACGACCGGCATGGTCTCGTCGATCAGCGCGATCGGCCCGTGCTTCAGCTCGCCGGCGGCATAGCCCTCGGCATGGATATAGGAGATCTCCTTCAGCTTCAGCGCGCCTTCGAGCGCGAGCGGAAAGCTGGTGCCGCGGCCGAGATAGAGCACGTCGCGCGATTTGGCGATCTCACGAGCCAGCTTCTCGATCTGGAGCTCGGTGGTGAGCGCGTCCGACATCAGGCGCGGGATCTCGACGAGGCCATGAACGAGTTTGGTCTCGTCCTCGTCGGACAATTCGCCGCGAGCCTTGCCGGCCGCGATCGCAAGGTTTGCCAGCACCATGAGCTGGCAGGTGAAGGCCTTGGTCGAGGCGACGCCGATCTCGGGACCGGCCAGCGTCTGCAGCACGGTCTCGCTCTCGCGCGCGATCGTCGAGGTCGGCACGTTGACGACGGCCACCGTGTGCACGCCCTCGGCCTTGGCATAACGCAGCGCGGCCAGCGTGTCGGCGGTCTCGCCCGACTGTGAGATGAAGATGGCGAGATCGCCCTTGCGCAACGGCGCCTCGCGGTAGCGGAATTCGGAGGCGACATCGACCTCGACCGGCACGCGCGCAAAGCGTTCGAACCAGTATTTGGCGACGAAGCCGGCGTAGCTCGCGGTGCCGCAGGCGGTGATGTTGATGCGCTGGATGCTCTTGAAGTCGAAGGGCAGCTTGACCGGCAGCGAGACGCGCTCGGTCGCCATGTCGACATAGCGCGCCAGCGTGTGGCCGACCACTTCCGGCTGCTCGTGAATTTCCTTCGCCATGAAGTGGCGGTAATTGGCCTTGTCGACCAGCGAGGTCGAGGCGGCGTGCTTGATCTTCTCGCGCTGGACGGCGTGGCCGTCCTTGTCGAAGACCGTGGCGCCCTTGCGCGTCAGCACGACCCAGTCGCCGTCTTCGAGATAGCTGATCGTGTCGGTAAACGGGCCGAGCGCGATGGCGTCGGAGCCGAGATACATCTCGCCGTCGCCATATCCGATCGCGAGCGGCGGGCCGTTGCGGGCGCCGATCATGAGGTCGTCGTCACCGGCGAAGATGAAGCCGAGCGCGAAGGCGCCGCGTAGCCGCGCCAGCGTCAGCTTCACCGCTTCCACGGGCTTGTTGCCGCGCGTGAGCAGATCGTCCACGAGATGCAGCACGATCTCGGTGTCGGTCTCGGTGTGGAACACCGTGCCCTTCTTCTCGAGCTCCTCGCGCAGCTCGCGGAAATTCTCGATGATGCCGTTGTGGACCACGGCAACGCGTTCGGTCGCGTGCGGATGGGCATTGTTGACGGTCGGCTTGCCGTGGGTGGCCCAGCGGGTGTGGCCGATGCCGGTTGTGCCTTTGAGCGGCTCGGCTTCGAGACGCTTCTCCAGGTTCTTCAGCTTGCCCTCGGCGCGGCGGCGCTCGAGATGCTTGCCTTCGAGCGTGGCGACGCCCGCGGAGTCGTAGCCGCGATATTCAAGACGTTTGAGCGAATCCACCAATTGCTCTGCAACCGGCGTGCGCCCGAGAATGCCGACAATCCCGCACATGCGGATCAATATCCCCCAAATCGTCGAAAAATCGCCTAAACGATCCGCTCGGTCTTTAGCGAAGTTCCTAAGGAACCAGATACTCAATAATTATTGCTGATTGAGACAGCACCGTTTCGCATCCGGCTTCGACTGCGTCGAATTGGCCGGCCTTAAACCGCGCGCATTAACTTGTTGTCAATAAGTTTGACCAACGATTCCCGGCCAGGGAGTAAGGTCATGAAAAGCTCGTCCGGCCGCAAAGGCCTGTCATCGATGTATGCCCACGCCAGCGAGACCACTGGCACGCACCTTGCGCATTGGCCGCCGCCCCAGCGCGGCAAGGAAAGCAAGCCCGTCTTCGTCAAGCACGCTGCCGGTGAGCCGGCCAAGCGCGCCAAGCCGCGCGGCTGGCGCCTGACGCGCGCGATCTTCTCGGAATTCTCCGACGACGAATAGCGGCGCGCCTTACCACCCCAGCGTCACGGCCCAGACGAGGGAAATGAGGAGCGCCCAGAACGCCAGCCCGATGACGAGGGCCAAAATCTCGGGCGGATCGTACTCGTTCACTTCCCGCAGCAGCCGTCGCCCCATCCCCGTGACGAATGTGTCGATCAGAAAACTGAAGAGATCGCGCACAAAGCGAGAGGACACCGCGATTGGCGCTCAGTTCTCCGGCTTCTTTTCCGGCTTCTTGCCGCCGGTCTTCATCTCTCGATAGCGCGCGGCGCCGCCTTCCCTGATGGTCTGCTGGTTGCGCTCCAGCGCCATGGCGTCGTCGGGCACATCGCGCGTGATCACCGAGCCGGAGCCGATATAGGCGCCGTTGCCGATCTTCACGGGCGCGACGAGAGAGGAGTTGGTGCCGACGAAGGCGCCCTGCCCGATGATCGTCTTGTGCTTCTTGAAGCCGTCGTAGTTGCAGGTGATGGTGCCGGCGCCGATGTTGGAATTGGCGCCGACGGTGGCATCGCCAATGTACGAGAGATGGTTGACCTTGACGCCGGCCTCCAGCGTCGCGGCCTTGGTCTCGACGAAATTGCCGATGCGCGCGCCGTCGCCGAGCGAGGTGCCGGGTCGCAGCCGCGCATAGGGGCCGATCGAGACGTTCTTGCCGAGCGTGGTCTGCACGATATGCGAGAAGGAATGGATCACCGTGCCGTCGGCGATCGACACGCCCGGACCGATCACAACGAACGGCTCGATGGTGACGTCATTGCCGAACACGGTGTCGGCGGACAAATAAACGGTCTCGGGCGCGATCAGCGTGACGCCTGATTCCATCGCCGCTTTGCGCAAGCGCGCCTGCATCACGCCTTCGGCCTCTGCGAGCTGCGCCTTGGTGTTGATGCCGCGCACCTCGTCCTCGCTGGTCTCGATCACGACGGCCTCCCATCCCTGTTCACGAACGACGCCGACCGCGTCGGTCAGATAATATTCGCCCTTCGAATTCGCATTGCCGATCTTGTCGAGGATCGCGAGTGCACGGCGCCCGTCGATCGCCATCAGGCCGGCATTGCACAGATCGATCTTGCGCTCTTCCGCGCTGGCATCGGCATGCTCGCGGATCGCGACCAGACGGTCGCCCTCGACGATGAAGCGGCCATAGCCGGTGGGATCGGCGGCGCGAAAGCCGAGCGCGGCGATTGCTGCGCCCTTCGCGAGCGGCGCGCGCAGCCGCGCAAAGGTCTCGGCCGAGATCAGCGGCGTGTCGCCGAAGGCAATCAGCAGATCGTCGGCGCCCCGCGCAATCGCCTCGCGCGCCGCCAGCACCGCATGCGCGGTGCCGAGCCGTTCTGCCTGCACGAAGGTGAGCGCATCGGGACGGATGCGCTTCGCCTCGTCCGCGACCGCCTGATGGTCGGGGCCGATCACGACGGCGAGCGAGGTGCCGGTTCCCTTCGGTGTAGCGGCGAGCACGTGCGCGAGCAGGCTCTGGTGGGCGACCGGATGCAGCACTTTCGGTAGGTTCGATCGCATGCGCGTGCCTTCGCCGGCGGCGAGCACGATCGTGAGGCTGGAACGGGCGGTCATCGAAATCCTGTCAAACATGGCCGAATCAACGGGCGGCGCCAGGCCGATGCCGTCATGAGCTGTCGCCTTGCTACCCCCGCAAACGCCCGGAATTCAAGTGCGACGGGGTTTTCCTGTTAATGTTCCCTGATTGATTCGGGGAAGCAGTTCGGGGCTGGGCACTTAACGTTCATGGCAAAGGATTCCGACCCACTGGCGGACGCCTTCGGGGCCAAGGAGACCGGCGGGCTGTTCTCCGGACTTCTGGCCGAGGAAAGCGCGGTCGACCGCAGCATGATGTGGCGGCTGGGCGCGTGGGGCGTGGTTGCCGTCGGCGCCGTCGTGATGGCCGTGATGGCCAATCAGGCCCAGCTCGGCTGGCGCCGTGACCAGGTTGCGTCGGCCGATCTGTCGCGCCAGGCCGACCGGCTCCAGATGCTGACCAAGGAGAGCCAGAACGAGGCCCGCCGCCTCGCCTCCGCCATCGAGACGCTGAACACCGATCGTGACCGGCTCTATTCGCGCGTCACCGTGCTCGAGCAAGGGATGGATTCCGTCACCGGCGCCATCGCCAAGCAGAGCGCGAAGCCGCAGGACGCGCCGGCGCCTGACACCCAGCCCGCGGCGCCGACCGTCGCGCCGGTCGCCTCGACGCCGGCTCCCCCAAGTGACAAGCCGCGCGCGGCAGCCGCGAAGGACCAGGCGAAGGAGCCGACAAAAGACGCCCTGAAGGAGGCCGCAAAGGATCAGTTGATCCCGCCGCCGCAGAACGCCGCCATGGCCTCGCTGGTATCGCAGTCGCCGCTGACAACGTCGGCACTGCCCATGCTTCCGCTGGTGCCATCCAAGTCGATCATGGCGCCACCCGATCCCGCCGCATCGAAGCTGACGCAGCCCGAGACGACGGAGAAGGCCGCCGAGAAGAAGCCCGAGCAGGCGCCGGCGACGACCGAGGTCGCAGCGGCGCCGGCCAAGCCGCCGGAGACGGCCGAGAGCGAGGCCCCTGCAATCGCGGTCCAGCAGACGCGCTTCGCCATCGACCTTGGCGGCGCCAACTCGCTCGACGGCCTGCGCGCGCTCTGGCGCGGCCTGACCAAGTCCAATCCGGAGATCGCGGCGCTGCGGCCGATCATCATGATCAAGGAAGGCAATGCCGGCGTCGGCATGCAGCTCCGTCTCGGCGCCGGCCCGCTGATCAATGCCGCCGCCGCCGCAAAGCTCTGTGCCGGCCTCGCCGAGAACGACCGCCATTGCGAGACCACCGTGTTCGACGGCCAGCGCCTGTCGATGCGCGGCGGATCGGAGAAGGGACAAGAGAAGACTCAGGACCGGGTTCAGGAGAAGAACGCAGACAAGACCCAGGACGCCGTCCCGCAAGCCGAGACCGCGCCGGCCCCCGCTCCTGCCGCCAAACCCGAGAAGCGCCGCCGCAGCTACTCCTCAAAACACTCGTCGAAGCGCGAGGAGCCCGCGCCTGCACCTGCCCCTCAGCCGCCGGCCGCACCGGCGAAGCCGGAGACGGCCTCGGCAGGATCGACGCTGTCGTCGTTCTTCAGGCGGTAGGGACGCGCACGAGTTAGATCACTGCGGCCGCTCATCAAATTGGGGCGTCAATGGCCGTCGACCAATGACTCGTCGAACGGCGCAAGCGATCAGAAATATCCGCCTCGCCTGTTGCCCCCTCCCGTCATCCCGACCATATTGCGCCCATGACAAAAAAGCCCTTCCGCCTCACGCCCTACCAGGTGCAGTTCCTGATCGTCGTCGGCTTCGTGTCCGTCGGCTATGCGATCTATCTGCGCTATCTCGGCATCGAGAACTCGACCGTCGGCCTCGCCTGTGACGCCGGCCTGCAGACGCTGATCTGCAAGGCGCGCACGGTCTCGACGGTGCTGTTCAAGAATTCGGTGTTCGGCATCGTCGCGCTGGTGGTAGCGACGCTGAACCTGATGCGGCCGTCGATCGTGCTGCTGACCGTCGGCATCGTCGCCGCCGGCCTCGGCATCGTGCTCTACAATGTCGTGCTGTCGGGCCTTGCGATCGGCCTGTTCATTCTTGGATTTGCTCGGCCCGCGCCCGCCACAGCGTGAACGCAAACAGCAAGTAGATCGCGCAGGTCCACAGCGACTGCCAGTTCTCGCGGCCCTCGTTGAACAGCACATAGGCGGCCGCCAGCGTGAGCAGGCCCGCGAATACCGATTCCGCCATCGGACGCTGGCCGATCTGCGGCCGGTTCAGCATCAGCACCGCGAACGGCACCACCGCCATCGTCAGCGAGGCGTAGGGGAAGTCATGGTAGCGCGAGTCGAACACGAAGGCGAGCGCAGTCTGCGCCGCGATCACCGCGGTCACCGCCAGCGTCAGGCCGAGCACGGCGGTGAGCTTCGACCATTTGCGGCCCTCGCGCGGGCCGAGCAGATCGAGGAAGGTCGGAAGGCTGCGGCCGATCACCATCGCCTGCGCGCAGAAGATCGGCGACAGGATTCCGGCCAGAAGCAGCGCGCCCCAGTGCAGCCAGCCGCCGATGCCGTAGCTCTCATAATACATCTTGTCGACGCCGATCCCGAGCAGCGTGCCCGCTGATGTCGCCGAGATCGCGACGCCGAGCCAGGCCGAGAAGCGCGGCGTCCACGGCCGCCTGCGCAGCGTGAGGCCGGCGACCGCGAACACCAGCACGCAGAGGCCCATGCCGGCGCCCATGTACCATTTCCAGTACGGGAAATTGCTGATCGGCTGGCCCGGCGGATATTTCAGGTTCCGGCGCACCGAGTCATACAGACCCCAATAGCCGCCGACGGTGCCTTCCAGCTTGCGCTTCCAGGGCTGGTCATAGGACTCGATCAGATTGACGCGAAACTTGTTCGCTTTCGCCAGGCCCAGGATTTCCGAGACGACGCGCGCCTGGTTGGTGCGCGACGGCAGCGCGCCCTCGCGCATGCGCCCTTCGCTGGGCCAGCCGGTTTCGCCGATCAGGATCTCCTTGCCGGGGAAGGCCACCGCCATACGCTCGCGGATCGCCTCGACATGGCTCGCTGCGAACTTCGCCTTCACCGGAACATCCTCCCAATAAGGCAGGATGTGGATCGTGACGAAGTCGACGGCGTCGTAGACCTCGCGATTCCTGAGCCAGAACTCCCAGACGTCGGCATAGGTGACGGGCACGCTGACCTGCGCCTTCACCGAGCGGATGATGGAGACGAGGTCGGCGGTCGTCATCTCGCCGCGCAGCAGCACCTCGTTGCCGACGATGACGCTCGTGATGATGCCGGGGAATTCCTTGGAAAGGCGGACGGCGAGCGCGGCCTGCTCAAAATTCTTGGCGCGGTTGCTGGAGAGCCAGATGCCCTGGAGCACCTTCAGCCCGCCGACCTTGGCGGCGATCGCCGGCACCTGGTCGAGCCCGTTCTCCATCGAATAGGTGCGGACGCAGTCGGTGATCTCCTTGAGCTGGCGCAAATCCTGCTCGATTTGGTCGGCCTCGATATGGGTCCACGCGTTCAGCGGCGACTGTTCCCCGCGGAACGGCGCATAGGAGACGCATTGGACCTTGTCGGCCGGGTCGATCGGGGCACGCGCGAGCGTGATTGGCGTGGCCAGCCACCACCACACGGCAGCAATCGCACCCAGTGAAACGAGCAGAAGCGCCAGTGGCGTACGAAGAGAAATCGGTTCCGTCCTCCGCGAGGTGCCGTCGATTACCTGCTCACGCGCCATCTGCCAAGGGGTGTGTCCGGGATGGATCCTTCCCTCCCCCGAGGAATTTACCTGCGGCCGTTCGACAGAGGCCTAGGATCGTGACTTTGCTGGACAAAATTTCAAATTCAGGTCATGGACTCGGCAGGACTTTGCCGCCGCATTGGGGACCCATTTGGACGCCATCACCGGCGAGTCCGCGAGGTCCTGGCGCGGGCGGTCAGCTGATATATTGGGGAATTCATGCGGCAACGGGTGTTCGAGTTACGAAATGCGGTCCTGCGGCAGTTCGCCGCCACCTTGGCCGTCTCCTCCCTGGTCGTGATGGTCGGTCTCGGTGGCGCCTCCGCCCAGAGCGGCACGCCCGCCCCGGACCAGGGCAAGGCAGCCGCCCAGCCCGCCGATGCCGCCGCCAAGGACGCCGCCCAGAACCAGCGCCGCACCGACGAGTTCGCCGAAGCAGCCCAGGTCATCAACGGCCCGGCCGGCAACCCCGAATGCGTCTGGCTCGGCCGGCGCGTGGTGCGGCTGATGTGGCGCGACGACCTCGATACCGCGTTCCGCCATCTCGACCTCTACGACCGCTTCGGCTGCCCCGGCGGCCACATCCAGGCCGCCTTCCGCTGCCTGACCCGCTTTGGCGGCCAGATCGATCCCAAGGTCGCCGAGACCCTGGACAGCCGCGTGCACGCCTGCTGGATCAACCCGGCATCCCAGCCGCAGCAGGCGTCAGCCAGCGCCTCCCAGCCGGCGGCGCCAACCACGGGCAATTCGCCGGCCCCGCAGCCGGCCGCGAGCCCCGCGGCTGCGGCAAGCCCGACACCGGCGCCCTCGAAATAGCCGCGATCGTTTCAGCCGCCGTTCAGGAACGATCGGCGATAGAAGCGGTTGGCACTGCCGCACATTCCGAAACTGTCATGCCCTCATACGGTCATGAGGCCATGACAGTTGTGAAACCGCGCGGCAGAGGTATGCTCCATTTGCCGCGGACTCGGTCGGATCTCGGGGTCGGATCCGCTTCCCTGCCACCTCAGCCCCTTTTGGTTTAGCCGCGATGCGCGTTGTCGCCGCCGTTCTGTTGCTTGTGTCCGTGCTTCACGCCGGCATCTGGGGAGTCCTGCGCGATAGGGAACCCGCGCCCGACTTCAAGGGCCTGCTGCCCAGCGTCTCCTACGCCCCGTTCGAAGGCGCGGCGCACCCCGACATCGACAACATCCCCACCGTCGAGAAAATCCGCGCCGACCTGAAGACGCTGTCGACGATGACGCGCGCGATCCGTCTCTATTCGTCCACCGGCGGCGTCGAGCTGGTGCCGCCGATCGCGGCCGAGTTCGGCCTCAAGGTCACCGTCGGCGCCTGGATCGACAAGGACAAGGATCGCAACGAGCGCGAGATCAAGGCCGCCATCGAACTCGCCCGCAAGAACAGCAACGTCGTCGGCGTCGTGGTCGGCAACGAGGTGATCTACCGCGGCGAGCAGAAGGTCGAAGACCTCATCGACATGATCAAGAAGGTGAAGGGCTCGGTCCGCGTGCCCGTCACGACCGGCGAGATCTGGAACATCTGGCGCGACAATCCCGACCTTGCCTCCAACGTCGACTTCATCGCCGCCCACGTGCTGCCCTATTGGGAAAACTTCCGCTCGGACCAGGCGGTCGACCAGGCCGTCGACCGCTATAACCTGCTGCGCAACCTGTTCCCGGGCAAGCGCATCGTGATCGCCGAATTCGGCTGGCCGAGCCAGGGCTACAACCTGCGCAACGCCGACCCCGGTCCGTTCCAGCAGGCGCTGACCCTGCGCAACTTCGTCAGCCGCGCCGAAGCCATCGGCATGGAATACAACATCGTCGAAGCCATCGATCAGCCCTGGAAATATTTCGAGGGTGGCGTCGGCCCGTACTGGGGCATCCTCAACGCCAGCCGCGAGCCGAAATTCGCCTGGACCGGCCCGGTCGAGAATCCCGACTACTGGAAGCTGATGGGAATTGCGCTGCTGGTCGGCATCCTCCTGTCGCTGCCGATCCTGCGGCTGGAACAGCCGACCGCCAGGCAGGCGTTCCTGCTATCGGCGACCGCCAACGGCGTCGGCGCCTGGGCCGCGACCGTGTTCGCGTTCTGGAACGACCACTATTTCATCTTCGGCTCGGCCTTCGCGCTCACGCTCGGCATGATCCTGCTTGTTCCCCTTGTCCTCATCGCGATGGCGCGCGTCGACGAGATCGCGGCAGTGGCCTTGGGCCGGCCGCCGCAGCGGCTGCTCTCCAAGAGCAAGCCGGTCGAGAACGTTCCCGAGAATTACTACCCGAAGGTCTCGATCCACATCCCCGCTTATTTCGAGCCGGTCGAGATGCTGAAGCAGACGCTCGATGCGCTGTCGCGGCTGAACTATCCGAACTACGAATGCGTCGTCATCATCAACAACACGCCCGATCCCGCGTTCTGGCAGCCGATCCAGGACCATTGCCGCGCGCTCGGTGAACGCTTCAAGTTCATCAACGCCGAGAAGGTGCAGGGCTTCAAGGCCGGCGCGCTGCGGATCGCGATGGACCGCACCGCCGTCGATGCCGAGATCATCGGCATTCTCGATGCCGATTATGTCGTCGATCCCGACTGGCTGAAGGACCTCGTGCCGGCTTTCGCCGACCCGCGCGTCGGCCTCGTGCAGGCGCCGCAGGAGCATCGCGACGGCGACCTGTCGATCATGCACTACATCATGAACGGCGAATATGCCGGCTTCTTCGACATCGGCATGGTCCAGCGCAACGAGGCCAACGCCATCATCGTGCACGGCACGATGTGCCTGATCCGCCGTGCCGCGATGGACATGGCCGGCGGCTGGTCATCCGACACGATCTGCGAGGACAGCGATCTCGGCCTTGCGATCCAGCAGCTCGGCTGGACCACCCACTACACCAATCACCGCTACGGCCAGGGCCTGCTCCCCGACACCTACGAGGCCTTCAAGAAGCAGCGTCACCGCTGGGCCTATGGCGGCCTCCAGATCGTGAAGAAGCACTGGCGGCACTTCCTGCCCGGCCGCAGCCGGCTGACGCCCGACCAGAAGCGCGAATATGGCCTGGGCTGGCTGAACTGGCTCGGCGCCGAAAGCCTCGGCGTGGTGGTGGCGCTGCTCAACCTCATCTGGGTGCCGATCGTCGCCTTCGCCGACATCGCCATCCCCGACAAGATCCTGACCCTGCCGATCATCGGCGCCTTCATCGTCTCGCTCGCGCACTTCCTGTCGATGTACCGCGCGCGCGTCGCGATCAAACCCGGCCAGATGATGGGCGCGATGATCGCCGCGATGAGCGTGCAATGGACGGTGTCGCGCGCGGTGGCACAAGGTCTCATCACCGAGCACATCGCGTTCGCGCGCACCTCCAAGGGCGGCCTGTCCAGGATGTCGATCGAATTCCAGGCGTTCTGGGAGGCCGTGATCGGCACCCTGCTGGTGATCGGCGCCGGCGTGCTGATCGCCTCCAACAGCTATCGCCAGATCACCGAGATCTACATCTTCGCCGGCGTCCTGGTGCTGCAAAGCCTGCCGTTCCTGGCCGCGGTCGCGATCGCGATCCTCGAGCTCAGCCGCATCAACTCGTTCCAGTTCTGGCGCGAGAGCGCGATCCGCACCGCCGAGCTGATCGGCCTGCGCCCCGTGGCCCTGCCGACCCCCGCCGGCACGCCGCAGCCGGTGCCGAGCGAAGTCCGGCGGGAAGCGAACTGACGGACGAACGGCCTCTCGGCGCGGGTGAAACCTCCGCGCCGGCAAGCCACCGGCGCTGTTCGGCGTGGATAGCGGGCCGCCAATCGAGTTGAAAATTCCGGCCTAAGCGGCGGATACCGCGAGCGAATCCCCGCCTCCGCCAAGAGTTTGGGCCGCCACTCGCACTATTGACCTCAGCGCCCCATCCCCCTACACAGCGCGGGCCGAAAGCATGATCCGGAAACAGCCGGTTTTTCCCCGCGACGCCAGTTGAGGCAGCGGCAAGACATGCTTCTCGAATGTCCGAAGACGATGGCGATCGATCTTGAAAGCCATCAGCGGCCATGGGAGCGCGTAGCTCAGCCGGTAGAGCACGTGACTTTTAATCACGGGGTCCTGGGTTCGAGCCCCAGCGCGCTCACCAAGCCAAATCAAAGACTTAAGCGAATAAACAAGCCGATCCAAAATCCCTTGTGTCTGCACCGTGTCTGCAAATCTGAGCGTCGAGGATGGCAGCGCGGCAATTGCTCGCGATCGCCACTAGGCCGGCGCGCTCAAGCGGCAGCACGCCCTCCCCGTCCGCCAGATCCCGGCAGATGCGCTCCATGCGCGCGAAAGAGCCCCACTAGGGCCGGCGCAACACCCCAAGCAGGTCGGCGACATCGATCACATCAAGGTCTTCGCGACGGTGGGCGCCGCGGAACGATGGTTTGAGGAGAACGCCCCGGAGGGCGTCGCCTTCGAATACGATGTGATCGAGTGATGTGGAGCGGATAATCAGCGCCACATCGTTGGTGGGTTCAAGGCCTCGCGACCCGCCGCTTTCAACGCGTCGGTTGAGAGCTGCCCATGTGCCGCGGCATCGAGCAGCTTCGAAGCAACGTACGCTCTGGCGCCCGTCTCGCTTACAGGAATATTTTCGCAAACTTCATCGAGCACCGCCCTGAGCAGCGCAGTCATTTCAGCATCAAACACGCCGAACTCCCGAAATTGAGAGGATACTGAACGCTGCACAAGCGGAATATATTCGCTTGGCAGCGTTCGCCACGTATTCCGGTCTGGGCTCTGAAATCCCAGCACCTGCCAAATTGGCACCTGTACGTCAAAGTAATGTGACAGCTTCCTCGGCCACATCAATGGGAGTTTGCAGGGCCTGCCAAGGCCCGCGAGCGTGAACCGGCAGCCTGAAACCTTCCCAGGTTTCGTACGTAAAATCTCTATCCGAGGTTTTTGTTAGTTCCCATCTCGGGGCTGGAAATGAACACCGCCGCCGGGACAATGTATTAGAGCCCGGCGGCGTATTTGTTGGTGCCTGAACCGGCGCGCGCCTCGAGCGGCGGCTTCCACCTGAATTTGTAGGGCAGATTTTTTTCTAACCTGAGTTAGTTTTTTCTATGCCCAGCGTCGACTACCCCAATTTTTCTGCGCGTAGAGCAAGGGGTCGACCGGGTGGTTCAACAACTGGGACTGGAGGATTGGGCCTGGCAAATCGCCGCCGACGTGTATCGCTTGAATCTGTATAGCCGACTCACCGGACGAGCGGCCCCGGGCGACGCCATATCCGACGAACAGCTTGCCAGAGCAATCCGCGAAAGCTTCACTCAAACGAACGACGCCGCTTATCGAGAAATGGTTGAGTTAGCGACCGATGCCGCTTTATCGGCCTACGATCGTGTCGTCTCACGCAATGTCAAACAGGCGCGCGCTCAACTAGCGAACTAACGGCTCGTCGGCGGATGATGACTAGCCTGCTCCGCAAGAGAGCCCCGCCGACCTTGTGGGCCGGCGGGCTTATCTCTACCGCCTCAACCGGCGGCGATGAGTCATCAGCCGCTGCCGGACGCCACTCCGATGCATTGATGCCGCAATCGGTGCGATGTTATGCTAGTCACAGAACCGGGAGTTTCTCGATGCGCAAGATCGCCGTCGCTGTCATGTTCGCCCTGATCGCACAGACCGCATTGGCAGAGGACCATGTTCCAATGTACGGCGAGTCCAAGGACAAGACGGAGGCCGAGAAGGCGGACGACATTCGGGCCGAGCGCGCCTATCAACGCTCCCTCGGCAATGTTCCCGACCAGAAGGCAGTCGATCCGTGGGGAACTGCCCGCGGCGGCGAAGCGAAGAAGCCGGCCACGCCGGCCAAACCGGTAGTGAAACATTCGTCCAAGGCCAAGAGCGGCAGCCCCCCCAACTAGCGAATTCTAAAGGGGGCCGCCAGCGTGAACCGGCGGGTCGGCGCTTCGCTGCGTTGCCAGCTAATTCCATCGCGAGATCTAGGGCTGCGATTCCAATTTGGTCGGTCGGATGAGATCGACGGCGCTGGTCCATGCAAGCAATTATCGCTGTAAAGCCACCGCCTCCAACAATCGCCTCTATCATAGAGCGAAGGCCGGCGAGGCTGCCATCGAGCATCCAGTCAAAGCTTATGCCGTGGCGACGGCAATAGCCGGCCAATCCTTGTGAAGCGCAGAAGCCTGGTGCGTGCGGAGCCGGCTCCTGAGTCGCGGTGGCTCAAGGGCTACGAGTGTTGGTCCACGGGTCTGCAACCCTGGGGAAAACGCTCCCTAGGTCAGTCGGACTGCATTTTCCGAATCAACCAGATGTGCGCGCGTTCGCGCGTGATCTTGCTGGGGGTATGCGTGAGCCAGTTTCTGTCAGTGCTGCTATTGCTGACGACATTGACGCTGACGGTGTGTTTCGGCGTGGCGGCCTGGCGCCAGTCGGCCGGCAGAGATGTCGATATCACCGCCACCATTTCACATCGGGAAACCGGCTGGAGGTCGGAACGGAGCAACTGAGACCTTGCGCTCGCTCTTGCGAGAAAGTTTTGAAGTCACCGTTGGCGCGCGCCAGCTCGATTGCGATGCCCCCCGGGCTTGATCTCGAAAATGCATCGGGGTGCAGCAGCCCTTGTTGCGGCCTCCAAGTCACGGATAACGTCTCGGTGAATGAAACCGTTCGCCGCATCACGCGAAGCACTTAGGAAACAATCCGGGTCCAGTGTGCCCTCACCCACGAGGGGATCTCAAAATGATCATTCTCAAAGTCTTTGCTGTTGTTCTTGGCGCCGGCATCCTTTTCACGATGTACTCAGGGGACCTAGGCGCCGACGTCGTGCTTGCCATCGTGTCCTGCCTGGCGTGACAAGACGACCGGCCAGCGTGAGCTCGAGGGCCAGTAATGCCAACTGCTTGGCTTGAACTATCTTCAGCTTTCCGGAGCTGACGTCGCAGCCGGCACACTCAGCGGAGCGCCCCCAACTGAAACCGGCCCGACAGACTTCGACTGCCGGACCATCCGCTTCCGCATCGCTGCCGACAGTCCATAGCGCGCATTCGCTCTCCGGATGGAGGACGTGACGTCCGACATCATTGCATTCTGCAGCGAGTCAACCTTCGCGATGAGCGTGGACAGCTGCGAAGATATCTTCCTCACATCGACCCGTTCGTCCGTGATGCTCTGCCGCAGAGACAACAGCACCATTGAATCCTGCTGCAGCAGGGCTGCATTTTGCTGCAACGCGTGATTGCTCTCCTGCAGCGAAGCCGTGTGTTGCTGCTGGGCCGACTGAATGTCCTTCAAGGCAGCGACAACCGGATCCGCCTTTGGCGCGGAAGCTTCCCGGCGCGGAAGCAGTTCAGCCAGACTGCTGAGATTCGGCGACGGAAAATCAGCCGGCAATGTATAGATCGCCGCCGCACCATTGATGGCCAAGGCACACACCGACAGTGCCAGGACCGATTTCCGGCTGGACCGCTTGCTCGATGCCGGAGCTTCCGGGGCTGCGGGCTCGAGTGCTGCGACTGCGAGCGCGAGCGCCGCAGGGTCGAGTTGTTCGACGAGGCCTTGCGCCTCGGATGTCGTGGTCATGTCCATTGACCTCAAATGAGCGAGCAACAGGAAGCCGACGCCGGAACGTCCTCGCGACGGCTCCTCTACGCAGCACCCACCTACAACTGCCTAAAATTGTGGGCATTTTGGATTAATTCCACGTTAGCGACATGGCCGCCTGGCAGGCCCGGCCGCCCCGGCCGATTACGGGGGGCGAAGGGACGGAATGAGTCACGCGGCAGCCTGCTTCGAAGCACCAAAGCCGAGAGACAAGGCCCCTGAAAGGTGTAAGATTCAGGAGAACCGGAGGAACGGCATGTTTGAAATCAGCGGTTTCGACACGGCAGGTGTCGTCAGCCTCAAGCGGCTGTCACTCGCGGCCGCCCTCAAGAAGGCCAGAGAGCTTATCGAAGACGGGTGCTGGGACGTTCAGATCGTCGATCCAACGGGACGCGTACACACCTCGTTTGAGGAGCAGGCCGCTTAGTCGTGGCGCTGGGCCGGCTCCGCGGCTAGCTCATCAAGAGCACGCTGATCAGGAGCACACTGATCCGGAGCACACCCGGCCTCACGCCTGACGGCCCGTCTCTCAGTACCGCCGATAGTAATTCTCTGGCCGGTCCTGGAATTGTAGTGGAACCGTGCCGTTGGGGTAGCAGACACCGTCGCGGATATCGACGTCAGCGCCGTGGCCGCATGGCACCGGACGCCGGCGCATTCCATAGTAAGGCCGCGGGCCCTGATAGTATCCCTGCAGCGCCGCCTGGTCTTCGGGACGGAGATAGCCGTTGGGATAGCACATCCCGTCGCGGGCGCTCTGATCCCAATGATCGCCGCACGGCGGCGGATGCCTCGGTACGCCGCGATACTGCACCTCGAGCGGGCGTTCGACAGCTGCGGCAGGCGCCGTTGCACCGCCATGAAGAGCAAGGATTGTCGCAATGGTGGTGATCAACATCGAAGCGGTCCTCCAAGGCCGCAAGATAGACAACCCCTCTGAATGACGCCTGAACGAGACGGGAGCGCCGCGACCATCAGGGTCGGCCGATGGCACGATGGCGGCCACCGCGCTCCACTGGACACTGCAGCTGCCTGCAGTTCCAAGGGCCTTGCTACAAAAGCCGGGAGACAACGCCCTCGAAAGGTGTAAGATTCAGGAAAACCGGAGGAACGGCATGTTTGAAATCAGCGGTTTCGACACGGCAGGCGTCGTCAGCCTCAAGCGGCTGTCACTCGCGGCCGCCCTCAAGAAGGCCAGAGAGCTTGTCGAAGACGGATGCTGGGACGTTCAGATCGTCGATCCGGCTGGGCAGGTCTACACCTCGTTTGAGGAGCAAGCCGCTTAGTCGCGCCCGCCCCTCGGCACTTTTCAGAAATCATCCGCCCGGTCCGATCACGCTTCGCGAGCAGTGACCGTGATCGAAATGAAAACCCCAGCGCCTGGTAGGGAGCGCTGGGGCGTTTTCAAAATATCAATCGGTAAAAGCAATGAGGCCTTCATAGCACCGGTCTCGAAGCGCGCGTGTGAACTGGTTCACACGGCTCCTCCGATCTTCCCGCACCCACGTCCGGGTGTGGCTATCCGCCTCGGCCGACGTTGGACGAGGCATTATTGAGCCAGCGCGCCGTTGCTTCATCGCTCCAGCCAGGGACCGCGAAGCGCACGCGAGAATTCCCTTCCGTGCCGAAACGATCGACCGGAGGATGGCGTGTCGCAGGATTGTGCGCACGAGCGTGGTGCGCGGCGTCTGCAGACGTGCACAAGACGATCAAGAGGCCCAGGGCTAAAACTAGACGCATCATATCGGCTCCAATCGAGTCCGCTTCCGCTCATGTAGTACGCCGACCGTCCCACCGCGATCTGACGCGGCTTCACAGCTAGGAGAGCGAAGCGCGAACGCGACGCTCTCGCGATGGAGCGAACCGCCGCTCAACTCCCGCGCGCCGCACCGTTGCCAACCAATTCGTTTGGGAGCACGCTCTCTCCAGGCGCTCAAGACGCCGCACAGGGAGAACCACATGAAGGAACCGGGCCTGGACGGCCGCCATCGGGACAAGGATGGCGCGATCAGCAAGAAGCATGGCAACACGCTGGTCGGTACGTTGCGGAAGATCTACGGAAAGGCATTTGCGGCCGGTTATCCCGATGCGACCCCGCTCAGCGAGGTCTTGCATCAATTGAACGAGACCTCGCTGAGCCAGTTGCGTCGCGATCACGACACCGGGCATCTCGGGCACAAGATCGACCACGCCTCGAAGTGAATGGACTTCACTGGCCGATTTCGCTTGGCCGACTTCACTTACCCCACTTCACTTGGCCGACTTCGGGTCGTTGAAAAACCGACTCCGCCGACAGCCTCTCGGACGCAGGCTGCGCGATCGGTCGTCCCACCGTACTTGCCGTTTGAGCCCTCGCTACCCCCGCGATAGCATGAGCCCTTTTACGGAGGCTCATTTGAAGCAGTTCATTATCATCATCGCCGCCATCGCGCTCGCCGTGACCGCTCCCGCCCGCTCGCAGGCACTGGTCGATCCCAACAAGGTTGCCCCCGAATATCGCGAGGCGGCCGAGAAGCGCCGGGCCGAGCAGATGCGGCAACGCGAATGCGCACTGAAGGCGGATCTCGACAAGGTGCTGCCCAGGGATCGCACCGTCTATCTCAACCACTGCCTGGACACGCTGGCGGTCAAGCAATAGCGGCTGGCTGGGGCCGTCTCGATCAGAGCACGACCGCAGGCCGACCTGACCGCACGATGATCTGTCGATTTCGGGCTCGTGTTGTGGACCAGCGGGCGATTTGTCGCACCGGCGCCGCGAAGACGCGGCCCCCCTCCTCACTGGCGCCGCGGCTTGCTCGGAAACAGCCGATCGCGGATGTAGCGCGAGGTCGGCGTCAGGCGGATGCCGCGCGGCTTCTGCCAGGCGGCCCGGTCGATCTCCTTCTTGTCGCCGATCTCGAGCCTGCCCTTGGCACCCTTGGCGATGAAGATCGCGTCGCTCATCTTGCGACCGGAGCGCTTATTCCTGGCTGTCACTTCCTTCCACAGGCTGATCCGGCCGAGCTTCAGCTTGGGCAGCTCCTCCTTGATCTCCCGCCGCAGGCAGTCCTTGTCGGACTCGCGCGAACGCTTGCGGCCGCCCGGGAACATCCACAGGCCGTCCGACCGCCGTCTGACCAACAATACCTTGCCGCGTTTTGCGGCAACCAGCTTGGAAGACTTCGCCATTACTGCCGTAGATCGAAAACAGAATCGCCCTATCGTAACTTGTCTAGTTGAATAGACAAGTTCGCGGGGCGCTTTGACCACAGCCCGTGCGAGCAGCTCAGCTTTCGCTCGCCGCCGCCCGGTCCTCGGTCCTGATCCAGGCCATCATCAACTCCCAGGCCACCGACAGGATGATCGGCCCGATGAACAGGCCGACGATCCCGTGGGCGAGCGTGCCGCCGATCACGCCGACGAAGATCACGATGGTGGGCGTGGTGAGGCCGCGCCCCATCACCAGCGGCTTCAACATGGTGTCGATGAAGCCGACGAGGACGAGAAACACGGTAAGCAGCAGCGCGGTGGTGACGTCCTTGGCGGTCCAGATCCAGATGATCACCGGCAGGATCACCAGGAACGCGCCGATCTGCACGATCGACAGCAACAGCACGATGAAGGCGAGCAGGCCGGCGCTCGGCACGGCTGCCATCTTGAAGCCGATGCCGGCGAGCAGCGCCTGCACGATGGCGACGCCGATCACGCCTTGCGCCACGGCGCGGATGGTGGCGCCCCCAAGCTCCAGGAAATGCTCGCTCTGCTCGGGCACGATGCGGAACAGGAAGCCCCGGCCGGCCGCAACCAGCCGCGGCCCGTGCGGAAACAGGAAACCGGCGACGAACACCGAGACCAGAAACTGGAGCGTGCCGAGGCTCGCATCGCCCGCAAGCGACAACAAGGGTCCCGCCAGCGGCTGGAGATAGGGCGCGACCTCGCGCAGCACCGCACGGATGTTGTTGTAGGCCTGATCCCAGAGATCAAAGAGCCAAGGGCCGACCACCGGCCACGACTTGAGCTGCTCCGGCGCCGACTGCAGCGCGAGGTCGCCGGTGCCGAGCTGCTTCGCCAGCTCGCGCGCACCGTCCACCGCGCTGAGGCCGAGCCAGGTCGCCGGGCCAATGACGATGCCGAGCGTGATCAGGGTGAGGATCGCGGCCGCGGTCTTCGGGCGGCCGCCGAGGATCTTGGCGACCCAGCTGAAGGCCGGATAGAACGCGACCGCAAGCACGGCGCTCCAGGCCAGGATCGGGACGAACGGGCGGATGATCAGGAAGGTCCAGATGATCAACAGGCCAAGCAGGCCGACCCGGATCAGGAGCTGGATGATGTCCTCTCCCGTCAGGAGCTGACGGAGACTTTTCACGGGCACGCCTTTCCTTGCGGCATTGACGCGGGTTCCGGCACTTGCGCGGCAAAGCGTTATTGCCAGCCGCGCATCCGGCGTCAAGACGACCGGGCCCGCGGCTGCGCAAGGGATCGGACCGCTGCGCCGCCCGGCGCGGCATCAGCTGTCGCCGAATGGGTTGGTCCAGTCGGCAGAGCGGTGGTGCTCCGTCCGCTCAGAAGTGGTAGTTCACGCCCACCGTGCCGGTCTGGATGTTCAGCTTCACATTGGCTGGAGTCGCCACCAGATTGCCTGTCGTCACCGGCTGCTCGGTGATCGTGCCGAAGCCCATATAGTTGTACTCGGCCCGCACCGACCAGTTCGGCATGAACATCCACTCGATGCCGCCGCCGGCAAGCCAGCCGGTGCGATTGAAGCTGCCCGAGGCGGAACCGGCGAGCGGGCCGGCAAGGCCGTTGTTGACGCTATACTTGTCGCGGGTGAAGGCCGCGCCACCCTTGGCGTAGAGCAGCACGCGGTCAAAGGCGACGCCGAAACGGGCGGCGACCGTGGCGATGTAGTCGTTCTTCAGCGACAGGTTGAAGCCGGCACCGCCACCGAACGGGCCGCCGGCATTGAGTGTGACGCTGGACCAGGCGCCGGTGCCTTCGAGGCCGATCACGAAATTGCTGATCTGGTAGTTGCCGCCGATCTGGCCCCCGACGATGCCACCGCTGGCCGTGGCCGAGCTCCAGGTCGCCGTCGGATCGGTCGGGTCGATGCCGGTCCATTTGCTCCAGGCGCCGCCGCCATGCGCGCCGATGTAGAAGCCGGTCCAGCTGAAGATCTGGGCCGCCACCGGCGCTTTGACCGGCGCGGGCGCAATGATGTCAGCTGCAAATGCCGGCGTTGCCAATGACAGCAGCGCAGACGCCAAAACCAGTTTCTTCCGCATGATCTCACCCCCAAATTGTCCGCCCTCCGACCGAGGCGACGATGAAATCTAGCTGTGGGATCACGCGCGGGCTTGGACCAATCGGCGACGCGATTGGACTGACGGGCGCTCGTCAGACCCGGGAAGCTCCTGCAACGCCGCGACCGGAGCCCGGTTTGGCTAACGGCGATTAACCGGATTTCCCGAGGTCAGTTTACGCCGATGCAAATCCCCGCACCTACGCTTCTCGCCAACATTCAAAAACACTGATGTGCAATGGCCAACAGCATCTGGACGACCGAAGAATTCACCTGCGCGGGTTGCAGCATGAACTACACCGCGACACGGGAAGAGCACAGCGAAGCCCACACCGGCAGCTTCAAATGCAGCATCTGCAGCGGCGTGGTGCACACCTGGTCCGGCAAGCATCACTTCTTCGGCTGGCAAGCGGTAAAGACGAAGCCGCCGGTGTTCGGAAGGCGCTGGGCGGGCGTGCAGTGACAGGCGCCAGCGATGGTCTCGGTACCGTAGCCTAATTGAGGCGACGGCCCGCCTCCACGCCGTCATTGCGAGCGTAGCGAAGCAATCCAGAGTCTTTCCGCGGCGACGGTCTGAATTGCTTCGCGACGCTCGCGATGACGAATCCATTGAAGCAAACGTGTTGCGCCACTCCAACGTGCTGCGGGCGCTCGCAGACCCACTACTGCCGTCATCGCAGTCTGCGCGAACTATGGCTTCTGCTACTCTGCGGCGCAGGATAGACTTTCCGCCCCGCAATAGAAGCTGACACGCAATGACCGCTCCTTTCGTTCCCCAGATCGCCCTCTACCGCAACTGGCTCGCCGAGCAGCGTGGCCTTTCCTTCGCGAATTACGAGGAGATGCGGCAGTGGTCGGTGCGCGATCTAGACGGCTTCTGGCGCAGCATCTGGGACTATTACGATCTGCAATCGCCGACGCCGTTTGCGGCCGTGATCACCGAGCGCAAGATGCCGGGCGCGGTGTGGTTTCCCGGTGCGCAGGTCAACTATGCGCGGCAGGTGTTCCGGCACGTTGAGGCCGCCGACGCCGCCGGCCTGCCCGCGATCATCAGTAGCGGCGAGGACGGCAAGCTCAACGAAACGAGCTGGCCGGAGCTGCGGCGCAAGGCGGCGGCGCTCGCGCTGCATCTGAAGGAGAAGGGCATCAAGCCCGGCGACCGGATCGCGGCCTACCTGCCCAACATCCCCGAAACCATCATCGCGTTTCTGGCGAGCGCCAGCATCGGCGCGGTCTGGAGCGTCTGTGCGCCCGATATGGCTGCGCCCGCCGTGATCGACCGCTTCAAGCAGATCGAGCCGAAGGTGCTGATCGCCTGCGATGCCGTCACCTATGCCGGCCGCCGGCATGATCGCAAAGACGTCGTCGCGGAGCTGCGGCGATCGCTGCCGACGGTCGAGCACGTCATCCTGCACAGCGAGGCCGCGCCCGCAGCGCCGGACGCCCTGCTCGCCGACATCGTCGCAAGGACAGGCGCCGCGATCGACGCGTTCGAGCCGGCCTGGCTGCCGTTCGATCATCCGCTCTGGATCGTCTATTCCAGCGGCACCACCGGCCTGCCGAAACCGATCGTGCACGGCCATGGCGGGATCGTCATCGTGGTGCTGGCGCTGCTGGGCCTGCACAACGACCTCGGCTGCTCCTACCACGCGAACTCGTTCGGCGAGCGCTATCACTGGTACAGTTCGACCGGCTGGATCATGTGGAATTCGCAGGTCGGCGGCCTGCTCAGCGGCACCACCTGCTGCATCTTCGACGGCAGCCCGGGCGGCACCAAGGACAAGCCGGACTGGACCACGCTGTGGCGGTTCGTGGCACAGTCGAAAGCGACCTTCTTCGGCGCCGGAGCGGCGTTCTTCGCCAACTGCGCCAAGGTCGAGATCGATCTCACTGCGGCCGGCGATCTGTCGCGGCTGCGTTGCCTCGGCTCGACCGGCTCGCCGCTCAGCGCCGACACGCAAGCCTGGTTCAACGATCGCTTCGCGGCGTTGTCGAAAATCAACGGCAGCAAGGCGCAGGCCGACATCTGGTGGGCGAACATCTCCGGCGGCACCGATTTCGCCGGCGCCTTCATCGGCGGCAACCGCGAATTGCCGCAGACGCCGGGCGCGATGCAGTGCCGCCTGCTCGGCGCGGCGGTCGAAGCCTTCAGCGAGCAGGGCCGCGCCGTCATCGACGAGGTCGGCGAGCTCGTCTGTACCGAGCCGATGCCCTCGATGCCGCTCCGTTTCTGGAACGACAAGGGCGATGCGCGCTATCGCGCCAGCTATTTCGAGACCTATCCGGACAATTTCGACGGCAGCGGTCGCGGGCCGGTGTGGCGGCACGGTGACTGGCTCAAGGTCAATCCGGACGGCTCCTGCATCATCTATGGCCGCAGCGATGCGACCATCAACCGGCACGGCCTGCGCATGGGCACGAGCGAGCTCTATTCCGCGATCGAAGCGCTGCCGGAGGTGCTGGATAGCCTCGTCGTCGACCTCGAATATCTCGGCCGCGACAGCTACATGCCGCTGTTCGTGGTGCTGCGCGAGGGGACAGCCTTCGACGCTGCGATGCAGGCCAGGATCAACAAGGCGATCGAGGTCGGCCTGTCCCGGCGATTCCTGCCGAACGAAATCTTTGCCGTCGCCGAGATCCCGCGCACGCTCTCGGGCAAGAAGCAGGAGCTGCCGATCAAGAAGCTGCTGCTCGGCCAGCCCGTCGAAAAGGTCATCAACAAGGAGGCGATGGCCAATCCCGCCTGCCTCGACTGGTATCTCGCCTTCGCCCGCGACTATCTCGCCCGAACCGCGGCGTAGCTTCGATCAACCGCCGCCGAAATTGGAGGGATCGAGATTCCTGTTCTCCGACGGCGGGATCGGCGGCCACCCGGGAAATTTGTACCAGCCGGGCGGGACCGGCGCGTCCTCGGGCAGATGGACGACGACGTGATGGCGCGGGCGGGCATGATGCGCCGGCGCGGCAGCCGCCGACAGACATGTTGCAATCAGGAGGACCAAAGCCAGGATAGACCGCATCATACGTGCTCCAGACGTCCACCCGGGGCTTCATGTGGTGCGGGAACCACGCTGGGACGACGCATCGCACCGTCACGATGTCTCACATCGGCGGCATCGCTGCTGCCGGGAGGCGCCGGAGATCAACCCAATTGCGCCAATGGCGTTTGGATTCCGTTCACCGATCGCCGCTAGATCAGGATGGATCCTCCGCGACGAACAGCAGCTATGGCCGATCTCAACGCAGTCCTCTCCAGGCTCAACGACCGCCTGCTCCGCCTCGAAGGCGAGTTGTTCGTGCTGCGCTCGCTGGCGCGCGCGACGCTGACGGCGGGCGACGACCATGCGGCGCGCATGCGCAAGCTGGTCGAGGCCGCAAAGGTCGCGCTCGACGACGAGGCCAAACGTGAGCTCGACAAACCGACGCGCAAATATGTCGATGCGGCAACCGCGCTGGTGGAGGAACTGCTGGTCGAGCCGACCCAGGCACGGCCGCTGTTCACCGTCATCGACGGTGGCCGGCGCGACTGAGCGCGTCAGATCGGACGTATCCCGCGGGGATCCGGAGACTGAGCCTTCAGCCGGCTGAGCCCCTCCTCGATGATCGCGATCTCCTCGTCGATCTTGCCGATCGGCAGGCTGAAATCATAGCCGGACCTGCTCTTCAGATCGACCGCGAGCCGCTGCCTGTGCATCATCAGCTCGTCGAGCCCACGGCGGTTCTTCAGCCGCACATAGGCGTCCACGATCTGCTCAATTGCGCTCGGCATGAAATCGGTCCCGGCAAAAAAGCCCACGCGGCGCGCCCGCGCCGGCGGGACATTTTTGGTGTCGCGGTACGCAATACAAATCCGCGACGGATTCGTCGATACGACAGGCAGGTTGAGAACGCGTTACCGTTTGATGATTTCGTGATGGCGCCGGCATGAAAAGCCGCTGGCGATCACTCGCCAGCGGCCAAAGCCGGGTTCGAAAACGGATTCGGAATCAAATTTGGCCAGCCCCGGTTGGCGCATTCTAGCGGCACACGGGGGCTGCTTATGTTAGAAATGAAACAGAGGAACCGGCGGATACATCATTTGCTGTCGATGTGGCCGCCCGGCAACGCTAGTCCGTGACGCAAAAATACTTGCGTGGCAGCCTGCGGTAGGCGCTGTAGCGGTAGTACGGCCTGTAGGCGTAGCCGCGATAGAGTGCGGGCGGCTCCTCGCCGTAATAGGCGCCGTGGTAGAAATTGTAGACCGGCCCTTCGGCGCAACGATAGGCATCCCACGTCGGACCGATGAACGGCGCCGCCCCGACCTCGGGCGGGACCGCCGGATACGGCCCGCCGGCGCGCGCGGGCGTGGCCACGCTCAGTGCCGCGAGAAGGAAAAACCACGCTCTTCGCATGCGCTCGCTCCTGATTACGGTGCCATACGCGCATGGAAGCACCGGAACAGCCAGCTGCGCAATCGCGGAGCCCGTCGCGCCCCCGCACCCGGTGCATTGTTGATAACCGGCACAAACCGCCCGCGGCTGGTGACAGGACGCACCGACGTGTTATCGGGGGATGACGCAGTTGCGAGACGGATCGGACACCCATGCGCATTACCCTCGTCGGCTCCCGCCATTTCGGCGTGACCACCCTGAACATGCTCCGGGAGCACGGCGTCCCGATCGTGCGGGTCGTCGTGGCCGACGCCGAGGATCGCCTCGCGGCGAGCGCCAAGGCGGCTGGCATCGAGGTGACGGTCCAGGCCAATCCGAAGCTGGTGGTCGCCTCCGAAATCGGCCCCGACACCGACCTGATCATCACCGCCCACAGCCACGCCCGGATCGGCAAGGACGCCCTGGCCGCCGCGAAGTACGGCGGGATCGGCTATCATCCCTCGCTGCTGCCGCGTCATCGGGGCAAAGCCGCGGTGGAATGGACCATCAAGGAAGGCGATCCGATCGCCGGCGGCACGATCTATCATCTTGCCGACCGCATGGACGCCGGCGCCATCGCCGCCCAGGACTGGTGCTTCGTCAAGAAGGGCGAGACGGCTCGCGAACTCTGGGAGCGCGCGCTCGCTCCGCTCGGCCTCAAGCTGCTGGCCGACGTGATCGACTACGTCAAGGTCCACAAGGCGCTGCCCTCCAAGGTTCAGGACGAGCAGTTCGCGACCTTGGCGCCAAGTCTTTCGTGAGTCCCTTCCGCAGTCCTTCCCCTGAGTCTCTCCTGACGTTTACCCTTAACGTGAAGGCGCGTTGATTCTGCTTCGAAAATTGGAGCCGGAAACACAAATAAACTATTGTTTCCACTGGAACAATTTTCGCTTTGGCAATGCAACAAATTTCCGTCACATTTGGGCCGAATAAGCGTCAGCATATCAGACAGATTCAAGGACGGAATTCATGCGTTTTGGTCGCATTACGGCATTCTGTGCCGCTTCAGTTATCACCCTCACCGCTCCCGCTTTCGCCCAGACCCCCTATGACGGCAACTGGCATGTCACCATCGTGACCAAGAGCGGTACCTGCGAGCCGACCGCGAGCTCCATGCTGACGGTTGCCGACGGCAAGATCACCGCGCCCGGCGCTAACGTTTCCGGCACCATCGGCAGCGGGGGACTTGTGAAAGTTTCGATCAATGGTGCATATGCCAACGGTCAACTCAGCGGCAACGCCGGATCGGGGAAGTGGAATGGAGCATCTGCAGGCATACCGTGCAGTGGGCGATGGGAAGCATCGCGCCAGTAAGAAATTCGGGATCAGCGTCGTGAGCCGGCGGCTGCTGATCGCGGCCGCCGTTTTGTTTGCGGCGGGGATCGCCAACTCTGAGAGCCAGGCCCAGTCCGGCCCGTTCGCCCCGCTGGCGGGGAGCTGGAGCGGTGCCGGCACCGTCACGCTCGATGACGGCTCGACCGAGCGGATCCGCTGCCGGGCCAGATACGCCCCGATCGGACCGACGATGGAGATGTCGCTGACCTGCGCCAGCGACGCCTACAAGTTCAATCTCGGCGCCAACGTCAGGGCTGAAGGCGGCACTATTGGCGGCAGCTGGTCCGAGGCCAGCCGCAACATCTCCGGCTCGCTCCAGGGCCGCGGTGCCGGCGGAAACTACGAGCTGGTCGCCTCCACCGCCGGCTTCAACGCCAACATCTCGCTGAAGACGTCCGGCAACAAGCAGAGCGTCACGATGCGCGCGGACAGCCAGTTCCGCGGCGCCAACATCTCGCTGTCGCGCTAAGGCGGACCGCGTTCAAGCCAAAAGCCCCGGCGATTCCGCCGGGGCTTTTTTTATCCGTTTTATACGTTCGGCACGAACGCCGTGACCTCGATTTCGACCTTGGCGCGCTCGTCCACGAGACCGCCGATGTAGAGCAGCGTCGAGGGCGGAAAATTGCGCCCCAGCGTTTCCTTCCAGGCCGCGCCGATGCCGGCGCCCGCGGCCTCATATTCGCTGCGGCTGGTCAGGTACCAGGTCAGGCGGACGATGTGCTCCGGACCGGCTCCGGCCTCGCCCAGCAGCTTGATGATCCGCTTCAGCGCGGTTGCGACCTGCGCCGCCATGTCAGGCGCGTAATTGCCGGTCTCGTCGCCGCCGGTCTGCCCGGCCAGCACCACCCAGCGGCCAGGCCCTTCGGCCACCACGCCGTGAGAAAAGCCCCGCGGTTTCTTCCATTCAGCCGGCTGCAAGATTTGCATGAGCGAAGATCTCCCTTTTCTTGTTGTTCAATGATGCCTTAGCACGCCGCCCTGCATCGCTGCATCCGCAGTTTTGGCCGTTGCAAACGCCGGCGATGTCGCCGATACCGGCCCTCCCCTCAGGCTCGATCGCCCGCACCAGCAACGATGACCGCGACACCGTCCAAAACGATGGCTGCACTGTGGATGGCCGGCTGGCTGACGCTGATGCTGGTCATGGCGGTTGCCGGCCGCGAGACCACGCGCGAGCTGAACGTTTTTGAAATTATGGAAGTGCGCTCGGTAATCGGCTTCACGCTGCTGCTGCCGATCATCTACCGGGCCGGCGGTTTCAAGGCGGTCGCGACCAAACGCCTGCCCCAGCACCTCGCGCGCAACGGGGTCCATTATTTCGCGCAGCTCGGCTGGTTCTACGCACTGACGCTGATCGGGATCGGTCAGGTCGTCGCGATCGAATTCACCATGCCGATCTGGACTGCGGTGCTGGCCGCAACGTTTCTGTCCGAGCGCATGACCGTGTGGAAGATCGCCGCCATCGCGCTCGGCATCGTCGGCGTCGTCATGATCGTGCGGCCCGCCACCGGCGAGATCAATCCGGGCCAGTTGATCGCACTCGGGGCCGCGATCGGCTTCAGCATTTCCATGATCTTGGCGAAATCGCTGACCCGGACCGAGAGCGCATTGTCGATCCTGTTCTGGATGATCGTGGTGCAGATGGTCGTGGGCCTGCTGCCGACGCTCTATGTCTGGACCTGGCCGTCAGCCACCCTCTGGGGATGGCTCTTCGTCATCGGGGTCTGCGGCACATTCTCGCACTATTGCCTCGCCAGCGCGCTCCGCTACGCGGATGCAACCATCGTGGTGCCGATGGACTTCTTGCGGGTGCCGCTCACCGCGACTGTCGGCTGGCTGCTGTATTCGGAGCGGCTCGATGCCTGGACCGTGCTCGGCGCGACGCTGATCCTGTGCGGCAATCTCCTGAATCTGAAGCCGACCGCTCCGGTTCCCGCCCGCGCGCAGTGAACCTCGCGCTGTCTCGCGCGACAAAAACGAAGTGGCCGTGTGATCTGGATCACGTTGGAGGGTCATTCCATCGTGCACATTCGGCCACACAGCAGCGGGTTGAATGCGACGTTACTGCCGTTTTGGTGGCGCGAAGTCGGGCACTTCGTGTAGGTTCGTTGCCAATTTGTTGCTGCCTGCAATTCGATTCTGTTGGGGATTTCAGATGCGCACTCTCACCCTGCTCGTTTCGCTGATGTGCATGGCACTGTCGGTCAGTGCCGCGAAGGCCGACCGCCGTGTCGCCTTCGTCGTCGGCAACGGCTCCTACAAGAACGTCGCACAATTGCCGAACCCGCCGATCGACGCCAAGGCGATGGCGGCGACCCTGCGCAATGTCGGCTTCGAGGTGATCGAAGGATCCAACCTCACCCGCGACCAGATGACGGAGAAGCTCCTGGACTTCGGCCGCAAGGCGCAAGGCTCCGATGTCGCAGTGTTCTATTACGCCGGCCACGGCATCGCGGTCAGCGGCAGCAACTACCTCCTGCCTGTCGACGCCGACATCAAGTCGGAGATGGACGTCAAACTCGGCGCAGCCATCAATATCGACCTGACGCTCGAGCAGACCATGGGCGACGCCAAGGTCAAGCTCGTCTTCCTCGACGCCTGCCGCGACAATCCGTTCGCCGCCAAGATCAAGTCGAACTCGGCAACGCGCAGCGTCAACGTGCAGAGCGGTCTTGCCGAGATGAAGTCGGGCGAAGGCACGCTGATCGCGTTCGCCACCGGCCCGGGCCAGACCGCGCTCGACGGCCAGGAGGGCAACAACAGCCCGTTCACCCGCGCGCTGATCGACAACATCACCAAGCCCGGCGTCGAGATCCAGCAGGCGATGACCTCGGTGCGCGCCCAGGTCAACGAAGAGACCCGCAAGGGCCAGCTGCCCTGGGGCCACACCAACCTGATCGGCGCGGTCTATCTCAACCCGTCGCAGCAGACGCAGGTTGCCAACGCAGCCCCGACCGCTTCCGGAAACGTGCCGGCGGCAGCGAGCAGCTCCGACGGAGTCGAGCTCGAGTACTGGCGCTCGGTCAAGGAATCCAACAAGCCGGAAGAGCTCAACGCCTATCTCTCGGCCTATCCGAACGGCCAGTTCAAGGCGCTGGCGCTGGCGCGGCTTGCGGCGATCAAGAGCGGCCCGTCCACGGCGACCCGCAATCTGAACTCCGGGATCGATCCCGCCACCTTCACCGACGACTCCACCCAGCTCACCGAGGACCAGATCGGCCTCGACAAGGGCCAGCGCCGCGACGTGCAACGCCGCCTGACCGGGCTCGGCTTCGACACCAAGGTCACCGGTGCCTTCACCGACGAGACGCGCGCGGTGCTGAAGCGCTGGCAGGCCGCCCGCGGCTACCCGTCGACGGGCTACCTCAACAAGCTCCAGCACAAGGCCCTGCTGTCCGAGATCGTGGCGGCCGCGCCGGCCACCGCGAGCGACGACAGCGCGAAGCCGGCCCGGCGTGCTGCCCCGGCCCAGGCCCAGAGCGGCGCACCGGTTCAGCATCGCAACAGCGGCGGCGGCGATGCCGGCGCGGCCTTCGTCGGCGGTGTCGTCGGCGGCATGATGGGCGGCATGTTCCGCCGCTGAGGCGGGACCAGATCGCAAACACAAAAAGCCCGGCTCGCGCCGGGCTTTTTCGTTGCTAGTAATCTTGGGTGAACCAAGGCACGAGCGTCCGGATCCGCGGCATCGCCTGCATCGTAATGCTCGTCCGAGCCATCTCCGCGATGCGCGGCGCCAGTGATGAGAGATCGCCACGGCGGGTCACCAGAAGCAGCTCACGAAAAAATCCGGGGCCCGGCAGAGGGAGAGCGCTGACTTGACCAGCGTGAGCGAGCCCCTGCAACAGACACAGCGGCGTGGTGATCGCCACGCCCATCCCGGTGGCGACCATGGCGACCAGGCTGTCCGAGGTGTCAAACTCAAAGGCCCGCGGTGGGCGAATGCCCAAACGGCTCAGGTGGCGCTCGACCTGAGCGCCTGCATAGGAGCGTTCGCTGTACCGGACCAGGCGATGCCGGGTCAGGATCTCCCGCAAATCAAGGTCAGCAAATTCGGCTTCCAATCCGCGCGGCACCACCAGTAGATTTGGCTCGCGGTAAAACGGGAAGCGCTCGATATCATACAGGTCATCCATCGCATCGCATGTGATCGCCGCGTCGATCGTTCGGTGGACCAGCGCCTCGGCATGCGAGTGAGCAAGGCCCGACCAAACGGACAGACTCAGTGCGACCTCGCCCGTCATGAGCTCCTTGACGAGGTGTGCGCCGACCGTGGCGGCATAGGAGTCGATGAGGCCGAGCCTCAGATCGACACGCTCAGGCAGTTTCGCTGCGTCCCGGAGTGCGCTGAGTAACGTGTCAAAGTCGCGATTCAGATCGCGAACACGGCCAGCAAGGATGCGGCCCGCCCGCGTCAGTGTAAGCGGCCTCCGGCTACGGTTGAAGAACGCGACGCCGATCGAGGCCTCGGCCCGCCGCACAGCCTGAGAAACCGCTGATTGCGTCATCCCGAACTGACGGGACGCCTGAAGCATGCTGCCGGACTCCGCGACGGCAGCGACAATCTGCAAGCTTCGCAAGTCTGGAACAGGTGGCGTCATATCCATAGCTTAAGCAGAAGTCATATTAACATGCAAATTGCCTTCATTATATGAATTATCCTTGTAGGAGAGCCGCATCCGAAAGCAGACTTCGGATCGTCCTAACAATTAAGCAGTCCCGATCCATGAGCGAGCAAGCGGATATTCTGGTGATCGGCCTCGGTGCCATGGGCAGCGCGGCCCTCTATCAACTGGCCAAGCGAGGGGTAAAGGCGGTTGGCCTCGATCGCTTTGCCCCGCCCCACACGATGGGATCCAGCCACGGCGAAACCCGCATCACCCGGCAGGCGGTCGGCGAAGGCCGCGATTACGTGCCCCTGGTGCTGGATACGCACCGGATCTGGCGTGAGCTCGAGGCCGAGACGTCTGCCGAGCTGCTGAACCCATGCGGCCTCGTCGTCATGGCGCCCGGTGTCGGCGAGACGTCACACCACGGCAAGCCGGATTTCGTGGCGCGCTCGATTGGAGCGGCGCGTGACTTCGGCATCGCGCATGAAGTGATCGACGGGCGAGAGGTGGCTCATCGCTTCCCGCAGTTCCTGAATCTCCAGGGCAACGAGAAGGCCTATTACGAACCCGGCGGAGGGTACGTTTTTCCGGAGCGCTGCATCAAGGCGCAGCTGACGCGCGCGGAACAGCTCGGCGCAACGATCCGCACGGGAGTCGAGGTTCTCTCGATCGCGCAGCGCGGCTCCGCCGTTCGGGTGGAAACGTCCTCAGGCACATTCGAGGCCGACCAGGTGGTGGTGTCGGCCGGCGGCTGGAATGCCCACCTGCTCGGCGCGCCGTTTGACCGCGTGCTCACGGTGAAGCGGCAGGTGCTGCATTGGTACGAGCTCGACGATACCGGCGCGTATCGCGCCGACGCCCCTGTGTTCATCTGGATGCATGGCGCGACCGATGTCGACTACCTCTACGGCTTCCCGCCTTTGCCTGGCGATCGTCGTCTCAAGGTCGCGACCGAGCAGTACGAGACCAACACGACGGCCGACGCCATCGATCGCACCGTCGATCCCGCGGAATCGGCTGAAATGTACCGGAAGCACGTCGCGGGGCGGCTCGCCGGCGCCACGCCGCGCGTCGCGCAGGCGGCCGCCTGCATCTACACGGTGACGCCCGATCGGGGCTTCATCATCGACCGCCATCCCGACCAGGACAGGATTTGTGTCGTCTCGGCGTGCTCGGGCCACGGCTTCAAGCACTCGGCAGGTATCGGCAACGTCGTAGCCGGGATGGTGACCGACGGTCGAAGTGCCATCGACCTCAGCCCATTCTCCATCTCCCGTTTTTCGTGACGTTTGGCACGAGCCTTGTATCTTGAACAAGCGCGCGCAGCGCGCGTCGTGATCACAATCCTGGAGGCGTCATCCGATGAGAGACATTGTCCGTTCCATGATGACAGGCATCGCGGCGCTGCTGATGCTTGGCAGCGCCCAAGCAGCTGATGGCGTCGATGCCATCAAGCAGCGCGGCACGTTGAATGTCGGCGTCAAGGCTGACTACAAGCCCTTCGGCTTCCGCGATCCCACGGGAAACGTGGTCGGCATCGAGCCGGATCTCGCTGCGGACATTGCCAAGCGCCTCGGCGTCAAACTCGAACTCGTTCCGGTCGCGGCCTCCAACAGGATCGAATTTCTTCAGCAGGGAAAGGTCGACCTGCTGATCGCGACCATGTCGGACAGGCCGGAACGCCGTCGCGTGGTTCAAGCCATCGAGCCGCTATACTATTCGGACTATGTGAACATCCTTCTCAACAAGAAGTCCGGCATCAAGGACTGGGCCGAGCTCAAGGGAAAACCCGTCTGTGCAACGTCGGGGGCCTGGTACAACAAGGACGTTGCCAAATCCTACGGCCCCGAAATCGTTGCGTTTGACGGCTCGGAGAAGCCTCTGTTCGCCATGAAGCAGGGCAACTGCATCGGCTATGTCTACGATCAGACCTTCCTGCAAGGCAAGCTGCTCGAGGACGAGTGGAAGGCGGACTACGACTTGCCCCTGAAAGGTATTTTGCCATCGCCATGGATGATCGCTGTCGCGCTCGATAATGCCAGCCTTCAGAAGCTGCTCGAAGATACGACAAAGGACTGGATGAAGACCGGCTTCATCGTGGCAGCGGAAAAGAAGTGGGGCATTACGCCGACCGAGTATTCGCTGCTCATGCACGAGCAATACAAGGACAAATAGACGCGCAGAGCGGAGCGCCAGATCCGTCTTGCGCTCCGAACAGGTCGAGCCAATGCACTGATACGAGGCATCGCCTCAACAGTTTGGTGTCGCGCAAAATGCACGAAATCGGCGACTGGTTTCAACGGCTCTACGAAACGACGGGGCTGAATTTCTCCGTATTCTACGATGCCTACGATTGGGACCGCTATTTCGGCGGGCTCAAGATGACGTTGCTTCTGAGTGTCACGACCATCCTGCTGAGCCTGATCATCGGCGCGGTGGGCGCCTTGCTGCAGAGCAGTCCGTCGATGCTGTTGCGGTTGCCCGTCAATGCTTTCGTGGTGATGTTCCGCAACACGCCGCCGCTGGTCCAGATCTTCTTTTTCTATTTCGGCCTCGGCACCATGCTCCCAGCCGTCGAGGCGGCGGGCATGCGCGTTCCGCTGCTGAGCAACGTCCAATGGGCCATCATTTCGCTGTCGCTGTTCGCGGGCGCCTTCAACGTCGAAATCTTCCGCTCCGGCATCGAAGCTGTGCCGAGGACGACGCTGGAAGCCGCGGAGGCGCTCGGATACACGCGCCTCAAGGCTTACGTCCATATCGTCCTTCCGCTGGCCATTCGCGTCTGCCTTCCCGCACTGAACAACAACCTCGTCAACCTGCTCAAGACGACCACCCTCGCCTACGCGATCGCCGTTCCCGAGACGCTGTATGCGGTCAAGCAGATCTGGTCGGAATCGCAGAACGTCTTCGAAATGATGGTCGTATTGCTGGCGACCTACGGCATCCTTGTCGGCGTCCTCGTCTGGCTGATGCATCGCTGGGAGCGGGCGATGCGCATCCCGGGATATGTCCGATGAAAGACGCCCAGGCCGAGCACAGGCTTGCCGTCCTTCTGCCGCATCGTCCCGCGCCGGCCCGGATATCCGTTCGGATCGGCCCGCTGGCCGCCGCGATCCTCTGTTTCTGCGCCATCATGGCCGCGTCCACCGCGTGGGCGCAGACCGGACCGGCGGTGCTGTCCCCGCTGCAAGTCATTGTGAAGTGGTCGCCGCTGCTGCTGCGCGGGTTCGCCTTCAACATCCTGATCTCCCTGCTGGCCATGCTGCTGGGGACCATCGCCGGGCTTGGCCTGGGTCTGGGGTTGTTGTCGGAGTTTCGACCGCTCGCCGCCGTCAGCTGGCTCCTGACTCAATTCTTCCGCAACGCACCCTGGCTGGTGCTGCTGTTCTTCGTCATGTTTCTGGTGCCCTTCCAGGTCACCCTCTTCAAGACGACCATCCCCTTGCCGGATTGGATCAAGGCGACGGTGGGCTTCGCATTGCCGGTCATGGCGAATGTCGCCGAGGTCGTGCGCGGTGCCGTCCGCTCCATTCCGTCGACGCAATGGGAGGCGGCGGAATCGCTCTCGTTCACGCGGCGCCAGACGATGTGGCTGATCATGCTGCCACAGTGCATCAAGCGCATGCTGCCGCCTTGGATGAACGTCTATGCGCTGGTCGCGATGTCGACGGTGCTGGCATCGATCGTCGGTGTTTCGGAAATGCTCACCTTGACTGCGCAGGTGCATGCCGCCGAAGGCGGCAGGCCGGAGCTGTTCGCGCCGCTCTACGGTTTCGCGCTGCTGTGTTTCTTTCTCTACTGTTATCCGATCAACCTCTGGACCGCGCGTCTCGAGCGTCGGTTCCGCATACGCTGAGGGAGCAGTGCATGGCCACGAGCTGGACTCCGGATCAGCCCATCGTCCAATGCGTCGACGTCAGAAAGTCGTTCGGAGCTCTCGAGGTCCTGAAAGGCATCAGCCTGTCGGTCAGGAAGAGCGAGGTGATCTGTATCATCGGCCCGTCCGGATCAGGCAAATCCACGCTGATCCGCTGCATCAATGCGTTGCAGCCGATCACGTCCGGCAGCATTCAGATCGAAGGCATCGAGGTGTCCGATCCCAGGCTCGACAAGCTGGCGCTGCGCCGCAAGGTCGGGATGGTGTTTCAGCAGTACAATCTTTTCCCGCACAAGACGGCGCTCCAGAACGTGATGATGGCGCCGATCCATGTTCTCGGCCAGAAACGTGCCGAGGTCGAAGCGCGCGCCCGGGCGCTGCTTGCCAAGGTTCGGCTCGCGGGGAAGGAGGATACCTATCCCGGCGAGCTCTCCGGCGGACAGCAGCAGCGCGTGGCCATCGCCCGCTCGCTGGCGATGCGGCCGGACATCATGCTGTTCGACGAAGTCACGGCCGCCCTCGATCCGGAAACGGTCAAGGAGGTCCTGGTCACCATCCGGGAGCTGGCCGAGGATGGCATGACATGCCTCCTCGTCACCCATGAGATGAACTTCGCGCGTGAGGTCGCCGATCACGTCTACTTCACCGACCGCGGTGTGATCGTCGAGCACGGGCCGCCGGAGGCCTTGTTTACGGCAGCAAAGGACGAGCGAACGCAGCGGTTTCTGTCGCAGGTCCTCTGAGTTTGCCGGCACGCCGCCCTTCGGCGCCCCGGGCAGGAGGCGCTACTTCCCCGCCGCCTTGCGCAGCGCCTCGTTGATGCGGTCCTGCCAGCCGGGACCGCCCTGCTGGAAGAACTCCAGCACGTCCTGGTCGATTCGCAGCGTGACCTGCTCCTTGATTCCCGGCGCCACATTCGGCTTCGGTGGCGCCACGGCGACCTTGGCGGTCACCTTCTTGAACGCCGCCTCGGCCTCCGACCGCGCATCGCCAAGCGTGCGCGGCCGCCTCGGTTGATCCGTCATGTCCTAGATTCCCTCAAACAGAGCCGTCGAAAGATACCGCTCGGAGAAGGACGGCACTATAGCCAGAATGGTTTTTCCCGCAGCTTCCGGCCGCTTGCCGATCTGGAGCGCAGCTGCGATCGCCGCGCCCGAGGAAATGCCGCCGGGAATGCCCTCATGCCGCGCCAGCGCCCGGGTGGTCTCGATCGCGGTCGTCGAGTTGATCTTCACGATCTCGTCAATCACCGAGCGGTCGAGGATGTCGGGCACGAAGCCGGCGCCGATGCCCTGGATCTTGTGCGGCGTGTGCTGGCCGCCTGATAGCACCGGGCTTTCCTCCGGCTCGACCGCTACCACCCGCAAGGAGGGTTTGCGCGGCTTGAGCACCTGGCCGACGCCGGTGATGGTGCCGCCGGTGCCGACGCCGGCGACGAAGATATCGACGTTGCCGCCGGTGTCGTTCCAGATCTCCTCGGCGGTGGTGCGGCGGTGCACCTCGGGATTGGCGAGGTTCTTGAACTGCTGCGGCATGACCGAATTCGGCGTCGTCTTCAGGAGCTCCTCGGCGGTTGCGATCGCGCCCTTCATGCCCTGTGCCGCCGGCGTCAGCACCAGCTCGGCGCCGAGAAAGGCCAGCATCTTGCGCCGCTCGATCGACATCGATTCCGGCATCACCAGCTTGAGCCGGTAACCGCGCGAGGCCGCGACGAAGGCGAGCGCGATGCCGGTGTTGCCCGAGGTCGGCTCGATCAGCACGGTGTCGGGCTTGACGATGCCGGCCTTCTCCATCGCGATGATCATGGCCGCGCCGATGCGATCCTTCACGCTCGCGGCGGGATTGAAATATTCAAGTTTTGCCAAAATCGTCGCGTTGACGCCGTGCATGCCCGGCAGCCGCTGCAAGCGCACGATCGGCGTGTCGCCAAAGGCCTCGACGATCGAAGAGTAGATCCGGCCGCGGCCGGGCTGGTGCGCTGCACCCGTGTTGGACGATGCGTCCATGATGAACTCCCTGTGACGACAATTTCTGTTTCTGCAGCGTCTCTTGCGCAGTAACGGACAGCTTGGGACGACACGCAAGCGACAATGCGGCACATGTTAAATACGCTGCATCGCAAAATCGCGTGAGCTGTAATTATCAGAAAACCAACGCATTTGTGTTGCGGCCTCGTCAACTGATTCGGTCTATGTTAGACTTAGGTCTCAAAGCAGAGAGGTCACCACGATGTCAGCAGTCGCTGAAGTGTTGTCGACCGTCGCACATCATCGCGCCCCGCGTTGCAGCGAGTTGCCGACCTGCGCCGTCTGCGCCGACTCGATGGTCGCCGCCGAAGCATCCGCCTACATCTCTGACCATATGATCAGCTATCTCTGGACCTGCGACAATTGCGGCTACGGCTTCGTGACCAAGCACGCCGTCAAGCAGCGGATCGTCTGCAACTGACTAGCGCGGGTCGATGTCGCCCCTCGCCCAGTCCTGGCGCGTACGCTGGTAGAACTCGTCGAACGTCCCGTGTGCGATCGCGTCCCTGATGCCCTGCATCAGGGACTGGTAGTAGGCGATATTGATCTCGGAGAGCAGCATGGCGCCCAGCGTCTCGCCCGCCTTAACGAGATGATGCAGGTAGGCGCGCGCGTAGTTGCGCGCCGACGGCCAGGAACTCTCTTCGTCGAGCGGACGCGGATCGTCGGCGTGGCGCGCGTTGCGCAAATTGACCTGTCCGAAGCGCGTGAAGGCAACGCCATGACGGCCATTGCGCGTCGGCATCACGCAATCGAACATGTCGATGCCGCGCTTGACCGCTTCGAGGATGTCGTCGGGCGTGCCGACGCCCATCAGGTAGCGCGGCCGCTCTCTCGGCAGCATCGGTGCGGTCTCGTCGATCATCGCCAGCATCACCGCCTGCGGCTCGCCGACGGCAAGTCCGCCGATCGCATAGCCGTGGAAGCCGATTGCGACGAGGCCTTCGGCGCTGGCGTGACGGAGCTGCGGCACGTCGCCGCCCTGCACGATGCCGAACAGCATGTACCCGTCGGGCGCACTCTCGAATGCGCGCTTGCTTCGCTCGGCCCATCGCAGCGACAGCCGCATCGCCCGTTCGATGTCGTCCCGCTCGGCCGGCAGCCGCACGCATTCGTCCATCTGCATGGCGATGTCGGAGCCGAGGAAGCGCTGCACCTCGATCGAGCGTTCCGGTGACAGTTCGACCTTGGCGCCGTCGATATGCGAACGGAATGTGACGGCGTTCTCGGTCACCTTGCGCAGGTCCGACAGCGACATCACCTGGAAGCCGCCGGAATCCGTCAGCATCGGCCCGTTCCAGCCGGTGAACCGCTGCAGGCCGCCGAGCGCCGAGATCCGCTCGGCGCCGGGACGCAGCATCAGATGATAGGTGTTGCCGAGCACGATGTCGGCGCCGGCCTCGCGCACCTCGCGCCAGTGCATGCCCTTCATGGCGCCGGCGGTTCCGACCGGCATGAAGGCCGGCGTCCGCACCACGCCATGCGGCGTGGTCAGGCGCCCGGTGCGCGCGGCGCCATCGGTGGCGAGCAGCTCGAAGTGATTGGGTAGACCGGTGTCAGGAAGATTCATGGTCGTGCTTATTGCGTGTCGGAAGAGGCTGATCAACCCGCTCGGACCACGCCAGAGCCGGCTTGTGGCTCAGACCGGGACACATTTGACGCCGACTTGATCGCCCGGCGCGCTTGCCAAACAAAACGATACAGTGTAGTTTTTGCGCGGGGCTGGACGAGAAGCCGCGGTGAATTTTGCCGGCGGCAGTATTTGCGTGATCGCCAGCCACCGACAATGCCCTCCGCTCCATGTTCGACCGAAATGTCCGGCCCCTCGCGCGGCTGGATCAGACAGACAGGCGCCCGCCTGACCGGATTCCTGGTTCTGGCGTGCAGCCTGGCACTCGGCGCCTGCACCTCCCTGCCCCGCACGCCCTATACGGCCGCTGAGGCCAGCACGTCGCGCGTGCTCGATATCGACGGCTTGCGCCGCTACGCCGACGAGCCCGTCACGAAATTCAGCTTCGAGAAGGACACCAGCACCGCCACGAAGTCCTATCTGGCGCTCTCCGGCGGCGGCGCCGATGGCGCCTATGGCGTCGGCGTGCTCAACGGCTGGACCACGGCGCGCACCCGGCCGACCTTCTCGGTCGTCTCGGGCGTGAGCACCGGCGGTCTGATCGCACCGTTTGCGTATCTCGGCTCGCAATATGACGACACGCTCAGGGAGCTCTACACCAGCGGCATCGCGGAGAGCCTCCTGAGCGATCCCAGCATCATGCGTGTGCTGTTCGGATCCGGCCTGTTCGGCAACACGCGGCTGCGCGAGCTCGTCGCCCGCTATGTCGGGCCGGAGATCATGGCACAGGTTGCGCGTGAAAATGCCAAGGGCCGAAAGCTGCTGGTGGTGACCACCGATCTCGACACCCAGCGGACCGCCATCTGGGACATGGGCAAGATCGCAGCGGTCGGAACACCCGAGGCGCTCAAACTGTTTCGCGACGTGATGGCGGCTTCCGCCAGCATTCCCCTGGTGTTTCCGCCCATCATGATCGACGCCGAAGGCCAGGGCCGCAGATTTCAAGAGATGCATGTCGACGGCGGCGTGACCGCGCCGGTGCTGACGCTGCCGGAAGCCCTGCTCTCCCAGGACCGCCTGCCCGGCAACGCGCGGATGAACATCTACATCCTCGTCAACAAGAAGATCGAACGCAATTTCGAGCTCGTGTCCAACAGCACCATCGACGTCGCCTCGCGCAGCCTGTCGTCGATCACCCAGTCGCAGACGCGCTCGATCATCTTCTCGACCTATGATTTCGCCAAGCGCAACAATCTCGGCTTCCACCTCTCCTACATCGCGCGCGATTACCCCGCGCCGCCTTCGGAAGGGTTCGACACCGTCTATATGCGGGCGCTGTATCAGTACGGATACGAGAAGGCTGCCTCCGGCCAGGCCTGGACTTCGAAGCTGCCGTGATCTCTCGTGACGGAACGAGACCGTGCCGAAACCGTTGACGATATGGCCAATTCGGCCAGATTCGCGATGACGCCCCCGCTCCCGCGCGATATAGAGCGAATGACGACGATTAGAAGCGCGCAGGAATCATTGGGCATGGGATTGACTGCGACCAAGACAAAACCGGCAGCGCCACGGCGCGAGTTGCCGAAATCACGCGGCGGCCGCCCGACGAAAACCGCCGCGATCGAGCGCGATCAGCGGCTGATCGAGGTTGCCACCCGCCTGTTCCTGGATCGCGGCTTCGACGCGACCTCGCTCGATGCCGTCGCAGAAGCGGCCCGGGTCAGCAAACCCACCGTCTATTCCCGTTACGGGGACAAGCGCGGCCTGTTTGCCGCCGTGCTGAGGCGCGAAATCGCGCGCTGGCTTGCGCCACTATCGGCAGCCGCCGAGACCCAACTCTCCAGCGCCTCGGACATTTCGGTCGAGCAGAGGCTGGTCGAGATCGGGCGCGAGATGCTCACCTTCACCTGCGGGCCCGATGCCGTCGCATTCAGCCGCATGATGACGTCGCAGGCCATCAATTTCCCCGACATCGCCAAGCTCGGCAAGGAGGAAGGCTGGCTGAAGGCCGTCGCCACCACGGCCCGCTTCTTCGACCGTTTGGTGGCGCAGGGCGCACTCGACGTCGACGACACCACGATCGCGGCAGAGGTGTTCCTCGACGTCGTCGTCGGTCACACCCACCGCCTGGCGACGTTCGGCACGGCGCTGGAATTGAAGGCCGCCGAGAAGCGCATGCGCGCGGCGATCAAGCTGTTCCTGGCCGGTGCGCTGGGACCAGCAGACCGCGTCCAGAGCGCCGCAAAGGGCACACCGCGGCGGCGCCCGTCCCGCTGACAATTCCGTGAGGTTGCGACGTTTCCCCCTGGAGGTTACGCCCGCGTCGTTGACCAAAACAAAACGATACGGTATGGTTTAGTTATAAGCGATACGGACCGCTTTTTCACCAGCCCCAAAGGGGTCCGTACCGCCCAAGATCGCCGTGCCGGGTCCAGCCCGCTGCGACGCTCCGCGGCCGGCCGATGCCCAAGGCCGGCCGCGAATTCTTTACGATCATCCGGCACACTCGCTGGCCGAGGGTTTCGAGCATGACGACAACCAAACGATTGATCTCGCGATTACTTGCGATCGCCTTGCCCGCGCTGCTCCTTGCCGCGCCGGCGCGGGCGATCGTCACCACGGGCACGCCAACCGCGCTTCACGGCGACACAGATGGTGATGCTGAAGCAGACCGCCAAGCGGTCAGCCGCGAAATCGAACGATTCCGCAGCTCGTCGATCTCGATCGGCCAGGCCATGGCGATTGCGGAAGCCCGTCATGCCGGTGCCACGACGGCGGATGTGAGTTTCGACGGAGCCTCCGGCGTGCCGGTCTACCGGGTGAAGACCCTGCACAACGACCGCATCTGGCGCCACACCATCAACGCCGCAACCGGCGAGCTCGTCGGCGGCGAAGCCGCCCTCCCCCTCGCCGAACTCGATCTCGACGACCGCAGCAATCTCGCAGCACTCGGTGCCATCAAGCACCGCCTTGCGGATGCCGTGCACGTCGCTGAACGTGCGGCTTCGGGCAAGGCGATCAGCGGCGGACTGGTGCGCGAACGCGGCCGGCTGAATTTCGCGATCGTCGTCATCAGCGGCGACAACCTCAAGGAGGTCATCCTGGAGCCGCCGGGCGCCCGGACGAAATAGCGGCGGCCACAATCCCGCCGAAAAGCCATTGACGGGCGCGAAACTCTCCCGCATAAGTCGCCGCCATGTTCACGACCACCAAACGCACGACTAAAACCACCACGGCCTTCGGGGCCCGGGGAGGCGTGCGCGCGTAGGTCGTCGACTTAAACGCAATCCACTCTACCGAAGCTCCGACCTCTGGTCCGGGGCTTTTTTGTTGTCTTCAGCTCAATGCAATGGAGGAGAATGTGAGTAACGATCCCGTCGTCGCGATTGTCGGCGTCACCGGTGCGGTGGGCGCCGAATTCATCGCCACCATGGACAAGCGCGGCTTTCGCGTCGGCAAGCTCAAGGCGCTCGCAAGCGCCCGCTCGGCCGGCAAGACGGTGTCGTTCCGCGGGCAGGACGTCGTCATCGAGGAATTGACCGAGCGCGCTTTCGAGGGCGTCGACATCGCCCTGTTCTCCGCCGGCGGCAGCATCTCCAAGAAGTTCGCGCCTGTAGCGGTCAAGGCCGGCGCCGTCGTGGTCGACAACTCCTCCGCCTTCCGGATGGACCCCAACGTGCCGCTGGTGATCCCCGAGATCAACGCCAACCGCATCCGCGACCACAAGGGCATCATTGCCAACCCGAACTGCGCCGCCATCACCGCGCTGGTGCCGCTCTGGCCGATCCACCAGAAGAACCGCATCAAGCGCGTCATCATCTCGACCTACCAGGCGGCCTCGGGCGCCGGCGCCGCCGCGATGGACGAGCTCGTCGAGTCCACCCGCGCCAATCTCAACGGGCAGGTCTATACGCCCAAGGTGATGCCGCACCCCTACGCCTTCAATCTCTTCAACCACAACACGGCCGTCGACCCTGAAACCGGCTACAACGACGAAGAGACCAAGGTCATCAAGGAAACCCGCAAGATCTTCGAGGACGAGAAGATCGCGATCGGCGTCACCTGCGTCCGCGTACCGGTGCTGCGCGCCCATTGCGAGGCCATCACCTTCGAATGCGAGAAGCCGATCAGCGAGGACCAGGTCCGTGCCATCATGGCGCAGGCGCCCGGCGTGAAGCTCGTCGACGACCGCGTGAAGAACTACTTCCCGATGCCGATCGACGCTTCGGGCCAGGACGACGTCCTGGTCGGCCGCATCCGCAAGGATCTCAGCGATCCCTCAGTGCATTCGATCTCGATGTTCGTGGCGGCGGACCAGCTGCTCAAGGGCGCCGCGCTGAACGCGGTGCAGATCGCGGAGTTGTTGCCGTAGCGGGTGATGGCGTAACCGGTGTCGTAGGGTGGGCAAAGCGAAGCGTGCCCACCAATCGACCTGAAATATGCGGATAGATGGTGGGCACGGCGCTACGCGCCTTTGCCCACCCTACGGCTCTGCCCGAAACAACAAGCACGCATCCCCGTACGAATAGAACCGGTACCCTTCCGCAATCGCGTGCGCGTAGGCCTGCTGCATCGCCTCGAGCCCGGAGAAGGCCGATACCAGCATGAACAGCGTCGACTTCGGCAAATGGAAATTGGTCAGCAGGATATCGACGGCACGGAAGCGATAGCCGGGGGTGATGAAGATCGACGTCTCGGCCGCGAACGGCTGGATGGTGCCGTCCTCGCCGGCCGCGCTTTCGAGCAGCCGCAGTGACGTCGTGCCGACGGCGATGATGCGGCCGCCGTTCTGCCGTGCGGTGTTGAGCCGCTCCGCCGTCTCGGCCGAGATCGTGCCCCACTCAGCATGCATCTTGTGGCCTTCGGTGTCGTCCACCTTCACCGGCAGAAACGTTCCGGCACCGACGTGCAGCGTGACGCGGTTGATGCCGACGCCGCGGTCGCGCAGCGCCTGCTCCAGCGCCGGGGTGAAATGCAGGCCGGCGGTGGGTGCCGCGACGGCGCCTTCATTGGCCGCGAACATGGTCTGGTAGTCCGCGAGGTCCTGATCGTCGGGTGTGCGCTTCGAGGCGATATAGGGCGGCAGCGGCGGGCTGCCGAGATCTTCGATCGCCTGATCCAGCGCCGGGCCGTGAAACGAGAATGACAGTGTCACTTCACCATCGGTGCCCTTGGCCTCGACCTCGGCGTCGAGATGGCCGAGCAGGCAAACCTTGCCCTCGTTGCCGAAGCGGATGCGGTCGCCTGCCACGAGCTTTTTTGCCGGCTTCACCAGTGCCTGCCAGCGCGAGCCGTCGAGGCGCTTGATCAGCGTCGCCTCGATCTTGGGCTCGGTCTCGCGGCCGATGCGGCGGCCCTTGAGCTGCGCCGCAATCACCTTGGTGTCGTTGACGACGAGCTGGTCGCCCGCCCTCAGCCATTGCGGCAGGTCGGTGATGATCTGGTCGCGCAGCGCGCCGCCTTCCACGACCAGCATCTTCGCGGAGTCGCGCGGGCTCGCCGGGCGCAACGCGATGCGCTCGGCGGGCAGATCGAAATCGAAGAGATCAGTGCGCATGTCTGGCTCAGCGCCACGCAGTCAGACCCTCATGGTGAGGAGGCGCGTAGCGCCGTCTCGAACCATGAAGGCCGAGCTGCAACAGCGGGGCCTTCATCCTTCGAGGCGCGCGTTCCGCGCTCCTCAGGATGAGGGTTGAGCGGTTACTCCGCGTCCGCGGCCATCCGCGCCTTGACGATCTTGTCGGGGTTCTGGACGGGCTCGCCGCGCTTGATCTTGTCGACGTTCTCCATGCCCTCGGTGACCTTGCCCCACACCGTGTACTGGTTGTCGAGGAAGCGGGCGTCGTCGAAGACGATGAAGAACTGGCTGTCGCCGGAATCGGGGCTGGCGGCGCGGGCCATCGAGGTGGTGCCGCGCACATGCGGTTCCTTGTTGAATTCCGCCTTCAGCTTCTTGCCGGAGCCGCCGGTGCCGGTGCCCTGCGGGCAGCCGGTCTGCGCCATGAAGCCCTCGATCACGCGGTGGAACACGATGCCGTCGTAAAAGCCCTCGCGGACCAGTTCCTTGATGCGCGCGACGTGGCCGGGCGCGAGATCGGGCCGCATCTCGATGGTGACGGGGCCCTGCGTGGTCTCGAGGATCAGGGTGTTTTCGGTGACGCTCATGCTCGTCTCTCTTGCGTTGGGGGTGAAGTCTTCCGGTTACGGAACTGGATCGCGAATGGACGTCCCGCGGCGGCGCCGGCCATTGCATCGGTAAATGGCATCGGCGTGCAGCGTTGCAGCGCCTCCATCACGGCGACCCGGTATTGCAGCCGGTCATTGTCGGAGGCCTCCGCGGATTCATAGGTAATCCTCGGATGGCCCAAAATGTTTCCGGCCCGGTTAAAGCTCACGACGACGGTGATGTCGATAGGGCGAGCCTTGCTGGGCGGCGGCGGCTTCCAGCAGGTCCGCAAGTGCTGGAAGATGTCCTGGATGGTGTTGACCTCTGCGTCTCCGGCGGCCGCGCCGGAAACGCCTGAAAGCAGCAGCGCGGCAGCCAGCAGAAGCCTATTGCCATAGCGCGCCATGGCCCCATCCTATTTGATGTCGGAAGCGACCTGGACCTTCACCATCTTGTCGGGATCGGTGACGGCACCGCCGGCCGAACCGGGCGGTGCCTTCTTCAGCTTGTCGACGACGTCCATGCCCTGCACGACCTCGCCGATCACGGTGTACTGGTTGTCGAGGCTGCCGCCGTCCGCGAACATGATGAAGAACTGCGAGTTGGCACTGTCGACGCTGTCGCCGCGCCGCGCCATCCCGACGATGCCGCGGGCGAAATGAACCTTGGAGAATTCCTGTTTCAGGTTCGGATATTTCGAGCCGCCGGTGCCGTTGAATTTCTCGCCGTCGCCGGTCTGGGCCATGAAGCCGTCCATGACGCGATGGAACGGCACGTTGTTGTAATAGCCCTCGCGCGCGAGCTGCTTGATGCGCTCGGCATGCTGAGGCGCAATGTCGGTCCGCAGCTTGATGACGATGCGGCCCTTGGTGGTGTCGATGACGATGGCGTTGGCCTTGTCGAGATTGGCCGGCAATTGCTGCGCCACCGCCGGGACCGCGCTGAAGAGCGCGGCAAAGATCGTGGCAAGAATTGCGAGACGACGGATCATGAGAACTCCGGATCAGGTAGGATGAAGAATTGCGCCGTTATCCGGCGAATTTGGCCTTGAGCAGGTTGGCGACGAGCGGCGGCACGAAGGTCGAGATATCTCCGCCCATGGCCGCGATTTGACGCACCAACGTGCCGGTAATTGGGCGGACGGCCGGAGAGGCCGGCAGGAACACGGTTTGGACGTCCGGCGCCATGGCGCCGTTCATCCCGGCGAGCTGCATCTCGTAGTCGAGGTCGGTGCCATCGCGCAGGCCCCGGATCATGACAGTCGCGCCGTGCCTGCGTGCCGCAGTGACCGCAAGATCGTCGTAGGTCACGGCCTCGAGCGTGCAGCCGACCTGGGCCGCAACCGGCCCGCAGACGTCATGGAGCATCTTGAGCCGCTCCTCGGTTGAGAACAGCGGCTTCTTGCCGGGATGGACCCCGATCGCGACCACGAGCCGATCGCACAGGGGGACACTGTTCCGGACCACGTCCAGATGGCCGTTGGTGATGGGGTCAAAGGAACCCGGATAGAAGGCGATACGCGGCATGTCCCCGTCCTACCGCGCCCGGCCCGGCCCGGCAAGCCAGACGGGTTCCCTGCCGGTTTTTCGGCGGCGCCGAGTCGGAATCCCCCGAATTGTTTCGTCCTCGGGACGGCCATGAAACAAAACGAAGTGCGAACGAAACCATTTCGGGCGTCCGCGAAGACGTCCGGAAACTGGCCATGGTTACTAATCCACCCAACGAATGACGGGCCGCACAACTGGGCGTAGCGGCCGCATCACAGGGGACCGTCAATGATCAAGACCATCTCGGCCATCGCTATTGCTGCGTTCGTTGCCGCCGCTCTCACCGTCCTTCCCGGTTTCGCTCCGACCGTCGAAGCGAGCGTCCCGCAGCCGCTGGCCAAGAGCGACCGCCTCGATATCCGCACCGTCGGCAAGGACTGCTCGCAGCAGGCCTGGCCGAACTTCGAGGCGTCCTGCCTGCGCCAGGCCGGCACCAAGGCCAATATCCGCGAGGCGCGTCTCGTGACCGCCGACCGGACCCCGTAGTCGAACCTGTCAGCTTCGCGTCATATAAACCCCGAGATAAATCTCATGGATATTTGCGACGTCTCGTCGCAGACTGTCTGATACTCGCGCTCGTCGGAATGGCCCGGCGGGCGCGATCCCATCGGGGGGTCGACCTTGTCCAGTACGCCCGCAGTCGTTTCCGGCCATCACCCTGACCCTCTGCCGATTGCCATGACCATGGGCGCCCTCGGGGTGGTCTATGGCGATATCGGCACCAGCCCCCTCTACGCCCTGAAGGAAGCCGCCAAGGCGGCCGCCCATGGCGCTACGCTGACTCCCGAGGCTGTCCTGGGCGTTGCCTCGCTGATCCTCTGGGCGTTGCTGCTGATCATCTCGCTGAAATATGCGCTTCTGATCCTGCGCGCGGACAATCGCGGCGAAGGCGGCATCGTCGCGCTGCTGGCGCTACTGCATGCCCGCCACGCCCAGCCCGGCACCTGGCGCGCGCATCTCCTGGTGGTCGGCCTCGTCGGCGCTGCTCTCCTTTATGGCGACGGCGCGATCACCCCGGCGATCTCGGTGCTGAGCGCCATCGAGGGTCTCAAGGTCGACGCACCCTCGCTCGCGCCTGTGGTGGTGCCCATCACCGTCGCCATCCTGATCGGGCTGTTCATGATCCAGAAGCAGGGCACGGGCTTCATCGGCCGCATCTTCGGGCCGGTGATGCTGGCCTGGTTCTTCGTGCTGGCCGCGCTCGGCGTCCACGGCATCGTCAAGGCCCCGGCTGTGCTCGCGGCACTGAGCCCGCTCTATGCCTTCAACTTCCTGATCCACCAGGACTTCCACATCTCCTTCGCGATCCTCGGCGCCGCCTTCCTGGCGGTGACCGGCGGCGAAGCCATGTACGCCGACATGGGGCATTTCGGCCGCTTCCCGATCCGGCTCGCCTGGTTCGCGATCTGCCTGCCCGCGTTGGTGCTGAACTATTTTGGGCAGGCCGCGCTGCTGATCACCGATCCCGCGATGATCGAGAACCCCTTCTTTCAGCTCTGCCCGGACGCCCTGCACTATCCGCTGGTCGCCTTCTCGGCGCTCGCGACCGTGATCGCCTCGCAGGCGATCATCTCCGGCGTGTTCTCGCTGACCCAGCAATCGATCCAGCTCGGCTTCCTGCCGCGCATGCAGATCCGCCACACCACGAGCCATGCGATGGGCCAGATCTACGTGCCGCTGGTGAACTGGCTGCTCGCTGCCGCAACGCTCGGCGCGGTCCTGAGCTTCGGCACCTCGGAAGCGCTCGCCGGCGCCTACGGCATCGCGGTGTCGCTGCTGATGGCGATCACCACGCTGCTCGCGGCCCTGGTCGCGATCCAGTGGGGCTATTCGCCGTGGATCGTGGTCGCCGTCAACGGCTTCTTCTTCGTGATCGACGTGATCTTCTTCTCCGCCAATTCGATCAAGCTGTTCGAGGGCGGCTGGTTTCCGCTGCTGCTCGCGGCCCTCGTCGCCTTCATGATGCTGACCTGGCGCAGCGGCGTGAAGCTGGTCGAGGCGGCGCGCGCGAAGCTGCGCCAGCCCGAGGAGGACCTGATCGAGACCGCGGTCAACAAGTGCCGCGCCAGACTGCCCGGGACCGCCGTCTTCCTGGCCTCCGCACCGCGCGGCGTGCCGCTGGCGCTGACCCAATTCGTCAAGCACAACCACGTGCTGCATGAGCGCATCGTCCTCGTCACCGTGCTGATCGAGGAATCCCCGCACATCACCGATGAAGACCGCGCCGAGGTGATCGAGATCATCCCCGGTATCACCCGCGTGGTCCTGCATTACGGTTTCATGCAGAATCCGACGATCTATGCGGGCCTGACGCTCGCCTGCCGCCAGGGCAAGCTGTCCGGCATCGACCTCTCCGACATCACCTACTATGTCGGCCGCGAGACCATCATCCCGAGCGAGGACATTCCGGGCATGTGGGTCTGGCGCGAAGGCCTGTTCGCCTTCCTCCAGCGCAACGCCGAACGCTCCGCCGCGTTCTTCGGCGTGCCGACCAGGCAGGTGGTGGAGTTCGGGACCGAACTGGAGATCTGATCGTCGTGCGGATCGCCCGTTCAGGGCAAGGCAGGCTTCGCACCACGCGTCTCGATGAGATGCCGATCACCGACAGGTAGAGCTCGTCACGCCCGCTTACCCGGGAGTGTGCGACATTCGCGCGCACCCCAATCTTGTCTGGCCCATCACCAGACATACGCAGCAACAAATTCCAATGCTTTGTCGATCAGTTAGCTTCGCTTTTTTAGAAATTCTAAGAATGCTTCCAATTATGACGTTTCGAGTGATTCAAAATTCGTTCAACTCGACGCTCGCAGTGTCGCCATCTAACACGCGCGCGGGTGCGAAGTCGCGTGAGGTCAGAAGGATCATCCCGCCGGCGCGGCGATCGCCGGATGGGGCGCTGACATGGAATGCGATGGACACGGCCTGCGTGGTCGTGCGGACTATTTTTTAAGGAACACTTTCAAGAGCACAGCCAGCGCACTCGCGCTTGGCTGCTTGCTGATGGCCGTCACGCCGGTGAACGCGCAGACCGCCGGCCAGTCCGGTGCATCCGCGTTGCCGCCGGTGACGGTCGACGCACCCGTTCAGCGCGCGCAACGTCCGGTCCAGGTCCGGCGCAACGCATCGGCGCGGCGCAGTGCGAGCCAGCGGTCCGCTCAACAGGCCAACCGTTCGACAGTACAGCCGGAGCCCCAAGCGCTGGTGGGAACAGCAGCGCGCGTCAACGCCGGCACCAACGGGTTCGTCGCCACCCGCGCCTCCGGCGCCACCAAGACGGATGCGCCGATCATGTCGACGCCGGCATCGATCGCCGTCATCACTCGCGACGAAATGAATGTGCGGCAGGCGCAGAGCATCCGCGACCTCTTGCGCTACGCGCCAGGAATCTATTTCAGCAACGATACCGATTTCCGCTTTCAGAACGTCAGCGCGCGCGGCTTCAGCCTCGAAACATATCTGGACGGGCTGCGGCTCCAGGGCGGACCGTTCGGTGCGCCGCGGGTCGATCCCTATTTGCTCGAGCGCGCCGAGGTGATCACCGGGCCGGCATCCATTCTCTACGGCGCCGCCTCGCCCGGCGGCATCCTCAACCTCGTCAGCAAGCGCCCGACTGAAAATCCGTTCGGAGAAGTCTCCCTGCAAACCGGCTCGTTCAACCGGATCCAGGGCGCCTTCGATGTCGGCGGCCCCGTCGACAAGGACAAGACGCTGCTCTACCGCGTCACCGGTATCGGCCTCAACGCCGACACCCAGGTCGACAATATCGGCGAGCAAAGATTTTCGATCGCGCCGGCCTGGACGTGGCGTCCGAGTATCGACACCACCATCACCTTCCTGACGAGCTACCGGCAGGACCCGAAGGGTGGTGCCTTCGCGCTCTTGCCGATCCAGGGCACGCTGGTGCCGGGGACGTTCGGGCAGATCCCGCGCAATTTCTTTGCCGGCGATCTCAACTACGAGACTCTCAAATACAAGCAGGCAACCGCCGGCTACGAGTTCGAGCATCGTTTCGACGACGTCTTCACGGTGCGCCAGAACGTACGCTACCTGCACAATGAGCTCAGCTATGTCGAGGTGCAGCCCGGCGGGTTCACGACGACGGGCGCGGGCGGCACGCTCCGGCTGGTCGACGGCCGCACGATCAACCGGAGCTACTTCTCGACCAACGAGAACCTCGACACATTCGCTGCCGACAACCAGCTCCAGGCCAAGTTCAACATGGGACCGTTGCAGCATACGGTCCTCGCAGGGGTCGACTACCAGCGGTTCGACTTCAACAATCTCGCCCGCTTCGCGGCCACCAACACGCTCGACATCCTGGCGCCGAATTACACGCAGAACATCGCCGTCCCCACGGCGCTCTTCCAGAACCTCGACCAGCACCTGTCGCAGCGCGGCCTCTACGTCCAGGACGAGGCCAGGCTCGGCCGGCTCACCGTGCTCGGCGGAGTCCGCTACGACTGGGCCGAGGGTAATACCCTGGCGCAGAACACCGGCGTTCGCGTCCTGAACGACGACCAGAAGCCAACCGGCCGCATAGGCGCGATCTACAATTTCGACAACGGCATTGCGCCCTATGTCAGCTACTCGACCTCGTTCCAGCCGACCTCGGTCGGCACGCTGCTGAACGGCCAGCCGTTCAAGCCGACCACCGGCGAGCAGTATGAAGGCGGCGTGAAGTATCAGCCGGTCGGGACCAATCTGATGTTCACTGCCGCGGTCTACGACCTCAAGCAGCAGAACGTGGCAACGGTCATCAGCGGCCCCGGCATTCCCGCCAACACCACGGCGCAGGTTGGCGAGGTCAGCTCGCGCGGGTTCGAAGGATCCGTCGTCGGTAGCCCCCTGCCCGGCCTGAGCCTGCGCGGGCAGTACTCCTATCTCGACAACCGGATCAGCTCGCCCCAGGACGTGAATTTCGGCAAGCGGCTCGCCAACGTCCCGATGCACACCGCCTCGCTCTGGGCCAACTATCTGGTGCAGGGCGGTCCTGCCACCGGCTTCGGCTTCGGCGGCGGCGTCCGCTACGTCCACGACATGTACACGACCAACGCCAACAATCTGACGGTTCCGACCATCGTGCCGGGCGTCTTCCTGCCCGCCGCCACGGTGCCGGCCAGCACGGTGTTCGATGCGGTGCTGTCCTATGATTTCGGGATGCGGTATCAGCAGTGGAAGGGCCTCAGTGCGGCGGTGAACGTCAACAACGTGTTCGACAAGACCTATGTCTCGTTATGCACGGCCGGCGGCTGCCGCTGGGCGCTGGGGCGCACGGTGCTGGCGACGCTGACCTACCGGTGGTGAGAGGATGACAGCACAGTCAGTCAAATGGTGGTCGCTGGTCCACAAATGGACCAGCCTGGTCTGCACGCTATTCCTCCTGATGCTTTGCATCACCGGGCTCCCACTGATCTTTCATGACGAGATCGACGAGCTCTTCAAGTCGGAAGCCTCGGCCCGGGAGCTCCCGGCGGATACTCCGCAGGCTCCGCTAAGCCGGCTGGTCGACGCCGCCAAGGCGCGCTATCCGCAGCGCTACCTCCAGGTGCTCGGCTGGGACGACGATCGCGCCAACGTCGTCAACGTATTCCTCTCGGCTACGCCCGAAGCTCCCCCCGGCCAACGTTTCCTGAAGCTGTCATTCGATTCCAGGACCGCGGAACTGATCGGCGAAGACACGCAGCAGGGCGGCCTGATGAGCGCCATCCGCATATTCCACCGCGACATGTTCTTGGGGTTGCCGGGTGAACTGTTTCTCGGCGTCATGGGCCTGTTGTTTGTCATCGCGATCGTTTCCGGCATCATGCTCTACGCGCCCTTCATGCGCCGGCTCAACTTCGGCACGGTGCGTCGTATCGGCGCGTCGCGGGTCAAATGGCTCGACCTGCACAATCTGATCGGCGGAGTGACTCTCATATGGCTGCTTGCCGTCGGCGTCACCGGTGTCATCAACACGATATCGTTGCCGCTGTTCTCCGCCTGGCGCGCGGAGGTGATGCCGGAGCTGATCGCGCCGCACTTGGGCAAGCCGCCGCTTGCGAAATGGTCCGACGTCGACGACGTCATGGCCGCAGCACGTCGGGCGCTCGACGGCAACACGCCGGCCAGCATCATCTTTCCGACGGTCGCACGGTTCGGGACACCACGGCACTTCATCGTCTGGACCAAGGGCACGACGCCGATCACCTCGCGCCTGTTCACGCCCGCGATGCTCGACGCCGAAACCGGGCAGCTCGTCACTGCGCGTGGCCTGCCGTGGTATCTCAGGGCGTTGCAGGTATCGCGCCCGCTTCATTTCGGGGACTACGGCAGCCTGCCGCTGAAGATCATCTGGGCGCTGTTCGATCTTGCCGCGATCGTCGTGCTTGCCAGCGGCGTCTATCTCTGGCTCGGCAAGCGCAAATCGCCTCGCGTCACCACGCGCGCGCAGGACGGGCCGCCTGTCGTAGCGACATCCGGGATCCGTCCATGAAGCGCGAGCGCCACACCATGGACGAGATCTTTCGCTGGCCGCTCCTGCTCGGGGGGCTCATCCTTGTCGGGCTGGCGTCGGCGCTGTTCGGCGACGATGGCTGGGACGCGCTGTCCTGGGCAACACTGGCAATTCCGCTGGCCGTGCTCGGCTGGAAGGCATCGCGCCAGCCGCATCTTCCAGGATCATAGGCCGGACACCGGCGCGTTGTGCCGTGCCGGACCTATCCGGTTGATTGCAACCGTCAACGGGGACGACACCTGACGGGATCGGCTCGATCTACGAACCGTTCCCGTTCTCGCCGTTCCCGCTATCGGCCTCTTCCGTGATGTGCTCGACCGAGACGACGTGCTCGTCCTCGGCGGTGTCGAACACGATCACGCCCTGGGTCGAGCGACCGGCGACGCGGATGCCTTCGACCGGGCAGCGGATGAGCTGGCCCTTGTCCGTGACCAGCATGATCTGGTCGGCGTCTTCCACGGGGAAGGAGGCCACCAGATTGCCGTTGCGGTTGTTGACGCTCATGGCGACGATGCCTTTGCCGCCGCGGCCAGTGGTGCGGTACTCGTAGGACGAGGTCCGCTTGCCGTAGCCGTTGACGGAGACGGTGAGCACGACCTGCTCGGCCGCCGACATCTCGACATAGCGCTCCTGCGGGAGCTGGAAGCTGCCGGAGGTCGTCTCTTCGGCCTCGGCATCCGCCGGAGCCTCGTCGACCACGGCTTCGCCGGCCACCGCACGACGCATCTTCAAATAGGCCGAACGTTCGTCCGAGGTGGTCTCCATGTGGCGCAGGATCGCCAGCGAGATCACCTTGTCGCCCTCGGCAAGCGCAATGCCGCGCACGCCCATCGAAGTGCGGCCGGTAAACACGCGCACGTCGGGGACGGGGAAGCGGATGCACTGGCCGCCGGCGCCGGTCAGCAGCACGTCGTCGCGCTCGGTGCAGATCTGCACGTCCACGATCGCTTCATTCTCGTCCAGCTTCATGGCGATGATGCCGGAGCGGCGGACGTCGACGAAGTCGGACAGCTTGTTGCGCCGGACGTTGCCGCCGGTGGTGGCGAACATCACGTCCAGGTTGCCCCAGGTCGATTCATCCTCCGGCAGCGGCATGATGGTGGTGATGCGCTCGCCCTGCTCCAGCGGCAGGATGTTGATCAGCGCCTTGCCGCGCGCGTTCGGCGCGGCCATCGGCAGGCGCCACACCTTCTCCTTGTAGACCTGGCCGCGCGACGAGAAGAACAGCACCGGTGTGTGCGTCGACGCCACGAACAGGCGGCTGACGAAATCCTCGTCGCGGGTCTGCATGCCGGCGCGGCCCTTGCCGCCGCGGCGCTGCGCCCGGTAGGCCGACAGCGGCACGCGCTTGACGTAGCCGGCGTGGGAGACGGTGACGACCATGTCCTCGCGCTGGATCAGGTCCTCGTCCTCGACCTCGCCCTCCTGCTCGATGATCACGGTGCGGCGCGGGGTCGCGAACTCGGCCTTCACTTCGGCAAGCTCGGTCTTGATGATGCCCAGCACGCGCGCGCGCGAGCGCAGGATGTCGAGATAGTCGGCGATCTCGCCGGCGAGCTTGTCGAGCTCGTCGCGGATTTCGTCGCGGCCGAGCGCGGTGAGGCGCTGAAGGCGCAGGTCGAGAATGGCCCTCGCCTGCTCCATCGACAGCCGGATCGTGCCGTCCTCGCTGATGCGGTGACGCGGATCGTCGATCAGCGTCAGCATGTCCTCGACGTCCCGTGCCGGCCAGTCGCGCGCCATCAGGGTGTCGCGGGCAGTGGTCGGGTCGGGCGAGGTCCGGATGACGCGGATCATCTCGTCGATATTGGCGACCGCGATCGCCAGACCGACCAGGATGTGGGCGCGATCGCGCGCCTTGGCGAGCAGGAACTTGGTGCGCCGCGTGACGACCCGCTCGCGGAAGTCGACGAAGATCGCCAGCAGGTCCTTCAGATGCATGATCCGCGGACGTCCGCTGTCGAGCGCCACCATGTTGACGCCGAAGCTCGTCTGCAGCGGCGTGAACCTGTACAGCTGGTTCAGCACCACATCCGGCACGGCGTCGCGCTTCAATTCGATGACGACACGGTAGCCGTCGCGGTCGGATTCATCGCGCAGGTCGCCGATGCCCTCGATCTTCTTTTCCTTGACCAGCTCGGCGATGCGCTCGACCATCGTCGCCTTGTTCACCTGGTAGGGAATCTCGGTGATGATGATCGCCTCGCGCTCCTTGCGGATGGTCTCGATCGCGACCTTGCCGCGCATGACGATGGAGCCGCGGCCAAGGTGGTAGGCGGCGCGGATGCCCGCGCGTCCGAGAATGACGCCGCCGGTCGGGAAATCCGGTCCCGGAACGATGTTGATGAGTTCCTCGATGGTGAGCGCAGGATTGTCGATCAACGCGACGCAGGCGTCGATGACCTCGCCGAGATTGTGCGGCGGGATGTTGGTGGCCATGCCGACCGCGATGCCGCCCGCCCCGTTGACCAGGAGGTTCGGGAACTTGGCCGGCAGGACCGACGGCTCGGTTTCGTTGTTGTCGTAGTTCGGCTGGAAGTCGACGGTGTCCTTGTCGATATCGGCCAGCAGAGCCAACGCCACCTTCGTCAGTCGCGCTTCGGTGTACCGATAGGCGGCCGGGGGATCGCCGTCGACCGAGCCGAAATTGCCCTGGCCGTCGATGAGCGGCACGCGCATCGAGAAGTCCTGCGCCATCCGGACCATGGCGTCGTAGATCGACTGGTCGCCATGCGGATGATATTTACCGATCACGTCACCGACCACGCGCGCCGACTTGACGTACTTCTTGTCGGGCGTGTGCCCCTGCTCGTTCATCGAGTAGAGGATGCGGCGATGAACCGGCTTCAACCCGTCGCGCGCATCGGGCAGCGCACGCGCCACGATCACGCTCATCGCGTAATCGAGGTAGGACTTCTTCATCTCCTCGTAGATGGAAACGGGACGAATGTCCGAGGGTTGCGCCGGCTGGTCGCCGGGCTTGTTGTCGTCGTCAGCCAAGGGGAAATCCGGTGAGATTTTATCTGGGAATCATATAGCGCATCGCCCCCCTGATAACCACCCTTGCGAGGTCTGGGGAAGCGGTTTTTCCGACTGTTTTTCCAGAGACTTACGAGCTCAGCACGATCGCTTCGAACGGAGCTGGAATGAGCCATTGGGAACCACGTCTCAGGCCCCGAAAATCACCCGGTGCATGATCCGTCCAGGCACAAGCGTGAACAGCCCGGCAATCACGAGCGCGCCGACGAACGTCATGATCATGATACGCCGGTGATCGGCGACCCGATGGGTATGCGCCCGCCACACCGCGAGCGGCAGCATCACCAGCGTGAAGATCGACAGGAGATGGATCGGGCTGAACGGCCCGACCAGACGGATCTGGTGGATCCAGAACGACGAGGCCGCCACCACCGCCATCAGCGCCACCCAGATCCAGCCGATCGTCCGGTGCGGCAGCGTGCCCTTGGGGGCGGCAAACTGAACGAGGCCGAGCACGAAGGCGGCCATGGCGGCAAAAGCATGCAGCGGGATCGCCGGAGCAGCCTCAAGCAGTGGCGCAACGCTCATGCAGGGCTCTCTCCGGTCGACGGCCAACCCATGTGAACAGGATTAACATCAAGTTAATACCATTCACATCACGCCTCGTCAAAGCTTGAGGCAGCACATGAGGCAAGCCCGCAAAAACCGAGCCTTGCCCGTCAATTGGTAAGGAATCCTGTCGTTCTACGCGAGCAAGGTGACATCAGGGGCGAAGCGCCCCCGCCCGCCTCAGAACGGGATATCGTCGTCCATGTCGCCGTTGCGGCCACCGCCGCCGCCGCCGGCGGCAACGGCACGGCGCGGCGCGCTGCTGACGGGACCGGAGGAGCCGAAATCGCCGCCCGGCTCGTCGCCGAAGCTGCCGCCTCCGCCGCCGCCGCCGCGGCCGTCGAGCATCGTCAGGGTCGAGTTGAAGCCCTGGAGCACGACCTCGGTGGAGTACTTCTCGGCGCCGCTCTGGTCGGTCCATTTGCGGGTCTGGAGCGCGCCCTCGATGTAAACCTTCGCGCCCTTCTTCAGGTACTGCTCGGCAACCTTGCAGAGCCCTTCATTGAAGATCACGACGCGATGCCACTCGGTCTTTTCCTTGCGCTCGCCGCTGTTCTTGTCGCGCCAGGTCTCCGAGGTGGCGATGCTCAAATTCGCGATCGGCCGCCCGTCCTGGGTGCGGCGGATTTCGGGATCCTTGCCGAGATTTCCAACCAGAATGACCTTGTTGACGCTTCCCGCCATCGTCGCTCTCCACTCCGAATGCCACTGAATTTTAGAAGGCCCGGGACGCGCCCGCGTCCTCTGCAACCTGTTGAAGCGACCCTATACGCTTGCGCGGACGGATCGGCCCGTCACCCCTCCACTTATCCCCATATATAGCACCCCTGGCGGGTTCGTTCCAGATTTGTTCTTATGACACCCCTCATCTTGTTGCGTTGGCAAGACGACACCGCGCTGCACAAAGACGGGCCTGCGCCAAATGGAATTTCCCCGAATTCCTGAGGACGGCGAAACAGCTTAACATTCATCAAGTTAGAAGCAGTTCAGATGCCGCCCGACTGTTGCATTCCGGAGACGGACTCCGCCTCCCGCCTAAGCTACGCTTGCCGCGGAATTAGATTCTTATAGGCGTCGCGCCTGATCAGCCGCTTCGGGACTTCGAAAAGCGGTCAGAAACTGGGGGGACTGCAATGAATAAGATTTTGATTGGTACTATTGGTGCAATCGCGTTGGGGCTGTCGGCTCCCGCAAGCGCGGCAGATCTCGCTGCGCGCCCCTACACCAAGGCCCCAGCGCCGATGATCGCGACCATCTACGACTGGAGCGGCTTCTACATCGGTATCAACGGCGGCGGCGGCACCAGCCACAAGTGCTGGGACGTCGATATCGGCGGTGGCGTTCTCGTAGGCGAAGGCTGCCACAACGCGACCGGCGGCACGGTCGGCGGCCAGGTCGGCTACCGCTGGCAGTCAGCCAACTGGGTGTTCGGCTTCGAAGGCCAGGGCAACTGGGCCGATTTCTCGGGTGACAACATCAGTGCGATCAGCGGCCTGCGCGACCGTTCGAAGATCAACGCCTTCGGCCTGATTACCGGTCAGGTCGGTTACGCCTGGAACAACGTCCTGGTCTACGTGAAGGGCGGCGGCGCCGTCGTCGGCGATCGCTACCGCAGCTTCGACGTCGCCAGCGGCCTCGAGTTCGACCGGGCCAACGAGACCCGTTGGGGCGGCACCGTGGGTGCGGGCGTCGAGTTCGGATTCGCCCCGAACTGGACCGTGGGCTTCGAGTACGACCACATCTTCCTCGGCAACCGCACCATCGGCTTCACCGGATCCGGCAATTTCGCCCCGCTCGGCGTCGCCACACGATCCGATCGCATCAGCCAGGACGTCGATATCGGCCTCGTCCGCGTGAACTATCGCTGGGGCGGCCCGCTGATCGCAAGATACTGACATCCCTCTGGGATCGCTTGGAGATCAAAGGCCGGCCTCGCGCCGGCCTTTTTGCGTGGGCAACGGGAATTATAGGTCAGTCACCGTTACGTTTTGCGATTATTGTGGCTTTTGGGAGACACAACTTGCGGCTTTGCTGATGTAAGCACGACATCAGTTGGACCACGGCGTCCGATGTCCTTCCGAACGCACGGAAGGCAAAAACAGAAACCGGGACTGGGATTAGTTTGAAAATGAAGAAGGTTTTGTTGGCTTCGGCCTGTTTGTTCGCTCTCGCTGCTCCGGCTTCGGCCGCTGATCTCGCGGCGCGCCCCTACACCAAGGCTCCGGTGGCGGTGGCCTCGGTCTACAACTGGACCGGCTTCTACCTCGGTATCGTCGGCGGCGGCGCCTGGGAAAACGGTTCCGGCGCCCCGAAGATGAAGGGTGGCTTCGTCGGCGGCACCGCCGGCTACAACTGGCAGACCGGCAACGTCGTGTTCGGCGTCGAGGCTGATGGTTCCTGGGCTGACGTCAGCGCTTCGGCGACCGGCGCCACTGTTGTTCCCGGCTTCGGCGTTGTGACCGCAACGGCGAGCTCGAAGACCGATGCCATGGGCACCGTGCGCGGCCGTATCGGCTACGCCGTCAATCAGGTCCTGTTCTACGGCACCGGCGGCTACGCCTGGATCGACAACAAGATCACCCTCTCCGCTCTCGGCCTGACCGCGTCAGACAGCAAGTGGCACTCCGGCTGGACCGTCGGTGCGGGCGTCGAAGCGTTCTTCGCTCCGCAGTGGTCGGTCAAGGGCGAGTACCTCTATCGCAGCCTCGGCGGCGAGACCTATTTCTCGGGCGCCCTGCCCACCGGCACGCTCAACTTCCACACCGTGCAGGTCGGCGTGAACTATCACTTCGGGGGCCCGGTGGTCGCGAAGTACTGAGCTTCGCTTCCAACGCACCGCGTTACGAAAGGCCGGCTTTGCGCCGGCCTTTTTGTTTTCGCGCGTCCAGATCCAGGCCAACCGATTCCCAACGTTTTTCGGGGAGAGCTGTGGCATCCCGGTGACACAACCTTCGGCTTCAATGGTGTAGAGCAATGAAATCGATTGGGTCATTGGGTCGGCCGTTTTTCGCCGACAAAGAGAAACGAAACTGGGGAATTGAAATGAAGAAGGTTTTGCTGGCCTCGGCCAGTCTGTTCGCACTCAGCGCGTTGGCTCCCGCCTCGGCGGCCGATTTGGCGGCCCGCCCCTACACCAAGGCGCCCATTGCTGTGGCCTCGATCTACAACTGGTCCGGCTTCTATCTCGGCATCAACGGCGGCGGCGCCTCGAGCCGCAACTGCTGGGACGTCAACAACATCTTCGGCATTGCGGGTCCGGACACGGCTGAAGGCTGTCACAATGCGACCGGCGGCGTCGTCGGCGGCCAGATCGGTTATCGCTGGCAGTCGGCCAACTGGGTGTTCGGCCTTGAAGCCCAGGGCGACTGGGCCAACCTGAAGGGTTCGAATACGAGCTTGGTGCTTGCCCCGCCCCCGCTGGTCAACCAGACCAAGATCGATGGGATTGGCTTGTTCACCGGCCAGGTCGGCTATGCCTGGAACAACGTGCTCTGGTACGTGAAGGGCGGCGCGGCCGTCACGCACGCCAAGTACAACGGTCTAATCGGCGGCGTTGTCCTCGACAGCGCAAGCGAGACGCGCTGGGGCGGCGCGGTCGGCACCGGCCTCGAATTCGGTTTCGCGCCGAACTGGTCCGTTGCGATCGAATACGACCATCTGTTCATGGGCCGCCGCAATGTCAGCTTTACGTTTATCGGTTTCAACGACCGCATCGACCGTATCAAGCAGGACGTCGACATGGGCACCGTTCGCCTGAACTACACCTTCGGCGGCCCGGTCGTGGCGAAGTACTAAGCTTCGCCTCCGACGCCATCGCGTTACGAAAGGCCGGCCTTGCGCCGGCCTTTTTGTTTTCGCGCGAGGGTGCACCCAACCGTCTTGGAGTCGTGAGGCGCGCGCAAGGCGTCCGCTAATGGCTTTGGCGAGTTGGGGACGTGACATGAAGACGTGGATGCTGGCTGCGGTCAGCCTGTTCGCACTCGGTGCGGTCGCGCCGGCTACCGCCGCCGATCTCCCGATCTACAAGGCGCCGGCGGCCGCCGTTCCCGTCTATGACTGGAGCGGCATCTATGCCGGCATCAACGGCGGCGGCGGCTTGGCCCATGCCTGCTGGGGCGTGACCCGCGCGCTCGGCATCGCTGTCGATCCGGCCGTTGGCGAAGGCTGTCACAATGCGGGCGGTGGCACGGTCGGCGGACAGCTCGGTTATCGCTGGCAGAAGTCGCGCTGGGTGTTCGGCATCGAGGGCCAGGGCAACTGGGCCGACTTCAAGGGCAGCAATGTCAGCGTGGCGCTGCCGCTGTTCACCAACCAGACCAAGATCGACAGCTTCGGCCTGTTCACTGGCCAGATGGGCTACGCCGTCAACAACCTGCTCTTCTATGGCAAGGCCGGCGCCGCGGTGGCGCACGACAAGTACGACACCTTCGTCCCCGGCGTCCCGGCCGCGGTGTTCAACAGCGTCAACCAGACCCGCTGGGGCTACACCATCGGCATCGGCGTGGAATGGGGCTTTGCCGAGAACTGGACGGTCGGCGGCGAGTACAACCATGTCTTCCTCGGCCATCATAGCGCCGACTTCGCAACGCTCGTCGGCGGCTTCGCCCCGCGCACCGACCGGATCGGCCAGGATATCGACATGGGCCTGATCCGCATCAATTACCGCTGGGGCGGCCCGGTCGTCGCCAAATACTGAGACAAAGCTTCCCACAGGAACCTCCAAGTCCTGATCATGTGCGGATTGCCCCAAATCCGCATTCAAACGCGAACGAAGGGCTGGCCTCGCGCCGGCCCTTCGCATGTTCCGGGGGCCCTGCTCCTGCCAGATGCCGCCAGCGCGCCAACAATCCGTTGACGATTCGCACACGCCACTGGAAATCCGCTCCCGTTCTTCCTACGTTCGCTGCCATACCCATCGGCGCCGATCCCGGTTCCGGGCGACGCGCGCCTTTTTTGTTGGCGCGATCGCGCACCTTTGGGATTCCTTGAGGGCAACTCGGATGGATGAAGTGATCAAGGCGAAGCGCCAACAGCAGAACGCGGGATCCAGCCTGCGCGCAATTACGATCCGTGGCGCGCGCGAGCACAACCTCAAGAATGTCGACGTCGAGATCCCCCGCGACAAGCTGGTGGTGTTCACCGGGCTGTCAGGCTCCGGCAAATCCTCGCTCGCCTTCGACACCATCTACGCCGAGGGCCAGCGCCGCTACGTCGAATCGCTGTCGGCCTATGCGCGTCAGTTCCTGGAGATGATGCAAAAGCCTGATGTCGACCAGATCGACGGCCTGTCGCCGGCGATCTCGATCGAGCAGAAGACGACGTCGAAGAACCCGCGCTCGACCGTCGGCACCGTCACCGAGATTTACGACTACATGCGCCTGCTCTGGGCGCGCGTCGGCGTGCCCTATTCGCCCGCCACGGGTCTGCCGATCGAGAGCCAGACCGTCTCGCAGATGGTCGACCGCGTGCTGGCGCTGCCCGAAGGCACCCGCCTCTATCTGCTCGCCCCGGTCGTGCGCGGCCGCAAGGGCGAGTACCGCAAGGAGCTCGCCGAATGGCTCAAGAAGGGCTTTCAGCGCGTCAAGATCGACGGCACCTTCCATGAGCTTGCGGAGGCGCCGACGCTCGACAAGAAATTTCCGCACGACATCGACGTCGTGGTCGACCGCATCGTGGTGCGCGCCGACATCGGCCAGCGCCTCGCCGAGAGCTTTGAGACCGCGCTGAAGCTCGCGGAGGGCCTCGCCGTCGTCGAGTTCGCCGATGCGCCTGCAGCGGCACCAGCCGAAGAAAAGAAGAAGACCGCAAAAATTCACGACAAGAGCGGGCCGGAGCGCATCCTGTTCTCGGAAAAATTCGCTTGCCCCGTCTCCGGCTTCACCATTCCGGAGATCGAGCCGCGCCTGTTCTCGTTCAACAATCCCTACGGCGCCTGCCCGGCCTGCGGCGGCCTCGGCGTCGAGCAGCATGTCGACGAAGACCTCGTCATCCCCGACAAGGAGCTCCCCATCGGTAAGGGCGCGATCGCGCCCTGGGCCAAGTCGTCGTCGCCTTACTATATTCAGACGCTGACCGCGCTCGGCAAGCACTACAAGTTCACGCTGACCACCAAATGGAAGGATCTGCCGAAGAAGACGCAGAACGCGATCCTCCTTGGCTCGGGCGAGGACGAGATCAAGTTCTCCTACGAGGACGGCGTCCGCTCCTACGACACCAAGAAGCCGTTCGAGGGCGTCATCACCAACATCAACCGCCGCTATCGCGAGACCGAGAGCGAGTGGGCGCGCGAGGAGCTCGCAAAGTATTTCCACGACGTCCCCTGCGAGGGCTGCAAGGGTTTCCGGCTGAAGCCCGAGGCGCTCTGCGTCAAGATCGGCGGCAAGCATATCGGCGAGATCTCGGAGCTGTCGGTCAGGAAGGCCGGCGAATGGTTCGAGACCGTGCCCGAAGCGCTGAACACGCAGCAGAACGAGATCGCCGGCCGCATCCTCAAGGAGATCCGCGAGCGCCTCACCTTCCTGCTCGACGTCGGCCTCAACTACCTCACCCTGTCCCGCTCCTCCGGCACGCTGTCCGGCGGCGAGAGCCAGCGCATCCGCCTCGCCTCGCAGATCGGCTCGGGGCTGACGGGCGTGCTGTACGTGCTGGACGAGCCCTCGATCGGCCTGCACCAGCGCGACAACGCGCGCCTGCTCGACACCCTCAAGCGCCTGCGCGACCTCGGCAACACCGTGATCGTCGTCGAGCATGACGAGGACGCGATCCTCCTCGCCGACTACGTCCTCGACATCGGGCCCGGCGCCGGCATGCATGGCGGCAACATCGTCGCCGAAGGCACCCCCGCCGAGATCATGCGCAACCCGAAATCGCTCACCGGCAAATATCTCACCGGCGAGCTCGAGGTCGAGGTGCCGGAGCGGCGCCCGCCGAACCATCGCCGCACCATCAAGGTGGTCAACGCGCGCGGCAATAACCTCAAGAACGTCACGGCCGAGATTCCGCTCGGCCTGTTCACGGCCGTCACCGGCGTCTCCGGCGGCGGCAAGTCGACGCTGCTGATCGACACGCTCTACAAGGCCATCGCCCGCAAGCTGAACAACGCCAGCGAAGGCGCCGCACCCCACGATCGCATCGAGGGTCTCGAGCACATCGACAAGATCATCGACATCGATCAGTCGCCGATCGGCCGCACGCCACGTTCGAATCCCGCGACTTACACCGGCGCCTTCACGCCGATCCGCGAATGGTTCGCCGGCCTGCCCGAAGCGAAGGCGCGCGGCTACGAGCCCGGCCGCTTCTCCTTCAACGTCAAGGGCGGCCGCTGCGAGGCCTGCCAGGGCGACGGCGTCATCAAGATCGAGATGCACTTCCTGCCCGACGTCTACGTCACCTGCGACGTCTGCAAGGGCAAGCGTTACAACCGCGAGACGCTGGAGGTCCTGTTCAAGGGCAAGAGCATCGCCGACGTGCTCGACATGACCGTCGAGGAAGCCGCCGACTTCTTCAAGGCGGTGCCGCGCGTGCGCGAGACCTTCCAGACCCTGCACCGCGTCGGCCTCGACTATATCCATGTCGGCCAGCAGGCCACGACCCTGTCGGGCGGCGAAGCCCAGCGCGTCAAGCTCGCCAAGGAGCTGTCCAAGCGCGCCACCGGCCGCACGCTCTACATCCTGGACGAGCCGACCACCGGCCTGCACTTCCACGACGTCAAGAAGCTGCTGGAGGTGCTGCACGAGCTGGTCGCCCAGGGCAACACGGTCGTCGTCATCGAGCACAATCTCGAAGTCATCAAGACCGCCGACTGGGTCATCGACCTCGGCCCCGAAGGTGGCGACGGCGGCGGCGAAATCGTCGCCTGGGGCCCGCCGGAGGATATCGCGAAAGCGCCGCGGAGCTATACTGGCAAGTTCCTGGAGCCGGTGCTGAAGAAGGCGCGGAAGCCGAAGCGGCGGAGCACGAGCGAGGCGGCGGAGTAGAGTTCACTCCGCCTCGTCAGCGGGATCATCGGGGAAAGTCTGCGAGTGTCCGCGATGCCCAGCCGCACCTACACGCTCTTCCGCAAGGCAATCCTCGCCGAGCAGCAGGTAACCTGCATCTACGAGGGGCGCTATCGCGAGCTCTGCCCCCACATCATCGGCACCAACAAGATGGGTGAGGAAGCCGTCCTCGCCTGGCAGTTCGGCGGCGAAAGCAGCGGACCGCTGCCGCAATGGCGATGCCTGAAGCTCGCCAATATCGCCAACGCCCGCACGCGCGATGGCCACTGGCACGAGGGCGGCTCTCACCGGACTACGCAGACCTGCGTCAGCAACATCGATCTCGACATCAATGTTCACGTGCGCAAATTGCGGTGACACACTCTGCCACGCATTCGTTCACGAGCCAGAGCGGTTATTCCGAGATGATGGCCTTGGTCGTCATGCCAGCCCCAGCTCCCGCAACACCAATTCGACCGGCACACGCGTCCCACGGATAACGAGCTTGCCATCCATGATCGCAGGGTTGATTTCAATGCGCTCGTGTCGCATGACTGTCCTCGAATTCTCCTGAAATAATAGCACGCCACATCACGTTTTTCCGCGAACTCCAAAACCTCCTCCATGCCCTACTCCCTCGTCATCTTCGATCTCGACGGCACGCTGGCCGACAGCTTTCCGTGGTTCCTGCGCACCATCAACGATGTCGCCGATCGCTTCAATTTTCGCCGCGTCGCGGATGACGAAATCGAAGCGCTGCGACATGCCTCGTCGCGCGAGATCCTCGCCCGGCTCGAGGTGCCGCTGTGGAAGCTGCCGGCGATCGCGCGGCATGCGCGGCGGCTGAAGGCGGAGGCGGCGGCCGAGATTCCGCTGTTTGCGGGCGTCGAGACGATGCTGCGGACGCTGGCCGGGAACGGCGTGCAGCTAGCGCTGGTGACGTCGGATAGCGAAGCCAATGCGCGCGAGAAGCTTGGCGAGTCCGCCGCCCTGTTCGCGCATTTCGACTGCGCGGCGTCGCTGTTCGGCAAGCCCGCGAAATTCCGCCGCGTGATCCGGCGCGCGGGCGTGGAGCCAGGCCGCGTGATCGCGATCGGCGACGAGGTCCGCGATATCGAGGCGGCGCGGGCGGTGGGGATTGCCTGCGGCGCGGTGAGTTGGGGCTACGCTGCGCCGGCGGCGCTGCGGGCGCTTGCGCCCGATCACATGTTCGCGCAGATGGATGAGATCGCAGACGTGGTCTGCCGGATTTCGCTCAAGGCCTGATCCGCAATCGGCACGCCCGGCCCAAGGAGACGGTGATGACACTCTCGGACGCAGCCCGCCTCAAACTGCTGGAGCCGCCGGTCGGCAAGGTGCGCGTGGTGCTCGACACCGACACCTACAACGAGATCGACGATCAATTCGCGCTGGTGCAGATGCTGCTGTCGAAGGACCGGTTCGACGTCGAGGCGATCTACGCCGCGCCGTTCTTCAACACACGCGCCGACAGTCCCGGCCACGGCATGGAGCTGAGCTACCAGGAAATCCTTCGCCTGCTGGAGCGCCTCGACGTCGCGCCGGACGGCCTCGTCCATCGCGGCGTCACCGATTATGTCGGCCCCGGCAAGACGGCGCAGGCGGCCCCCGCCGTCAACGACCTCGTGGCCCGGGCGCGCGCAGGCTCCCCTGACAATCCGCTCTACGTCATTGCCATCGGCGCCATCAGCAATATCGCCTCGGCGCTGCTCAAGGCCCCCGACATCATCGACCGCGTGGTCGTGGTCTGGCTTGGCGGTCACGCGCTGGAATGGCCGCACACGATCGAGTTCAACCTCAAGCAGGACGTCGGCGGCGCGCAGGTGCTGTTCGACAGCGGCGTGCCGCTCGTGCTCGTGCCATGCAAAGGCGTCACCTCGCACCTTCACAGCACGGTGCCGGAGATCGAGCGCTACGTCGAACCGCATGGCAGCATCGGCGCGTTCCTCGCCATGCGCTTCAAGGACTATTCGTCCGACCATCTGGGTTGGGCCAAGGAGATCTGGGACATGGCGCCGGTCGGCTGGCTGCTGAATCCCGCGTGGACACCGAGCGTGATCATCCCGGCCCCGGTTCTCACGGATCAGGTCACGTGGAGCATCGATCGACGGCGGCATCCGATCCGCTACGTGACCTATGTGGATCGCAACCCGATCCTGAAGGACTTTTTCCTGAAGTTGAAGGATTTTGCCGCGCCGAAGGTGCCGTAGGGTGGGCAAAGCGACTTGTCCGCCGTAGCTCGAAGAGCGAAGGCGGAAGCGTGCCCACCATTGCGTGCCGAGGCAGCGGAGAGATGGTGGGCACGGCGCGCTGCGCCTTTGCCCACCCCACGCCCCCTACTCCGTCCGCCTGAGAAACGCCCCGAACGCGCGCGGGCCGTCGCCGGTCTTGACCTCGCCGATCAGCTTCAGCTCGGTGGCATCGATGATGCTCAATGTGTTGCTCTCCCAGCAGGCGACGATGACGCGCTTGCCGTCGGCGGTCGCATTGATGCCTTCGGGATAGTCGCCGACATTGATCCGCTTGATCGGCCTCAGCGTCGCCAGATCGAACACGCTGACGGTGCCGCCATACTGGTCGGTGACGAAGCCGCGGCCCTGCGTCAGCGCCACCGCATAGGGACGCATCCCGACCGGCACGCGGCCGATCTCTTGGCTCGCGGCGATGTCGATCACGGAGACGTCGTTGGAGCCGACATTGGCGGTGTAGGCGCGTTTTCCCTCGGCATCGATGGTGACGCCGAACGGACGGGTGCCGACCTTGATGGTCGCCCTGCGCTCACGCGTTGCGGTATCCACCACCGAGATACTGTCGTCGTCGCGGTCCGCCGAGAGCAGCAGCCTGCCGTCAGGCGTCACCGCGAGCCCCGACGGTGAGGCGCCGACCGCAATGCTGGCGGTGACGCTGCGCGTGGCCGTATCGATCACCCGCACCGCGGCGGCATACCAGTCGGCGACGTAGAGCGTCTTGCCATCGGGCGTCACGGCAATGCCGAGCGGCCCGCCGCCGACCTCGATTCGCCCCGAGACCTGCCGCGTTGCGGCGTCGACCACGGTCACCGCCTTGGCGTCGGGGCTCGTGACATAGGCAAAGCGCCCATCCGCGCTGACGGCCACGCCGGCCGGCTTGCCGCCGATCGGGATGGTCGCGACGCTGCGCGACGTCGCGAGGTCCACGACCATCAGATCGTCGCTGAGCTGGTTGGTGACGAATGCCTCTTCAGCGGACGCGCCGCCAATACTGGCAGCGCAAAGGCTGGCGGCGAGCGCCGCCAGGACCCGCGCCCGCACGGTCAGCTTCCGCTCTCGATCTTCTTCTTCAGCGCTTCGAGCCCGGCCTGATAGAGCCCCTTCACCGCCTTCACCGCGGCCTCGTCGCTCAGCTCAGGCGGCGGATCGTTGTTGGGGAAGCCGCGGTAGAACGCGCCCGCCCATTCCAGCGTCGCGCCCTTGCCGTCGGCGCTCGGCGTCACCGTCAGCGTCGAGGAATAATTGGTGACCGGCAGCACCTTCACGTCCACCTTGGTGATCCGGTAGGAATAGGTCATCGCGGCAGCGTCGAACTTGTAGAGTTCCTCATCGACGGTGGCGCCTCCCGTCAGGGTCAGCCGCCGCGTCGCTTCGATCTCATTACCTTTCTCGCCCTCGGTCTTGGTAACCGGCGGGAGCCAGCTCATGTCCTGGAAATTGCCGATCGCGGCCCACACCTTGGCCGGCGGCGCATTGATCTCGATGGATTCGCGCACCTTCTGCCGGGTCGGCCCATGTGCCCAGGCCGGGCCAAACGCCGCCGTCAAAGCCACCGCGCCCGCGGCAGTCAGCACCGCGCCCATGACCGTGCGCCGTCCAATCGTCACCCTCATCTCGTTTCCTCATGCGTCTCGTGGATCGTGCGCGACTTGAAGCGCGCTGGGATCATGGTAACGCATTTTGCGGCCGAGGGGAGACCTGTTCATGGCGGCGTTGCGGCGCGCGCTCGCGCGTCCCACAACCACCCATTGCGCTGCCCGGCGAGCAAAACACCCAATGGGCGGGTCAACCGCACCACGCAGAAATAATTCTCTTTATCCGTATTTCGGATTATCATATAGAAAGCCATCCCACCCCGGGCCGAGGGGCGTTATCGCGATCGTCACGACACGCGGGATGGGACGTGGTGGACGCAGGCAGCGTCGGCGCGAAGGTGGTTTGCAGGGCGGGCAACCGTGAGCGAACGGCCTGCGCGCACACGACCGGTGCAGCCTGTGTACGGTAAAACCGTGCCGTCCTGGCGCCCGGAGCCTGTGCGCCAAGTCTTGCGGTGATGTGGCGGCCCGACCGGGCCGCGCGCATCAGTCATCCGCAAGGTGACGGGGGCAATAGTGCATCGCTCCCCGGGGAGAGCTCGGCATAAGCCGTAAAACCACTGCGCAGGGAAGGCCGGATGTTTGGCTTCACCTGTATGCCACTGTGCAAACTTCGTAGCGCAATTTCCGCACAGTGGACCGCGGGTGCCAGCCGGCACCCGGCCTTCCCTGCGCCCTCGGCACTTTTGGGGGTGGTGACCACAGCAAAGCTCGGGCGCAGTAGGCCGCGAGAACGAGAAGTCGCGTGTGCGATCTGGATAGGATGCGAGATGAATTCAGCTCTCGTGCCCCGGACGCAGCGCAGCGCCCCTTCGGCGATGCGCTGCAGAGCCGGGGCCCATGCATCAGCGAGTGCCGTGGGAGCGCGCCCTCGCCTACTCCGCCAGTGTCGCCTCCACGAACCCGCGCGGATCGTCGCAGAATTCGCGCATCACCCGGTAATGATCGGTTTGCTCCACCGTCGTCGGCTCCAGGCCGTATTTGCCCAACCGCAGCAGACGCGCGTTGGGATAAGCCATCAGCAGAGGCGCATGGGTTGCCATGATGACCTGGCAGATGCGGGAATCGTCCATGCGTCGCAAGAGCTTCAGGAATTCGATCTGACGCGCCGGCGACAGCGCCGATTCCGGCTCGTCGAAGATGAAGATACCCTGGCGCTGGCAGCGCTCTTCGAAGAAGCGCAGAAAACCTTCGCCATGGGAATGCGACAGGAAGTCGGGGCCGGCCTGGCCGGCATCACGTGCGGCCTTGTCGAGATATCGCGCGACCGAGAAAAAACTCTCGGCGCGAAAAAACCAGCCGTTGGTGATCTTCGGCAGCCAGCTTGCGCGCAAGGCCCTGGAAAGCTGGCCGCCCATCTTCTCCCGCGCTTCGGAATGGTCGACGGGCATGTAGCCCTTGCCTCCACCCGCATCGTCGTAGCCGGCAAGCGCTGCGATACCCTCGAGGATCGTCGACTTCCCGGTGCCATTCTCTCCGACGATGATCGTGATGGCGGCGTCGAAGTTGAGCTCGAAATCATCCGGGAAGATGGGCAGGCAAAACGGATATGCCTCGCGATCGTGAACTCGCGACGGATCGAGCCAGACCCGCTTCAGATACGGCGCCGGCAGGTTGATGGTGCGATTGCTTCGTCGGCTCATGCTCTGCTTCCAACCCGCTCCGGTCGATATTTCGACTGGAACATATCAGGAACACAATCCTCGCGAAAGCAGCACCTGAGAAACATACAGCAACAAAACCCGCCATGCGTCACTTGGACGCAAATTAAAACCTAAGATTGCAGCAAAGAATCGCCTTAAGAAAACGTTGCTGCGAGACAGCTTGCTGGCATGAGGCCAGCCCCCACCCCGCGACCCGGCAATGATTGACGGAAGTCCAGGACCGTAGAGCCGCGAGGAATGCGCGATGGTATCAACGTATTTCAGCTACAACTACATTGCGCACCATCTCAAGCAGTCCCTGACGCGGGTTGAACAGCAACCCGATGTCGCGCGAGAATCCGCCTATTACAAAGCCAACATCGGCAAGGTGCGGACCGTCGATGATCTTATGAAAGATTATCGCCTGTATCATTATGCGATGAAGGCATATGGCCTGGAAGACATGGCCTACGCCAAGGCTTTCATGAAGAAGGTGCTGGAGAGCGACCTCTCCGACCCAAAGAGCTTCGTCAACAAGTTGGTAGACAAGCGCTACCGGGAGTTTGCCGCGGCATTCTCCTTCAATGGCAGTGCCACGCCAGTTGCGCAATCGGGAGACCGGACCGACGAGATGATCGGTCTGTACACGACGACCAAGAAGAGCCAGGTCGATGCGCTTGCCGCAGACTCGAATTACTACAGCGCTGAAATCGGCAAGATCAGCAGTGCAGACCAACTCCTGAACAACGACCGTCTTCGCAACTATGTCTACTCGGCATACGGGATCGATCAAAGCAAGTGGCCGGGTGACACGATAAGTCAGGTCTTGCGCAGCGATCCGTCCGATCCAAATAGCTACGTCAACACCACCTTCGCTTCTCAGTTGACCGGCCTCAACGCCCAGCTTGCTCAAGCCAAATCGGACGCCAGCGCCGCTGATCTAAAGATAACCGGTTACAAGGCCCAACTATCGCAACCGGGCGCCGACGTGACCCAGTTGAACATCCAGATCCTGGTCGAAAAAAGTCACCTGGAGTCATATACGAAAAGCATTTCCAGCCTCAGTGACCAGATAGCGACGATTGGCGGGTTTGTAGACCTGGCCGGCGCGTTCGAGTTCTCGCCCGACGGGTCGCTTCCGTCAGGCGTGTCCGCCCAGACTGCCGCAAATGTCGCGATCACGAAAAAGCGGTTCGACGACAGCAAGGCCGCCGTCTATTCGGCGGCAAGCCCGATATACGAAGCTTTGGCGATCAAGCAATTCAGAACGGACCTCAGCAAGATCAATTCAGTCCAGGCGTTCGTATCGACACCTGGCGTGTATGATTTTGCGCTGGGCGCCGTCGGCCTCGATCCCGGAATGGTCTCGAAGGCGACGATCAAGGCGGTCCTCGAAAGCGACGTCAACGACCCCAAGAGCTACGTCTATACCCTCAAGGACAATCGGTACGTAGAGCTCGCACGCGCCTTCAACTTCGACGCAAAGGGCAATCTGACGACCCCCTTGGTGGCTCAAGACTCGGCTCAGGTCCTCCAGATCGCGAGGGAATACGTCCTTGGAGCGGTGAAGAGCGCAAGCACGGCAACCACCCAGCAGCAGGCCGCAGTTCGGGCACAGGCCACGAAGGATGCGACGGCTTATCAGGAGGCCATCACCGGCATCGACAGTGTTTCCGATCTTCTCGCAAACAGGCCGATGGTCGATTTTATTCTCCTGGCAAAGGGTTTGGACCCCAGGAAGGTCAGCACCGATTTTCTCAAGAAGATCTTCGCCTCCGACCTGAACAATCCAAAGAGCTTCGCGAACACGCAGAGCGATCCTCGCTTTGCCGAAATCGTTGCGTCGTTCAATTTCGACAGCAAGGGTAACGTCGCGCGCCTCCCGATGATGGGTCCTCAAAAGAGAGATCAATTCCGGGAAACACAGGCGAACTATCTCCAGCAAAGCCTGGAGCAGCAGCAGGGTGATACGAATCCCGGCGTACGCCTTGCGCTCTATTTCCAGCGAAAGGCGGGAGAAATCACGTCCGCATACGACATCCTTGCCGACAAGGCTCTTTCAGAGGTGTTCAGAACCACCTTCGATTTGCCTGACTCGATGGCCTCGATGCAGATCGATCAGCAAGCCAAGGTCGTGGACAAATTCATGAAGATCAAGGATCTTTCCGATCCGGCGAAGGTTGAAAAACTGTTGAGCCGGTTCTCCGCCATGTATGACGTCAGAAACGGCGAGAGCATCGGCCAGGGTCAATCTCCCTTGCTCAACCTCTTTCAAGGATCGAGCTCGGGCATATCAGGGATAAGTGAATCCACGTTCTTGGCCATCGCCAAGCTGCGTGCTCACTGATGATCGCTCGCCGGTACTAGCCCAACACCTCGAGCACCAGCTCCATGGTCATCAGCACGGGATTATCCCCACGGATCAGACGGCCCTCCGCAATGCCGCCAGTGTAGTCGATCAGGGCAATGTCGAGCGCCGCCTCCGGTGCGCCCGAACTGCCCTGTACGATCGTCCCCGCTGTCACGGCGAGCTCGGTCGCGAACGGCTCGGTCACCCCGCCATGGGTGAAGCGCGCGCCGATGGTCGAACCGACGCCGCCATGAATCTTCGCGCGTGCGATGCCATGCGCGCGGCAGAACGCTTCGAGGCAGCCGGCAAAATCCTGGTTGGGCCGCAGCCGCAGCGCGAAGGCGCGGCTTGTCGTACGCGCGCCGGTGCTCACGCCGGGCACCGGCCCGAACAGCTTGAAATTGGTCTCGGGATCGGGCTCCGCGGTGAACATCGCGCCGTCGATGCCGAACGCTTCGACCTCGAACGGCTCGGCGACAACAGTCTCGTCCGGCAGCATGTGGCCGCCGCTTGCCTTGCCGTTCGCCTCCGTCCAGAGCCCGTGGCAATGAAAGAACGGGGCGCCATCGCGCATACCGAGCGTCATGCTGCCGAGTTTCGTCCGCGTCACGCCGCTGGGGCGGAAAGTGTCGCTGTAGAACGCTGCGTTCTCACCTGTCTTCGACAGCGCCGGCATCACGTATGCGAATGGTCCGAGCGCAGCGCTGCCGAAACTCAGCACGCCACCGGCAAATCCCTCTGCCGCAAAACCACGCCGCGCGGCTTCTAGGAGCGGCAGACCCGCTTCGAGCCTGAACGAGAACGCGCGCCCCCTCGCCTCGACCCATTGGATGCGTTCGGCGACAGGCGCGCCCGGCTGCTTGATACTTCGCATCGCGTATGCTCAGCCCACCTGCTTGTTGTCGAGATCGAGCAGCCCGCGCGCCTCGAGCTCATCGCGCACCATGCGCTTCGGGATCTTGCCATAGCCGGACTTCGGCAACGCCTCCCAGAAGAAGAACCGCTTCGGCATCTTGTAGCGCGGCACCTTCGGCAGGAGGAACGCCGCCATCTCGGCTTCGCTCACCGGCTTCTCGCCTTCGCGCGCTACGCAGACGGCGACGCCGACCTCGCCCCAGGTCGCATCGGGCACGCCGAGCACGGCGACCTCGCCGACCGCAGGATGCGTCAAGATCTTCTCCTCGATCTCGCGCGGATAGATATTGGAGCCACCGGAGATGTACATGTCCGAGGCGCGTCCCGTGATGTAGACGAACCCCTCCTCGTCCATGTGGCCGAGGTCGCCGGTGCGGAACCAGCCGTCGCGGAACGCCTTGGCATTGGCCTCGGGGTTGTCGTAGTAGCCGGCCAGCACGGCAGGCCCGATCACGCAGATCTCGCCGCTCTGGTTGGCCACCAGCTCACGGCCCTCGTCGTCCTGGATCGAGACCTGCATGGCCGTGCGCTCGAAGCCGCAGGTGCCGATCTTCGCATAGGGCCCGTCCTCGGGATCATGCAGCGCCGCCGGCAGCACGGTGATGTTGCCGGTGACCTCGCCGAGGCCAAAATACTGCACGATGACCTTGCCGAGCTTTTTCAGCGCGGCCTTCTGGTCCTCGCGGTACATCGGCGCGCCGGCATAGATCACGTGACGCAGCGAGGAATGATCGTATTTGTCGGCGGCGGGATGCTCGACCATCATCTTCAGGATCGTCGGCACCGTGAAGAGATTGCTGACCCGATGCGCCTCAATCAGGCGAAACGCCTCGTCGATGTCGAATTTCTCCGTCGGCAGCAGCACGGTGCACACGCCGCGCGCGGTCTGCACCAGCTGATGCACGCCGGCGCCATGCGATAGTGGCGCCACCACCAGCGACGCATCCGCTTCCGTGACGCCGGGGGTGAGATCGGCGAGATGGTTGGTGACGACAAAACCCATCTGGCCGTGGGTCAGCACCGCGGCCTTGGAGCGGCCGGTGGTGCCGGAGGTGAAGAAGAACCAGCAGGGATCGTCGTGCTCGACGGCGACGTTCGCAACGCTTGCACCGGCCTGCGAGGCGATGGCTTCCGCCACCGAGCGCTCGCCGAACGAGCCCTTGCCGTCGACGCTCCAGGTGAACTCCAACGCACCGCCCTTCACGGCTGCAGCGTGCTCGGGAAAATCGACGTGGCACAGGAACGCCTTCGCGCCGGAGGCCTGCGCGAGATAGGTAACCTCATCCGGCATCAGGCGGAAATTGGTGGGCACCCAGACCGCACCGAGCCGGAACGCGGCGAACATCGAGAAGAACATCTCATCGCCGTTCTTGGAGTGGACGAGGATGCGGTCGCCCTTGGCGATGCCGCGCGCGGCGAGTGCGGCGGCCAGCGCCGAGACCTGCGCATCGATCTCGCGCCAGGTCCAGGATTTGTCACCCCAGACGAAGCCGGGGCGCGCCCCATGCCGCCGCGCATTCTGGGTCAGCATGTGAGCGAGATTCATGACGCGGCGGGACATGCGCAGGGGCTGCATCGGGCTTCCTCTTCGACGGCGGGCGGCGCACGAGCCGCCCGCTCCTTGCAGCCCATTTATCGCCATCGAATGCGGTGTAGCAAGGCCGCCGGTCGCGCATCTGCCCTACGGCTGCTTGAACGCAAACGGCGTCGCCGTGATGGCCTTCTCCTTCCAGCAGGCCTGCGCACCGAAACCGCCGCAATAGCTGCCGTGCAGATCGAAGCGAATGGTGCGCGCCGCGCCGCGCTTCATCGGCTGCGGCAAAATCTTGTAGCTGCGGACATAACCGTCGAACACGGGGCGCACGCTGCCGTCGGGCAGAGTCACCAGGACGTTCATGACGCAGCCGCCGGTTCCGCAATAGGTGGTCTCGCGCTCCCCGCATTTGGTGTCGCGAAAATCGACGATGTAGTCCTCACGGCCGTCGCCGGTCAGGTCGATCTTGCGCACGGTGTCCGGCGCGAAGGTCACCAGGCCACCATCCTGGCTGTCGCATTCCTCATTGGCGTAGCGCAGCGCCTGCTGCACGCCGGGCGGATAGTCGGCCGGATTGAACGGTCTTGCATCGTCGGCGCGCGCAGCGGTGGCGAGCAGTGTGAGCAGGAGGGTCAGATATCGCATTCGCGTTTGTCGCCGGCGCAGCCGCGACCGTTCAGGGAATTTTAAACATGATCGGCGCAACCTCAGCCAGTTCTCGCGTACAGAGTGCCGCATCATGGTCAAAGCGCCCGCCTTCCTCCTGTTGTCGCTGGCGCTCGCCGGATGTGCCGTGGCGCCTCAGGCGCACCTCTCCGCCGACCCCGCCTTCAAGCCTGCGCGCTATGCCTGGGACGGCGCCGGCGAGGATCCCAACCAGCCACGTTCCGGGGCTCCGCGTGCCACCCGCGCCGACGCCGGCTCCGAGCGCAACAGGTCGCAAGCCGGACTTCAGCCCTATTCGAAGGAATGGTGGCAGGCCCAGGACGGCATCGAGGCCGAGCAGGACGCCAGGGTCACCCGCTCCCTCGTCATCTGCCAGGGTTGCCTCCGCCCGCAGCCGCAATCTGAAGATTCCAGGCTCGCCAAAGCGACCGATTGAACCGAGCGGCCGCTCCATCGGTCTACAGAGATACGCGCTGACGCCGGCCGCTCCGGCCCTGCGATCGCACGTCAGTATCTCAGGGACATTTCATGCTCACCCGTCGGACCTTCGTCGCCGCCTCTCTGCTTGCCTCCGCCGCTCCGGCATTCGCCGTGATGCCTGCCTCCAGCGACCCCGTCGCGATCCTGACCGCCATCTACACGCGCGCGGCCAAGGGCAAAGGCGATGGCGGCGGCGCCTTCGTCATCGAGAACAAGGCGGCCAAAACAAAATATCTCTCCAGGGCGCTGGTCGCGCTGTGGGCCAAGGCGGATGCGCATACGCCGAAGGGCGACGTTGGTCCGGTCGATTTCGATCCTGTCACCAACTCGCAGGAACCGGACGTGAAATCCTTCAAGGTTGACGCGGAGAAGGTGGAGGCTGACAAGGCGACGATCGCGGTGACCATCACCGGCCACCGCAACGACCGCAAACCCGCCGACCAGATCGTGCGCTATGACTTCGTGCGCGAGGCGAACAGCTGGCGGATCGACGACATCAAGGGCTCGTCCGACGGCGAGGCCTGGTCGATCCGCAAGATGCTGACGGACTCGTTGAAGACCTGACGGGAGACACCATGAGCGACGTCATCGATAACAAGGCCGATCATCGCTTCGAGCTGGAGGTGGAGGGCCATCTCGCGACCGAACACTACAAGCTCGACGGCAACGTCATCACCTTCGAGCATACCGACGTGCCGAAGGAGCTCGGTGGCAAGGGCGTCGGCTCGAAGCTGGTGCAAGGCGCGCTCGACCAGGTCCGCGCGGCCGGCTTGAAACTGATCCCGCAATGTCCGTTCGTGAAGGCGTGGATCGAGAAACATCCGGAGTATGCGGATCTGGTGAAGAGATAGCGAGCGCAGGCCCGCCAAGCGCGCGGCAGGCCTGCTCAAATCTACCGCCTATTGCCCATGCTTCAGCATATCCTGGTCACTCAGATCCCAGTCCTGCCACAGCTGGAGCACGCCGAGGATCACCGCTACCGCTCCCAGACTCGTATGGTAGATCCGGAGAAAACCTTCGCCGGAATAACCGAACACATAGGGCGAGACGATAAGCCACAGCCCGACCAGGATCGTCGCCACCTCCTGCCAGCGCTGCAACGCGACATATTCGAGCTGGCTCAGGCCAAATACGACGAGGCCGATTGCGACCGTGTTCAGGATCATCGTCTGGCGTTCGACGATCGGCGAGTGATCCTGGATGGGGAACCACGGCGATGCGACAATCAGCGCGCCGAGCAGCATCCCGCACCAATCTTCCCATGTTCGATGAGTCTTGATGAAACTAAAGTCCGACATCGTACCCTCCTCCAAAAGAGGCATACGTCAGCGGCTGGCGATCATGACACTCCGAATGTCTAGCGACCGTGCCGGCCGCATTCGGGCGTATGTCCTGTAACGAGACGTGGGGAACCGGGTGCACGATTGCAAGACGGACTGATGTTTTTTGCCAGCGAGGCGGCATTAGCGAATTATGGCTTACGCGTTGATCGAACGCTCGCTACAGAGCCCCGAGCTTCTGCAGTGCATCATGGGCGGACGGCAGGCCCGGACGCAATTCCAGCGCCTTCCGGAAATCGGCAATCGCGCCCTGCCTGTCGCCGAGGCGCAGCCTGGCCTGGCCGCGGTTGTTCCAGGAGAACACGTCGGAGGGATCGTATTGCAGCGCCTTGTCGTAGTCGGCGAGGCCGCCCTTGTTGTCGCCCCGATAGAGCCGGATCATGCCGCGATTGCGCCAGCCGCGTGCGTCGGTCGGCGCGACGCGGATCGCCTCGCCGTAGTCGGCGGCGGCCCGATCGAGCTGCTCGCTGTCGCGGTAAACGTTGCCGCGGTCGATATAGGCAATCAGATCCGGTGCCAGCTTGATCCGCATGCTGTAGTCAGCGAGCGCGTGCGCCGTGTCGTGCTTGCGGCGTAGACGAAGCCGCGGTTGGCGTAGGCGGTGACATAGTTGGGATCGCGCTTGATCGCCGCGTCGAAATCGGCAATGGCGCCGTCGAGGTCGCCCTTGTTGAAACGGGACTCCCCGCGGTTGCTGTAGGCCAGCGTCAGCGACGGATCGAGCTTGATGGCCTGGTCGTATTCGGCGATGGCACGATCATAGTCGCGCTTGAAGCTGTAGACGCGGCCGCGATTGTTGTAGGCGCAGGCATAGCCGGGATCGAGCCGGACCGCCTCGTCGAGATCGGACAACGCGGCGTCGAGCTCGCGTTTCTCGGTGAGCCCATGGCCGCGATTGCAATAGGCGCCGGCGAGCCTCTGCCCGCCCTCGCTCCTGGTATCGATCACGGTCGAGCAGGCTTTGATCCGCGCGTCCGGCGTGCTGGTCAGCCCAACGCAGGCCTCCCAGGCCGGGGCGCCTTCGGCCGCAGCCGACACCGGCGCGGTCGAGACGAGCGCCGCAAGCAGCGCCAAGAGGCTGAGCGGGACACGCATTTTCCGGATATCTCCCCTGCGACAACCTCCCTTGGTCGCACCTTGGCAAGGGCCGGTTCAGGCGCCTAGATCAGAGAACACGCAGCGCTTCGAAGGGATCTGGCATGGCGGTACGGGACAACAAGGACAGGAGTCGCTTCGAGCTCGATGCGGGCAACGAAATCGCCTTCGCCAATTACCGGCTGACGCCGTCGGCCGTGATCATCACCCATACCGAGACGCCGCGCGCGCTACGCGGCCGCGGCATTGCGTCCGAGCTGATCAAGGGTGCGCTGGACTTGATCCGCCGCGACGGCAAGAAGGTGATCGCCGGCTGTGGCTTCGTCGTCGACTATCTCGACAGGCATCCGGAGGAAGCAGACCTCGTCGCCTGAATGCAAAAGGGGCCCGCGAGATCGCGGGCCCCCCTGGCTTACGACCGAACAAGCGGTCAGTGCTTGATCTCCGGCGGCAGCTTGCCGCCGTTGGCGGCCAGCTTGGACATCACCTGCTTGTGCAGCCAGACGTTCATGCTCGCCGAGTCGTTCATGTCACCGCTGTAGCCGAGCTCCTTGGCGAGATCCTTACGCGCGGCAAGGCTGGAGTCGATGTCGAGCGCCTTCATGAGGTCGACGATCGAGGTGCGCCATTCCAGCTTCTCCTTCTGGGCAGCGACCAGCTTGTCGACGATGGCCGCAACGTCCACGGTTGCCATCGGCGCGGCAGCAGGCGCCGATCCGCCCGGCGCGGCGCTGGCGGGTGCGCTACCCGAGGGTGCGCCACCTGCGGGCGCGGCGGAAGCCGGATGGCTGCCGAAGATCGCGCCCATGATTTTCCCGAAAATGCTCATGTCTTCTCCCCGAATAGGATCCGTTGGAAGGGCCTTGAGTGGCACTTATAAACGAAGTTACGGCGTTACGCCCGCGAAGTTCTGCGAACCGACAACCAGCATCAGCTTATCTGCGGCGAAATGACGACCGAATGACATCGTTGAGGTTGCGGTGCGGCATCGAATCTCAACCAAGCGTGTGGGACAGGACTCGGAAATGGGCGTACGCTCCACTTTCAGTTCGCGATGACGTCCGGAATTCGCGTCTGGCCGGAATCGCGAAACTCAGAAAAGCGGCCGCTTGCGCCGTTGCCGGCGCCGAATTCGGCTGCATGGCAAGGGAGCTAGCGACCATGGCCACACTCTACCCGGGCAATGTCCCCACTGTGGCCCAGCCCGCGGATGCGGCTGGACCGGTGATCCGAACCATCCAACTGTCCGATCTGCACGACGCGCTCAGGCGCGGCTGGGAAGATTTCAAGGCGGTGCCGAGCCACGCCATCATCCTCTGCGTGATCTATCCGGTGCTGGGCCTCGTGCTCGCCCGCGCGGTGATGGGCTATTCGGTGCTGCCGCTGTTGTTCCCACTGGCCGCAGGCTTCGCGCTGATCGGCCCGTTCGCCGCGCTCGGTCTCTATGAGCTCTCCAGCCGGCGCGAACGTTATGAGGAGGCCAGCGCCTGGAATGCCATGGAGGTGCTGCGCTCGCCTTCGTTCGGCGCCATGCTCGGTCTCGGCACGCTGCTGCTCGCTCTGTTCGTGACCTGGGTTGCGACCGCTCAGGCGATCTATGTCGCGGCGTTCGGCTATGAGGGCGCGACCGGGATCTCTGATTTCATGACGCGCGTGCTGACGACCCAGCAAGGCTGGTGGCTGATCCTGGTCGGCTGCGGCACCGGCTTCCTGTTTGCGCTTGCCGCGCTCTGCATCAGCGCCGTGTCGTTCCCCTTGATGCTCGACCGCCATGCCGGCGCGTTCGAGGCGATGGTGACGTCGCTACGCGTCGTCGCCAAGAACCCGGTGCCGATGGCGGCTTGGGGCCTGATCGTGGCGGTGCTGCTGGCGCTCGGTACGATTCCGGCGTTCCTTGGCCTTGCCGTGGTGATCCCCCTGCTCGGCCACGCCACCTGGCACCTCTACCGCAAGGTGATCGTCTCGGAGCCCGGTGCACGTCCGGTGCCGCCCCCACCGCATCGCCCGCGCAAGCCGGCCGCCGACTTCCCCGCCAACCTCTTCCCCTGGCGCAATCGGACGGACGCCTGACGATATCGTGACATGCTATCCTGCCCGGGCTCGGCTCGGGCAGGATTACGTGCTTGTCATACGCCTTGCTTTGGCCGCGGTTACAATCGAAATTGCGCCCGCCGGTCAGATCACTTCACGGAATCCATTTCATCTGATGACCCCGACGATTTCTCGTCTCGCTCTCGCAGCCCTCGCCCTCTCCGCGTCAATCCTAACCGCCCAGCCAGCCCTCGCCGCTGTTGCCTGCGGCTCGGGCAATTTCGACGCCTGGCTCGCGGACTTCAAAGCCGACGCCGCGGCCAAGGGCGTCTCGCAGCAGGCCGTTGCCGCCGGGCTTGCCGGCGTGACGCTCGATCAGAGCGTGCTCAACCGGGACCGCTCGCAAAAAGTCTTCACCCAGACCTTCGAGGAGTTCTCCGGCCGCATGGTGCCGCCGCGCATGCAGCGCGGCTCCAACATGATGAAGCAATACGGCTCGGTGCTGTCCCGCATCGAACAGACCTACGGCGTGCCGGGCGAGGTGCTGGTCGCGATCTGGGGTCTCGAGACCGATTTCGGCGTCAACACCGGCAAGTTCGCCACCATCCGCTCGCTGGCAACGCTGGCCTATGATTGCCGTCGCTCCGACCAGTTTCGTGCCGAGCTGCTGGATGCGCTGCGCATCGTCCAGCGCGGTGACCTCGCCCCCGCCGACATGAAAGGCGCATGGGCCGGCGAGCTCGGTCAGACCCAGTTCATGCCGTCGTCCTGGATGAAATACGCCGTCGATTTCGACGGCAATGGCAAGCGCGACCTCTTGCACAACGCGCCCGACGTGCTCGCCTCCACCGCCAATTATCTCGCGGGCTACGGCTGGCAGCGCGGCAAGGACTGGCAGCCGGGCAGTCCGAATTTTGCGGTATTGCAGCAATGGAATAAGAGCGAAGTCTACTCCAAGACCGTCGCCTATTTCGCGACCCAGCTCGCACGCGCCCCTTAAATAGCGCCCGACAGGACGCGTAGGGCCGATCGCCCGGCGATCGGCCCTCTCTTGGTGCGTTTACTTCCCCATGGTGGCGTTCATCGCCTTGTTCAGGTGCGCGCCGCACACACCCATTTTGCCGTTGAGAAGCGCGTCCTGCGCAGCCGCGATCTCCTTCTGCGCCACGAACTTGCTGTCGCCGTCGGCCATGTTCTCGATCGCGGTCTCCGTCTTCTCCAGGTTGGCTGAGCTGCAACCGCCCATGGCGTGCTTGGCAGCCTGGGCCGGCGCGACGGCGAACGCGACGGCGGCAATTGCGATAACCCCGAGTAACTTCGTCATGATGTTACTTTCCTTCTCTTGTTCTTGTGACAGAACCAGCGACATTGCCAGAATCTGCGACATGACTTTCCTCCGGGCGCGGCAACTTGCCGCAATAAATTTCTCGCGAGAATTGCGTGATGTTGCGCGCGGCGCAGAGGCACCATGCGAAATTTCTGATTTTCATTACACCCTTGTAATGAACGCCACACGTTCGGCGTGTGTGCACCGCACCAAGGAGGCGGCTGCGGTCTGAAACGAGGCAGGGTGAGTTTCGACAGGCTCCACGGCCGGTCGCCTGGTGATCCGCCAGCCCTGAGCGAGTCGGATCGGCGGGATCCGGTCGCGTGGCACCTCTCATATGAATGAATTTATATTCACCTCTATAGTTCCACTATCATGCGATTCGCGCATGCGAGACTTGGGTGCAGACGCTGACTGATCGCCTTGAGAACAGTTGGAACCCTACCTATTTCCATTTCACCGGTAACGAGATTGTTTGCAGTAAACCCGTGAATTCACGGTGATTTATGGCAAAGCATTCCCTATTTCGCCTACCCTTTGGGCGAGAGTGCCCCCGGGTTAATCGTCCGTTACCAGCGCTATGCACCCCGCGCTTAGCTGCATCGCAACATCGGAACTTTCGCACTGCACCACTCTCACCTATATTCATTTCAACGATGAGGCCCGGGCAAGGGCTGAATCGAACTACAGGAGACTACCAATGCTGCTCTCGCTCATCCGCATGATCCAGGCTTTCCGGGACTATCAGCGCAATGTTGCCGAGCTGTCCCAGCTCAGCGATCGCGAACTGGCCGACATCGGCCTCGATCGCTCGGACATCCCGCGCGTTGCCGCCGGTCAGTATCAGGGCTGATTTCGTTCAGCCCTTCACCGGACGAACCGATAGCGCCCGCCTCGTGCGGGCGTTGTCGTTTCTGATGGCAGAAAACTCCATCTCGGCGATTCCACTGACCGCCGAAAAGCGCTACCTGTCCGCCCATGACAGGACCCCAATCCAACATTGTGCACGTGATCGGCGCTGGCCTTGCCGGTTCCGAAGCTGCCTGGCAGGTCGCCAAATCCGGCGTGCCCGTGGTGCTGCACGAGATGCGGCCGGACCGCATGACCGAGGCGCACCGCACCGATGGGCTCGCTGAGCTCGTCTGCTCCAATTCGTTCCGCTCGGACGACGCCGCCAACAACGCCGTCGGCCTGCTGCACGCCGAAATGCGCCGGCTCGGCTCGCTGATCATGCGCGCGGCCGACGCCAACCAGGTGCCCGCCGGCGGCGCGCTCGCGGTCGACCGCGACGGCTTCTCGGCGGCCGTCACCAAGGCGCTCAACGACCACCCCCTGATCGAGATCGCCCGCGGCGAGGTTTCAGGCCTGCCGCCGGCCGACTGGAGCAACGTCATCGTTGCGACCGGCCCCCTCACCTCCGCGCCACTCGCCGACGCCATTCGCGAGCTTACCGACGAGAACGCGCTCGCCTTCTTCGACGCGATCGCGCCGATCGTGCATCGCGAGTCCATCGACATGTCAGTGGCCTGGTTCCAGTCGCGCTACGACAAGGTCGGCCCCGGCGGCACCGGCGCCGACTACATCAACTGCCCCATGACCAAGGAGCAGTATGACGGCTTCGTCGCCGCGCTGATCGCGGGCGAGAAGACCGAGTTCAAGGAATGGGAGACCAACACGCCCTATTTCGACGGCTGCTTGCCGATCGAGGTGATGGCGGAGCGCGGCCCCGAGACGTTGCGCCACGGCCCGATGAAGCCGGTCGGCCTCACCAACCCGCACGATCCCACCACGAAAGCCTACGCCATCGTACAGCTGCGCCAGGACAACAAGCTCGGCACGCTCTACAACATCGTCGGCTTCCAGACGAAGCTGAAATACGGCGAACAGCAGCGCATCTTCCGCAGCATTCCGGGGCTGGAGAAGGCCGAATTCGCCCGCCTTGGCGGCCTGCATCGCAACACCTTCCTCAATTCGCCAAAGCTGCTCGACGGCCAGCTGCGCCTGCGCGCGCAGCCCCGGCTGCGCTTCGCCGGTCAGATGACCGGCTGCGAGGGCTACGTGGAATCCGCCAGCGTCGGCCTGATCGCCGGTCTCTATGCGGCAGCGGATGCGCGCGGCGAAACACTGGCGAGCCCGCCTGCCACGACGGCACTGGGATCGCTGCTCGGTCACATCACCGGCGGCCATATCGAGACCATCGAGCCCGGTACGCGCTCGTTCCAGCCGATGAACATCAATTTCGGCCTGTTCCCGCCGCTCGCGAGCGCGCCGACGAAGAAGCCCGACGGCACCCGCCTGCGCGGCAACGAGAAGACGGTGGCCAAGAAGCAGGCGATGAGCGCGCTGGCGCTCGCCGATCTCGATCGCTGGATCGCCGATCACCTGCGCATCGCCGCAGCCGCGTGAGTTTTTCGATGAGTCTTCCCAAAGACGACGCCGCGACACTGTCGGCGCGCTGGATCGAGGGCGTGCTGCTCAAGCGCGACGTGTTCTCGACCGTCGAGCGCGGCCGCTTCCGCGGTGACAGCTGCGAGGTCGACGCCGTGCTGCGCCGGCTCGACGAGGTGCCGTGGTGGTCATTCCTCCTGGCCCGTCATCTGTTCGCGCGCGAGAAACACGCACTCGTTCTTGCAAAAGGCCTGAACGTCGGCCCCGAGTTGCTGTGGGCCGGACGCCGCGCCCTGGTACGCGGCTTTGTCGACGGCGTCGCGCTGCATCTGGCCAAGCCGCATGGCGACCTCGCCTATTTCCGCTCGGCCAAGGCGGCGCTACGCCGGCTGCGCCGCGCCGGCATCTGCCACAACGATCTCGCCAAGGAGCAGAACTGGCTGGTCGGCCGCGACGGCCGCGCCTACGTGACCGACTTCCAGCTCGCGGCCTGCTTCAACCGACGTGGCCGGCTCTACCGCATCCTCGCCTACGAGGACCTGCGGCATCTGCTCAAGCACAAGCGCTCCTATGCACCCGAGGCGCTGACGCCGCGCGAGCGAAAAATCCTGGCGAAGAAATCATTCGCCGCCAGCCTGTGGCTCGCGACCGGCAAGAAGGTCTATCGCGCGATCACGCGCGGCCTGTTCAACTTCACCGACCGCGAGGGCGGCGGCCGCCGGCTGGTCAACGACGCGCCGGTGCTGGCCGAGCTGATACGCAAGAACCCGGCCGTGCGCGACACCGCCATCGTCGCCTTCGCCGACCGCCGCTCCGGCGTCGGGCTTTATGCCTTCGTCGAGGCCGATCAGGCCTCGCTTGAAGGCGAACTTCGCAGCGAGCTTTCGGCCGCCAAGGGTCCCAAGCCGCCGGAACACATCCAGGTCGTACACGCGCTGCCCCGCGATACCAGCGGCAAGCCGCGAACCGAGATCCTGCAACTGGTCGCCATGAACCAGCTCGACCTGATCGAGCCGATGATGAAGAATGACCAGGACCGCGCCTTCCTCAAGGACATCCTGGAACAACGGAAAAACCTGCGCGACCGCTTCAATTTCGAGGCGGACCTGCCGGCGAGCTGACGGGCTGCGCGCGCCTTGAAGCGTCCACATTGGCGATAGAGAACCGATCGGATCATTCGGGCGGCGGGTCATGGGCATTCGGGGGATGATGATGCATCGTGTGGTTGGCGGCGTGATCGCTGGCCTTCTGCTGCTTGCAGCTGCACCCGCGATGGCCGAATCCCCGGCCGAGCTGATCTCCGGCTTTCGCCTCAAGAACGGCGAGGTCCGCGTCGTCCGCGATTCAACCCTCGACCGCATCGCCATGGACCAGGCCCGCGCGATGGCGGCGAAGGACGATCTCAGCCACGACGCGCTCGGCCCGTTCAACCGGCGCGTCGCACCGGCCGGCGCGGGCCGCGCCGCCGAGAACATCGCCTATGGCTACGACAATTTCGAGAAAACGCTGGGACAGTGGATCGACTCGTCCGGGCATCGCAAGAACCTGCTGCTGCACAACGCCTCGCGCGTCGGCATCGCCAGCGCCAAGAATGCCAGCGGCAAGCGAACCTATTGGGCCATGGTGATCGCGGGCGACTACGAGCCGAAGGGCAAGGGCAAAGGTAAAGGCAAGAAGGACGAGGAGCCGCTGGTTGCCGTGAAGCGCGAGGCCGCGCCCGCCAGCAAGCCCAAATCCAGCGGCTGCCACGTCAAGCTGCTCGGCCTCTGTATCTGAGGCGAGATAATTTCAGCCGCGGCGCGCGGCCTCGATCGCGGCGACATCGATCTTCGTCATCCCCATCATTGCATCGAAGGCGCGCTTTGCCTCGGCACCGCCGGCCGCCAGTGCCTCGGTCAACACCCGCGGCGTGATCTGCCAGGAGAGGCCCCATCTGTCCTTGCACCAGCCGCAGGCGCTCTCCTGCCCGCCATTGCCGATGATGGCGTTCCAGTAGCGGTCGGTCTCCTCCTGATCGTCGGTCGCGATCTGGAACGAGAAAGCCTCGTTGTGCTTGAAAATCGGACCGCCGTTGAGGCCGAGACAGGCAACGCCGGCAACCGTAAACTCGACGGTCAGCACATCGCCCGCCCTGCCGGAGGGGTAATCGCTGGGCGCGTGATGGACGGCGCTTACGGCGCTATCGGGAAATGTTTCGGCATAGAAGCGGGCGGCCGCCTCGGCGTCCTTGTCGTACCAGAGGCAAATCGTGTTCTTCGCCATTGCGCGTCCCCTTCGGTTCCGGGCCATCACACCGCCATCCATTGAGAATGGACGGCGGTGTGATGTCTTTCGCCTAGATACCCTCTTGAATGCGCCTCACCAAGGCGCGCCAATGCCGCGGCCTATGCGACCCGGGGTTCCGCCACGTCCCTGGCTTTCAGGTCTCGCGGAAGCACCGTCAGCAGCAGCAACGCACAGAGCACGCACAAGCCGCCAATGACATAGAGCGCGGGTGTCGTGCTGCCGGTCACATCCTTGACCGAGCCAACCATGACCGGGCTGACGATGCCGCCGACCTGCCCCAGCGTGTTGATGAGCGCAATTCCGCTGGCTGCGCCCGCGCCGGTGAGGATCTTCGGAGGCAGCGTCCAGAATGTTGGAATGGCCGCGACAACACCGGCGCCGAGAATGGCAAGCGCGCCAACCAGGGTGACGACATTCCTGTCGAATGCACCGGACGCGAAGAAGCCCACGGCCGCGGTCAAAATCAAGGCTGCGACGAACTTCGGGCGCTCGCCCGATGCATCCGACAATCGGCCTACGACGATCATGCAGATGGCGCCGCAGATATAGGGTACGGCGGTCAGGAAGCCGATCGCGGCTGCACTGCCTCCGCCGGCCGCTTTGATCAGGTCGGGCGCCCAGAAATTGAGGCCGTAGGAGGCGATCTGGATCAGGAAGTAGATGAATCCGAGCAGCAGCACGCCGGGCATGAGCAGCGAGCGCCATGCCGAATGCTCGCCGATCTCGCTCTTCTGTCGGTCCAGCTGAACCGAGATCAACCGGCGCTCGTCGTCGCTCAACCATTCGGCGTGCTCGATCCCGTCGTCGAAGCGCAGCAGCACGACGAAGCCAAGTGCAACGCAGGGAATGCCGCCGGCCAGAAACAGCCATTGCCAACCGGCCAGACCGTGGAGCCCGTTCAGGTAATTGAGGATGAGACCCGAGATCGGCGCGCCGATGATCCCCGAGAATGCAGTGGCGAGAAAGAACACCGACGTCATGCGGCCGCGATGCGATTTTGGAAACCAGAGTGTCAGGTAATAGAGAATGCCGGGCGCAAATCCCGCCTCCATGGCGCCGATCACGAAGCGCAGCGCATAGAACTGCCACTCGCTATGAACGAAGACCATCGCCGCCGTCGCCAGCCCCCAGGAAATCATGATGCGGGCGATCCAGCGCCGCGCGCCAAAGCGGTAGAGCAGCATGTTGCTCGGCACTTCCAGCAAGACGTAACCAACGACGAACAGGCTGGCGCCAAATCCGTAGGCGGTGTTGCTGAGGCCGAGATCAGCCTGGAGCGCAGCCTTAGCGAAGCTGATGTTGACGCGATCGAAGAACGCAAAGAAGTAGCAGACAATGATCAGCGGCATCAGCCGCCACGCAATCTTCTTGATGACCTGATGCTCTGTGAGTCCAGTATCGAGGTCGGCAGTCGCCGCCGTGGCAATCGTCATGGTTTCCTCCAATGTGTTTTGAATTTTGATAGCGGTCGATCAGCCCGAGCGTCGCAGCCGCTCGGGTATGGGATGCAGATCGAGGGGACGGCCGGCCTTGGCGACCTGCCCCGGCACTTCATGTCCGACCAGTCCAGGCAACCGGAACGAGAGATCGATCAAGCGCTGCAAGTCGAGACCGGTTCGCAAGCCCGTCTCGTGGCAGAGATTGACCAAGTCTTCGGTACAGACATTGCCGGTGGCGCCCGGCGCAAACGGACATCCGCCGAGGCCGCCCAGCGCGGCGTCAAAGCGGCGCGCGCCGGTGCCATAGGCCGCGAGGACGTTAACCAGCCCAAGACCACGCGTGTTGTGGAAGTGAAGCGTGAGCATATCCGCAGGGACCAGCATCAAGACCTCGGCCACCAGCTGCGAGACCTGATTGGGATTGGCCATGCCCGTGGTATCGGCGAGCGTGACGCCGTCGACCCCGAGATCGAGATAGCGCTTGACGATATCGAGCACCTTCTCGAGAGGCTGCAGGCCTTCGAACGGACAGCCGAACGCAGTCGCAACCGTCGCGTTGACCAACGCGCCGCCTGCATGGGCCGGCTTCACGATCTCGCTGAGCGACGCCAGCGACACCGCATGCGTCATGTTCATGTTGGCACGGTTGTGCGTCTCGCTCGCCGACATCACGAAATTGAGCTCGTCGGCGCGTGCGGCCAGCGCCAGCTCAGAACCCTTCCGGTTCGGGATCAGCGCCGTGTAGATCGTGCCGGGCCGCCGCTCGATGCCGGCGAAGACGTCCGCGGCGTCGCGCAGCGACGGCACGGCCGCCGCTGACACGAACGACGAGACCTCAATGCGGCTGAAGCCGATCGCAGACAGCGAATTGATCAGCCGGATTTTTTCGCTGGTTTCGACCCATTTCGCTTCGATCTGAAGGCCGTCGCGCGGAGCGACCTCCTGGATCAGGATGTCCGGTGGCGTTGCCGTCATTGCACCGCTCCGCTCCGGCGCAGCTGCGCGATATCGCCTGCCTGCAAGCCGAGACCCGCGAGCACCTCGTCGGTGTGCTGTCCCAGCGTCGGGCCAGGCCATTTGACTGCGCCCGGGGTGTCGGAGAGCTTTGGCGCGATGCCGGGCATCTTTACGGTGACGTCGCCCGGCAGCTCGGTCGGCACGATCATCTCGCGGGCGGCGTAATGGGGATCGTCGACAATATCGGCGACGGAATAGATCCGGCCCGCGGGAACGTCGGCCGCATCGAGACGTGCGAGGATCTCGTCCATCGTTCGCCCCGAGGTCCATGCAGCGATGGCAGCATCGAGCAAGGCGTTGCCGCGGACGCGCCCGTCATTGCTTGCGAATGCTGGATCGTCGGCAAGGTCCGGCCGCCCGATGACCAGCATCAAGCGCTTGAAGATCGCGTCGCTGTTGCCGGCGATCACGACATGGCGCCCGTCGGAGCTGGGATATGTATTGGATGGACTGATGCCCGGCAGGGCGCCGCCGGTGCGGGTCCTGACATGACCCATGAGGTCATATTCAGGGACGAGACTCTCCATCAGGTTGAACACGCTCTCGTAGAGCGAGACGTCGACCACCTGCCCTCGCCCCTGCCCTGTCTTGACTCGGAGCAGCGACATCAGCGCGCCGATCACGCCATGAAGCGACGCAAGGCTGTCGCCGATACTGATGCCGACCCGGGCCGGTGGGCTGTCGGGATCGCCGGTGGTGAAGCGCAGCCCACCCATAGCTTCGCCGATCGCGCCGAACCCGGAGCGATCGCGGTAAGGGCCGGTCTGCCCGTAGCCGGAGATGTGGACCAGTGTCAGGTCCGGATTGAGCTTTGAGAGCACATCCCAGCCGAGGCCGAGTTTCTCGAGGCTCCCTGGCTTGAAATTCTCGATCACGACGTCGGCTTGCGCGGCCAGCCGAAGCGCCACGTCCCGCCCGTCAGGCGATTTCAGATCGATCGCGATCGACTTCTTGTTGCGGGATTGCAGGTACCACCAGAGCGAGGTGCCCTGATGCAGCTTACGCCATCTGCGCAACGGATCCCCGCTGCCCGGCTGTTCGATCTTGATGACTTCGGCGCCGAACTCGGCAAAGAGCCGCGCGGCAAATGGTGCCGCGATCAAAGTTCCGAGCTCGACGACTCGTATTCCGGATAATGGTCCGTCCACGTCTGGCGCTCCTCGATCGTCTTTGATCGTGGTGTCGCCGAGCGCAGGGCCTTAAGTCCAATATCCTTTGATGAACTCGCGTTCGCGGATGACGAACGACACGAAGGCCGCCATCAGTGTGGTTGGGTTCCGGGCAATCGCAGATGATCGAGCATCAACTGGCTTGTCGCCGACAATCCCGCGGGATCCCTGGCCACCAGCACCAGTTCGCGATCGGCCCAGTCGTCGCTCAACTCGACGGCCGTCAGGTTCATGCCGTGACTGAGGACCTCGAACGCACGGTCGGGAATGAGGCCGATACCCATGCCGGCCTGCACCATCCGGCACACCGCATCAAAACCCGGGACGTGGACCCGCAACCGGATCGACTTGCCGATCTGCTGCGCGGTGTATTGCGAGCGCAGATAGATCGAGCTGGTCGCAAACAGGCCGACATGGTCGTAGTCGAGTGTGTCGGCGAACGAAACGTCTCTTGCCGACGCAAGCGGATGATCGGATCGCACCACGATAACGAGGCGGTCCCGCCGATAGGAGAACCGCTCCAGCCCGCGCGTCGACACGTCTGCCGAGCAGATGCCGATTTCGGCCACGCCCTCCTCGACGCCGCGAACGACATCGGCGCTCGGACGCTCCTGCAGATCGAGCCGCACCAGCTCGTGCGAGCGAAAGAAGCCGGGCAGATCGTCGGGAAGGAATTCGACGATCGACGAGAGATTGGCCAGCATCCGCACATGCCCGCGCACGCCGCGCGCATGCTCGGCCATGTCGACGGCGATCTTCTCGACGTTGAGCAGCGTCACGCGCGCATGATGCAGCAGCGATTCACCGGCCGGCGTCAGCGCCATGCCGTTCGGATGCCGCTCGAACAGCGCGACCTCGAGTACCTCCTCGAGGTCATGCATGCGTTTGCTGACAGCAGAGGGCGCGATCGCCTCGCGCTGCGAGGCGCGCGTCAAATTGCCCTCCTCACAGATGGCGATGAACAGCCTGAGGGTCGTGAGGTCAATCCGTCGGGTGATGTTGGTACTGGGCGTCCCGGTCATTGAGCGGGATTGCGTCTTCTCTTGCATGGTCTGTTTCCCGATCCGGGAAGATATAACGTCCGAAGTCACCGGGTTTCTCAAAATCCGGGGAGAAAGGCCGCCGATTTGGAATCCGATACCAAGACGAGGCAATAATCCGCCATTTTGTTCCAAGCAGCACATAAGCTTGCTCGCGCTCGTCAACGCGCCTAATTCATGGGATCGGGACAGCAGAGGCGGAGACCAGCATTGATCGACATCGACCGGATACGTTCCGACACCCCGGCCGCCTCCCGCCTCGCTTATCTCCACAATGCCGGCGCGGCCCTCATGCCAACTGCCGTCGTCGCGGCAATGAAGGACCACATCGACCTGGAGAGCGAGATCGGAGGTTATGCCGCTGCCGACCGCGAGTCCGATCGGCTCGATGCGGTCTATGGCTCCGTAGCGCACCTGCTGAATGCCGCCCCCGATGAGATCGCTCTCATGGAGAACGCGACAATTGCCTGGCAGATGGCGTTCTACGCGCTTCCGTTCCGCCAGGGCGACCGGATCCTGACCGCCGAAGCGGAATACGCTGCCAACTACGTCGCGTTTCTTCAGGTCGCAAGGCGCACGGGCGCGATCATCGATGTCGTGCCGAGCGATGCCAGCGGCGAGCTCGACGTCCACGCGCTCGAGCGCATGATCGACGAGCGCGTGAAGCTGATCGCCATCACCTGGGTTCCGACCAATGGCGGATTGGTCAATCCCGCGGCGGCGATCGGCAAGATCGCGCGGGCGCACGGGATTCCCTATCTGCTCGACGCCTGCCAGGCGGTCGGCCAGATGACGGTCGACGTCGAAGCCATCGGCTGTGACATGCTGTCGGCGACGGGGCGCAAATTCCTCCGCGGCCCGCGCGGCACGGGCTTTCTCTACGTCCGCCGCGGGATGCTGCAACGGCTCGAGCCGCCGATGATCGATCACTTCGCCGCGCCCTGGGTCTCGCGAGGTGAATATCGGGTGCGTGACGACGCGCGCCGTTTCGAGACCTGGGAGAACAATTACGCAGCGCGGCTCGGTCTCGGAGCCGCCGTCGACTACGCGCTCGATATCGGTCTCGGCCCGATCGAACAGCGCTGCCGTCTGCTTGCGGACGGTCTTCGCGGCGGCCTCGCCTCCGTTCGCGGCGTGACCATTCGCGACCTCGGACGCGCACCGGGCGCCATCGTCAGCTTCACGATGGATGGGTATGAGGCGGACGCCATCGTCAGCAGCGCCGCTGCGGCGGGCATCACCATCGGCGCTTCAGATCCGGCGAGCACCCGCATCGATGCCGAGATCCGCTCGCTGCCGCCGGTCGTGCGGGCCTCCCCGCATTACTACAATACGGATGCCGAGATCGATCGGCTGATCGGCCACCTCGCGGGTTTGGCGCCGCGATAGCGGCGCGCGCCACTCAGGTGCAGCGCGCGCTCAGTCCGGATGCGCCGAGCTTGGCCATGACCTCGTCGAGATGGGCGCTGTCGCGGGTCTCGATGACGAGCTGAAGCAGCGTCGCTTTGGCCGGCAAGTCGGAGAAGGTCCGCTGATGCGAGACCTCGATGATGTTGGCGCCCGCCTCGGCCAGCAGTGAGGCGACGGCAGCCAATTGCCCCGGCCGATCGGGGATATCGAGCGACAACTGAGTCAGCCGACCCTCGCGCGCCAACTCGCGCGTCAGGACGGAGGCGATCAGCCGCGTGTCGATGTTGCCGCCGCTCAGGACGAGACCGACCTTCTGGCCGGCAAAGCGGGACGTATCGGACATCAGCGCGGCAAGCCCGGCGGCGCCGGCGCCCTCGACGACCGTCTTCTCGATCGAGATCAGGGTCGCGACCGCACGCTCGAGCTCGGCTTCGTTCACCAGCACGATGTCGTCGACGAGGCGGCGGACGATCTCGGTCGTGATCTTGCCCGGCGATTTCACCGCGATGCCTTCGGCGAGCGTGTCGCCGCGCGCGGGCAGATTGCCGTCATGGATGGCGTTGTACATCGAGGGGTAGAGCCAGGCCTCGACGCCAAGAATCCGCACCGTCGGCTTGATCGATTTCGCGGCAATGCCGATGCCGCTGATCAGGCCACCGCCGCCGATCGGGACCACCAGCGTATCGAGCTCCGGCACCGCCTTCAGCATCTCGAGCCCGACAGTGCCCTGCCCCGCGATGACGAGCGGGTCGTCGTAGGGGTGGACGAAGATCATGCCGCGGGCCTCGCCATGGCTGCGCGCATAGACGGCCGCCTCCTCCAGCGTCGCGCCCGTCACCACCACCTCGGCGCCGTGGTGCTTGGTGTTCTCGACCTTCACCATGGGCGTGCCGACCGGCATGACGATGGTGGCGGGAATGCCGAGCCGCTTGGCGTGATAGGCGACGCCCTGCGCGTGGTTGCCCGCCGACATCGCGATGACGCCGCGCGCACGCTCCTCCGGCGTCAGCGCGGTGAGCCGGTTGAGCGCCCCTCGCTCCTTGAACGAGGAGGTGAACTGGAGGTTTTCGAATTTCAGCCAGATGTCGCAGCCGCAGATGTTGCTCAGCGTGCGGCTGTAGCTACACGGCGTCTCGACGACGGCGCCGCGGATGGTATCGGCTGCGGCATGGATGTCGCCCAGAGCGACCGGCAAGCCACTGAGATCGGAGGATGTATTTTGGGACAACTCAGCCATAGGACAGCATAGAGCATTTGGCCGTTTGAGGCGATAAGCCGGCCGCTATTTGGTGAATTCCCGCGAACGTGAAGCCCGCCACAGCGTCCATAGCGTGCGCAGCCGCGACGGGGGCTGCGGCGCAAACGGATTGCGCCCGGGTTGCGACAGGCGCTTGAGGTCACCCCGCACCTGGCTCAGCAGCAGAAACGCTGGCCGTGCAGGCGCCGGCACCTCCGGCAACAGCGACAAGGCCGTCGTCAAATGCTGCTCGGCTTCGCCCACGAGCTGGCCGAGCACCGCATGCAGATTTGGCGTCTCCTTGCCGGCGAACACGTCCTCCATCTGGCAGCCATGGGCCGCCAGCAGCTGCTGCGGCAGGAACAGTTGCCGGTGCGCCGAGTCGCGCGGCAGATTCGCAATCACCTGCGCGATGCCCTGGGCGAGCCCGGCATGCCTTGCGACATGCTCGGCCGCCTCCGAAGGTGGCACCATGACCCGCGCCGCGAGGGCAAACAACGCCGAACAGGTCGCGTCCAGATAGCCCTCCAGAGCCGCCATGGTCGGCATCGGATCGTTGTAGAGATCGAACTGATGCTCGTCGGCGAGCAGCGACAACGGCTCGACCGGCAGGTCGAAATCGCTGATCGCACGCAATAGCTCCGCCGCCACCGGGTTGCCCTCGGCGCTGCCGTGGACGTGGCCCGACAGCATGTCGGTCCACCATTGCAGGCGGATTTCGCCGGGCAAGGGCTGGCTCACCTGGTCGCGGACGCGGACGATCTCGACATTGAAGGCATAGAGCGCCAGCAGCGCCTGGCGCTCGGCGGCCGGCGCAAACAGCGTTGCGGCATAGCGCGGAAAGTCATGGCTGCGCACGAGGCCGGCGCAGAAGGCGACGGAATCGGCCGGAGGCGCAGCGCTGCTCATGGCACGGCGATCAGCGCCGCGGCGACGCGGCGCCGCTCGCCGATCATGATGTTGTAGGTACGCACGGCGGGACCGGTCTGCATCGTATCCAGCACCACCCTCACCGCCTTCAGCGCCTGCCGCAGGTCCGGCGGCGGCAACCAGACGCCGGTTCCGGTGCCGATCAGAAGCGTGTCGATGCTGTTGGCCGCCGTGAAGACGCGATCCAGCGAATAGCGGTCGATCTTCGTCGGGTCCGTCACGTCCCAGGCCCAGATCGCGTCGGGCAGGCAGAGCAGCGATCCCCGATGCGACATGCCGGCAAAGGCGAAGCCGCCCTTGCCATAGGCTTCGATCGGCGCCGAGCGGGGAAAATGCGGTGCGTTGGGATCGCCGGCCATGTGCTTCGTCCGAATGAGCTTACTGCCCTCGCAAACGCCTGCGAGGGCATGCGGTTCGGATCATGCCTTGTTTTTCTTCGCCGGCGTAGCCGTATCGGGCGCATCTTCGCGATGCTCGCCGACGCCGAGATAGATCAGGATCGGGGCCGCGATGAAGATCGAGGTATAGGTGCCGACCAGCACCACGCCGAACATCATCACCGCGGTGAAGCTGTGGATGGCATGGCCGCCGAACAGCAGCAAAGCCAGCAGCGCCAGCGTCACGGTGAAGTGGGTGATGATCGAGCGCGACAGGGTTGAATTGATCGACTCGTTGAGCAGCTGCGGCATCGGCATCTTCTTGTAGCGGCGCAGCATTTCGCGGATACGGTCGTAGATGACGACGGTGTCGTTGAGCGAATAGCCCAGAATGGTCAGAAGGGCCGCGATGCTGGTCAGGTCGAAATCGACCTGGCTGATCGACATGAAGCCGATCGTCAGCACGATGTCGTGCACGTTGGCGATCATGGCGCCGAGCGCGAACTGCCATTCGAAGCGGAACCAGAGGTAGATCAGAATCGAGACGATCGCGAGCATCAGGCCGAGCATGCCGTAGGCCAGCAGCTCGCCGGAAACGCGCGGTCCCACCACCTCGACGCGGCGATATTCGACGGAATCGCCGAGCGCACCGCGCACCTTCTGCACGGCTTCCTGCTGGGCGGCGTCGCCGCCCGGCTGCTCCGCGACGCGGATCAGGACGTTCTCGGGGCCGCCGAACTGCTGTAGCTGGACTTCGCCGAGATGCAAGGCATCGAGCGTCGTCCGCATCGCGGCGATGTCGGCGGCGCCGGACTTGGCCTGCACTTCCAGCAGCGTGCCGCCGCGGAAGTCGATGCCGAAATTCAGGCCATGGGTGAAGAACAGTGTGATCGCGACGATCGACAGCGCCGCCGAGATCGGGAAGCTGATCCGGCGGAAGCGCGTGAAGTCGAAATGCGTATCGTCCGGGACGATGCGCAGCGACGGCAGCAGCCCGAGCGCTGCGACCACGGTGAGAACGGCAATGAGAATGCCAAGGCCGACGAGAACGTAGTGAGTCACGGTCTTAGCTCCTAGATCGGCACGCTCTGCGGCCGCTTCCACCGCACCCACCAGGCCACGATCAGCCGGGTCAGCGTGAAGGCGGTGAACACCGTGGTGATGATGCCGATGCCGAGCGTCACGGCAAAGCCGCGCACCGGGCCGGTGCCGATGTAGAACAGCACGGCGGCGGCAATGAAGGTGGTGATGTTGGAATCGAGGATGGTCGCAAGCGCCCGCTTGAATCCGGCGTCGATCGCCGAAATCGCATTGCGACCGCCCCGCAGCTCCTCACGGATGCGCTCGTAGATCAGCACGTTGGAGTCGACCGCGATGCCGACGGTGAGCACGATGCCGGCGATACCGGGCAGCGTCAGCGTGGCGTTGAGCAGCGACAACAGGCCGAAGATCATGGCGACGTTGATCGCCACCGCGATGTTCGCGAACACCCCGAACAGCCGGTAGGTCAGAAGCATGAAGATGATGACCAGGATCGAGCCGACGTAAGCCGCAAGCTCACCCTTCTCGATCGAGTCCTGGCCGAGGCCCGGACCGACGGTGCGCTCCTCGACCACCGTGAGCGGGGCGGGAAGCGCGCCGGCGCGCAACAGGATCGCGAGATCGTTGGCCGATTGCACCGTGAAATTGCCGGAGATCTGGCCCTGACCACCGGTGATGGGCTCGCGGATGACGGGCGCCGAGATCACCTTGTTGTCGAGCACGATCGCGAAGGGCAGCCCGACGTTTTCCTGCGTGGCCTGCGCGAACTTGCGCGCGCCCGAGGTGTTGAACTTGAAGCTGACGACCGGCTCACCCGTCCGCTGGTCGAAGCTCGCCTGGGCGTCGGTCAGGTCGCCACCGGCGACCAGCACCTGCTTCTTGACTACATAGGGCGTGGGCGGCGGCGAGGCGCTCATCAGCAGCTCGGATTCCGGCGGCAACCGTCCCTGCTGCGCCTGATCCGGCGGCACGGACGCATCGACCATGCGGAATTCCATCTTCGCGGTCTTGCCGAGCAATTCCTTCAGGCGGGTCGGATCCTGAAGACCTGGGACCTGCACCAGGATGCGATCGTTGCCCTGGCGCTGGATGACCGGCTCGACGGTGCCGAGCTCGTTGACGCGGCGCTCGACGATCTGAATCGACTGCTCGATGGTCTTGCGCATGCGGTCGAGCATCGCAGCCTGCGGAATCACCAGGCGGATCACGCCGCCGCCGGCATCGGTCACCTCAAGGTCGCGCTGACCGCTGGATCCCATCAGTCCGCCCAGTGGCTGGGACAGCTCGCGCAGCTTGGCGAGCGCCGGCTGCACGTCGGATTCCTTGGTGATGCGAACCTCGGCCGCGTCGTTGCGCACGGTCACGCCGCCGGTGAATCCGATCTTGGCATCGCGCAGCGTCCGGCGGACGTCGTCGCGGACCTGGTCCAGCCTCTCCTTCTTCACATAGCTCGAATCGACCTCGAGCAGCAGATAGGAGCCGCCCTGGAGATCGAGGCCGAGCACGAGCCGTCGCTGCGCCCAGGCGGGCCAGGTCTTGACCTGCGCTTCAGGGAAGAAGTTCGGCACCGCGCAGAGGCACACGATCAGCGCCGTCAGGATAATCCCGAGCGCCTTCCACCGCGTGAAATACAACATCGACTGGACCTGTCAGATCAGGAGATTGGGATGCTCGCGGAAGCGCTCACTTCGACGCGGCGTCGTCCTTGGCGGCTTCCTTGCTATCCTTGGATTCCTTCGCCGGCTCGCCCTTCGCGCGCACGCCCGAGATCATCTGGCGCATCTGCCGCACGCGCACGCCGTCGGAAATCTCGAACTCGATCTGGTCGTCGTCGACGACCTTGGTGACCTTGCCGACGAGGCCGCCCGAGGTCACGACGGTGTCGCCGCGGCGGATGTTCTTCACGAGGTCGGCATGGTCGCGCACCTTCTTCTGCTGCGGGCGCAGAATCAGGAAGTACATGATCACGAAGATCAGGGCGAACGGCAGCAGCGACATCAACATGCTGTTGGTGTCGCCGGCGCCCGCGGCCTGGGCATACGCAGGGGTAATGAACATTCGGACGATCCTCGTGGAAACGGGGGAAAACCGGTCAGGCCCTCAAAGGCGACCGGTTCGGTCAAATTCGCGCGGACTATAGCGGCCATTGCCCCAATTGCAACGCTGCCAGACCGTCGATTTGGCCACCTTGCGGCGCGCCCTCAGGCCCGATAAGGCTGCATTCTCAGGAACTTCGGACATGCCCAAAAAACCAAGCAAAAGCCCGGCCGGCAAAGGCCCCCGCACCCCTGCCAGGACGCCTGCTCGCGTCGCGGCAAAACGTCCCAAGGCCCCCCCCAAGGCAGTCGATAAGGCAGCCCCGGACCTCTCCCAGGATCGTATCGTCCGCGCGCTGGAGACGATCGCGGCGCACCTCGCCGCCCAGGGCAAGCCGGCCGCCGAACGCGAATCGTTCGAGCGGGCGGACGCCTATGTCTGGCACCCCGACGGCCGCCTCGCTGCGGTGCCGCGGGTCAGCCGCGTCGAGCTGTTCCTGCTGAAGGGCGTCGACCGGATGCGCGACATCCTGATGGAGAACACCGAGCGTTTCGCCAACGGCCTGCCGGCCAACAATGCCCTGCTCTGGGGCGCGCGCGGCATGGGCAAGTCGTCGCTCGTGAAGGCGGCGCATGCCAGCATCAACGCGGAGCGCAAACCGTCCGACAAGTTGAAGCTGGTCGAGATCCACCGCGAGGACATCGAGAGCCTGCCCGCGCTGATGGAACAGCTTCGCGCCTCGTCGTTCCGCTTCATCGTGTTCTGCGACGACCTGTCCTTCGACGGCAATGATGCGTCCTACAAGTCGCTCAAGGCGGTGCTCGAAGGCGGCATCGAGGGCCGCCCCGAGAACGTCATCCTCTACGCCACCTCCAACCGCCGTCATCTGCTGGCGCGCGAGATGATCGAGAACGAGCGTTCGACCGCAATCAATCCCGGCGAAGCGGTCGAGGAGAAGGTCTCGTTGTCGGATCGCTTCGGATTGTGGCTCGGCTTCCACCGCTGCAGCCAGGACGAATATCTCGCCATGGTGCGGGGCTATTGCAGCCATTTCGGCATTGAGGTCGACGACGAGGCGCTGGAGCGCGAGGCGCTGGAATGGTCGACCACGCGCGGCTCCCGCTCGGGCCGCGTCGCCTGGCAGTTCGTGCAGGAGCTTGCGGGGCGGCTCGGCGTGAAGCTGACGGTGAATTAGCGGTCGGAGCGCCACCCGGCTACGTGCCGCCCTTCCCCGAAGGCGGGGGTCAAGGGCGCGTGCCTTGCTTTGTCACCATGTGCCGGGTCGGCGTGACGGTACTTTCAGGCGCGGCGGGCGAGATCGCAAAGGAATCGCGCGCGAAGGCGACGCCTGCTACGCGCCGGCACTACGGCCTCGGTGGTGGTCACCGGAGCGAGCTTCGACGGGGACCAGGTGCCACCGGTTGCCCGCGTGTTGCAAAGAATGATCAGCAAACTGACAGCCGCAGCTTGATAGCTGCTAGAATTTTCTAACGATGGGCTTTGTCGTCGGAGGTGCTCCGGGCGCGGGCGGCGAGATAGAGAAGGTGACCCAGGTATTCCAGCCTGATGGCCGGTTTTCCGCAGCGAACTCACCGTAAGCCTTTAAATTGAGATAGCCCTGCATGTCGCCGACCGGAAACAGGAATCCAATCTGGGGGCCGATGCCGACCACCTGCGACCGAAAGCAGCCGACGCGGTCGCCTGAGCCGCTGTCGCAGCCGAGCTCCTTATAGACATACCCCACGAGTCCAACCATGACCTGCTTCGACAGGAATTGCGATGCACCCCAGTCGAAGTGCATGTCGACGCCATTCTGATACTGCGTTGCGGTGTTCTTGAAATTGTAGGTGAAGCCGAGCACGCCGGAGAATTCGTGGCCGGTCTGCGGATTGAAATAGGTGTAGCCGCCGCCAGCGTCGATCGCGCCGTGTCCGATGCCTATATTCGACAGGCGCGTGGATTGGTAAGCGCCAACCGGGATGTCGCCCATGATATAGGTCATGTAGTTGTGGACGCCGGCGTTCCAGCGCAATTGGAATACCGGCGCCACATCCCCAAAGCCCCATGTGGTGTCGCTGATGGTGTCGGACCGCGCGAAGGGAACAGCGGCGAGCGGCGGCGCCGAGATCACACCGGACAAAGTCCCTGCCAAGCTGGTGCCGACGACACCATAGGCTCCCAGGAGGGACACCGACGCCTGACCGCCGAGCACCGGCGTCGCGAATACATAGGTCGGGAGCACAAAGCCAAGATCGCCCGTGGCGTTGACGTTCAAATTCAGATTTGCATTGAGGGTGCCGTTGACCGGAACCCTATTGAGCGTGAATTCACGCGCACGCGCGACGTCGGCGCCGGCGGATACGGAGGTGTGATAGTAGATATTCGTCAGCGACCAACCCGGCTGCAGCGGTGTAGCCGCCAAGCTTCCAAAAAAACCGGGGACCCAGAAGCTGACGCCGCCTTCATCGGCCAACGCGCAATGGGAAAAACCCATGATCGCGGACGTCAAGACGAATGCAGCAACCCCAAGTCTGCGACGACGTGCTGATTTCGATCGCTCACTCTGCCCCGCCGCCAGTGCAATGCTCACTGTCATGTCGTGCCTCGTAAGATGTGTTACCTCCGAATACAATCCGGCGACAGCGTACCCCCGAGGCGATCGGGGCTCATCATGTAAAATTCAACGGGGATAGATCTATCGCAAGAAAGATCAATGCTGCGACCAAAGAGCCACATTCGGTAACCCAAGTCCGATCGGGCGCCACGGCAGACCTACTGCAACCCTCTCATAGCTGGAAATGTTGAGTATGCAGTTTGTGCCACCGATTCTATTTTCGGCCCCCCACCAACGAGTGAGAAAAAAAGCAAACTCGCGTCTCTTGCTGCAACGCGATGCCAGCCGTTGTTAGGTCGCATATTGAGCCTCGCGACTGCTTATTGGTAATCGAGTGTGACCAAGAGCAAAGTTGCCAGACGATGAAGCTCAAGCTCACGCTCGTCGGCGTCGTTCTAGCGTCAGTCTTCGCCGCACCTGTGGCCGCTGGCCCATTCGAGGATACCGTCGATGCTCACGCCAGAAGCGATTACGCCAAGGCCCTGTACGGCCAAAGCGTGGGGAAGCCGGCTACGCAGCAACCTCCTCGTTAGCCGAAACTTCTATTGCGGCGCGGATGACCGCCTTGGGCACAAATTCCAATGCATCACTGCCAGATCGCCCAGCGCGTTCTCAAACAGGAGACGATCGCAAAGTCAGACAACAATGTTCACTTAAAGAACACGAAGCGGCACGAAGATCCTCAATTTCGTTGTGACCGAAATGTCACCTGCATCGACATAGCAAGCTAGGCTTGATGCAGATCAAACAAGTTGATTGGTCAGAGACCTTCTTGGTCATATGTTTGCGAGTTGTGGCCGACCTTGAGGAGGCGACGGTGCAGAAAGTTTTCCTCATTTGCATCGCGGCAGGATTGTTGAGCGGACCCGCTCTTGCGTCCGACCTGCCCGTCAAAGCTCCGATATACAAAGCACCAATCGCGGCACCATTGTATAATTGGGGAGGGTTTTATGTTGGTGCCAACTTCGGTGGGGGATGGTCCAACGGCAGCCTGAACATTCCCGGCAACAATCTGTATGGCGACCTGACCGAATTCGTTGGAGGCGTACAGGCGGGCTATAACTTCCAGGCCGGTCACTTTCTATTTGGTGTCGAAGGTGAGTTCGATGGAGCCACCTTCGGTCATCCGGTCCTTCCTGCTCCGACATTAGCCTTTGTAGACCAGCACTGGATCGGCACCGTGGCGGGCCGTGTCGGCCTCGTGGATGATCGATGGCTCGTATTCGCCAAGCTTGGCGGCGGCTGGGTCAACAGCAGCGCTACTTTGAACCTCCCCGGCGCCGCTTGGAACGGGACCAGCACGAACACCGGCTGGTTGGCGGGCGCTGGCATCGAATACGGCTTCAAGTCGCATTGGACCGTCAAACTCGAATACGATTATCTTGGGCTATCGAACTGGCGTTCTCCCACCGTCCCCTCGGTCGCTTTGAACCGCGACCTTCAAATGGTCAAAGCTGGCATCAATTATAAATTCGAAAGCGGCCTTCCTGCGGTGGCCGAGGCGCCGAAGCATTCCCACGAGCCTTCGGACGACGAAGATCTACAGAAGAAATCACAAAACCCGATCGCGGATTTGGTCAGCGTGCCGTTTCAGAGCAACACCAATTTCAATACCGGACCATTCAATCGCACCCAGGAAGTACTCAACATTCAACCCGTCGTGCCCATGCATTTAAACGATGACTGGAACGTAATCTCACGTACCATCATTCCGTTGGTGAGCCAGCCAAGTCCGTTCTTCGACAGCAACACCAACGGGATTGGCGACATTACTCAATCGTTGTTTGTGTCCCCCGTGCATCCCGGGCCGCTGATCTGGGGCGTGGGACCAGTCTTCACCGTTCCGTCCGCAAACGATCCCATCCTCGGGACCGGTAAATTCTTGTTCGGCCCAACGGCCGTGTTAGTGGTCACGCCGCCACATTGGGTGATCGGTGTATTGCTCAATAACCAGTGGTCGGTCGGCGGCAATCCGCTGCGACCGCCCGTCAACGCCTTCCTCGCGCAGCCCTTCGCCAACTACAACATGGCGCACGGCTGGTACCTGAACACGTCACCCATCATCACCGCGGATTGGCTCGCGGCGTCGGGGGAGCGGTGGACAGTGCCGGTCGGCGGCGGTATCGGTCGGGTTTTCAGAGTGGGTGATCAACCGATCAACGCATCGATTCAAGCCTATTACAACGTGATACGTCCGACTGGCGCTCCGGCCTGGTCACTGCGAACTACTGTCGCGTTGCTGTTCCCGGTTAAATGACACGGCAACCTGGCGCGCAACGAGACTTGTGTCTCGGTGTCCGAAGTGGATGATCGCGTCATTTGTGCTGTGGGCCGACAACTTCCCGACGCCGCGTAATACGGTCCACCTCGGACTCGGTTCGGTTCAGAACAAATCTCCGATTGGCAGAATACATCCAAGGTCAAGATCGCCCCGGAATTTGCGTGGCGCCACCAACAGCTAGTTCAACGCAGAATCGTCACACCATGCGTCTGCAATGCCTCGATGATACCGTCGAAGATCAGCGCAACGCCCATCGCAGAGACGAAGAAGCCAACTATTCGGGTGATAGCATCGATCCCCATTGCGCCGAGCTTGTCGAAAAGTTTCCCGGCATATGCCAGACACAGGTAGGTGACGACCATCGTCGCGAAAATAGCCACGACGATCGCTACGAAAGAGGCCAGTTCCGCTGATGATCGCTTAATCGTGGCAGTCATGCCGAGGATGGTGGCGATTGCGCCTGGTCCGCACATGAGCGGCATCGCAAGCGGCACGAAAGCTATGTTACCGCTCTGATCCGCGCCGCTGGCCGGAATCACGCCACCGGAAGCGGACGGTGAAAATAGTTCAAAGCCGATCTTCATCAGGATGATCCCGCCAACGATGCGGACCATGCTCAGCGGCACGCCGAACAAGCGCAGGATCAGCGTTCCGAAGATCAAGAAAAAGAGAGATAGAAGCAGCGCATAGAGGCAAGCTTTCCATGCCACCTTGCGATGTGTGGCGGCGTCCTTGCCCTCCAGCATCTTCAGATAGACCGGCAGGACCTCGAACGGATTTATTATCGCGAGCAAAGTCGCGAACGTACCCACGAACAGCGAGAGTTCATGACCCATTATGCCTGCGCCTCACCCTTTCTCCGGGTGCTCGACTTCGGTGAAAAGGCTCCCCTGTGCCGCACCTGAGCCTGCGCGGCCGCCGCCGGCACCGCGGAGCACCCATGCTGCACCCACTGCGAGAACTGCACCCACGAGTGGACCTGCGACATACACCCAGTAGCTCGTGAAGTCGGTCGCGATCAAGTTCGGGCCGAACGTGCGCGCTGGGTTCATCGACGCTCCCGAGATAGGGCTCCCCCACAGCCCGGCGAGTGCGATGTACGCGCCGACGCCGATCGCGCCGATGATCCCGATGTTCTGAGCGCCTGACGCCGTGCCGAGAATGACACTGACGAGACCGAGGGTCAGCACGGCCTCCATCAGGAACGCATCGGACGCGGAGTATCCCGACGCGGGATAGTTCGACCCGTAGCTGGCCGGCACGTTGATCACGGCGTGCAGGAACAGTGCCGCGAGCGTCGCCCCGATCAACTGCACGACGATATATCCCGGCACGCGACGCCATGGGAAGTCGCCACGCACCGAGAACGCGATACTGACCGCGGGATTGAGATGAGCGCCGGACACCTTGCCCATGAAGAGGATGATCGCCATCACCATCAGACCGGGTGCGACGACCGCAGCGGCACGGCTGATCGTGCCGGGAAAGGCCTGCCCCATCATGCCGCCACCGGCGGCCACGAGGACGAGGAAGAACGTTCCGAGCAACTCCGAGAAGAGGCGGCGCCACTCTTGGTTCGGATCGTGGAAGTCGTTTAGCGACGCGACAAGCTCGTGATCCAGATGGCTCAGTGTTCTATCGGCCACTGTTTGCGCCATGAGCTACTCTTTCCTCTGGTCGATGCCGCTGTCCGTTAGCCTCTCGCACCAAGCCTGCACGGCTCGTCGGGTCATCGGCGCGCTTGCGGATTTTTCGAGCGGGATAGGCATGCCTTCAATCCTCCAAGACGGGACCACACCAGCCGGGCAGGTAGCTCGCCTCCTCGTTTTTGGACAATTCCAGGGCTTGCTCGAGGGCTTCCTCGAAGTGGGTGTCTACGGTTTTGCGCTTGACCCGGCGACGCAAAAAATCCGCCCACAAGAACTCGCTGAACGGCGTCGTGTCCTTGGCGTACCCGCCGGCGCGCCGCAGTTCGCCCGCCAACGAGCGGAACGGATCGTCAATAAGCCCGGCCACGGTCTTCGGCAAATCCTTGTAAGGGCGCAGACGGCCCTCGTCGTCGTACGAATGCATCCAGCTTTGATTGTCCAGGACGAACCAGAACGAATCGGGCTCCAGCGTCCTGAGGTTTTTCACCACGGTAACCAATACCTCTTCGACCCCTTCTTCATGGAGCGCACGCGCCAGGTGGTGATGATCGATGACGTAGTGGCGGTCCTTCGGGCCAAGCACGACCGGGATCATGTGCTTGCCCAAGAACTCGGCTCCTTTCTCTTTGCTCTCGTCGCGCCAGCGCTTGCGCTTCTCCTTGACCTCCCGAATGCCGACCGTCATCTGGGTCGGGCGCAGGTCTGCGATCGCAACGGGCTTGAGAATGGGTTCACGGTCCGACATCGTGCAGACTTCTTTGATCACTAGTCCGGAAATGTTCGCTTTTAGAAGTCGTCGTCGCCTCGTCAGCAACCGACCGCGAGGCCAGCCGCGTCCGGTCGGTCCCGATCACCGGACATTCTCAGCGCCCGTCGGCAAAGCCCGCCTTTTATAACAACGACCCTTCGTTGTGCTCACGGTGGACTATTCCATTGATCTGGATCAACGGTCGGCCAAGACTCTTGGCGCGCGCCCGTACCGGGGCTACACGGACATGATGGCGCTTCGTGATTGTGGTCGATGACGATGCGGCCATCCTGAAGCGTATGGCGCATGCTGTTCGCAGGTTTAGCTTCGAATAGTCAATTCGAGGGAGTCTGACCATGAACATCACTCCCACCATGCGCGCATTGGTATGGTCGACCTCCGTTCTGGCTCTCACAATTGGTCCGACCTTCGCCCAGCAGATCTCGGGAACGCCGGCTGATGTCCTCCTTGCGTTAACAGCGGACGTCCGCGCCTCGAACGCGGTGCCGCAGGCGACAAAGATGGTCGGTGTGCAAGTCCGGAATGCGTTGGGTGCCTCTTGCCGGTAACCATGTCCACTGGCTATTGCCGTCCAGATGGCACTTATGGGTCCTTAGAGGATGTCAGTCGAAGGCAAAGATGCGCTTCCAGTCCTTCTTCATGTCGACGACCGCCCACTTGTTGACGGCCGCGGCGTCGAGCGCGACGTCGAGTTTCCCGAAATGCGAGTCGCGGTCATAGGCATATTCGCGTTCCGCATCGGTATGGTGGACGATCAGGCCGAACCGCGCGCCACTGGCGCCGAGCGTCGTCCATTGCAGCATTTCGAGATCGCCGTCGGAGTTGCCGAAGGCGGCGATCGGACGCCGGCCAATGTGCTCGTTGATCCCGATCGGCTTGCCCGCCTTGTCGTCGATGAAATTGATGTCGGGCAGCCGGAAGAGCGTTGGCGCACCGTCCTTGATCTCAAATCGGGTTTTGATCGACGATCCGACAACCTGCTCCGGCGGTATTCCGTAGATCCGTTCGGTCCAGGGCCGCATGAATTCGATGCCGCCGCCTGACACAATGAAGGTCTTGAAGCCGCTGGCCCGGAGATAGGCGAGCAGTTCGAGCATCGGCTGATAGACCAGTTCGGTATACGGCCGCTTGAAGCGTTGATCGCGCGCGGTCGCCAGCCAATCCGTGACAATCTTCTCGAACTCCGCCGTGGTCATGCCGGCATGTGTCACGGCGATGATTTCGACCAATCCTTTTTCGCCTGAAGCCGCAAGCGCCTTCAGGTCGCCGTCCAGCACCGCCGCGAACGGCTGCTTGGTCTTCCATTCCGGATGCATTGGCGCCATGGCCTTCACGCGGTCGAGGGCGAAGGCCAGTTGCACATACATCGGCTGCTCGACCCATAGTGTGCCGTCATTGTCGAAGGTCGCGATGCGCTGCTCGACCGGCACGAAGAAAGGCCCGCCTTGCGTCGTGACCCGCGCGACGAAATCGAGGATCGAAGCCTTGGTCGCCCCCTCGTTCCAGGACGGGAGTGGATCGCGTGCCTGTGCCAGCGCGGAGGTGGAGCGGAGTGAGGCGGAGAGCAAGGGAAGGACGGCCAGTGACGAGAGCAGGATGCGGCGATCGATAGCAGGAGAACGGATGATCGGTTTCAAGGTCGACTCCTTTCCGTTGCCAAGCGGGCGCACAGGAGTTGGGTGCGCCCGCCATGAAACCAGTTGATGCCAGGCGCTACTTGCCCACCGCCGCCCGGGCCGCCTCGATTTTCGCCTTCACGGCATCGAGGTTGAAACTCGCGCCCTTTTGCATCGGCGGAAACTCGATCGCCGTCATCGCCAGCTTTTCCACCTGCTGCTGAACAAATACAAAGCGCCAGAATTCGTATTTGAACCAGTCGAAGTATTGCTGCGCGCCTTCTTTACTCCCGTTATCGGGCCAGCCCGTGCGCTCGAATGGATCGAGGCGAAGATTGGTCAAATAGGGCACGTCAACCTTGGTTTTTTCGCCGAGCCAGCCTTTTGGCTGGTCGATGAAGCGATACTTGAAGTCGTCGATGCGCACGGCACCGAGTTCGCTCTCTCCGAAGTAAAAGATTTCGTGCCGGTTCGACGGCCCCTTGCCGGTAATCATGTCCATCTGGTTATAGCCGTCCAGATAGCACTTATAGGTCGTGTCACCGATCTGTTTGCCCTTCTGCAGCTCCTCTGCAATGTTCGGGTTGCCGGCGGCCGCCAGCAAGGTCGGAAACCAGTCCAGACCGGAAATGATGCCGTTCTCGACCTTGCCGGCCGGCACCTTGCCCGGCCAACGGATCATGCAGGGCACGCGGAAGCCACCTTCCATGACGGTGCCTTTGCTCTGCGCGAAAGGCGTCTGCCCGCCATCAGGCCAGGTGAAGACCTCGGTGCCGTTGTCGGTGGTGAAGACCACGATGGTGTTGTCGTCCACGCCCATATCCTTGAGCTTCTGCATCACCATGCCGACGTCGTCATCGAGCTGCGCCATGCCGGCTTCATGTATCGACCAGCCATTCTTGGAGTTGCGCGTTGCCTCGTACTTTGGTGAAAGATGCGTGACGATGTGCATCCGGGTCGGGTTGAGCCATAGAAAGAACGGCTTGTTGTCGGCCTTGGCCTTCTCGATGAACTTGATCGCCAGGTCGCGGATTTCGTCGTCCACGGTCTCCATTCGCTTGGGATAGAGCGTTCCAGCATCCTCGATCTTCTGCTTGCCAACCTTGCCCCAACGCGGGTCCACCGTGGGGTCATCCACGTTGGTCGCATAGGTATGAAGCATGTTGCGTGGACCGACGACGTTCAGCAGATCCTGCGGGTAGTTTGGGTGCGCGGGGTCTTCCATTGCGTCGAGGTGATAGAGGTAACCGAAGAACTCGTCGAAGCCGTGCACTGTCGGCAAGAATTCATTCTTGTCGCCAAGGTGGTTCTTGCCAAACTGGCCGGTGGCGTAACCCATTCCTTTCAACGCCGTGGCGATGGTCACGGCCTGCGCGGGTATGCCGATGGCAGCGCCGGCCTGGCCGACAGTGGTCATGCCGGTGCGGATTGGCAATTCACCGGTGATGAAGTTGGCGCGACCTGCCGTGCAGCTTGCCTCGGCATAGTAATCGGTGAACAGCATGCCTTCGGCGGCGAGCTTGTCGAGATTGGGCGTCCGGCCGGCCATCAGGCCACGGTGATATGCGCCGATATTCCACATGCCGATGTCGTCACCCATGATGACGACGATGTTCGGCCGTTGTCCGGCCGCTGCGGGCGCTGGTGCCGGCTGCTGCGCCTGTGCCGCGGTTGTCAGCCCGACAGCCGAGAGCGCCGAGGCGGCCACAAGCGAACTGCCGCTCAGCAGCAGATCGCGGCGTTTCATTCCGCCGCCCGATTGCGGCGCAACGTCGCGGGATTCTTCTGGCGGACGCTTGCTGCTCATCACGTGCTCCTCCCGTTGTTACGCAATTGCCTCTGTTCGCTTGACGCATCGGAAGCCGGCGTGGCTTGTGGAGGTAGCGACCGGCCCGACGCGGCCTCTTTGATCACTTGCTCGCTATTCCGTTGGCGGGCGCTCCGACGCGGAGCGCCCGCTCACCTCACATTTATCTGCTACTTGCCAGCCTGCGACTGCATGGCCTTTTCGATCTGCTCCTTGACCGCTTCCAGATTGAAGCTCGCCCCCTTCTGCATCGGCGGGAACTCGATCGCCGTCTGGGCGAGCTTGCCGACCTCCTGCTGCACGAACTGGAACCGCCAGAACTCGTAAACAAACCAGTTATAGAATGCCAACGACCCCTGCGCGCCGTTGGGCATGTTCGTGCGTTCGAAGGGATCAAGGCGGATATTGGTGAGGATCGGCCAATCAACCTTGACCGTAGCGCCCAACCAGCCGCTTGGCTGATCGGTGAAGCGATACTTGAAGTCGTCGATACGCACCGCGCTCAGTGTGCCCTCGGTGAAATAGAAGACCGAGTGGCGGGCAGACGGGCCCTTTCCGGTAATCAGGTCCATCTGGTTGTATCCGTCGAGGTAGACCTTGTAGGTCTTGCCGGCGAGTTGCTTTCCTTTCCTCAACTCGTCGGCAATATTCGGATTGCCCGCTGCGGCGACGAAGGTCGGGAACCAGTCGAGTCCGGAGATAATGCCGTTCTCGACCTTTCCCGCCGGCACCTTGCCCGGCCAGCGGATCATGCAGGGCACGCGGAAACCGCCTTCCATGGCCGTTCCCTTGCCGCCTGCAAATGGCGTCTGTCCGCCATCAGGCCAGGTGAAGTTCTCCGCGCCATTGTCGGTTGTGAACGCGACGATCGTGTTGTCGTCGAAGCCCTCGTCCTTGAGCTTCTTCATGACGGCGCCGACGATATCGTCCAGTTGGGCGAATCCGCCCTCGGAAACCGACCAGCCGTTTTCGGAGTTGCGCATGTTCTCGTATTTTTCCGAAAGGTGCGTGACGACGTGCATGCGCGTCGGGTTGAGCCAGACGAAGAACGGCTTGTTGTCCCGCTTGGCCTTGTCGATGAAGTCGAACGTGATCTTCAGGATTTCGTCATCCACCGTCTCCATCCGCTTTGGATAAAGCGGTCCGGAGTCCTCGATCTTTTGCTTGCCGATCTTGCCCCAGCGCGTCTGCACCGTCGGATCGTCGACGTCGGTCGCCCAGGAATGAACCATGTTGCGCGGACCGACGGTGGCCAGTAGCGCTTGCGGGTAGTTGCGGTGGGCCGGGTCTTCCATCGCGTCGAGGTGGTATAGATAGCCGAAGAACTCGTCGAAGCCGTGCATGGTCGGCAGGAATTCGTTGAGGTCGCCGAGGTGGTTCTTGCCGAACTGCCCCGTGGTGTAGCCCATGGATTTTAGTGCGGTCGCGATCGTCGGTGCCTGCGCCGGCATTCCGATCGGGGAGCCAGCCTGGCCGACCGTGGTTAGCCCGGTGCGGATCGGCAATTCTCCTGTGATGAAATTGGCACGGCCCGCCGTGCAACTCGCCTCGGCGTAATAGTCGGTGAAGCGCATGCCCTCCGCGGCGAGCTTGTCGAGGTTTGGTGTCCGGCTCGCCATGATGCCCTGATGATAGGCACCGATATTGAACCAGCCGATGTCGTCACCCATGATAAAAACGATGTTCGGCCGTTGTCCCCCCGTTGCGGGCGCTGGAGCCGGCTGCTGCGCTTGTGCCGGCGTTGTCAGTCCGACGGCCGAGAGCGCCGAAGCGGCCACAAGCGAACTGCCGCTCAGCAGCAGATCGCGGCGTTTCATTCCGCCGCCCGATTGCGGCGCAACGTCGTGGGATTCTTCTGGCGGAAGCTTGCTACTCATGACGTGCTCCTCCCGTTGTTATGCAATTGGCGCTGTTCGCTGATGCACCGGAAGCCGACGACGCTTGTGGAGGTGTCTACTGGCCCGGCGCGGCCTGCTTGATCACTTGCTTGCCATTCCGTTGGCGGGCGCCCCGCCCTGGGGCGCCCGCTTCGTCGGATCACGCTCGTGGCGCGCAGCTAGTCGCTGCGACCGGCAGTCTTGGCCTGCTTGATCTGTTGCATCACCTGATCGAGATTGTAGCTCGCCGGGTCCTGCAGCGGCGGGTACGCAATATAGCTCTCGAGTTCCTTCAGCCAGAGCGCCTGGCCGATGGGCAGCATGTTCCAATCGTAGATGTAGGCTGTCGAAGGGGAGCCGATTGTGCCGCCCTGGCCCATGAGCGTCTTGTATTGTGAACCGATCGAAGTCTCGAACGGGTCTCGCTTGATGTTGACGACCTGGGCCCAGTGATAGGGAAGCGCTCCGGCAATAAAGCCCGCCGGGTTGTCGGACACCATCGTGAAGTAGATCTTCCAGTTCTTGTAGCGCACCGCCGACGGATCCTTGCCCGAATAGTAGAAGAAGGTATCGCGCGCCGACGTTTCCGAACGCCCGGAAAGGTATTCGGCCTGATCGACGCCATCCAGCGTCGTCTTCACGATGCCGGGATATTGGCCGGCCTCGATGCGCTTCTTCAGCGCGTCTCCCTTTGCACCACCGGCGATGTTGACAAATGTGGGCAGCCAGTCGAGTGACGCGAATATGTCGTTCTTGATGGTGCCGGGCTTGATGACCCCCGGCCAGCGAACGAGCGCCGGAGCGCGCATGCCGCCTTCCCAGGTGCTCAGCTTGCCGCCCTTGAACGGAGTGGTGCCGCCGTCCGGAAAGGTGATGGTCTCGGCGCCGTTGTCGGTGGTGAACACGACGATCGTGTTGTCGAGCTGCCCCATGTCCTGGAGCTTCTTGAGCACATAGCCGATGTTGTCATCCATCTGCTTCATGCCCGCCTCGTTGAGGCCCCAGTCCTTGCCGCCGGGCTCGCCGACCATGGCCGCGTACTTGTCATTCAGCACGGTCGTGATGTGCATACGCGCAGGGTTGTACCAGACGAAGAAAGGCTTGCCCGTCGTCTTCGGATCGTTGCGATCGATGAAGTCGATGACCTTGGCCGAGATTTCCTCGTCGACACCCTTCGATCGCTCGAGTGTCAGCGGGCCCTGGTCGATGCACTGCTGAGTCCTGGACGTACCATCGGACTTGCACGACAGGACGTTGCGCGGAGGCGTCAGGCAAACCGACGTTTTCGGATCGACCGCGCCCGGTACCTCCGGGATGCCGGGGATCGGCGTATTCTTGCATGGCGGGGCAACAGTCTGCTGGGTGGGGGACTTGTTGATGTCCGGGAAGCTCACGCCCTGCATCGCATCGAGGTGATACAGATAGCCCCAGTATTCCTGGAAGCCATGCGCGGTCGGCAGCGCGTCGGTGTGATCGCCGAGATGGTTCTTGCCGAACTCGCCCGTGTTGTAACCGAGATCGAGCAGGAATTTGGCGAGCGCCGGGGTGCCGGGCCGCAAATAGGACGGGCTGCCGGGCAGTTGCGGAGGAATCATTCCCGTCCGCAGCGGATGCATGCCGGTGAAGAAGGCGTTGCGACCTGCGGTGCAACTCTGCTCGGCATAGTAATGCGTGAAGATCGCGCCCTCATTGCCGATGCGATCGATGTTGGGCGTCTCGCCGACCATCAGGCCGCGATGGTAGATGCTCGGTTGGTACAGGCCGATGTCGTCCCCCATGATGAAGAGGATATTGGGTTTCTGTGCCGGCTGTGCGGTCGCCGGCGTGCTGGCTGCCCCGGACAGCGACATCAATATCGTCGCGCCAAGCAGCGAGGCGCAGGACCTCTTGTGGCAACTGGACGTCTTGATCGGTGGAATTGCGGCAAACGGCGGCTTGTCATTGAATATGCAATTCAACATGGCCTCGCTCTCCCATTATGATGCGTTCGAGACACCTCTCCTGATGCACCGAAATCCAAGGTGGCTCGTGGATGTGTCGATTGGCTCCGCATGCCGCGCAGCCGGCCGGTAGCGTCTGCAGTAATTCGGCGCGCACAAATGCGAGCCGCCTTTGATGACCTTGCGTGGAATCTTGACGTTGGTCGTTCTGGGGTCGTAGCTATCGGCCTCGCGGCCGCCGCGCGGGTTCTCTGGAATGCAGCAGGCTTTTGCTGCGTCAGCCTCATGCCGAGGCGAGTACCAGTCGGACGTCCATTCCCAGACGTTGCCGATCAGATCGTGCAGCCCGTAACCGTTCGGCGGAAATGCGGTGACCGGCGATGTCCGTTCGTATCCGTCGTCCCTGGTGTTCTGGCGCGGAAATTCGCCCTGCCAGGTGTTGGCCATGTGACGGCCCCCGGGCGCAAATTCATCTCCCCATGTGAACTCGGCGCCATCCAGTCCACCACGCGCCGCGAACTCCCATTCCGCTTCGGTTGGCAAATCCTTGCCGGCCCATTTTGCGTAGGCGAGCGCATCGCTGAAGGCCACATGCACGACGGGATGATCGTCCAGCCCACGGATGTCGCTGCCCTGCCCGTAGGGATGCCGCCAGTTTGCGCCTTTGGCGAAGGTCCACCATTGGCTGAAGTCCCGGAGACTGACCGGATGCGCGGGCGGAGAGAACATCAGCGAGCCCGCATAGACCATGTGCGGGAGTATTCCCGGATAGTCCTTTGGATCGGGCGCGATCTCGGCAACGGTGACGTGGCCGGTAGCCTTCGCGAACGCCTTGAATTGCCGGTTGGTCACTGGATGGCGATCCATCCAGAACGCATCCACGGTGACGCGGTGGACCGGCGCTTCCTCCGGATAGTGCCGATCCGAACCCATGCGAAACGTGCCGCCCGGCACGAACAGCATCCCCTCACCTGTTGGATGCTGGTACGATTGTCCGGAATCAGGCGGCGATTTCGTATCAGCCAGCTTCATGCCGAACTCCGGACCCGTGCGTCATTGGCCTGCGCTGCTACGGACACGGAACGCGAGGTTTCCAGGTTGATCTAAATCAAAGGGTGTCCCGGTCGGGTTATTCGCGATGTTGCCGGGTCCGGCCTGCCACGTCCGCGGCGCTATCGAAACCGAAGCAGCTTCAGGACATTAGGACATTTCACCGGCAGCCATCGGCTACTTTGCATGGGGTTGTTTTTCGAAAATTGATTGTCCGGACACAAAAGCCTCAGTACGCCACGGTTTGAGGCAGCTTCTCGGCTTGGCGACCGCCGCCTCTGGAATACTGGATCGCCCGCACCAGTGCGCAATGCGCACAAGGCGGGCGATGACAGCATACTCGTGGTGATTGCGTGCCCTACTCTGTGGGCCCGCGCCTCACGCCCCGTTCAGGAATTGAAGCGGGTCAACCGGGCTCGATCCCTTACGGATCTCGAAGTGGAGCTGCGGCGACGCCACCTCCCCGGATTGACCCGACTTGGCAATGACCTGACCGCGCTTGATGGTATCGCCGCGCTTCACCATCAGCTCACTCGCATGGGCATATGCGGTGACGTAGCCGTTGGAGTGCCGAACCAGGACCAGATTGCCGTAACCTTTGAGCTCGTTGCCTGAATAGGCGACGACGCCGTCTTCTGCCGCCTTGACCGGCGTACCCTCGGGCACCGCGAGATTGATGCCGTCATTGGACTTGCCATTGGTCTTGGCGCCGTAGCTCGTGACCACCTTGCCGCGCACCGGCCAGCGGAAGGTCGGCAGCGCGCTCGTGGTCTCCGCAGCTTTCGCCGGAGCCTCCGCGGCCTTCTCTTCGACATTGGCCGTGGCCTGGGCCAGACGCGCGCTTTGCACCGGTGCGGCGACAGCGGCCATCTTGGTGGCGGGTGCGGGAGCAACCGCAACGGGCTGCAGCGTCCCGGCGACAGGAGCCGCGGCAACCGGCACCGCGAGGGCAGCGGTCTTGGCACCCGGCACGGTCAGCCTGGTGCCGAGCTTGAGCTTGGCCGACGGATCGAGGCCGTTGGCACGGGCAAGCTCAGCCGACGAGATGTGGTTCTTGCGGGCAATGCTGGCGAGCGTGTCGCCGTGATTGACGAAGTGCGTGCTCGGCGGCGCGGCGACGGCGGCAATCGGCTTCGCAGCAGGCGCCATCGCGGGAGCCGCCGCGACAGGAGCCATCGCCGGTGCGGGCGCAGCGGCTGTGGCCGGATGCGGGATGATCAATTGCTGGCCGGGCGAGAGCGCGCGCGGGCCCTTGTAGCCGTTGGCGGCGAGGATCGCCTGCGGCGTGACGCGATAGCGCTTGGCGAGCACGTCGAGCGTGTCGCTGGTGCCGACGATGATTTTGGTCCCGCCGGCCGGCTGGGCGGCCGCGACCGAGCGCGGCGGCACGGTGGCCGTGGTCTCAAGATGCGGCTGTGCCGGGGGCGCGTAGGAGCTGACGCCGCGACCGCCTCCGGACACCCCGCCACCCGCCGCAACCGGATAGGATTGCGGCGCGGAGACCGCCGGCGGCGGCAAGGGCTGCGACTGATAATAACCGGGCTGCGTCTGCGGCCGCGAATATTGCGGCAGCTCACGCTGCGGCGGCGGTGCCTGCTGCACCGAGCCGGTCTGCTCAGACGCGAAAGGATTGGAGAAATTCGACTGGGACAGCCGCGACTGCATGTCGGCGCTGCACCCTGCGAAGCTGAACGAGATCAGCGCCAAGACCGCAACCTGCGGCACGCGGCGCGAGTAAAGCAACTCGGCGACTACAGACATGGTTACTCACTCGTACGCAACAGAACTGGTCTTTTAAGTAAACACGTCGCGAGTAAATAACGGCTTAACCCTCCCAATAAGATGTTGGCGGCACAGCCGATCCGGAAATCTACAGCTCCCGCGCCACCCCGGGCAGCGCCGGCACGAAGCGGACCTCGACGAGTTCCTTGCGCTCGATCCCGGCTTCGGTCCGGCTGAAGCGAACCAGCGTCTGCACACCATGGTGCGGGCCGATGGGTGCGATCAGGATGCCGCCGACCTCCAGCCGCTCGACCAGGTTCTCCGGAAGCTGCTCCATCGCGGCGGTCACGATGATGCGGTCGAACGGGCCGATATTGGCCGGCAGGTTGAGGCCGTCGCCGAGCATCACCTCGACATTGTGACAGTTTAGCTTTTCGAGCCGGGCGCGTGCCGCCTCCGCGAGCTTGCGGTAGCGCTCCACGGTCAGCACCTGGCCCGCGAGCCGAGACAGCACGGCGGCCTGATAGCCCGAGCCGGCGCCGATCTCGAGCACGCGGTGCTTCTTCTGGAGCTGCAGCTGCTCGGTCATGTAGGCGACGACGAAGGGCTGGCTGATGGTCTGCCCGCAGGCGATCGGCAGCGCGCTGTCACGATAGGCGGCGTCGCGATCGGTCTCCTCGACGAACAGATCGCGCGGCACCTCCTCCATGGTTCGCAGCACCGCCTGATCGCTGATGCCCCGCCGCCTCAGCGAGAGCTGAAACATCATCTTTTCCGGCGGGTGCTGATCGGAGGTCATCGCTGCTTATCGTCTCGTCGGGTCCGGGGCCACGTGTCTCGTTAAGACCCGGGGCAGGAATCCTGTTCCTACCCAGGAACCCATGATAACCGTTCGGGCGCGGTATTGGACCATAAATCGGCTTGCAACGGGTTGGCTGCAAAGACCATTTTCGGGTGTCCGCTCGCCGAAACGCGCATTGCGTCGATTCGCGTTATCTGCGAACGTTTTCCGCAAATGGGCAAGGACTCAACGACTATGACCGCGACCGGACCTTCGGGCCGCTCTGTATTCCTCGTCGAGGACGAGGTGATGATCAGGATGATGGTCGCGGATATGCTCGAAGAGCTCGGCTACAAGGTGGCCGCCGAGGCCGGCGATATCACCGAGGCCCTGCGGCTCGCCCAGGCGACCGAGTTCGACATCGCCATTCTCGACGTCAACGTCAACGGCAAGGTCATCTCTCCGGTCGCCGATGTCATCAGGGCGAAGGGCTGCCCGTTCATCTTCGCCACCGGCTACGGCTCCTCCGGCCTGCCCGAGCAGTACCGCGACCGGCCGGCCCTGCAGAAGCCGTTCCAGCTCGACGCGCTCGGCAAGACCATCGAAGCCGCCCTTCGCGGCGGCTAGCGATTACTTCAGCGTCGCGCTCAACGCTTCGGAAAACGCCTCATTGGTGCGGTCGAGCCGGAGCGGCGTGACGGAGACATAGCGCTCGCGCAGCGCCGCCAGATCGGTGCCTTCGGCAGGCGTATCCATCATCGCGGCGCGCTCGAAGCCGATCCAGAAATAGGGATTGTTGCGGCCGTCCCTGCGCTCGTCGATCCTGAGGAAGCCGAGATTGCGCTTGCCCTGGCGGGTGACGCGAATGCCGAGCACCTCTTCCGGCGTACAGGCCGGGAAATTGACGTTGATGACGGTGTCCTTCGGGATGCCGGCGGCGATCACCTTGCGCAGGATGTCGGGTCCGAATTTGAGCGCGGTGTCCCAAAGCGGGCGCTCGCGCGTCTCGACGCTGAACTCCTGCGACAGGGCGAAAGACGGCAGCCCCAGGATGGTGCCCTCCAGCGCGCCGGCGATGGTGCCGGAATAGACCACGTCCTCGGCGACGTTGCGGCCCTTGTTGACGCCGGACAGTACGAGGTCCGGTGGCTTGGTGCCGAGGATATGGCGCGCGCCCATGATGACGCAGTCGGTCGGCGTGCCGCGCACGGCGAAGTGCCTTGGTCCGACCTCGCGCAGGCGCAGCGGATCGTTCAGCGAGAGCGAATGCGACACGCCGGACTGGTCAAGCTCGGGCGCCACGACCCAGACGTCGTCGGACAGTGCGCGCGCGATCTCCTCCACGACCTTGAGGCCGGGGGCGTGAATGCCGTCGTCATTGGTGCAGAGAATGCGCATATTAAAAATCGTTCCTGAAGCGGGTCTGAGCCGTCTTATCCGGCCGGGGCCGATCAGGCAAACCGGCCGACTGGGTCCGGGGGCGGGTTCCCAGCCTGGTCCTGCTACCTGCGGATGCGCCATTGCGGCAGGAAGCGTGCGAGCCTGCCTTCCGCACGCAGCTTCATCGCCGGCACCACCAAGCTCACGACCGGGGCCTCGATCACCCCGAGCGCCTCCATTTGCGCGAGGATCGGGTCCGGCTCCAGCGTCTGCGGAAAGCGTTCGCGCGCCACCGTCAGCGCCTTGTCGAAATCCGCTGCATTCACGCCGGGCTTGGCCCGCCGGCTGCACACGAGATCGTCATCCCAGAGCCGCGCGATCGCGATGTCGAACACACCACGCAGGCGCTGATCGACGGCCTGGATACCGGCACCTGTCACCGCCCATTGTCTGCCGACCCAGAAGATGTCGCGGTGCAAGGCCATGAACAGTGAGTTCGCATTGTCGGGTGGTCGGCAGAATAACCAGCCGACCGATCTTCGCAACCAAACGTTTCTGCGTGACAGCCGGGCAACGCGCCTCGGACTCCCGTTCCGATAGAATCGGAACGGGACTTCAGATTTTTATCTTGTTTGACGCACTTTCTCGACGCGAACCGGTATCCACTTCGCTCGAAAACGCCCTACTCGCGCGCGACCACCTTCAGTCCGCCCATATAGGGCTGGAGCACGCTGGGGACCGCGATCGAGCCGTCCTCCTGTTGATAAGTCTCCATCACGGCGATCAGCGCGCGGCCGAGCGCGGTGCCGGAGCCGTTTAGCGTGTGCACGAATCGTGGCTTGCCGTCCGGACCGCGCGAGCGGGCGTCCATGCGACGGGCCTGGAAGTCACCGCAGACCGAGCAGCTCGAGATCTCGCGGAACGCGCCGCCCTCGCCCTGCCCGGGCATCCAGACCTCGATGTCATAGGTTTTTTGCGACGAAAAGCCCATGTCTCCGGTGCAAAGCGTCATCACGCGGTAATGCAGATCGAGCCGGCGCAGCACTTCCTCGGCGCACGCCAGCATCCGCTCATGCTCGTCCTTGCTGGTCTCCGGCGTCGTGATCGACACCAGCTCGACCTTGGTGAACTGGTGCTGGCGGATCATGCCTCGGGTATCACGTCCTGCGGCGCCCGCCTCCGCGCGAAAGCACGGCGTCAGCGCAGTCAAGCGCATCGGCAGCTGCTTCTCATCGAGGATGGATTCTCGAACGAGGTTGGTGAGCGCCACCTCCGCTGTCGGAATGATGCCGAGACGCTCGGTCCGCAGCCGCTCCAGATCGGGTGCGGCGAGCAATTCGCCCTTGATCGCCCAGAACTGGTCGTCCTCGAATTTCGGCAATTGTCCCGTGCCGAACATGATCTCGTTGCGGACCAGCAGCGGCGGATTGATCTCGGTATAGCCGTGCTCGTCGATGTGCAGATTCAGCATGAACTGGCCGAGCGCGCGTTCGAGCCGCGCCAGCCCCTTCTTCAGCACGACGAAGCGCGCGCCGGAGAGCTTGGCCGCCGTCTCGAAATCCATGTCACCGAGCGCGCCGCCGAGATCATCATGGGGCTTGGGCGCAAACGCGTAGTTGCGCCGGTTGCCGAAGACATGGCGTTGCACGTTGCCGTGCTCGTCGACGCCGTCGGGCACTTCGCCGAGCGGCAGATTGGGGATCGCCGACAGCGCCGTGGCAAGCTCTTCGTCGGCGGCTTTCGCAACGGCTTCGAGCTGCGGCATCGTGGTCTTGAGCTCGGCGACCTCCGCCATGAGCTTGGCGGCGCGCGCGTCATCCTTCGCCTTCTTGGCGTCGCCGATCTCCTTGGAGGCCGCATTGCGCCGCGCCTGCGCCTGCTCCGAGGCCAGGATTGCCGCCCGCCGCTTCTCGTCGATCGCGAGCAGCGACGCCGACAACGGCTTCAGGCCACGCCTGGCGAGGCCTGCGTCGAAGGCTTGCGGATTGTCGCGGATCGATTTGATGTCGTGCATGGCGGTGGTCCTGGATCAGCGCATGAACCTACAACGGCGAACGTTGTACGTCAGCGCGTTCCCCCTAGCACAGCTGTCATCGCCCGCGAAAGCGGGCGATCCAGTATTCCAGAGGCGCCCGTGATTCCCCGAGAGGCTGCGGCGTGCTGGATTCCCCGCCTTCGCGGGGAATGACACCGGTGGACGTGGCGCCCTACTCTGCAGGATTGGCCGGCGTCGACACATCGGTGCCGGTGGCGGCCTTCGACGCCGCCGCCTTCTTCTCCACCATCCCGACCGCGATGATCGAGCCCTCGTAGAGCAGCAGCAGGGGGATCGCCAGCGAGCACTGGCTCAGCACGTCGGGCGGCGTCAGAACGGCCGCGATGACGAAGGCGATGACGATGAAATAGCGGCGCTTCTCGCGCAGCATCTTCGAGGTCACGATCCCAATACGCCCGAGCAGCGTCAGGATCACCGGAAGCTGGAAGGCGATGCCGAAGGCGAAGATCAGCGACATCATCAGCGACAGATATTCGCCGACCTTGGGCAGCAGCTGGATCTGCGCGGTCTCGTCGCTGCCGGCCTGCTGCATGCCGAGCGAGAAGCGGACCAGCATCGGCAGCACCACGAAATAGACCAGCGCCGCGCCCAGCACGAAGAAGAACGGGGTTGCGACCAGGTACGGCAGGAAGGCCTGCTTCTCGTGCTTGTAGAGCCCGGGCGCGACGAACTTGTAGATCTGCGTCGCGACGATCGGGAACGAGATGAAGCCGGCGCCGAACAACGCGAGCTTGAGCTGGGTGATGAAATATTCCAGCAGCGCCGTGTAGATGAACTTCGAATTCTCGGGACCCGCGACCCACACGAACGGCCAGACCAGCACGTTGTAGATCTGCTTGGCGAAGAAGAAGCAGAAGATGAAGGCCACGCCAAAGCCAAGCAGCGCCTTGATCAGCCGCGACCGCAGCTCGATCAGGTGGTCCATCAGAGGGGCTTTGCTGGCCTCGATATCGGCGTCGCTCATGACGCTTTGACGTCCTTGATCGCCTCGGGTGGCGCAGTGTCTTGAATGACCTGGGCCTGCTCGACCTCGCGGGTGATCGCGAGCGGCTCGTTCGCAGCCGCATGCGCCTCGGCTTCCACGAAGGTCTCGGGCGTCGGCGCTTCCGGCGTGGTTGGTGTCGCCGGCGTTTCGCTTGAAATCGCCAGCGCTTCACTTGAAGTCGCTTCGACGGCGGTGGTCGTGGTGGTCTCGGCCGGCTTGTCCAGCGCATCGACGCGGAGCGCGTCGCTGACATCCTTCTGGAGCGAGGTCATCAGATTGTTGCCGGCAAAGCCGGAAGCGGCTTCCTTGACCTCGTCAAAGCTCTTCTTGAGGTCGGCCATTTCGGCCTCGCGCATCGCTTCCTGGAACTGGCCCTGGAATTCGGCAGCCATCTTGCGGGCCTTGCCCATCCACTGCCCGACCATGCGCAGAACGCCCGGCAGCTCTTTCGGGCCGATGGCAACCAGGGCCACGACCCCGATCAGGACCAGTTCACTCCACCCGATATCGAACATGAGGTCTTCCGTTCACGCCAGCCGCGACCGGCCCAATCCTTCGCGCTTAGGATCGGCGCCGTCACCCGCGTCTCGCGTACGCTTACTCAGACGGCCTTGCTGCCGACGTCGGACCGGGCCGCGGTCGGCGGCGCGGCGGCGTGCTCGATCGACTTGGCCGGCTCGGGCTTGTCGGCGACCTTGTCGTCGTCCTGCATGCCCTTCTTGAAGGCCTTGATGCCCTGGGCCACGTCGCCCATCAGATCCGAAATCTTGCCGCGGCCGAACAGCAGCAGGACGACTGCGATCACCAGGATCCAGTGCCAAATGCTAAGCGAACCCATCCTGCAACCCTCCAAACACACTTGGCCGGGGACCCGGCCGATCTTCCCCGAAACCTAGGCTTGGCAGGCCTCAAAAACAAGGACCAAGGCAGCGCCAATTCGCTGTCGGCGCTACGTAATCTTGCCAATGTTAACTGGTCGCAGGGAGCCGCTAAACGACCGGGACGTCAGTCCTCGCTGCCACCCTCGCCGCCCTCATTGCCGCCTTCCGGCGTCTCGGGCTCGACCGCAGGCGCCAGCGCCAGATCGAGGTCCTCGCCCGGTTCCAGCGGATCCTCGTCCTCGCGCAGCTGCGGGTCATCTGACGGGGTCGGCACGCTGAATCCGGTCGGCAGGCGCGAATCCAGCAGGCCCGTGCCCTTCAGCTCCTCTAGGCCCGGCAGATCGCCAAGCTGTTCCAGGGTGAACTGCGACAGGAAGTCCTCGGTGGTTCCGAAGGTCAAGGGGCGGCCGGGCGTCTTGCGACGACCGCGCGGCTTGATCCAGCCGGTCTCCAGCAGCACGTCGAGCGTGCCCTTCGAGGTGACGACGCCGCGGATCTCTTCGATCTCGGCGCGCGTCACCGGCTGGTGATAGGCGATGATCGCCAGCACCTCGATCGCGGCGCGCGACAGGCGGCGGGTCTCGGTGCTCTCCCGCGTCATCAGCCAGGCGAGATCGCCGGCGGTGCGGAAGGTCCATTTGTTGGCGACGCGCACGAGATTGACGCCGCGCAAGGCATAGTCGGCCTGGAGCTGTTCGAGCGCAGCCTTGACATCGACCCCATCAGGCATGCGCTTGGCCAGCGTCGCGGTGTCCAGCGGTTCATTCGAAGCAAACAGCAGCGCTTCCAGCAGCCGCAGCTCTTCAGGACGTGCCTGGGACTCGTTCTCCATCGGCTCGGCCTCGTCTACCCGCACTTCAGCCAGGCTTGCCATGGCAGCTTCTCCTTCTTGCACTTAACCGACCGGCGCATCAGGCGCAGGAGCTGCGTCCACGACCGGTTTCGGGCGCCCCTTCCGGAAATAGATGGGCGCGAACGCCTCTTTCTGGTTCAGCTCGAGCTGACCTTCACGCACCAGTTCGAGCGCAGCCGCAAAGCTCGAGGCGAGCACCGTCGCGCGCTGCGTCGGATCGGCAACGTGCCGGAGCAGAAAGTCGTCGAGAACGCCCCAGTCGTCCTGTTCGCTGATGCTGCCGACAAGCCGCTCCAGCGTGGCGCGCGCCTCAGCGAGCGACCACACCGTGCGCTTGGCCAGATGCACGCTCGCCAGCACGCGCGACTGGCGCTGCGCGGCATAGGCGGTGAGCAGGTCGTACAGCGTCGCGGTGTATTTCGGGTGCTTGATCTCCGCGATCTGCTCTGGCTCGCCGCGCGGGAAGATGTCGCGCAGCAATTGCTGCCTGTTCATCAGCCGGTTTGCGGCTTCGCGAATGGCTTCCAGCCGGCGCAGGCGGTTGGCGAGCGCGGTCGCCATCTCTTCTGCGCTCGGGCCTTCCGCACTGGGTGGCTCCGGCAGCAGCAGGCGCGACTTCAAGAAGGCAAGCCAGGCCGCCATCACGAGATAATCGGCAGCAAGCTCCAGCCGGATCTTTCGCGCGGCTTCGATGAAGTGGAGGTACTGGTCGGCCAGCGCCAGGATCGAGATCTTGGCGAGATCGACCTTCTGCTGCCGCGCCAGCGCGAGCAACAGGTCGAGCGGGCCCTCATAGCCCTCGACGTCCACCACCAACGCCGGCTCACCCTCGGCGAGCTCTGCAGGCCGCCCGGTTTCAAACGATAGGATTTCTGCGGTCATGCGGATGCCGTGTTTGCCCGTGCGATCAATGCGTCCAGTTCGGCGCGTGCGGCCGCCCGGTCGAACGGCTGCGGTGCCTTGCGCGACGCAAGTGCGGCCTTCGCCCGCGCCAGCGCCGTGCCGGACAGCTCAGGTGTCTGGCCGGCGACCTCGCGCATCTCCTCGATGTTGCCGTTGCAATGCAGGGCCATGTCGCAGCCGGCCGCGAAGATGGCGCGGGTCCGTTCGGCGATATTCCCCGACAGCGCGTTCATCGACACGTCATCACTCATTAACAAACCTTGGAACCCGATCACGCCGCGAATCACCTGAGTGATCATTGTCGCAGAAGTCGTCGCCGGATGGGCGGGGTCGACCGCGCTAAACACAACATGTGCAGTCATGGCCATCGGCAGGTCGGCCAGCGGCTTGAATGCCGCAAAGTCGGTCCGGTCGAGTTCGTCCCTCGGAGCATCGACCGTCGGCAGTTTGAAATGGGTGTCGGCGGTGGCGCGTCCATGTCCGGGAATGTGCTTCAGAACCGGCAGCACGCCGCCCTGCTCCAGGCCCTCGGTGACCGCGCGCGCGATCGCGGCGACCTTGCCGGGCTCAGTGCCGTAAGCCCTGTTCCCAATGACGGCATCGGCACCCGGCACCGGCACGTCAGCCAGCGGCAGGCAATCCACGGTAATGCCGAGATCGGCAAGATCAGACGCAATCAGCCGGGCGCTGAGGCGCGCGGCCGTCAATCCAAGTACCGAATCAGTGTCGTACAAAGTCGAGAAAATGGCGCCCGGCGGATAGACCGGCCAGTGCGGCGGGCCCAGCCGCTGCACCCGGCCACCCTCCTGGTCGATCAGGACAGGCGCGTCAGCTGCGCCCGCAGCCGCCCGCAATTCCTCAACCAGCGCAACAACTTGAGCCGGCGCCTCGACATTGCGCTTGAAGAGGATGAAGCCCCATGGGCGTTCGGCACGGATAAACTCCCGCTCCGCGGCGGTTAGTTCCGTTCCGGATACACCGGTAATGAAGGCCCGCGTACTCATAACGGCCGATTAACCCTGCCCCGCGAGGGGGTCAAGGAAACGGCCGTTAATTCCTCTGGACGAAGCAGGCGGACAGGCCCGCGGACTTCAGGCTGTTGCAAGCCTGCGTCGCTTCCTCGGCCGAACCATAGGGTCCGGCGAAAGCGCGATAGACGACCCCCTTGCCCTTGTCGGTCAGATCGACCCGCTTGATCACCGGCGAGCGCGATCCGAGCACGCTGCCATATTTGCTCTGAAGCACCCGGTAGGACGCGGCCGCGCTGTCCTCGCTCTGCTGCGAGGAGACCTGCACGACGTAGCCGCCACCACCATTGCTGGCGGGCGTGATTTGCGTCGGGTTGGTCGCAGCCATCCGCTGCGGCACCTCCGCAACCGGCGTCGATTGCGGCGCAAGCGAGAGCGGCTGGTTGGCACTGGCATTGGCCGAAGTCGGCGGATTGCGCGGCGCTGGCGGTGCGGCGGGCGCGGCAACGGGCTTCGGCGCGGCTGCCGCCGGCTTGGCGGCCGCGGATTGCGGCGCGGTGCTATCGGTCTGATCGGCCCTCACGGCCACAGTCCTGATCGAGCGCGGCGTGTTGGCCGGCAGCGTGCCGTTGCTCGGGATCGGACCCGCGCTTGGCGGCGGGATCGTGGACGGCGCGACGCTCGCCACCGACGGCGGGTTCGCGTTCTGGTTCAGTGGCGGGAACACCACGCGCGGACCGCCCGCCTTGGCAGCGACGTCGACAGGCGCCTCTTCACGCGGCACGATCTTCTCGGAGCCATCGCCGCTCGCCATGCGATCCGGCACCTTCGCCGAGGAGTCGGTCGGCGCCGGCACGATCTTGGTCGGCGTGTTGTCCGCCTTGATGATCGGCGGCTCGCCGCTGCGGGGCGAACCGACATAGGTCTTGTAGGCGAAGGCCGCGCCAGTGCCGACCACGGCAAGCGCGAGGATCGCCGCGACCGTCATCATGCCGCCGCGCGGCTTCTTCGGCTCGTCGAGATCGGCCTCGGGATAGTCGCTCTGGAACGCGTAAGGATCGTCCGGATAGGCGGGATCGCGCTGATAATCCTGCTCGCCGCCCTCCAGCCGTCCATAGAGCGCGTCGTCGTAGCGTGCCGGATCGGGTGGCTGATGCGGCTCCTGATAGGCTTGCTCCTGGTAAGCCTGATCATGCTGCTGGTGAGCGCGGCCCTGATGGGCCTGATCCTGATAGGCCTGCGCTTGATGGGCCTGATCCTGGTAAGCGTGGTCCTGATAGGCCTGCGGCTGATGGAAATCGGGCTCGGGCGCGGTCGGCTGGGCTGAATAGCGGTGCAATGGATGAACCGGGTTCACAGAAACGGGATAGTCGGGCTGCTCGGGCGCGGGCTGCGGCTGCACGTTGGCGCGCCGCATCCATGAGGGCGGCCCGGGCGGAGCCGGCGGCGCCTGCTCGGCATAATCCTGCCGATAGTCGTCCTGCGGATAATCGTGGTCCTGATAGCTCTGCGTTGGCGGTGCCGGCGGCTGCGCGCTCGGCCGTCCCTGCGCTGCGAATGGATCGGTCTGTCCGATCAGGCGGGCGAGTTCGGCCAAGGGATCGTTGTCCGCCTTCCCATGCTGATCGCCACCGCGACCATAGCCATCGGAAGGAAACGTTCTGTCCTGATATCGTTCGGCCATCGTGATGATGCGTCCCTTCGGGAAAGCCGCGCGCCCCTCGACCAAGGCGCGGCTTTCGACCCACAAGGCATTCAACCAAGTCTAAGCGGTCCGGCTTCTGCCGGTTACCCCCAAAATTCCCCTTAAGTAGTTCGCCCCAAACTACCGCATCTCGTCCGGAGCATGGACGCCGAGGATGGCGAGGCCCGATGCCAGGACAGAGACGACGCCCTGGACCATGGCCAGTCGCGCCTTTGTAAGATCTGCATCATTATTGATAATGAAGCGTAAATAGGGCAAATCGCGCCCCTTCGTCCAAAGTGCGTGAAATTCGCTCGCTAAGTCATAGAGATAGAAGGCAATTCGGTGCGGCTCATGGGCCGCGGCGGCGGCCTCCAGCATGCGCGGAAAAATTGCGAGGCGCTTGAGCAGCTCGAGCTCGACCGGGTCCGACAGCCGTTCCACCGCCGACTCGCCGAGCCACGCGATGCGCTTGCCGGTATCCTCAGGCAGTTCCGGGAACACCTCGGCCCGGGCGTTGCGGAAGATCGAGTGGCCGCGGGCGTGGCCGTACTGGACGTAGAATACCGGGTTGTCGCGCGACTGTTCCATGACCTTGGCGAGGTCGAAGTCGAGCACCGCGTCGTTCTTGCGGTAGAGCATCATGAAGCGGACGGCGTCCTGACCGACCTCATCCACCACCTCACGCAAGGTGACGAAGTCCCCGCTCCGCTTCGACATTTTCACCGGCTCGCCGTTGCGCAGCAACTTCACGAGCTGGACGATCTTGACGTCGAGCGCGCCCTTGCCGGATGTCGTTGCCTTCACCGCCGCCTGCATCCGCTTGATGTAGCCGCCATGGTCGGCGCCCCAGACGTCGATCATCTCGGCGAAGCCGCGATCGAACTTGTTCTTGTGGTAGGCGATATCCGAGGCGAAGTAGGTATAGGAATTGTCCGACTTGATCAGCGGACGATCGACGTCGTCGCCGTAAGCGGTCGCCTTGAACAGCAGCTGCTCGCGGTCTTCCCAGTCCTCGACCGGCGCGCCCTTCGGCGGCGGCAGGCGGCCCTCGTAGATGTCGCCCTTCGCCTTCAGGAAATCGATGGTCTCGGCAACCTTGTTGTTGCCGGTCTCGATCAGCGAGCGTTCGGAGAAAAACACGTCGTGGCGGATGTTGAGGGCGGCGAGATCGTCCTTGATCTCGTCCATCATCATCGCGATCGCCTTGGCGCGCACCGTCGGCAGCCACTCGGCCTCGCTCATCGCAAGGAGCTTGTCGCCGTGCTCCTTCGCCAGCGCCGCGCCCACGGGCTTCAGGTAGTCGCCGGGGTAAAGCCCTTCCGGGATCGCGCCGATGTTTTCGCCAAGTGCCTCGCGGTACCGCAGGAAGGCAGAACGCGCGAGCACGTCGACCTGGGCGCCGGCATCGTTGATGTAGTATTCGCGGGTGACGTCGTAGCCACCGAACTGGAGCAGGCTTGCGAGCGCGTCGCCGAACACGGCGCCGCGGCAATGGCCAACATGCATCGGTCCGGTCGGGTTCGCCGAGACGTATTCGACATTGACCTTGGTGCCACCGCGGACGCGGCCGTAATCGGCGCCCTCGCGCAGCACCGTCCGCAGCGCCTCGGCCCAGGCGGTCGGCTTCAGCGTCAGATTGATGAAGCCGGGACCGGCGACGTCGACCTTGGCAATCAGCGTGTCGGCACGGAGCCGCTCGGCGATCTGCTCGGCGAGGTCGCGGGGCTTTGCCTTTGCCTCCTTCGCAAGCACCATGGCGGCGTTGGTCGCCATGTCGCCATGGGAGGCGTCGCGCGGCGGCTCGACCACCACGCGCGAGAAATCGATACCCTCGGGCCAGTTGGCGTCCGCTGCGAGCGCGCGGCAGGCGGCGTGCACGCGTGCGAGCACGTCGGCGAACAGGTGCAGTGCTGAGGATGTGTCGGGCATGGCCGCCGCCTAACGCAAATCCGGGGTCGAGTCAAAGAGCCGCTGGTGCTCGGTCAGGGCGAAACGGTCGGTCATTCCGGCAATGAAATTGCCGATCCGGCGGGCCCGGTCGCCCTCATTGTCCGCCTCCGCCCCCAGCAGCCATTCCGGTGGCAGCTCTCCGGGCGATGTCAGGTATTTTGCGAACAGGTCGAACAGGATCTGTTCCGCCTCCCCCATCACCCGCATCACCCGCTTGTGACGGTACATGTGCTGATAGAGAAAGCGCTTGATGGCGGCCTCCTCCTCGGCAACCGCCGCCGGGAACGCGACCAGCGCCCGGCTCTGCCGGCGCACGTCCTGGGCCGATTGCGGTTTTACGACGGCGAGGTTCTTCTGCGCCTCCGAATACACCGCACCGATCAGGTGCGAGATCAGCTCGCGCACCAGCTCGGCGCCGCGCCTGACGTCTTCGAGATCGGGATAATGCGCCGAGGTCTCGGCGATGATCTCCGCGGTCAGCGGCATCACCTTGAGATCATCGAGATGGAACAGGCCGGCGCGCAGGCCGTCATCGATGTCGTGGGCGTCATAGGCGATGTCGTCGGCGATCGCGGCGACCTGCGCCTCCAGCGAGGCGAAGCTCCACAATTCGAGATCGTAGGTCTTGATGTAGTCGGCGATGCCGACCGGAATGCCATGCTCGCGATAGGGCCCGACCGGCGCGCCGCTGCGATCCGTCAGCGGGCCGTTGTGCTTGACGATGCCCTCCAGCGACTCCCAGGTCAGGTTGAGACCGTCGAACTCCGGATAGCGGTGCTCGAGCGACGCGACGACGCGCAAGGTCTGGGCGTTGTGGTCGAAGCCGCCGAAATCCTTCAGGCAGGCATCCAGCGCCCGCTCGCCGGCGTGCCCGAACGGCGGATGGCCGAGATCATGAGCCAGCGCCAACGTTTCCGTGAGGTCCTCGTCCAGTCCGAGCTGCCGGGCCAGGGCGCGAGCGATCTGCGCCACCTCCAGCGAATGGGTCAGCCGGGTGCGGTAGTGGTCGCCCTCGTGGAACACGAAGACCTGGGTCTTGTACTTCAGGCGGCGGAACGCGGTGGAGTGGATCACCCGGTCGCAATCCCGCCGGAACGGGCTGCGGGTCCGGCTCGGCGGCTCCACGACCAGCCGGCCGCGGCTGCGGTCGGGGTCGCAGGCATAGGGCGCATGAGGGGCTGCCATTCCGACGGACACGACGAATTTAGTCCCTATCCATTTGTCAGGGCTTTATTCTTTGTTCTCAATGGCTTCCCATAGGTTTTTTCCCAATCTTGTTCCATAGTTGTTCACTCTGTGTTTTCTTGATCGATTTTGTTTTTCAGAATTATTCTGATAATCAAAAGATTGGGAAATTTCATCGAGGATTGGGAAAAACCAGTGGGAAGCCTATGATCCGGTTGATTTTTGAGCAGGCCATTTGATTCTGCGTATGCTTGCACTTAACTATGCCGGACGCGGGATACCAAATGAATTGGGCAAGTGAAGTTGGTATGACCGCGGGACTATCGGAGACGAGCTATGACGACTGACGTGACCATCAGTGACCGCGCCGCACGCCGGATTGGGGAGATCCTCAAGGGCGAAGGTTCTGGCGCGATGCTGCGCATCTCCGTCGAGGGCGGCGGCTGCTCGGGCTTCCAGTACAAGTTCGACATCGACCGCGACCGCACCGACGACGATCTTGTGATCGAGCAGGAGAATGCGGTCGTGCTGGTCGATTCCGCCTCCCAGCCGTTCCTGGCGGGCTCGCAGGTCGATTTCGTCGACGATCTGATCGGCGCCTCGTTCCGCGTCAACAATCCCAATGCGACGGCGTCCTGCGGCTGCGGGACCAGCTTCTCGATCTAGCCCGACTTAAAATCTGAAAAACAACCCCATGCAAAGTAGCCGGGAGCCGGCACGATGCATTTCGGACTTTACGAAAACCGTTTGACGCGTCGGGCAAATCAGGGGTAAGTTGCGATCATCGCGCGGTCCCAAAGAGCGGGGCTCGGCGGGTCCGATACAGTCTGACGCCGAAGCGGCCCCTGCCGCAGTCCAATCATTCTAGAAAGTTCGAATCTCGTCAGCGGCGCCATTTTACGACAGGGCACGCTACTACGCCCTTCCCGCGGTGGCGCCCGCGTCACGAATGATTCCGGCGTCGTGCGGCTCGCCAGGGCGTGAGCCGCGGAATCCAGCGCGGGACATTGGCCCGGAAATCCTCGTACTCCGTTCCGAAGCTACGAACGAGCGCCGGCTCCTCGTACCCCACGACAAACGCGTGGAAGGCGAGCCACACCAACACACCGTACACAAGAAGGCGCTGGTCGCCGAACAAGGCCGCTTGGCCCAGAATGACGGCGACAAGGGCAACGTAAATAGGATTGCGCACATAGCGATAGAGACCCGTCACCACGAGGTTCTGCGTCGGTGCGATCGGCGCCGGCGTGCCCAATCCTTGCAGCGCAAAGCGTGCAAACGAGTCGACAAGCCCGGGTAGACCGGCGACGATCAACAGGATCCCGACGGCGCGTGTCGCGTCGAGATCGAAGAAGGGCGGCCGAAACTCCCAACGCGTAATCCACCAGGGAACGAGCCCCGCCACTGTGGTGGGCGCAACCGCAAAGAAGAGGGCGGAGCCCAATATCGCGATCGTTTTCGGCATGGCACCTCCTTCCAGTCCTGTCGCAATGTTAATGCAGCCATGTCCGGTCAGCGCGTTCAGCGGAAGTAGGCGGTGGCCCATCCAAAATCCGGTTGCTCATCATAGCAGCATCGGCGGCTCACGCCCGCCCTGGGCAGCAGTCGAGCAAAATTGAACGTTGCATCATAGCGCCACGACGAAGCAATAGTGCCCATCTTCATCTGCCGTGGCATCTGCCGTGGCGCGCCAATAGCGGTAGTAAATTATCCAATGCGAGTTATTGATCGTCTGTTCTGTTGCCTCGCTCTATTCCTTGCAATCGCAGCCGTCCCGGTGCTTCCCGCGCGCGCGGCCGAAACCTGCCCGTTCATCAGCACCCAGGAGCTCGCCCGCGCGATGCCGGCGCTCAAATGGTCACTGATTTCAAATCAGGACGGCCGCGGCTGCATCTACCAGGGCGGGCGCGGCGACACGATGATGCTGACCGTGTTCCGCAATCCCGACAAGGACCGCGCCAAGGAATTGTACGCGACCTTCGTCAAGACGCTTGGCGAGCGCATGCCGCTTAACGCAGTCGCGGGGATCGGCGACGAAGGCCAGGGCGGAGCGAGCGCCGCCGGCGCAGAGCGCCAGAAGGCCTCGGTCGTCGCCCTGTCCGGCGATTACATTCTGCAGATCAGCGTCTATCCGATCGGCCGGCGTGTCGACGACGCGCTGCTCGGACCGCTCACAGATGCCGCGCGCGTTGCCATCGCCAACGTGAGCAAGAGCAGCGAGCGGTTTGGCAATTGCGAGTGGCTCACGGCCGCCGATGCCGACGGCTTTCTCGACAAGAGCACGCTGGCGGTCCAGCGGACCGGCGCCGGCAGCTGCATGATGTTCGATCGCGAGGCCAATACCATGACCGTCGCGGTGATCGCGATGTCGCGCGACACGGTCATCGGCATGATGAAGCGCGCGGGCCCCTGCAAACATTTGACGATACCCGAGCTCGGCAGTGAAGCGTTCGGCGAGCATTCCTGCACCAAGGGCAACGGCAACGCCGTCAACATCTATGTCTGGAAGAACGGCAGGCAGGCTTCGATCCTGTTCGCGCCGGTCAAGCCGCATCCCGAGTCCGGCTCGGTCGAGCGCCTGAGGGCGGTCGCCGGGCGCGTTTATGGAAAACTGTAACGGCGCCGCGTTACATTGCCGGCGCACGCGCCCGTAGCCGTCCTGCGGCTGCGGGACCAGCTTCTCGATCTGACCGGCTAGACGCCGGTCATCTGCCTTTCCTCGTCCGTCCACTCGACGTCGAGTGGCGTCAGCTCCGGCTGAAGCGGCGCGCCCTCCGACATCATGTGGCCGTCGAGCGCGCGCAACAAGGCGGCCGCGAGTGCGGGCTTACGCAGCGGCTTTGCCAAAAAATCCGACATGCCGGCCTCGCGGCAGATCTTGACGTCCTCGGGGAAGGCGTTGGCGGTCAGCGCGACGATCGGCAAGGCTTCGAAACGCCCGCCTTGCGCGCGGATCGCCCGCGTCGCGGCAAGGCCGTCCATGTCCGGCATGCGCACGTCCATCAGCACGACATCGTAATCGCTCTCCGATGCAGCCTCGACCGCCTGGACGCCGTCGGTGACGACGCGCAGCTCGACGTCGAACGCCCCCAACATCTTGGTCACGACCATGCGGTTGACGGCATCGTCCTCGGCCACCAGCACCTTCAGCGGCCGGTCGAGCCCCGCGATCCGCGCCTTGAGCTCGTCCGCTTCGTCGCTGCCCGCCGCCTGGTCGGAGGCCTGCGCCTGGCTCCAAGGCAGCACCAGCGTGAAGCGGAAGGTCGAGCCCTCGCCCGGCGTCGAGGTGACGCCGATGGTGCCGCCCATCTGCTCGATGATGCGCCGGGAGATCGCAAGCCCTAGTCCGGTGCCGCCGAAGCGGCGGCTGATCGAGGCGTCGGCCTGCGCGAAGTCGGAGAACAGCTCCCCGAGTTTCTCAGGCGCAATGCCGATGCCGCTGTCGCTCACGGTCCATTCGACGGTCGCAAGCAGATCGCGGCGCGCCTGGCAGGTGGCCTTGATCGTCACCTCGCCTTCGTCGGTGAACTTTACCGCGTTGGAGGCGAGATTGAGCAGCACCTGCCGGATCCGCGCGACATCACCGCGCAGCGTCGGCGGCAGGTTCGGGTCGAGCTCGACCTTGACGGCGAGCCCCTTGCTCTTGGCGCCTGCGCGCACGACGGTCGCAACCGTATCGACCAGCGCCTGCGGCGCAAAGTCGATCGCCTCGAACGCGAAGCGTCCGGCCTCGAGCTTGGACAGGTCGAGGATATCGTTGAGGATGCGCTGGAGATTGTCGCCGGACTCGCGGATCGAGGTGACGGCCTCGTGCTGCTCCGGATCGAGCTTGGTTTCCAGCAGCATGCTGGCAAGCCCGAGCACACCGTTCATGGGCGTGCGGATCTCGTGGCTCATCACCGCGAGGAAGTCGGACTTCGCGCGGCTCTCGGCCTCCGCCTTTTCCGCGCGCCAGCGCTCGGTGACGTCGCGGCCGAAGCCGCGATAGCCGAGAAACTGGCCGTCGCGGTCGTAGGCCGGCTTCGCGGTCAGCGACCACAGCCGCGCCTCGCCGCCGGCGACGACCTTGAGGTTCATCTCGTGCAGCGGCTCGCTCTGCTCCATCAGGCCGACGACGTTGTAGGCTGCGCTCTTGTCGTCGGGACAGAGCATGTCGAGCACGTCGACGAAATGCGAGCCCTTCAGCAGCGGAAGCGGAAGCTGCGCCACTTCGGCGAAGCGTTGGGGCACGTCGACGAGATGCCCTTCGGCGTCGGTCTGCCACAACCAGTCGCTGGCGTTCTCCTGAAAGTCCTTCAGCAGCAGCGAGATGATCTCGGTCTGACGTTCGAGCTCGAGCCGGGCCTTGAGATTGCCGAGGAACAGATTGCCCTGCGAGACGATGTTGCGCGCCATGAAGAACGCAAACAGCAGCAGGAACACCGCGGTCAGCAGATACGGGCCGGTGCCGCACAGGAACAGCGCGCCGGCGCAGGCCATCGTCACGGTCGCGAGATAGACGAGGCCAGCGCGCGGGAAGGTCGACAGCGTGAAGGCGCCGCCGGACATCATGCCGACCATCAGGCAGGCCAGGATGAGCTGACTGGTCGGCTCGACCCGGCTGAACAGCGCGAGCGGCAGCGTGCCCCAGATCGCCGCGAGGAAGAACGCCTGCCGCAGCATCTGCCGCGCGGCGCGCGGTGATGCTTCCTGCGGCGGGTTTTGATGCGACCGCCGCCACGCGCGCACGGCAAGCGAAGCGGTGACGGCGAGGGTCATGCCCCAGATCGCGAGGAAATCGTTCCAGCCCCTGCCCCAGAACAGGATCAGCACGATGGCGACGTTGAGCATGGTGACAGCCATGGTCACCGGGATCGCGCGCATCACCGCGTCGATCTGCTTGGCGCGGATGCGGCGCAGCTCGCGCTCGCTGAGATTGGCAGTCAGGCCGTCCTCGATCTCGAAGCCGCCGAGCCAGTACAGGAACGCGCCGATCAGGCCGTCGCGCGGCTCAGCTTGCTTCATGGATTTGTCCGGCCATCCCATTCGAAAAACCTTTTCGGTATCAATGGCCCGAGCCCGGCTTAAGCCGGGTTAATTTTGTGGGAGATTTTGCGGCGTCCTTGACGGGCGCGTTTGCAGTTTGTTCTAACCATGGCCCCTGCCCGGAGCCCCACTAATGCCCATCAGAGTTGCTACCTGGAACGTGAACTCGGTCCGGCAGCGGATCGACCTGCTGCTGACCTGGCTGAAGGAGTGCCAGCCGGACATCGTCTGCCTGCAGGAGATCAAATGCGTCGACGAGGCCTTCCCGCGACTGGAGATCGAGGCGCTGGGCTACAACGTGGTCACCCACGGTCAGAAGACCTTCAACGGCGTCGCTTTGCTCTCGAAGCTCCGCTTCGACGAGACCAAGTCGGGCCTCGCCGGCGACGACGAGGACGCCCATGCCCGTTTCCTCGAGGGCGTGGTCACGCTCAAGCACGGCGTGCTGCGCATCGCCTGCCTCTATTTGCCTAATGGCAATCCGGTCGGGACCGAGAAATATCCCTACAAGCTCAAATGGATGTCGCGGCTACTTGAGTATTCGAGGGAGCGCCTCAAGGCCGAGGAGCCGCTGATCCTCGCAGGCGACTTCAACGTCATCCCGCATGCCCGCGACGTCCATAATCCCGCCGCCTGGACCGAGGACGCCCTGTTCAAGGCCGAGACGCGGGAGAGCTTTCAGTCCCTGCTGGGCCTCGGCCTCACCGACGCCTTGCGCGCGGTCACCGACGAGCCCGGGCTCTACACCTTCTGGGACTACCAGGCCGGCGCCTGGCAGAAGAACCATGGCTTAAGGATCGACCATCTGCTGCTGTCGCCGCAGGCCAGCGACCGGCTCGCCAATGTCGGCATCGACAGCTATGTGCGGGCTTGGGAGAAGCCGTCGGACCACGTGCCGGTATGGGCGGATCTGGATCTGGAGGCGGCTTGAGCTGGTGCCTGGAGGATGGCGCCGGCGGACTGCGCTTTGCACAGCCGCGGGCTAACCTACCCGGCGGGGGTACCTACTACCGGCGGCCCTGAACGCCCTGCACCCACTGTTCCAGCATTTGCAGGCACATGGCGCGGTCGTCGTCCGAGGCCTTGGCGAAAGCGCGGTTGTAGCTTTCCTTGATCCAGGTTTCCTCGATACCGGCGCTGTCACGCGCCAGCGTCAGCCACATCAGGCCACGCGCGGCCTGCCGCGGCAGGCGGTCGCCATTGAACAGCATCTGGCCGAGCAGCGCCTGCGCCTCGTGCTGGCCCTTCTGGGCGGCAAGGCCGAGCCAGCGCGCGCCATAGCGGAAATCCTCGCGCGAGGCGTCCGGGGTCTTCAGATACAGCCGGGCGAGATCGTACTGCGCATCCGCATTGCCGAAATAGGAGGCCGCATAGGAGAACATCTCCCGCGCCCGGTCCGGATCCGACTTGATCTTCGAGTTCGGGATACCGCTCAGATAGTAGCGGCCGAGCGCGACGAAGGCGTTCGCCACGACCTGCGCCTGCGGCGCCGACGGGCTGTCCTCGGCATGCGCATTGGCGATGCGGCTGAAATATTCGAAGGCGCGCACATCGTCCTGGGCGACGCCGTCGCCATCGGCATACATGCGGCCAAGCTTGAACTGAGCGCCGGGATGACCGCCTTCGGCGGCATATTGCAGGGCGCTGAGCGAGGTTTCCTGGGGCGTGGTCGCCGGTGCCGCCACCTTGCTGCGCACGGCACCCGCGGCGCCCGGCAAGGTGGTCACGACCGGGAGGGCCGCATCCTTGCTGGCCGAGCCGTCAAAGGCGAGCGCCGGCGCGGCCAGCGCACCGACCCCCAACACAAACGCAACTATGGCACGCCTAGATGTCCGCATAGCACTGTTTCTCGTGCGCGCCGCCCGGATGGGTCACTGCCCCACCGACCGCTGGTCCAACCTGCTGAGCATACTTCCAGAGCGCACCCGACGTGTGGTTAGTCGCGCGAGCGCTCCATTTGGTCTTGCGCTGGGCGAGCTCTTGGTCGCTCAATTTTACGTTAAGGGTACCTGCGACCGCGTCGATCTCGATGATGTCGCCATCCTCGAGCAGCCCGATCGGGCCGCCGATGGCGGCTTCCGGCCCAACATGGCCGATGCAGAAGCCGCGGGTGGCGCCGGAGAAGCGGCCGTCGGTGATGAGCGCGATCTTGCCGCCCATGCCCTGGCCGGTCAGCGCCGCGGTGGTCTGAAGCATTTCCCGCATGCCGGGACCGCCCTTGGGGCCCTCGTAGCGGATCACGATGACCTCGCCTTCGCGGTAGGTGCGGTTCTGGACGGCCTCAAAGGCGTCCTCTTCCCGGTCGAAGCATCGCGCCGGACCGGTGAACCTCAGGTTAGACATTCCCGCGACTTTCACGATCGCACCTTCTGGCGCCAAATTGCCCTTCAGACCAACCACACCACCGGTGACGGTGATCGGCTTGTCTGCCGGGTGCACCACATCCTGGTGCGGATTCCACTTAACGCTTTTGAGGTTTTCGGCGATCGTTCGACCGGTGACCGTAATGCAGTCACCGTGGAGAAATCCGTTGTCGAGCAGCGTCTTCATCAGAAGCGGTATGCCACCTACTTCAAACATGTCTTTGGCGACATAACGGCCACCCGGCTTCAAATCCGCGACATATGGTGTCTTTTTGAAGATTTCGGCGACGTCGAACAGGTCGAACTTGATGCCGCACTCATGCGCGATTGCCGGCAGGTGCAGTGCAGCATTGGTCGAGCCACCGGACGCCGCGACCACGGCGGCGGCGTTCTCAAGCGCCTTCCGTGTCACGATGTCGCGCGGCCGGAGGTTGGAGGCGATCAGGTCCATGACCTTCTCGCCTGCGGTCATGCAGAAAGCGTCGCGGATCTCATACGGTGCCGGGGCGCCGGCCGAGTACGGCAGCGCCAGGCCGATCGCCTCGGAGACGGTCGCCATGGTGTTGGCGGTGAACTGCGCACCGCAGGCGCCCGCCGAGGGGCAGGCCACGCGCTCGATCTCGTCGAGGTCCTCGTCCGACATGGCGCCGACCGAGTGCTTGCCGACCGCCTCGAACATGTCCTGCACGGTGACCTGCTGGCCGCGGAAATTGCCGGGCAGGATCGAGCCGCCGTAAATGAAGATCGAGGGCACGTTGAGACGGACCATCGCCATCATCATGCCCGGCAGTGACTTGTCGCAACCGGCAAGGCCCACGAGCGCATCATAGGCGTGGCCGCGCACGGTCAGCTCGACGGAATCGGCGATGCACTCACGCGACGGCAACGACGAGCGCATGCCGTCATGGCCCATGGCGATGCCGTCGGTGACGGTGATGGTGCAGAATTCACGGGGGGTGCCGCCGGCCGACGCGACGCCCTTCTTCACCGCCTGGGCCTGGCGCATCAGGGAGATGTTGCAGGGGGCGGCCTCGTTCCAGCAGGAGGCGACGCCGACGAAGGGCTGGTGGATCTGCTCGGTGGTCAGACCCATGGCGTAGAAATAGGACCGGTGCGGCGCGCGCGTCGGGCCTTCCGTCACGTGACGGCTCGGCAGCCTCTGCTTGATGTCGGTCTTTGCGTCCATCGCAAACCAGTTTCCCCGGCCAACCCTTTCAGACCCGAAAAATCAGAGCCAAGATTTGAATCGACCTTGGGATTTCCCGTCCTTCGAAGACCGCCGATGCCCTTCAAACTTTAGAGCGATTTTATTCATGTTCGGGTGTGGCTAAAAAGCGGCGCTGATGCGAACGGACGGAGATAAGGGTTTAATCCAAGATGAGTGTTGCAGGGACAGCACAATCGTTACCGGGAAGACACGGGTTGGCTTACTGCGATACCCTCGGGAATATGACGATCCACAACTTGCGATTTCAAATCAGCTCTGGCACACCCTAGCGCGGGTCTCGGGAACGGAGTGTGCCTCACCTGAGTCGCGGCGGCCCGCAGTACCAACCCCGTCATCCTGAGGCAGGAGTGATGAGCGCGAAGCGCCCAGCTCAATCCGTCAGGTCGAGCCGCATGAACTGGTTGTGCGGGCTTGCCTCATAGTCAGCGAACGGCGCGCAGGAGACAAAACCGGCGCTGCGGTAGAGCGAGATGGCGGGCGCGTGCAGGGCTGCCGTGCCGGTCTCCAGGCTGAGGTGCACGTAACCCCGCCTGCGGGCTTCGGCGATGATATGACTCAGCAGTGCGCGCCCTACCCCGGTGCCCCGTGCAGCGGGAGCGGCACGCATCGACTTCACCTCGCCATGCGTATGATCCAGCTCCTTCAGCGCACCGAACCCGAGCAGGATATCGTCCTGCCAAGCCGTCCAGAAGGTCACGGTGGCAGCCGAAAGGCCGGTGGCATCGAGAGCGAAGGCGCGCTCGGCCATGACGCTGCGCAGCTCCTCGAGATGATGTGCCAACAAGTCGGCGACATAGGGCGCCGTCGGATCGTCTCGTCTGATCTCCACCTCATCCCCCTGCAGTCGCACGCGTGCCACCGTTTAAGCACAGGTGGCACGCCCGCGGCATAGTCATGATCGGTGCTATTCCCAAGTCAGCGCACCACCATTCTGGTATTCGATGACGCGGGTCTCGAAGAAGTTCTTCTCCTTCTTCAGATCCATTGCCTCGGACATCCACGGGAACGGGTTCTCGACCTCGGCGAACACCGGAGCGAGCCCGATCTGCGCACAGCGGCGGTTGGCGATGAAGTGCATGTACTGCTCGCACAGCGCAGCATTCAGGCCGAGGAAGCCGCGCGGCATCGTATCGCGTCCGTAAGCGGCCTCCAGCTCGGCCGCATCACGGATCATGCCGCGAACCTCGTCCTGGAATGCCGCCGTCCACAGATGCGGGTTCTCGATCTTGATCTGGTTGATCACGTCGATGCCGAAGTTGAGATGGATGCTCTCGTCGCGCAGGATGTATTGATACTGCTCGGCGATGCCGACCATCTTGTTGCGGCGGCCGAGCGACAGGATCTGCGCGAAGCCGGTGTAGAACCACATCCCCTCGAACACGACATAGAAGGCGACGAGATCGCGCAGGAAGGCGCGGTCGCTATCCGGCGTCCCCGTCTGGAACGACGGATCGTCCAGGTGCTGCGTGTGCTTGAGCGCCCAGGCCGCCTTGTCCGTGATCGACGGCACCTCGCGGTACATGTTGAACAGCTCGCCCTCGTCGAGCCCGAGGCTTTCGACGATATACTGGAAGGTGTGGGTGTGCACCGCCTCCTCGAAGGCCTGCCGAAGGAGGTACTGCCGGCACTCCGGATTGGTGAGGTGACGGTAGATCGCCAGCACGATGTTGTTGGCGACGAGCGATTCCGAGGCTGCGAAGAAGCCGAGATTGCGCTTGATCGCGCGCCGCTCGTCCTCGGTCAGCCCGTCCCGCGACTTCCATAGCGCGATGTCGGCCTGCATCGAGACTTCGGTCGGCATCCAGTGATTGTTGCAGCCTGAGAGATACTTCTCCCAGGCCCATTTGTACTTCAGCGGAAGCAGCTGGTTGACGTCGGCGCGGCAGTTGATCATCCGCTTCTCGTCGACCGAGACGCGGCCGCCGGCGCGATCGATCGCACCTAGGCCGGTCGGGTCGGCCGGCTCGAGCTTGAGCTGGGTCTGCGGACGCAGTGCGGTGGCGAGACTTGAGACGGCAGGAGCGGCCTGCCTTGGTTTCGGTATCGGACCAGTCGAGCATCGTCATCTCCTCACTGGCACGCTTCGCATTCGGGATCGTCGATCCGGCAGGCCTTGATGCCGTCGAGGTCCGGTGCCGCTGCGGTCGGCATCATGATCGGCGCGTGCGACACTGCCACTGACGCTGACACCGCATTGAGCTTTCCGTCGGTGCCCTTCAACGTCGATTTCTCGACATGCGTGGCGCTGCGCGAGCGCAAATAGTACGTCGTCTTCAAGCCGCGCCGCCAGGCCAGCCGGTAGAGCGCATCGAGCTTCTTGCCGGAGGGATTGGCGATGTAGAGGTTGAGCGACTGCGACTGGTCGATCCATTTCTGCCGGCGCGCGGCCGCCTCGATCAGCCAGGCGCTGTCGACCTCGAAGGCGGTGGCGTAGAGCGCCTTCAGATCGTCAGGAACGCGGTCGATCTGGCCGACGCTGCCGTCGAAATATTTGAGGTCGGAGACCATGACCTCGTCCCAAAGCCCCCTCGCCTTGAGGTCGCGGACCAGGAACTCGTTCACGACCGTGAAGTCGCCGGACATGTTCGATTTCACGAACAGGTTCTGATAGTTCGGCTCGATCGACTGCGAGACGCCGCAGATGTTGGAGATCGTCGCCGTTGGCGCGATCGCCATGACGTTCGAGTTGCGCATGCCGCTGGACGTGACCTTCTTGCGGAGGCGATCCCAGTCGAGTGTTGCGGAGCGATCGACGTCGAGACCACCGCGCGCGTCGGCGAGAAGCTGGATGGAGTCGAGCGGCAAGACGCCCTTCGACCACAGCGAGCCCTCGAAGCTCGGATAGCGTCCGCGCTCCGCGGCGAGATCGGACGACGCTTCGATCGCGTGGAACGAGATTGCTTCCATGCTGGTGTCGGCAAACATCACGGCAGTGTCGGACGCAGTTGGAATGCGCTGGACCTGAAGCGCTTCCTGAAAGCCCATCAGGCCGAGCCCGACGGGACGATGACGCATGTTGGAGCGGCGCGCTTCGGGGATCGTGTAGAAATTGATGTCGATGACGTTGTCGAGCATCCGGACGGCGGTGGTCACCGTCCGCTTCAGCTTGGCTTGGTCGAGTCCATTGGGACCGACATGGTTGAGCATGTTGACGGAGCCGAGATTGCAGACCGCGACCTCGTCGCCCGAGGTGTTCAGCGTGATCTCGGTGCAGAGGTTCGAGGAATGGATCACGCCCACGTGGCGTTGCGGTGAACGCAGATTGCAGGGGTCCTTGAAGGTGATCCAGGGATGACCGGTCTCGAACAGCATGGTCAACATGCGACGCCAGAGGTCGCTCGCGCGCACGGTCTTGAAGACGCGCATGCCGCCGGCTTTCGCCTTGGCCTCATAGGCCTCGTAGGCGGTCTTGAACGCCTCGCCGTAGAGATCGTGCAAATCGGGCGTCTCGTCCGGCGAGAACAGCGTCCACTCGCCATCGCCCTCGACCCGCTGCATGAACAGGTCCGGCACCCAATTGGCGGTGTTCATGTCGTGGGTACGGCGGCGGTCGTCGCCGGTGTTCTTGCGCAGGTCGAGGAACTCCTCGATGTCGACGTGCCAGGTTTCCAGATAGGCGCAGACCGCGCCCTTGCGCTTGCCGCCCTGGTTGACGGCAATCGCGGTGTCGTTGGCAACCTTCAGGAACGGAATAATGCCCTGGCTCTCGCCGTTGGTGCCCTTGATGTGGGCGCCGAGACCACGGACCGGCGTCCAGTCGTTGCCGAGGCCGCCGGAATATTTTGCCAGCAGCGCGTTGTCCTTGATCGACTTGAAGATGCCGTCGAGGTCGTCCGAGACTGTCGTGAGAAAACAGGACGACAATTGCGGACGCAGCGTACCCGAATTGAACAGCGTCGGCGTCGAGGCCATGAAGTCGAACGATGACAGCAGATCGTAGAACTCGATCGCCTTGGCCTCTCGGTCGATCTCGCGAACCGCAAGACCCATCGCGACGCGCATGAAGAAGGCTTGCGGCAGTTCGATCCGCTTGCCGCGGACGTGCAGGAAGTAGCGGTCGTACAGCGTCTGGAGGCCGAGGAACTGGAAGTTCAGGTCGCGCTCGGGCTTGAGTGCAGCCGCGATCCGGCCGAGGTCGAAGCGGGCCAGTTCAGGATCGAGCAGTTCGGCAGCGATGCCGGTCTTCACATAGGCCGGGAAATATTCGGCATAGCGCACAGCCATATCGGCCTGCGAGGCGAAGGTCGGCACGGCATGGACATAGGACAGCACCTCGCCGCGCAGCTTGTCGAGCAGCAGGCGCGCGCTGACATAGGCGTAATTCGGCTCCTGCTCGACCAGCGTGCGCGCGGCCATGATCGAGGCCAGCGCCAGTTCGTCCTGGCTGATGCCGTCGTAGAGATTGCGGGTGGTCTCGGTGAGCACGGGTGCTGCGGAGACGCCGTCGAGACCGGCGCAGGCTTCGCCGATAATCAGCGCGAGCCGCTTGGTGTCGAGACCAACGCGCGAACCGTCGGCGAGCGTGACATGAAGTGCCGGCGCGACAGCGGGCGTCGCTTCCGCGGCCGCCTCCTCGGCGCGCTGCCGCGACCGCTCCTCGCGGTACAGCACATAGGCGCGTGCGACCTTGTGGTGCTCGCTCCGCATCAAGGCGAGTTCGACCTGGTCCTGCACGTCCTCGATATGGAAGGTGCGTCCCTCGCCTGCCCGCCGCATCAGCGCAGCGACGACTTCGGCCGTCAGCTGCTCCACGCTCTCATGGACGCGGCGTGAGGCGACCGCGCTGGTGCCTTCGACCGCAAGGAAAGCCTTGGTCATGGCGACCGCGATCTTGGCGGAATCGAACGGCGAGACTTTTCCATTGCGGCGGATGATCTGCATGGCCGGCTCGCTCGAAGCAGGCGCAAGCGATTGTGGACGCAAATGAACGATAGGTGCGGAAGCGGTGTCCGCGTCGTGCAGATTCAGTGACATCAAAGGGCCCCGTGATGCGCGCGTTGTGTTTAAGCGGGGCTGTAAGGAAGGACGCTGCAGAAACGCCGGCAGCGGAGTTGCCGGGCGGTGCATGCAAGCGACCGCCGGACACCCCGCCCGTGGACGTTCAGATTGTCGCGGCAGGTCTCCTGGCTCGCAGGTCGTCGCCCACTTCCCGTCTTCCCGGTGCGAAAGGCACCAGTGACGATTGTTCGGAAGCAGCTCGCTGCTGACAGTTGCGGGGGCAGCGCCGGAATTCCACGCTCTCGCGCGGTTCACCGGCTTCCCTCTTAGCCACTAAATCTTGCGATCCAGCGGAACCGTGACGCCCACATGTGGTGACATATGCAGCCGGGTGTCAACGATTCGTTGCGGGTCATGAGCCCTGTTCCCTGTGGAATGCGGGAATTCGCACTTGGATCGCTCTTCAGCCTGGCGCGCTGCGTGACCCACGGCCCGATTGCAGGATCACACAGCCCGGCGCGACGCTGCCGCTGCATGTCGCCTCGCAGCTGTTCACCAGCGACGCCACTGTCGCTTCCAGCACACGCAGCTCCGCAATTTTCGCCCTGATCGCACCGAGGTGCTTCGCCGCAAAGGTCCTCGTTTCGCTACACGGGGCGCATCGCTGGCCGGCGAGCCAGACCGCGCTGGTCAGCCCGATGCGCGTCACCATGACGGCGGTGAAGGCGCCCTCGCCGCTAAGGAACGGCGTGGCCGCCCGACGCTATTCGGACGAAAGGTGATAGCCGCGATCGCGATAGTCGAAATCGACGAGCTCGCAGATCCGGGCCGAGGGATCGGCGGGCGCCGCATAATAAGCCCTGATCTCCTTGATGCGTCCGCTCGCCCCTTCGAACGCGTACCATTCGTCGCCGCGAAGCGCCGTGCCCTGCTTGCGCTTCCAGTGCGTCCATTCGATCACGGCTTCCGGCGACGCCGACGAGCAAAGAATCTTTTCGATCGTCCATTGCGACCCGAGATTCTCGACGCACCAGATCCATTTGCGCGCGATGGTATCGGCGCCACGCCATGGAATGTCCGGCAAGCCGGGCGGGAAGTAGTGAACCGCGTCCGCCGTGAAGCAGGCCATCAAGGCATCGTAGTCGGCGGCGTTGCAGGCGTCGAAATAGCGACGGATCGTCGCCTCCATGGCGGCGGGCGATGTCTTGCTCATGTCAGGCTCCCGCCCGGATCGTCGTGGCCCGCGCCGGATCCGCACCGGCCTTTTTCCAGGCCTCAAAGTCGGCGCGCACGGCGAGTGTGGGCGGATAGACGCCGTAGAGCGGCTCGCCGGCACTGATACGATACGACAGGTACTTCTCGAGCTGGTCCCGCCTCTCGCAGAGGTCGGCCATTTCGGCGGCCAAATGCCGTGGCACGACCGTGATACCGTCACCGTCACCGACGATGATGTCGCCCGGGTAGACCGCCACGTCGGCGCAGGCGATCGGAATATTCAGATCCGCGACGCGATGATACGACAACCGCGTCGATGCCGTGACCTGCCGGGCATAGGCGGGGAAATCGAGCCGCGCCAGCTCCTGGCCGTCACGAAACGCGCCATCAGTGACAATGGCCGCGGCGCCCCGCACCTTCATCCGCGTCGGCAGCATAGCGCCCGCGGAGGCCGCGCGCGGATCGTTACGGCTGTCGATCACCAGGACATGGCCGGGCGGGATGCTCTCGACCGCTTCCCACTGCAAATTGTCCGCGTTCGGATACGGCGTGAGCGTCTCTATAGTATCGAGATCCTCTCGCGCCGGGATCATCCGCATGGTGAAAGCTTCACCGGCGAAGCGGACCGCGTCCTTGTTCATCGGCACCAGCCCGACCAGAAAGCACTGGCGCAGGCCCTTCTTGAACAGCTCGGTGGTCAGCGAACCCGAGGAGACATCCTTCAGCCGGCGGATGACAGACGGATCCAGGGGACTAAGCTTCGTCTTTGGTTCGTACATGGCCATCCTCCCTCAGCGGCGCTTTCCGACTTCGTGGACGTCACGGGCCCAGGCGCGCGCCTGCTCCGACAGGCTGAAGCCGAGGCCCGGCCGGTTCGGCACGATCATGCGGCCGTTCACGACCTCGAGCTTTTCGTTGAACATCGCCTCCGACCACTCGAAATGCTCGACCCAGGGCTCCCTGGCATAGGCCGCGGTCAGGTGCAGATGGATCTCCATGCAATAGTGCGGCGCGAGCTGGAGCTTCTTGTGGTCGGCGAGCGCGAGGATCTTGAGGAACGGCGTGATGCCGCCGACGCGCGGCGCATCCGGCTGGATGAAATCGACCGAATTGTTGCGGATCAGCTCGTAATGCTCGTCGATGCTGGTCAACATCTCGCCGGTCGCAATCGGGGTCGCAAGCTCGGCTGCCAGCGCCGCATGACCTTCGTAGTCGTATGCGTCGAGCGGCTCCTCGATCCAGGTCAGGTTGAATTGCTCGGCGATGCGGCCGAAGCGCAGCGCCGTGGTGCGGTCCCATTGCTGGTTGGCGTCGATCGCCAGCGGAACGTCGCCGATATGGTTGCGAACCGCCTCGATGCGTTTGAGGTCAACCATCGGGTCGGGCTGGCCGACCTTCAGCTTGATGGCGCCAATGCCCCTGTCGAGCGCCATGCTGACGCGCTCCTTCACCTCCTCGATCGGCATCGAAAGGTATCCGCCGGAGGTGTTGTAGCAACGAACGGAATCGCGATGGGCGCCGAGCAGCTTTGCCAGCGGCAGCTTGGCGCGCTTGGCCTTGAGATCCCACAGCGCGATGTCGAAGGCGGCGATGGCCTGCGTGGACATGCCGCTGCGGCCGACCGAGGCGCCGGCCCAGACGAGCTTGTCCCACAGACGCGCGATGTCGCTCGGATCCTCGCCGATCAGCTCGCCGGCGATCTCCCTGGCGTGCGCAAACTGCCCCGGACCACCGGCACGCTTCGAATAGCTGTAGCCGATGCCGCTGTGGCCGTTCTCGGTCTCGATCTCGGCAAACAGGAAGGCGATCTCGGTGAGGGGTTTTTGCCGGCCGGTGAGAACCTTGGCATCGCTGATCGCCTGGGCGAGCGGCAGGAAGACGAGCGACGTCCTCACCCATGCGATCCGGTCCGTCGTCGCTTCCCCGGCTGCGAGCCCTGCCGCGAGCGGGTTGGCGATAATGCGCGTGTTGATCTGGTAGTTCATGGCTTTCTCCTATCGAGGTGGATTTGCGGGAAATGATGTCATTCGGCAGCGACCGGCGCGGAGCGGATCAGCCCGCTGCCTTCGCGAATGACGAGACGCTCGATGGGCCCGACGATGACCCAGTAACAGAGCACGGCCAGCAGCCCATGCAGGCCGACATACAGCAGCGCTCCGTTGAACGATCCGGTGGCGGAGAGGATGTAGCCGATCGCAACAGGCGTCACGATTCCGGCGGTGTTGCCGACGGCGTTAAAGACGCCGCCAGTGAGTCCGATCACCTCCTTGGGCGCGGTGTCGGCGACGACCGTCCAGCCGAGCGAGCCAAAACCCTTGCCGAAAAAGGCCGCGCTCATCAGCACGGTGATCAGGACCGTGGAGTCCGTGTAGTTGCAGCCGATGATCAGCACCGTCATGACGAGGCCGATCGTGATCGGGGTCTTGCGCGCGAAGCTGAGCGAACCGGTGCGCTTGAACAGCCAGTCGGTGAAAAAGCCTGTCGTAACGCCGCCGACGAAACCGCAGATGGCGGGGATGGTCGCGATCAGGCTCGCATCGAGCACCGACAGGCCGCGGTCCTTGACGAGGTAGGTCGGAAACCAGGACACGAAGAACCAGGTGATGGACGAGATGCCGTATTGCGCCAGGAAGATGCCGACCAGCATGCGGCTCCTGAACAGCTCGGCGAGGTCAGACCAGCGCGGCCCCTGCGCCGCAGCGGCGGCAGACGATGCCCCGCCGAGTTCGACCAGCGCGCCTCCGGCACGCAGATGATCGAGCTCTGCGGCTCCAATTTTGGGATGACGACTCGGCGGGTAGTAGGCGACGGCCCAGAGCGCCGCGAACAGGAAGCCCAGCACGCCCATCACGCCAAAAATGTGCTCCCAGCCGAAGCGGTGATCGAGGAAGCCCATCAGCGGCGTGAAGAGGACGAGCGAGACATATTGGGCGCTGTTGAAAATGGCGCCCGCGACGCCGCGCTCCGCGGACGGAAACCACGCCGCGATGATACGCCCGGCCGCGGGGCCGACAGGCGACTCGAAGACACCGAGCGTGAAGCGCAGGATCAGCATCACCAGGAACGGGTAGCTGGCCCAGCCGACGCAGCTCATCAGGAAGGTGACGAGCGACCACAGGATCAATCCGCCCAAAATGGTCTGCTTCGCACCGAGCCGATCCGCGATCCAGCCAGCGGGAAGATGCGCAAGTACATAGGCCCACGCGAACGCCGAAAACATCCAGCCGAGCTCGACCGGCGTGATGCCGAGCGCCTTCGACATGTTCGGCCCGGCGATCGATAGCGTCGCCCGGTCGCCGCTGCTGAGCGCGAGCAGGATGGTGATCAATGCCAGGGTGACGAAACGATAATGCGTCCGTGCGGACGGCTTCTGCTCCGTGGCCACGCTGCTCCCCTTCTTTCCCGATTTTGTTTGCCCGGCCGCCTTCGGCGACCGTGGATGTCCGGAACGCCAGCGACGACCGGACGCGAGAAAGCTAGATCAGCGATCAATTCAGGTCTAAACTCATTTTTGGATTTAATTGATCCAGAAAAGGTATCAATGATCGAGTTCGGACAGGTACGCGCGTTCGTGGCGGTGGCCGATGAGCTGAATTTCGGTCGTGCCGCCAAGCGGCTGAATATGACGCAGCCGCCGCTCAGCCGGCAGATCCAGATCCTGGAGGCAACGCTCGCCGTCAAGCTGCTCGAGCGCACCAGCCGATCGGTCAGGCTGACCGCGGCCGGACGCGCCTTCCTGAGCGAGGCCCGCACGATGCTTCAGCAGCGCGAGCATGCGGTCAAAGCCGCCCGGCAAGCCGCGTCGCTCGCTGGTGGAGCGCTGTCTATCGGGTTCGTCGGCGCGACGACGTACGGCTATTTACCCTGGCTCGCAACGCGAGTTCGCGATGAACTGCCGGATATCGAGATCACCTTTGAGGAGCTGACGTCGCGCCAGCAGCTCGATGCACTGAGGTCGGGCCGGATCGATCTCGGATTGGTTCGGCCGATCGAGACGGAGAAGCCAATTAGAAGCGCGAGCGTCTTCCGTGAAGGGCTTGCCCTTGCGCTGCCGCTTGACCATCCGCTCGCGGTGCGACGCCGGCCGGAGCTGTCGCATCTCGAGGGCCAGCCCTTCATCATGTATTCGTCGGGCGGTCCATATATGCGCGCGCTCTTGACGGCGGCGTTCGACGCCAATGGCATCCGGCCCCAGGTCGTGCAATCGATGAGTCAGGCACAGGCAATCCTGTCGCTGGTCAGCGCAGGTCTCGGCCTTGCGATCGTCCCGGACGAAACACGCAACGCCTGTTTCGACAACGTCGTGTTTCGCCCGATCAGGCTCGGACCGTCGGTCTTCGCCGAGCTCCATGCGATCTGGCGCAGCGACAACCGCAACACCGCCCTGCCTCGGCTGCGCGAACTTGCGTTCCGGACCGCACGCTGAGCGCAGCCTGAAGCGCGGTGCCCTGCGGTGGTGGGGCAAAGTCCGGTCATCGCAACGACCGGACCTGGAGACTCCGGAGGCGTCCTACGCGTTCCGTATCGCGCGCCCGAACGGATCGACCAGGCGGACGATCTCGCAGGCGGCGACGAGGCCGGCGAGCCAGACGGCGCTGGTCAGCCCGATGCGCGTCACGATGGCCGCAGTGAACGCGCCCTCTCCGCCAAGGAACGGCGTCGCGGCAAGCAGCGCGAGCTCATAGGCGGCGTAGGCGGCGACGAGCGCGATGGCCAGCATCAGCGGCGTGCGGCCCTGCGGCAGCAGGCGGAGAACGGTCGATGCCGCTGCCGTCGACAGCAACGCGGCAGCACCGATGACAAAGCCCCAGGCGATGGTGCTGCCATCGATGGGATAGTGCAGCACGCCGAAGCCGATGGTCTGGTTCACGAGCCAGGCGCCGGTGACGACGAGCAGCGCCGGACGCATCGGCAGCATCGCGGCGGCGACGACGGCGAACGCCGCAAACGGCGTCGCGCAGGCAAGCGCGAAGCTCGCGAGCGCGCATGACACCGTCAGCAGCGCAAAGCAGAACATCGGCGCGAGACGCGACGCGACCGGATGAAGGCGGAAACGGTCGGCGTGGGGCGGCAGGATGGTGACAGTCATGGAACGATCTCCTTGTGGGATTTGTAGCACAATTTTGCTGGAACGCGGCATCACGTCTGACTTAGTGAAGAGCCTCCATGGGATCTTCAGTCTCGGCTGGATCGCGCCGGTCGTAGGCGGCAAGCCAGGCGGCGAGTGTCGCGGTGTGCGGCTCCATGGCCGCCAATTGGCGCAAGGCCACGCGAACGGTGGCGCGCGCCGTGCGATCGGGCGGAAGCGTCGCCATCTCAGGTCCCCGCCCCTTCGCGACCGCTTCGACCACGGCCCTCTTGCACGCCGTCAGCTCCGGCAGCCCATAGAGTTCGAGCAGCGCCTGGAAGGCTGTGTGATGATCCGGCCGAAAAGCGCGCTTGCGGCCGAGCTGAACGCGGAGCGGATGGGCCGGATAGAGATGCGCGCAGGGGATCCACCCCTCAGGCAGCGGCTCGGTGGCGGCATGGGTGCGGCGATGCGCGAGCAGCTTTGGCAGGACGTGGGTGTGCGGGCCGTCAGGGCTTCGCCCGCCCGGCGGCGGGATCGGCTGGAATACCTCGGCGCGCCCGATGCGGCTGATGAAGACGCGGTGCGGATTGGCGGCCAGAATGATCCGCATGGCGTCGCTTTCGGGCGCGAACGCGGATTGGCCCGTGCGGCTCCTGAGCGCGGCGACGGCATCGGCATCGCTGACGCGGATGCAGGCGTCGATCTGCAACGTTCCGAGGCCAAGGTCGAACAGGATGCCGCTGCGATCCCTCGTCAGGAGCGCCTCGACATCCGGACCGAGCTCGGTCAACACGGTACGACCACTCATGGCGCTGGCTTCATGCGGAAGACACAGCGCGATGCGGTGGCTCCAGCTCTCCGTGGTCGGCGATTCCGATGCGATCAGGCGCAGATCCGGGTGGGAGACAACGCGTATCCCACCCATCTGCGTCACGGCGCTGATCCCGTTGCGAGACTGCTCCATATCGAAGGCCTCACCGGGCTCGCGTGTGAACTCGGCAATGGCACCGAACGTGCCGACGCTCCAGCCGGCCTCAGCGTCGGCAAGCTGGCTTGCGATCAGGTCCATGAGCGGATCAGCCGTCGTCATGAGGCTTCTCTCTCTCTCTCTCTCTCTCTCTCTCTCTCTCTCTCTCTCTCTCTCTCTCTCTCTCTCTCTCGCTATCTGACGTCGTAATTCGCCAGGCGAATGCCGCCATAGACGCCCAGTCCCGGCTGCAGAAAGCCGGTCGGATTTTGATAGTGCACATTGGCGAGATTATCGACCCGGTCGAACACCTTCACCTGGTCGGTGACCAGATATTCGGCTGCGACGTTGACGACAGTGTAGGCCGGAGCCAGCAGACGCAGAATGCTGAAGTCGCGGTTACCATCGACGAAACTCCCGACGTGCAACACGGTTGCGGACAATGTGAGCGGGTCGATCGGATTCCAGATGACATTTGCGCTCCACTTCTCCTTCGGACGCCTCAGCAGCTCCAGTCCGGCCGTCGCATCCACCGCGCGGGTAAAAGTGTAGTCGGCACGAACGCGAAGCCGGTCCGTGATCGCAGCCGCGACGAAGCTCTCCGTGCCCTCCGTGATCGCCTTGCCGATATTGGTGTTGGTGCTCGTGAATGTCACGGGATCGAACGTGCTCTGGATCAGGTCCGTGATGTTGTTGCGGAAGTAGGTCGACCCGAAGCGAACGCGATCGCCAAACAAGGGTTGCTCGAAGCCGGCGTCGTATCCGACGCTTTCCTCGGGCCTGAGGTTGGGATTTGCAAAGAAGAAGAACGCGGGAAAGCTGACGTAAAGCTGGTTGAGCGTTGGCGCCTTGAACCCCGTGCCGTAGCTTCCCTTGAACTTCATATCCGTGACCGGCACGATCACGGCAGACGCCAGACGAAAGGTCGGATGTTCCCCAAACCGCTCGTTATCGTCCTGCCGGACGTTGGCCGTGAAGAAGACGCGATCCCGGAACTGGGACTGCAGCTCCATATATCCGGCCTTGTTGACGTTTTGCGCCGAGACCGTCGCCGTTTGCAGTGTTTCGGTCTCATGCTCCGCACCAATGATGACATTGTTGTTGGGCGCGAGCTGGGTCGTGGTGTGCCAATCATACTTGACGCGGTCGCCGGTCGTGATCGTGGCCATCGCGTTGCCGGGCGAGATGTTGTAGTTCCAGTGATTGGTGTAGTTGACGCCGAAATAGCTTTTCATCCGGTCGTCGAGAGCGGACCAGACCGCCTCCCCGCGCGTGAAGAGCTGGTGCACCGTCTGCGTGCTTTGCGCGGCCGCGGGAAAGCTCGCGGATGTGACGGGATCGAAGGTGTCTCCGGTAAAGCGCAGGGTGGCGTCGGTGTACCGCGCGACGCCGTTGAGCGTCATGTTTTCGCTCAATTCGGCGCCAAGCTTCGTCGAATAGGTCATGTTGTCGTAATAGTTGCCGATCGCCTTCTGCCCCGGCGGGAGCAATTCGACCGGCGTCACAGGCACGTCGTTCGCGTGGAAATGCGCGACGTTGAAGGCATAGTTGAAGTGGTCCTGTGAACCGCTCAGACCTGCAGTTTGATTGAACGCTCCGAACGAGCCTCCCTCGACCGAGCCGGTGGCGCGGGCGGGACCGTCGCCCTTCTTCGTCACGATGGAGATCACGCCACCCAGCGCGTCTGCGCCGTAGAGACCGCCCTGCGGACCGCGCAGGACTTCGATCTGCTGAATGTCGGAGGTGAGCAACTGGCCGAAATCAAACGAACGGTTCGGGTTGCTGGGATCGCTGACATCGATGCCGTCGATCAGGACCTTGGTGTGGTTGGAATTCGTTCCGCGCATGAAGATCGACGTCTGTCCGCCCGGACCGCCGGTCTGCACGAGGTTCAGGCCAGGAACCGCGCTCAGCGCATCGGATGCGGTCCGGCGCTGATCGCGCTCGATGTCTCTGGCGGTCAGAACCGTCACCGAGCTCGCAACCAGATTGGTCGGAGTGACAACGCCCGTCGGACTGACGACGACCGTCGGAAACAGGTTGGCCGCGGATACCCCGGCAACCGGGGGCGACGCCGGCACCGGCCCGGGCTTCGGCAGCCGAGCGACGCGCCGCTGCTCGGGCTGGTCGGGCGCAGGCCGCGCGGCTCGCGGCTTGGCCGGACGCTCGGTCGGCGCGACCTCGACCGGCGGCAGCAGATCGGGCGATGCCGACTGCTGGGCCTGGGCCATGGTCAGATCGAGCGAATACAGGGAAACGAACGCGACAACGCCGGCGCGGAAGCGCCTGGCGGCAAAGACAATACGGGACACTCTTGTAACCTCGGTATGACGTCAGTGGCACGTCACAGCGAACGAGGTTTCACGGCGGAGCGTTCGATTGCTCCGGTGAAGCTAATGTCTGTACTCCCCGACCGACATCTTCGCGTGTGACCACGGCTGACGGCAGGTCTCCTGGCTCGCGGGTCGTTACCTTACGTCGCCTTCCCAGGACCGAGATTCCCAGTGGCATATGACGAAAGATTCACCGCTTACAGTTGCGGGGGCAGCCGTGGCGTTGAGAATATCCCGGTATCGGGAAAACCTCGCACCACGTTCCCTTTTGATCTCCGTGAGGAGAACCGTCACCGGCCAATCTACGGGGCGGGCAAGCGAAGAGTCAATCGGCCGGTTGCATCACGGTCAGAGCGCCGCACCGGAGATTGAGCCGGCGCAATCAGGCCGGCTCCCGCTCCGAACGCGTCCTGATCATCGCCCGCTCGCCGGCATCGACGAGCTGGCCGATGCCGGTGCGGCCTGTGAGCGCGCAGCGGATGATGTTCTCGGCAACGGACCTGCGAAAGCAATGGTCCTCTCCGACCGGGCGATTGCGGCAGACCCGATCCAGCGCCAGCTTCATGTTGATCCGGGTGCGGGTGTCGAAATGCTCGTTGATCATTCGCAGGGCCTCGATGCGTTGATGTCGGAGCGGAAACGCGTCGGCGTAGGCCGGGTTCCAAAAACGGACCGCGCAAGGCGTTGACTACGCCCCCCTCTTGGTCCTGTGACGGGCGGGCTACGCCCGCCCTCTTGGCCGCTGGGCCTGAGCCCAGGCCGCGGTGACGTCGCGCAGCGGAGCGTCGATGCGCCGGATCGGGGTCAGCTCACCGGAGGCCGAGATGATGGCGGTCTCCTCGCGGCGACAGCGCGGGCATACGAAGCGGACCTCGTGCGGCGACGCCGACCAGCTCGAACGTTTGACGTTGGCCGCCATCGGCCATGCATCGCAATGCGAGCACGACACCAGGAACCGACCGGGATCGAGCATACCCATTCCATAGGACTCCGCGTCCTGCCTGCCGCTTCAATGACTAACCCATGTGAATCGTTCCGGTGCCCGAGCACCCTCAGCGCTAGCTCCAGCCAGCGCCGCCGCTCAGTGGGCACCCTTGAGGGTGCATGACGTGGTGCAGGTGACGGTGTTGCCGTGGTCGCACGCCTTGCAGGCGGCAACGCACTGGTTCATGTCGCGGGGATTGTAGGAGCTGTAGTTCCGCATCGCACAGACCGGGGTCGAGCCGGTGATGTCCTGCTCCTGGTTGCAGGCGGCCGTCATGAGCGCGAAGATGAGGACTGCGAGAAGGCGCATGGGATTGCCCTGGTGAGGAGCGGCAAAGCGACGTCAGCGAGATGCGCTGCACCGCAACGGACCTCGGCATTCCCAATGCGAGCAATCATGATCGCGACGCTCGCATCCTCAAAGGATGCGCGCCAAACATTAAGAACGGATTGCAGGCGGCGTCAGGCCGCGGCCTTGGTCGCGATCGCCTTCCGCATATCCACCGCCAGCTGACGATACTGCTCCGAGAGTCTCAGATAGAACTCGCGCTTGGTGCTGTCGGTGGCGAGCTTGGCAATCAGCTCGCATTCGGCGGTGAGCGTCTCGAACCGTTCCAGCCTGTCATGAAGTTCTGTCATCGGCGTGTCCCCATCAAACGCCACAAGGGACGTCAAACCTAAGCCTGAGAAATAGGTCACGGCGAACATCGTTATCGAGTAGAAACGTTTTTTCCAGCAAGGGCGGTGCCGGCCCGGCAAGGACGGCTATTTCTGCTCCAGCCGCCAGGCGCCATCCCAAGCTGCGTCCGGCGGATTGGCCTCGAACTGCGCGATGCGGCCGAGCAGCGTGCGCGAGGGACCGTCGCCGGGCACGGCTTCGAGCGCTGCATTGAACGCGGCGCGAGCCTCGTCGAAGCGCTGCGCGCGGTAGGCGGCGAGGCCTTCGGCGTAGCGCGCGCGCAGGCTCTCCTGCGGGACGCTGAGCCCGTGCGCCTTGCTCATCACCTCGAAAATGGCCTGCGATGCGCTTTGGCCGGCCACCGCCAGACGATCGATCTCGCGCAGCTCGAGGTTCGAGCCGATCGCGTCCGCCGTCGCCTGCGCGATCAGGATCCGCGTGCCGTAGATCTTGTTGACCAGTTCGAGCCGCGAAGCGAGGTTCACGGCATCGCCCATCACGGTGAAGCTCATCATCAGCTCGGAGCCGATGCTGCCGGTCAGGACCTCGCCGGTGGCAATCCCGATGCGCAGATCGCAAGGGCCTGGCATGGCGCGGATGCCGAGCAGGTCAGGCAATTGCTTCTGCAACGCCGGCACCTCATCGGCCATGTCGATGGCGGCGTAGCAGGCGAACAGCGCCGGCTCGTCCTCCTCAATGAAAGGAGGGCCCCAATAGGCCATGATGGCATCGCCGATATATTTGTCGATGACGCCGCGATGGCTCCGGATCGGCGCGGACATCACCGTGAAATAGTGGTTCATGACCTTGACGAGGCCGCGCGGGGTCATGCCCTCGCTCATCGAGGTGAAGCCGCTCATGTCGGAGAACATGATGGTCATCACCCGGCGCTGGCCGTCGATGGCGACCTCCGGGCGGTCGATCAGCCCCTGCGCCACCTTGGGATCGATATAGCGGCCAAAGGTCTCACGGATCCGCTCGTTGTGCCGCAGCTGCTCGATCATGCGATTGAAGGCGGCGGCGAGTTCGCCGATCTCGTCCTGGGTCGAGACCGTGATGGTCTTGTCGAAGCGGCCCGCCTCGACCTCGCGGGTGCCGGCGAGCAACAGCCGCACCGGTCGCGTGATGCCACTGGAGACGAGGAGCGCGAAAGCAAATCCGACCACCGCCGCGAGGATGGTGACGATGCCCGAAATGATCATCGCCTGGCGCTGGCGACCGATCACTGTCGCCGTACTGGCGAAGACCTGCTTCAGCATGTCGGCGCGGATCGCGTCGATCTTCTGGTTGAACTGGTCGCGTATGGTGTCGAGATGCTCCAGGGTCCCGCGCGCCTCCGTCATCTGCTTGCCTTCGACCTGCTTGAGGAGTTTTGCGTGGTCCTCATTCATGTCGTGACGCAGCTCGGTGAGAGCGGTTTCGATGCGGGTCTCGATCCGCGCCAGCCCGGCATTGTCGGAAGGCGTCCTCTTGTCGTCGATGATCGCGTTGATGTGCGTGCGCGCGGCCTCGCCTTCCTCGTCGATCTTCCGATCGGCCTCCTCGAATTCGCGCAGGCGCGCCGCATAGGCCTCCTCCTCCGAGGGGGCCTGCATCTTCATCATGACCATCCGCCGCAGCGCCACCGAGCGCTCCAGCGAGCGGATGTTGGCGCGCGCCAGATGGCCGTAGGCCGGAATGTAGCGATCGGTCAGCTCGTCGAGCAGGACACCGACCTGGCTCGACATCACCATCGAAAGAATCGCGGTGACCAGCATCAGGACGATCAATCCGAGGGCGATCCCGACGATCTTGCGCCTGATCGACTGGTTGAAAAGTGGCATGAGCGGTGGGGGTAAGAGCTGAAAGGACCGGTTGGGAACTCAATACACCGGTTTTGGCGGCGGGAACACGCGCAATCTGGCCCTCGCGACGCCCCTGACCGCGCGCAACCGTCGCGCGAGCCCCATTCGTTAACAAAGGTTGAAGGCATTACCTTTCCGCCATTTCGGAAGTTCCCGAGTTCCCATCGGTATTTTGCCGCATTGTTGAAGGAGCGTGAGGACTGCGAAACGATGTCGTGGCATCGTTTTGGGTGTCGTCTTTGATTCTCAAGCCGCATGTCGTCGCGGACCTTGGTTTGTAGTGGTTTCGCAGGGGGACCATCGAATGAACCAGTGCCTACGCTCGCTCGCGTGTGTCGTTGCCGTGGCCGCATTGGCCCTTCTTCCTGCCGAGCTGGCAGCGAAGAGCAGTCACAAATCGTCGGCGTCAAAGAAAACGCATGAGACGAAAGCCGGCGGCAAGCAGCGTCACGCTGCCGCGAAGTCGCGCCACGGTAAGCATGCCGACGCCAAGCGCAAGTCCAAGAAGGACGACGAGCCCTCGGACAAGCCGGCGCCGCCGCCGCTCACCGGCGACCTCGCCGCGCTGAAGGACGCCATCGATCTCGCGCGCAAGGGCAAGACCGACGATGCGAGCGCGGCGCGCGACCGCATTGCCGACCCGGCCGGACAGAAGCTCGCCGACTGGTTCATGCTGCGCCATTCCGAGAGCACGGCACCTTTCAAGCGCTACGCCGCCTTCCTCGCCGCCAATCCGGACTGGCCGAGCAGCGCCCTGCTCCGCCGCCGCGCCGAAGCGCGGCTGTGGCAGGAGAAGAGCGACGCGGCGACCGTGCACAAGTTCACGATAGACCGGCCGACCAGCGCCAAGGGCAAGTTCGCGCTCGCCCGCGTGCTCCTGAGTGAAGGCGACAATGACAGGGCTACGCGCCTGGTGCGCGAGGCCTGGCGCACGGACGAATTGTCCGAGCGCAGCGAGGAGGATTCCTACGAGGCGTTCCGCGATCTCCTGACCGCTGACGATCATCGCGCCCGCATGGACAAGCGCCTCGGCGCCAAGGACTACGCCGCCGCAAGGCGCGCGGCCAAGCGGCTTGGCGAAGATGCGCTCGCGATCGTCAAGGCCTGCTCGGCGGTCACCGGCAAGGCCAACAAGGCCAAGGATTATCTCGAGGACGTCTCGACCGAGGCGCGCCGCGATCTCGGCTATGTCCTGTGCCGCGCGCAGTGGCATCTCCAGAACGACCGCATCGACGACGCCGCCGAGGTGATCCTCGCGGCCGCGCCCGACACGATGGCGGCCCAGGACACCGATGCCTGGTGGCGCGAGCGGCGCCTGCTCGCGCGAAAGCTGCTCGACCAAGGCAAGTTCAAGACCGCCTACGACGTGGTGCGCGCGGCGGCGGTGCCCGCGATGGAAGTCTATCGCGTCGACTACCACTTCATGTGCGGCTGGATCGCGCTGCGCTATCTCGACGATCCCAAGGCGGCCATGGTGCATTTCGCCGCGATCGACGAGGGCTCGGCCAATCCGATCGCGCTGTCGCGGGCGCATTACTGGCGCGGCCGCGCGGCCGAGGCGATGGGGGCGACGGCGGATGCGCGCATGAGCTATCAGGCCGCCGCGCGCTATCCGACCGCCTATTACGGCCAGCTCGCACGCGCCAGGCTCGGCCTCGACGGGATCGAGCTGCGCTCGCCCTCGCCCGTGCTGGCCGTGGCCGACACACAGCCCGCGGACGAGCGCGTCCGCGCCGCTGAGATGCTCTACGGCGTCGGCGAGCGCGACATGGTGTTCTATTACGCCGAGGATTTTGCCAAGGAGAGCACCGACGTCGCAGCGCTGGAAGCGCTCGGCGAGCTCGCCGGCCGGCGCAACGATGCGCGCGTGATGCTGGAGGTCGGCAAGTCGGCGCTGGCCCGCGGGCTTGCGCTCGACCATTACGCCTTCCCGACCATCGGCATTCCCGAGCACAAGCAGGTCGCGCCCGCAATCGAGACCAGCGTGATCTATTCGGTGGCGCGCACCGAAAGCTCGTTCGACCAGCGCGACAAGTCTGCCGCCAACGCGGTCGGGCTGATGCAGGTGACCCCGGAGGCGGGCCGCGATACCGCAAGACGCTTTGGCCTGACCTATGACTGGGACAGGATGGTGTCCGATCCCGTCTACAACACGCAGATGGGCGCGGCCGAGCTCAGCGCGCTGCTGTCGGAATATCGCGGCGACCAGATCATGACCTTCGCGGGCTACAATGCCGGCCGCGGCCGGGTGCGCGAATGGGTGCAGGCGCGCGGCGACCCGCGCGACCCCAAGGTCGATCCGGTCGACTGGGTCGAGCGCATCCCGCTGTCGGAGACGCGCAACTACGTCCAGCGCGTGATGGAGAATGTGCTGGTCTACCGCGCCCGGTTCGAGGGCAGCGGCACAGCCACGGCGAAGTCCGAGCAACGCGTCACGACGCACGAAGTCAGCGCGGCACCCACGGCAGCGGCCGCAGCCGCCGCGCCCTAGCTTCGCAACGCCGGGGCTGGACGCGGCGCGAAGCTGGATGCAGTGACTGCGGCCGCCGACTCTGCGCGGCCCGCATCGTTAGGCTAGCCGTCACCTCCTTCCGTGGTCAGAAGGTTCGTGCGCGCGCAGAAATGCTTCCGTCAGCGCGCCCGAGAGCGCGCCGAATTGCATCATCCAGCTCCAGCTCGAAATGGCCGCCAACACCGTAACCATCTCGAGCGAACTGCGGTAAGGCCAGAGCGCTTCCATGCTCGTCTGCTGATACCGGCGGTAGCAATCATACTCGCAGTACTGCCGTTGCGTGGACACATGCCGGACGTAGCTCGAGCCCAGCGGCCGGGCGCACGCGCTGCAGGTGACGCCATGGCGCGGTTGGTCCTGGTTGACGAGCATGAATTTCAACGTCCTGTCCTCCCCTGCCAGCAGTCGCATCGGCCGATGCGCCTCGCCCACCCGTCAGCTCAAGATGCCGCTTGCGCTCGCCTCTCGATCAACGGCGCCGCTTCGTGATGGAGCGCGTAACACTCGTAGCCGCAATAGGGCAGCAGCGTCTTCGCGTCGCGCAGATAGCCGCCGCTGATCTCCTCGCAGCACCATAGACAGAATGTCTTGCGGAAAGGGGTCCTGCCGTTCACCAATATGAATCTCACGTGGCACCTCCCAACGCGAAGCAGTAGACCGTGTCGACCAGAGAGGCGGACGGCGGCGGCGCGCAAAGATGGTTGCGGCCGTCGGGATTGTCCCTGTTTCGCTCGACCTTCTGGGATGGAATGAGGATGTACTTCCCGTCCTCCCGGCGCCGCGCATAGATCCGGCCGTCGACGTATCGCACCTCGGTCGGGTAGCAATCCGCGCTGTTGCAGCAGCTGAGCACAGGATTGTCGGGCATGTGCCAGCTGGAATAGAACTTCTCGTGCAGGAGCTGATCCTGGAGTGGATGATGACGATGTGCACCATCCTGTCCGAGCTCGTCGGCCTTCACTCCCGTTACCAACGGAAGCGGCAGCGCGATCATCAAGAGGAGCTTGCAAGCACGGTTCAGCACGCAGCCTCCGGTTCAGAATTGCCGAATGGAGCCGATCGAAGGGCTAATCCTCATGCCGCCTGAAATCGAAACAACCATCGGCGGTCGCGTTCGCGGCGCGCCCTGAAGCGATCGAGACATTTCCTGGAGCACAGCGGCGTTCGCCAGGAGTAATATCGGATCAGGCCAAACTTGCCGCTACAGACAGCGCAGGCTTTTACAGCAGGACCGCGCTCGGAGTGTTCAGGCGTATCGCACATCATGCTCTCCTTCCGGCTCTCATGGTCGTGGCTTCGCGCGTACGCTGACGCCCGACCATCCACGCTCGTTACTGAAATGCGGCCTCTCAATCGCGACCAGCCAATCGTGCGGCAGGTCGGGCAATGGACGCGGAGCTATCGGCAGCACATCGAGCTAATCGCCGGCTTGTGGCCTTGCACATCGCGTCCCTTCGATGGTTGTGAGACTAATCCGCATGCAACGGACGACTCAATTGTACGGAGGTAAATGTGCGCTATGACTTGGGATGCGCGAGCTATACGTAGGTTTGTCCCGTAGTTTTCCGGGCCTTCGCCGCACCTTCGCAACGAGACGGCGCAAGGCCGGCAGGCTGCACGGCTGCCGCGAGTTTCGGCGCGGAGTCTACTTTGGTCGGAGGGAATTGCTCCCCTGATTGCAAAGTGCTCTACTTGCTTCGACCCCTGCGAGCCGGGACGCCCGCGATGATGCCTGGCCAAATCGCGAAATTTGGTAATTCGGCCGCACAATTGCTGCTCGGCGGCCTCGCGGCGCTTCGATCTTTCGGCACCGGCGAGAAGGACAGTTCCGCGGTCGGTGATGACTCGCGACAGGACATCGTCGATCTACGCGACGCCGTGAAGCAGTGGCGCGAGGTGTTCGAGCATAATCCGGTCATGTATTTCATGGTCGATCCGGCCGGGACGGTGCTCAACGTGAACACGTTTGGCGCCGCACAATTGGGTTACACGGCGACCGAGTTGACCGGCCAATCCGTGCTGAACGTCTTTTTCGAGGAAGACCGCGACTTCGTCCGTCAATGCGTAGGGTTGTGCCTGGAAACCGTGGACCAGTCGCACACCTGGGAGATTCGCAAGATCCGCAAAGACGGCTCGGTTCTCTGGGTCCGTGAAAACGCCAAGGCGATGCTGCGCGGCGACGGCACGCCGGTCGTGCTGGTCGCCTGCGAAAACATCACCCAGCGCAAGGAGGCGGAGGATGCGCTGCGACAGAGCGAGGCCTACCTCGCCCAGGCTCAGGAACTGAGCCGCACCGGCAGCTTCGGCTTGAGCCCCACGACCGACGAGATCTTCTGGTCGAGGGAAACGTTTCGCATTTTCCAATGTGACCCGGCCATGCAGCCGAACCTGGGCTTCGTGTTTCAGCGCATCCATCCGGAGGACCGCGATGCGGTCCGCAAGACCCTTGATCGAGCTTTCCGCGAGGCGGAGGATTTCGACCATGAATATCGCCTGTTGATGCCGGATGGATCCATCAAATATCTCCATTCCGTGGCACGCGCGGTGAGACGTGCATCCGGGCGCATCGAGTTCGCCGGCGCTGTCACCGATGTCACGATTGCAAAGGAAACAGAGAAGAGGCTGCGCCGCAGTGAGGCCTATCTGGCCGAAGCCCAGCGCCTCAGCCATACGAGCAGCTGGGCCTGGGACGTGCGTCGTCAGGAGTTTGCCTACCGATCGGCTGAACTCTACCGCCTGTTCGGATTTGAGCCGGACCAGATCGATGTCCCGGCGCGGGCTTTCCAGCAACGGATTCTCGCCGATGACTTTCGACGAATTGCCGACGTGGAACGTCGCGCAATCCACCAAGGGGAGCCCTTCGAAATCGACTTTCGGATTGCACGTCCGGACGGTTCGATACGACGTGTCCATACGGAGGGACATCCTGTCAAAGGCGGCGATGGCGATGTGATGGAAATCATCGGCACGCACGTGGACGTCACCGAGCAGTTCGCCGCAAAAGAAGCACTGCAAAAGGCCTTTGACGAGCTCAAGCAATCCGAGCAGCGCTTCCGCGACTATGCCGAAACCGCATCGGACTGGTTTTGGGAGACTGGGCCGGATCACCGCATCACCCGGATATCGGAACACGCCGACACGGCCAGTCCGGTGCCGACCGGCTTGATCGGGCTGACCCGTTGGGACATTCCGCCCGATGCCGAGTTCGAGCCCGAGAAATGGGAGCAGCATCGCGCGGCGCTCGATGCCCACCTTCCGTTCCGCGACCTGGTTTACCGCAGCAGGGATCGCAACGGATCTCAGATTTACGTGCGTACCAGCGGCAAGCCCTTCCATGACGAGAATGGTAACTTCCTCGGCTATCGTGGCGTCAGCAGCGATGTGACGGCGGCGATCCGCACCGAGCAGGCCGAAGATGCCCTGCGCAAAGCGCAAGCCGAGCTCGCCCATGTCACGCGCATCACGACGCTCGGCGAGCTCACCGCCTCGATTGCCCACGAAATCAATCAGCCGCTCGCCGCCGTCATTTCCAATGCCGACGCCTGCATCGGTTGGCTCGGCCGCGACCCGGCCGATCTCGACGCTGCGCGCCGTTCCGTCGAATGGATCGTCGAGGACGCCAATCGGGCCAGCGAGGTGATCCGCCGGATCCGGGCGCTCGCGAAAAAGACCGAAATCGAGATGGTCCCAGTCGACATCAATCAGGTCGTGAGGGAGGTGATGGCCCTCGTTCGGCGCGAGCTCGCTACCCATGCTGTGTCGGTGCGGATGGAGTTGTCGTCCGGCCTGCCCAGCATTTGCGGCGATCGGATCCAGCTCCAGCAGGTGCTGATCAACCTCGTCATGAACGGGATCGAAGCCATGCAAGCCAATGTCGAGCTCCCGCGCGAGCTGGCCATTCGCTCCAGCCGAGACGGCGACGAGCACCTGCTTCTTACCGTGACGGATCGCGGTCTCGGCCTTGACAGCGACGTGACAGACCGCATGTTCATGCCGTTCTTCACCACAAAGTCGAGCGGCCTGGGGATGGGACTATCGATCTGCCGATCGATCATCGAGGCTCACGCGGGCCGGCTTTCGGCATTCCCAAATGAGGGGAGCGGTGCAACATTCCAGATTGCCCTGCCCTTCCCACACGAGGCCGCGTCGTGACCGACCACGCCAAGCCAGCGCAGGCGCAGGCACAGGCGGGGGCCGATGATCCGATCGTCCTGATCGTCGATGACGATCCGTCGATGCGGCGGGCGCTCACCAATCTCTTCCAATCGGTCGGCCTCAGGGTGGAGGCCTTCGGCTCGGCGGCGGAGGTCATGGAAGCCAAGCCGCCGGTGGTCCCCAGTTGCCTCGTGCTCGACATCCGCCTGCCCGGCTCGAGCGGCTTCGACCTCCAGGCGGATCTCGTGAAGGCCGACATTCGCACGCCTATCATCTTCATCACCGGTCATGGCGATATCCCCATGACCGTCCGGGCCATGAAGAGTGGCGCCATCGATTTTCTGACCAAGCCGGTGCGCGACCAGGACATGCTGGACGCGGTCCAGGCTGCGATCGAACGCGATCGCAAGCGGCGCGATGCCGAGAAGTCGGTGTCGAGCGTGCGGACTCGCTTCGAAGGCCTAACGCCGCGTCAACGCGACATTCTCGCCCTGGTTGCGTCCGGCCTGATGAACAAGCAAGTCGCTGCCGAGCTTGGATTGGCTGAGATTACCGTCAAGATCTATCGCGGGCAGATCATGCGGAAAATGGGTGCGAAGTCATTGGCCGATCTCGTCAGAATGACCGAGGTACTCGGAATTCCACGCCCGGGGGGAAAGGTGCAAACCTAAGTATGCTTTCCAAGGTCGCTCCGGGGGCCCATTTTCCGATGGGCGGCTGCGCCGCGCGCGGCCGCTCCCCGATCAGGAGCGATCATCTTGTCAGTCCCTTCGGTCATTTCCGTCATTGACGATGATCCATCCGTCCGCCTTGCGACCAACAATCTGCTGACGTCGCGGGGATACACCGTCTACATCTTTGGCTCCGCTCTCGAATTTCTCCAGTCGGCCGAACTGAGGACGACGTCCTGCGTGATCGCGGATGTGCAGATGTCGGTCATGAGCGGCGTTGATCTCCTGATGCATATGCGCGGCCTTGGTCACCGCACGCCGTTTATCTTCATGACCGCCTTTCCCGACGATGCCGTGCGCGACCGCGCGCTGAAAGCTGGCGCCATCTGCTTTCTCGCGAAGCCATTTTCCACGCCGGCTCTGATCAATTGTCTGGAGGCGGCCCTGTCGAAGCACAGCGAAGCCAAGACGTAACGCGGCGCCGCGTGAACCTGATTGTTCCACAGGGTGCGGCCACTTGACGTTGTGGCCGCATCCGAAGAGGCAATCCGCCTCAATCCACCTTGATGTCGGCGGCCTTGATAATCGGCCACCATTTTGCGATTTCCGCCTTCTGGCGCGCGCCGAGCGCTTCGGGCGTGAGCTGATCCTTGGGCGTCATCTCGAGGCCCTGGCTTTCGAGCTGCTTCTTCACGGCGGGGTCGTTCAGCGCTTCCACGGCGGCCGCATTGAGCTTGGTGACGATCTCCTTCGGTGTGCCCTTCGGCACCCACAGGCCCGACCACAACGTCATGTTGAAGCCTTTCAGCCCCGCCTCGGCGGCCGTCGGAATGTCCGGCGCCGACGAGAGCCGCTTGTCGTCGGTGATGGCATAGGCGCGGATCGTGCCGGCGCGGACCTGGTTGATGGAGTTGGAGGTCTGATCGATGATGACGTCGATCTGGCCGGCGATGAGATCGTTCAGCGCGGGCGCCGTGCCGCGATACGGCACATATTGCAGCTTGATGCCGCTGACGCTCTCGAAATAGACACCGGCGATATGGCTGCCGGAGCCCGCGCCGGCGGTGCCGGCGGTCGGCGGCGACGGCCGCGACTTCAGCCACTCGATGAGCTCCTTCAACGAGGTCGCGGGCACCGCGTTCTTGCTCACCACGATCATCGGATTGCTCGGCAGCAGCACCACCGGCTCGAGATCGGCGACGAGGTCGTATTTGAGCTTGTAGACGGCGCCGTTGGCAACATGGGTGCCGAGATGGCCGAAGGAGATGGTGTAGCCGTCCGGCGCCGATTGCACGGCGCGACCGACGCCGATCGAGCCGCCCGCGCCCGTGACATTCTCGATCACCAGCGGCTGGCCGAGCGTCACCCGCATGCGCTCGGCGAGCACGCGCGCCATCGCGTCCGACGGGCCGCCGGCGGCGAAGGGAACGATGACGGTGATGGGATGCGAGGGATAGTCGTCGGCGCGCGCGGCGCCGGTCACAGCGAGAATACCGATCAACCCGGCCCAGATGGCCTTCTTCATTGTCTTCTCCCCAGCGATGTCTTTGTTGTTTTTTGTGCCCTCCCGCGTACGGGAAGAGGGATCGGTCGTGAAGAGACGAAATGACGCGCCAGAGCGCGATCATCGCGCTCCGGCGGTCTGGTCGTGCCTAGAACTGCGTGTAGTCGATCGGCTTGTGGCGATCGAGCGTGCGGGTCACCGGCGGCAGCGGGTATTTCAGGCCCGTCGCGCAGTTGAACAGCATCACGCGGTCGGTCTTGCTGACACGGCCGTCGGCGAGGCTGTCCTTGTAGGCGGCGTAGGTCGCGGCGCCCTCGGGACAGAGCAACAGCCCCTCCTCGCGTGCGACTTCGTTCAGCGCCGCCGAGATCTTGTCGTCGTCGACCGCGATGGCAAAACCCTTGCTCTCGCGCACCGCGCGCAGGATCAGGAAGTCGCCGATCGCCTGCGGCACGCGGATGCCCGACGCAATCGTGTGGGCGTCCTCCCAGCGCGTCGCATGCTCGGTGCCGGCGTCATAGGCCCGCACCATCGGCGCGCAGCCCGACGCCTGCACCGCGACCATGCGCGGGCGCTTGGAGCCGATGAACCCGATCTTCTCCAGCTCGTCGAAAGCCTTCCACATGCCGATCAGGCCAGTGCCGCCGCCGGTCGGATAGAAGATCACGTCGGGCACGTCCCAGCCGAGCTGCTCGGCGAGCTCCAGGCCCATCGTCTTCTTGCCCTCGATGCGGTACGGCTCCTTGAGCGTGGACGTGTCGAACCAGCCGACTTTTGCCTTGCCTTCGCCGACGATCTTGCCGCAATCGTCGATATAGCCGTTGACGCGATAGACGGTCGCGCCCTGAAGCTCGATCTCGCTGACGTTCACTTCCGGCGTGTCGGCCGGGCAAAAGATCGTGGTCTTGATGCCGCACGACGTGGCGTAAGCTGCGAGCGCCGCGCCGGCATTGCCGTTGGTCGGCATCGCCATGTGCTTGATGCCGAGCGCCTTGCCCATCGACACCGCCATCACGAGGCCGCGCGCCTTGAACGAGCCGGTCGGCAGCCGTCCCTCGTCTTTCACGATGATCTCGCCGCCGCCAAGCTTGGCGCCGAGCTTCGGTAGCCGGATCAGCGGCGTCGTGACCTCGCCGAGCGAGACGATGTCCTTGCATTTGCGCACGGGCAAGAGCTCGCGGTAGCGCCACATGTCGCCAGGACGCTTGGCAAGCGCATCCTTGGTCAGCGCCTTCTTCACGCCCGCGAGGTCGTAGCGCACCAAAAGCGGCTTGCCGGCCTTGGAGAGATTGTGGACCTGGTCGGCGGCGTAATGATCGCCCTCCATCGCGCATTCGAGATGAGTGACGAAGGTCGGGCGTTCGATGGTGAGATTGTCGTTATCGTGCACGGGTTGGTTTCCTTCTTATTTTGCAAACGGCTCTCTGCTCGTCATTACGAGCGCAGCGAAGCAATCCAGAATCTTTCCGCAGAGGCCGTCTGGATTGCTTCGCCGCGCTCGCAATGACGGCGGCGGGCGGCGATGGCGCCCATCAAATATTCAACACTCTTCCATACGCATCGAGCACGGCTTCCTTCATCATCTCTGACAGGGTCGGATGCGGGAACACCGTGTGCATCAGCTCTTCTTCGGTCGTCTCCAGGTTCATCGCGACGACGTAGCCCTGGATCAGCTCGGTGACTTCAGCACCGACCATATGGGCGCCGAGGAGCTGGCCGGTCTTCTTGTCGAAGATCACCTTGACCAGGCCCTGATCCTCGCCCAGCGCAATCGCCTTGCCGTTGCCGACGAACGGGAAACGGCCGACGCGGATCTCTCGGCCGCTCTCCTTGGCCTTGGCTTCGGTGAGGCCGACGGAGGCGACCTGCGGCTGGCAATAGGTGCAGCCCGGGATCAGGTTCTTGTCCATGGGATGCGGATGCAAGCCCTTGATGGCCTCGACGCAGATCACGCCTTCATGCTCGGCCTTGTGCGCCAGCATGGGGGGACCGGCGACGTCGCCGATCGCGTAGATACCGGGGACGTTGGTCTTGCCGTAGCCGTCGATGACGATACAGCCGCGGTCGGTCTTCACGCCGAGCTTTTCCAGGCCGAGATTCTCGATATTACCGACGACGCCGACCGCCGAGATCACGCGCTCGAACTCGGTGGTGACGGGCTTGCCCTTGCCGTCGTCGATGGTGGCGACGACGCTGTCGGCCTTCTTCTCCAGCTTCGTGACCTTGGTCGAGGACATGATCTTGATGCCCTGCTTCTCCAGACGCTTGCGGGCGAGGCCTGCGATCTCGGCGTCCTCGACGGGCAGGATCTGCGGCAGCACCTCGACCACGGTGACCTCGGAGCCCATGGTGTGGAAGAACGAGGCGAACTCAATGCCGATCGCGCCTGAGCCGACGACCAGCAGCGACTTCGGCATTTTCTCCGGGACCATCGCTTCGAAATAGGTCCAGATCAGCTTCTTGTCAGGCTCAAGGCCGGGCAGCACGCGCGGCCGCGCACCGGTTGCAATAATGATGTGCTTGGCCTGGTAAGCGCCCTCACCCAGCGCGCCCTTCGGGCCCTCGACGTCGGACTTCTTCACGGTGACCTTGCCGGGCGCGTCGATCGAGGCCGCGCCCCAGATCACGCTCACCTTGTTCTTCTTCATCAGGAAGCCGACGCCGTCGTTCAGCCGCTTCGAGACGCCGCGCGAACGCTGCACCACCGCCTTCGGGTCGAACGAGACCTTCTCCGCCGACAGGCCGTAATCCTTGGCGTGCTGCATGTAGTGGTAGATCTCGGCGGAGCGCAGCAACGCTTTGGTCGGGATGCAGCCCCAGTTCAGGCAGATGCCGCCGAGATAGGACTTCTCGACGATCGCGACCTTGAAGCCGAGCTGGGCGGCGCGGATCGCGGTGACATAGCCGCCGGGGCCGGAGCCGATGATGATGACGTCGAAGGATGTATCGGCCATGGCGGCTCCCGTTCAACTCAAGCGGTCGTTGCGCCGCGGGCGCGGCGATTGCGGATGTAGCTTCTGATCAGCCATTCCGAGAGAATGGCGGCCGCCATGATGGCGAAGATGGTGAGCGCAATCGGCGCCCAGATGTTGCGCGACAGCGCCTCGCCGGCGAAGAAGGCGGAGTCAACGATGTCGCGGCCGAGCGGGCTGAGCGTGAGGATCAGCGAGACCAGCATCGAGATCCAGGGCCAGCGCGTCGTCATGCGCCATCTCAGACCATCATCATGACGGGATTTTCGATCAGCTGCTTGAACGCGCCGATCAGCTCGGCGCCAAGCGCGCCGTCGATGGCGCGGTGATCGCAGGACAGGGTCACGCTCATCATGTGCGCGATCTCGATCTTGCCGCCACGGACGACCGGCCGCTCCTCGCTGGTGCCGACCGCGAGGATCGTCGCATGCGGCGGGTTGATCACGGCGGTGAAGTGGCTGATGCCGAACATGCCGAGGTTGGAGACCGCGGTGGTGCCGCCCTGGTATTCCTCGGGCTTCAGCTTGCGCGAGCGGGCGCGCGCGGCAAAATCCTTCATCTCGTTGGAGATGGTGGAGAGCGTCTTGGTCTCTGCCTTGCGGATGATCGGCGTGATCAGGCCGCCGGGCATCGCCACGGCAACACCGACGTCGGAATGGTGGTGCTTGACCATGCCGCTTTCGGTCCAGCTGACGTTGCAGTTCGGGATTCTCTGGAGCGCAACGGCCATCGCCTTGATCACGAAGTCGTTGACCGAGATCTTGTAGAGCGGCTTCTTCTCCTTGTCCTTGGGAGCAGCCGCATTGATCTCCTCGCGCGCGGCGAGCAGCTTGCCGATGTCGCAGTCGATGGTGAGGTAGAAGTGCGGGACGTTCTGGATCGACGCAGTCAGGCGCTGCGCGATGGTGCGGCGCATGCCGTCATGCGGGACGATCTCGTAGGAGCCGGGCTCGAACAGCGACAGGATCTGCTTGTCCGACATGGTCGGCGCGATCGAGGGCGCCCCGGACGGCGCAGCGGCAGGCGCCTTCAGGCCCTTGCCGGACTTGGCCTGCTCGACGTCACGCGCCACCACGCGGCCGTGCGGGCCGGTGCCCGTCACCATCGACACATCGATGCCGGCGTCCTTGGCAAGACGGCGCGCGAGCGGCGACGAGAACACGCGGCCGCCGTGGCCGTTGCTCTGCACGGCTGGAGCTGCGGCCTGCGGCGCCGGTGCGGCGGCAGGCGGCACAGCCTTGGGCGCGGCTGCGGGAGCCGGCGCGGCGGCGGGCGCTTCAGCAGCTTTCGGAGGTGCGGCCGAGGCGCTGGGCTTGGCGGCACCAGCCGCCTTCACGTCCTCGCCCTCGCCGGCCAGCACTGCGATCACGTCGTTGACCGGGACGTCCTGCGTGCCCTCGGGCACGAGGATCTTGGCGATCGTGCCTTCGTCGATCGCCTCGACCTCCATGGTCGCCTTGTCGGTCTCGATCTCGGCGATGACGTCGCCGGATTTGACCTTGTCGCCTTCCTTCTTCAGCCATTTGGCGAGGTTGCCCTTCTCCATTGTCGGCGAGAGAGCGGGCATCAGGATGTTGATGGGCATGCTGACCTCAAGAAGAACTTTGCAATACGTCGTCTCCGACAGCGAAGACGACCAGGTTTAGTTGCCGATGTCGCCCTGCCACAGGCGCTCGTTGGCAGGGATGGAACGCCAATTCTTCATCATGGTGATGGAGCGGTCGTCGGCAAGGTCGATCCAGGGGATGCCGAACTTGTCGAGGATGTCCTTGGAGCCCGGGAAGGTGACGGATTCTCCGATCACCACCAGCTTCACCTTGAACAGAGCGAGTGCGCCGGCGCACATCGAGCATGGCGACAGCGTGGTGTACATGACGGTGTCGTGGAACGAGATCACGCCGGCTTCGCGCAGGCAGCTCATCTCGCCGTGGAGGATGACGTTCTTTTCCTGCACGCGGTTGTTGTGGCCGCGGGCGATGATCTCGTTGCCGCGCGTCAGCACGGCGCCGATCGGCAGGCCGCCCTGCGCGATCGAGGCCTCCGCCTCACGGATCGCCTCCAGCATGAAATCGAAATGATGGGCTTCGATCGCCACGATCAGTGCCCCTTCCCGCGCGGTGTCGTCGTGCCCGTATCGGTTGGCCGTTCAATCTCCGCCTGGAACATCTCGAGGATCCGGCTCAGCGCGTCCTCTTCGGTGTATTCGCTCTCGCGCGCGTAGGCGCGCGCCGCGTGACGGGCGAGATCGACGAGCAGGAGGCCCCACATGTCGGGCTCCTCGAAGGCGCGCTGGAACGCCATCGACAACCCGCCGTCCAGCACGAATACGCGCAGGATCTCGACCGCATCGTCGCGGGCGAGGACGTCGGGTGGCAATGGCTGCTCCTTCGGGCCCGCCATGATCTACCTGTAGCAGACGGCTTTGGCGGCCTCGACCACTTCGGCTGCCGACGGCAGCGCGAGCTTCTCCAGGTTCGCGGCATAGGGCATCGGCACGTCCTTGCCGGAGACGCGCGCGACCGGCGCATCGAGATAGTCGAAGGCGTTCTCCATGATGCGCGCGGCGATCTCGGCGCCGACGCCGCTCTGGGCCCAGCCCTCTTCAACCGTGACCGCACGGCCGGTCTTCTTGACCGAGTTGACGATGGTCTCGGTGTCCATCGGCCGCAGCGTGCGCAGGTCGATCACCTCGGCCTCGATACCGTCCTTGGCAAGTTCGTCGGCGGCCTTCAGCGCATAGGTCATGCCGTTCGACCAGGAGATGATGGTGACATGGCTGCCCGAACGCACGATGCGCGCCTTGCCGATCGGGATCACGAAGTCATCGAGCTTCGGCACTTCGCCGGTATGGCCGTAGAGCACCTCGTTCTCGAGGAAGATCACCGGATTGGGATCGCGGATCGCAGCCTTGAGCAGGCCCTTGTAGTCCGCTGCGGAGAACGGCGCGACCACCTTGAGGCCCGGGACGTTGGAATACCAGGACGAGTAGTCCTGGCTGTGCTGGGCGGCGACACGTGCGGCGGCGCCGTTCGGGCCGCGGAACACGATCGAGCAGCCCATCTGGCCGCCGGACATGTAGAGCGTCTTGGCCGCTGAGTTGATGATCTGATCGATCGCCTGCATGGCGAAGTTGAAGGTCATGAACTCGACGATCGGCTTCAGCCCCGTCATGGCAGCGCCGACGCCGATGCCGGCAAAGCCGTGCTCGGTGATCGGCGTGTCGATGACGCGCTTGGCGCCGAATTCCTGCAACAGGCCCTGGGTCACTTTGTAGGCGCCCTGATATTCAGCGACTTCCTCGCCCATCACGAAGACGTCGGCGTCGCGGCGCATTTCTTCGGCCATGGCGTCGCGCAACGCTTCGCGGATGGTCTGCGTCACCATCGCGGTGCCGGCGGGCACTTCCGGATCGGGTTCGGCGACGGCCTGGGGTGCAGGCGCGGCCTTCGGCGCCGAGATCATCGGCTTGCCTTCGCCGACCGGCGAACGGGATTCGGCGACTTCCTGCGCGACGCTCGGCGCGGGCGCGGCTGGCGCCTTGGCGAGATCGGCGGCCGTCTCGCCATCGGCGAGAATGGTCGCGATCGGCGTGTTGACGGCAACGTCGGCGGTGCCCTCGGGGATCAGGATCTTGCCGAGCGTACCTTCATCGGTCGCCTCGACCTCCATGGTCGCCTTGTCGGTCTCGATCTCGGCGATGACGTCGCCGGACTTGATGGTCTCGCCCTCTTTCTTCAGCCACTTGGCAAGGTTGCCCTTCTCCATCGTGGGCGACAACGCGGGCATCAGCACTTGAATTGGCATATCGACTCCAAAAGAAAGCTTGCGCGCGTTCAGCGGTAAATGTCGGTCCAGAGCTCGGCGGCATCCGGCTCGGGATCATGCTGGGCGAAGTCGGCGGACGCATTGACGATGTCGCGGACCTCGGCGTCGATCGCCTTGAGATCGGCCTCGCTAACCTTGGCCGCGAGCAGGCGGTTGCGCACCTGCTCGATCGGGTCCTGGTCGTGGCGGACTTTTTCGACCTCTTCGCGCGTTCTGTACTTGGCGGGGTCGGACATCGAGTGGCCGCGATAGCGGTAGGTCTGCATCTCCAGGATGAAGGGGCCCTTGCCGGCACGGCACCAGGCCGCCGCCTCCTCGCCCGCGGCCTTCACGGCGCGGACGTCCATGCCGTCGACTTGCATGCCGGGGATGTTGAAGGACGCGCCGCGCTTGGAGAAATCCTGCTGCGCCGAAGCACGCGACACCGAGGTGCCCATGGCGTAGCGGTTGTTCTCGATGACGTAGATCACCGGCAGCTTCCAGAGCTCCGCCATGTTGAAGCTCTCATAGACCTGGCCCTGGTTGGCCGCGCCGTCGCCGAAATAGGTGACGCTGACATTGTCGTTACCACGATAGTGGTTGGCGAAGGCCAGACCCGTGCCGAGCGAGACCTGGGCGCCGACGATGCCGTGGCCGCCGTAGAAGTGCTTCTCCTTGCTGAACATGTGCATGGAGCCGCCCTTGCCCTTGGAATAGCCGCCGCGCCGGCCGGTGAGCTCGGCCATAACGCCGTTGGCCTCCATGCCGGTGGCGAGCATATGACCGTGGTCGCGATAGCCGGTGATGACCTGATCGCCCTGCTTCAGGGCCATCTGCATGCCGACCACCACGGCCTCCTGGCCGATATAGAGGTGGCAGAAGCCGCCGATCGCGCCCATGCCGTAGAGCTGGCCGGCCTTTTCCTCGAACCGCCGGATCAGGAGCATGTCGCGGAGCGCTTTGAGCTCCTGCTCTCTGGTGAATTCCGGGGGCGAACCGCCGTCGGTCTTGTCCTGTGGAGTGCTTGCGGCGGCTTTCTTGGGTGCGGCCATGGGAATTCCGGGTCAGAGAAAACTTCAGCCCTCTCTAACCCAAGTCAAACGCCCTTGGAAAGGACCGCGGCGGCATGGCGCGACTTTCATTATGCCGCACTGCAACGTGACCGAAACTTTGCAAAACCTTTGGCGCCGATCGGGCAACTTTAGCTCACCGGTCAGCGAAGGGAACGTGAGCAGCCAACGCAGAGAAATCGGACACGCTGTCTTGTATCCGAAATCCCACGCGCGTCCGATTCGCCGTGCCAGCCTTACCAGCCCAACTCGCGCAAATAGGCCGCACGGGCGGCAACGCCGGTATGCGTGAAGTCGCTGAAGACCCCATCGACGCCGAGCCGGTAGAATTTGAGATATTCAAGGCTCGGGTCGCCGCGATAATCGGCGGCAAGATACTTCTTCTCGTTCCGAAACGTGAAGACATGGACGAAAAGACCGAGCTTGTGCGCGTCCGCGACAAGGCTGGTCGCGTCCTGCGTCGAAGCCTCCGGCGTCGATCCCTTATAGGGCGTGCCATCGGCGTTGCTGTCCTTCCACGGCGCGATCTTGAGCGGAACGATATAGGCCTTCCAGGGACCGATGCCCTCGGCATAGGTCTTGATCTCGGCAAGCCCCTCGGGCTTCAGTATCGCATCGTACAAGCGCGCCTCGCCCGCAACCGTCCAGTCGAACGGGCGCGAATTCGTGATGTTGTTGAGGAGAACCTTGCCGGTTTTGAAGTCGATTCCGTTGCCGTCGACGAGTTGGACCTGCCGCGTCTGAAGGCCGTGGCTGCGCATATATTTCAGGCTGCCGGGTTCGAAGCTCTGGACCAGGATGGGAGCGTCCTTGGTGTTGAGGCCGTTATCCCCGATGATCTTGATCAGGGCATCCTCGAGCGGATGGCTGCCGGCCGCGCCGCAGCCATTGGCGATCGCCTGGGCATTGTTCCAGGTCGGGTTCTTGGTTTCGGGATAGACGAGGATGGTCCGCCCAGTCTCCTTGCTCTTGACCTTGGCGATGTCGATGACGTCCTGGAAGCTGATGATCGGGAGCTTGCCGTTGAAGACTTTCGGCCGCTCGTTGGCCGCGTCATAGGTGGTGCCGCCGATCCATTGCTTCAGCTCGGCCATGGTGAAATCGCTGATCGACCAATCGTTGGTATGATCCTCGCCGTCCACGATCAGCGACTTCAGCACCGATTTGGGATCGGCCGGGTCGCTCAGATCCGTCAGGTAGTCGGCAGGCACGCCGGTGGCCGACGGGGCCTTGACGCGCACACCGGGCACGGTGCGCTTGCGGGCGGCGACGGCCGCATTGGTCTTCGCCACCTCGGCAATGTTGGTGTTGTCGCTCAGCCAGGGGTTATGACGCACGACCAGAACGCAATCCTTGGTCAGGTGCAAATCCTCTTCGAGTGCATCGGTCCCGAGCGCCGCGGCGAGGTCGTACGACGCCTCGGTCTCTTCAGGTACCAGGCCCGGCAGGCCGCGATGTCCAAGGACCAGTGGCGCCTTTCCATCGACGGTCAGAAAGGGCTTGGCACCAGCTGGCGCCGGGCCGGACTGTGCAAAGGCCATCGACAGCGGCAGCACCGCCGCGCCGAACAACATCGCTGCGACACCCATTGTCCGTCCTGAACGACTGTTCCGCATCACCAAGCCTCCGTCTTTGCCCGGCATCGCTTCGAATGCGCAGGCGCCGAACCGAATGCGGTCGGCGCTGTCGTATTGTCTCAAGACTCTGACAGACGGATGACGACGGAGAGGGCAGCGCAAGATTGCGCCGCCCTCTCCTGCCCCATCAGATCTTGCCCAATCAGATCTTGCCCGATCAGAAGAAGCCAAGCTTCTTCGGGCTGTAGCTGACCAGGAGATTCTTGGTTTGCTGGTAGTGATCGAGCATCATCTTGTGGGTCTCGCGACCGACGCCCGACTGCTTGTAGCCGCCGAACGCGGCATGCGCAGGATACGCATGGTAGCAGTTGGTCCAGACCCGGCCGGCCTGGATGGCCCGGCCGAAGCGGTAGCAGCGGTTGGCATCGCGACTCCAGACGCCGGCTCCCAGGCCATAGAGCGTGTCGTTGGCGATCGCGAGCGCTTCGTCATCGGTCTTGAAGGTCGTGACCGAGACGACGGGACCAAAGATCTCCTCCTGGAAGATTCGCATCTTGTTGTGGCCCTCGAACACCGTCGGCTGGACGTAGAAGCCGCCGGAAAGATCGCCGCCGAGCTCGGCACGACCGCCGCCGGCCAGCACCTTGGCGCCCTCCTGCTTGCCGATGTCGATATAGGAGAGGATCTTGGCGAGCTGCTCGCTAGATGCCTGCGCGCCGATCATGGTGTCGGCCGCACGCGGGTCGCCCTGCTTGATCGCGGCGACGCGCTTCAGCGCCCGCTCCATGAAGCGGTCGTAGATGTCGGCGTGGACAATCGCCCGGCTCGGACAGGTGCAGACCTCGCCCTGGTTCAGCGCAAACATCACAAAACCTTCGATCGCCTTGTCGAAGAAGTCGTCGTCCTCGGCGGTGACGTCGTTGAAGAAGATGTTCGGCGACTTGCCGCCGAGCTCCAGCGTGACCGGGATCAGGTTCTGGCTGGCATATTGCATGATCAGCCGGCCCGTCGTGGTCTCGCCGGTGAAGGCGATTTTCGCGATCCGCGGGCTGGACGCGAGCGGCTTGCCGGCTTCGAGGCCAAAGCCGTTGACGATGTTGAGGACGCCGGGCGGCAGGAGATCGCCGATGATCTCGGCCCAGACCATGATCGAGGCCGGCGTCTGCTCGGCGGGCTTGAGCACGACACAATTACCAGCGGCGAGCGCCGGCGCGAGCTTCCAGCACGCCATCAGCAGCGGAAAGTTCCAGGGGATGATCTGGCCGACCACGCCGAGCGGTTCGTGGAAATGATAGGCGATGGTGTCGTGGTCGATCTCGCCGATCGAGCCTTCCTGTGCGCGCACCACGCCGGCGAAATAGCGGAAATGATCGATCGCGAGTGGCAGGTCGGCGGCGCGGGTCTCGCGGATCGGCTTGCCGTTGTCCCAGGTCTCGGCAATCGCAAGGCGCTCCAGATTCTCTTCCATCCGGTCGGCAATCCGGTTCAGGATCGCGGCGCGCTCGGCGACGCTGGTGCGTCCCCAGGCGCCCTTGGCGGCGTGCGCCGCATCGAGGGCGGCCTCGACATCCTGCGCATCGGAACGCGCGATCTTGCAGACGATCTGGCCGTTCACCGGCGAGGCGTTGTCAAAGTACCTGCCGGAGATTGGCGCGACGAATTTGCCGCCGATGAAATTGTCATAGCGTTCGGCGAAGGGATGCTGGGTGACGCCGAGGAATTCCACCTTGTTCATTGATCACTCCCGATGTTTGCTGTTTGCGCAATTCGTCGCGTGTTCACGACTTGCGCCGACGATGTCGCGGGAGCGTTTTCCTGTCAGCCCGGGCGTGAACGATGGCCGGCCCGACCTGTCGCAGTTCTGCGACAGGTGACGCAGCTGCCCCCACACACTCAGCCCTCATCCAGAGGAGCGCGCTCTTGCGCGCGTCTCGAAGGATGGCCGCGGGCACAGCCGGGCCTGCATGGTTCGAGACGGCCGCTTCGCGGCCTCCTCACCATGAGGGTTGAGTTGGTGGGCGCGGAAGAAAAACAGAGCCGCAGCTCAGTGCTTCAGCTCGAACCGCTTGAGCTTCCTGTGCAGCGTGGCACGGCTGATGCCGAGGGCCTTGGCGGCGGCCGAAACATTGCCGTCCGCGCGCAGCAGCGCCCGCTGCAACACCGCGCGCTGGCCGCCGGCAAGATGGTCATGCGCGGTATCACCGCCGAGGAGGTCAGCCGCGGGCACCGGCTGCAAGGGACGGCCGGGCGCAATCCCGAGTCGCACCCGCGCGGACCGGGTCGCGCCGATCACGAGATCATCCGCATCGACCGCGACGAGGCCGCCGGCCTGGCCGTCGGCGCCTTGCGTCAGCACGATGCGGGCATGGGCGAAGGCGCGGCGAAACAGATCAGCTTCGATGCGCCTCGCCGCCTCACCTGCCGCGAGCGCGATCAGATTGGAAAACGCATCGGTCCGGTCGGCGCGGCAGGAGGAAACATCGAGCACGCCCGCAAACGCCGCCTCGTGGTCGTAGATCGGAACGGCGGTGCAGCTCAGAAGCGTGTTGCGGGTGAAGAAATGCTGGTCGCGGTCGATTGTCAGCGGGCGCTGCTCGACGACGCAGGTGCCGATGCCGTTGGTGCCTTCATGCTCCTCGCTCCAGAGCGCGCCGGTCCACAGGCCCCAGGATTGGAACGTCGCATCGTCCACCGCCGTGCCGCGGCGGTCGACCGGCACGCCCGCACCGTCGGCGAGCAGCACGCAGCAGCCGCTCGCGCCGACCGCCTGATAGAGCCGGTCCATCGCGCCTCGCGCGGCGGCGAGCAGCGGCGCGACGCGCTCGCGCGCCTGCCGCAACTCGACATCACTCAGCCGCATCGGCGCGCTGCGGCCGGCGGGATCGAGATGATGCAATCGGGACGAACGGCGCCATGAGGCCACCAGCGCGGAGCGCGCGGCCTGGCCTGACGCAATGGCGGCCTCGACGCGGGCCGCGTGATGCCGGGACATTGGCCCATTCATCACTGTTTCCTCCGGGTGGCAGTCTAGGCTGCGCCGGCATGGCCCGGTTGATCTGCGTCAACTCAGGCAGACGGCGGCAGAAGCCATGGGGCCGTTGCTTCGTTGCCGTCAAGGCGGCAGCCCGGTTCCAAGCCTAAGACTTTCGGTAGAATTGCTACACGGTTGTCGAATTTCGGCAGCGGCTTTCGATGCCGGTTTCGAATGCAGCGGAAAGCGCTACTTCGCCGGGATCATCCGAACGAGATCGTGCGGATTGACATAGTCGAGCTGATAGCGCGCCCGCTCGTCCAGCATGTCAGGATCGATCCGCGACGTCCGCAGCAGCGACACGCGCTGCTCGCTCTTCGCGCGCTCGCGCTTGAGCTGGGCGAGCTCGCTCGTCAGCGCGATGATCTCCTGGTCGAGTTCCTGGCGGGCGTTGAGGCCGTATTTGCCGGTGTAGGCGTTGACGCCGAAATAGCCGACGATGGCGGCCGCCATCGCATAGAGGGCAAGGCCGGTCAGGATCGATTTCAGGCGCGCGCGGGAGACCATCTTGGGAAGATGCGGCAGGTTGGTTAAGGGAGTGCTAATCGCCTCTCCCTTCGCGATCCAATCCCTACCCCAGCCGTCATGCCCGGCCTTGTGCCGGGCATCCACGTTCTTCGTCACCACGAGCTAAGGCGTGGATGGCCGGGACAAGCCCGGCCATGACGAATAAAAAACCTCAGCCGTGGTGCTTGGCCACGTGCGCAGCAAACGCGTCGACATAGGCCTGGAGGACGGGCTTCAGAGATTCCTTGGTCAGGTTCCCCTCCGCATCGAAGGCATCGCCGACCGCGTTCAGATAGGTCTCGGGCTGCTGCAGGATCGGGCCGGCAATGCCCGGCAGGATGTTCTGCAGCGTCTTGGCGGCGCTGACGCCGCCGAGCGGGCCCGGCGAGTTCGAGATGATGCCGACCGGCTTGCCGTTGAACGAGCTCTTGCCATAGGGGCGCGAAGCGACGTCAATGGCGTTCTTCAGCACACCCGGGATGGCGCGGTTGTATTCGGGGGTGACGAAGATCACGCCGTCCGACTTCTGCAGCTTCTCGCGGAAGGACAGCCAGTCCGCGGGCGGCGCGCCCTCGAGATCCTGGTTGAAGAACGAGATGCCTGCCAGCGTGATGACCTCGAGCTTGAGCGAGGCCGGCGCGAGCTTTGCGAGCGCGTTGGCGACCTTCAGCGAGAAGCTGTCCTTGCGCAGGCTGCCGGCGATCACGACGATGTTGTAGGCCATGGATTGTCCTTGGGGGCTTGAGCGGAAGTTCCGGGGCGGCACTTAAGCGATCCGGGTCGTTGGATGCAAGTGCATGAACCGGTCCTGTTTGGAAACGCTGAGTTTCTCGAAAGCAGATGGTCGCTACGATCCAAAAACAATCAGGCCGCCCGAAGGCGGCCTGACGTTTCTCGCAAACCCCTGACTGGGTTCAGATCGTCGGATTCCAGGCCGACGGGATCAGGCGGTATTTCGCGCCGTCCTTCTCGACATGCCCCACCGAGGGGAAGGTGAAGTGGAAGCCGATCACGGTCGCCTTCTCGGCTGCCGCCATGTCGTAGAATTTGTGGCGCGTCGCCTGCGCCATCGCGCCGTCGTTGTCGAACGCCACGTGCCAATCCGGATTGCGCAGGAAGAACTCCGGAATGTTGGTGACGTCAGATTGGATCAGCACCTTCTTGTCGCCAGAGGCCACCGCGAACGAGGTATGACCCGGCGTGTGGCCGGGCGTCGCGATCGAGGTGATGCCCGGCGCGACCTCCTTGCCCCACTCGTATTTCGTGACCTTGGATTCGAGGCCGGCAAAGGTCTTCTTCACGTTGGCGAAGTAGTTCTTCGTCATGTCGTTCGGAGCCTTGGCCGCGTTCTCGTCGCTCGCCCAGAACTCCCAATCCTTCGCCGGCACCATGATCTCCGCATTCGGGAACGCGAGCGCGCCGTCGGCGAGACGAATGCCGTTGGTGTGATCAGGATGGAGATGCGACAGCAGCACGACGTCGATGTTCTTCGGGTCGACGCCGGCAGCGGCGAGGTTCTGCAGCGTACGGCCGACCGCGCCCTTGCTCGGCTCGAGATTGGCAACGCCGTTGCCGGTGTCGATCAGGACCAGCTTGGAGCCGATGTTGATGAGCTGCGGATTGAACGGCACCGTGACCATGCCCTTCGGCATGTACGCCGCCTCGCCCGCGGCCAGCGCTTCCTCCTTCGGCAGGTTGACGACGAACTTGTCCGGCATCGGGAAGGTGCGCGCGCCGTCGTTGATCGAGGTGCACTCGTAGCTGCCGACCTTGTAGCGATAGAAGCCGGGCGCCTGTGCCCCGCTTGGCGGCACCGAGGCACTGGCGGTGGTCGGTCCAAGTCCGGTTACGGCCGCCGCGCCCATAGCGGCAGCGCCCGCGAGCAGGTCGCGGCGATTCAAATCAGTCATGGAAGTGTCCCCTTCTTTGCTTGCGGTTGCCCCGCTTTCAATTGCGGCGCAAATGTTCCCGCGCTTCGCTCAGAAGGCAAGTCCTTCTTTGGATGGTGTGCCGTGGCACATCACGAAGATTTATTTGGGTTGACGAGGAATTTTTCGCCGGTGGCCCGTTTGGCGTAGACCGCGATGTTGGCGGGATCGAGCGCCTCCTGAAGCGACACCACCTTGGTGTAGTGGCTGGCGAAGGTCGTCTTCAATTCGTCGACGACGCGCTGGCGCAGCCTGGCTCCGTCCGCCTGCCCGATCTTCATCAGGAACGGAAACAGCAGCCAGCCGCCGACGCCCCAGGCCATGCCGAAGCCGCGCGGCAGCTCGATCGGGCGGATATCGAGCGCGCCGTAGACGTAGACCTGCTTGTGCACGTTGGAGCCGTAGCGGCTGTATTCCTTGGCGGTCTTGTTGATCGCGGCTTCCATGCAGTTGAGGATGTCGCCGGCCAGCTTGCCGCCGCCGATGGCATCGAAGGCGATGGTGGCGCCGGTCTCAACCAGCGCATTGGTGAGATCGCCGAGGAAGCTCGGTGCGGTGGAATCGACGACGTATTTGGCGCCGATCTTGTGCAGGATGTCGGCCTGCTCCTTGCTGCGCACGATGTTGACCAGCGGAATGCCGTCCTTGATGCAGATCTTGTTCAGCATCTGGCCGAGATTGGAGGCGGCCGCAGTGTGCACCAGCGCCTTGTGCCCCTCGCGCCGCATGGTCTCGGTCATGCCGAGCGCCGTGAGCGGATTGACGAAGCAGGAGGCGCCTTCGGCCGGCGTGGTGCCCGCCGGCAGCGGCAGGCACTCGCGCACTTTCAGCGTGCGGTACTGCGCGTACATCGCTCCGCCGATCATCGCGACGGTCTTGCCCATCAATGCTTTCGCGGCATCGGACGAGCCGGTCTTGATGACGACGCCCGCGCCTTCGTTACCAACCGGCATGGCTTCGTCGAGCCGGCCGGCCATCGCCCGCATCGCGCCCTCCGGCACCTTCGCGGTGATGACGGGAGCGTCCTTGCTGCCGGACGCCTTCGCCGTGCTCATATCGGCCGCGCCGACGAGAAGGCCGAGGTCGGACGGGTTGATCGGCGCCGCCTCGACGCGGACGACGACCTCGTCCGCGGCGGGCTCGGGAGTCGGCACGTCGACGAGCGAGATTTCCAGTTCACCGCTCTTCTTGATCAGCGAACGCAGTTGCAGTCCGGTCTTGCCGTCGCTCATGTCGATCCTCCCCTGTCCTAGCTGGAGCGCTGGCTTACGCCAGCGCCTTCAGTGCCGCCTTGCCGCCGTAGAGCGCCTGCTTGCCGAGCTGCTGCTCGATGCGCAGGAGCTGATTGTATTTGGCGGTGCGATCGGAACGCGCAAGGGAGCCGGTCTTGATCTGCCCGCAATTGGTGGCGACCGCGAGGTCGGCGATGGTGGAATCCTCGGTCTCGCCGGAGCGGTGCGACATCACCGAGGTGTAGCCGGCCTTGTGCGCCATCTCGACGGCAGCGAGCGTCTCGGTCAGCGTGCCGATCTGATTGACCTTGATCAGGATCGAATTGGCGCGGCCGGCCTTGATGCCTTCGGCCAGGCGCTTGACGTTGGTGACGAAGAGATCGTCGCCGACCAGCTGGCACTTCTTGCCGATGAGGTCGGTGAGCTCCTTCCAGCCGTCCATGTCGTCTTCCGACATGCCGTCCTCGATGGTCACGATCGGATAGCGCGACACCAGGTCTGCGAGGTACTTGGCCTGCTCGGAGATCGAGCGGGTCTTGCCCTCGCCTTCATAGACGTACTTGCCGTCCTTGAAGAACTCGGTCGAGGCGCAGTCGAGGCCGATCACAATGTCGGTTCCGGCCTTGTAGCCGGCCTTGCCGATCGCGTTCATGACGAATTCGAGCGCGGCGTCCGCCGACGGCAGGTTCGGGGCGAAACCGCCCTCGTCGCCGACATTGGTGTTGTGGCCGGCCTTCTTCAATTCCGACTTCAGGGTGTGGAACACCTCCGCGCCGTAGCGCAGGCCCTCGGCGAACGACGACGCGCCGACGGGAAGGATCATGAACTCCTGGAAGTCGATCGGATTGTCGGCATGCACGCCGCCATTGATGATGTTCATCATCGGCACCGGCAAGAGACGCGCCGAGGTGCCGCCGACGTAACGATAGAGCGGCATGTCGAGCGAGTTTGCTGCAGCCTTGGCGCAGGCAAGCGAGACGCCGAGGATGGCATTGGCGCCCAGCCGGCTCTTGTTCGGCGTACCGTCGAGGTCGATCATGATCTGGTCGATCTGGGCCTGCTGCTCGGCATCGAGGCCGCTCAGGGCCTCGAAGATCTCGCCATTGACGGCGCCGACGGCCTTGGTGACGCCTTTGCCGAGATAGCGGGCCTTGTCTCCGTCGCGCAGTTCCACCGCCTCATGGGCGCCGGTGGAGGCGCCGGACGGCACCGCGGCACGGCCGAGCGCACCATCTTCCAGCACGACGTCGACCTCGACGGTGGGATTGCCACGGCTGTCGAGAATTTCGCGGCCGATGATGTCGATGATGGCGGTCATGATGTGCACTTCCGTTCGTTAGGGCTGATCGGTGCCGGGGGTCTTACACGGGCCGCAAGCAAATGTGAACGCTTGGACGGCGTGCTTCGACTGACGCGTGAGCGGGCTCGGACTATCCTTGAAGTCGCCTGCTCTGCGCGTCCAAACTCAATCTGAAACAGTCGGGGTAACGCCATGAACCGCCGCCAGTTTCTTGCCTCGAGCGCCGCCCTCCTCGCCGTTCGCCCAAGTTTTGCGCAGGAAGGCCTGTTCCGGACAAAATATTTCCCCATCAGCGCCGGCATCGGCCTGCACGACCTCGCCCCCGCTCGCGACGGCACGGTCTGGTTCACGGCGCAGGGCAAGGGCATGCTGGGCAGGCTCGACCCCCGGGATGGCAGTTTCAAGACAGTCAGCCTCGGCCAGGGCGCCGCACCGCACGGCGTGACGATCGGCCCCGACGGTGCCCTCTGGATCACCGAGGGCGGCCAGAACGCGATCGCCCGGGTCGATCCCGGCGATCTCAAGGTCACGCTGTTCCGCCTGCCCGAAAAGTTCGCCTCCGCCAATCTCAACACCGGTGTGTTCGACGAGGAAGGCACCTACTGGTTCACTGGCCAGTCCGGCTATTACGGCCGGCTCAAGCCGAAATCGGGCGAGATGGACGTGTTCAGGGCGCCCAAGGGCGTTGGTCCCTACGGCATCGCGGTGACGCCCAAGGGCGAGGTCTGGTACGCCTCGCTCGCCGGCAGCCATATCGCGAAGATTGATCTTGCGACCGGCAATGCCGCCATTGTCGAGCCGCCGACGCCGAGCCAGGGGTCGCGGCGGGTCTGGTCAGATTCGCAAAGCCGGATCTGGGTCAGCGAATGGAACAGCGGCCACGTCTCGGTGCATGACCCCGCCAACGGCTCCTGGAAAACCTGGAAGCTGCCGGGCGATCACCCCCGCACCTATGCCGTCTATGTCGACGACAAGGACAAGGTCTGGCTGACCGATTTCTCCGCCAATGCCATCGTCCGCTTCGATCCCACGACCGAGCGGTTCAACGTTTTCGCCAGCGACAAGGCCAATGCCAATGTGCGCCAGCTCGACGGCCGCCCGGGCGAGCTCTGGGGCTGCGAGTCCGGCAACGACCGGATCGTCATGATCCAGACGATCGCGGCTGGTTGACGACGGCGACATTTGCGTCCATCCCGGCACCCTCTGGAGCGCGATCTTATCGCGCTCCGGTTTTTTAGTTGAGCATGATCTTTCGGAGAACCGGTGCCCACTTTTCCGGATCATGCTCGAACAGGATGTGACGACGATGGCGAAGAAATCCCTCCAGCTCGGCCGCGCGGTCGAGTGGCCGCACACACCGGAAGAAGCCCAGCTCGACCGCGTGCCCAATCCGCAAAAGGGCACGGACTATCTGGTGCGCTTCACCGTGCCGGAATTCACCTCGCTCTGCCCGGTCACGGGACAACCGGATTTCGCGCATCTGATGATCGACTACGCCCCCGGCCCGTGGTTGCTGGAGTCGAAGTCGCTCAAGCTCTACATCGCGAGCTTCCGCAATCACGGCGCATTCCACGAGGACTGCACCGTCATGATCGGCAAGCGCATCGCGAGCGAGATCAAGCCGAAGTTCTTGCGCATCGGCGGCTACTGGTATCCGCGCGGCGGCATCCCGATCGACGTGTTCTGGCAGACCGGCCGCGTGCCGAAGGGATTGTGGGTGCCGGAGCAAGGCGTCGCGCCGTATCGCGGACGGGGTTAGTTGGAGACGAATGACGATGACATCGATATCAGCAACATTCCGCAACATTGCCTTTGGCGTTCTAACCGTCCTGTGGCTGACCGGCGCGGCCGAAGCTGCCGAGGTCCATGTGATGATCTCGGGCGGATTGACGGCTGCCTACAAGGCGCTCGTGCCGGAATTCGAGAAGGCCACCGGCAACAAAGTGCTGACGGAATATGGGCCGTCGATGGGGACGACCACCAATGCGATCCCGGTCAGGCTGGAGCGCGGCGAACCCGCCGATGTCCTGATCATGGTGGGCTATGCCCTCACCGACCTCGCCGGCAAGGGCAAGGTCGTGGCCGGCAGCCAGGTCGACCTCACCAGATCGCCGATCGGCGTTGCCGTGAAATCGGGTGCGTCGAAGCCGGACATCAGCTCGGTGGAGGCGGTCAAGCGCGCGCTGCTGGCGGCGAAAACGATCGCCTATTCCGATAGCGCCAGCGGCGTCTACGTCTCGACCGAGATGTTCGACAAGCTCGGCATCGCCGACGTCATGAAGGACAAGGCACGAAAGATTCCGGCAACGCCGGTCGGCGAGATCGTCGCGCACGGCGAGGCCGAGCTCGGCTTCCAGCAGATCAGCGAGCTGAAGCCCGTGAAGGGCATCGACATCGTCGGACCGCTGCCGAACGAATTGCAGAAGATCACGATCTTCTCGGCCGGGATCGCGGCCGGTTCGAAGGAGCCCGAGGCCGGCCGTGCCCTCATAAAATTCCTCGCCTCCCCCGCCGCGCGCGAAGCGATCATCGCAAGCGGGATGGAGCCGATCCCGGCGGGGGGCGCGAATTGAGGCAGGCCTACTCCGTGCGCTGCTCCTGACACGCCCTCAACAGATTGGCTTCGCCACTCCTAGTCAATCGGAGACTGCTGAGGTCTTCTTGACCGGACCGAGATCGCGCGCCGGATAGTTGGCGCCGGATTCGACGATGTGTCGTCGCACTGCTGCAACGAGCGCGGCGAGATCGCGAGACTCGATCGCATCGACGATCTCGACATGGTGTGCAGCACTTCTCTGCAGCTCGGCGTTCGAGGGCCACAAAGCAATCGGCCCTGGTCTGGCGCGATTTCTGATTTCCACGATGAGGCTGGCGAGCGATTGGTTCGCTGCATGGCGATAGATCTCATCGTGAAAGGCTGCGTTGGTATTTGCCTGATCCGCCTTGCTGCCGCGCGCCACAGCATCTTCGAAGATTTGCTGAGCCTGCTTGATCTTCTTGAGTTCGTCGGGGCCGATATTCGGTAGCGCCTGCCTTGCCGCTTCAACTTCGAGCAGCGTGCGGATCGCCAATATCTCGCGAACGACGTTCAAGTCGGGTTGCGCGACGCGGTATCCGCGATTTTCGACATGCGTCACCATCCCGCTTGCGGCAAGCTGGGTCAGTGCACTCCGGACGTCAAACCGTTTGGCAGCGAAGGCTTCTTCCAGGTCGATCTGGCGCAACCATTCGCCTGGCCGGTAGTCGCCTTGCAGGATGGCGGCACCGATTTCCGCCGCCAACAGCCTCTTCTGCTCCTTCCGTACTTTCATGGCTGCTTCCCTTTTTGGAGCGCTTGACTTGCCAATATTATTGCGCACAAATTGGCGCCAATAAATGTGCATAACAAATCGCGGCGGCCGGAGGAACAGTAGATGTCGGGCATCGATCGTAGAAGCTTAATGGTGATGTCGGTTCTCGGCGCCACGATGGGGCTCCGGGGCACGGCCCAGGCGGCGCCGAACGGGTATCCCGAGACTTATCAGAAGATCATCGACGACGCTCATAACGAGGGCAGCCTTCTCATTTACTCGATTATGTCGCCGGAAAACTGGCGTCCCGTGATCGAGGGCTTCAACAAGCTCTACCCGAAGATCAAGGTCGAGACCCTGGATCTCCCCGCCTCCCGCGAGAGCTTCGAGCGATATCTGGCCGAGCGGAGCACCAACAGCCGCACCTGCGACCTCATCGCGACAGCCGATCCGGGCGGATGGATCGATTTCCAGGAGCGCGGTGAAGTCCTCGACTACGTATCGCCTGAAGCGAAGGCCTGGCCGGATTGGTCAAAGCCGTTTCCCGGCGTCTACACCGTCTCGTCCGACCCCATGGCGCTGATCTGGAACAACACGCTGGTGGCCGACGGCAAGCGTCCCAAGACACTTGCCGAGTTCGTCGAGCTTGCGGTCGCGAACGAGAAGACCTGGCGCAACCGCATCACCAGCTACGGCGTGCATCAAACAACTTTCGGCTACGGCATCAGCTACGCGTTCGTGAAGAAGCACGGCGAAAAGGCCTGGGACTGGTTCGCCCAACTTGCAAAGCTTTCGCCCCGATTCGAGCGTTCCGGCGGCCCAATGACCGAGAAGGTCACCTCCGGCGAATACACCATGGGCTTCTTCGTTTCGGCCATCACCTTCTGGCCGCGCCTGAACGATCCGGCGCGGGCAAAGATCCTCGGCTGGAGCTTCATCGGAGACGGTCAGCCGGTCGTGCTGCGTGGCATCGCGATTCCGAAGGGATCGAAGAACGTCAACGCAGCAAAACTGATGCTCGACTACGTCGTCTCGGAGGACGGTCAGCGCGCATTCGGACGGGGCGGCCTGACGCCGGCACGCCCCGGTGTGAAGCCGGGCGACGGAATCCGCCACACCTACTCGTCGATCGTGGAAGCCGTCGGCGAACAGAACATCTGCTACATCGGCTACGATCGGGACGCGGTGCGGGACTACGACAGCTTCCTCGCGCGCTGGAAAAAGACGTTCAATGTCGCTTGACGCAAGCAGCGCGCTGGGGTCGTCGGCCGCGGACGCTTTGCCGAACCCGCTGCCCGGCCGCGATACCGTCATCCAGTACGGCATGGCGCTGCTGACAATTGTCCTGATCGCAGCGCCTCTCCTGCCCGTTCTCTATCAATCTTTCCTGGATCGTGCGCTCTACGATTCCGGCCAGCAACTGACGCTGGGCAATTTCGGGCGCCTGCTTCGCACCGACGGCTTCGCGCTCGTCATCTGGAACACGTTCGTGTTCGCCACCCTCACCACCGTGATTTCGCAGACGCTGGGCACGTTGGCGGCGGTGCTGTTCGGCCGCACCGACATGCCGTTTGCGCGGTTGTTTGGCGAGCTCTTCCTGTGGCCGATCTATCTCTCGGCGCTGGTACTGTCGTTCGGCTGGTACACGATCTACGGACCGGCCGGCTACCTCACGCTTCTGGTTCAGTCGATCTTCGACGGCGCGCCCTGGAATCTCTACTCGCTGCCGGGCATGGCGATGATCGCGGGCGTCTCGCAAGCACCGGTCGCCTACATCTACTGCATGTCGTCGGCCTCGATCACCGATCCGACTTTGGAGGAAGCCGCGCGCGTGACCGGCGCCGGCACCTTGAGGACCTTGTGGCGGATCACGCTGCCGCTCCTCATGCCGGCGATCGCCTATAGTGCCGTGCTGAACTTCACTGTGGGACTGGAGCTCCTCGCGATTCCGCTGGTGTTCGGAGATCCCGCCGGCATCACTGTGCTGACCACGTTCCTCTACAACAACGGCGTGGCGTCGGCCCGCCCCGATCACGGGCTGGTGGCAACGGCTGCCGTGCTGATGCTTGCCGTCGTCTGCGTGTTGGTGTGGCTACAAGGACGCCTGCTCGGCAATACAAGGCGCTTCGTCACGCTCGGCGGCAAGGCCACGCGACCGCGCCCTTTCCGCCTGAACAACCTGCGCTGGCCGCTTTGCATCGTCTCGGCGATCTACATCACCGCAACTGTCGTGATGCCGATCGGCGCGCTGCTGCTGCGCGCCTTCACGAGCCTGCTGTCGCCGATGGTGCCGATCAGCGAGGTGCTGACGCTCGGCAACTTCGCCAACATACTCGAATACCCGGTCTACCCGCGTTCGATCTGGAACTCGCTGATCGTCAGTTCGGTCGGTGGCGTCGTCGCCACTGCGATGGTCGCCCTGATCGCCATCATCGTGCTGCGGTCCGACTTCCGCTGGCGTGGCGCGCTACACTACGTCGCACTGTTTCCCCGTGCCGTGCCCGGCGTCGTCGCCGGCATCGGTTTCTTCTATGCGTTTGCGCTCGTGCCCGGCTTGGGCGGCCTCCGAAACACGATCTGGATTCTGGTTGCCGCCTTCACGATGCACTTCATTCCTGTGGGGCTCGGTGCGGTTGCTCCGATGTTGTTGCAGATGAGCCCGGATTTCGATCGCGCCGCCCGTACGCAGGGCGCGGACTGGTGGACGACGAGCCGGCGCATCGTTTTGCCTTTGTTGCGGCCGGCACTCGTTGCCTGCTTCATCATCCTCTTCATCACGTTCTTCAAAGAATACACGACAGCGATCTTCCTGTTCGCTCCCGGCAGCGAAGTGATCGGGACCACGCTGCTCCAGGCATGGACGCAGGGCGAGGTCGGTCTGGTGTCCGCGCTGGCGACGATCCAGATCCTGGTCATCGGCGTCTGTGTCACGGCGGCGCGCGCTTTTCTCGGAGTGAAGCTTTATGGCTGAGTTGCTGATCGAGAACCTGCACAAGCGGTACGGACCGGTCAAAGCGATCGACGACGTCAACATCCACGTTGCCGATGGCGAGTTCGTCACGCTGCTGGGGCCGTCAGGGTGCGGCAAGTCAACAACGCTCGGCGCCATTGCCGGACTGGATCAACCGACGAGCGGACGCATCCGCGTCGGCAACAAGACCTATTTCGACGGAGAAAAGGGAATCTTCCTGCCGCCGGAAGCGCGCCATTGCGGGCTCGTGTTCCAGAGCTACGCTTTGTGGCCGCACATGACGGTCTATGACAACGTCGTGTTTCCGCTCAAGCTGCGCAAGGTATCGACCGCCGACTGCAAGCGCCGCGTCGAGGAGAGTCTCGCTCTCGTCGAGATGGAGCGCTTTCAGGTCCGCTATCCGCATCAGCTCTCGGGCGGCCAGCAGCAGCGGGTCGCGCTCGCGCGAACGTTGGTCTACCAGCCCGAAATCCTCCTGCTCGACGAGCCCCTGTCGAATCTCGACGCAAAGCTGCGCGATCGCGCCCGGACCTGGCTTGCCGAACTGCGCACGCGCCTCGGCCTGACGACGATCTACGTGACGCACGACCAGGTCGAAGCGCTGGCACTGTCCGACCGCATCGTGGTCATGAATGGCGGCCGCATCAGCCAGATCGGCTCGCCCCAAGAGATCTACACGCGGCCGGCAGACAGTTTCGTCGCCGACTTCATCGGAACGACCAATTTCCTCAACGGCGACGTGGTCGGGGCGCCCGACGGCGATGGACAGACACTGGTAAGTCTCGCCGATGGTCAGCGCGTTCTGATCAAGTCCGACAAACGTCCATCCCTGGGCGACAAGGTCACGTTTGCCTATCGCCCCGAGCAGATGCGCCTGGCGGCGGCCAACGATCAGGCGATCGGAGGTTCGATCGTCGAAGCCGACGTGGTCAGCCATTCCTATGTTGGCGGCCGATGGCAAATCGGATTGAGCGTCGGCGGAAATCAGATCCGCATCGAAACCCAGGAGGCAACGACTGACCGCCAGTTGCGCCTGTGGCTGCCTGTCACCGGCGGCATCCTGTTTACAGAACGGAACCATGGTAAATCCCACTGACGCCACCTCTCCCGAAAGCGGACTGCATCAGGCCGATTACACCCCCGGTGTCCGCGGCCCGCTGACAGGGCTCCGCGTCATCGACCTCTCGAGGCTGGTCGCAGGCAATCTGCTCACCCAGCATCTCGCCGACTTCGGCGCCGACGTCATCAAGGTCGAGCCGCGCGAAGGCGATACGCTGCGCGGCTGGCGCACCAAGGGCGTCGAGACCAACTGGAAGATCCATTCGCGCAACAAGCGCAGCATCTGCCTGGAATTCCGTCACGACGAAGCGGTGCCGCTGATCCGCAAGATGATTCCCGGCGCCGCGATGCTGGTCGAGAGTTTCCGTCCCGGTACGCTCGAGCAGATGGGGCTCTCGCCCGAGGAACTGCTGCGGCTGGAGCCCAAGCTCGTGATCGTTCGCATATCGGGATGGGGGCAGACCGGCCCCTATCATCGCCGGCCCGGCTTCGGGACATTGGTGGAAGGCTTTTCGGGCTTCGCCGAGATGAACGGCTTCCCCGATCGTGAGCCGGTATTGCCGCCTATGTATCTGGCCGATGCCCTGTCCGGTCTCACCGGAGCGTTCGCTGCGATGGCGGCCCTTCGGGAGGTCGAGATCAACAGCGGAAAGGGACAGGTGATCGACCTGCCGCTGCTCGACCCGATCGTCAACTCGCTCGGGCCTCAGGCGGCAAATTACCGTTTGACCGGCGTGGTCAAACCGCGCAGCGGGAGCCGCTCGAGCGGCTCGGTACCGCGCAATGTCTACCGCACGCTCGATGGCGGCTGGGTTTGCCTGTCGGCATCCACGCAAGGCATGGCGATGCGCGTGCTACGTTCGATCGGCCGCCCGGAGCTCTGCGAGGATCCAAAGTTCAAGACCAACGAGCAGAGGCTCGTCCATGTCGCCGAACTCGACAAGATCATCGGCGATTTCATCGCGACACGAACGGTCGACGACAACGTCGCCTTCTTCGAGGCGGCCGAGGTCACGATCGGTCCGATCAACGACACCGTCCGCTTGATGAACGATCGCCACGTGCAGGCCCGGGGACTGCTGGCCGACTATCCCGACGAGGACATGGGAACGTTCCCGATGCACGCCGTCCCGGTACGCCTGTCCGAGACGCCCGGAAGCATCCGGACGCCTGCGCCACGCCTCGGTCAGCACAGCCGCACCATCCTGGCCGAAGCCGGCCTCAGCCCTGACGACATCGATGCCGCCCTCGCCTCGGGCGTTGTGAAGGAAACCAGCACATGACAGTTGAACGAAAATTCCCGGTCTGGCGCTCTGCGCTGTTCGTACCCGCGAACGTCGAGCGGTTCGTGGTCAAGGCCGTCGAGCGCGGCGCGGACGCGCTGATCATCGATCTCGAGGATAGCGTGCCGCTGGCTGAAAAGGCCACCGCTCGAAAGCTGATCCCGGGCATCGTGAAGCGCTTTCGCGACACCGGAAGTTCGGATGTCATGGTGCGGATCAACCAGCCGCTCGAATTGGCGGTGCCCGATCTGGAAGCGGCTGTCATCGCCGGCGTGGACGCGATCAAGATCACCAAGGTCGAAGGCGCCGAGCATCTGCGCCTGCTCGACGAGATGGTGACCAGACTGGAGATCGAGCGCGGATTGCCCATCGGCAAGATCTGGTTTGTCGGCCTGATCGAGGCGCCCGGTCCTCTCTCGAGGGCTCACGAGATCGCGCGATCGATCCCGCGGCTGGCCGGCATTTCACTGGGTGCGGAAGATTATGCCACCGCCATCGGCGCCAAGCCGACGGAAGAAACCCTGTTGATGCCGAAGCAACAGGTCGTGCAGGCAGCCCGCGCCGCCGGCATCATGCCGCTCGGCACCATCGGCTCAGTCGCCGACTTCTCCGATCTGGAAGGATACACAAGGATCGTCAGGCGCTCTGCGGACTTTGGCTTCGTGGGCTCTGCCTGTATCCATCCGTCGCTGGTGCCGATCCTCAACGAGGGTTTCAGCCCCTCCGCCAAGGAGGTGGCGGACGCCGAGCGCGTCGTTGCGCTCAACAAGCAAGCGGCTGCCGAGGGACGCGCATCCTTCGCCATCGACGGCAAGATGATCGATATCCCGATCGTGCAGCGGGCCGAAGCGCTGCTCGAACGCGCGCAAGCAATCGCCGCCCGCGCGCATCGCCCTCGTTGATTGTGCTACCCCAGCGCGGCGCGAAGCGCCGTCTCTGGGGGCCAAGGACGATTCGATAGAGCGCGCGCCAGCCCTTACGCCACCGCCCTCACCTTGCTGATGAAGCCATCGACCTCCGACGTCAGCGAGGTCGACTGGCTCGACAGGTTGGCGGCGGCTTTCAGCACGCCGGACGCGGCGCGGCCGGTCTCGTTCGCCGCTGACGACACGGTTGCGATGTTGCGGGTGACGGTCGAGGTCGCTTCCGCCGTGTGCTGCACGGTGTTTGCGATCTCGGCGGTGGCCTTGTTCTGCTCCTCGATGGCGGCGGCGATGACGCGGTTGATGCTCGAGACCTCCTCGATGGTCTTGACGATGCCGTCGATCGCCGAGACCGCCTTCTGCGTCGCCCCCTGGATCTCCGTGATCTGAGCGCTGATCTCTTCGGTCGCCTTCGCCGTCTGGGAGGCCAGGTTCTTCACCTCGCTCGCCACCACCGCAAACCCCCTGCCGGACTCGCCGGCTCGGGCTGCCTCGATCGTTGCGTTCAGCGCCAGCAGATTGGTCTGGCCGGCGATCGAGGTGATGAGGCCGATGACCTCGCCGATGCGATCGGCGCCGTCGGCAAGCGCGCGCATGGTGCTGTCGGTTTCCTTGACGGTGACGACCGCCTGCTCGGTGGCGCGCGTCGCCTGCTCGACCTGACGGTTGATCTCGCGGATCGAGGCGTTGAGCTCCTCCGCCGCAGCCGCCACAGTCTGCACGCCGCCGCCGACCTGGTCGGCGAGCGTCGAGGCCGAGCCGGCCTGGGTCTGGGCCTCGGCCGCCGTGCCCGACATCGAGCGCGCGGTCGTCTCCAGCTCGCCCGAGGCGCTCGACAGCGTCTGTACCATCTGGCCGATGCGGCTCTCGAATTGCCGCACGAGGCCGGACAATTCGGATGCACGCTTCTCCTTGTCGGCGCGCTCGGCGGCCTGGTCGCCGGACAGGCGCTCGGCGTTGATCATGGCCTCCTTGAACACCTGGAGCGCCGCGGCCATACGGCCGATCTCGTCATTGCGGCCGAGGCCCGGCACCTCGCCGGCGAAATCATGCGCCGCGAAACGGGTCATGACACCGGTGATCGCGGTCAGCGGCCGGGTGACGCGGTTGCGCATCAGCGTCAGCCCGCCGATGGTCAGCGCCAGCGAGGCCGGCACCAGCAGGCCGAACAGGATCAGGCTGAAGCGGGCGCGCGAGGCGCCGTCTTCGGCCCGCGAGATCATGTTGGCGAGCGCGGTTTGTGTGACGATCACGACGTTGTTGGCGCCGACAAGCTGACGATCGCGGTAGTCGATGCCTGCGACGCCGGCGGGCTCGCCGGCGAGCAGCTTGGTCGCAATGGCATTGCGTTCGTCGCTGAGCGCGCCGGAAATTTCCGGCTCGGCGTTACGGATCGCCTGCAACAGCTCGGGCGAGGCCACATTCGGGCTGAGATCGCGCACGACCACCCAGGACTGCTGGATGCGGCCGCGCAGATCGGCAAAGGTTACGCCATCGGCGGCGGTCCAGGTCTTGTTGGCGAGGATCGAGGAGAACTGGACGAGAATGGTCTGACCTGCGTTGGCGCGGGCCTGCCAGGAGGCCTGCTTGGCGATCAGGAGGCGATCGACCACGGGATCGATCAGCGTCATCGCGTTGTCGACATGGGCGGTGACGTCGCCGATCGCATCCATATAGGCGTCGCTGATTTTGGCCCAGCTCGGTTGCAGGTTCGCGTCGCGCGCCGCCTTCTCCTGCTTCAGCGCAGTGACCGCGCGCGGCCGCAGTTCCTCGAGCTGCGCCCAGATGCCGCGGAGCTTGTCGAGCTTTTCGGCAAGACCGGGCGCCTCAGCGGAGGCGAGGCTCTGCAAGGCCAGCGCGTAATTCTTCTGCACCGTGGTCCGCTGGTCGGCGAGACTGCTCATGACGCTGTCGGGCGCGGGGGCGGCCGACGCCAGATAGCTCAGCGTGTCACCGCGCTCCAGGCGGAAAATCACGAGCGTATTGGTCAGGTCGCGGCTGGCGACCGCGAGCGAGACGATGCGGTTGCTGTCCGAGTAGCGGGTGACCGCGAGCTTCAGCGCATAGGCACAGATGACGACGAGAACGAGACCGAGAGACCCAACCACTGCCCCGAGGATGCGGGCGACTGAACGCTGCTTTTGCATCGACTGATCCATATTGCCGCCAAGACGCGGTCCGCGGGCAATTTACGGAGCGAACGATGAGATTTGATTTAAGATTGAACGGCTTTAGCCACCAATCTCTTCCGGGAAAATACGGAAACCGGTAGTTCGATACTCCCCTCAGACCCGTGCGTCCGAGGGTGCCCTCTGCTTGAGCAGCCGGGCGCAGACGAGACCCAGCACCACCATGATCGCGGCGCTCGCGAGCAGGGTCGGGACCTTGCCACCGTGCTGGAGGCCAAGCCCATAGGCGATCGGGCCAACGGTCTGCCCCATGAAGAAAAAGAACGAATGCAGCGACATCGCCGTCGCCCGCGCCCCGATCGACAGCTCGCTGGCAAACACCTGCAGGCAGCCGTGGATCATGTAGAAGCCCCAGCCCATCGCCAGCATGCTGGCGAATTGCAGCTTCCATCCGGGACCGAAGGCGAGCACGCCGAGCTGCAGTCCGACGAGGCCCGCACCCGCAATCATCATGCCCTTGACGCCGAGCCACGGCAGGAAGCGTGAGACCGTGAAAGTGTAGAACAGTCCGCCGATCGCAAAGCCCGCGATCACGATGCCTGCGATCGACGGCGACTTCTCGCCGAGATCAAACAGCAGCGCGGCGATGAACGGAAACAGGCCGAATACGCAGCAGCCCTCGACGAAGACCGCCGAGTAGCAGTAGCGCGTGTTGGGGTTGGCGAAGATGGTCCGGTAGCCCTGCCGCAAGGCCTTCAGATCGGTCTTCGGCGGCGCCGTCAGCGCGGCACCGCGAAAGCCCGCGGCCACCGCAACGGCCGCGATCAGGCCGAGCGCGCCGAGCATCATGAGCACACCGCGCCAGCCGATGAGTTCACCGATGATGCCGGAGGCGGTCGCGCCGAGCAGATTGCCGGTCATCGAACCCGCAAGCGTGCGGCCGATCGCGACCTGCCGCTTGGCGGGTGCAACGAGGTCGGCGGTCAGGCCGAGAGCGACCGGAAACACGCCACCGGAGGCGATCCCGGCGAGGATGCGGCTCGCGAACAGGCCCGAGAAGGTGGTCGCGACCGCGCCAAGAATGCAGGAGACGCCAAGCAGCGCCAGGCACAGTGTCATCAACCGCGCCTTGCCGAACAGATCGGCAGCCGCGCCGATCACCGGCTGAACCAGCGCGTAGATCAAGGCGTAGCCGGCCGCGATGCTGGCGGCCGTCGTGATACTGATCGAAAAATCCTCAGCGACATGCGGCAGGACGGGATCGAGCGCGCGCGTGGACAACGCCGCCGAGAAGCTCGCGAGCGCGATGATATTGATCGCGGGCGGAAACTTCTGGTCGGACGACGGCCCGGTCGCAGGCGGGGACATCAGCGCGTTGTGCTTTTCGTCACCGCGTCGAATGCCATCAGCGTGCGGATCAGCCCTTCGAACTCGCGCAGCGGCACCATGTTGGGTCCGTCCGAGGGCGCGCGGTCAGGGTCGGGATGGGTCTCGATGAAGACGCCGGCAACGCCGACCGCGACGGCTGCACGGGCCAGCACCGGCACGAACTCACGCTCGCCGCCCGAGGACGTCCCCTTCCCGCCCGGCTGCTGCACCGAATGGGTGGCGTCGAAAATCACGGGCGCGCCGGTGGTGCGCGCCAGGATCGGCAGCGCGCGCATGTCGGAGACCAGCGTGTTGTAGCCGAACGAGGCGCCGCGCTCGGTGACGAGCACGTTGGGATTGTTCGCGGTCGTGATCTTGGTCACGACATTGGCCATGTCCCAGGGCGCGAGGAATTGCCCCTTCTTGACGTTGACGACCTTGCCCGTCGCGGCGGCCGCCAGCAGCAGATCGGTCTGCCGGCACAGGAAGGCCGGGATCTGGAGGATGTCCACGGCTTGCGCCACCTCGGCGCACTGCGCGGCGTCATGCACGTCGGTCAGGACCGGCAAGCCGAGGGAGGCGCGGATCTCGGCGAAGATCGGCAGCGACTGTGCGAGCCCGAGACCGCGTGCCGCCGACGCGCTGGTGCGGTTGGCCTTGTCGAACGAGGTCTTGTAGACGAGCCCGATCTTCAGCCGCGCGGCGATCTCCCTCAGCGCAGAGGCCACCTCCAGCGCATGCTGGCGGCTTTCGAGCTGGCACGGCCCGGCAATGATCGAGATCGGCAGATCGTTGCCGAACCTGACTGTGCCAATGGTGACGACCGGCGCCGCTGAATTCGAAGAGCTCAAGGCCAATGTCCCTCGTTTCGGCGCGACCATAGCCGCCATCAGGGTCGGATCAACCCCATTCGCCCCGGGCCACCCGAATATCAGGGTTGCGCCGGGGTTCCGTGCGAGGCCCTTGCGCCGGCGGCCCCTTACTTCACCGCCGAGAACGCGGTCGGCGTCAGGAGCTGGCTGACAATGTTGCCGACGATCTGGCCGTCCGCTTCGCTCTCGGCACGCGCCTTCATCCAGTCCGGGTCGGTCATGAACTTGCCCCACTTCGCTTCGCGGTCGGCGAGCGAATCCCACGCCAGGAAATAGGTCAGCTCCTGGTTGGATTCGCCGATCAGCGTGGTGAAGAAGCCGGCCTGCTTGATGCCGTGCTTTTCCCAGAGCTTCAGCGTGACCGTCTCGAACCGCTTCAAGAGCGCCGGCAGGCGGCCGGGCACGCAACGGTAGATGCGCATTTCATAGATCATTCTGGTTCCTCCCTGATGACGTCGGCGGTTATAACGGCTGGCCGTGACGGTGTCTTCGGCCCCGCCCGATACCGCCCGCGGCGTCTGGCGCATGGCTTGCCGGCCCCGATCGCACCCGGTTCCCGTAATGCTGCCGCAATGATACTGCCGCTACAACGCTTCGGTTGAGGCTCAGGTGCGGATCATGCGGATTTTGCTCGTCGAGGATGAAGCGGAGATGGCCGGGGCGCTGGCCTCGGCGCTCAAGCGGTACGACATGATCGTCGATCACGTGCCAACGCTTGCCGAGGCCGAAGAGGCCATTTCCGCCGACGTGCACGCCGCCGTGCTGCTCGATCGCCAGCTGCCCGACGGCGACGGTCTTGCCCTGATTCCGAAACTGAGAGCGCGCGCCGACGGTGTGCCGATCATCGTGTTGACGGCACGCGGCGAGCTCGCCGATCGCGTCGCCGGGCTCGACAGCGGGGCGGATGATTATCTGGCAAAACCATTCGCGGTGGAGGAACTGCTGGCGCGCCTGCGCGCGGTGTTGCGCCGGCCCGCCGGGGTTCAGCCCGACATCATTCGCGCCGGCCGCCTCGCCTTCGACTTCGGCCATCGCGAGGCGAGCGTCGACGGGGCTCCGCTCGAACTGCCGCGGCGGGAGCTCCTTGTGCTCGAAGCCCTGGTCCGCCGCATGGGCCGGACCGTGCTGCGATCGGCGCTGGAGGAAGCGGTCTACAGTTTCGACGACGAGATCCAGTCGAACGCACTCGATACGCATGTCTCGCGGCTGCGCCGCAAGCTTGCCGAAGCCGACGCGCACGTGGAGATCCACGGCATCCGCGGCGTCGGCTATCTCCTGAAGAAACTGCCGTGAGCAGGCACGCCGACCCATATTGCCTGCGCTCTCGGCTGAGCTGGCGCCTGCTTTCGCTCCAGGCCGCGCTGTTCGTCGCTTTGGTCGTCGTCATCATCGGCGCGCTGTGCGCTACGGGCTTCGTGCTGGTCCAACGGGACGAAGACCGCGTGATCGACGTCGTGCAGAGCGCGCTCGCGCGCGACGCAGCCGGCGGCCTGACGCTGCGGCCGACGGCTGAGCTGAAAGCGTTGCGCGAGGAGGCCCCCGACCTCTGGTTGCTGGTTCGCGACAGGCAGGGGCATTCGCTCAGTGAAGGCCCCGTGCCGGCTGAATTCGCCGGGATCGGAGGCGCCCTCGACCAGATCAGCCAGGCGCGGCTCGGCTGGCAGCTCTTCGAGGACGACCCACGTAAGCCGGCGGCGCGGTTGAAACGCATCGACACGGCCGCCGGCAACGTGCAGGTCATCACGGCGACGCAGGGGAAGCTCAGCGGCGCCAAGGCGGTGTTCACGACGTCGCTCGTGTTGCTGGGCATCGCGCTCCCCGGCCTGCTGTTGATGGGGACCGCGACGTTCATCGCGACGCCGATGGTCGTGCAGCGCGCTTTCAGAGGATTGGACGCGACCGCAGACCAGGCCCGGCGGATCGATATCCATCAGCGCGGCGCGCGGCTGTCGGTGGAGCAGATTCCGCTCGAGGTGGTGCCGCTCGTGGCCGCGGTCAATGACGCTCTCGCGCGGCTCGATCAGGGTTACGCTCGCCACAAGCGCTTCGTTGCCGACGCCGCGCACGAGCTGCGTACGCCGATCGCGATCCTGAACACGCGGCTGGAATCGCTGCCGTCGGGACCGGACAAGACCCGCCTGATCGAGGATGCGGCGCGGCTCGCGACGCTTGCCGAGCAATTGCTGGATATCCAGCGGCTCGACCGTTGCGGGCATCCATTCGTGCCGGTCGACCTGGTCTCCGTCGCGCAAGGCGTTGCCGCCGACCTCGCACCACTGGCGATTGCGGCTGGCTATGAGCTGTCCTTCGACGCACCGGCGGCGCGGATCGACGTACTCGGCGATGCGGCCGCGCTCGAACGCGCGCTGACCAACCTCGTGCAGAATGCCATCCAGCACGGCCCTCGCCGCGGCACGATCGTCATTCGCGTCAGCCGTCCCGCCAGCATCGAGGTCACCGACGAGGGCGCGGGCATTCCGGCCGATCAGCGCGAGCTGATCTTCGAGCCGTTCTACCGGCTCACGCCGCTCGATCGCGGCGCCGGCCTCGGCCTCAACATGGTGCACGAGATCATGCTCCTCCATGGCGGTCACGTTTCGGTCCTGGACGGACCGAACGGCGGTGCATGCTTCAGGATGACGCTGCCGCCCCTGCAACAGGGCTGATTCAATTCGTCTCTGCGTCTCAAGCGCAATGCTGTCGCAATGCGCTCAGGCGACTCTTCGACCGCCTCACCTCTGATTTGCGAGGCGCAATCGAAATGCCGGAGTGCGCATGCCCAACGATTTCCTCTCATTCTTCCTGTCCTGGATGTCGGCCCCGCGGCGGGTCGGCGCGATCGCGCCTTCGGGCGCTGCCCTAGCCGATCTCATCACCCGCGAGATCACCGCAACGACCGGCCCGATCCTCGAGCTCGGCCCCGGCACCGGCGCTTTCACCTACAAGCTTCTGAAACGCGGCGTGCGCCAGCAGGACCTCACGCTGATCGAATACGGTTCGGACTTCACCAAGCTCCTGCAAATCCGTTTTCCCGGCGCGCGCGTGTTGTGGATGGATGCAGGACGGCTCACGACGGAGCGGCTCTATGACGGCGCGCCCGTCGGCGCCGTGGTCAGCGGCCTGCCGCTGCTCAATATGTCGACGCGCAAGGTCGTCTCCATTATCGGCGGTGCGTTCCGTTACGTCCGCCCGGGAGGCGCGTTCTATCAGTTCACCTACGGGATGAGCTGCCCGGTGCCGCGGCCGGTGCTCGACCGGCTGGGCTTGCGGGCAAAGCTGGTGGATCGCGCCTTGCTGAACGTGCCGCCGGCCGCCGTCTACAAGCTGACGCGACGGCCGCAGATGAAGATCGTCACGGAAACGCTTGCGCCTGATCCCTCAATGCCGGTCGCGGCGCCGATGCACCTCGTGCGCGACTACACTGCCGCGCCCTGAGGCATCACACCAGACGCGACTGCACCATCGCCGCCTGAATGAACGAGGCGAAGAGAGGATGAGGCTCAAAAGGCCGCGACTTCAGCTCGGGATGGAACTGGACGCCGATGAACCAGGGATGATCCTCGTACTCGACGATCTCCGGCAGTACGCCATCGGGCGAGAGGCCGGAGAATTTCAGCCCATGCTGCTCGAGGCGGTCCTTGTAGGCGGTGTTGACCTCGTAGCGGTGGCGGTGGCGCTCGGAAATCTCGGTCGCGCCGCCATAGACCTGCGAGACGCGGCTGCCGCGGTTGAGCGCCGCGGGATAGGCGCCGAGACGCATCGTGCCGCCGAGATCGCCGGCCTTGGACCGCTTCTCGAGCTCGTTGCCGCGCAGCCATTCGGTCATCAGGCCGACCAGCGGCTCCTTGGTCGGGCCGAACTCGGTGGAGTTGGCGTCCTCGATGCCGACGAGGTTTCGCGCGGCTTCGATCACCGCCATTTGCATGCCGAAGCAGATGCCGAAATACGGCACGTCGCGCTCACGCGCGAACTGCGCCGCGCGGATCTTGCCTTCGGCGCCGCGCTGGCCGAAACCGCCCGGCACCAGGATGCCGTTGACGTGTTCGAGGAACGGCGCGGGATCTTCCTTCTCGAAGATCTCGCTCTCGATCCAGTCGAGATTGACCTTCACCTTGTTGGCGATGCCGCCATGCGAGAGCGCCTCGATCAGCGACTTATACGCATCCTTCATGCCGGTATATTTGCCGACGATGGCGATGGTGACGTTGCCTTCGGGATTGCGGACGCGCTCGTTGATCTGCTGCCAGCTTCGCAGCTCCGGAGGAATCCGCGAGCCGATGCCGAAGGCGGCGAGCACTTCGTCGTCGAGGCCCGCGTTATGATAGGCCTCGGGCACGGCGTAGATGTTGTCGACGTCGCGCGCCTCGATCACGGCGCTTTCGCGGACGTTGCAGAACAGCCCCAGCTTGCGCCGCTCTTCCTTCGGGATCTCGCGGTCGGTGCGGCAGAGCAGGATGTCCGGCTGGATGCCGATCGAGCGCAGCTCCTTCACCGAGTGCTGCGTCGGCTTGGTCTTCAGCTCGCCCGCGCTCGGGATGTAAGGCAGCAGCGTCAGATGGATGTAGACGGCATGATCGCGCGGCAGCTCGTTCTTGAGCTGACGAATCGCCTCGAAGAAAGGCAGGCCCTCGATGTCGCCGACGGTGCCGCCGATCTCGACCAGCACGAAGTCGTAATCGTCATTGCCGGAGAGGACGAATTCCTTGATAGCGTTGGTGACATGCGGAACCACCTGGATGGTCGCGCCGAGATAATCGCCGCGCCGCTCCTTGGAGATGATGTCCTGGTAGATGCGCCCGGTGGTGATGTTGTCCTGCTTGGTCGCAGGCCGGCCGGTGAAGCGCTCGTAGTGACCGAGATCGAGATCGGTCTCCGCGCCGTCATCGGTCACGAACACTTCGCCGTGCTGATACGGCGACATCGTTCCGGGATCGAGGTTGAGATAGGGGTCGAGCTTGCGGAGGCGGACCTTGTAGCCCCGGGCTTGCAACAGGGCACCGAGTGCCGCTGAAGCCAGACCTTTGCCGAGCGAAGAGACCACGCCGCCGGTGATGAATATGTACCGCGCCATGGGACTTAACCTCTAATCCCTCGAATTCGATTCGCCAAAGCGATTCGTATTCCGCCCCAAATAATTTGCGGGCCTGTGGGTGAGCCAAAACTAAGAGTGGTGACAGAGCCTTGATGGGGATTTTTGATGCAGGACGGTAGAAGCCGCCCTGCATGGCCCCCCTGCTTTATTGCGAGCGCGGCACCTGCGGGCCGGCTGGCGCCTGGTTCTGCTGCTGTTCGTCGGCCTTCTTCAGCGAATCCAGGATACCGCCCGAGGTCGGCGGCGCGATCGGGGCGCCTCCGGCCGGCTGGGTCTGGGACGCCGGCGCGCCGATGATCGACGAAGGCGCACGGTTGTAGCCGGCATGCCAGGACAGGAACAGGCTGGTGAGGAAGAAGCCCCCAGCCAGGATCGCGGTGGTCCGCGTCAAAAGGTTCGCGGTGCCGCGGCTCGACATGAAGCCTGCGCCTCCGCCCATGCCGAGGCCGCCGCCTTCCGACTTCTGAAGCAGGACGGCGCCGATCATGACGGCGACGATCATGAGGTGAATGACGATGACAACAGTCTGCATAGTGTCCTTCCGTCACAAGCCGACAGCGCCGAGACGGCGGCCGATCGCGCTTCGCGGGTTTTCCTGAAGTTGCGCGGTGTTACACGATCGGAAGAGGCATTGCCACCCCCCGATCGGCCACGGCCGCGCTTTGAGATTAGCTAGGGGCAGCCCTTCGCAATCGCAAGGAAATCGGCCGCCTTCAGGCTGGCGCCGCCGACCAGCGCGCCGTTGACGTTCTTCACGGACATCAGCTCGGCCGCGTTCGACGGCTTGACCGAGCCGCCATAGAGGATGCGCATCCTGGCCCCGTCCGCCCTGAACCGGGAGGTCAGGAGTTCCCGGATAAAGCTATGAATCTGCTCGACATCCTGGGCCGTCGGGGTCAGGCCGGTGCCGATCGCCCAGACCGGCTCATAGGCCACGACCAGGTTGGCGGCGGTCGAGCCGTCCGGCAGCGAGCCGTCGAGTTGGCCGCGCAGGATGTCGAGGGTCTGGCCGGCATCGCGCTGGCCCTGCGTCTCACCGATGCAGACGATCGCGGTGACGCCGGCGCGCCAGGCGGCCTCGGCCTTCTGCCGGATCAGGGCATCGCCCTCGCCGTGGTCGGCGCGACGCTCGGAATGGCCGACGATGATGGCGGTCGCACCGGCATCGGCCAGCATTTCGGCAGCGATATCGCCGGTATGGGCGCCGGAGGCCTTGGGGTGGCAATCCTGCGCCCCGACCGCGACCTTGCTTCCGCGCGCCCCGTCGGCGAAGGCCGCGATCAGGGTCGCCGGCGGGCAGACCAGCAAATCGGCCTTGGCGGCCACCTCTGCCGCGCCTTTGAGCATGGCGTCGAATTCGGCAGCCGAGCCCTTGAGGCCGTTCATTTTCCAATTGCCGGCGATCAGCGGTCGGATGGCGTCGGTCATGTCAATTTCCAGCAAAATGAGGTTTGTGCATCCGCTAGCAGAGCTGTCGCGGCAGTTCCAGAGAGCCCAGGGCTTTTAACCGCAGCGTCGAGGGACCGCGTGGCCTGAGGTTGCGGGGGGAAAGCCACCACTTTATGATGATTGATCAATTTGGTGACGCGCTTTTGCGGAATCTGCATTAAGACGCGCTCCCGTTCCCCTCCTGCCAAACAAGTTGGACCAAATGCTTCGAGGAATGCGCAAGGCCTCATCAAACTGGCTCGGCAAGACCATTATGGCCGTGGTGATGGGCGTGTTGATCATCAGTTTCGGCGTTTGGGGCATCGCCGACATCTTCAAAGGCTTCGGGCAGTCCACGGTGGCCAAGGTCGGCAGCACCGAGATTTCGTTGAACGAGTTCCGGCAGACCTATACCGACCGGCTGCAACAGATCAGCCGCCAGTTCGGCCGGCCGCTGACGCCTGACCAGGCGCGTGCCTTCGGCCTCGACCGCCAGGTGCTCCAGCAGACGATCGCGGAAGCCGCCCTCGACGAAGAAGCCCGCCGGCTCGGGCTCGGCCAGTCCGACGAGCAGATCCGCCAGGTCATCATGAACGACCCCAACTTCAAGGGCGTCGGCGGCAGCTTCGATCCGAACCGCTTCCAGGCCGTGATCCGCAATTTCGGCTATACTGAGCAGCGCTACGTCTCCGAGCAGCGCAAGGTGTCGCTGCGCCGGCAGATCACCGGCACGATCGGCGCCGGCCTCGAACCGCCGAAGGCCATGATCGACGTGCTGACGCGCTTCCAGAACGAGCAGCGCGCGATCGAATTCGTCAGGCTCGACGCCGCGCAGGCCGGCACCATCGACGCTCCCTCGCCCGAAGCCCTCGCCGCCTATTTCGAGGATCACAAGGTCCAGTTCCGCGCGCCCGAATTTCGCAAGATTTCCTTCGTCGTGGTCTCGCCGGAAGAGATCGGCAAATGGAGCGAGGTCTCCGACGAGGACGCCAGGAAAGTGTTCGACCAGCGCAAGGACCGGCTCGGCACGCCGGAGAAGCGCCAGATCCATCAGATCGTATTCCCCAACGCCGCTGAGGCGCAGGCCGCACGCGAGCGCCTCGCCGGTGGGATGTCGTTCGAGGACCTCGGCAAGGAGCGCGGGCTGAGCACCTCCGATGTCGACCTCGGGCTCGTGACCAAATCGTCGCTCGACCCCGCGGTCGGCGATGCCGCCTTCGCGCTTCCCGCAGGCGAGATCAGCCAGCCGATCCAGGGTCGTCTCGGCACGTCCATCGTCAAGGTCGACAAGATCGAGCCGGGCAGTGAAGCGAATTACGCCAGCCTTGCCGGCGACATCAAGCGCGAGATCGCCACCGAGCGCGCCCGCGTCAAGGTCAACGATCTCCGCGACAAGATGGAAGACGAGCGCGGCGGCGGCGCCAGCGTGATCGACGCGGCGCAGAAGCTCGGCCTCACGGCCGTGACCATCGATGCCGTCGACCGCTCCGGCCGTGCCCCGAACGGCCAGCCCGTCACCAGCATCCCGCAGGGCCTCGACGTGGTGTCGCAGGCCTTCAACACCGATGTCGGCGTCGACAACGACGCGATCTCGTTCAAGGGCGGCTATGTCTGGTACGACGTGCTCGCCATCACGCCCTCGCGCGACCGCAATCTCGACGAGGTCCGCGACCAGGTCGAGGCGCGCTGGCGCCAGGACCAGATCGCCGCCAAGCTGAAGACCAAAGCGACCGAGATGGTGCAGAAGCTCGAACAGGGCGGCAAGCTCGCTGACGAGGCCGCCGCGATCAACGCCAAGGTCGAGACCGCCTCCGGCTTCAAGCGCGACGACTCGCCCGCCGGCGTGCCCGCCAACGTCGTTGCGGCCGCCTTCCGCACCGCCAAGGACGGGGTCGGACAGACCGCCGTGAGCGGCGGCAGCGAGGTGATCGTCTTCCGCGTCACCGACATCGTCGAACCCGCGGTCGACGCCGCGTCCGACGCGGTGAAGAAGCTGAAGGACAGCCTCGACCGCGCGTTGACCGACGAGCAGGTCGCCTCCTACGTCAACAAGCTTGAAACCGACATCGGGACCACCATTAATCAGGCCGCCTTCGCGCAGGTGACCGGCGCGAACCAGTGAGTTGAAAGCACGCGATGGACGACCTGAAATCGATCATTGGAAAAGTGGCGACCGGCGCCAGCCTGTCGCGTGACGAAGCGGCTTCCGCCTTCGACGCCATGATGTCCGGCGAGGCCACGCCCTCGCAGATGGGTGGCCTCCTGATGGCGCTGCGGGTGCGCGGCGAGACCGTGGACGAAATCACCGGCGCGGTCTCGGCGATGCGCTCCAAAATGCTCACGGTCGACGCGCCCGCGGACGCCGTCGACATCGTCGGCACCGGTGGTGACGGCTCCGGCTCGGTCAACGTCTCGACCTGCGCGTCCTTCATCGTCTCGGGCACCGGTCTGCCGGTGGCCAAGCACGGCAACCGTGCGCTGTCGTCGCGCTCGGGCGCCGCCGACGTGCTGGCGTCGCTCGGCGTGAAGATCGACCTCAGGCCCGAGCAGGTCGGCCGCTGTGTGCGCGAATGCGGCATCGGCTTCATGTTCGCCCCTGCCCACCATCCGGCGATGAAGAACGTCGGCCCGACCCGGGTCGAGCTTGCGACACGCACGATCTTCAATCTGCTCGGCCCCCTGTCCAACCCGGCCGGCGTCAAGCGCCAGATGGTCGGCGTGTTCTCGCGGCAATGGGTGCAGCCGCTGGCGCAGGTGCTGAAAAACCTCGGCTCGGAATCCGCCTGGGTGGTGCATGGCTCCGACGGCCTCGACGAGATCACCCTCACCGGCCCGACCTTCGTCTCCGCGCTCCACAATGGCGAGATCCGGAATTTCGAGGTGACGCCGGAGGACGCGGGGCTGCCGCGCTGCGATCCCGGTGCGCTCAGGGGCGGCGACGCCGACGCCAATGCGATCGCCTTGCAGAGCGTGCTCGACGGCAAGCCGAGCCCCTACCGCGATGTCGCGCTGATCAACGCCGCCGCAGCGTTGGTCGTGGCCGGCCGCGCCAAGGATCTCAAGGAGGGCGTTGCGATCGGTGCGAAGTCGCTCGACAGCGGCGCCGCGAGCGCGCGGCTGAAGCATCTGATCGCGGTCTCGAACGGCTGAACCTGACATGTCTGACATCCTGACCAAGATCGAAGCCTACAAGCGCGAAGAGATCGCAGCCGCCAAGCGCGCGCAGCCGCTCTCGGAGGTCGAGGCCAAGGCCAAGGCGCAGGGAGCCCCACGCGGCTTCGTGCGCGCGATCAAGGCCAAGCACGCCAATGGCGATTACGCGCTGATTGCCGAAGTCAAGAAAGCCTCGCCGTCGAAGGGGCTGATCCGCGCCGATTTCGATCCGCCGCTGCTCGCCAGGGCCTATGAAGCCGGCGGTGCGGCCTGTCTGTCGGTCCTGACCGACACGCCATCGTTCCAGGGCCATCTCGACTTCATGGTGGCGGCGCGCGTGGCGACGTCGCTCCCGGTGCTGCGCAAGGATTTCATGTTCGACACCTATCAGGTGATTGAGGCGCGCGCGCATGGGGCCGACTGCATCCTGATCATCATGGCCGCGCTCGACGATGCCACCGCCAGGGATCTCGAGGACGCCGCCCTTGCCTACGGCATGGACGTGCTGATCGAAATCCACGACCGCGCCGAGCTCGACCGCGCGCTGAAGCTGCGTTCGCCGATGATCGGCGTCAACAACCGCAATTTGCGCACCTTTGAGACCACGCTCGCGACCAGCGAGACGCTGGCGCCGCTGATCCCAGCGGAACGGCTGATGGTCGGCGAGAGCGGCATCTTCACGCCCGCCGATCTCGCCCGGCTCGAGCGCGTCGGCATGTCGACCTTCCTGGTCGGCGAGAGCCTGATGCGCCAGGCCGACGTGACCGCCGCCACCCGCACGCTGCTCGCGCGCGAGAACGCGCCGCGCGCGACGGGTACGCGCTGACATGGCGCGCAAGCCCGCCAAGGCCAGGCAATCCAAAGCGAAAGCCGGCCCTGCCCTCACCCATATCGGCGCCTCCGGCGAGGCGCGGATGGTGGACGTGTCGGACAAGCCCGCGACCGAGCGGCTCGCGGTCGCCGAAGGCCACGTCATCATGACCAAGGCAACCCTTGATCTCATCGTCTCGGGCAACGCCAAGAAAGGCGACGTGCTCGGCACCGCGCGCATCGCCGGCATCATGGCCGCCAAACGCACCTCGGAGCTGATCCCGCTCTGTCATCCCCTCGCGCTGTCGAAGGTCACCGTCGACATCGAGCCCGACCCGAAACTGCCGGGCTGCCTCGTCCGCGCCAGCGTGAAGGTGACGGGCCCGACCGGCGTCGAGATGGAGGCGCTCACGGCGGTGTCGGTCGCCTGCCTCACCATCTACGACATGATCAAGGCGGTCGAACGCGGCGTGCGCATCGAGGGCATCCACCTGGTCGAGAAGCTCGGCGGCAAGTCGGGCCACTACCGCGCCTGAGCGCCGCGTGATCTATTTCGCCTCGCGCTGCCGCTCGCGATAGGCGCGCGTCTTCATCCGGTTGCCGCACAGCGTCGACATGCACCACCGCCGCGTCGATGGTTTCGAGCGGTCGAAGAACACCCGGCGGCATTCCTCCGACGCACACATCTTCAGCCGGTCCAGCGTTCCCACAAGCGTTGCGTCATGAAGCTCGATCGCGATGGCCGACAGGCCTGCGAGCGCATCCTCGTGCGCTGCCGACAGCATCGCGCCACGGCCTGCGCGCGCCTCCACCCGCAACGGAAACGGCGCGAGCGCCTCATTGAGCGTGCCGAGAACGCTCCTGTTCCGGGGCCGCTCGGCGGGCTCACATTGCAGATAGGCGCGCAAGGCGCCGCGCAGTCGTAGCGCAGTCTCAAACATCGCGGGCGTGACACGCCCGCCCTCGGCGCCAAGGCCGCGTTCCCGCATCCAGTCCGCAAGTTCCTTCGGCCCGTCAAGCTCATCGCTCTCCGGATGCTCCACGCCAAAATGCGTGAAGTGGCGAACATCGAGCGTGTTGGCGAAATCGTAGACGTTCGCCAGCGTGTCGGGAACCTGGAATTTGCGAGACTCTTTCGACATCGGGACACCAAAGATTGGAACACCAGTAAAACAGATTTACTGGTTGACAGCAAGCGACACCTGTATCCTAATTATACTAGTGTCGAATCCTTCGGGATCGAGCGCCCATTGCGATCACCAGAACGGAGACCCCGAACCGATGGCCGACGCCCTGCACTATCTCGAACTCACCGCGCTCGCAGCACGCCTCAAGGCGCGCGACATCTCCGCACTGGACGTGACGCGCGCGCAACTCGACCGTATCGACGCCATGGACCGGGATCTCGGCAGCTACGTTCACGTGATGGCAGAAACAGCCATCGCCGAGGCAAAAGCCGCGGACGCCGAAATCGCACAGGGCCGGTATCGGGGGCCGCTGCATGGCGTGCCGATTGCGCTCAAGGACCTGTTCTGGACCAAGGGCATTCCGACGGCGGCCGGCACCATGCTTCATCGCGACTTTCGTCCCCACGAAGACGCAACCGTCGCGCGCCGGCTCAAGGACGCAGGCGCCGTGATACTCGGCAAGCTGCAACTCACCGAGGGCGCCTATTCCGATCACCATCCATTGGTGACGCCGCCGAAGAATCCGTGGAATGCGAGTTACTGGCCGGGCATTTCGTCCAGTGGCTCGGCGGTCGCAACCGCTGCCGGGCTTTGCTTCGGCTCGCTCGGCTCCGACACCGGCGGTTCGATCCGCTGGCCCTGCGCCGCCAACGGGCTGACCGGATTGAAGCCGAGCTGGGGTCGCGTCAGCCGACACGGCGCGTTCGAGCTGGCCGCGACGCTCGACCATGTCGGACCGATCGGCCGCAGCGCGGCCGATGCGGGCGCACTGCTCGGCGTCATTGCCGGACATGACCCCAACGACCCGACCTCGGTGTTCAATCCGGTGCCCGACTATCTGGCCGCGGCCGCACAGGACGTGCGGGGCTTGCGGATCGGCGTCGATGCCGCCTGGAACAGCGACGACGTGGACGTTACGACACAGCACGTGCTGGCGGACGCCATCGATGCGTTCCGTGCGCTTGGCGCCGGCATCGTCAATGTCAGATTTCCCGACGTAATTGAGGCGATTGCCGACTGGACACCGAATTGTGCGGTGGAAGCCGCGGTCGCGCACGAGGCGACCTATCCTGCCCGCAAGAACGAGTATGGTCCGATGCTCGCCTCGCTGATCGAGGCCGGTCGCGCGCTCTCCGCTCTCGATTATCAGAAGATCCTGCTGCGGCGGCTGGCGCTGCGCGGCCGCGTCACCGCGCTGTTCGAGACCATTGATCTGCTGCTGATCCCGGTACACCCGTTCCCGCCAGTGACGCTCGCCATGATCCAGACGCTCGGCGAGCAGCCGGATCTGATCGCGAAGCTGCAGCGCTACACCTGCCCGTTCGACATGACCGGTCATCCCACGATCACGCTACCGGGTGGTGCATCGGCCGACGGACTGCCGATCGGGTTCCAGCTCGTCGCCACTCATCTCGGCGAGGCCATGCTCGTGCGCGCCGGCGCGGCGTTCCAGCGAGCCACGTCCTGGCATCGCCGCCATCCTTCCCTCAGCTCGCGGAGGCAGCATTGACCGTTCAATCCACGCTCGTTCAGCGAAGCATTTTCCATGGCTGGTTCGTCGTCGCGGCGGCATTTGCCGTCATGTTCGTCGGCTTCGGCTCCGCCTACACGTTCAGCGCATTTCTGGAGCCGCTCCAGCGCGATTTCGGCGCCTCGCGCGGTTCGATCTCGCTCGTGTTTTCGATTGCGGGCTTTCTGTACTTCGCGCTCGGACTCGTCAGCGGTCCCCTCGCCGACCGGTTCGGCTCGCGTCCGCTGGCCGTCGCCGGCATGATCCTGATCGCGGTCGGACTTGCGGCCGCGAGCGCGGCACGTTCCCTTGTCGAGGTCTATCTCGCCTACGGGCTGGGAGTCGGCCTCGGCCTCGGCTGCGCCTATGTTCCCGCGATCGGCGCGGTGCAACGCTGGTTCGTCAAGCGCCGCGGCTTCGCCTCCGGGCTCGCGGTGAGTGGCATCGGGCTCGGTACGCTGGCGATGCCGCCGCTCGCCTCATTGTTGATCGCATCGGTGGGCTGGCGCGGCGCCTATCTGGTGCTGGGCGCGATCGCCCTGGTGCTGGGCGGCGGAGCGTCGCTGCTGATCGAGAATGATCCGAAGCACCGCGGCCTCGGACCCGACGGCGATCCGCCTCGCGAGGACGCGGGCGCAGGCAATGCCGGCGGCGCTTCGGTGCGCGAGGCCGTCCGGTCGACGCGGTTTGTCGCCCTCTACCTATCGTGTCTGGTCTGCTCGTTCGGCGCCTTCGTCCCGTTCGTCCATCTCGTGCCTTACGCGCGCGACCACGGGGTCGCGGCGTCCTCTGCGGTGCTGCTGCTCGGCGTGATCGGGGCCGGCAGCACCGCAGGCCGCTTCTTTCTCGGCGCGCTCGCCGACCGGATGGGCCGCGATCGCTCGCTCATCATGGTCCTGGTCGGAATGGCGTTCGCGATGGCGATCTGGGCCATCGTCGCCGATGTCTGGACCCTCGCCGCTTTTGCCTTCGTCTACGGCGTGTTCTACGGCGGCTGGGTCGCGGTGCTACCCGCTGTGGTCATGGACTATTTTGGCGGACGCAACGTCAGCGGAATCATCGGTCTTCTCTACACCAGCGTGGCGTTCGGCACGCTGGTTGGCCCGAGTGCGGCCGGTTTCGCCTATGACGTCAACCACAGCTATACGTTGCCGATCCTGATCAGCGCCGCCGCGAACGCCGTCGCGGCGCTGATCGTGGCCGCGATATTGGCGCGCAGCGGAGCCCACGCGATCAGCGCAGCGAAGAGCTGATCGACCCGAATTTGGCGTTGAGCTTGGAGCCCATGCCGTTCACGACGGAAATGATGGCCAACGCGATGCCGGCGGCAATCAGGCCGTATTCGATCGCGGTCGCACCACGCTCGTCGGCGAGGAAGTTCTTCAAGGTGTTTGTCATCGTCGTGTCCTCTCTGTGTCGTCGGCAGGCATGTTCGCAAATCACGTGCCAATGCCGACTCGAGGATCGCCAACATCTTAGATGGTTAAGCCTTGGTTGACCGTGGCACGACCGGCAGGAATTGACCGGCATCGCGAGAGCGTCCGGCAATTCCTGCACGTCTTGCGTCGCGCGCATCGATTGCTTTTGTACGCGGCCGTTCATGTCGCATTAACCGCGCTTCCTAACTTCGCCTCCATATCGTTTCCGTAAACCAACGGATGTTCTCGGGATCAAGAAGCGATCCTGACGTGTGCGCGGCAACGATCGACATGATGACGAAATACGGCAGTCGCCTCTTTGACCAGGTCTTCGTGCGCAGCGGACCGATCCGCTGGCTGGTCGTGGGCGGCACGTTGCTGATCGCGGCCATCGCCATTGGCTCGGTCCTGATGGCGCAGAATTTCCGAGAGCGCGCGCTGCGCAACAGCGGGCGCGAGCTGGAAAACACCGTGCTGCTGCTCGCTCATCATTTCGATCAGCAATTGCAGGATTTCGCGGTCATCCAGAAGGATTTCGTCGACCACGTCCGCGCAACCGGCATCGCAAGCGCCGAGGACTATCGCAAACGCCTCTCCGGCCAGGACGTCCACCGGATGCTGCGCTCGAAGATCGATGCGCTGCCCTACATGGGCGGCGTCAACATCATCGATGCCGAAGGCAATCTGATCAACTCCTCGACGGCGTGGCCGGCCCCCAAAGTGAACGTCGCCGATCGCGCCTATTTTCGCACTTTCAAATACGATCCTTACTCGCCGAACGTGCTGATCGAGCCGGTGCACAGCCGCGTCTCCGGCGCCTGGACCATCCTGATCGTGCGCAAGATCGTGGGACCAAACGGCGAGTTCATGGGCGTGGTCGGACGCGGCATCGAACCGGCCAATTTCGAGAAGTTCTTCGCCTCCGTCGTGCTCGGCGAAGGCGCCACGATCTCGATGCTGCATCGCGACGGCACGCTGCTCGCTCGCTATCCCCATTCCAGCGAGCAGATGGGCAGGAATTTCAAGACCGGCCCGTTCGAGCAGCAGAGGATCTTCGGGCTCGATCACTTCGCCGGCCGCATCATGAGCCCCGTCGACGGAGAAGACCGTCTGATTTCCTCGCGTGCCCTGCCCCACTTCCCGATCCTGATGATGGCCACCACAACGCGCGCGGCGGCGCTGACGGACTGGCGCGAGCAGATCGGCATCCTGATCTCGGTTGCGGGCGCCTCCGCGCTCGCCATCGCGGGCGTGCTGATCGCGATCGTGCGCAAGCTGCTGGAGCAGCACCGCGCCTCTCGCGAGCGGCTGACGCTGGAGAAGCAGCGCCTCGACCGCGCCGTCAACAACATGACGCAGGGCCTGCTGCTGTTCGATGCCGAGCGGCGGCTGGTGATCTGCAACCAGCGCTACATCGAGATGTACGGCCTGTCGGCCGAGGTGGTGAAGCCCGGCTCAAGCTTCCACGACATCATCGCCCACCGCAAGGCGACCGGCTCGTTCACTGGCGACATCGGCGACTATGTCGTCCGTGTGCTGCGCGACATCCATGTGCGCAACTCCATGGTGGTCGACACCTCCGACGGGCGCTCGATCCACATCCTCAACGAGCCGCTCGCGGACGGAGGCTGGGTGGCGACCCACGAAGACATCACCGAGCGCCGGCGCATCGAGGAGCGCATCACCCACCTCGCCCATTACGACGCGCTGACCGACCTGCCCAACCGCACCATGTTCCACGAGCACCTGCGCGCGGAGCTCGCCGCCATCGCCGGTGGCGAAGAGATCGCGGTGCATTACATCGACATCGACGAATTCAAGGGCGTCAACGACGCGCTCGGCCATCTCGTCGGCGATGAGCTGTTGAAATCGATCGCGACGAGCCTCAGCCGCTGCGCGGGTCCGCAGGACTTCGTGGCGCGGCTAGGCGGCGACGAATTCGCCATCGTACAGAGCGCGGTGACGTCGCTGGAGCAGGTCAACGAACTCGTCGCGCGGGTCTTCCAGGCCATCCGCGCGCCGTTCGACTGCATGGGCCATCATCTCACCACGGACGCCAGTATCGGCATCGCGCTGGCGCCACGACACGGCACCGCGCTGGACCAGATCCTGAAGAATGCGGACATGGCGATGTATGCCGCCAAGGCCGCCGGACGCCGCACCTATCGCTTCTTCGAGCCGGAGATGGACGCCAAGGTCCGCGAGCGGCGGCAGCTCGAGATCGATCTGCGCCACGCCATCGCCCAAGGTGGGCTCGAAGGAGGGCTCGAGGTCTACTACCAGCCCTGCCTCGCCCTGAAGGACGACCGCATCACCGGCTGCGAGGCGCTGGTGCGCTGGCGCCATCCCGAGCGCGGCATGGTCTCGCCCGCCGAGTTCATCCCGATCGCCGAAGACACCGGCCTGATCAACGAGATCGGCGAATGGGTGCTGGCCACGGCCTGCCGCGATGCCGCCAACTGGCCCGACGACATCCGCCTCGCCGTCAACGTCTCGCCGGTGCAGTTCAAGAGCGGCACGCTGGCGCTGAAGATCATGGCGGCCCTTGCCGCCTCCAATTTGCCGGCGAGCCGGCTCGAGCTCGAGATCACCGAGGCCGTGCTGATTCGCGACGACGACGCCGCGCTTGCGATCCTGCACCAACTCCGCGCCATCGGCGTGCGGATCGCGCTCGACGATTTCGGCACCGGCTACTCCTCGCTGAGCTATCTGCACCGCTTCCCGTTCGACAAGATCAAGATCGACCGCTGCTTCGTCAGCGACATCGCCGGTCCCGACGGCTCCGCCAGCATCGTGCAGGCCGTCGTCAACCTGGCTGCCGCCCGCCGCATGACCACCACGGCCGAGGGCGTCGAGACCGAGGAGCAGCAGCGCCTGCTCCGCGCGCTCGGCTGCTCCGAGATGCAGGGCTATCTGTTCAGTGCCGCAAAACCGGCCGACAAGGTGCTGGAGCTGTTCGCGCTGCATCGCAGCCGCCTCGCTCAGCGCGGCGGCGAGGAAGGCCGGCGCCGCGAGGCCAGCTAGGGCGGTCTTCCCAACAATTGGAAGCGTCACCGCACGAATTCGCCCGGGAGCGGTCATCCGCTCCCGGGCGATATCTGGACGTCTTAAGGCTTAGTTCGGTACCGCCGCCTTCGGCGCAGGCTTGGCGGCGACTGCATTCGCGGTCACGCCGTGCAGGAAGTCGTAGGCCGCATGCAGGGCCTTGTCGTCCTTCTCTTCCGGCGGGACGTAGGACTGCGATCCGGTCTGCTCGGTGCCGTCGGCGGCCTGCAGATGGCCGCGCATCTGCGACTCCGCCATCGTATCCATCCGGCCCTTCAGCTCGGGTGGCACGTCCTGCAGGATCTCGATGTCGGGCGCGATGCCCTGGGCCTGGATCGAGCGGCCCGACGGCGTGTAATAGCGCGCCGTGGTCAGCGCCAGCGCGCCATTGCCGGCGCCGAGCGGAATAATGGTCTGCACCGAGCCCTTGCCGAACGAGCGCGTGCCGATGATCGTGGCACGCTTGTGGTCATGCAGCGCGCCGGCGACGATCTCCGAGGCCGAAGCCGAGCCGCCATTGACCAGAATCACCAGCGGCTTGCCCTTGGTGAGGTCGCCGCCATGGGCGGTGAAGCGCTGGGTCTCTTCGGGATTGCGGCCGCGGGTCGAGACGACCTCGCCGCGCTGAAGGAAGGCGCTCGACACCGAGACGGCCTGGTCGAGCAAGCCGCCCGGATTGTTGCGCAGGTCCATCACGTAGCCGACCAGCTTCTCCGGCGGAACGTCCTTGGAGATCGACGCGATCGCCTTCTTCAGGCCGTCGGTGGTCTGCTCGTTGAACGAGGTGACGCGGATATAGCCGATGTCGCCGTTCTCGACGTGGAAGCGCACCGGACGCACATGGATGATCTCGCGCTTGATCGCGACGTCGAGCGGAGCGTCGGCGCCCTTGCGCACGATGGTGAGCTTGGTCTGGGTATCGACCGGCCCCTTCATCTTGTTGACGGCCTGCTCGAGCGTCATGCCCTGCACGGCATCGCCGTCGATCTTGCTGATGAGGTCGCCGGACATGATCCCGGCCTTGGACGCCGGCGTGTCGTCGATCGGCGAGACGACCTTGACCAGGCCGTCCTCCATCGTGACCTCGATGCCGAGCCCGCCGAACTCGCCGGAGGTGGTCTCCTGCATCTCGGTCCAGGCCTTGTCGTTCATGTAGCGTGAATGTGGGTCGAGCGAGGTCACCATGCCGGTGATCGCACCCTCAATCAGCTTGGAATTGTCGGGCTTCTCGACATAGCTCGCCTTCACCCGCTCGAACACTTCGCCGAACAGATTGAGCCGGGAATAGGCATCATCCGCGCTCGCTGCCGCCCGTGCCGCCCATACTCCACCGTGCGGGCTGGCGACCAGAAGGGTTAGACACGCTCCCGTGAGTGCGCCCAGGGGGAACAGCAGGTTTTTCCGCATGGATAGACTGGCCTTCTTGCTTGGAGCTTTGCTTTGGGCTTGTGAGGCGCCATGCAAATGGCGATCCAGCCCGCTGTTCACAATACCATTCTGGTTTCTTCAAGGCCGGGACGCCACGCTGGCGGGTACATCGTAAAAATCCCTTCGCCCGGGCCTAAACTTTTGGCAACGTTCCGAAACCGTTTCGCGCAACGCGGGAATCGGCCGGCCGGCCCACGCCTCTCAGCTATGCGATTTTAGGATGGTTTTGGAGGGCCGGACACGATAGGCGATGACAATAACGCTTCAAATTCTCGGGAGGACAACAATGAATGACGCGCCCCGCATCCGGCCGGAAAGGAACGTCGAACTCGGCGCCAGCGCCGAGCCATTCCAAAACCTGCACGAATTCATCCGCAAGGCGCGCGCCAACCTCAACCAGAACGCCTGGGACTATATCGTCGGCGCCGCCGAGACCGAGACCACGATGCGCCGCAACCGCATGGCGCTGGACGAGATCGCCTTCCGGCCGCGCGTGCTGCGCGACGTCCGCGAGGTCGACGGCTCGGTCGAGCTGTTCGGGCGCCGGATGCGGCTGCCGGTGGTGCTGGCCCCTGTCGGCGCACTGGAGATCTTCGATCCGGATGGCGCGGCGAGCGTCGCCCGCGCCTGCGGCACCTTCGGCGCGGCGCACATGCTGAGCTCGGTGTCCGAGCCCGGCCTGGAGAAGACCGCCGAGGCCGCCCCTGATGCGCTGCGGCTCTATCAACTCTATGTGCGCGGCGACGACGATTTCGTCGCCGATGTCGTCAGCCGGAGCGAGAAGAACGCCTACGCCGCCTTCTGCCTGACCGTTGATACCGCCCATTACAGCCGTCGCGAACGTGACATTGCCAAGCGCTATGTTCGCGAGAGCCGCCTGCGCGCCACCGGCGGCGATTACCAGAAGGGCCTGGAGTGGCGGACCGTGAAGATGATCAAGGACAAGTTCAAGATCCCGCTCATCCTGAAGGGCATCGCCACCGCCGAGGACGCCCGGATCGCGGTCGATCACGGCGTGGAGTGGATCTACGTCTCCAACCATGGCGGCCGCCAGCTCGATCACGGCCGCGGTGCCATGCATGTGCTGCCCGAGATCGCCGAGGCCGTGAAGGGACGCGCCAAGATCATGGTCGACGGCGGCTTCTGCCGCGGCACCGACATCGTCAAGGCGATCGCGGCGGGCGCGGACATGGTCGGCATCGGCCGGCTGCAATGCTGGGCATTGGCCGCGGCCGGCGAGGCCGGCGTGAGGCGAATGCTGGAGCTGCTCGAGGACGAGGTGCTGCGCTGCCTCGGCCTCTTGGGCGCCACCTCGTTCGCCGAGGTCGACAAGTCCTGCCTGCACCAGGCGACCGCAACGAATGCGCCGAGCGTGTTCAGCGCGTTCCCGCTGTTCGACCACGACCCCTATCGATATTGAGTGAAAGGATGCAATGAGCTCGCTCTCTCCCGGCAGCGCGGACGCGCTCCTGTTCGATCTCGGGCGCGTCGTGCTCGACATCGATTTCTCCAAGGCGATCGCCTGCTGGGCGGGACATGCCGGCTGCAAGCCGGAAGCCATCGTCGCGCGCTATGTGCGGGACAGCGAAGCCTACCGGCTGCACGAGGTCGGCAAGATCAGCGACGAGGCCTATTTTGACTCGCTGCGCGTCTCGCTCGGGATCGGCATCTCGGACGCCCAGTTCCTGGAGGGCTGGAACGCGATCTTCGCCGGCGAGATGCCCGACATCGCCGAGCTGCTGCCACGTGCGGCAAAGCAGTTGCCGCTCTACGCCTTCTCCAACACCAACCGGCCGCATGTGGACCACTTCTCGAAGGAATATGCCGCCCTGCTCGGCCATTTCCGCGAGCTGTATCTGTCGTCCAGCATCGGCCTGCGCAAACCCGATGTGGAGGCCTTCGACCATGTCGTGGCGGCGATCGGCGTGCCCGCGAACCGTATCGTGTTCTTCGACGATCTTGCCGAGAACATCGAAGGAGCGCGGTCGCGCGGCCTGACCACGGTCCACGTGACCTCGCCCCGCGACGTCGGGAACGCCCTCAAGGCGCTCGGAATCTGATCTTTGGCCGGCAAGCCGACGGGCCGCGAATGGAACTATATTGCCCGGGGGCGAGGAACCAAAACCCTTTGTGCATTTTTATACAGAGTTCCCGGAACGATTGCCCCTCTCAGGACTCATGAGTCCGTTGGGAATTCTACATCGGGCTTATCGTCGTGTTGGGCAAAACCTACCTCACCAAGCAGGCCTCTCTGCTGATGAAATTCGCCAGGACCACCTCGGATTCTGAGCTTTCCGCCAAGCTGATCAGCAAGGCCGCCGACCTGAAATCCCAGGCCGACCCGCTGCCTGACAAGGATCAGGGCCCCGCAGCGCCGGACGTCAGTCCGTACAAGCCGCCGGGGAGTTGACCGATGCTGGCCGTGGCTCTCGTCCTTCTCGTCCTCGCCATGGCCATCCTCGTACCGGTCTGTCTCGCTTTCTGGATCATGCCGCGGCGGACTTGATGCTCACCCTTCATCGCAGAGCGGATGACGCAGGATAAATCATCCTGCGCGGCCACTGTTTTGCCTCTGCGCCTGCACTCGGCTAGAACTCTCGCCGCCGATTTGCCCGAACGGGCCCAGCAGGAGTTTTCACCCGTGGCCCTGATGCCGGTTTCCGACGCGCTCGCTGCGGTGCTGGCGGGCGCAGAGCCGCTGCCTGAAGAGATGATCGCGCTCGACGCAGCCTTCCACCGCGTGCTCGCGCGCGACGTCGCCGCGCGGCGCACGCAGCCGCCGCAGGCGATGTCGGCAATGGACGGCTATGCGGTGCGCGCGGTCGATGCGGCGAAGATCGACTCCCAGCTCACCCTGATCGGCGAGGTCGCGGCGGGCCGCCCGTTTGCGGGATCGGTCGGCGCCGGCGAGGCCGTGCGTATCTTCACCGGCGGTGTCGTTCCCGATGGCGCTGATGCGGTCGTGATCCAGGAGGACACGATCGCGGACGGCAAGCGCATCACCATCAAGGAAGCCGCCGTAACGGGGCGGCACATCCGCCCCGCCGGCGTCGACTTCTCGGAAGGCGACGTGCTGCTGCGCAAGGGAGCCCGGCTCACCGAGCGCGACCTCGCGCTCGCCGCCGGCATGAATTACCCGCAATTGCCAGTCCGGCGACGCCCGAAGGTCGCGATCCTCGCGACCGGCGACGAGCTGGTGATGCCGGGTACGACGCCGGGCCACGGCCAGATCGTCTATTCCAACGGCTACGCCCTGCACGCGCTCGCCCGCAGCGAGGGCGCCGATACCATCGACCTCGGCGTTGCCGCCGATACGCTGGAGGCCACCACGGCCGGCATCGGCCGCGCGCGGGAGAGCGGCGCCGACATCCTGATCACGACCGGCGGCGCGTCGGTCGGGGACCACGATCTGGTCCAGCAGGCGCTGAGGGACGAAGGTATCTCGATGGCGTTCTGGAAGATCGCGATGCGGCCGGGCAAGCCGATGATGAACGGGCGGCTCGGCGCGATGCGCGTGATCGGCCTGCCCGGCAATCCCGTGTCATCCTACGTTTGCGGCTTCCTGTTCATGGTGCCGTTGATTCGCGCGCTTTCGGGCCGTTCGATGATTCATCACCGCCGCGAACGCGCGGTGCTCGGCCGCGATGTCGGCGCCAACGACCAGCGCGAGGATTACCTGCGCGCACGCCTCGAGCTCCGCGATGACGGCACGCTCGTCGCCCTTCCGGTCAATCACCAGGATTCCTCGCTGCTTGCGAATCTCGCTGCGGCACAGGCACTTCTCGTGCGCGCGCCATTCGCGCCGAAGGCCGAAGCCGGCACGCCTTGCGAGGTCTTGCGGCTGCCCGTCTGAGCGCTTCGTTCGCGTGCGTTCCGCGAACTTTGTCGCGTTCACGGTAAATTAAGCAGTTGCGGAACATGTATCGAACATATAGTGTCCGTTCATGATTTGTTTCGAGAATGTAGCGGCTTACTGCTGAATTCAGCGTCTCGGAATCGAACGACATCAACCGGGGGATTTTGGTCGAGATGTTAACGCGCAAACAATACGAGCTCCTGCGGTTCATCAGCGAACGGCTGAAGGAAAGCGGCGTGCCGCCCTCCTTCGATGAGATGAAGGACGCGCTCGACCTGCGCTCGAAATCGGGCATCCATCGCCTGATCACTGCGCTCGAGGAGCGCGGCTTCATCCGGCGCCTGCCCAACCGGGCCCGCGCCATCGAGGTGATCAAGCTGCCCGAGCTTCAGGCCGCTGCCGGCAGCCGCCGCGGCTTCACGCCGAGCGTCATCGAAGGCAATCTCGGCAAGGTCCGCACGACTTCGAGCCCGCCGGCGGACGAGGGCGAGCGCCCCGTCGCGGTCCCCGTGATGGGCCGCATCGCGGCCGGTACGCCGATCGAGGCCTTGCAGACCCGCAGCCACACCATCAGCGTACCGCCTGACATGCTCGGCTCGGGCGAACATTACGCGCTCGAAGTGCGCGGCGATTCCATGGTCGAGGCCGGCATTCTCGACGGCGACATGGCGCTGATCCAGCGCAACGAGAGCGCCGATACCGGCGATATCGTGGTGGCGCTGATCGACGACGAGGAGGCGACGCTCAAGCGCTTCCGCCGCCGCGGCGCCTCGATCGCGCTCGAGCCCGCCAATGCGGCCTATGAGGTCCGCATTCTGCCGCCCAACCGGGTGAAGATCCAGGGCAAGCTGATCGGGCTGTACCGGAAGTATTGATACCGGACGTGCCGGTATCGGTTATTTGGCGCCCCGCGCGCTTTCGATCGGCGGCGCCGATCCGAGATTGGAGCGGACGATTGTCCGCTTCCGCTGGATAGTCTTTCTGGTTTCGCGCAGATTATCCGGCCCCTCCTCCAGCGGTAAATCCTCGGCACGCCGCACGAAGCAGCCCTGCTTCGCGGCCTTCAGGTTCGAGGAGAAGTCATGCGCCGGATCGTTCTGAGCACAATTGCTGTGGCGCTGATCGCAGCATCAGCGTCGCAAGCCTTGGCCGTGCAAGCCTTGGCCGCGCAATCGCGGCCCCATGTCCGCAAGGATACCGCCATGAGCGAGCAAGTCCGCAAGGCCCTCGACGCCGTCGACCAACCGTCGCGGCCGGGCTGGCAATATTCCGGCTGGTCGGCGCCTGCGGGGCGCTGACACGCGCCTGCAGAATGCAAAGGGGCGGGCTTTGTTCCTGGTGGATTCGGGAAAGTTAATGTGATTGCGGCCTGCGGCGGCGAGCCGTAGATTTGCCTACAACCCGGCAGAACGTTTGGTATTTCCACTCTGATAGAGGCCTGCGCCTCGATTAAGAGACGTGGGTCGCTATCCCTGCATGAGGAGCACCCGATGTGTGACTACAGCCTGCATGCCGTCGCGTCGCGTCCCGCCGAAGTCGGCGAGACGATCGTCACGACAACCTTCCGCGGCACCTCGACGCGCGGCTTTGCCTCCGCGGCCGATCCGACCGTCGCGGTCTGCCTGCTCCCGGGAACGGAGCTCGCCTTCGCCGACAACGTCCGCTACGACAATCGCTGGATCTGGACGCGCACCGTCAATTCGCGCGTCGGCAAATTCGGCAAGATCGATCCGCACATTCCCGATCGCCATCATGATGCGATCGAATTCCCCGACGGCAAATCCGTGCTGGTGACGCAGCTGGTCGAAGGCCAGCGTGCGACCGTGCTGCAGCTACCGGTGACCCAGCCGCTCGGCGAGCGCGAGCACAAGCCGCAGACCATCACCGACAGCCGGACAACCATCACCCGCCTGCCGATCGGCTGATGCAGCCATTCCCGGCCGGCAGGTCGGGCCAGGATTGAAAATCGCCATCGCCGGCCGAGGCCGGCGAGATGGTGTCGTTTGTGTCCCGCGAAACTCCATCGGGCGGACCAAGCCGTGGCGTCTCCCACCGCACGAAGTTTGCGCTGTCCTGCCTGAATTTTGAACGTCCGTTCCGCAGCCAAATGGCCGATGCTTGGTGCGGCTTGAGACGGCGGGCACGTTCGATGAAGACCTTCATTCGCGTCGTTGAACTCTGGGTGCCTGACCGCACGCGCATGCGGCTGGAATTCGGCGGCGGCCTCTACGGCGAAGGGTTGTCCGCGTTTAGGGACGTGAGCGAGGATCTGCACTTCGGATATGACGAGGGGCTTCCCGGCAAGGCCTGGGCTGGCGGCCACCCCGTGATCCTCACCAGATTCACCGATTCCTATTTCAAGCGGACCGATCAGGCCATCGCCGCCGGGCTGACCTGCGGCGTGGCGGTGCCGGTGTTTTCAGGCGAATTCCTGCAAGCCGTCATGGTGCTGTTCTGCGGCGACGACGAGGCCCATGTCGGCGCGATCGAGCTCTGGCACAACGATGCCGAAACCTCCTACGAGATGGGGCTCGTCGACGGCTATTACGGCACCGCCGACATGTTCGAATTCAACTCCCGCCATACCAGATTTCCGCGCGGCTTCGGCCTGCCCGGCCGCATCTGGAAAGCCGGCCTGCCGCTGATCATCAAGGACCTGCACGATGCCAGGAGTTTTCTGCGCTGGGAGGACGCCGCCAAGGTCGGTATCAATCTCGGCGTCGGCGTTCCCTACCGGACCGGCACCGATCAGACCTGGGTGCTGACATTTCTCTCCGCGCGGGCGACCCCGATTGCGCGACGCTTCGAGATCTGGGTCCCGGACGAGGCCCGTTCGGCGCTGGTCTTCCGCGCCGGCGATTGCAGCGCGCAGACCGACCTCGCCGCGCTCTATGCGACGAAATCCATCGCCAAAGGCGAAGGCAGCATCGGCGGGGCCTGGGCCACCGGCATGCCCGCACTCAACGACGATCTCGCGCGTGACGTCTCGGTCGCGGCCTCGCAGGCCTGCGCCTCTGGACTGAGCCAGATGGTCGTCCTGCCGGTGATCGGCAACGCCAGGCTCGACGCCGTGCTGGCCTGGTATCTGTAACCCGTCCGCTCAATCCTCGGCCTGCAGGTCGGCTTCCGATGGCGTCGCGTCGCGGTTGCGGGGAGCCGCCGCCTGCGGCGCAAGGCTCGCGCTGAAATCCGCCTCGCCGGCCGCCGCCGGCGACCACGGACGGTCTGTCCCCCTCGTCTTCGCCGCCTGAACCGCAAAACCGTCGCCGCTTCGCGTCAGCGCCAGCGCGCCTTGCCTTGCGAGACGCTGACGGTCGACAACCATCGCTGCGCAATCCGGCGGCGCCGGCCGCGCCGTCACCACCAGCGCGGCCCGGCTGCAATCGTCAGCCAGTGAATCGATGCGCAAGGCCAGCGCGACCAGGCGCCCGTCGGCGAGCGGCGTCACGCAGCCGGCTTCGTCGCACGACACCCCGACGGCCAGTGAGGCACTGCCGGGATCGCGCGGATCGGCGTCGGCGGCGAGCCATTCCTTCAGAAGAAAACTGTCCTTGCTCGACCTGATCAGATGCAAGTGCCCATCCCTGCCCCGCACCGCGACACTCTGGCCGTCACCGGCGATCAGGATATCGGGCTGCCGCGCGCGCAGTCCCCAGAGGATCGCGGCGAACAGCACCACCGCGCCGGCCCAGCGCAACGGCGTGCGCAACAAACCCATCACGATGATCCCCAAGCTTGCAGCGATCAGCGGTGCGATGCCGAAAGCCGAGATACGGCCGATCGCGCCCGGCAAAGCGGCCACCCAGCGCGACACCGCAACCATCCAGTCGATGCCGATCCCCATCAGCCACCAGAACGGACCATCGAGTCCGAACGGCGCTGCAATCAAGCCCAACAGGCCCGCGGGCATCACCAGGGCCGAGACCACCGGCATCGCCCCGAGGTTGGCGAGCACGCCGAACGGGGTGACGCGGTGGAAGTGGAAGGCGGCATAGGGCGTGGTCGCGAGCCCCGCGATCAGCGAGGCCAGGAACAGCATCGCGATCTCGCGTCCGCCCCACATTGCGATCCGCGCGGTCGCGGAATGATCGGGCGACGCAAACAGGTTCGGCATGCCGATCTGCACCAGTGCCACCAGTCCGAGCGTCGCGGCGAAGGACATTTGAAAACTCGGATGCACAAGTGCTTCCGGTGCGACCGCGAGCACGATCAGCGCGGCCACCGCCAGCGTGCGGAAGGTGATGGCACGGCGATCGACCATGACCGCGATCAACACCACCGCCGTCATGAAGAACGAGCGTTGCGTGGCGACCTCCGCACCCGACAGCAGCAGATAGAACGCGGCTGCGACCAGCGCCGCAGCCGCCGACCATTTCTTGATGGCAAAGCCGGCCGCCATTCCAGGGATCAACGCCAGCAGCGCGCGCACCGCGAAGAAGACCACGCCGGCGACGACCGCCATGTGATAGCCGGAAATCGAGAGCACATGTCCCAGCCCCGAGATGAACATGGCGTCGTTGACGGGCGTGGTAATCGCATCGCGCCGGCCCGTGAGCAGCGCGGTCGCGATCACCCGGTTGTCGCCCTCGAGCGTGGCGCGGATGCGCGCGTCCATCGCATCGCGCAGACCCTGCATGAAGGCGGCATAACGTAGCCGCAAGCCACCGGCGTCCGGCGGCACCGATGCCGCAATCGTGCCCATCACGAAGCCGGAGGCGCCGATACCCTGGAAGAACATGTCGCGCGAAAAGTCATAGCTGCCGGGGCGCACCGGCGACAACGGCGGCAACAGCCGCGCCTTCAACTGCACGAAGCTGCCGACCTCGGGCGCAGTCCCCTTGCGCACGGAGAGGCGCACGCGCTCGAGCTTGACGTCGCTGCGCTGCGCCTCCATCGCGGTGACGCGCAGCACGAAGCGGTCAGTGCGCTCGCGGATGTCGCGGGTCTCGACGAAGCCCGACAGCGAGACGGAATAGAGCGGCTTTGCCAGCACCGTGTGCGCGATCCGCGCCGTCTTCCAGGTCGCCGTGGCAAAACCGGCCGCCACCGCCGCGATCATGATCGCCGGCGCAAACAACCGGCTCCGCCGCAACAGCACGGCGCCAAGCGTGAGCGCGATGGCCGTTGCGGCAACGACCCACAGCACCGGTTCATGATCGGCAGCGAAGTAGAGCGCGATGCCGCCGCCGAACGCGACCGGCACCCACGGCAACAATCGCCCGGCGCCGGCCTCGGCGCGCGCCCATTCGCGCAGGGTCTCGGCCAGCGACGTCCAGAGGTCGAACCCTGCCGGCACGAGGCCGCCCGCGGATGCAGCTCGGCCGACGGGCCAAGTCCCCGCGATCCAAGTCCCCGCGATCCCCTGGGACCGAACTGGCCGGTCCGGCTGCGCCATTCCCTGCACCTTACGATACGCGACAGGCCAGGAGGCTACCGGAACGTGCGGCTGCGCGAATAGCGGTACGGATCAGGAACGGAGCGAAGGTCCCCCTACTTTTCCTCTTCCATCGTCACGGCGACGTCCGCCTTGGGCGAGAGCCGAACCTTGTTGCCCTCGACACCGGCAACGAGGCCCTTGTCGATGAAGTGATGGTGGCCCTTGTGGCTGCCCTCGCCGCTGTCCTTCTTGGTCAGCTTGATGCGATGGCCCTCGACCTTGTCGACCGTGCCGATGTGGACGCCATCGGCGCCGATGACTTCCATATGCTCTGCGATGTTCTGCATGGTGGGTTCCTTGTTGGACCCACCCCAACGCGCGGGGGCAGCGTTCGTTGCTATCGCCATTCCGGGGCGCGCCACTTGGCGCGAGCCCGGAATGACGAGAGAGGCGGAGTAGCGCGACGGCTAGATCAACGGCGCGCGCGACGAGGCATGGTGATTGACGATCTTCCAGTCGCCGTCCTCGCGGAGGATGACCCAGCTCATCTTGACCGAGAACTCCGCCCTCTCGCCGGCGAGGTCAAACGACACGATCGCGGCCATGTTGATCAGGTCCGGGCTGGCTTGCGCGGCGCGCACCTCGGAAAACACGGCGCTCGGCTGGCGCCAGCGCGGCAGGCCGTTGAAGTAATCGGCGACGCCGTCCCGGCTCCGATAGAGGCTTGGATTCGAGCCGAAGAAGAACGCGTTCTTCGCATAGAGCGACGACAGCGCAGCCGCATCGAGTGTCGCGAAGCCGGCGCACCATTTCGCGATGATGGCGGAAACGATCGCGTCGGCTTCACTGCTCATGTGCCCAATCCCCTCAGCCCTTGGCGACTTCCTTCGCGAACGTGTCGCGCAGGCCGATGGTGCGCGAAAACACCGGCTTGCCCGGCGTCGAGTCCTTGTCGCGCACGAAATAGCCCTGACGCTCGAACTGCATCGGCTCGGTCGCATTGCTTTCCGCAACTGATGCCTCGATCCGCGCGTTGGAGAGGATCTCCAGCGACTGCGGATTGAGATCGGCCGCGAAGTTCGAGGCGTCCGGGCTCGGATTGGAGAACAGCTGGTTGTAGATGCGGATCTCCGCCGGCACCGAATTCGCCGCCGGCAGCCAGTGCATGGTCGCCTTGACCTTGCGGCCGTCGGGCGCGTTGCCGCCCTTGGTCGCGGGATCGTAGGTGCAGCGCAGCTCCACCACTTCGCCCGCGTCGTTCTTGATCACGCCGGTGCACTTGACGAAATAGGCGTAGCGCAGCCGCACCTCGTTGCCGGGCGACAGGCGGAAGAACTTCTTCGGCGGGTTCTCCATGAAGTCGTCCTGCTCGATATAGAGCTCGCGCCCGAACGTGATCTTGCGCGTGCCGGCCGAGGGGTCGTCGGGATGGTTGATCGCCTCGAGCTCTTCGGTCTGCCCTTCCGGATAGTTCTCGATGACCACCTTGAGCGGCCGCAGCACGCCCATGCGCCGCTGCGACGTGCGGTTCAGCTCCTCGCGGATGCAGAATTCCAGCATGCCGACGTCGACGACGCTGTTGGCCTTGGCAACGCCGATGCGCTTGACGAATTCGCGCAAGGCTGCGGGCGGCACGCCGCGGCGGCGCATCCCCGCTACAGTCGGCATGCGCGGATCGTCCCATCCGGCGACATGGCCGTCGCGGACGAGCTGGGTCAGCACGCGCTTGGACAGCAGCGTGTAGGTCAGGTTGAGCCGCGCCATTTCGTACTGGTGCGGCTTGGACGGCACCGGCAGCTTTTCGATGAACCAGTCGTAGAGCGGCCGATGGTCCTCGAACTCCAGCGTGCAGATCGAGTGCGTGATGCCCTCGATCGCGTCCGACTGGCCGTGCGCATAATCGTAGCTCGGATAAATCGACCACTTGGTGCCGGTGCGCGGATGATGCGCATGCAGGATGCGGTACAGCACGGGGTCGCGCAGGTTGATGTTGCCCGCGGACATGTCGATCTTGGCCCGCAGCACGCGCGCACCGTTCGGGAATTCACCGGCCTTCATGCGGCGGAACAGGTCGAGATTCTCGTCCACGCTGCGGTCGCGGAACGGCGAGTTCTTGCCGGGCTCGGTCAGCGTGCCGCGCGCCAGGCGAATCTCCTCCTGGGTCTGGTCGTCGACATAGGCGAGCCCGTCCCGGATCAGCTTCTCCGCCCATTCGTACAGACGGTCGAAATAATCCGAGGCGAAGAACAGGTTCTTGCCCCAATCGAAGCCGAGCCAGTGCACGTCGGCCTGGATGGAATCGATGTATTCCTGCTCTTCCTTGACCGGGTTGGTGTCGTCGAAGCGCAGGTGGCAGCGGCCCGGAAACTCCTGGGCGATGCCGAAATTGAGCGCGATCGACTTGGCGTGGCCGATATGCAGGTAGCCGTTCGGCTCCGGCGGGAACCGGGTCACGATCTCCCTGTATTTGCCCTGATCGAGGTCGGCCTGGATGATGTCACGAATGAAATCGCGCCCAACCTCGTTCGCCACCGGTTCTGTCATTACGAAAATCCTGTAGGGAAATCAGCGGCCCTTCTGCCAAATTCGCTTGGCTGAGCCAAGAGCTTAGCGGTCCGCTGCCGGGCTTTAGTTATGCTCCGGTCCTGTTATATACCACCGCCTCCAATGCATAGGCCCTGCCAAGAATGACCGATTCCGTCGTTACCCGCTTTGCTCCCTCGCCGACCGGCTTCCTCCATATCGGGGGCGCCCGCACGGCGCTGTTCAACTGGCTCTATGCGAAAAAGCACGGCGGCAAGATGCTGCTCCGGATCGAGGACACTGACCGGGAGCGCTCCACCGAGGCCGCGATCGGCGCCATCCTCGACGGCCTCAAATGGCTGGAGCTCGGCTGGGATGGCGACGTCATCTACCAGTTCAGCCGTGCCGCCCGCCACCGCGAGGTCGCCGAGCAGCTCCTCGCCGAAGGCAAGGCCTATCGCTGCTACGCGACCGCCGAGGAGCTCACCGCCATGCGCGAGAAGGCGCGCGCGGAGGGCCGCACCCGCCTCTATGATGGCATGTGGCGCGACCGTGACCCGGCAACAGCGCCTTCCGACGTCAAGCCCACCATCCGCCTGCGCGCGCCGCAGACCGGCGAGACCGTGATCGAGGACCAGGTCCAGGGCCGCGTGGTCTGGCAGAACGAGAACCTTGACGACCTCGTCCTGCTGCGTGGCGATGGCAACCCGACCTACATGCTCGCGGTGGTGGTCGACGACCACGACATGGGCGTCACCCATGTCATCCGCGGCGACGACCATTTGATCAACGCCGCCCGCCAGAAGCAGATCTACGACGCCATGGGCTGGGCGCTGCCGAGCATGTCCCACATCCCGCTGATCCACGGTCCGGACGGCTCGAAACTGTCGAAGCGCCACGGCGCGCTGGGCGTCGATGCCTACCGCGCCATGGGGTACCTCCCGGCCGCGCTCCGCAATTATCTCGTCCGGCTCGGCTGGAGCCATGGCGATCAGGAGATCTTTTCGACCGAGGAGATGATCGCCGCGTTCGACCTCGCCAGCGTCGGCCGCGCCGCCGCCCGCTTCGATTTCGCCAAGCTCGAAAACCTCAACGGCCACTACATCCGCCACGCCGACGATCAATCACTCGTGAAGATGTTCGAGGACGTGCTCGACCACGTCGTGCCCAGCCGCAACGAGCTTAAGGCCAAGTTAAACGACACGACGCGGGCGCAGCTTCTCAAGGCCATGCCGGCCCTGAAGGAGCGCGCCAAGACGCTGATCGAGCTGATCGACAGCGCCTATTTCATCTTCGCCGACCGGCCGCTGGAGCTCGATCCCAAGGCGGCAGCGCTGCTGACGCCCGAGAACCGCAAGCTGATCGGCCAGCTTCATTCCGCGCTGGAGAAAGTCGAGACATGGAGTGCGGCGAATGCGGAGGCCGCGCTGCGCGCTTTTGCCGAGGAAAATAGTCTCAAGCTCGGCGCCGTCGCCCAGCCGCTGCGGGCGGCGCTGACGGGACGGTCGACATCGCCTGGTATTTTTGAGGTTTTGGACGTGCTGGGACGCCAGGAAAGCCTGGGCCGGCTTAAGGACCAGGCCAAGGACTAGGCCAAGGACCAGGCTACGACGTAAGTCGACCATGCGTGCGGCGATCTTGCAGCGCACACAGCAATAATATACCCATCTCACCCGTACCTTCTGGAATATCCGGCCTGCCCCACCAAGTCATTGGGGCCTTCCGGGTCCGGCCCGTTTCACCACACATCGGGGACCTCTGATGGACGCAAAAGCAAGCAATAAGACCGCCACGCTGACGGTCGGAAACAAGAACTACGATCTCCCGATCCACAGCGGCAGCGTCGGGCCTGATGTCGTCGATATCGGCAAGCTCTACGCCCAGTCCGGGCTGTTCACCTACGATCCCGGCTTCACCTCGACCGCAAGCTGCGAGTCCAAGATCACCTATATCGACGGTGACGCCGGCGTGCTGGAATACCGCGGCTATCCGATCGAGCAGCTCGCCGAGAACGGCGACTTCCTCGAGACCTGCTACCTCCTGCTCTACGGGAACCTGCCGACCGCCGCGCAGAAGAAGGATTTCGACGACCGCGTGATCCATCACACGATGGTGCACGAGCAGATGGCCCGCTTCTTCCAGGGCTTCCGCCGCGACGCCCATCCGATGGCCGTGATGGTGGCTTCCGTCGGCGCGCTCGCCGCGTTCTACCACGACTCCACCGACATCAACGATCCGAAGCAGCGCATGATCGCTTCCATGCGCATGATCGCGAAGATCCCGACTCTGGCGGCGATGGCCTACAAGTACACGATCGGCCAGCCCTTCGTGTATCCGAAGAACTCGCTGAAGTTCGCCGAGAACTTCCTGCACATGTGCTTCGCCGTGCCATGCGAGGAGTACAAGATCAATCCGGTGCTCGCTGACGCGCTGGACAAGATCTTCATCCTGCACGCCGACCACGAGCAGAACGCCTCGACCTCGACGGTGCGCATCGCCGGCTCATCCGGCGCCAACCCCTTCGCCTGCATCGCCGCCGGCATCGCCTGCCTCTGGGGCCCGGCGCATGGCGGCGCCAACGAAGCTGCGCTCGCGATGCTCGCCGAGATCGGCTCGGTCGACAAGATTCCGGAATTCATCGCCAAGGTGAAGGACAAGAACAGCGAAGTCCGCCTGATGGGCTTCGGCCACCGCGTCTACAAGAACTACGATCCGCGCGCCAAGATCATGCAGAAGATGTGTCATGCCGTTCTCAAGGAGACCGGCCATGGCGACGATCCGATGCTGAAGGTGGCGCTCGAGCTCGAGAAGATCGCGCTCAGCGACCAGTACTTCATCGACCGCAAGCTCTACCCGAACGTCGACTTCTATTCGGGCATCACGCTGAAGGCGATGGGCTTCCCGGTCTCGATGTTCACCGTGCTGTTCGCGGTCGCCCGCACCGTCGGCTGGATCAGCCAGTGGAGCGAGATGATCGAGGACCCGCAGCAGAAGATCGGCCGTCCGCGCCAGCTCTACACCGGCGTCACCCGCCGCGACTACGTCGCGATCAAGGATCGCAAGTAAGATCGGCCTTAGGGCTTTCGAAACGGCGCCATCCTGCGATGGCGCCGTTTTTGTTTGCGGGCGACATTTGTAGGGTGGGCAAAGCGAAGCGTGCCCACCACCTCTCCGAGACCGAGCCAGAAACGGTGGGCACGCTGCGCTTTGCCCACCCTACGATATGGAGAACCTGATGCTGAGCGGAAGCTGCCTCTGCGGAGGCGTTGCCTACGAGGTCGATGCGACCCCGGGCACCATCATGCACTGCCATTGCCAGACCTGCCGCAAGACGCACGGATCGGCCTTCTCCACCGTCACCAACGTCCCGCGCGACCGCTTCCGCTGGACCAAGGGCGAAGATTTGCTGCGCGGCTTCGAATCCTCGCCCGGCAAAACCCGCTATTTCTGCTCGCAATGCGGATCGCACATCGTCGCCTCGCGCGAGGGCAGGAACACGGTTCTGCTGCGGATGGGCTGCCTCGACACACCGATCGCAGAACGGCCCGAGGTGCACATCTGGCGATCGGACGCCGCCAACTGGTACGACCCGAAGGCTGAATTACCGGAGTGGGCCGAAGGCACCGCACCGAAAGCCTGACCGGTTCTTCGCCTCATCTTGCTGCCACGCACAACAACAAGTCGACTCATCGCGTCCGCAATCGCTTGACAGTCGAAACGCTCCGCGCGCAAATTCTTACACTAAGTAAGAATGACGACAGGGATGGAAATGCCGGAGCAGCCGAGAAGTCGGCGGCAGACGCGCGCTGCCATTTTGACTCACTTGCTCCAGTCCGGCGGCTCGTTCCGGCCGCCGCTGGCCAAGGCCGTGCGCCTGTCCGAGGCGAGCCTATCGCGCATCCTGTTTGATCTGAAAGCCGAAGGCCTGATCGAGGAAGTGCGGCGCCCTGCCCCCTATGTTGGCGGTCCGACAGGCCTCGTGTCGCTCGATGGCTCCGTGGCGCTCGCAGCCCTCGAGCTGACCGGCCAGTGGCTCAGCGTGGGCGTTGGCGGCATGTCGGGCGAAATGCACTACACCGAGCGTGTTCCGTTGCTGAAGAAGCCGACCGTCGAGACCGTCGGCCGGGTGTTCCGCGAAGCCCTCACCTTGCTGCGCGACTGGACGCGCCGCCGCCGCATCAGTCTCGCGCAGATCGGCATCACCATTCCCGGCCTCGGCCGCCTGAGCGCCGCGGGCAATCCGATCATTCCCTGCGACGTCGAACGCATCGGCGACATGCTCGGCGGGATGTTTACCGGCGTGCCGGTCGAGTTCACCAACTCGGTGGTCGCACACGCCACGTTTCACCGCTGCCGTACGCAGGACTATCCCTTCAGCGGCGCACATCTCTTCGTCTTCGTCGGCCAGGGCGTTGCCGGCGCCTGGATGGACGATCCGCTGGAGGCCGATGCCCTGCAGCCGGTCGAGCTCGGCCATATGGTGTTCAACGCCGACGGACCGCGCTGCCGCTGCGGTCACCATGGCTGCGTCGAGGCCTATACGTCGCTGCCAGCCCTCGCCGAGCTCCTCGGCGCAACCGAGGCCGAATTGCTCCAGCTCGGCAGCGAGTGGGTGAGCACGATCCCGCGCTCGTCGCGAATGCGCCAGGAGTTGCGCCAGCGCCTGTTCCGGCTGGGCCTTGCGATCGGCAACACACTGAACGTGAAGCCATGCAACGGCGTCGCGATCAGCGGCTGGCCGTCGCTGCTCTCCGAAGAGGACCGGAAAGCGGTGGTCGATGGGATCGACGCCTGTCTTCTCGGCGGGCGGAAACTGGCGCAGGTGTCGCTCGCCTTCGTGCCGCCCTCGAACGGCAACGATCCGCAAGCAGCTCTCGCCTTCGCCGCCTTTTGTCTCGCCAGCCGCGGCGGGATGCCCGCGGCTTCCACGGAGGCCGCCTGACATGCCCTGAGCCGCGTGGCTCAACGCGCCAAGAAAGTTCACACTGGGAGGAACTGCCATGCCGATCACGACAACAAGACGCCGTCTGCTCGCTGGATCTGCGGCCGCACTCGCACTACCGGCATTCGCCCGCGCGCAAGGCGCGGCCAAGCCGCGCCTCACCGCGATCTCGCAATGGTCCGCAGGCAGCGATGGCGCGGCGATCACCGCACTCGGCAAGAAATTCGAGGAGAAAGGCGGCGTTTGGCAGCACTCGCCCGTCCCCGGCTTCACCACCGAGATGATGAACAAGCTGCGCGCTCAGATCATCGCCGGCGATCCGCCGGCCTGTTCGCAGCTGAAGGGCCCCGAGATTGCGGCCTGGTCGAAGATCGCCCCGACCGTCGATCTCGACGCCCTCGTCGCGGCCGCCGGCTACGAAAAGGTCGTCGCTCCGGACCTCGCAAAATTGCACAAGCCGGGCGGCAAGTGGATTGCGCTGCCGTTGCAGATCTACAGCACCAACATGCTGTTTCTCTCCAAGCGCGCGATGGACAAGGCCAAGGCCGACAAGGTCCCGGTCACCTGGGCCGACTTCAACGATCTCGCCGACAAGATGAAGGCGGGCGGCATCACCTACCCCATCGCCAACGGCGGCACTCGCCCCGATGACGGGCAAAAATTCGAGGCCTCTTTGGCCGGCATCAGTCCCACGGCATACCGTGCGGCCATCATGAATCTCGACAAGAAGGCCCTGGAGGGCCCCGAGATCAAAGCTGCCTTCGTCCAGGTCCGCAAGATCGCCAACTGGATGGACCCCAACGTCGGCGCCCAACCCTACGCCACCAATTTGAAGCGCTTCGTCGACGGTGACATGGGCATGATGATCATGGGCGGGTGGGCGCAGGGCGTGTTGCGTAACGCCGGTTTCAAGTTCGACGACTTCATGATCACGCCGGGCCCGAGCGACAATGGCAAGCCGGTCTTCCTGTTGAATGCCGACGCCTTCATCTTCTGGCAGCGCAAGGAGCCGGACCTCCAGGCCGGTCAGACGTTGATGGCCCAGCTCGTCATGGATCCGGCGATCCAGACCATGTACTCGCAGATCACGGGATCGATCCCGGTGCGCACCGATGTCGACCTCTCCGGTGATGGCTGGTCGGACGGTCAACGGCGAACCGCAGCCGCGCTCAAGGACGCTGTCGCCAACAATCAGGCCGTCCTGAGTCTTGCGCACAACATGGCGCAGGAAAACGGCCTCACGGCCGCGATGATCGACGTGCTCACCGAGTATGTGAAGAACAAGACGATCACGCCGGAGCAGGCGGTCACCCGCCTCGCCGAGGCCGTCGAGGGTTCGCGTTGACCGACACCGTCTCCACAGCAACGCGGCCGGCGACGTCTGACGTCGTGCGCCGGCTGCCCGAATATCTGATGATCTGGGTGCCACTGCTGTTGTCGGCTGCGCATCTCATTTCGTTTTCGCTGTGGACGATCTGGATTTCGTTCACGCCCTCGACGCTTGTTCCGGTCTCCGGCTGGGTGGGTCTGCGCAACTACAACGCGGTCCTGGCATCGCGGAACTGGCAGATTGCCTTCGACAATCTGCTGGTGTTTGGCAGTGCTTTCGTGCTGCTGAGTTTGATCACCGGCCTTATGCTTGCGATCCTGCTCGATCAGCGCATTCGCGGCGAGAATGTGCTGCGATCCATCTTCCTGTATCCGCTTGCGGTGTCGTTCGTCGTCACCGGCACGGTCTGGAGCTGGCTACTCAATCCCGGCATCGGGATCCAGAAGCTCGTCCATGACCTCGGCTGGACCTCCTTCCGGTTCGACTGGCTGATCGACCGCGATATGGCGATCTGGACGATCGTGATTGCCGCGATCTGGCAATCCTCAGGCTTCGCCATGGCGCTCTTCCTCGCCGGCCTTCGCTCCGTCGATTCCGACATCATCAAGGCCGCCCAGATCGACGGCGCCGGACCGGTCCGAACCTATTGGCGGGTCATTCTGCCGACGCTCTGGCCGATCACCATCACCGTCGTCGTCGTCCAGTTGCAGTTCGCCATCTCGGCCTTCGACCTCGTCCGTGCGCTCACCAATGGCGGGCCGGGAATCGCGACCCAGCTGCCGGCCCTTGTCGTCTACGACCTCATGTTCCAGCGCAGCCAGCTCGGCCGGGGCGCCGCAGCGGCGGTGCTGATGCTGCTCATTCTACTTGCGGTGCTGCTACCCTATGCGGCGTGGCGTTATGTCCAGCGAAGGCAGGCCACCCATGCGTGACCGCAGCTTCGCACCGAGCCGAATTCTGATCTATCTCGTCGTGACATTGTTCGCTGCGGCCTATCTCGCACCACTCGTTGTTGTCGTCCTGAACTCTCTCCGCACCAACGAGGAGATCGCGCAGGGTTCGATGATCGGCTGGCCGCAACATTTGGCCTGGACCAACTACGCCAAGGCCTGGAGCGGCTTCTGCGTCGCCGAGACCTGCGCCGGCATCCGGCCGTACATGCTGAACTCCGCGCTCGTCACCATCCCGGCGACGATTTTCTCGACCCTGCTCGGCGCTGTCGCCGGTTACGCCGTGTCGCTCTGGCGCTTTCGCGGCGATAGCTGGATCTACGGTATCGTGACCCTCGGCCTCTTCCTTCCCCAGCAGATGCGCCTGCTTCCCTGGACCATCGTGCTGCGGGACACCGGTCTCATCAACACGCTGACGGGCCTCGTGCTGATTCACACCATCCAGGGGCTCTCCTTCACCACGCTGTTCTGCCGAAACTACTATGTCGCCATTCCACACGAGTTGATCAGAGCCGCACGCATCGATGGCGCCGGGTTCTTTCGTATTTTCTGGCGCATCATCCTGCCGCTCTCGGCTCCTATTCTGATCGTCACCGTGATCTGGCAATTCACGCATATCTGGAACGAGTTCCTCTATGGCGTGACATTCACCACCGGCCAGCAGCAGCCCGTCACGGCCGCGCTAATCGCGCTCTCTGCCGCAATTGCGGACATTCCGCAGCATGGCGTGCAGAGCGCCGCGGTGATCATCGCAGCGCTGCCCACTTTGCTGATCTATCTCCTCGGCGGACGGTACTTCGTGCGCGGCCTGACCGCCGGCGCAGTGAAATGATGGGGTCGTCATGGCAGCACTGAGCATTCGCACCCTGTCCAAGCGCTACGCCAATCTGGAGGTGCTGAAGGGCATCAACCTCGACATCGAGAGCGGCGAGTTCACCGTGCTGGTCGGGCCATCCGGCTGTGGCAAGTCCACCCTGCTCAACATCGTCGCCGGGCTCGATCGTCCGAGTGACGGAACGATCGAGATCGGCGGACGCGTCGTCAACGACGTCCCGCCCAAGGATCGCGACATCGCCATGGTGTTCCAGTCCTACGCGCTCTATCCGTCGATGACGGTGCGCCAGAACATCACCTTCGGCATGGAATGCCGTCACGTTCCGAAGGCGGAGCAGGAGAAGGCGCTGGCGAATGTGGCTCGCCTCCTCCAGATCGAGCCCCTGCTCGGCCGCAAGCCGTCGCAATTGTCCGGTGGCCAGCGGCAGCGCGTGGCGATGGGACGGGCGCTGGTGCGCGATCCCCTGCTCTTCCTGTTCGACGAGCCGCTCTCCAACCTCGATGCGAAGCTGCGCGTCGAGATGCGGATGGAGATCAAGCGCCTGCACCAGCGCATCGGCGCCACGATCATCTATGTCACCCACGACCAGATCGAGGCGATGACGATGGCAACGCGCATCGCCGTGATGCATCGGGGCGTGGTGCAGCAGTTCGCCGATCCGGACACCGTGTACCGCTATCCGGCCAATCTGTTCGTCGCCCGCTTCATGGGTTCGCCGCCGATGAACACCATGCCGGGGCGGCTCGAGGCCGATAGCGGCGGACTGATAGCCGTGATCGGCGCGGGGCGACCGGACGAGGTTCGTCTGCGCCTGCATGGACACGACGGGGCGGCGCCCTACGTCGGCCGCGACGTGGTCGTCGGGATCAGGCCGGAATGCATCGCCGAGGCCAGCCGCGTCTTTTCCGGCGAGGCGCCCGTCCTCGTCGACGCGCCGGTCGAGATGATCGAGCCGACCGGCGCCGAGACAATCGTGCTGCTGCGTCTCGGCGGCGAGACTGCGCTGGCGCGCATCACCCCGGATATCCGTCCCGCGCCCGGCGCGACCGCCACCTTCGCGCTCGACACGCGGCGCATTTGCCTGTTCGACCCCGAAACGGAGCGGCTGATCGCATGACCCGGACCATCTATCCCAGCCTTGCCGGCCGCGTGGTGTTGATCACAGGTGGCGCCAGCGGCATCGGTGCCGCCTTCGTGCGTGCCTTCGCGACCCAGGGCGCCCGCGTCGCCTTCCTCGACATCGATGCGAGCGCCGGCGAAGCGCTGGTACGGGACGTCGCGGCCACATCCGGCTCCACACCCCTGTTTGTGCCCTGCGACCTCCTCGACATCGACGCCTTGCGCGCTGCGATGGCGCGGGTGCACGGATCGCTCGGCGATGCCGCAGTCCTCGTCAACAATGCCGCCAACGACCAGCGTCAGGTGCTGGCCGAGGTGACGCCGGCCGAATTCGACTGGACGATCGGCGTCAATCTCAAGCACGTCTTCTTCGCGGCCCAGGTGGTGGTGCCGCAGATGCAGGCGCGCGGCGGCGGCTCGATCATCAACATGTCGTCGGTGGCGTGGATCCGCGGCGCGCCGGCGCTGCCGGTCTATGCCACGGCGAAGGCGGCGATCGTCGGCTTCACCAACTCGCTGGCCAGGTCAGTCGGCCCCGACCGCATTCGCGTCAACGCGATCGCGCCCGGCATGGTGATCACCGAGCGCCAGCGCCGGCTCTGGTTTCCGGACGAGCAGAAGATCTCCGAGCTGCGCACTCGCCAGGCCGTTCCCGATGCGGTGACGCCGGAAGACATCGCCAGCATGGTGCTGTTTCTCGCGTCCGACGAGAGCCAGCGTATCACCAGCCAGTGTTTTCGGGTCGACGGCGGCCTCGCCTAGGACTGTAGGGTGGGCAAAGCGCAGCGTGCCCACCACCTCTCCACAACCGAGAAGGAAATGGTGGGCACGCTTTCGCTTTGCCCACCCTACGAAGCCGTCTGTTGCCGCCGCCCCTTGCGCATCGTCGCGAGCACGATGTCGGCGGCGAGCACGCTCGGCGACTTGTTGCCGGTAGACATGATGGTGTCGAGCCGAGCAAACGCCTCGACCTGTCGTTTGCGCAGCGGCGTGTCCGTGAGCAGCTCCGACAGTGCTGGCGCCAGCTTCTCCGGGACGCAGTCCTCCTGCAAGAACTCCGGAATGACATCCTCGCCGATCACGAGATTGGCGAGGATCACCGACGAAACGCGGATCGCGCGGCGCAGGATGAAGGCTTCGATCGCGCCGACGCGATAGGCCGTGACCATCGGAATACCGGACAGCGCGAGCTCCAGCGTCACGGTGCCGGATTTGGCCAGCGCCGCGCGCGCGGTTCGGAACGCGGCGCGCCTCTCGGTCTCGCCGACCACGATTTGCGGCTTGACCGGCCAGCTCGCGATGCCTTCGCGGATGGTGGCTTCGAGATGCGGCATGGTCGGCAGCTTCAGTTCGAAGGCGCGGCCTTCGGCCTGGAGGCGTCCGAGCGTCGCGCCAAACACGTCGAGATGGTGCCTGATCTCGCTGCGGCGACTGCCAGGCAGCACCAGCAGAACCGGCGGCTCGGTATCGCGGCGCCGCTGCTCCTCCGCATTTGGCCGCAGCGACGGCAATTGCTCGATCAGGGGATGGCCGACATAGCTGCATGGCGGCCCGCCGAGCTTGCGGTATTCCTCCGGCTCGAACGGCAACAGGCCAAGCACATGATCGACGTAGCCGAGCATTGTCCGCGCCCGTCCCGGCCGCCAGGCCCAGAGCTGCGGCGAGACATAGTCGACGACCGGGATCGCGGGATTCTTCGCGCGCACGCGGCGGGCAACGCGATGGGTGAAATCGGGGCTGTCGATGATGACGAGCGCGTCGGGCGCAGCCTCCAGCACGGCATCCGCGGTCTGGCGGATCAGCCGCAAAATCTTCGGCAACTGCTGGACGACCCCGGCGAAGCCGACGATCGACAGCTCCTCGATCGGAAACAGCGTCTCGAGCCCCTCACGCGCCATGGTCCGGCCGCCGACGCCCACAAACTGCACGCCGTCGCCGAGCCGCTGGCGCAACACTTTCATCAAGGCGCTGCCAAGCCGGTCGCCGGATTCCTCCGTCGCGATCAGGAAGATCTTTCGCTTGGGATCGCGGCTCTGCATCACGCTGGCAGGCCGATGACGAAGAGATATTTGGCGTCGGCGAGCGAGATCATCGCCTGCGGCTCGGCGGCGATGGTGTTGCCGGCGACGACGGCGATGCCGGCCAGTCCGGCGCGAGCGACGCCCTCGAGGGTACGCGGGCCGATCGTCGGCAGGTCGAAGCGCAAATCCTGCCCGCTCTTCGGCACCTTCACCAGCACCCCGCGTCCTGTCGCAGCGCGGATGCGCCCCTCCTCGCGCAGGCGTGCCACGCGCGCGAGCAGCGCGTCGGTGCCCTCGATATCCTCGATCGCCACCACATGGCCGTCGATCACGACCGCGGCCTGGCCGATGTCGAACGGGCCGAGCGCGGTCAGCACCGCGCGGCCGCGCTCGATGTCGGCCTTGCTGTTGTCGTTCGGCCAGGCGCGGCTGATGCAGCCCTCGGGCATCAGCAGATCCGGCGCAACATCCTTGATGCCGACCATGCGAAAGCCGCCTTGCTCGAGAATGCGCCCGACACCGGACAACAGATGATCGTCGCCGCCGCGGAAGGCGCGGATGACGTTGCCGAGCAGGCGCAGTGTCGTGACGTCGAACCTTATTTCGGACAGCGCGGGCCGCACCAATGTGCCGATGAAGATCAGATCGCGGCAGCCCTCCTCGCGGAACAGCCGCATGGCGCGGCCGAGCTGGCCGACCGAGATCCAGCGATGGCGGAATTGCTCCACCCGCGTCGGATCGCAGGCGCCACGCAGCGGGAACAACACCGGCGTGATGCCGCGCGCGGCAAGCGAGTCGGCGACCGCGAACGGCATGGCGCCGCCGCCGGCGACGACGCCGACCGGCGACGAAATCTCCGAAGCCGCCGATGTCATGCCCGCGGCCATCCCGAAATCACTTCTCGATGGCGGGAAGACAGATCGGGCGATGCTTGCGCTTGCCGATGAAGTCGAGGATCTCGGCAATCGCGGGGTCTTCGCTCGCGAGCGGCTGGGCCGCCGCGAGCCGCTCGGCGAACGTGCCGGGGCCGTGGAAGAGTTTTTGGTAGAACGATTGCACGGTTGCGCGCCGCTGCTTGGTGAACTGCCGCCGCTTCATCCCGATGAGATTGAGGCCTTCCAGCGCCGCATACTGGCCGTTGGCGAGGCCGAACGGAATGATGTCGTCGCGCACGCCCGAGAGGCCGCCGACCATCACCTGCGGGCCGATGCGCGTGAGTTGATGCACCGCCGACAGGCCGCCGATATAGACGAAATCGCCGATCTCGCAGTGGCCGCCGAGCGTCGCCGAGGTCGCGAAGATCACGTTGCTGCCGACCATGCAGTCATGGCCGACATGGCTGTTGTTCATGAAGTAGCCGCCGTTGCCGACGCGCGTTAGCCCGCCGCCCTTGATGGTGCCGACATTCATCGTCGCGCCTTCGCGGATGGTGCAGCCGGAACCGACCTCCAGCCTGGTCGGCTCACCCTTGTAGCTGAGATCCTGGGGCGCGCCGCCCAGCACCGCGAAGGGCGAGATCACGCAGCCGTCGCCGATCGAGGTGTGGCCGATGACCGTGACTTGTCCGATCAGCTTGCAGTTCGCGCCGATCACGGCATTCGGACCGATGATGCAGAAGGGTCCGATCTCGGTACCCTCGCCGATCACGGCGCCGTCCGCGACCCGTGCGGTGGGATCAATCTTACTCATCAAGCAATCTGACTCATCAAGAAGGTCTGATTATGTGTTGAAGTCGCTCAGTTTTCCGGTGGTTAGCGCGACTATGCCCGATCTGTCCAGTGACGTATCATCTCGGCCTGTTTCAGGCACCGGATGAGCCGGCCGTCCTAAAGCACGATGAGATTGGGATGAATCGTCATCGCGCTTCAGGCTATTGTTCGAGCATGATCCTTTCGGAAAACCGCTGCACGTTCTTCCGGATCATGCTCTAGCTCGTCAACGCCTTCATGTGGAGCTTGAAGTCATCGTGGTCAGGGCCCTGGCAGTTCTGCTCGCACAGCTCGCGGCCGCCCCGATCGTCTCCGAGACGGTCGAGACCGGCGAACGCCGCTTCGTCGATCTCGGGACGTTCGAGTGCCGCGACATCACCCGCAGCACGGTGCTTCAGCGGGTCTGCTACGACCGCGCGCGGCAGGACCTCATCGTCGCGATCGACGGCCAGTATGACCGCTATTGCGGGGTCGCGGCCGAGACGATCGACAGCCTGCTCGGCGCGCCGTCCATGGGCCAGTTCTTCAACCGAAATATCAGGCGCGAGACCGCCGGCAATCGTTACGGTTGCCGCGCATAAATCCATTTCCGCTGCTTGAGCTGCTCAGTCCGTCAGCATGGCGCCGACGTCGGCTTCAGCAACGATCTGGCCGTTGACCTTGGCGTCGCCGTGAAACCACCACATCGCCTTGCGGCGGCCGATCGAGCGCATGTGATATTCGATGGTGTCGCCAGGCAGCACCGGCTTCCGGAACTTGCACTTGTCGATGGTGAGGAAATACACCGCGCGCGGCTTCTCGGTGCCCTCGACCGAGGTGATGCCGATCACGCCCGCGGTCTGCGCCATCGCTTCGATCATCATCACGCCGGGATAGACCGGGCGCTCCGGGAAATGTCCCTGGAAGGCCGGCTCGTTGAAGGTGACGTTCTTGATGCCAATGCCGCTGTAATCGGCGCGGATATTGATCACCCGGTCGATCAGCAGCATCGGGAAACGGTGCGGCAGCGTCCGGAGGATCGCGTTGATATCCACCAGCTCGAACTTGATTGGTGATTCCTCCGTCATTCCCGTCCCTCGTTCTTCGGATCGGCCCTGCTGTCGCGTACCAGGCGCTCCACCGCGATAATTTCCTTGAACCACTGCTTGGTCGGCTTGGCGAAAAAGCCGCCCCAGCGTCCGTTCGGCGGGATGTCGTCCTTGACGCCGCTCATCGCGGTGACCTGGGCGCCATCGCCGATCTTGAGGTGATTGTTGATGCCGACCTTTGCTCCCAGCGCCACGTTGTCGCCGATCGTCAGGCTGCCTGCGAGCCCGATCTGGGCCGCCAGCAGGCAGTTCCGACCGATGGTCACATTGTGGCCGATCTGGACCTGGTTGTCGATTTTGGTGCCCTCCCCGATCACGGTGTCGCGCAGGGAGCCGCGATCGATGGTGGTGCCGGCGCCGACTTCCACATTGTTCTGGATCAGCACGCGGCCGGTCTGGGGCACCTTGAGATGGCCCTCGGGGCCGAAGAAGATGAAGCCATAGCCGTCCTGGCCGATCGAGCAGCCGGGATGGATCAGCACGTTGTTGCCGATCAGCGCGCACTGGATGGCCGTGCGGGCGCCGACATTGCAGTCCCGGCCGATCTTGACGCCGGGACCGATGACCACGCCGGCCCCGATCACGGTGCCGCCGCCGATCTCGACGTCAGGGCCGATGACGGTCAGGGGATCGACGATGACGTCGTCCTCCAGCCGGGCCGAGGGATCGATGATGGCCGACGGCGCGATGCCGTCATTACCGACCCAGGACTGCGGGCGCAGCGCATCGCCATGCCATTCCCGGGCGAGCCCGACAAAGGCGCGGAACGGCTGCGCCACCCGCAGCACAGCCACATGCGCAGGCACCTGGGCCTCGAAGCGCGGACTCACCAGGCAGGCCCCGGCCTTGGTCGCCTTGAGCTCGTCGGCATATTTGAGGTTGTCGAAGAACGCCAGATGCATCGGGCCGGCTTCGTCGAGCGAAGCAAGACCGGTAATGACGTGACCGCCCCTGGCAGGGTCGACGAGCTGCGCCTTGGTCAGCGCGGCAATGTCAGCCAGCGGTGAGGCCGGCGGCTTTTTGAAGAAGGTCGGCTGCGCCATTCCACCCCATCGCGGTCCGGCTTCGGCATGAAGCGGTCAGGCCGCATCATGCCTTATCTCACGGATTGAGCACGATCTTTTTGGAAACCGGCCCCAACAAGGGGCCGGCTCATGCCCTGCTGATCGAATTAGAACGAGGTGCCGCCGCCGAACCTGAACTGCTGCACGCGATCGAACTGGCCCTTGGTGAGCGGCACGGCATAGTCGAACCGCAGCGGACCGAACGGCGACTGCCAGATCAGGCCAATACCAACCGACGAACGGACGACATTGCCGTTGTCATACACCAGGCCGGTACAGGTTCCAGCCGAGGGCGGGTTGATGGTCGACGGCGTACAGTTCGAGTTCCTGGTCGTGGTCATTTCGTTGGTCAGCGACCACGTCGTCGGGCCCTGATAGTCGAAGAGGCCGCCGGCGTCGGCGTAGACCGCGCCCTTCAGACCCACTTCCTTCGGCAGGAACCAGAACGGCATCTGCAATTCGAACGAAGCGCCCCAATACTTGGTACCGCCAAGCGCGTCTTGCGTGCCAAAGGGATTCAAATCGCGCGGACCGATGCCGTTCGGAGCAAAGCCGCGGACCAAGTTCGGGCCCATCTGGAACTGATCCAGCATGCGGATATCGTTGTTGCCGATCTTATTCAGCATGCCGCCCTGAAGGTGAACGAGGCCGACGATGTCGGACACCAGCGGAGCGTAGTACTTCGCGTCGACGACGGACTTCAGGTAGGTGACGTCGCCGCCCACGCCGGCGAAATCCTGACGGAAGTCGACGAGCAGACCGTCGGTGGGGTTCTTGTTGTTGTCCAGCGTGTTGTAGGTCAGCGTGTAGCCGAGCGCCGAGGTCAGGGTCTTGCCGCCGGCAAGCTCCTTGCGGACCGGCAGCGAGGCTTCGCCGTCGGAGTAGCAGCCGAGACCGCCGGTCGAGGTCAGATCGATCGGCGGCGTTTGCGATGCGGCAAAGGCCGGGCTCGGGTTGAAGGCCGACGAACCGAGGACGTTGTTACAGTTCGCCAGGTAGGACGGCAGCGTAATTTCCTGCTGGTAGATCGAGTAGCGCAGCTGGAGCGACAGATCTTCACGCAGGCTGAAGCCGAGGCGCGGGCTGAAGCCCAGCGTCTTCGTACCGTAGGAGATGTAGCTGTTGGAGAGCTGCTGACGCTGATAGAGGTCGAGACCGAGCGCGACGCGGTAGTCGAGCAGATACGGCTCGACGAACGACAGCGAATAGCCGCGCGCATACTGGCCGTAGGTCACCGACGCCTTGGCGAACAGGCCGCGGCCGAGCAAATTGCGCTCGGAGATCGAGACTTCGGCGAGCGCGCCGTCGGTCGTGGAGTAGCCGCCCGAGACCGAGAAGTCGCCGGTCGATTTCTCTTCGAGATCGACGATCAGGACCACGCGGTCGCTGGAGGAGCCCGGCTCCGTCGTGATCTTCACGCTCTTGAAGTAGTCGAGGTTCTTCAGGCGGCGCTCGGCACGGTCGACCAGCGCGCGGTTGTAGGCATCGCCCTCGGAGATGTCGAACTCGCGGCGGATCACGTAGTCGCGCGTGCGGGTGTTGCCGCGGACGTTGATGCGCTCGATATAGGTGCGCGGGCCCTCGTCGATGTTGAACACGACGGCGACGGTGTGCGCCTCAAAATTGCGGTCGCCGCCGGGACGGACCACGGCGAAGGCATAGCCGCGACGCGACGCCTCGATCTGCATTTCCTCGACCGACTTCTCGACCGATTCGACATTGTAGAGCGCGCCGACATTGACGCGCGAATAGTTGCGCATCGTGGTCGGATCGAAGTTCGGAATGGAGGAGCGGAAGTCGACGGTGCCGACGCGGTACTGCGAGCCTTCCTCGATCTTGAAGGTGACGTTGAAGCCCTTCTTCTCCGGATCGTATTCGGTGAGCGCGGCGACCACCTGGACGTCGGCGAAACCGTTCTTGAGATAGAAACGGCGAATCAGGTCACGGTCGGCCTCGACGCGATCGGGATCGTAGAGGTCGTTGCTGGCGAGGAAGCTCAGCAGGTTCGATTCGTGCGTCTTGATGACGTCGCGCAGGCGGTAGGACGAGAACGCGCTATTGCCGACGAACTCGATCGACTTGACGCCGGTCTTGGCGCCCTCCTCGACCGTGAAGATCAGGTCGACGCGGTTGTTCGGCTGCTCGATGATCTCGGGCGTGACGCGGACGTCATAGCGACCCGAGCGGCGGTAGATTTCGGCGATTCGCAGGGTGTCGGACTGCACCATGGCGCGGGAGAAGGTGCCGCGCGCCTTGGACTGGACTTCAGCGGTGAGCTGCTCGTCCTTGACCTTCTTATTACCTTCGAACGCGATGCGGCCGATCACCGGGTTTTCCACCACGGAGACGATGATCTGGCCACCGGAACCGCGATTGATTCGCACGTCCTGGAACAGGCCGGTCTCGATCAGGGCCTTCAGGCCGTCATCGATGGCGCCCTGATCCAGGCGGCCACCCGGGCCCGGCTTGAAATAGGAGCGGATCGTCTCCACCTCGACACGGCGATTTCCTTCGACGGAAATCGACTGGACGGTCTGAGCAAGCGCAGACGAAGACACAAAAGCAGCCCCAACCGGGGCAAGCACCGGCGCGCCGAACAAGATCAGGGATGCGAGCAAGCCCCCCCGGAGTCGCAGTCCAAACTTCATTGCGCAACGCGCCCTTATCAGTACCAGACCCAACCCCAACGCCGGTCCGGGAGATTCCCCAAGTTCGAAGCCGCTTGTAGCCAATTTCCCCGATGTCGCAAACGGCCGCTGACACCGTAATTTCAATTTCATTCCAAGACGTTGCTCATGAGCAACGCCACAAAAAAGCCCGTATCAGGAAGCTGCCATCCGCAAGATGTCGTTATAGGTGGCAAACACCATCAGCATCAGCACCAAACCGAGCCCGATCCGGAACCCCATCTCCTGAGTCCGCTCGGACAGGGGTCGGCCCCGGACCACCTCCGCCGCGTAGAACATCAGGTGACCGCCATCGAGCAGCGGGATCGGGAACAGGTTCAACAGCCCGATCGACACCGACAGCACCGCGCACAGATTGATCACGAACTGGAACCCGGCGCTAGCCGCCTGCCCCGACATCTTGGCGATGCCGAGCACGCCGCTGACCTCGTTGGGATTGCCTTGTCCGACAAACAGCGAGCCAAGGAACTTGAAGGTGCTGGTGATGATGAACCAGACCTGCTCGACCCCGATCTTGAGCGCTTCGCCGACGCCGACCGGCGTGGTCGAGGCCTCGCCGGCCTGGGACTTGTGCTCGACGCCGAGCACGCCGAGGCGGTGGCTGTTGCCGAACGGATCCTTGCGCTCAAGCAGCGCCGGCGTCGCGGTCAGGGAGACGATGGCGCCGTCCCGCTTGACCTGGAAGGCAAGCGCCGAACCCGCATTCATCGCAACGATTCGCTGCATGTCGGCAAAGCTCTCGATCGGCTTGCCGTCGATCTGCACGACGACGTCGCCGATCTTGAAGCCGGCCCCGGCCGCAGCGCCGTCGGCGACAACGCCGTCGACGCGGGCGATCGTGCTCGGCTTGCCGTAATAGAGCGCCATGGCGGCGAAGATCAGCGCGCCCAGAATGAAATTGGCGATCGGTCCGGCCGCCACGATGGCGGCGCGCGGGCCGACCTTCTTGTGATGGAAGCTGCCGGCGCGCTCCTCGGCCGTCATGGCCGCGAGCGTCTCGGCCGACGGGGTCGAAGCCTCGCTCTCGTCGCCGAAGAACTTGACGTAGCCGCCGAGCGGGATCGCCGAGATCTTCCAGCGGGTGCCATGGCGGTCGTTGAAGCCGACCAACTCCGGTCCGAAACCGAGCGAGAAGGTCAGCACCCGAACGCCCGCCCAGCGCGCGACCAGGAAATGGCCGAGCTCATGGAAGAACACGACGATCGTCAGGACGAACAGGAAGGGAACCGCGTAGCCGAGGAGCCCATGGCTCAACGTATTGAAACTATGGACGAAAAAGTCGATCATCGAATTCCCTCATCCAGCGCCGCAAGGCCCTGGCCCCGTGCCATCTAGGATGCCTTTAAGGCAATTTGAGGCAATAGGGCGGCAGCTCTATTTCGCGCAACATGGTCAACAGAGATTGCATCGTCGGCGGACGTCAGGGGAGCCTGGTTCCCGCCGCGAATCCAGTCGTCCAGCGTCGCCTCGACCAGCCGCGCGATCGCGCCAAACCGGATCTTGCCGGCAATGAAAGCGGCGACCGCAACCTCGTTGGCGGCGTTGTAGACGGTGGTCGCCCCCTTCCCGGTCCGGAGCGAATCGAAAGCCAGCCGAAGCCCAGGGAAGCGCTCGAAATCCGGCGCCTCGAACGTGAGTTGGCCGATCTTGGCCAGATCGAGCTTGGCCGCCGGCCCCTTGATGCGATCGGGCCAGCCGAGGCAGTGCGCGATCGGCGTGCGCATGTCGGGAGAACCGAGCTGGGCCACCACCGAACGGTCGGAGAACTCGACCATGCCGTGGATGATCGACTGCGGATGCACGAGGACGTCGATTTCGTCGGGCGAGAGCGCGAACAGGTAGGATGCCTCGATCACCTCGAGGCCCTTGTTCATCATCGAGGCGGAATCGATCGTGATCTTCTGGCCCATGCTCCAGTTCGGATGCTTCAGGGCCTGCTCGAGGGTCGCCTGCTCGATGTCGGCGGGCTTCCACGTCCGGAACGGCCCGCCCGAGGCAGTGATGATGACGCGGACGAGTTCGTCGCGGTTGCCTGAGCCGAGCGCCTGGAACAGCGCATTGTGCTCAGAATCGGCCGGCAGGATGCAGGCACCCGCTTTCGCTGCGCGCTGCATGAAGAAATCGCCGGCGCAGACGAGACATTCCTTGTTGGCGAGCGCGACATGCGCGCCGCGATCGACCGCGGCCAAAGCCGGCTTCAGTCCGGCGGCGCCGCTTACGGCAGCCATCACCCAATCGGCCGGACGCGCGCCGGCTTCGATCACCGCGCTTTCGCCCGCGCCGCATTCCGTGCTCGTTCCCGCAAGCGCAGCCTTGAGCTCGGCGAACTTGGACGTGTCGGCGATCGCGACGTAGCGCGCGGAAAACTCCTTGGCGAGCTTGGCCAGCGCTTCGACATTGCCGTTCGCCGTCAAGGCTTCGACGCGATAGCGCTCGGGAGAGGCGCGCAGCAGATCCATCGTGCTGTCGCCGATCGAGCCGGTGGCGCCGAGAACCGTGACACTGCGGACGGTCGACGCCGCAGCCTTGTTGTTACGCAATGGGACCGCGCTCATATCCTCACCAAACCATAAGACCGCTTCCGGCGCTATGCACACCATGGCGGAGAAAGCCGATAATCCATGCCATCAGGATGGCGGCAACAAAACCGTCCAGACGGTCCAGTAGCCCGCCATGGCCGGGAATTAAGTGACTCGAATCCTTGACGCCGAAGCGCCGCTTCACCGCGGATTCGAATAGATCACCCGCCTGCGATACCATCGACAGGATGGCGCTGACGAGCAGGAGTGGAACCGCCTTTCCGATCCCGCACGCCGCAAAGCCGGCCGCAACCAAAAGGCTCGCCGCAAAGCCGCCGAGCGCCCCGGACCAGGTCTTCTTCGGGCTCACGCGCGGCCATAGTTTCGGTCCGCCAATGCTGCGTCCGGCGAAATAGCCGCCGATATCGGTCGCCCACACCACGAGCAGCACGAACATCAGCGCGGCGAACCCGTTGACGAGATCCTGCCGGACCAGGATCGAGGCCAGCAGCGCCGCCGATGCGTAGGCGAAGCCGGTGGCCGCCCAGATGAACTTGGCCCGCGCGATCAGCGTCACGATCGCGCCGCCGATGAGGCCGGTGATGATCGCGGTCTTGAGCGCGCCGAAGGCGACGCAGGCCCCCATCATGGCAATGACGATCGTCCCTGCCCCGGTCAGTGCAGCAGACCCCGCGCCCACCACCATCAGCCATTCCGCGAACAGCCCGATCGACACCAGCGTGACGAGAAGCGCCCACAGCCAGCCGCCGGCATAAGCGAGTGCAATAGCGAGCGGCGCCAGCACTAGCGCTGCGAGGACTCGCATCACGAGATTGCTCGGGGCAGGCTTCGCGCCCGCCGATGCGGCGTCGGGTTCGCTCACGAGGCGTTTTTCGCGACCAGACCGCCGAAACGGCGCTCGCGTCTGGCGAATTCGGCGATCGCGCCTTCCAGCGCCGCCTTGTCGAAATCGGGCCAGTGGATCGGCACGAAGACCAGCTCGCTGTAGGCGGCCTGCCACATCAGGAAGTTGGACAGCCGCTGCTCGCCGCTGGTGCGGATGATGAGATCGGGATCGGGGATGTCGGGCGCATCGAGATGAGCCCCGATCGTCTCGGCGTCGATCGTTTCAGGGGCGCGCTTGCCGTCTGCGACTTCTCGCGCGAGCTTCTGCGCGGCTTTCGCGATTTCCTGCCGCGAACCGTAATTGAAGGCGACGACCAGCGTCAGGCGCGTGTTGTCGCGCGTCAGCTCCTCGGCCTCGTTGAGGAGTGCGCAGATGTCGCTATCGAGTCCGTCGCGCTCGCCGATGATGCGGACCTTGACGCCATCGCGGTGCAGGCTCGCGAGATCGTTGCGGATGAAGCGACGCAGGAGACCAAACAGATCGCCGATCTCGCTCGCCGGGCGCGACCAGTTCTCCGAAGAGAAGGAGAAGATGGTGAGATAGCGGATGCCGAGCTCGTGCGAGGCACGCACCACCCGGCGCAACGCCTCGACGCCGCGGCGATGCCCTTCGGCCCGCGGCAGGCCGCGCGCGGCGGCCCAACGCCCGTTGCCATCCATGATGATGGCGACATGCGCAGGCGCGTCGGACCGGTCTGGTCCTTCGGTTGCTGGCGCGGCGGCGTTGGACATGAAGGCGGCCCTAAAGCATGATCCGGACAAGTGCGACGCGGTTTTCCGAAAGATCATGCGCGAACAATAACCTAAAGCGCGATGATCGCGCTTTAGACGGTGAGGATTTCTTTTTCCTTGGCAGCCAGCAACTGGTCGATCTCGGAGATGGTGCCGTCGGTCGCCTTCTGCACCTCGTCGGCGTGACGCTTCTGATCGTCTTCCGACATCTCGTGATTCTTCTCGAGCTTCTTGAGGACGTCGAGGCCGTCGCGGCGGACGTGACGCGCGGCGACCTTGGCCGCTTCCGCGTATTTGTGCGCGACCTTGACGAGCTCCTTGCGACGCTCCTCGTTGAGCTCGGGGATGCGCAGGCGCAGCACCTGGCCTTCGGTCGCGGGCGACAGGCCGAGATTGGAATCGACGATCGCCTTCTCGACCGGCTTGACCATCGACTTGTCCCAGACCTGCACCGAGATCAGCCGCGGCTCCGGCACGCTGACGGTGGCAAGCTGGTTGAGCGGCATGTGGCTGCCGTAAGCCTCGACCTGCACCGGGTCGAGCATCGAGGCCGACGCGCGCCCCGTGCGCAGGCCGCCAAGCTCGTGCTTGAGGGCCTGGACGGCGCCCTGCATGCGACGCTTCACTTCGTTGAGGTCGAAATTACCCGTGGCCATCACGTTTCTCCTTCAAAATCCCGGCGACCCACTCCGCGCCCCTCAGGCGCGACCGGCGAGCCGTCAGCCGGCGACGACGGTTCCGTGGCCGCCGCCACGCAGCACAGCGCCGATCGAACCCGGCTCCGCGATCGAGAATACGATGATAGGCAGCAACGTCTCGCGGGCAAGCGCGAAGGCGGTCGCATCCATCACCTTGTAGCCGCCCTCGATCGCCTGCGAATGCGTCAGCCGGTCGAATCGCGTGGCGGTCGGATCCTTTTTCGGGTCGGCCGAGTAGACGCCGTCGACATTGGTTGCCTTCAGCACAGCCTCGGCTCCGATCTCGGCGGCCCGCAGCACCGCGGTCGTATCGGTGGTGAAGAACGGATTGCCGGTTCCGCCCCCGAGCAGCACGATCCGGCCCTCGGCGAGGTATTTGTGCGCCGCGGTGCGGGTGAACAGCTCGGAAATCTCGGGCATGACGAAGGCCGACAGCGTACGTGCCGGCGTGCCCTTGCGCTCGATCGTCGCCTCCAGCGCGAGGCAGTTCATCATGGTGGCGAGCATACCCATGGTGTCGCCGGTGGTGCGCGACACCCCTTGCGAGGACACTTCGACGCCACGCACGATGTTGCCGCCGCCGATCACCACCGCAACTTCGGTACCGAGCTGGCGGGCGGCGATCAGATCGTCCGCAACCCGGTCGAGGGTCGGCTGATCGATGCCAAAACCCTGCTGCCCCGCGAGATACTCGCCGGACAGCTTGATCACGACGCGACGATAGACCGGATCAGTCATGAGCACTTTCCCCGTCCGGGCGCCGCTTCCGGCGGCAAGCCGGAAGGAACGTACCGGCGCTTACTTCTTGCCGCTGGCCGCTGCGACCTCGGCCGCGAAGTCGCTTTCCTGCTTCTCGATTCCCTCACCGAGAGCATAGCGCACAAAGCCCGCGATCTTCACCGCGCCGCCGACCTTGCCTTCGGCTTCCTTCACCGCCTGCGCCACCGACTTGCCGGTGTCGTGGATGAAGGCCTGCTCGAGCAGGCAGACTTCCTTGTAGTAGGTCTTGAGGCCGGACTCGACGATCTTCTCGATCACGTTCTCGGGCTTGCCCTGCTGGCGATATTTGTCGGCGAGCACGTCCTTCTCGCGCTTCACGACCGCCGGATCGAGGCCGGACGGCTCGAGCGCGAGCGGGTTCGTGGCCGCGACATGCATCGCGATCTGGCGACCGAGGGCTGCGAGCTCATCGGCCTTGCCGGGCGATTCGAGCGCGACGATCACGCCCATCTTGCCGGCGCCTTCGACGACGGCGCCGTGGACGTAGCTCGACACGACGCCCTGCGTCACTTCGAGCGAAGCTGCGCGACGCAGCGTCATGTTCTCGCCGATGGTGGCGATCGCGTCGTTGATCGCGGCTTCGATGGTGACGTCACCGACCTTGGCGGCCTTGATCTTCTCGACATCGGCGCCGACGTCGAATGCGACCTGCGCGACCATCTTGACGAGGCCCTGGAACTGACCGTTGCGCGCGACGAAGTCGGTCTCGGAGTTGACCTCGACCACGACGCCCTTGGTGCCCTTGGTGAGCGCGCCGATCAGGCCTTCCGCGGCGACGCGGCCGGACTTCTTGGCGGCCTTCGACAGGCCCTTCTTGCGCAGCCAGTCCTGCGCCGCTTCCATGTTGCCGTCGTTTTCGGTGAGCGCGGCCTTGCAGTCCATCATGCCTGCGCCGGTGGACTCGCGCAGATCCTTGACCATCGCAGCTGTGATCGTTGCCATCGTTGAAAATCCTTCTTGCCTGCCGGTTTGCCGCGGCGTGGCATCAAACAGCCCCGCCGCGGTCCATCTCAGGAATTCGCGTCAACTGAAATGGTGGCCGGACTTATATCCGGCCAACCCATCGCTCTTTTTGACTATTCCGCTTCCGCGGTCAGCGCCTTGGCCTTGGCCACCCAGGCATCCGCACGGCTCGGCAGACCGACTTCTTCGCCGATCTTGTGCGCGGTGTCGTGATCGAGCTCGGCGAGCTGCCAGAAGTGGAAGATACCGAGGTCGTTGAACTTCTTCTCGATCGCGCCCGACACGCCCGGGAGCTTCTTGAGGTCGTCGGCGGTGCCGCGCGGACCGGCAAGGCCCTGGAAGCCGCTCGAGGAAGCGGCCGGCAGCTCTTCGGCGACCGGACGAGCCGAGGCGCCGATGTCGATGCCCGAATCGCCCTGGGCGCGCGAGATGCCGTCGATCGCCGCACGTGCGATCAGGTCGCAATACAGCGCGATCGCGCGGCCGGCGTCGTCATTGCCCGGGACCACATAGGTGATGCCCTTGGGATCCGAATTGGTGTCGACGATCGCGGCGACCGGGATGTTGAGCCGCTGGGCTTCCTGGATCGCGATGTCTTCCTTGTTGGTGTCGATCACGAAGATCAGGTCGGGCAGACCGCCCATGTCCTTGATGCCGCCGAGCGAGCGATCGAGCTTGTCGCGCTCGCGCTGAAGCGTCAGGCGCTCCTTCTTGGTGTAGGAGCTGGCGTCGCCGCCGGACAGCACGTCATCGAGATGACGCAGGCGCTTGATCGAGGCCGAGATCGTCTTCCAGTTGGTCAGCGTGCCGCCGAGCCAGCGCGAATTGACGAAATACTGCGCGCAGCGCTTGGCAGCGTCCGCGACGCCGTCCTGCGCCTGGCGCTTGGTGCCGACGAACAGGATGCGGCCGCCCTTGGCGACGGTGTCGCTGACCGCCTGCAAGGCGGTGTGCAGCAACGGCACGGTCTGCGCGAGGTCGACGATGTGGATGTTGTTGCGGGCGCCGAAAATGAACGGTGCCATTTTCGGATTCCAGCGGTGAGACTGGTGACCAAAGTGCACGCCAGCTTCGAGGAGCTGACGCATGGTGAAATCGGGTAGCGCCATAGTTTCAATTCTCCGGTTGGTTCCTCCGGAAACGTGTGAGCAAAACGGAGCGTTCTCGCCCCGGTTGCCACCGGACGGCCTTGTGAGCCATGTTTCCGTGTGAGATGGGGCGCTATATAGCGCCATTTCGGCCAGAAGCAAGGAAATAAGGGCCTTTCGGGGGCTGTTTTCGCCTCCCGAAGGCCCTCTTCCGTAAAGACCACGCCAGTCCGTAAAGACCTAGCACTTGGGCTGGTTCGGCGGGCACTTTTTCGCCGCCGGCGCCGCTTGGCGCGGTGGAGGTGCGGCCGGACGCTGCGGGGGCGGTGGCGCGACGGCCATCCGCGGCGGCGGCGGTGGTGCCGGCCGGGCGACCGGCGGTGGCGGCGCGGGCCGCGCCATGGGTGGAGGTGCAGGCCGGGCCATGGGCGGAGGCGCCGGCCGTGCAACGGCCACAGGCGGAGCCGCTCGGGCCGGCGGAGGCGATGCGACATGCGGCGGCGGTGCCGGGCGAGCGGCGGGCGGCGGCGGCGTCGGCCTCGCCACGGCCTGCGGCCGCGGTGCTGGAGCTGACGGCGACGGCCGGGCGGCCTGCGCTGGAGTGGTCGCGGGCAAGTTCTGCGGTTTGACCGGCTCGCGCGCAGCCGAGGGCGGCGGCGTGACCGGCTTGCCCGCGGCGCCCGAGGGCGTGCCGGGCGGTGTGCCCGCAGCAGGTGGCGGCGCGCCAGCCGGCTCACGGGTTGCAGACTTGCCGCCAGCGGGCGCGCCACTGGGCGGGGTCTGAGCAACCGGCGGCTTCGGCGGTTGGCCGGGCGCAGCCGGATTCGCGGTGGGCGCAACGGTCGTCGGAGTGCCGGCCGTTGGCGCGCCAGGATGGGACGGCAGCGTTGTGCCGGGCGCAGCCGTGGTCGGCGCCCCCGGATGCGTCGGCGGGGGCGCACCGGGTGCATTTGCCGTCGGCGCCAAGGGCCTGCCGCCAGGCGACGTCCCTGCCCCGGCCGGCGGCGCTGGCGGCCCGCCTTGGGCGCCGGGAACCGGCAGCGTGTTGGTCTGTGGCAGCCTGGTCGGCGGTGCGGCGGGGGGCGTGCCGGTCGGCGCGACATTGGCCGGCGTCCCCGGAGGTATCCCCGGCCTCGCTGTCGGCTGGGCCGTCGCGCTCGGCGGCATCGGCGCCTTGCCCTGCTGGATCAGCGCGGCGCGCTGCGTAGCGGCTTGCGGCAACATTGGCGCTACCGGGTTGGCGCGGTCGGCAATCGCCGGCCTCAGATTGCCAGGCCCGGTCCCTCCTCCCGCTCCCACGGGCGGGTCGGGCGGCCGGTTGATCACGGTGTTGATGACCGTGGTGTTATGGATGTTGTTGAAGACGATGTTGTTCGGCGGCGGCGCGACATAGATCGGCGGCCTGACGAACACCGGGATCGGCACGAACATCGGCTGCGGCAGCACGAACAGGCCGATCACGGGCAGCGGTGGCTCGAGCACGACGAAATCCGGCGGCGGCGGCGGCAGATAATAGACCGGCGGCGGCGGTGGCGGCGCGAAGCCAAAATCAGGGTCGCTGAAGTACAGCACGGGACGGTCGACATAGACCACCTCCTCCGGCGGCGGGGGCGGCACGTCATAGTCAATCATCGCGAAGGTCGGCGGTGGCTCGGGCGGCGCGGTGAGGATCGCCAGACGCCGGCGCGCATCGGCCGCGTGCGGCCCGCGCGGATAGCGGCGCAGATAGGACCAATAGGCCTCCGGCGTATCGTTCCGGTAGGTCCTCCGCCAAGTGATCGCCTCGCGGCGCGCCGCGACGATCGCCATCACGCGCTTCGACATCGGATCACCGGGATAGGCCGCGAGAAATTCTTCATAGGCCGGCAACGTGTCGCGCTCGAGCGCGGCCGCATAGGCGTCCTGCACACCGAGATCGCGGATCGGCTTGTTGCGGATCGCAGCAACCTGGTCGGGCGCGGCCTCCGGCGGCGGCGCATCGGGCCCGCGCTCGAAGAACGAGAAGGGCGCCGATATCTTCGCCTCGTTCCAGGGCACCTGCGCGCCCTTGCTGGCCTCGTTGACGCGCAGACGGACGCGGTCGAACACCTCGGCCAGCGGCAGACCGCCGGTACGGATCATCTCCGCCAGCGATTGCGCATAAATGCCGTACGGGCCGGGCTCTTCCGGCGCGACCGTGCCGGGCGCGGCATTGAAGGCGATCAGCATGTTCGGATCCGGCTCGACCAGCGCCAGTCCGCTCGCGATCTGCTGGCCGCCCTCGATGAAGGGCTGCGCGCGCGCCGCGTCGAGCACGACGATGTTGGCCTTGAGCGGAATGGACGCGAGCTGGCGGGCGTAGTCGCTGATCCGCAGGCCTTCGGTCGGAATGTCGGTGTCGCGGATGATGTTGGAATCGACCGGGATGAAATAGTTCTCGCCCGCAAGCTGCACGCCGTAGCCGGCAAGATAGATCATCGCCACGGTGCCGGGGCCCGAGGCCTGCGCCTTCTGGATGAAATCGCGCAAGCTCTTGCGCAGCGTGTCGCCGTCGAGATCGCGCGCGCCGACCACGTCGAAGCCCGCCGCTTGCAGCGTCTGCGCGATCAGGCCGGCATCGTTCGCGGTCGTCGCCAGCGGCGACTTGGCGTAGGCGCCGTTGCCGACCACGAGCGCGATGCGCTTTTCCTGCTGCTGCGCGCGCGCCGGATCGGGCGCAGCCGCAGCGAACGCCAGGATCGGCAAGAGAAAACAGATGAAGGCCTTGTAGGTCCCACGCATGGCTTGCTTGCCCGCTATCGTTGTTGAGCTGCCACCGTACATGAGACGCGCGGCTGGCTGAATGGCTCTTGAACGAAAAGCGCGGATTGAGGCGGCGGCATGGCGCCCCCGCCCCATCAAGTCCCTGCGTCAGGCCCGCGTAAGCCTCGCGTCCGCGCTGTGGCGCGAACCTCGCTCAGCCCTGCGCGATCAGATCGACTGTTCCCGTGGTGAGCCGGTAGATGCCACCGACGACCTTCAGCTTGCCCTGCTCCACGGCCGCATTAAGGATCGGCGCGGCCGATTTCAGCTTCGCGACGTTGTCGATCACGTTCTGCCGGATCGCCTTGTTGAGCACGTCCCCGCCCTGCTGCATCGCAGCCTTTGCGGCGGGCGCGATCGCATCGACCAGCGAGGGAATGTGTCCCGGCGGCGACGTGTTGTCCTTGATTGCCTTCAGCGTCGCATCGACCGCGCCGCAGGCATCATGGCCAAGCACCAGGATCAGCGGTGCGTTGAGCACGGCCACCGCATATTCCATGCTGGCAATGGTTTCGGTGCCGGCGAAATTTCCGGCGACGCGGCAGACGAAGAGATCCCCGCGGCCGCTGTCGAAGGCATATTCCGGCGCGATGCGTGAATCGGCGCAGCTCAGAACCGCCGCGAACGGATTCTGTCCACCGGCCAGCGCCTCGCGCTCGTGCTTGAAATCGTGGCGCCGCGCCACACCGTCGACATAGCGCGCATTGCCCTCCATCAACCGCTTCAGCGATGCGTCGGGCGACAACACGTTCTGCGGCTTGGGGGGCTGCTTGGCCTCCTTTGCCAAGGCACCGCTCGCGAAAGCTCCGCCGGCGAAGGCCATGCCGAACGCCGCGGCGCCAAACAGCATCGCGGATCGCCGCGACGGCGCGATGTCTCGATGCAGAGATTCATGATGCAGAGATTCAGAGCACTTGTCGCACATGTGACGTTTCCCCGGGTACGGTGGACGAATGGAAGCGTCGCGATGATAGGTGCATCGATGTGAAGAAATCACCAATGATAAATGATGCAACTGATGATTGCTGCAACGCGAACCGTGCTGCAAAGCCGAAGCGATCGCTCGCCTCACGCGCAACGACCGCACAGAGCTGCGTCCATCTGCATATATCCGAGATCGGCTGCTAAAGCATGATCCGGAAAAGGGCAGCAATTCTCACTCACCACAAACGCGGCACGCGTTTGTGGTGAGATCATACGCTAACGCCGATCCCAAGCACGATGACGATTCTTCCAGATCTCATCGCGCTTTAGAGCTGCTGCACGTCCACCACGCCGGCGACCGCCTTGATCGCGCCGGCGATCTGCGGCGAGACCTTGAAGCGGCCCGGCAGCTTCATCTCGACCTCGGTCTCGAGGTCGAGCATCATCACCAGCGAGACCTCGCCGTCGCCGTTCGAGCGCGGCGCGATGCCGGGACTGCCGACTTTTGGCGCGGCGCCGTTCGAGGCCGCCATGTCGGGTCCGGCCAGTCGCTTGGCGATCGACTCCAGCGGCTTGGTGTCGCGCACGAAGATGCGCAGGCCCTTCTGCGTCTTGGCGGCGGCGTCATCGAGCGGCTCGGCATGCAGCACGCGCGCGCGGACGTCCTCGCCCTGCAATTCCGCGCCCAACTGGAGCAGCACGGCGGCGCCCGGCTCGAGCACATCGCGGTATTGCGCGAGGCCCTCGGAGAACAGCACCGCCTCGAAATGGCCCGTGGGATCAGACAGCCCCATGATGCCCATCTTGTTGCCGGTCTTGGTGCGCCGCTCCATGCGCGACACCACGGTGGCCGCGACCTTGCCGGCGGTGGCGCCGGTCTTCACCGCACGCGAGAACTCGGCCCAGCTCTGCACGCGCAGGCGCTTCAGGACCATCGCGTAATCGTCGAGCGGATGGCCCGACAGGAAGAATCCGATCGCGTCATATTCGCGGCGCAACCGCTCGGCCGGCAGCCAGGGCTCGATCTGCGGCAGCATGATGGTCGGTGCGTCCGCCGACATGCCGAACATGTCGTTCTGGCCGATGGTCTCGGCCTGATGCGCACGCTGGCAGGCGGCCAGGATCGAGTCCGCGCCGGCAAAGACCCGCGCCCTGTTCGGCTCCAGCGTGTCGAAGGCGCCGGCGGCAGCGAGACTCTCGATGATGCGCTTGTTGATCGCGCGCGGATTGACCCGCGCGGCGAAGTCGGCGAGCGAGGTGAACAGCCCGCGCCTGGTCCGCTCCTCGATGATCTGTTCGATCGCCTGGATGCCGACGCCCTTCAGCGCGGCGAGCGCGTAGTAGATCGTCTTCTCGCCGACCTCGAAGGTCGGGCCTGAGCGGTTGATGTTCGGCGGCTCGACCTTGATGCCGAGGCGCTGCGCCTCGGAACGGAATTCGGAGAGCTTGTCGGTGTTGTTGAGATCGAGCGTCATCGACGCTGCGATGAACTCCACCGGGTAATGCGCCTTCATATAGGCGGTGTGGTAGGACACCAGCGCGTAGGCCGCCGCGTGGCTCTTGTTGAAGCCGTAGTCGGCGAACTTTGCGAGCAGCTCGAAGATGGTCTCGGCCTGCCCCTTCGGCACGCCGTTCCTGACCGCGCCGGCGACGAAGATGTCGCGCTGCTTGTCCATCTCGGCGCGGATCTTCTTGCCCATGGCGCGGCGCAACAGGTCGGCGTCGCCGAGCGAATAGCCCGACATCACCTGCGCGATCTGCATCACCTGTTCCTGGTAGATGATGACGCCGAAGGTCTCCTTCAGGATCGGCTCCAGCACCGGATGCAGATATTCCGGCTCCTCGTCGCCGTGCTTGCGCGAGCAATAGGTCGGGATGTTCGCCATCGGGCCCGGGCGATAGAGCGCGACCAGCGCGATGATGTCCTCGAAACGGTCGGGGCGCATGTCGACCAGCGCGCGCCGCATGCCCTGGCTTTCAACCTGGAACACGCCGACCACCTCGCCCCGCGCCAGCATCTGGTAGCTTTCGGCATCGTCGATCGGCAGCGTCGCGAGATCGATGTCGATGTTGCGCGGCTTCAGGAGCTTCACCGCGACGTCGAGCACGGTCAGCGTCTTCAGGCCGAGGAAGTCGAACTTCACCAGCCCGGCCGGCTCGACCCATTTCATATTGAACTGGGTCACCGGCATGTCCGACTTGGGATCGCGGTACATCGGCACGAGTTCGCTCAAGGGGCGATCGCCGATCACGATGCCGGCCGCATGCGTCGAGGCGTGGCGGGTCAGGCCTTCGAGGCGCTGCGCGATGTCGAAGGCGCGCGCCACCACCGGGTCTTCATCGCGGAACGCCTGAAGCTTCGGCTCGCTCTCGATCGCGGCGGCCAACGTCACCGGCGCGGCCGGATTCTGCGGCACCAGCTTGGTCAGCTTGTCGACCTGGCCATAGGGCATCTGCAGCACCCGGCCGACGTCGCGCAGCACGCCGCGCGCCTGCAGCGTACCGAAGGTGATGATCTGCGCGACCTGGTCGCGACCGTAGCGCTCCTGGACGTACCTGATCACCTCGCCGCGGCGGTCCTGGCAGAAATCGATGTCGAAGTCCGGCATCGAGACGCGTTCCGGATTGAGGAAGCGTTCGAACAGCAGGCCGAACTTGATCGGGTCGAGGTCGGTGATGGTCAGCGCCCAGGCGACCAGAGAGCCGGCGCCGGAGCCGCGGCCCGGCCCGACCGGAATCCCTTGGCCCTTCGCCCATTTGATGAAGTCCGACACGATCAGGAAGTAGCCCGCGTATTTCATCCGCATGATGACGTCGAGCTCGAACGCCAGGCGCTTGTCGTAGTCCTCTTCCGTGGTGCCCTGCGACAGGCCGTGCACGCGCAGGCGGTTGGCGAGCCCCTCCTCCGCCTGGCGCTTCAGCTCGGCCGCCTCGACCGACGCGGCGTCGGAGCTTGCGGCGGCGCCGACCGTGAAGAACGGCAGAATCGGCTTGCGCGTCATCGGGCGGAACGAGCAGCGCTCGGCGATCTCCACCGTCGAGGCCAGCGCCTCCGGAATGTCGGCGAACAGCACCGCCATCTCGGCGCGGGTCTTGAAGCGGTGATCGGGCGTGAGCTGAAGGCGATCGGTCTCGGCGATCAGCCGCCCGCCGGCGATGCAGAGCAGCGCATCGTGCGCCTCGTAATCGTCGTTCGAAGCGAAATACGGCTCGTTGGTCGCAACCAGCGGCAGGCCTTTTGCGTAGGCAATGTCGATCAGCCCGCTTTCGACGCGGCGCTCCTTGTCGATGTTGTGGCGCTGCAATTCAACATAGAGGCGGTCGCCGAACAGGCCGGCGAGACGCTCGCAGCGCGTCGCCGCAATTTCGGCCTGCCCGCTGGCAAGCGCGAGCGAGATCGGCCCGTCAGGGCCGCCCGTGAGTGCGATCAAGCCTTCGGTCTCACCGTCGAGCCAATCGAACTTGATGAACGGCGCGTGGCTGTCAGGCGATTCGAGGAACGCGCGCGAGTTCAGCCGCATCAGGCTGCGATAGCCGCGCTCCTGGGCCGCCAGCAGCACCACACGCGACGGCAGCAGCGCATTGCGCGCGTTGGGATCCTGGTCGCCGAAATCGATCGCGAGCTCGCAGCCGACGATCGGCTGGATGCCGGAGCCCGCCATCTTGTCGGAGAACTCCAGCGCGCCGAACATGTTGTCGGTGTCGGTCAGCGCCAGTGCGGGCTGGTGGTCTTTCTTCGCAAGCTCGGCGAGCTTGGCGATCTTGATCGAGCCCTTGAGCAGCGAATAGGCCGAGTGAACGTGAAGGTGGACAAATCCGGCGCTCGGCATGGTCGCGTGACGGCCTCTTGCAGATGAGATGGAGCGGTCGCCGGCTCCAGGGGGGATCACGAGGACATCTTCCGCCCACCCAGCCGACTCGCCTCACAATGGTGGGGCGTCACCGCTTCAGAGTCCACGCCGGAGCCACGAAACGGCCGCGTCGTCCCGCTTTTCCCCAAGGGCATGACCAAGGGCTCTGGCCAGCCGCGGCCTAGAGCTGCGGAATCACCTGCGCCCAGATTGCGATCATCCCGACGAACAGCGAGATCGAGGCGAGTGCGGCGGCTTCTTCCACGAAAATCCTGAACATGGCTTGCTCCATCACCAGAACGTATGAAGAACATTGTTCTCATTTCGTTCTTGAGAGTCAAGCCGTGCGAGCTCTCTCGAAAAGTGATGGTTAACTCGCTGAATTCACGCAACAAAAAAGCCCCGGCGCAAGGCCGGGGCTTTTCGACGATCGCTCGAAATGAGCGACCAGTCTCAGTAGCGACCGATCATCGGGCCGCCGAACTTGTAGTTCAGGCGGACGAGACCCATGTCGACGTCCTGACGGATGCGCTCCGAGCCGGCGAAGCCAGCGAAGGTCACGTCCTTGTCGGACAGGAAGATGTGGTTGTACTCGACGCCAACCGACCAGTTCGGCGCGAAGCCGTACTCGAGGCCGGCACCGACCGTGCCACCCCAGCGGCTGTCGCTGGACGAGGAGAGCAGCGCGCCCGCCGTGCTGGAGATCTCGTACTTGTTGCTGACCACAGCCGCACCGCCCTTGACGTAGACCAGGACGTTGTTCCAGGCGTAGCCAACCTGACCGGTGATCAGGCCAAACGCATCGATCTTGGTGCGGTTGCGGGAGGCGAACAGCGCGCTGTTGTTGTCGCCCGAGAAATCGGCCCAGTTGCCCTGGCCTTCCACGCCGAACACCCACTGGCCGGACTGCCAGCGATAGCCGATCTGACCACCGACCGTGCCGCCCGTCGCATCGTGCGAGCCTTCACGACCAACGCCAACGAAATCCCAGGTCGCGTGCGACGAACCGCCGCCGCCGTTGATGCCGATGTAGAAGCCGCTCCAGTCATAGACGGTCGCGATCATCGCGGGCGCCTTGGTGTAAGGCCGCGCAGCGAGGTCAGCAGCCAGCGCCGGCGCAGTCGCGCTCAGCGCGACAAGGCTCACAGCAGCAAGCAACAGATTCTTGTTCATTTGATTCCCGTTCCAGTTTCGTCGTTAGGCCCCCGGGCCGTAGGGCCGTCATATCAGCGCTCGACGGAATTGCTGTAACCCCGACGCAACAGTCGGGGCCAAAGGGCTGTGCTGCGTTAATGAATGTTTAGCAGCGCGCGCGGGAAACCCTTTGAAACAAGGGTTTTCATGAGTTCCAATGTCGACTACACGACGTATGTTGCATCTGTGCCTGGACACCTGATGCACGCACGATTGTGTGATTGGAGATTGAGATGCGCAGACAGATTGCCCTCCCCATTGTCGCCACATTTTCGCTCGCAATCGCCACATTCGCGCTCACGCTGAGTGCAAGCACGCCCGCACGCGCATTCGGCACGCATCACGCGTTCTGCCTGACCGGCCAGGAATGGCCGGGGCTGAGCAATTGCACGTTCGACAGTTACGCACAGTGTCAGGCAAGCTCGTCGGGCCGCGCGCTGACCTGCATCGCGAATCCGTATTTCACGGGCCAGAGCGACGATCCCTACGCCTATCAGAATCGTCCGCGCGCGCAGACACCGGGCTATTCACCCGGCTACTACCCGCCGCGCTGAGATGCGCCGCGCCCGCTTCGCGCTCGTCGCCATCGGCCTGCTCTTCTCGGGCGTGCTAGCGGACGCGCAGACCTACGACCCCAGCTATCCCGTCTGCATGCAGATCTACGGCCCTGTCGGCTATTTCGACTGCCGCTACACTTCGCTCGAGCAGTGCAAATTTCTCGCCGTCGGTCGCTCCGCGAGCTGCACCGTGAATCCGTACTTTGCGGAGAAGAGGTCAAAGGCTCCCCGGCGGCCAAAGCAGGCCGACTAGGCGTGCTCCCATGCCGGGACTTGCCAACTTTGACGCCCTTGCGAGCTTAACGCACTTACGAGCTTTTCCATCGCGCCGACATGGCCCGCTCAGCCCCTCGTCGCGTATTCGGAAGATACTTTCCGAGCGAGGTCTTGCACGACAGCCAAGAACGCAGCCGACGCCATCGGCCGATACGGCTCCAAGGCCTGGTCCGAGGGCGGTAACGTCAGCAGCAGGTCCGCATCGCCATGACAATCTTGATAATCTTGCAGCCAAAGCGCTGTTACATGGACCGCCGGCACGGTGAGCAGGAAAGCCTCGAAGCGTCCTTCCCGAACTTCAGGAAGCTTCTCGGCACGACGGATCGCCTCCGACGTCGCCGCCACAAACGGCCCTTCGTTCAGGTCACCCAGTTCATACGTCGTCTCATACATCGTCGCTGCCGACTTCACGATTGTCGCAGCAGCGATCGGCTCCTGTTCCTCCCCTCCCCCATCATCAGCGGCGGTGCGCCGCTTCGCTTCAATCACAAGAAATCTCCAATTGCCTAGCTTCGCAGCCGCTCTGAGTTTGTCTGCGCGACGGATCTTGCCAAAAGCCAGATAGGCAATGCGATGCGGCAGGGAAATGAAGACCGCGTCGCGGTTGGCAGTGGAAAGCCTTGATCGCGGGAATTTCGGGTTGCCCACCCGGCTGGCCACCGCTCGCTTCACAGCTACGACCGCAGCCGCCGGAGGATCGCTGGGATGAATTGCCATCTTTTCTCTCCTTTCACGGTGGCGAGGTTCTAAACCGGGGCCTTGGTGAAGTAAGTGTCCGTCCAGACACCTTTGGCGTCCTGATAGTTTGAGCAAAATCGATCAAACTGGATCTCCGGTGTTAGGCCGAAAAGGGGATCCTCGATGACCAGGCTGTCGGTATCCTCCAGATATCCGACGATCGCGACGAAGTGCGCCGGTCCCTCCTCATCTTCGTCTCCCGACCAGACCGTGCGAACACAAATGGGTCGCCCTGCACTGATCTCCTGCTGCACCTCCGTTCGTGTCGCTCGTTGGTCGAGGGCTAACACGGCGAGGCAGCGGACTCGGTTGAGCGGTGATCCGAGAGAATGCGTCACATCGAATTCCAGGCCCGGCGTGCCGCAAGGGAAATCACAGCAATCATGCCGGTTCAATTCAAGGTCGGCGATGCGGCACTGCGTGAAAGTACTGGTCTCGTCGTAATAGCGCGAGATGCTGGAAGCGACGGCTGCCCAGCACCAATTGATGTGACACTGATGTTGCATCGTGAAATCTGGCGCCAACTGAATCCGTGTCCTTTCGATGACGGAAATTTCTTCCACACCCATTGCAATACCTCGTGGTTGAGATCGATTGGTCCAACTTCAATTCCTTGTGGCCGTGCAGAGCGCATCCTTGCAAAATCCAAGGATGCGATCTCGGCTGCGGCATTAGGCACTGTTCAATGCTCTTGTTTTGCCGCCTCGGTCACCGCATGGAAGGTGCTGCATTGCTGGAGGTACGGAAACACGGCTTCAGCAATGGCCTTCCCGGCAGCCGTGTCACTCGGGTAGTGGACGCCAGCGATCTCGCGATTCTTCCCGATCCGCGCGGCCAGCGCCCTCAGTGCACTCTTGGCACCGGGGATAATCTCTCCCAGCGCCAGTGCCATCAGGTGACTCTCCAGCGAATGTCCGCTCGGATAGGAGGCGTGCCAGGGCGACGCGACCATTGGGAAAAGCGCCGGACACACCTGTTGCGGCCGACCGCGATTGAACCTGAGCTTGTAGTAGACGGCGACCATCAGCCCAACATGATCGGCCATCTCCAGAATCTTGATCGTATTTGGATGCGCCGACGGCGAAAGCATGAGGACCTGCGCAAAATAGCCGACAAGCCTCACGTCCTGATCGACGATCTCATCTGCCAACCTCTTGCGACGATCCATCGATGCCCCAAGGAGTTCATCGATCTCCCCGAAAATGACATCGTGATCCGTTGGCGGGCCGGCGACAGTGATGGTTTGCCAATCGGTCTTGGCAAATTCGAGCAATGCGATCTGGGCAAAAAAGTCAGGGCGCCAGGCAGACAGCGGGAATGTCGCCCCGTAATTCAAGCTACCGGGCAGGACTCCGACGAAACTCTCGAAGATCGGGAAAGGACGCGGGGGAATTCCACCACCAACGTAACCGCCGCTGACTGCGCCGTTTCCGCCACCACCGCCACCACCGCCACCGCCGCCGCCGCCTCCGCCGCCTCCGCCACCGCCACCACCACCACCGCCTCCTCCTGCAACACCAGGCATTGTGCTCTCCTTCGAGGGGCTAATAATTTGAACCGGGCTCCTGGCCCCATCAATCCGGCAACCCAGCTGCTCCTAATCGCTCGACATACAAAGACCCCTGGGGCTCCTTGAACGGACAACGGCGCGCATAGTCCGATACCCTGAAGCCGGGCAGGATGTTCTTATGGTGTTGCGAAACCTGCCGCGCTTCCTCCAGGCGACCAACCGCGACGAGGCTTGCGGCGAGGACGCGCGCGGCGTTTCCAAAACGCGGGCTGAGGGTCAAAGACTTCTTCGACCAGCGAATGGCATCGTCAAACGTTCCGTTCAGATAATGATTTTGGCCGAGCAGGCAGAAATTGAAAAAGGCCTGTTGGCCAAGTGGTGAAAGCCGGATGGCGCGCTCCGCACGGGCAATTCCTGTTGAAGCATCGCCGATGAACCCGGGGGTCCCGCTCCCGAACACCCATGCCCACGAATTGCTGGGGGATATGGCAAGAGCCCGCTCACACAGGTCCAATCCGCTGTCGTAGTCACGAAAGAACATGCTCTTGCCGTGCCCCTGTATCGCGAGCGCGAGAGCATTTTGCGGGTCTCTTTCGATGGCACAATTGGACAGCCGGATCACGTCGGCCGAATCCGCATCGAAATCCGACGACCACCCCTCCGCGATCTTGAAATTGTGCCACTTCGCAGCGAACGCGTACGGCGCCGCGTATTCGGGGTCTTCCTCGCTGGCTTTCTCGAGCAGCCCTTTGGCGCGCGAGAAGCTCGCGAAATCGAATTTGTAGAGCAGCTCAAGCGCCCGCAGGAGATAGTCATACGCATTGAGGCTCTTCGGCGGCTTTCGCAGCGCCCGCTTGATCTCTGCGCGACGCACATAGGCGGCGATCTTCTCAACGACACCAATGGCGATCTCGTCCTGGACTTCGAAAACGTCCGCAAGGTCCGTGTCGTATTTCTCGGCCCACACCACGGAGCCAGTCGCAACATCGACCAGCTCGACCGAAAACCGGAATCGCTTGCCCGATCGGCGAACGTGACCGCTGACGTAGTAGCGAACGCCAAGCTTCTCGCCGATTTCGACGGGATCGATCTCGCGCTGACGAAACGGCATCGTCGACCCGCGAGACACCACCAGGAGCTCCTGAATATTACTCAGGCTAACAATGATGTCTTCGACGAAGCCTTCGGCAAAATAGCTGTCGTCGACCTCCGAAGAGCTGTTCGCAAATGGAAGAACGGCGATCGAGGGCAGTTTGGTTCGTCTCGAGGATTTGGTGGAAGCGCCGATCACCGTGCGGCGGTCCACTCCCGGCGAGAGCAGGAGAAAGGCATGAACCGGCCGCGACAGGTTCTTGAGATGAAGCTCACCCAGGTCGTCAAACTTGAATTCGCTCAGATCGGCGACTACTCGCAAAAGGGCCGACGACACCACAACGCCGCCCGCGGGAGCGACAGATTGCAAGCGTGCTGCGATATTGACGCCATGGCCGTAGACATCGTTCAGATCAAAGATGACAGGCTCCCAATGGACGCCGATGCGAAAGGCTATGCGGCGCTCGGGAGGTTGCAAGGTTTCAAGCCCGGTGACTTCACGCTGCAACTCGGAGGCGCAGCGAAGGGCATCGAGCGGGCTCTCGAACACCGCGACGAAGCCGTCGCCGGTGTTCTTCACGATCTCGCCTCGTCGACCGATCAAGGCAGGATCGATGACGCTCACGCGAAGAGCCCGATAGCGACTATGCGTCTCGACCTCAGCAGCTTCCATAAGTCTGGTATAGCTGACGACGTCCGCCACGAGGACGGCGCGGAAAGGTCTTTCGAATTCGAGGATCGTACCGACTTGGGAATTAAAGTCCTGTTCGGCAGCACCAACCAACCTCGCACCACTGTCGTTGGCGGTGTTCGGCGACGACGGGGGGACGCTCGTAGGCTCCGACTTCATTGATCCCTCAGCGGCGAATAAAGCCTCTTGCCGAGCAGAGTCTCGTCGTTGAACCAATCTGCAACACGCTAAACGCAATTCGGTTGAGGCGCTACCAAAATCACCCGAATGGCTCGGAGCGGCAGCGCCACAACAAGTCGCGGCGGAGAGTAAAAGGGGTTCTTCGGATTACCTCCTCTTGGCGATGAGCGGCTCGCACTGGAATAAGGCACCCAATCAATGCACTCTACCTTTCGAATTCCTTTTGAATTCCTTATGAATTCCTTTTGAATTTCGACAGCATTCGCGAATTCTCGCTTGCGCCGGGCCCCGAAGTGGAAGCCCTCGCGCCGGGCGCGATGGCAAAAGGTCGCGCCGACCGCCTCAACCGCCAATACACTTTGCTGCAGCTATGCAACTGGTTTGCCCTCAGGCGTGTCGCCCCCGTCTGTAGAGAGGATAGCGAAGGTCGCGGGAAGGCCGAAGCGCACCGAGGAGGCCACAGGCTCATGCGCGACGCGTCCGGATGGCGCCACACTTAAATCGGGACGCTGATATGCGGCATGCCTTGCATCGCGCCTCCGATGTTGACGCGGGCTGGCGCGGGTTTAAGTACGACGACAAATCTTGCAGGGGTGGCGACGTTCGCTGGGCTCGTTCCCGTTGCGGCCACCAATGCAGGACACATGACGACCTCGCCTCACGCGACCTCGCCCCGCGCCTCAGCGCCCCCTCACCTCGCCATCGTCCTGTTCTCGCTCGCGATGGGTGGCTTTGCGATCGGAACCACCGAATTCGCATCGATGAGCTTGCTGCCGTTCTTCGCTGCCGACCTCGGGATCGACGAGCCGGCCGCGGGGCACGCGATCAGTGCCTACGCGCTCGGCGTGGTGCTGGGCGCGCCGCTGATCGCCGTGCTTGGCGCGCGGTTCGCCCGGCGCACCCAGTTGCTGGCCCTGATGGCCGTGTTCGCGCTCGGCAACGCGCTCACCGCGCTCGCGCCGGGCTTCGGCTGGATGATCGCGGCTCGATTTCTGTCGGGATTGCCGCATGGCGCCTATTTCGGCATCGCCGCGCTGGTCGCGGCCTCGCTCGTTCCGCAACACCGCCGTTCGCAGGCGATCGGCCAAGTGATGCTCGGCCTGACCACTGCCACGATCATCGGCGTGCCCCTGGCCAATCTGATCGGCCAGGCGGTCGGCTGGCGCGCGAGTTTTGGCTTCGTGTCGGTGCTGGCGTTGATCACGGTCGTGCTGTGCGCGCTGTTCGCGCCGCGCGATGCGGCCGGCCGGTCCGACCCGCTGCGCGAGCTCGGTGCGCTCCGAAACGGCCGCATCTGGATCACGCTGGCGATCGGCGCCATCGGCTTTGGCGGCATGTTCGCCGTCTATACATATCTCGCGACGACGCTGATCGAGGTCACCAAGGTCAGCACCGCGGTCATCCCGTTCTTCCTCGCCGTGTTCGGCATCGGCGCCACGCTCGGCAATCTGTTCGTGCCGCGCTTTGCCGACCGCGCCTTGATGCCGACGGCGGGCGTCATCCTGCTGTTTGCTGCAGTCGCGCTCCTGGTGTTTCCGCTCGCCGCGGGCAATCCCTGGCTGCTCGCGGCCGACGTCTTCGCGATCGGCGCCAGCGTCTCGCTCGGCGCCGTCCTGCAGACGCGGCTCATGGACGTCGCGGGAGACGCACAAGCGCTCGCTGCTGCGCTCAATCATTCGGCGTTCAACACCGCCAACGCGCTCGGCCCGTTCCTGGGCGGCCTTGCCATTCGCGAGGGGCTGGGCTGGACCTCCACCGGTCCTGTCGGAGCCGCGCTCGCGCTTCTTGGCTTCCTGATCTGGATCGTCGCCGCGCGCGAGGCCCGAGCCGCGCCGGTCGAGGACGCCTCGAGCGACGCTGCCTTGCTGAAGGACGCTCCCGCGCGGCCGGCGCCACCGCTGGCGCCGGATGACCGAAGCCGTTCGGATGCCGTCAGGGATCCGGTGGCTTAGCGGCAGCTCAGCTTTGCCAGGGCGTGTTGCGGATGCGCGTACACACGTTCGGCTTGTGGAAGCTGGGATCGTGATCCTGGATATAGTCGAAATTGACGGTCCCGAATGTCGTCTGCGGCTTCTTCAGCGCTGAGCAGGTCTGCACCTTCAGAAACTCGTTCTTGAAATCGCCGCGCGGGAACGCAGCGATCACCTGATCGCGCTGCTCCGGCGTGTACTCGTCATATCCAACGGCCCCGACGTCCACCACAACTCCTGCCCTCGTGAGGGCGATTTCCGGTCTCATATATTCCGGAATACCGGGTGTGGTGTGCAGCGCAATCGCCTCCCAGACCAGATCGGCCTGCGGCTCGGCGATGCCGCGTGCCCGGAGAAAGTCCCGCGCGGCGTCGGCACCGTCGACCTCAAATCGCTTTGTTTCGGTGTGGTAGTGATCGACCAGGCCGAGGTCGTGAAACAGCGCCGCGACATAAAGCAACTCGGAATCGAATTTCAGCTTCTGACGCAGCCCCTTCATCGCGCCGAACACGTAGACGCGGACCGAATGGTTGAACAGCATCGCGTCTTCGTAACTGCGCACCAGCTCGGCGGCCTCGCGCGCCAGCTTGCTGTCGGGAATTTTCACGCCGGAAATCACGCTCGTCATTTTCTAACTCCTGCCTTGCATTGACGTCGGCCGATGCCGTTCGTGGCCCGTCAGGCTGTCTTCTCGACGGCGGCCTGCGGCGTCTTACGGAAGCTGATCGCCATACGATTATACGTGTTCATCAGGCCGATCGCGATGGTGAGATCGACGAGCTCGCGCTCCTCGAAGACCCCGCGCGCGGCTTCATAGGCCTGATCCGGCACGCCGGTATCCGCGACGCGGGTCACCGTTTCGGCCCATGCGAGGGCGGCGCGCTCGCGCGCGTCGAACCGATTGCCGGCTTCCTCCCACGCCTGCAGCAGAGCGAGCTTTTCGATCTTCACCCCGCTCTTGAGCAGATCGCGCATATGCATGTCGAGGCAGTAGGCGCAGTTGTTGATCTGGGATACGCGCAGATAGACGAGGTTGATCAGCGCCGCTGGAAGATTGCTCTGCATGATATAGCCGTACACGCCGCCCAGCGCTTTCACACCCGCCGGCGCGATACTGTCGTAGTCGAGACGCCCTGTCATTGTCCTGCTCCTTGATGATCGATGCCCAGCCCTTGTCTCCGCCTTAAATGCCCCTGCCATGGTCCACAAAAAAGCACCAAGAATGCACGAAAATAGTGTACCAAGGGGCATGACCAAACCGCTGCGGCTGGAACTGGATCGATCTGCGAAGACGCCGCTGGCCGAGCAGATCCATGGGGGCATCAGGGCCGCCATCGCGGACGGCGTGCTCGCACCCGGAGCGCGCCTGCCCTCCTGGCAGGACCTGGCAGCCCAGCTTGGCGTCGCGCGGGGCACCGTGCGCGCGGCCTATGAAAAGCTGTCTTCTGCCCAGCTGATCGTCGCGTCACGCGCGACTGGCACGCATGTCGCGGATCGGCCGTCCTTTCCCGTTCGCAAGGACAAGGCCCCGGCCCCCGGTTCGTTCATGGAGATGTACCAGGAGCTCACGGCGGGGCCGGCAATCTTCCAGATGGGCGTGCCTGCGCAAGAGACCTTTCCTGCGACGCTGCTCGCAAGGATGCGCGCGCAGGCGGTTCGCGCCGAAATGAGCGCGCCGGCGATCTATCCGGATCCGCGCGGCGAGCTCGACTTGCGGCGCGAGATCGCAGCCTACCTCGCGCTGGCGCGCGGGATCGCGTGCACGCCGTCGCAGATCATCATCACCAGCGGTTTCAGCGGCGGCCTCGGATTGGCGCTCCGTGTCCTCGGCCTCGAGCCAAAGACGAAGGTCTGGGTGGAGAATCCGGGCTTTCCCTTCACGCGGCACGGTCTCGCGCTTGCAAGACTGTCGATCGCGCCGATCCCGGTCGACGCTGACGGCATCGATGTCGATTACGGCCTGAAACATGCTCCCGACGCCGCGCTCGTTGTCGTGACGCCCGGACAGCAGGCGCCACTCGGATCCACATTGTCGCTGGCGAGGCGTTCGCGCCTGCTCGACTGGGCCGCCCGACGCAAGGCGTGGGTGATCGAGGATGACTATCTCAGCGAGCTTCAGCTCAAGGGCCGGGCCACGCCGGCGCTCGCCTCGCTCGATCGCGCGGGCCGCGTCATCCATATCGGCTCTTTCAGCAAGACCGTGACCCCTGCCCTGCGGCTCGGCTTTGTCGTTGCGCCGGCCGCTCTGGCGTCGCGATTTGCCGAAGCCGCGGCGTGCCTCGCGCCGGCGCCCGGGCCCGCAGTGCAGCTCGCCACCGCCGATTTCATGCGCGATGGCCATTATCTGCGGCATCTCCGGCGCACGAAGCGGGTCTACGCCGCGCAAGGCGATACATTGCTGAAACAGCTTCGGACACACACCGCCAACGTTGCGCTTGCCGGATTGGCAGCGGTCCTGCGGCTGCCGGATGGAGCGCCCGATCTCGCCATCGCCAGGGAAGCGGCATCGTTCGGGCTGACGCCGACCCCGCTGTCGCTGTGGTATGCGTCGACGGCTTCGGCGCGCCGCGGTCTGTTGCTGGGTATCGCCACATCGCCGCAAAAGCGGATCGAGGCGTCCTGCGAGAGGCTCTTCGAAATCATCGATCGTCTGACGTGACGAACGCTGTATTTCGAGACAGCGCGATGTGCCGGCCGGCGCAATAAACGCGCGTCCGCATGCCACCGAAAGTTGTAAGCGCGCCGATCATCATGTAACGTCGGCGTCTATCTTCACCGCGCGTGGCCCAGTCGTTACATGCTTGCCCGTATTTTGTTTCTCGCGGCCGTGCTGCTTCCATGCGCGCTGCACGCCGAGGAAACGCCTGCCGAAAATCCCGGATTTGCGCGCAGGCTGACGATCTATCTTGCCAAGGGGGCACCGGACGCGTGCGGGCCGGGCTGCGACCGCTGGATCGCCATCGAGGGCGAGATCGATGGGGACGCAAGCCAGCGCATTCGCCGCTTCCTGGCCGGCGTCAAGGACACCCAGCGTCCGATCTACCTTCATTCGCCCGGCGGGAACGTGGAGCAGTCCTACGTCATCGGCCGGCTGCTGCGTAGTCGCAAGGCGGTCGCGCGGGTCGGTCGGACGATCGCGACGGCGTGCGCCGCCGGCACACAGGTGGACGCCGCATGCCTGAAGACCAAGGCCGCCGGCGGCGAGGTCGAGGCGGAGCTCACGACCTACCATGCGATGTGCAACTCGGCCTGCGGTTACCTGTTTCTCGGCGCGACATCACGCGAGGTCGCTCCCGACGCCGCCCTGGCAGTCCATAACTCCAGGCTGGTCCTCGTCTTTCACGGGCAACCGGCGCCGCAGGCGGTCGCGGAATACAGGCAGCGCCGGATCGCGAACGCCGACCGCGACCGCGCTGCGTTCATCGCGGCGATGGGGATCAGCCGCGAGCTCGACGGTCTCATCCGGACCGTGAAGTTCGAAAGCCTGCATATGCTGACGCGAGCCGAGCTCTATCGTTTCGGAATCGACACGCGACCGTTTGCCGAGGGAATGTGGAGGCTAGAGAAGGCAACGCGGCCGTTCATCAGCAAGATCGCGGTGATGAAGAAGGAGAGCGGCTCTTCGTTCGGGACGATGGAATGGCGCATGTTTTGCGAAACCAGGGATCGCGTGCCGCTGCTGTTCGCGGGCGAGATCGACGAGGCGAGCGTCGGCAAAAGTACGATCATGATGACGGCGGACGCCGACAAGGACCAGGAGGCCGGAGGTTTTCCGGTGCGAGCCGCGAAGTACGAGATGTGGAGCGGCAGCATCGACCCTGACATGGTCAAGGCGATCATGGCGTCCCGCTCCCTCCATGTCCGGCGGACCACGCCGATGCCGGACGAAAAGGTGGATGTCGCGAAATTCGACATCGACCTGACTGGCCTGGCGTCAATGCGGGCTCAGCTTGCGGCGGCGTGCTCGTCGGTCGCGGCCAAGCCGAACGGTCCCTGGCCAGCGAGCCCTGGGCCAGCAATTCCGCTGCCGAACGTCACCGCGCCGCCCTCGGCCGTGCCGTCGCCGTAAGTGCAGGAGCGCCCGGTCCTTGTTGGGCGCGCACCGGCAACCTCCTGCCGTTCATCCCTCCGGCACCCCGGCCATGCGCATGCCCTCATACACACGCTCGCGCCCGGCGAGATAAGCCGGATGGTCGCTCGTCACGCGGGCCCGGTAGCGGCGGAGAGTGAAGGTCGGATTGAGCACAAGGCCGGCCTGTGCGGCGGCCCGCGCCTCGTCCGGTGAGCCGAGCAGCGACAGCGCAGCGGCGAGATAGTAGTGCGGGAGGGGATGATTTCGGTTGGCCTCGATGCTCCGGCGCAGCCAGGCAACCGCTTCCACGTCAGCGCCGAGAAACAATTTGGCGAGACCGACAAACATGAACCACCGGTAGGCGTAGGTATCGCGAGGAGAGAGGCGAAGCGCCTCGTGGATATGGGCCTCGGTCTCCTCACTGCGACCGAGAAAAAACTTGGCGAGACCGATGAAGGCATGAGCGTCGGCCAAATTGTGATCCAGTGCCAGCGCCCGCTCGCATTCAGCGATGGCTCGGGCCGGGTTGGTAAATGATTGGACGAAGCCCAGGACGCTATGAGCCCGGGCATGGTTTGGCGCAAGGGACAGAGCCCTGGTTGAGGCTGCCTCGGCCGCCGCAAAGTGCGCTTTCCAGTCGTCGGTGACAAGATTGGCCCCAGTCGCCGCTTCAACCCGCGCCGAGCCGACCAGCGCCTCGATATTGTCGGGATCGAGTGCCAGGGCGCGGTCGAAAAAGGCCTGCGCTTGCGTCGTGTATTGCGCGGTCGTCCCATTGTTCTCGTAAGCCCAGCCCTGGAAGTACAGGTCCATTGCATCGGGATGGGTTGAACGTTCCGCCCGCCGCGCTTCAACCTGAATGAGCTGGGCATTTAGCGTGTTTGCCAGGCGCGATACGATCTCGTCCTGCATGTCGAACAGGTCGGCGACGGGTTTCTCGAACCTCTCGGCCCATAGGTGATTGCCGGTTTCGGCATCGATCAGCTGAACATTCACCCGAAGCCGATTGCCGCCTCGCTGCACAGAACCTTCGAGCACATAGCGGACGTTCAACTCGCGTCCGACTTGCTTTACATCGACGGCTTTGCCCTTGAAGGTGAAAGCGGTGTTACGCGCGATCACGAATGAGCCACTGATGCGCGAAAGGTCCGTGGTCAGGCTGTCGGTCACGCCATCAACGAAATAGTCCTGCTCGGGATCGCCTCCGAAGTTCGCGAACGGCAGTACGACGATGGAAAGGCGTGGCGCAGGAATCGACATCGCAACTGTCGCGGCATCGGACCGATCTGGATCAGCGGTACCCTGAAACTGTTCACCGGAATCGGCTGTGGGCGCCGCGTCTGCGGGCCTCTGCACTTCCTGCACCGTTCCAACGAAACGGAAGCCTTTGCGTTGCAGAGTTTTGATGAGACGCTGTTTTTCGCCGGAATCGCCAATCACACTCCGAGCGACGTTCAGCCGCGTTGTCAATGCTGCATCGGACACGACACGGCCGTTCCAGACGGTCTTGATGAGGTCGTCCTTGCTTACGACCCGTTCCCTGTTGCGGATCAGGTAATCGAGCAGATCGAACACCTGTGGCGCAACGGAGACCACATGCGCCCCGCGGTAAAGCTCGCGAAGGTCGGTGTCGAATGCGTACTCGTCGAAGAGATACCGCAAGCTGGCAATTCCCTGGGTGGCTTCCCCCGTCGGTCTCTCGCGCCGGTTGCAGCGCAAGAATAAGCCGGCGGTGAAGAGAATGTAAGCAGAATGTCAAGAGCGCCCGCCCATGGCCTGCTACCATCCTCAGGACGGCACAATTTGCTCAGGAAGCAATCCATGAGCACGACCAACGGCTTGCCGTACCGCGCAGCAGTGCCCCGAGCAGCGGCTCAGGATTCAACGTAGGGCCGTCCGCTTGAAGGACTGGCAGCAACGCCACGACGCGCGTCCTCGGAATACAAACATGATGGAGACCGTGATGGCATTGAAGATCACGCGCCGCGCCTTCATCGCAACCGGCGCAGCCACCATCGCTTTGTCGTATCATGATAGCGGGTGGACGCAGACCTGGCCCTCCCGGCCGATCAAGATTGTTTGCGCCTATCCCGCCGGCGGACTTGCGGACACCCTCGCGCGCGTCTACGGCGAATACCTCTCCCAGAAGCTCGGCCAGCCGGTGATAGTTGAGAATAAGGCGGGTGCCAGCGGTTCGATCGCTGCAGCAGCCGTGAAGCAATCGCCACCGGACGGTTACACGTTACTCCTCGCCATCACCGCAACTCTGGTGCAAAGCCGGGTGCTATTTAAGACTTTGCCATACGACGCCGACAGGGACTTCGCGCTCATTTCCAGCATGTCGGCAGGATATCTGCCATTGGTCGCCTATAAGGCGACCAACGCCACCAATTTAAAGGAGTTCGTCGAATACGCCCGCAGGAACGTGACGAACGTCGGGACCTTCGGCGCAGGCTCCTACCCTCATATCGTCGTTGCAGAGCTCAACAAGCAGTACGGGCTGCAGATGAAAGCCGTGCACTACCGCGGCGAAGCGCCGATGTGGCAGGACCTCGCGGCCGGCGTGCTCCAGGCGGCGATGGGGAGTTACGCCAATGCCGTCAACGCGCTGGAATCCGGAGTTGGGAGGGCAATCGCCGTGCAGACGAGGACGCGGAGCAGAAAGCTTCCCGACGTTCCCACATTCTTCGAGCAGGGTGCCGAGTCCGAGCTCTTTGCTATGACCGGTTACGTCTTTCTTGCCGGTCCCATCGGCATGCCGCAGGACATCGTGGAGCGTGTTTCCGGCCTGATGGTAGAAGCCGGCAAGACCAACAAGATACAGAAGCTGCTCGACTCGTACGGCATCGATGAGTCCGCTCAAGGACATGTCGCGTTCAGAAAGCTGTACGACAGCGAAACGCCTCCTTTGTTGGCTGCCGTGAAGGCATTGGGGCTGACGCCTGAATAGCGTGCGGATGCCGGCGCCCGTCCGCCTTGCAGATCGCCGCTGGCCACGAGCGGACCTGTGCGCCACCGGCTGAATGGATGAACCCGTCACCTTAGGAGAACTCAGGGAACAAGCACCGCTGGCATTGGTCCTGTTGGCAGCGGTACAAACTGATTCTGCTGCCCCGGAGCCATCGCCAGGATTGCCAATGCAATTGCGAGGACCGCCACGAGTCTGGCCATCAATCAAATCCGCTGAAGATCTTGTTGGTACGTACGAGATGATCTTGGCTCTGCGCTCCTTTGGAAAGGCAATCGTTCGACAGCGACTGGGATCGACCGGTCACACTCAATACATGCATGCTGAAGTAATCAGCACCGTGAACATGTCGACGTCGAACTCGTTCTCCAAGCTAAGTCCGAACCGCTCCAGCCATTTATCCTGAGCCAGGTAGGCCAACTTCTCTCGCGCCTGTGGGCAAACAAATTTGAGCCTTCCAACATTCTGAAGGTGATGGACCATTTCGTGTACCAGGACCGATTGGTCGGTCGGCGAAGTGCCGCCCCAATCATCAGGAAGCAGGATCGTTCTCGTCTCGTTGTCGTAAAGTGCAACGACCTCGCGCTGAGCCAGTTGCCCATCGCTTTCCATGAAGCCTTGCGAAGAAGTACGGTCCCTTGCACGCAACCTCGCAAGCTCCATCTTCGACGCAAATTCAATGACGGGACGCTGCTTGATGGCAGGCAGGTCGAAATTCGATGAGAGCCAAGTCACAATGTCATCCAACAGGGCTTCCGCAAGTTGAGCTGCATCAGGATGCAACGAAACCGAACGCGACTCGGCGGACGCGCCGCGCTCCAAAGCATATTCGCAATCGGCTTTAGAGGATGTGGCTAACGTTAGGGAGGCTATCGCCGCGACCAAGAGGAATTGCTTGAACATGACCCTCTCCTCAGAGGCTGTTCGAAAAACACTCTTCAAAACATCAGTCGGCAGTAGAATGGCTGGAACATAGCATTTACCTGGCCACGTCGTTGTGAACCCATTCACACCCAGAGAACTCACAACGCCGCCGGTCACCGAACATGCTGGCGAGCGGCGTGCCTCCGGGATACCGGCCGGCCGTTCAGCAGACGACAGAAACCACGTCGCTAGTGCGTGGTAGCGGACGTGAGCGCCGGGGCAAACCGTTCAGAAGACGTTGCTGCCTTCGGCATCCCGAACTACAGCAATCGAGGCCGTGCGCGCTGGACACTCGTCGTTGCCAGCACTGACGCGACTGAAAGCAACGCGAGGTTTGCGTGCAAAATGGCCATCGTTGACTTCCTTTGAGGTGGTGCAGAGAACGATTGCGGGCAGAGAAGGCTATGCCTTGAGTTACTTTGCGGCCTGCTGCGGCTGGGGCGGCGGCGGTTTGGGGACCGACGTCAGCATGCGAATCTTCCATTGCCCGTCCTCACGAACATCGAGAGCGGTCCAAACAACGGTGAAGTCTATGGGAGCGCCCGTCTCGCTGTTGCCGGTAACGCGAGATTCGCCGGTGACCAGAGCCATGCTTTCTGACAATGACTGAACCTCGGTCGTCTTGACCTCGAGGCGACTAACTCCCGCCTTGAAAGCGTTCTCATAGTATCTGGCATTGTCCACGACGCCGTCTTCCGTCACACGCATATAGTTCTTGGTGTAAAGCGAAGTAATCCCGGCAGCGTCCTTGTTGCTGAAGTACTGCTCGTATGCTGAACCTATCTTTCCAAGTTCTTCCTTGAGATTTTGATCTGACGCAGTCGCAGGAATTGCCGATAGTAACAGCGAGATACATACAGCTCCGAATCCGCGCATGATGTCACTCCCTACTGTTGACGCCGCTCCAGACGAAACTTGAGACGAGGCCTGCCTCCATCCCCGTGAACTCCCGACGCCGCTGCATTTGAGCCGGTAGCCTCGTTGTTCTCCATGGACAGGAAGTCTCCCTTGATCTGACGCAAGGAACTTTCTCCGCAGTCAGCGCTGCTCGAAACTTGGTTGTTCGTCTTCATGGTGGCAGCAGAGCGGCCGCGATTCCGCCGCTAAGGTCAGGCGGCCGCACGAAAAGAAAACGGGAGGTCGCCGGTATTTCAGCGTCATCTCGGCCGTCCTGGCCAATCAGGATCAATCCGGCTCCGCCATTTGCCACGTTGAGAACCACGGGCTCTCCGCTCCACGTCTTGATCGGCTGCATTCCCACGATGAGGAATTCGCCCATGGGCTGATCAAGATATTGAAGGCGCAATTGCGGACCGACCTCCGCTGCAGCAAGTTCAAAGCCGAGTTGTCGGGCCCGCGCGTAAATGACGGCCAGAGGCACGCTATCGGTTTTGAAGCCGAGCTGGACCGCGGATACCGCCAAAAGCTCCACGTCCATCTTGTTAGAACTGACGGTAAATGCCGGTCGAGCGAGAACTTCCGCGGCCAACCCGCCGATATTGCAACCCACGGCATCCAATGCATTGCGCAACGCGAAGGAGTTGCCAAAAGTGCCGACCGCAATCGTCTTCCAAGTCGGAACGTCGCGGGCGGACCCGATGAGTTTTTGCGGCAAATCAACTGCACGAACTTTGCCGAGTTTCAGTTGATTCTGTAACACGTCGCGCGCCGAGCATTGTCCCCACGCCCTGGGCGCGAACTGAAACAAGGAAGCGGCACAGAGCAATGCAACCATCAAGCAATGGCTGCCCCACCTCGCGTTCAGATGGTGATGTGGTGCGGCACGATCCGCGTGGCTTGTCAGAATGCACATGTCGAAGATCGAATTGCTGCAAAGTTCAACTGAAAAAAGCCCGCCTCCGAGTCAATGGGAAGAACGGAGGCCAATGAAAAACATCGTCCGACCGCACTCAAAAGGGGGGCCGGAGGCGGGACACGATTGGCTCAACTATTCCAACTTCAAATGAACGGGCGGCGGTCCGTAAGCCCGATCGCCCGCCGCATCAAACCGAAACGGAATGACGTGCTCAAACGTAGCACCACGAGTCCCTCGGTACAATCAGCAACTCCGCCCACCAGCGTGCATTGCGATCACTCGATCGCGCTTCGCCGCGAACACCACTCTGAGGCCGCAGACGTTTGTCATAGGTCACAAGCCGCGACTGTTCGCCGCAAGCTCATCGGCGACAATCGCCCGATCGCGCCGTCGCGCGTCCGTCGGCCGCGCCCTCGCCCGCATCGCCACTCCGTATTTCACCGGGCAACGTGACGATCCCTGTGCCTATCACAATCGGCCGCGCGCAGACGCCGGAGTATTCATCGAGCTATTCTCGGCAGATGGGCTCACATCGTCAGCGTCCGACCTCAAGACGATGAATCATCGGATGAAGGGCTGCTCCATTTCGAGCACACGAGGTTGCAATCCAATGACGATCCGGCGCTGAAGCTCGTCATCTAAACGCCGGTCTCGGGCGTCGGCTCACGATCGCCTGGCGTCAGCTTTTGAGGGCCAAGCGGAGCGCAGCGATCCGTCAGAGCAACGCCGCTCGTGACCCGTCGGCGGACGTCCCTTGATCTAGATCAACCAGAACGCGGCGCTTCGCCGCTTAGCTGGCTCATCCTCCTTTGCCTGAGTTGGAGGGAATAGGAAAACACCCGCAGTGGCGGCACTACATCGCCCCACTCGGCCAATGCAGCGAATTTCTGGAGAACCCTTATGCAAAAGCATCTGTTGTCGCTTGCTGCGATCCTGTCGGGTTTGAGTCTCATCGTGTCGACATCGACCCCGAGCGCCGCTCAATCGATTTCTGCGGAAGAGGCACAAGCGATCGCTGCGGAGGCCTATGTTTACTTCTATCCGCTCGTGACGATGGACCTGACGCGCAAGCAGCTCATCAATTCCGATCCCAAAACTGCGGCAATAGGCGGTCCTCCGAACACGTTCGACAATATCCAGGCCTACCCGACCGCGGACATGAAGGCGGTGGTGCGGCCCAATTTCGACACGCTGTATTCGAGCGCCTGGCTCGACCTGACCCGCGAACCCATGGTCGTTTCGGTTCCCGATACCGGTGGCCGCTACTACCTGCTGCCGATGCTCGACATGTGGACCGATGTGTTCGCGTCGCCGGGATGGCGTACGACAGGCACCAAGGCAGCGAATTTCCTGGTCGTGCCGCCGGGCTGGAACGGAAACGTGCCGGCGGGCTTCGCACGTATCGACGCGCCGACGCCTTATGTCTGGATCATCGGCCGCACCAAGACCGATGGTCCTGCCGACTATGCTCCGGTTCACGAGGTGCAGAAGGGGTACAAGATCACACCGCTATCTGGGTGGGGTAAGCCCCCGGTCGCAGTGACACAGACCATCGATCCCAACGTTGACGTCAAGACGCCGCCGAAGCTGCAAGTCGACACGATGGCAGGCGATAAGTTTTTTGCCTATGCGGCGGAGCTATCCAAAGTCCACCCGCCACACATCACAGATGAGCCGATCATCGCGCGCATGGCGCGGATAGGTCTCGAACCGGGCAAGAACTTCGATATGACCAAAGCCGATGCCACGGTACGGAAAGCTATCGAGGATGCGCCGGCTCAGGCGCAAAAACTGATGGCATGGAAAATCCCAACGCTGGCGCGCGTCGCAAATCACTGGTCCATGAACACGGACACGATGGGCGTTTACGGGAACTACTACTTGAAGCGCGCGATCGTCGCGCAGCTCGGACTCGGCGCTAATCTGCCGGAGGACGCGATCTACCCGAACAGTGTTGGCGATGAAAACGGCAAGCCGCTCGACGGCGCAAACAAATACATCGTCCGCTTTGCCAAGGACGCGGTGCCGCCGGTCGAGGCATTCTGGTCAATCACCCTGTATGACGATGAAGGCTTCCAGGTTGCCAATCCACTCAATCGCTTTGCGGTGAGCAGCTGGATGCCGTTCAAGCGCGACGCCGACGGATCGCTCACGCTCTACGTCCAGAATGACAATCCGGGCGGCGATCGCGAAGCCAACTGGCTGCCCGCGCCCAAAAGCCCGTTCAACCTCACCATGCGTCTTTATGCGCCAAAGTCGGAGGCATTGACCGGCGTGTGGAATCCACCCGCCATCAAGCGGGTCGATAGTGAAACCGTTGGCCGGCAGCAATGACAATGCCAAGGGAGCCCGGCTGGGCAAGGCACGCGCGGCGCATTTAAAGCGCCCGAGAAGGGGCAGAGTTGATTCCGCTCGCGAAGCCTGAACCAGGATCACGCCGCCGAAGACGAACCTTCATCGAGATCGAACGGGAGGTTCGCTCCTCAAACGTCGCTCGATACATGCCTCTTGGACAGTTTACACAGCTATGGAGGTAGCCCATGCCGATCGTTCAATTTACTCGCTTCAAAACCGACAAGGTCGAGGAAACGGTCCAGATCATCCGGCAGGCGAAGAAAATCTTTGAAAAACACGGTGCCGAGTTTCTTCGGCTCTCCCGTTTCCACACCGGTCACTGGGCAGGAGAGTTGCTGGTTACGACGCGCTACTCCAATTGGGAAGTCTACGGCAAGGTGCAGGAGGCCGTATCAAAGGACGCGGAGTTCGCGCAGCTGCAGGCTGATGGAATGAAGATTGCCGAACTACAGGGCCGCAACATCGCCGTCAGCATCGATCTCTAGTCGGGGCGCGCCCCGCAAACCACAATAAGCGCGGAGGCCGCCGGACATATGCCGGTGGCCTTCCCGATCTGGTGACGGCGTTCTACGCCCCGACCGGCGTATAGATCACGAGCTTCAGCGCGGGATCGTCGTTGGCCTGAAAACTCGTGTGCTCGAAATGCAGCACGCCCAGAGTTGGATGAGACATCGTCTTGAGGCCCGAGGCGGTGCTGCGGATCTCGTGGGCTTCCCACCATTTGACGAATTCCGGGCTGCCCTGTCGCAGCCGCGTCAGCAACTCCGCGAACGCGGGATCCCCGGCCCAGACGTCGTGGGTGGCGCGAAACATCGCGACCATGCGCTTGGCGACCTCCGCCCAGCCCATGCCGTAAGCCTTGCGCGTCTGCTTGTTGGTCATCATTAGGAGCATCGTGTTGCGATCCTCCTCCGGCAACCGGCCGAACGCAAAAACCTGCTCGGCGGCTTCGTTCCAGGCCAGCACGTCCCAGCGCCGCCCGGTGATATAGGCCGGATGCGGCAGGCTCTCGATCAGCCGCAGGATCGGCGGCGGCACGATCTCGCGCGTGAACGCCCGCTTGTCGCCGTCGCGCGCCAGCGCCTTGAGATGCGCATGCTCGGTCTTGCTCAGCCGCAGCGCACGGGCGAGCGCATCGACTGTGGTGACCGACGGGCTGACGGTGCGGCCCTGCTCGAGGCGGATGTACCAGTCAACACCGATGCCGGCGAGCTGGGCGACCTCCTCGCGGCGCAGGCCCGCGGTGCGCCGGCGGCTGCCCGCGAGAAGACCGACCGTCTTCGGCGTCAGCTTTTCGCGGCGGGACCGCAGGAAGTCGCCGAATTCGATGCGGCGCGGGTCGGCCATGATGTTACGCTCCGATGGAGGGCCTTCGTAATACTAGGATAATACCAGGCCTTCCTGACCTTTCCAAGGCGGCGCATATGCCTTTTCACCCGACTTTGAGGTGAACATCATGAAAGCTGCCGTACTCAAATCCTTCGGATCGCCGCTGGTGATCGAGAATGTGCCGGAGCCGGTGCTCGGCACCGGCGAGGTCATCGTCGACGTCGTCGCCACCCGCGTCCTGTCCTACATGAACGAGGTTTTCAGCGGCGAGCGAAACTACGCGCTCGACCTGCCGATCATCCCGGGTCCCGGCGGCATCGGCCGGGTGCGCACGATCGGCCCGGACGCGACCAAGCTCGCCGTTGGCGACTGGGTATTCTGCGACCCGACGGTGCGTTCGCGGGATGACATCGTGGCGCCCGATATCGCCCTGCAAGGGCTCACGGCCGCCGGCCCCGGCGGTATGCGCCTGCAACGGCATTTTCGCCACGGCTCCTATGCCGAGCGGATGCGCGTGCCGACCGAGAATGTGAAGCGGCTTGGCGCGATCACGTCCGACCAAGCCTCGCAATGGTGTGCGCTGGGGACGGCGCTGGTGCCCTATGGCGGCTTTCTCGCCGCCAACCTTCAACCCGGCGAGACCGTGCTGGTGAGCGGCGCCACCGGCAATTTCGGCAGCGCGGCCGTCTCGGTCGCGCTCGCGATGGGCGCGGCCTGCGTGGTCGCGCCCGGTCGCAACGACAGGATTTTGGTCGACCTCGTCCGCCGCTTCGGCGATCGGGTGAAGCCGGTGAAACTCACCGGCAACGAGAGCGACGACTGCGAAAGCATGAAGCGCGCCGCACCGGGGCCGATCGACTGCGTGTTCGACATCATGCCGCCCTCGGTCAGCACGACCGTCGTACGCGCGGCGATCATGACGGTGCGCGCTTACGGCCGCGTCGTGCTGATGGGCGGCGTCGGCATGGCGGGCGGCGCAGGCCTCGATCTGCCCTACCCCTGGATCATGCGCAACTGCATCAGCATCCACGGCGTCTGGATGTATCCGCCGGATGCAGCGAGCCGCCTGATCGCGCTGGTGCGCGCGGGATTGTTGCGGCTGGACGAATACGAGGCGACGGCGTTCGACCTCGACCACGTCAACGAGGCGGTGGAACACGCCGCAGCGAATGGCGGGCCGTTCAGATTGACGGTGATCAGGCCATAACGGCCCCGCCGCTGCGGCGATGCGCCGTCGCAGCCGAAAGGCCCGACATGTCAAATGGCTGGAAGGCGTCACCCCGATCGTAGCCGGCCAAGGCCGGCTACTGTGCATGGGGTTGTTTTCGCAGTTTTTATTATTCGAGCTCAACGACCTGGCCGTTCGACAGCGACACGCGCCGGTCCATGCGGCCGGCGAGCTCCATGTTGTGGGTCGCGATCAGCATGGAGACCTTGGTCGCCTTGACCAGCTGCATCAGGGCCTGGAAGACGTGATCGGCCGTGTGCGGATCGAGGTTGCCGGTCGGCTCGTCCGCAAACAGCACCCGCGGCGCGTTGGCGACCGCGCGCGCGATCGCGACGCGCTGTTGCTCGCCGCCCGACAATTCCGCGGGCCGATGGGTGATGCGGTCGCCGAGGCCGAGATAGCCAAGGATCTCCTTGGCGCGCTTGACGCTCTCCGACTTCTTCAGGCCGCGGATCATCTGCGGCATCATCACGTTCTCGAGCGCCGAGAACTCCGGCAGCAGCCGGTGCGACTGGTAGACGAAGCCGATATCGGTGCGGCGGAGCTGGGTACGCTCGATGTCGGGCAGCTGCGAGGTCGGCGCGCCGTTGACGTAGACCTCGCCGGAATCGGGGGCTTCAAGCAGCCCTGCGATGTGCAGCAACGTCGATTTGCCCGAGCCCGACGGCGCGACCAGCGCCACCGATTGCCCGGCCCACAGCGCGAGCTTGGCGTTGTCGAGGATCGTCAGCGGCACCTCGCCCTGCAAGTACTGCCGCTTTATCTCGTGGAGATAAATGACCGGTACATCTTCCGCCCCCTGCTGGCTCTCCATCAGCCCCTCACTCGTACCGCAGCGCTTCGACGGGATCGAGGCGCGCGGCGCGCCACGACGGGTACAGCGTCGCAAGGAACGACAGCGTCAGCGCCATGATGACGACCGCCGTGGTCTCGCCGACGTCGATCTCGGCGGGCAGTTTCGACAGGAAGTAGAGCTCCGGCGAGAACAGCTCGGTGCTGGTCAGCCAGGACAGGAATTGCCTGATGGACTCGATGTTGAGGCAGATCACGAGGCCGACGAAAAAGCCGACCAGAGTCCCGACCACGCCGATCGAGGCGCCCGTGATCAGGAAGACGCGCATGATCGAGCCTTGCGAGGCTCCCATCGTGCGCAGGATCGCGATGTCGCTGCCCTTGTCCTTCACCAGCATGATCAGGCCGGAGACGATGTTGAGTGCGGCGACCAGCACGATCATGGTCAGGATCAGGAACATCACGTTGCGCTCGACCTGGAGCGCGTTGAAGAAGGTCGAGTTGCGCTGCCGCCAGTCGACCAGGAACACCGGACGGCCCGCGGCCTCCGTCACCGCCTTGCGGAAGGCGTCGATCTTGTCGGGGTTGGTGGTGAACACCTCGATCGAGGTGACGTCGTTGCTGCGGTTGAAATAGGCCTGAGCTTCAGCCAGTGGCATGAACACGAAGCCGAGATCGTATTCGGACATGCCGATCTCGAACACCGCCACGATCTTGTAGGGCTTGATGCGCGGCGTCGTGCCCATCGGGGTGACCGCGCCCTTCGGCGCCACCAGCGTCACGCTGTCGCCGGCATGCAACGACAGCTGGTCGGCGAGGCGGCGGCCGATCGCGACCCCCTGCCCGTCGTCAAAGCCCTCGAGCGAGCCCTGCTTGATGTTCTTGGCGATCGAGGTGAGGTTGTTGAGGTCATCGGAGCGGATGCCGCGCACCAGGACGCCCGAGGCGTTCCACGGCGAGGACGCCAGCGCCTGGCCGTCGACCACGGGCGCTGCGAGCCGGATGCCCTGGACCTGGCTGAGGCGGTCGGCGACGTCCTTCCAGTCGGTCAGCGGCGATTCCAGCGGCTGCACCAGGATGTGGCCGTTGAGGCCCAAAATCTTGTCGAGCAGCTCTTTGCGGAAGCCGTTCATCACCGCCATGACGATGATCAGCGTCGCCACGCCGAGCATGATGCCGAGGAAGGAGAACCCGGCGATGACCGAGATGAATCCCTCCTTGCGGCGCGCCCGCAGATAGCGCGCCGACAGCATCCACTCGAATGGCGCAAAAGGCGCGGTTTGCTTGGTCTCGGTCATGGTCTCATCCATCGCTCGATAATCCCATGATTCGGGGTCAATTGTGGCCGGATTGGCGGCCGCGATATCGCGCGATGAACAATATTCAGCCGACCAGCCGGGCGACCGCGTCCGCAGGCGACATCGTCTCGCGCGAGCCGTCACTGCGCTTCTTGATCTCGACCTTGCCCTCGGCGAGGCCCTTCGGCCCGATCATGATCTGCCAGGGGATGCCGATCAGGTCGGCGGCGGCGAATTTGGCGCCGGCGCGCTGGTCGGTGTCGTCGTAGAGCACGTCGACGCCCTTGGCGGTGAGCTCGGCATAGAGCTTCTCGCACGCCGCATCGACCGCGGCATCGCCCTGCTTGAGGTTGAGAATCGACGCGCGGAACGGGGCCACCGCCTCCGGCCATTTGATGCCGGCATCGTCATGGCAGGCCTCGATGATGGCGCCCAGCAGGCGCGAGACGCCGACGCCGTAGGAGCCGCCATGGATCGGCACATCGACACCGTCGGGGCCCGCAACCAGTGCCTTCATCGCGTCGGAATACTTCGTGCCGAAATAGAAGATCTGCCCGACCTCGATGCCGCGGGTGTTCACCCGCTTGTCCGCAGGCACTTCCTGTTCGAAGCGCGCGGCGTCGTGGACGTCTTCCGTCGCCGCATAGACCGAGGTCCATTGCTTGATGATCGGCGTCAGGTCGCTGTCATAGTCGACGTCCTCGCCCGGCACCGGCAGGTCCAGCACGTCGCGATTGATGAAAACGCCGGATTCACCGGTCTCCGCAAGTACGATGAACTCGTGGCTGAGATCGCCGCCGATCGGGCCGGTCTCGGCGCGCATCGGGATCGCCTTCAGCCCCATCCGCGCGAAGGTGCGCAGATAGGCGACGAACATCTTGTTGTAGGCGACGCGCGCTGCGGCCTCGTCGAGGTCGAAGGAATAGGCGTCCTTCATCAGGAACTCGCGGCCGCGCATCACGCCGAAACGCGGACGCTGCTCGTCGCGGAATTTCCATTGGATATGATAGAGATTCAGCGGCAGGTTCTTGTAGGACTTGACGTAGGCGCGGAAGATCTCGGTGATCATTTCCTCGTTGGTCGGCCCGTACAGCAGCTCACGCTTGTGGCGATCGGCGATGCGCAGCATTTCCGGGCCGTAGGCGTCGTAACGGCCGCTCTCGCGCCAGAGGTCCGCGAGCTGGAGCGTCGGCATCAAGAGTTCCAGTGCGCCGGAGCGGTCCTGCTCCTCGCGCACGATCTGCTCGATCTTCTTCAGCACGCGGAAGCCGAGCGGCAGCCAGGCATAGATGCCGGCGGCCTCCTGCCGGATCATGCCGGCGCGCAGCATCAGCCGATGCGAGACGATCTCGGCCTCTTTCGGATTTTCCTTCAGGATGGGCAGAAAGAATCGCGACAACCGCATGGCAATACTCTGGGAATCAGTGATCGCCTGCAGTGAAAGCGGATTGGGAGCGAAAACACAAGACCGGGAATGAGGAAAAGCCGCTAAGGCGGCGGAATTCCTGTCATTTTTCCGTTGCCTTCAGGTTCAGCGTGAACTGCACCGGCGCGCTTTAAGGCAGCCCCACATCGAGTTCGTCCTCCAGCGTGACTTTCTCGAAATCGGTCACCAGCGCGTCGATCCGCACATGCCAGCGGCCCGCGAAGGGAAGCTCGACCTTGCGCACGTGCCAGTAGCCGTCCGGCCCAAGCGATGCGCCCCGCTCCATCGGCTCGATGCCGCGCTCCGGCAGGCTCAGGGTCAGCGTCACCTCCTTCGCGATCAGCGGCGTGGCCTCGCCGGTCATGAGCTGGAGCACGAAATCGTCGACGCCGGGTTTCCCAGGAGACACCAGAACCTGGAACATCGCCTTGTCGCTGTGGATGTGGATCGCCAAAGGCGTCTCGGGAATGATCGTCCGCGGTGGCGGGGTGAAGCGCCAGCCGGCGACGACGGCAAGGATGGCGAGTGCGATCGCGCCTTCCAGCAGGATCGAGCGCTTGAGCGCGGGCGTCCCATTCCCGTCCCGGGCCAGAGCCGGTGTCAGCCTGAACCGATTGAGCGCGGCGAGCGCCAGCAATCCCGTGACCAATGCAAGCTTGATCGAGAGGATGAGTCCGTAGCGGGTCTCGACCAGCGCGACCGGCTTTTCGAGCTGAACGATCGCGAGTGCGAGGCCGGTCAAGGCCAGCACGCCGACCGCCAGCGCAGCGATGCGGGAAAAGCGGTTCACGACGGGGAGCGTCGCAGTCGTCGGCTCCGATACCAGCGCGACCAGCGGCGCGAGAGCACCGATCCAGATGGTGACGCCGAGGCCGTGGAGAAAGATCGCCGGCCGCGTCAACGCCTCCGGCGGGGCCGTTGCAGCGTGCCCGGTCATGGCAAGCGACAGACCGACGCCGACGAGCGCGATGATCGCAAGAGCGCGCGCGTACCATGCGCTGCGCAGCGCCATCAACGCGAACAGCATCGCAGCAATCGCAACCAGCAGCGCGGGGCCAGCACTGGTCGCGAACGCGACCCTCCAGGGGGCGGCCGTCGCGAGAGCCGCTGGCGGCAGCCCGAGAAGATCGAGGCCCAACACCCCGAGAGAGACAGCGGCGCTCGGAATGCCGATGGCGAGCGCGACGCGCGGCGCGGTCATGCCCGTCGTCGACCACGCAACCCAGCGCGCAAAGAACACGCCTCCGACACCGACGAACAGCCCGAGATAAAGACCAACCCGCGCCAGCCAGATCAGCACGTTCAACCCGCGATCGGCATTGGCGGGAGGTTGCGTCCCCGTCGGCATGCCGATCGAGAAGATCACCGATCCCGCGACGGGATGGCCGTCCTGCGAGATCACGCGATAGCTGACGACCGCAGTGCCCTGCGGCAGGTCTGGCGGCATCGCGACCGAGATCGTTTCGCCAGACGCGCTGACGCGCGCATCGTTCCTCGCCCTGCCGGCGCCGTCGATCAATTGGATTGCGCCCGGCGTTACCGCCTCGTTGAAGCGCAGCTCCACCGCCTTCGGCGCGCTCGCAAGCATGCTGCCGCTTGCGGGCTCGACTGCGACGAGCGCCGCATGTGCAGACGCGCCGGTCGTGAATCCGACAACACAGAAGAGTGTTGCGAGCGCGGCGAGCAGGCGCATCAGGGCTTTGGCAGGAGCTTCACGCCCGGTGCCGGCGATTTGCCCTCATGCGAATGCCCTTCCCCGTCCGCCGGGATCTCGATCCAGCGGCTGACGCCGGTCTCGCACTCCTGGACGACAGGGAAATACAGCGTCGTGTTCGGCTTCAGGCTGTTGGTCAGGAAGCTGCTGATGACGAACTCGTCGTAGTTGTGATCCGGCAGCTTGCCGCCGGACCAGGCGACCTCCCTGACGCCGGAGGAAAGCTTGTTGCCGTGATAGTCGTATTCATTGGCGTACTTGCCTTCGACGACATCGACGCTCCAGCCCGCCTTTGGCATCGGCTTCACCGCGATCACACCTTCCGGAATCTGCACCCTGATCTTCACGGTAGGCGAACCCGCGCAGCCGTGCGGCACGGCGAAGACGGCCTTGTAATAGGAAGCAACCGTGGCCTGCTTGGTCTCGAGCGTGATATGCGCCGCAGCAGGCGACGCGGCCAGCGCGGCGATCAGGAACAGGCAGGATCTCTTCGACATGTTTGGTCCCTTCGACATCGTCACTTGATCAGGATCGGCGATTCCACACTGACATGATCGGCCTCGGAGATCGAAATTCCGAGACCCAGCATCCAGCGTCCGGGCGTCAATTGCGCGACCTTCACGTGCCAGCTGTCCTCGCCGTCGCGCGAGGCCTCGACCGGCGCGAGCTTCCTGCCGGACTGCGTGTCAACGAGCGTCACCGACACGGCTTTGGCCGTGAGCGGCGTCTCGTCCGTGGTTTCGAGTTGGATGGCGATCTCGACCGGCCCGGCGCGGCCCGGCGAGATCGTGACATTGGCCATCGCCTTCTCGGTGTGCAGGTGGGTGAAGAAACTGTCGTCGTCCGTCGCCGCCGCAAGCGGTGTCGCGGCAACCGACAGCAAGGCAGCCATCGCGAGCGCAAGGCCCGCGAAATTTCGAGGCGAGGTCATCGGAGACTTGATCTGTTTCATCACATCTTCATTCCCGAATGATCCGGCATTTTCTTCATCATGTGCCCGCCGTCGCCGGGCGCCTGCGCACCGACGCCCTGGACGTCGAGGGAGACGGCGACCTTGCCGGCCTTCTCGAACTCCAGCGTCACCGGTACCTTGTCACCCTGCTTGAACGGACCCTTCAGCTCCTGGAGCATCAGATGATTGCCGCCGGGCGCGAGCTTCACCGTCTTGCCGGCATCGATCACGAGCCCCTTGTCGAGCGGACGCATCTTCATCACGCCGTTGTCCATCGCCATCTCATGGACCTCGGTCTTCCCCGCGATGTCGGCGGAAACGCTGACCAGCCTGTCCGCCGTTGTTCCCTTGTTCTCGATGGTGAGATAGCCGCCGGCGACCTTGGCGCCGCCCGGCGTCGCCCGGCTCCAGGCCTGCGAGATGACGAGATCGCCGGCCTTGACGTCCTCGGCTGCCGCTGGTGCTGCGCAGAGCGCGAGAGCGAACGCTGCGAGCAGCACATCTTTCAACATGGTCTTCATATCGGTATTCCCGTTTGCAGATTGAATTTCAGTGTGTGGCGAGCTGTTGGCCCGACCATTTTTCGAGATCGGCCATCTCGGCCGAGCCTTCGATCGTCGTGATTGTCCCGTCCCGGGAGATGAGCATGGTCCGGGGAATGTCGCCCTGCCAGGCGGGGTCGATCTCGAACCTCAAACGCTCGACAAAACCGTCGTTGAAGATGAAGTTCTCGGTCGACGACAGCCCCGCCTTGTCAAGCATCGACTGCGTTGCCGCCGGCAGATTCGGCACGAGATCGGCGCTGATCGTGACCACGTCGATCCCGGGATGGTCCTTCGCAAACTGCCCGAGCAACGGCAGCTCGACCTTGCAGGGCCCGCAGGTCACGCCCCAGAAATGCACGAGCGTCGGGCGGCCCGCATGACCCCTAAGGACGCCTTGCCAGGTGCCGCGCTCGAACGGTTTCAGGGCCGGCGCTGCTCCCAGCGTAGCCGCTGACGCGACCAGGATACCCAGACCCAGAATGCCTGCAAATCGACGTCTCATGGCTGGTCCTCGATTGCTGTGAGCCGATAACCATCCGCTTTCGTCATCCATGACAAATAGACCTGTCGGCCATTGGAAACGAGCAAAGGATGATCGGATGTGTCGGTCGTACTCGATATCGTCTTCGGCGGCGACCAGCTCTCGCCATCGTCGCGGGAAATCATCATCTGGACCGAGGTCTTCTCGCCGTCGAACTCCTTCCAGACCATCACCGTTCCCACAGCACTTGCGAGCACGTAAGGACGCGTCGGATTGCGGCCCGGCTGCCCCAGCGCCATGGGCGCAGAGAAGGTGCGGCCTTCGTCGCGCGAGTGGGCGTAGAACAGTCCCTTGCGCGCCTTGCCGCTCGTGTACCAGGCGACGTGATAGGTCCCGTTCGGCGCAACGGTGAGGCTCGGTCCGTGATGCGGGCAGGCGTTGATCTGCCAGTCGTCATTACTGACCCGATGGATCTCACCCGGCGTCGAGACGTCGGCGAAGGTCATGACCGCGTGATCGCGCACGCCGCCCTCGAAGATATTTCTGAAGATCACGGCCGGCCGCCCGGGCGCCGCGAATGTCAGCCCCAACCGGCAGCATTCGCAAGTGTTGTCACGCGCAAGCTTCGCCTCCGCGTAGGTGGCGCCGCCATCGCGAGACGAGGCAAAGAACAGCCCTGCTCCCTCGTACTTCCGTCCTGCCTCCTTCGCGGGAACACGATTGCGCTTATCCAGCCATGCCGCAAAGACCGTTCCATCCTGATCGAGCGCCAGCGCCTCAAAACGCTGGCTCTCATTGTTGGCGGTGATGGGCTTCAGCTCCGCAAAGCTCTTCCCGCCATCGCTGGATCGCGAGTAGAGCACCTGGCCGTTGAAGGCCTCATCCCTGAAGATCGAGAATGCGAGCGCGATGCCGCCCTTGCGGTCGACCACGATCTTCGGCCGGGCGTCCGGCCCCCAATCAAGGTTCAGCCGCTTGGCCGTGACCTGGGTGGGCGCCGAGAAGCTGCGCCCCGCATCCGATGAACTCGCAACCGACACCTGCCCGCCTGCCATCCAGGCTAGCCACAGCGTTCCGTCCGGTCCGAATGCGGGCGTCACCTTGGTTGCACAGCGCAGCGTCGGCTCCTCGCACGACGCTTCCGAGGCATGTTGACCGTGCATCTGCGCGAGCGCCGCCCCTTGCAGGAATGCAAGAGCGACTATCCCAAGCAAGCCACTTCGGACCATGGCCCTATTCCCTTCGAGAGCCCGGATCATCTGAATGCCACCTTCATACCCGCAACGAACAGGCGCGGCGAGCCCGCGTAGATCGATCCCGTCGTATTTGCGAGCACGCTCGCAGGATTTTGAAGGCCGGCCGCCGTCACTGTATTGGCGATGTTGTTTGCCGATGCGACGTAGGTACGGTCGAAAACGTTCCTGACTTCGAGGAACAGGTTCAGAGATCTGAAAGTGTCGGACACCAGATCGGTCTTGTAGTGGACGTTCAAATTGACCAGCTCATAACCCGGCGCTTTCAGCAGGTTTGCATTGTCCATGTAGAAGGAGTCCTTCCACTGGACTTCCACGAAGCCACCGAGACCTGCCAGTGGCCCGGCAAACTCGTCGTAGCCGACCCGGGCTGTCAGCTCGTTGGGCGAGATGCCGGGGATCTTGTTGCCGGCCCGGTTGAAGCTGAAGACCGCACCATTGGTGATGTTCTCGACATACTCCGTGTAGACCTCGTCGAGGTAGGTGTAGGCCGCCATGAACCGCCAGCCCGGATAGAACTTCCAATCGGCCGCAAGCTCGATGCCGCGATGCTCCGAGCGCGGCGCATTGAACGTGTAGCTCTGGTTAGGTGAATTGACAGGTGTTGCCTGCGATACAAGTTCGTCGCGAAAGAACTCGTAGAAGCCCGTCGCGCTTACTTTGAGCGTGTTGTTCGGTGTCCAGTCGAAACCGAGGTCGTAGCCCAGATTTTTCTGAGCCTGGAGCTGGGTATTGTTGCCCGACAGCCCACTCGGCAGGACAAACAGGTTCGAAACCTGCGGAGTGCCGTACCCCGTAGCAACCCGCCCCCTGAGCACCCACTCGTTGTTCACCGTATAGAGCAACGCCAGTTCAGGCGCAGTGTTCTGGAATTGCCTGTCCGCGGTCGTCAGCGTCGTCGTGGTAATGCCAGTGGGGCCAGCGTACGCATACGCAGTGTTGATCCCCTTGAGAACGGTAGTTTCCCAGCCGATGCCTGCGACAGCCGTCAAGGATGTCGTCAGCTTGAGCTCTTCCCGCGCGCGAACGCCGTAATTGGTCGTCTGGCTATAAAGATTGCTCGACAGACTGCCGAGTGTGGCATTGCCCCCCGGCATGACGTTCCGCGTGTCGCTCGAGGCCGTCAGGGTGTTGTAGAAGGCACCGAAGAACGTGGTCGATTCCAGGCCGAGAATCTCGCCCCGCTTGGTGACGTCGCTCATGAAATTGTACGAGGGAAAATCTCCGATCGCGCTGGTCGTGCCGGTCGGCTGATTGATGTTCCTGTCGTCGAACACGAACTGGTTGCGCCAGGTCGTGGTGTTGTCGAAATCGTGCTCCCAGCGGCCGCCGACGATGGTGCGGCGGTCGTTGCGGCCAAGCCCGGCCTGCACGGCCGTCTCCTTGTCGGTTCCAGCGGTTGCATTGAAGCCGTTGTTGAACAGTGTGACCGTGCCGCATCCGGCGGCGGCCGAGACGCCGGTCGCACAGCCCTGCTGGAATGGGTTTTGATAGTACTGGTTCAGCGACTGCCGGATCGGCAGCCGCGTGCTGAGATCGTTGTTGATGATCTTGACCGTGAAACGATCGTCCGGCGTCGCCTTGAGCGTGCCGAGGAAGTTGACGGTCTGCGTATTGAACCAGCTATTGCCGATATAGCCGTCGCCTCGCGTGTCGCTTGCGAACAGCGAGCCCTCGAAGTTCCCGACCTTTTTGCCGGCCGCGAGATAATTGTTGAGATAGCCGTAGCTGCCGCCGTCGACGCCATATTCGACGCCGTCGATCGTGCCGCCGGGCCGTGTCCGGAAATTGAGCGCGCCGCCGGTCGCGTAGTTCCCGTAGAGCGCCGACGAAGGGCCGCGAATGACGTCGATCGCCGCATAGGCGCGCGGATCGATCAGGTCACTGCGGGACAGCCCGTCCGGTTGCGTGACCGGGAAGCCGTCGTCGAAGATCACGAGATTGCGGATGCCGAAGCCGTTGCGGGCGTTGGAGCCGCGGATCGAGATACCGATATCGCGGGGTCCGTTGCCCTGCTTCACCGATATGCCGGGGCTCTCGCGCAGCACGTCGGCCACGGTAACCGCCGGCCGGTTGTCGAACTGGCTGCGATAGATGGTCGTCTCGGTCTGGCCGGTTGGCGCCTGATTGAGACCGTCTCGCGCCGCGCTGGCCGTCACGGCCCGGTTTGGGGTCGACGCGCCGACGCTCGCACTCGGCGTAACGGGCCTCGCTGCGCGGCCGGCCGAAGCGGATCGCGGTTGCGAAGGCCGGGTGACTGGTTTGGCACGGGCAGTCTGCGGCGCCTCAACGGTCACCGCCGGCAGCTCCGTGTTCGTGCTTTGGGCAAAGACTCCGCTCGACGACGCAAGCAGCGCGGCCTGGACCGCGACGACGCTCACGCCACGGCGGGCATGACAACGTAACATGGGGCATTCCTGACGCCGGCTTTCTCTCCGGCCCTTCGACAGCATCGATCGCCAGCGGACGGACCGCGGCAATCACGAGGGTCGTCAGGAAAATTGAGGTGGTGCGCGCGCCTGGGCGCTTGTGCCCTTATGGATCGCGACGGCCGATACATCCGCCGCATGCCACACCACGCGCGCGGCGTGGCGGAAGGGAATGGCGAGCGCAACGTGCGGCGGCGAATCGAGCGATGCGCCTGCCTGCGCCAGGCAGCACAGCGCGCACGCGGCGCCATGTGCGGTCGGCGCGCCGGTCTGGTCGTCCAGACCGCCCTGCTCGCTGGCGCTGTGGCAGATGACGCCGGCAGACAACGGATCGGCCACGGCCTGGCCGGCCGCCAGACAGGCGGCAATCGGCGCCAGCACCTGCATCGCCAAAGCGAGCAGGACCAGGGGTAGGAATTTTTGCAGCCGTGCGCGCATCCGCCGAGCCATTCGTTCGCCTACAAACTAAACACCTCGCCGAGACCTGAGTCGAGGTCAGTTCCGCCGGCTTCTTGGCCCAGCGCAAATTTCTCGAAAACTGTGGTCCCGCCGCCCCATGGGCTAGGACGTCCGGCATTTGAGGCAGTCCGGTAACCCCGCCCCGTCCACAGATTTCTTATATTTGTCATATGCTTACGGGTTAAACAGCCCGATCATTTCGTCAGCTGCTCTAATTTTGAACAATCGTTGCCGAAAATGATGACAAGTGAGAAAAGTTGATCTAGCATCCCTCTTGCTCAGGCTGGCCGCGAGGTCGAAGTCTGGTGGTCCAAGTCTCGGGAGGAGCCCCTGGCGCGCAAAACGCAGCGTCGCCCCGTCAATCAAGAGCAAATCTTAGAATCGGGGATAATAGGGTCGACACAATTTTCGAGCGGGGCTAGGGCCCCGCTCTTTTTTTTGCCCGCATGGCTTCGATGCCGATGAGCGCTCCCTCTAATCCAATCGAAAACAGCTTCGACCTCGCAGCCTCGCGTTGCGCGGATCTCACGCCACTCGTCTACCAACGGCTATTCGAACAGCATCCCGAAACGCAGACCATGTTCCGCTCGCAGGGCAGCGAGCTGGTGATGGGATCGATGCTTGCGCTGACGATCGAGGCAATCCTCGACTTCGCCGGTGAGCGTCGGCGCCATTTCAGGCTGATCGCCTGCGAGGTCGCCTCGCACGATGGCTACGGCACTCCGCGCGAGCTGTTCATCGCGTTCTTCGCCGTCATCAGGGATGCGCTGCGCGACCTGCTCGGCGACGAATGGTCGCCGGAAATCGCGCAGGCCTGGGACCAGCTGCTCGTCGCGATCGACGCCTTCGCCACTATTCCGGCCTGACGCTTTGCGCTGCACCAACACGAGCTGCGGCGATCTCGCGATCGATTGCAGATTGAGTGGCAGGAACTCTTGTGAGAGACTTTCGGACATCGGTCGCGCAATCAATGACGCGCCGACGAAAATTTTATGGGAGCGAGCGATGTCCGGGACGAAAGATTTCTCGACGACGAGGCGCGATCTTCTTCAGGCGGCGGCGACCGCCGGCGCCGCGACTGCCCTTCTCGGCAGCATGGGCATAAACCCTGCCCTTGCAGCCGAGGTCGGACGATCCGAGAAGCCGCTGAAGGCGGCCTTCTCCAATGCAGGCCTCCAGGCCACCTGGTGCGCCCAGGGCAAGCAGGCGGCGGAATTCTGGGGCAAGCTGTTCAATGTCGAAGTGACCTGGTTCGATGGCCAGCTCGATGCGGTGAAGCAGCGTGCGGCGATCGACAACATGGCCTCGCAAAAGTGGGACTTCGTCGCGATCCAGGCCTTCGGTATCGGCACCCTCACCCAGCCCGTGCAGAAGATGATCGATGCCGGCACGCCGGTGATCGACATGGACACGTTGATTGCCCCGCTCGACCAGATCAACGTCCACTCTTTCCTTGCCCCCGACAACGAGTTCATGGGCGCCTCGGTGACGCAGGCGCTGTGCAACGCCATGGGCGGCAAAGGCAAGATCATCATGACGCAGGGCGCGCTCGGCCATACCGGCGCGCAAGGCCGGGCGAAGGGCTTCAACACCGTCGTCAAGCAGTTCCCGAACATCGAGGTGCTCGACACCCAGCCTGCCGACTGGGACGTGTCGAAAACCGCGCGCCTCTGGGAAACCTACCTGACCAAATATCCGCAGATCGACGCGGCGTTCTTCCACAATGACGACATGGCGCTCGCCGCCGCCAACATCATGAAGGCGCGCAATCGCACCAACATCCTGATCGGCGGCGTCGATGCGATGCCACCGGCGATCCAGGCGGTAAGCGAGGGCCGCATGTTCGCGACCGTGCGCAATCCGTCCTGCCGCATCCATGGCGGCGCCATCATCGCGGGCGTTTCCGCCGTGGTCGGCGGCGAGAAGAGCGGACAGGGCATTCCCAAGCACGTCATCACCGACGGCCCGGTCGTGACCAAGGCCAACGCCGCCGGCATGCAATGGATGGAAGATCACTTCCTGATCTGAGCCTCCATGCCTGAGGTTCGTTCGCCCATCCTGGAACTGCAAGGCATCACGAAGAGCTTCGGCGGCGTCGAAGCGCTTCGTGGTGTTGATTTCGCGCTCTCACCCGGCGAGATCCACGGTCTCGTCGGCGAGAACGGCGCCGGCAAAAGCACGCTGATGAAGATCATCGCCGGCGTGCACAGCGAATTCTCTGGCCGCTTCCTGATCGACGGGAGGGAGACGCATTTCCGCTCCGCCCGCGATGCGCACGCGGCCGGTATCGCCATGGTGCATCAGGAGCTCAGCGTCGCGCCCGATCTCACCGTCGCCGAGAACGTGTTCCTGGGCAACCAACCGACCAACCGGTTCGGCCTCGTGCAATGGCGGCGCATGGCGCGCGAGGCCGGCGAGCAGCTCGCCCGCTTCGGCATCGACGTCGATCCGATGTCCAGGCTCGGCGACCTCCCGATCGGGCTGCAGCAGCTGATCGAGATCGCCCGCGTGCTGTTCTCCGGCGCCCGCATCGTCATCCTGGACGAGCCGACCTCCGCCCTCTCCCCGCCCGAGGTCGAGCGGCTGTTCGCGACGCTGCGTCGGCTGCGCGAGGAAGGCACCGCTATCGTCTTCATCTCGCATTTCATCGAGGACATCCTGCTTGTGTCCGACACGGTGACCGTGTTCCGCAACGGGCGGAAGGTCGCCGAGACCGCGGCGGCTGCGACCAGCAAGGGCGCGCTGATCGAGGCCATGATCGGCCGCGGCGGCGAAGCGCTCGAGCACAGCTACACCGATGACCTCATGCTGCCACGGCCGAGCGACAGCTCCGTGGTCCTGAAGGTCGACCAATTGTCACTGGCCCGCAGCCTGAAGGACATCTCCTTCGAGGCCCGCGCCGGCGAGGTGCTCGGCATCTACGGGTTCATGGGCTGCGGCCAGCAGGAGCTGTCGCGCATCCTGTTCGGCAAGCTGAAGCCGGACGGCGGCACGCTCGCCGTCGAGGGCAAGCCGAAAACCTTCGCCAGCACGGCGGCGGCGCGGCGCGCCGGCGTGGCGCTGGTGCCGGAGAGCCGGCGCGCCATGCTGTTTCATCAGGAACCGGTCTACAAGAACATCTCGATCAGCATTCTCGACCGCATCTCGTCGCTGCTGCTCAAGCCGGCGCAGGAGCGCGACATCGCCAAGCGCCAGGTCGAACAGCTGCAGATCAGGCCGCCGGTGGTCGGTCTCGACCTCGGCATGCTCTCCGGCGGCAATCAGCAGAAGGTCGCGCTGGCAAAATGGCTGACCTATCCGCCGAAGCTGCTGGTGCTGTGCGAGCCGACCCGGGGCATGGATGTCGGCGCCAAGAACGACGTCATCAACATCGTCCGCGATCTCCGCGCCAAGGGGCTCGCGGTCATCGTGCTGTCGACCGAGCCGGAAACGGTGCTGTCGCTGGCCGACCGCATCCTCGTGCTCAAGCGCGGGGCATTGGTGCGGGAATTCAAGAACGAGCCGGTCAGCAAGGACCGCCTGCTGGAAGCGGCGTGACGGAGAAGCACCATGGCGAGCAGTGAGACGGCTTTGGCGGCGGGTCAGCGGCCGCGCGGCGTTGCGCCCTTCCTGCGCTCGCAGATGCGCAACATCGCGCCGTTCCTCACCCTGATCTTCCTGTCCGCCTTCTTCGCCTTTGCCAGCCCCTCCTTCGCGACGCTGGACAACCTCGGCAACATCCTGACGCAGGTGTCGGTGACAGGCATCATCGCGGTCGGCCTCACCTTCGTGATCCTCTGCGCGGAGATCGACCTCTCGGTCGCCAGCATCGCCAACGTCACCGGCATCGCCGTCGCCTACTTCACGCTGCAGGAATCCTACGTCAACATCGCCAACATCCCCCTGCCCGGCGCGGTCGCGATCATCCTGTCGATCCTGCTCTGCGCGCTGCTCGGCCTCGTCAATGCGCTCGGCCTGACCGTGATCGGTATCCCCTCCTTCATCATGACGCTGGCGATGATGCAGATCGCGGCCGGCGTCTCGGCGCTGCTGGTACGCGGCCAGATCGCCTACAAGGTGCCCGGCCTGATCACCACGCTCGGCTCGGGCTCGATCGGCGGCATCCCCTGGATCGTCATCGTCGCGGCCATCATGCTGCTCGGCGGCCATCTGGTACTGACCTACACGCGCTTCGGCCGCTACGTCTACATGGTCGGCGGCAATCGCGAGGCGGCCGAATATTCCGGCCTCAACGTCAAGCTCATCCTCGGCGCCGTGATGGTGATCTCCGCGGTGTGCTCGGGGATCGGCGGCATGCTCGGCGTCGCCCATTTCGGCAGCGCGCAGCAGAACGAGTTCGACACCTATCTGCTCGACTCCATCGCCGCCGTCGTCGTCGGCGGCACCAGCCTGTTCGGCGGCCGCGGCGGCATCGGCAACACCATCGTCGGGCTCTTCGTTCTCGGCGTCCTGAATAACGGCCTCGACCACGTCAACATCGACAGCTTCCTGAAGATCCTGATCCGCGGCCTGATCCTGCTCGCGGCGCTGGTCATCAACGTCTACGCGCAGCGGCTCAGGGAAAAAGCGGCGGAGTAGGCAGCCCTCAAAACAAAAACGCGAAAACAACCCCATGCACAGTACAAATCATTGAAGAATTTGGCGCGAGGTGGCTTGAGCCCCCGCCGCAACGACGTTTGACACGTCGGGCAAAACAGGAGCACAACGTCATCATGGCGCCGTGCCTTTAAGGCCGATGGGCTCAGGACCGCGACCCAAACTCCGTCATTGCGAGCGCAGCGAAGCAATCCAGGAATCTATCCGCGGATACATGTCTGGAGCGTCGTCTCAGGCGGCGCGCTGGTTGTGTCGCGACAAGAGATCCGGGCACAGCACGAGCTTGCCCTCGAGGCCACCAGCCTCGAGGCGACGGTGAGCATCGGCGACCTCGTCGAAGGAGATCCGCTCGGCGATGCGCGGCCGGATGGCACCAGTTGCCAAAAGCCCGAACAGCCGCTCCAAGTCCTCCTTGAACCAGGTGGGATGTCGAGCCCGCATGGCATTTACCGAGTAAAACCGGGCCCGCTTGCCGCCGGGCAACAATCTCCACAGGTAAAGGCGCGCGATCTCCATCACGATAGGGAGCATGCGACGCTGCGCTTGCACGCTCGCCGAGAAACCGATGGCACAGAGCAGGCCGCCTGGCTTGAGCGCCGCGTATGAGCGGCGATAGCCGTCTTCGCCAACGCCGTCGACGATGACGTCGAATCCGCCCGGCAGGACCCGCGTGAAGTCCCCATGCTTGTAGTCGATCGGCGTTGCCCCTAGCTCTCGGACGAGCGCCATGTGCTCGCCGCGCGCGGTGCCCCAAAGCTCGATGCCGGCCAGTCTCCCGAGCACGAGCAGCGCCTGGCCGACCGCGCCGGCGGCGCCGTGCACGAGCACGCGCTGGCCTCGCTGGACCCGGGCCGCGCGGTGCAGAAGCTGGTACGCGGTCGTCCAGCTCAAGATCAACGTGGCCGCCTCCGCCGCGTCTACGCCCTCCGGCACGCGGGCCACGTCGTTCGCCCGAAGCGTGCGATAGTCGGCGTTTGACCCGACCACCGTCATGTCGGCCACGCGGTCGCCAATCTGAAAGTCATGCACGCCTTCACCGAGCTGATCGATTGCCCCGACCACGTCGTAGCCCATTACGAACGGCGGCCGGAGGCCCATCGTTTGCGGGTATAGATGGCGCCTGATCAACACCTCGGTGTAGTTGAGGCTCGACGCAATTACACGGACCCGCAGCTCGCCCCGGCTGGCGGTCGGCAAGGGAGCGTCGACCACCTCCAGCCTCTCGGGATCACCGAAGAGGCTGACTTGAACAACTCGATTGCGCGGCTCCATCATCGGCGATCTCCTTGCAATGTCGTGATCCAGCGCAAGGACGGGCACTCTTTTGCAGCTATTTTGCATCGCCACGTCGGCAAGCATTGAGGATATGGCCGGCCTGGAGTTCTACCTTGATTTGGCTCAAAGTATGCGATGCGCAATTTGATCGCTACCGGGGCATAGCGGAGTTTCGCGAGCCGTCAGCGCGGCCGATTTATGGGTTCGCGGCCTCATCCGGCGGTAGCCGCGAGAAGCGGAAATTGCAGTGGCTCGCGCCGCCCGCCAATGTTTGTGTGCGCTGCAGGCGGATGCCGCGCGCTGCGTAGGCGACGAAATCGAGGCCGCAGATATTCGGCAGGATGTCCTTGTCCCCGTGGCGCGCTGCGAGCTTGCAGAAGCCGCAGGCCTTGTAGTTGATGCCGAATTCGAAGCTGTCTTGCGGACCCGGCTCGACGAAATCGTAGACGAAGTCTTCCGGAAACTCTTCCTGATGAGCTTTTGTAACGCTCCTTGCCGCCTGCTCGCGCAGCAAGGCCTGGTTCTCCGGCGACACGAATTGTCGCCCCGAGGCGAGACGCTCCGCTTCTGATACGGTCAGCAATTGCGCCTTGTAGGTGTCTCGCTCGATCTCGCCAATCACAGGCACCGGCACGCCGTGTCGTCGCAGCACCCGGCTGATGGCCATGAACCCCATCAGGCGCATGAAGAAATCGCTCATGCGGCTTGCCGCGCCGCCGACATAGGGCATTTGGGTGAGGACAATCTCGAATTCCTCCATCACCTCCCGCCTGATCCCGTCGATGTCGGTGAGATGCGTGCGCTCGCGCAGCATCGCTTCGGCAAGGTCGAGTCGATCGCGCATGGCGACCTCCATTGCGCTCCGATGCGTCTGGTAGAAGGGATGGATGTTCTCAGCCATGTGACACCTGAGGGCTCATTGCAGGGTTGGCGAAGCTGGCTTCATTCCGCGGCAATCGCCTCGATCTCGAGTAGCCATTTGCTGTCAACGGTCTCGACGACCACGACCGTCAGCGCGGGCCGATGTTCGCCGAGCACCTTGCTGCGAATGGTGCGGTTGGTCACGACTTGAGTCCGGTCAGTCAGGAACGTGGTGACCTTGACCAGATGCTCAACGCCAAGCCCCGCGGCGGCGAGCACCTCGATCACGTTGCGCCAGGCCTGCTCGCATTGCGCCTCGAAACCTTCGGGCACGGTGCCGTCGGTTTTCTCGGGCACCTGGCCGCTGACGAACAACAGTCGGCGATGCTGCGTCAATTCAAGTCCCATGCTGTAACCGCCGGCGGGAGGATGGACCGTTGCGGGATTGTGGTTGACGATGTGAGCCATGTCAGCTTGCCTCCTGTTCGACGAATTCGAGCGCCAGACCATGCGCGGTGGCGGGTGGCACCAACAGCACGGCACCGGTCATCGCGAAGCCGACGCCGTTGTGTTTCAGTGTTCGCCCTGTCGCATCCAGATCAGCGACCGCCAGACGCGCCGCGCAAAAGCGCGGCGAAGCGCTGTTCGCGAGGCCCGGTAGCCGGCGCGCCAGTTCGGACGGGCCGAGCAAGATGATCTGATTGCCGCGCTCACCAATCGTCAGCCGCCCGGGCGCAAGCTCGGCCGCGCTTTCCGTGAGGCGCTCGAGGAAATCTCGATGCGCCACCGGCTCCGCCGCCGACATCACCACCTCGACCACGCGGAGGGCGCCGTTGGGATGACGCTGATACTGCGCCTTCCAGAACAGTTCCGGCGGGTGACGCTGCTGGCAGGTGAAGAACGCGATCCCGGGCATGGCGGGATCGGTGGCAAAGGCCAGCGAAAACGCGACGCGCGCCGTGCCTCCGCCCGGGAGCACCGCGTCGCGGCCGAAATCGAACGGCGCATAATCGCCGATGCGGTCGGCCCTGAAACGCGCGGCATCGGCGTGGGCGTCGGTGCTGTGCAAGACCAGCATCGACATCCCCTCGGCGGTCTCAAGAAAATCGCGGTTGTGGGCCGCGAAGCTGAAATGGCCCGGCGTAGCTGGCGGCACCAACGCATTGTCGGTGACGGCCAGCAACTCCAGAAAATTGTCGGCGAACTGCGCCAGGCGGTTGCTGGTTCCGAACGGATGCACACCGGTCGGCGTGAGGTTGAAGCCAAGCCGCTGCCAATCCAGCGCAGCCTGTTCCAGATCGCGGACGCAAATGACGAGATGATCTAAACGACGGGGCATTGGGGGTCTCCGGATTGCGGGCCGACCGTATCCGGCGACATCACTGCTTCGCAAAGCATTGTTGCTGCGGTTCAGCGCAAGAAAATCTATTGCAAGGCCAAGGCCCATCGGTGTCAAACTGCGAGCCGCGATGACCTACGCCCTTCCCCCGCTCAACGCGCTCCGCGCTTTTGAGGCCGCCGCCCGGCATCTCAGCTTCAAGCTGGCCGCGCACGAGCTGCACGTGACACCTGCCGCCGTGGGACAGCAGGTGAAGGCGCTGGAGGCACGCCTCGGCGTGCAGCTGTTCGAGCGGCTGCATAAGCAGCTCATTCTCACCGCGGCCGGTCAGGCCTATCTGCCCGGGGTCTCCGAAGGTTTTCGTCACATTGCGGAGGCGACCTCGCAATTGAAGCCGGCGGGCGCGGTGCTGCTGCAGTTGGGGGTCCATGGCAGCTTCGACCTGCGCCGGCTCGAATTGGCGGAGTTTCGCAGCGCCCATGCGGAGATCGGTTTGCGGGTGCTGCAGCCGGCCGGCCTGCACGAATTGGTCGAGGGCAAGGTCGACCTGCTGATCGCCCGCGGTCTCGGCCGCCAGCCGGGCTATCGCTGCGACCGGGTCAATGAGGGATCAGGCCTCGGTGATTGGCTGATCGCGCCTGAAGGCACCGCGGATTGCCCCGAGATCGTCAGCTTCCGCGACTGGCTGCGCGCCCTGCCAGCCGAGAACCCGCTCGCAAACCGCCGCCCGCGTCTGGTCGGCATCAGCGGAAGCTAAGGCGACCGTGAGGCATGGCTTGAGCCCTCGCCGCTAGGACGTTTGAGACGTCGGGCAAAACACCGGCACAAGTCCATCATGGCGCTGGTCCCGAAGAGACCACCAAGCTCACGGCAGCGGTTCGACCTTCGCCGCCATATCGGGAACCCGCGTGATCTTATACATGGCGTTGCTGCATCTAAGAACCCAAACGTCGCGATCAGGTCGAGACGCCTTCGTGTTCTTCTTTGCGCCGAGTGGCTTTTCGCAAGTGAAGCCTTGCGTGCGAATCTGGGCCGCAAGCATTCCCTGAACGGTTTCGGCCGGAATCTGCTGCGCCCGCACTTGCGGAGCAAATAGAATAAAAATGAAGGCAAGTAGTAACGATCCAGATGCTCTTTGCATGATTTCAACCCTTGAAGCAGCCGCCCCGCAAGTTCGAACATCGCACTATAGCAGAAACACCGGTGTTGTCCGCGCCGGGCCTTCCGCGCCGTAGCGCGCTAGCTGCACTCATTGTCAGGACAACGAGCGCGGATTGGTGGCAATTTGCCCGAAAGCAGACCTATTGTGCTCAGTTCAAGCTTTGTCGTTCATGACCCAAGGCGGACCTGACGCGCTCCCGGTGCGGTGTGTTAAAATAGCAGGGAACGGATCGTGTCTATGCCAAGAACTGCTGCTGTCATCGGCACCGCCATCTTCTTCGTGTTCGCGCCCTGCGTGGTGGCTGGGGTGGTCCCGTGGTGGATTTCACGCTGGGAGTTCAGGTTGCCGTTTCTCGGCGTCGAGCTCACGCGCTTCGTCGGCGCCGCGCTAATTCTTGCCGGCTTAGCCGGGCTCGTGGATTCATTCGCGCGTTTCGCACTGCAGGGGCTCGGCACGCCGGCGCCGATCGCCCCGACCCAACATCTCGTCGTTACCGGCCTCTATCGCTATGTGCGCAATCCAATCTATGTGGCGGTCGCCGCCGTCATTTTCGGCCAGGCGCTCCTGTTCGGCGATTGGGGGCTGTTCGCCTACGGCGCAGTCGTCTGGCTCGCCTTCCACCTTTTTGTCGTGGGCTACGAAGAGCCGACGCTAAAAAGGTCATTCGGCGCGGAATACGAAGCGTTCTGCATCAATGTGCCGCGTTGGATCTCGCGCCTAACTGCGTGGCGAGGCGGTCGGTAGCTGCTGTAGCGCACGACCTCGGCGCTGATTTTTTGATGAGCTTCCCGAAGGCTCCTCAACAAAGCTTATCTGCAATTGGGCCCATCAGCGAAGTGGCGGCACGCCCCATTGAGGTCCGATCAATAGGGCACAGCGGACTGAATTTGCTCAGGTTGAGTTTTTCGTAGTTTGACCCAGAGCGGTCATCAGCCGCCGTATTCGGGCGAAGTTGATATAGATCAACCTTGATGATGTGCATAGTCGATACCGCAAAATGTTGCTTGCAGTCTCTTCGGTAGGAATGAGCCGCAAAGGATAGTCAGTCGTTCAATCATTGACACATAAGGAGACGCGCAAATGAGGAAGCTTGCTTCGGTAGGACTGATCGCCGCGGCCATGTTCGCTAGTCCGGCCATGGCCGCGTGGTACGACCAAAACGGCGCAGCCGTCCATCCGTCCCGCGTTGTTCACTGCATCCGGGCGCCAGACGTCGGCAGTTTTGCCGGAGGGCCGTTCAATAAGCCTCCCTGCGAACCGGCAAGCTGGCGTAGGTCGGCGTGGCGCGACAAAAGCGGTGCAGTCGTCCCCACCTCTAACGTCGTTCACTGTGTCCGGGCTCCAGACGTTGGCAGTTATGCCGGAGGTCCGTTCAATAGGCCTCCCTGCGAACCGGCAACCTGGCGCTGAGGCGAGCGGCAAGATGCCGCCAACGTTCCCTGCGAAGCGAACGTTCAATGTCGGGACGGTTCGTTGACGCTGCGCGCTGGTGCCAAAATCACGGAGCGTAGACAAGTAGACAAAGAGAGCAACTGGCTGCCTGCGAGTGGCCAGTTCTCGCTCTACATCCGCGTCTGCTGGGCGGGAGCAACATCCTCGATGATCAGTGGAGACCGCCGTTTGTCAAGCGAATACAATCGAGCAGTTAACTACGGCGTCCGCGACGCGGTTCCGAGATGCGAACGGACGATATATCGAACGTCGGTTGTTGGCCCTTAACGGACCTATGGACGCTGTCGTGGATTTGTCTGCTGCTGACCCAGCTGAGACATCGGCGCGGGGCTTCTGTCCCGCGTTTTGTGTTTAGGACCATGGCGGCTCTTCGCTCTTCCCGACCGCCTCGTGGTGGGTCGTGACACCCGCCGAACGCAAGCCGGTCAGCAATACGGTTCTCACAGAGGCCGGATCGAATCCAATATCCTTGGCGTTTGGTGGATGTGCTTCGCTGCCCTTCAACCGGAGCGCCAAGTGCAATTGCTCGCAAAGGTGCCGAACGACGAGATTGACCTGATCGTCAGTCATGATCTGCCTTTCCTGCTACATTTTGCTACCGAACCATGTAGCACACATGAAAATGGGGCGGTACGCGATTGAACCGCACCAAGGATCAACCCCACGCGATGGCTCATGGGCCGGCCCCAAAATCGTCCGCCTGTCAGGGCAGACCGGACGTGACTAGCGGGCCGCTGGAGCGACGCTTTTGACCGCGACGGACGCGCCTTCCATCCTTAGGGATGCCCGCCCTCGGTCGAAGCCAATTGCGTCTGCCCAGCAATCTCGTCAGCCCGCCAGCACCTCACCTCATGTCCATCGGCGCGCGTTTCCAGCACCGGACCGGGCTCGTGGCGACACACGGCCTCCGCGTACCGGCAACGCGGGCTGAAGGCGCATCCGTTCGGCGGATTGAGCGGATTCGGAAGGTCGCCCCCTGTCGTCGCTAACGGCGCATGACGCAGCGGATCGGGGATGGCCGCGATCAGGGCTTGCGTATAGGGGTGCGCCGGCCGCTCGAAGATTTCGCGCCAGTGGCCGTTCTCGACGATGCGGCCGAGATACATGACGGCGACGCGGTCGCTCATGTGCTCGACGACGCCGAGGTCGTGGCTGATCATGATGTAGGAAAGACCGAGCGTGTCCTTCAATTCCAGCAGCAGGTTGATGATCTGGGCGCGGATCGAGACGTCGAGCGCCGACACGGGCTCGTCGCAGATGACGATCCGGGGATTGAGGATCAGGGCGCGCGCAATCCCGATGCGCTGGCGCTGGCCGCCGGAGAATTCATGCGGATAGCGGTCGGCCTGTTCCGGCCGCAGGCCGACGTGCCGCAGCATCGCCGCAACACGGTCCTCGATCTCGCTTTTTGCGGTCACGCCATGCACACGCAGGGGATCTTCCAGCGTGCGGCGGACGGTCTGGCGCGGATTGAGCGAGGCGTAGGGATCCTGAAAGACGATCTGCACGGTGCGGGCCAGCGACTTTCGGTCGCCGGCTTGCCTGTTCGTCACCACCTGCCCGTCCAGCACGATGCGGCCGCGCGTCGGCGTCAACAGACCCAGGATCGACAATGCGACCGTCGACTTGCCCGAGCCGGACTCGCCGACAAGGCCGAGGCATTCGCCTCGTCTCAGCCTGAGATCAACGCCGTCGACCGCACGGAGCACCCGCCGGCCGCGGCCGAGCCAGCCGCCCCCCATCGGAAAATGAACCGCGAGATCCTCGACGCTGAGAATGAGGTCGTCGTCCGGCCTCGCCTCCCCCTGCATGGCTTGCGGCTCATGCATGGTGGTAACACCGGACGAAACCGCCGGCCTCTAGCAAATCCGTCTGCGGCGCAACCGTGCGGCAGATCTCGGTGGCCTGCGTACAGCGCGGATTGAACCGGCAGCCATCCGGGAAATTCGTGATGGCTGGAACCACGCCCGCGATCTCCTTGAGCCTGGTGCGGCCAAGCGCGGCCCGACTGCCCAGCCGCGGCAGCGAGGCGACCAGGCCCTGCGTATAGGGATGCGAAGGCGCCCGGAAAATATCGGCAGAGCCGCGCTCCTCGACGATGCGGCCGGCATACATGACGGCGACACGGCGGCAGACATTGGCGACGAGGCCGAGATCGTGGCTGATCATCAGGATCGCCGTCCCCCTCTCGGCGCACAGATTGCGCATCAGCTCGATGATTTCCGCCTGCACCGTCACGTCGAGCGCGGTGGTCGGTTCGTCCGCGATCAGGAGATCCGGACCGCATGCGAGCGCAATGGCGATCATGACGCGCTGGCGCATTCCGCCGGACAGCTGGTGCGGGTAGTCGTTGACGCGCCGCTCCGGTGCGGGGACGCGGACGCTCGCCAGCGCCTCGACCGCGAGCTGGTTGGCTTCCCGCCAGCTCTTGCCCTTGTGCAGCACGAACATCTCGGCGATCTGCCGGCCCACCGGCGAGACCGGGTTCAGCGCCGTCATCGGCTCCTGGAAGATCATGGCGATGCGATTGCCGCGCAGCTCCCGCTGCCTGGCCGCGGAAAGGTGCTGGATCTCCCGCCCCTCAAAGCGGATGACGCCGCCGCCGATCGACAATGGTTGCCGCAACAGGCCGATCAAGGCGAGCGCCGTGATGCTCTTGCCGCAGCCGGATTCGCCGACCAGGCCGAATGTCTCGCCTCGATCGATGCGGAATGAAATGCCCTCGGCTGCCGCGACGCGCGTTGCTCCGTCGTCGAGATCGATGCGCAAATCCTCGACTTCGATCAGCGGCGCGCCCGTCATGTCCGCCGGCTCCGCGACTGGGGATCGAGAATGTCGCGCAGGCCGTCGCCGAGCAGGTTCAGGCCGAGCACCGTCAGGAAGATGGCAAGGCCCGGAAACACCGAGAGCCACGGCGCCGTCGTGATCTGCTCGCGCGCATCCGACAACATGCTGCCCCAGCTCGGAAAGGGCGGGCGGACGCCGAGGCCGAGGAACGACAAGGCAGCTTCGGACAGGACCGCGCTACCCATGCCGAGCGTGCCGATGACGACGATCGGCCCTAGCATGTTCGGCAACAGCTGCGTGACCATGATCCGCAGATCGCCGTAGCCGAGCACGGTCGCCGCCTGCACATAGCCCTGGCTCCTCAGCGACAGCGCCGAGGCCCGTGCGATCCGGCAGGTAAAGGACCAGTTGGTCAGGCCGAGCGCGATCAGCAGGCTCGTGAGGCCGGGGCCAAGCACCGCCATGATGGCGAGCGCGAAGATCAGCGAGGGGATCGCGAGCATCAGATTGGTCAGGCCGTTGACGAAATCGTCCCACCAGCCGCCCCAATAGCCCGCGCTCAAGCCCAGCGCGACGCCGATGACGCTGTTGATGAGCTGCGAGACGATGCCCACAGTCAGCGAGACGCGGGCGCCGTAGACGACGCGGGAATAGATGTCGCGGCCCTGGTCGTCGGTGCCGAACCACCAGGTCCAGCTCGGAGGCTCCTCCGCGTTCATGAGGTTGGCGTCCAGGACGGGATCGGTGTGCGCCAGCCAGGGCGCGAGCAGGCCGACCAGGATCGCGAGCGCGAACAGCGCGCCACCGATGATGAGATTGGCGCGGAGCTTCATGCGTATCTGATCCTGGGATCGATCACGCCGTAGAGCACGTCGATCAGCAGATTGATCGCGAGAAAGGCCAGCACCACCACGAGAATGGAGCCCTGGACGGCGGGAATGTCACGCTGGAGCACGCTGTCGACGAGCAGCGAACCGATGCCCGGCCAGGAGAACAGTTTCTCGACCACGACCGCCTGCCCCATCAATCCGCCGAACTGAAGGCCGACGGTGGTGAGAATGATGACGAGCGCATTGCGCATCACATGCCACTTCACGACACGCGTCTCGCTCATGCCCTTCGAGCGCGCAGTGCGGACGAAATCAGCGGTCATGATCTCGAGGACCGCGGCGCGCGTCGTGCGGGCAAACAGCGCCATCGGCGAGACGCCGAGCGTCACGGCCGGCAGCAGCAGATATTTCAGCCCTCCATCGCCATAGCCGAAGCTCGGCAGCCAGCCGAGCTTCAACGCAAACAGATACATCAGCACCAATCCGAGCCAGAATTTGGCAATGGAAAGGCCCGACACCGCCAGCACCATGGCGAGCGTATCGACGATGCCCCCGGGTTTCAGCGCTGCGATGAAACCAAGGGGAACACCGATCAAAATCGCAAACGTCATGGCCGTGAAGATGAGCTGCAGCGTCGGCCAGGCCCGTTTGCCGATCATGGTCGTGACAGGCTCGCGGGTCCGGAACGAGGTGCCGAAGTCACCGGTCGCGAGCTTGGCGATGTAGGCGCCGAAACGCCAATAGAGGGGATCGTCGAGGCCGAGCTGCTTCTTCATGCGCAGCTCGACCTGGGGATCGCTGTCGTCGCTCATGGACGAGACGATGCTGCCGGGAACGACGCTGAACAGCACGAACACCAGCAGCACGACGGCGAGCACGGTCGGAATGGTTTGCAGCAGACGGCGGAGCAGGAACGAGAGCATCCAGGCTTTTCCTCTCCCCCCCACCGCTCGTCGCGATGGAGGGAGCGCGAGAGCGCGTGTCACTTCGCGGGCGAGGTCTCGTCGACCCAGAGGTCTTCGACGTTCTGGTGGGTCAGCTCCGTCGCATTGAGCTGAACGCCCTTGAGCCATGGCTGCACCGCCATGACCGCCTTGTTGTAGTTGAAGAACCAGACCGGCGCTTCCTCATAGAGCAGCGCATTGGCCTTTTGCAGCAGCTCGGTGCGCTTTGCGGCATCGTCGGCCTGCCCTGCCGCATCGATCAGCTTGTCGAAATCGGCATTCCTGTAGTTCATGTAGTTGCAGGCCGGCTGCGGCGTCGAGGAGTGGAAGCATTTGAGCGCGGCCTGGGGATCCGGGCCGGTCGCCTGGGAATAGATGAAGGCCTGGTAGTCGCCGCTGCGCACCACCTCGGCCAGCACCGCGGTCTCGACCTGCTTGACCTTCGCCTTGATGCCGACCTTGTCCAGCATCGGGATCACGGCCGAGACGATCGGCAGACCCCAGCTTTCATTCTGGCTGGTGGTCCATTCGAACTCGAAGCCCTGCGGATAGCCGGCCTCCGCGAGCAGCTGCTTGGCCTTGGCGGGATCGTAGGGGTAAGGCTTCATCGCCTTGTCGTAGGCTGGCGAAGTCAGCGGCAGCCAGCTGGTGGCGCGATAGGCTTTGCCCTTGACCAGCTTGCTGATGATCAGGTCGGTATCGATCGCGTAGTTGATCGCCTGCCGGACGCGCTTGTCGGTGAACGGCTTGAACGAGGGGTTCATGCCCATATAGCGCGTGAAGACCTCGGCGACCTCGACGATGGTGCCCTTGAGGTCGGCGTCGGACTGATAGGCGACATATTGCGCAGGTCCCAGCACCGAGGTGTCGATCTCCTTGTTGCGGAAGGCGACATCGCGCGCCGCGGCCTCACCCATGATCGACACGATGACCTTGTCGGCGTAGGGCTTGCCCGGCTTGTAGAACCGGTCCCAGCGCTCCAAAACGATGCGCGATCCCGGCACGTGCTCGACGAATTTGAACGGCCCGAGACCGATCGGCTTCTGGATGAAGCTCTCCTTGGCGGCCTCGTCGGCGGGATAGATCGAGGTCAGCGCGGTGAAGAAATAGAAGCCCGGATCGACTTTCTCGGTCAGCTTCATTTCGAGGGTGAAGTCGTCGATCTTCTTCAGGCCGGAGATCTCCTTGGCCTGGCCCTTCTCCACCGCGGCCGCGCCCTCGATCACCCGGACAAAGCGCGCGCCGGGATAGGCCTTGGTGCCGTCCATGATGCGGTTGTAGGACCAGATGACGTCGTCGGCGGTCATCTTGCGGCCGTTGTGGAAATAGGCGTCGTCGCGCAGCTTGAAGGTGTGAACGAGACCGCCGCCCGAGACCACGTCCTCCTTGGCGAGCTCCAGAACCGGCTTGCCCTCCGCGGAATTCCAGATGTAGAGCGACCGGTGCAGCGCCTTGGCGTAGATCTCGTCCTGGGCGCGCTGCGTGGTGTGAATATCGAGGCTCGTGAAACTCGAACCGTAGGGCGCCGTCATGCGGATGGTTCCGCCCTTGCGCGGCGCCTGGGCCTCCGCCGAGGTGGCGAGCGCCAGCCCCAAACCAGCGACGATCGCGATCATCCTGAACATCATGTGTCCCCCAACAACGCAGGTATTCCGATTAGGGATTTGATCATTCGTAGCCCGTCGAACGCAAGCTTCGTTTTGATGGCGACGAGTTCCGGAACGCGGCGCTCGCGAGACCCTCGGAGGCCAGATTGCGTCCCAAGCGGTGCAAGCCGCCGATTGCGGTGCATCATGAGCGACCAAGAGCAGTGAACATTTTTCGTGATCAACGCGACCAAGCTCAGGATCGTTATCTGAGCCCCAGGGATTGCGGAAAAAATGAATCGCCGAACGCTAGGTATCTTGCTCGCGGGCGGACTGCTCGCCGCCACGGCCGTGCTGGCAAGCCCGGTCGCGGCCAGCCTCGGCCGGTACAGCGAGGCGGACAGCATCCGGTTCAGCTGGAGTCGCACCACCGGCGTGAACGACTATCTTGACGAAACGTGGTGGGCGGTCCGGGGCCATGACACTCCGGATAATTTCGTCGAACGACTGCTGAGCATCCCCGTCAGAGCGGTCGCACGGGGCGCAGGTGCGGGTTTCGAGGCCAGGGTTTCCCAGGGCACCGGTCTGCCACTGCCTGAGAGCTGGAGCATCGCTACGGCGAAGAATTCGCCGTTCATCGCGTCAGTCTACGCCGAGACCCCGCGCGATCTCACGGCTGTGCTCGGCTTCTATCGCGCCGAGCTCGGCAAGCGTGGCTGGATCGAGACGGTGGTCGAACCGGACCGGGCCGTGATCACCTTCACGACGGCCCGTGGACCGGTCCTGGTCCGGCTTTCCCGTCAGGACGACAGGACAATCGCCGAACTTTCGCTGCGCAAGCCGGGTATCGCGAATGCCGGCCTCCTGCCGAGGCCGAGGCAGGCAAAGCTGATGCTCGGCAACAAGTCGGACGACGGGGCGGTCATCACCGTCGCCGACCAGACCATCAAGCTGGCGGCGCACGCCGGCGAGAAACTGGCGCACTCCGACTCCGCCGCAGCCGAAATACCTGACAGCCAAAAGATCGATCTGCCGCCCGGCAAGTACAAGGTCACCCTCAAGGTCGAGGGCGGCACGGTCCAGAGCCGGGAGTTCGAGGTCGCGGCCAACGAGACCTGGGGCCTGCTGGCCGGCACGGACGGCGTCCTGCTGCCGATGCGGCTTTATTGATGCGCATCGGCCCCTAGCCGTTTGCAAACTCAGGCATCCAGTCCCGCAGTTTTCGCGCGGCGCCTGTGATGTCAGCAATCGTCCGAGATGCTCCCGTCTCCACCATCATCGCCCGCGCCAGCCGCACGGCGCGGGCCTCGCTGATCGCGCGCTTCTTCGGGTCCTCGATCAGCTCGAAGTCGATGTTGTGGGCCAGGCCGAAGATACGGCGGAGGGTTTTGGCGGCGGCGAAGCCGACGGTGTCAGTGAACAGCCGCTGCATGTAGGCCTGCCGCTCGGCTTCCAGGCATGCGGCGCCCTTCTCGCCGGCGAAGAGCGAGGCCGGATAGGCGTCGCCGGCGCCGCCAGCGCGCCAGAGATCGAGGAACTTGCGGGCGAACTCGTTCCAGACCTGCTCGACCGTCTCCAGTACCCAGCTTTCGAACGCCTGCCGCTCACCCGGCGCGCGCTCGTGGCCGGCGGAGGCGAAATAGGCCATCAGGAGGTTCGCAAGCACGGCGCCGACGTCGAATCCCATCGGGCCGTAGAACGCGAATTCGGGATCGATCACCCGCGTCTGGCTCTCCGTCACCATGATCGAGCCGGTGTGGAGATCGCCGTGGAGCAGCGCCTCGGGGCTTGCCATGAACTTCAGCTTCAGCCGGGAGATCGCGACATGCAGCTCCATGTCATCGCGCAGCTCTGCGGCCAGGCGGTCGAGATAAGGCGCGGTCCAGCGGTTCTGCTCCGCAATGCGGTAGGGATCGGTGAAGATCAGGTCCTCGGTGATCTTGCACAGCGCGTGGTTGCCGGCAAAGGCGGCGATGCCCTGCTTCTTCTCGGCCGCCGACAGCGCGAGGTCGGAGGTGAAGAACAGGGTGCGCGCCATGAACGTGGTGATGTCGTCCACGAAACCGGGATATTGCGTTGCGGCGACCATCCCCTTGCGCATGATGATGTGGGGCTCGAGCAGCTCCATTACCGTCAGCGCCAGCGTCTCGTTGTGGTGCAGCAGGGCCGGCACGAGACCGGGCGCGAGCTGGGCCTGCTTCGACAAAGCGAGATATTCGTAATGGGCCCGCGACAGCGGCAGCGGCCAGCTCTCGCCGACGAGGCGGACGTAGGGCAGCGCCTGCTTCACGGCGACGCCGCCGCGCGCGCCCTTGACGATGAAGACGAGATTGAGATTGCCGTCGCCGACCTCGGTGATGCCCCAGGCGGCCGGCTCGCCGCCGATGAGTGCCTTCAGGTCGGAAATACCCGCGAGATAGTCCCGCAAGGCCGCCTCATGCAGAATCCGGTAGTCCCCCGCGTCGGCCATGACGATCCCACCCCATGATATTTGAGCACGATCTTATCGGAAAACCGCTTCGCACTTTTCCGGATCATGCTCTTGGCATGGCCGGATCGTTACTCCCGCTCCAGGAAGCTCGAGCCGATCTCGGCCTTTCTTTTGATGGGATCGTAATCACAATAGACGCTGTCCGCCACCAGCGTGTAGCTGGCGCTGACGGTGTATTTGTCCAGCTTGACCGAGTTCAGGCCGATCACCGAGGTGCTCTTGCCCCCGTTCCACTTGAACGGCGTCGAGCTCTTGGCCTGCTCGCAGGCCATCACGGCTTCGTTGAAGACAGAGCCCTCGACGAACGCCTTCAGCGTTCGGACCTGCACGGCCATCTTCCACTCGAAGTAGCCGATGGCGCCAAGGCCGGCGACGATCAGCACCAGAAGCGCGATGACGATCCGCTGAAAAGTCATTCGTTTCCCCCAAAGCAATATTGTCGGCAAAAACGTCTAGAACGGCATTCCCATCAATTTGGACAAGCGCTCAATCGAAAGATAGCCGGCATGATAGGCCGCGATGCCGATCCCGTAGATGATCGCCGAGATGATCGTGGTCCAGATCAGCTTGCCTCTCATCCGCGTCAGAACCGGTGCGCCGGGGTCGGTGCCGGGCGCGCCGACGCCGTCCTCGTGCTGGCTGCGCACGCCGAACGGCAGCGTCAGGAACAGCGCGATCCACCAGATGACGAAGTAGATCGCAAGCGCGGTCGATATCTGGATGGCCATGATCCGGCGCCCTACGCCTGCTCGATTTCGACCAGCGCCCCGGAAAAATCCTTCGGGTGCAGGAACAGCACCGGCTTGCCATGGGCGCCGATCTTCGGCACGCCGTCGCCAAGCACCCGCGCGCCCTCCTTCACCAGCGTGTCACGCGAGGCGATGATGTCGACGACCTCGTAGCAGATATGGTGGATGCCGCCGTCGGCATTGCGCTCGAGGAACTTCGCGATCGGCGAGGCCTCGCCGAGCGGCTCGATGAACTCGATCTTGGTATTGGGCAGCGTCGCGAACACGGTGGTAACGCCATGCTCGGGCAGCGCGACCGCCTCCGAGATCTGCGCCCCGAACGCCGCGCCATAGATCTTGGCGGACTTGACGGCGTCCTTGGTCGCGATCGCGACATGGTTGAGGCGACCCAGCATGTTTCTTCTCCCTCAGCGCATGATCCGAAGACCATGCTCAACTACACCGTCAGGACGTGTACCAGACAGGGGGGCTTTTTGCCCCAATGTTCGTTGATGACGGCCCGGACAGCGCGTCGCACCGACTCAGCCAGGGCATCCGCATCGCGGCGGCGGGCCTTCGGCAGGCCCTCGATGGTGGAGACCACGGCATCGAAGACGAGGTCGTCGAAGGGCTCGCCGTCCCGGTTCTTCTCGGGAATGCCGACGAGATCGACCTCGGGATCGTCGGCAAGCTCGCCCTGCTCCGTCATCGCGACCGCGACGAAGGCGCAGCCGGAGAAAGCCATGCGGCGACGCTCGACCACGGCGCGGGACTTGGAGTCCTCCAAGATCGTGCCGTCCTTGTAGATCCGGCCGGAGGGCACCTCGCCGATGATGCCGGGATCACCCGGGCCGAGCTTGATCAGGTCGCCGTTGCGAACGACCAGGACGCGCGGCACGCCGGCGGCGCGCGCGAGCTTGGCATGCTCGTTCAGGTGCAGCGCCTCGCCATGGACGGGGATCAGGAGCTGCGGCTTGGTCCAGGCGATCATGTCGCGCAATTCGTCGCGGCGGGGATGGCCGGAGACGTGGACCAGATGGTCGCGGTCGGTGAGGACCTCGACCCCCTGCAGCACCAGATTGTTGATGATCGAGCCGACGGCCTTCTCGTTGCCCGGGATGGTGCGCGAGGAGAAGATCACGCTGTCGCCGCGGTTGAGCGTGATCTCGGGATGGTCGTCATTGGCGATGCGCGCCAGTGCCGCGCGCGGCTCGCCCTGGCTGCCGGTGCACAGCGCCAGCACCTTGTCCTGCGGAAGATGGCCGTAGACCTCGGGCGAGCGGAAATTCTGCACGCCGTCGAGATAACCGGTCTCGCGCGCGACCTGCACGACGCGCTCCATGGCGCGGCCGACCACGACGACCTCGCGATCGGCAGCCCTGGCCGCGGCGGCGACGGCCTTGATGCGCGCGACGTTGGAGGCGAAGGTCGTCACCGCGACGCGGCCCTTGGCGGCCTTGACCAGGTCGATGATGGTTCGCGCGACCTCGGCTTCCGAGGGCGAGCGTCCGTCACGCACGGCGTTGGTGGAATCACCGATCAGGGCGAGCACGCCCTCCTCGCCGAGTTCGCGCAGCCGCTTCTCGTCGGTCGGGCTCCCGAGCGTCGGGGTCGGGTCGATCTTCCAGTCGCCGGTGTGCAGCACCGTGCCGACGTCAGTGTGGATCGCCAGCGCGTGCGCTTCCGGGATCGAATGCGCGACGGGAATGAACTCGACGTTGAACGGGCCGATATCGACGCGGCCGCCCGACGGCACCACCGTCACCGGGATTTTCGGCGCATTGCGCTCGGCGGCGCATTTTGCCTCGAACAGCGCCGCGCTGAACTGCGTGGCATAGATCGGGCATTTCAGCTTCGGCCAGAGGTCGATGATGGCGCCGAAATGGTCCTCATGGGCGTGGGTGAGCACGAGACCCATCAGGTTCTTGCGTTCCTTCTCCAGGAAACTGATGTCGGGCATGATCAGGTCGATGCCCGGCAGATGCTCCTCGTCGCCGAAGGAGACGCCGAGATCGACCGCCAGCCAGGCGCGCTGCTGGCGGTTGCCGAGGCCGTAGATCGACAAATTCATGCCGATCTCGCCGACGCCGCCGAGCGGCGCAAATACCAGTTCGTCAGGCTTCGCCATCACGCAGCTCCCACGGAGGCGGCCGAGCCGAAGAACACCTCGCCGGCCGCCACCGGGAGGCGTCGGCCGTCAACGGTGCGGACGATCAGGCAGCCTGTGTCGTCGATGGTGTCGAAAATGCCTTCCAGCGTCATCGTCCCCGTGTTGATCGCGACCCGTTCGCCGAGGCCGCAGGCGCGCTCCAGCCACAGCTTGCGGATCTCCGCAAAGCCGCGGCCGTTGTCCCAGATGCCGAGGAACTCGACCCAGGCGTCGGACAGCGCCGAGAACAGCTCTTCCGCGCTGATCTGGACGCCGAGCGCGGCCAACGACACGGCCGGCGTCGGCGTCCCCTCCGGCGCCGCCACGACGTTGGTGCCGATGCCGACGACGACGGCGAGACGATCGCCGATGGCCTCGGCTTCGAGGCCAATGCCGACCAGCTTCTTGCCGCCCGCGAGGACGTCATTCGGCCATTTCAGGGCGTATCTGGGCCGCTCAGGACCAAGCCGCAACGCGGCCTCGAGGCTGACCTTCTCCAGCGCCGCCTCTTCCGCAAGCCCCGCCGCAAACCCGATGGTGGCGGCAACTGCAGGCGCAATATCCAGGACCTCGAGGACGCTGGCGGCGAGATTGCCCTTTGGCGCGATCCAGGCGCGCTGGCGCCGGCCACGACCGGCGGTCTGGTCGGAGGTGACGAACCACATCGGGCCGCGTTCGCCGGCCCGCGCGTGCTCGATGGCGTCGGTGTTGGTCGAGCCGGTCCGTTCGAAAGCTGCGAGCTTGTAGCCCGCCGAGAGTGCGCGAGGACCGAGCGCGAACCCCATCCTAAAACAGCGACTTTGCCGCGGCGGAGGCGACGCTCACCACCGGGCCCGCGAACAGCGCGAAGAGGATGTTGAACAGGCCAAAGACAGCCAGCACAGTCTTCACCTCGACGCGCACCGGATCGACCTGACCGGCCGGCTCGTCGAAGTACATCGTCTTGACGATGGTCAGGTAGTAGTAGGCGCCCACGACGCTGGTCAACACGCCGATGACGGCGAGCGTGAACAGGTTCGCCTTGATGGCGGCGACGAAGACGTACCATTTGGCGAAGAAGCCGGCGAGCGGCGGGATTCCGGCGAGCGAAAACAGCAGCATCGCGAACATGAAGGCGAGCAGCGGATTGGTCCGCGACAGACCGGCGAAATCGCTGATCTTCTCGACGGCCTGGCCGTTGCGCTTCATCGCCAGAATGACCGAGAACGAGCCGAGCGTCATCGCCACATAGATCACGATGTACATCAAGACGCCCTGCGCGCCCTCGACCGTGCCGGAGGCGAGGCCGACCAGGGCAAAGCCCATGTGGCCGATCGAGGAATAAGCCATCAGGCGCTTGATGTTGGACTGGCCGATCGCGGCGAAAGAGCCGAGCGCCATCGAGGCGATCGCCACGAACACCAGGATCTGCTGCCACTGCGAGACGATGCCGGGGAACGCGGTCAGCGTGACGCGCGTGAAAACGGCGAGCGCGGCCACCTTCGGCGCCGAGGCGAAGAAGGCGGTGACCGGCGTCGGCGCGCCCTCGTAGACGTCAGGCGTCCACATGTGGAACGGCACGGCCGAGACCTTGAAGCAGAGGCCGGCGAGCAGGAAGACCAGGCCGAACACCAGGCCGATATTCGAGACCGTCGCGGCCGCCGCGATGCCGGTGAAGCTGACCGTGCCGGTGAAGCCGTAGACCAGCGAGGAACCGTAGAGCAGCATGCCCGAGGACAGCGCGCCGAGCACGAAGTACTTCAGGCCGGCTTCGGTCGACTTGGCGTTGTCGCGGTTCGAGGCCGCCACGACATAGAGCGCGAGCGACATCAGCTCGAGGCCGAGATAGAGCGAGATCAAGTCGCCGGCCGAGATCAGCACCATCATGCCGAGCGTCGAGAGCAGCACCAGGATCGCGTATTCGAAGATCCGGCGCGACGGGTCCGACAGGAACTCGGTCGACAGCACCAGCGTCACCGCCGAGCCGATCAGGGCCAGGATCTTCATGAAGCGGGCAAAATCGTCGACGATGAAGCTGCCGCCGAAGGTGACGTGCTTGCCCGCAGGCTGTGCGTAGACGAGCACGCCGACCACGACCAGCAGCAGGACCGAAAGCGTCGTGACGGTCTTGGTGGTCTCCTGCCCGCGATAGGCCCCCAGCATCAAGAGTGCCATGGCGCCGACCGCGAGCACAATCTCGGGCAGCACCGGCGCCAGTTGATAACCTGCAGTCTCAAAGCTCATGGCGATATCCTGACCTGCCCGATCACTGGAGCAGTGCGGCGGCCTTCACGGCCGTCACAGCGGTGTTGTAATTATTGACGAGTTGCTGGACCGAGACGGCCGACATGTCGAGCACCGGCTTCGGATAGACGCCGAACAGGATCGTCAGCGCGATCAGCGGGAACAGCGTCACGCACTCGCGGAAAGTGAGATCCTTCATGCTCGCCAGCGACGGCTTGACCAGCGCCCCGAACACGACCTTGCGGTACAGCCACAGCGCGTAGCAGGCCGACAGGATCACGCCGAAGGTCGCGAAGAACGCGGTCGGGATCGAGACCTTGAAGGTGCCGAGCAGCGTCATGAACTCGCCGACGAAGCCGGAGGTGCCGGGCAGACCGACATTGGCCATGGTGAAGATCATGAAGGTCAGCGCGTAGAGCGGCATCCGGTTGACGAGGCCGCCATAGGCCGCGATCTCGCGGGTGTGCATGCGGTCGTAGACGATGCCGACGCAGAGGAACAGCGCGCCGGAGACGATGCCGTGCGAGATCATCTGGAACACGCCGCCGGCGACGCCCTGCATGGTGCCGGCGAAGATGCCCATGGTGACGAAGCCCATATGCGCCACTGACGAGTACGCGATCAGCTTCTTCATGTCCTCCTGCATCAGCGCCACCAGCGAGGTGTAGATGATCGCAATCGCGGAGAGCGTGAAGATTAGCGGCGCGAAGTCGTGCGAGGCCAGGGGGAACATCGGCAGCGAGAAGCGCAGGAAGCCGTAGCCGCCCATCTTCAGCAGGATCGCAGCCAGCACCACCGAGCCCGCGGTCGGCGCCTCGACGTGGGCGTCGGGGAGCCAGGTGTGCACCGGCCACATCGGCATCTTCACCGCGAACGAGGCGAAGAAGGCGAGCCAGGCCCAGGTCTGCAGCGACCGCGGCACGGCGGTGTGCATCAGGGTCGGGATGTCGGTGGTGCCGCCGTTCCAGTACAGCGCCATGATGGCGAGCAGCATCAGCACCGAGCCGAGCAGCGTGTAGAGGAAGAACTTGAACGACGCGTAGACCCGGCGCGGGCCGCCCCAGACGCCGATGATCAGGAACATCGGGATCAGGCCGCCCTCGAAGAACAGGTAGAACAGCACGAGATCGAGCGCCGAGAAGGTGCCGATCATCAGCGTTTCCAGGATCAGGAACGCCATCATGTATTCGCGGACGCGGTTGGTGATCGCCTTCCAGCTCGCGATGATGCAGAACGGCATGATGGCGGTGGTCAGGATCACCAGCGGCAGCGAGATGCCGTCGACGCCCATGTGGTAGGTGATGCCGGTGGCGAGCCAGTTCGCCTTCTCGACGAACTGGAAGTCGGCGCTCGACGGATCGAAGCGCATCACCAGGATCACCGACACCGCGAAGGTGATCAGCGTGGTCCACAGCGCGATCCAGCGCGCATTGCGCCGAGCCGCCTCGTCATCGCCTCGGCTGAGATAGACGATCAGCGCGCCAACCAGCGGCAGGAACGTCGTGACCGAAAGGATTGGCCAGGTTGTCATTTACTGGCCTCCAAAGCCGAACATGAACCAGGTGATCAGGCCGGCGGCGCCGATCAGCATGGCGAACGCGTAGTGATAGAGATAGCCGGTCTGGATCTTCACCACGTTGCGGGTGACGTCCAGCACGCGGGCCGAGATACCGTCGGGACCGAGACCGTCGATGATGAAGCCATCACCCTTCTTCCAGAGCTGATAGCCGATCCACTTCGCCGGGCGGACGAAGATGAGATCGTAGAGCTCGTCGAAGTACCATTTGTTGAGCAGGAACTGGTACAGCATCGGCTGGGTGTTCGCGAGCTCGACCGGCAGATAGGGCCGGCGGATGTAGAACAGATACGACACCAGGAAGCCCAGCACCATCATCACCGTCGGCAGGATGGCGATGGTCTCGGGGATGTGGTGCATCTCCTCGATGATGTGCGGGTTCATCTTCACGGACTCGCGGAAGAACTCCTCGACGCCGTGACCGGCGAACAGCTCCTTGAACGGGAAGCCCGCGACGATCGAGCCGACCGCGAGAACGCCGATCGGGATCAGTATCCAGAGCGGAGCCTCATGCGCGGCCTCGTAGTGATGCTCGTCATGGGGCTCGCCGTGGAAGGTCTTGAAGATCAGGCGCCAAGAGTAGAACGAGGTCAGGCCGGCGGCGACGACCGTCATCAGGAAGCCGTACATCGCGAACGGATTATGCGAGGCGTAGGCGGACTCGATGATGGCGTCCTTGGAGAAATAGCCCGCCGTGAGCGGGAAGCCCGTGAGCGCCAGCGTGCCGATCACCATCACCGCATAGGTGTAGGGGATCTTGCGCCAGAGGCCGCCCATGTTGCGGATGTCCTGCTCGTGGTGCATCGCGTAGATCACCGAGCCGGAACCCAAGAACAGCAGCGCCTTGAAGAAGGCGTGCGTGAACAGGTGGAACATGCCGACTGAATAGGCCCCTGCTCCCATCGCCACGAACATGTAGCCGAGCTGCGAACAGGTCGAGTACGCGACGATGCGCTTGATGTCGTTCTGGACGAGGCCGATGGTCGCGGCGAAGAACGCCGTGGTGGCGCCGAAGAACATCACGACGGCCTGCGCGTTCGGGGCGAGTTCGAACAGCGGCGACAGGCGCGCCACCATGAACACGCCGGCGGTGACCATGGTCGCGGCGTGGATCAGCGCGGAGACCGGGGTCGGTCCTTCCATCGCGTCCGGCAACCAGGTGTGCAGCAGGAACTGCGCCGACTTGCCCATCGCGCCCATGAACAGCAGGAGGCAGGTCAGGGTCAGCGCGTCGGCGTGCCAGCCGAGGAAGTCGATGGTCTTGCCGGTCAGGCTCGGAGCTGCATGGAAGATGGTCTCGAAATCGGTCGAGCTCGTCAGCATGAAGATCGCGAAAATGCCGAGCGCGAAGCCGAAATCGCCGACGCGGTTGACCACGAAGGCCTTGATCGCCGCCGCGTTCGCCGACGGCTTCTGGTACCAGAAGCCGATCAGGAGATAGCTGGCGAGACCCACGCCTTCCCAGCCGAAGAACAGCTGCACGAGGTTGTCGGCCGTCACCAGCATCAGCATGGCGAAGGTGAACAGCGAGAGATAGCCGAAGAAGCGCGGCCGATACGGATCCTCGTCCATGTAGCCGATGGAATAGAGGTGCACGAGCGAGGACACGGTCGTCACCACCACCAGCATCACGGCGGTGAGCGTGTCGACCCGCAGCGTCCAGTAGACCTGGAGGTCGCCAGACATGATCCAGGGCAACAGCGGAATGCGCATGTCGTGGTGCATGAAGCCGACATCGACCAGCGTCATCCAGGACAGCGCCGCCGAGACGAACAGCAGTGCGGTCGTGATCAGCTCGGCGCCCCGCGAGCCCGCGGCCGGCGGCTCGACCGGGCCATGGCCGTGGTCATCGTGAGCGTGATCGTCGTGACCATGGTCGTCATGGGCCGCCGACGCATGCGCGTCGCCGTGGCCATGATCGCCGTGATGCTCGACCGCGTCGCCCGAGGGGTTGCGGGCATGCGCGCCGAACAGCGCGATCAGGCCAGCAAGGATGGCGCCCAGCAGAGGCAGAAAGACAATCGCCTGAACCATGACTGAGCTCAGCCCTTCATCAGATTGACGTCCTCAACCGCGATCGAGCCGCGGTTGCGGAAATAGACCACCAGGATGGCGAGACCGATCGCGGCTTCCGCAGCAGCAACCGTCAGCACCAGCAATGCGAAGACCTGGCCGACGATGTCGCCGAGGAAGGTCGAGAATGCCACGAGGTTGATGTTGACCGAGAGCAGGATCAGCTCGATCGACATCAGGATGACGATGATGTTCTTGCGGTTCAGGAAGATGCCGAGGATCCCGAGCGTGAACAGGATCGCGCCGACCGCCAGATAATGTCCGAGCCCGATCGTCATTTCACCCACTCCGCCGCGTCGCTGTCCTGCAGCCCCTGCCCCGACGCCACCTTGCGCATCGCCATCGCCATCTCGGGCGTGCGTGCATTCTGAACGTTGATGTCCTGCCGCTTCACGTTCGCCTTGTGGCGCAGCGTCAGCACGATGGCGCCGATCATGGCGACCAGCAGCACCATGCCCGCGAGCTGGAAGTAGTGGATGTACTTCGTATAGAGCACGAGCCCGAGCGCCTCGGTGTTGCTGACATTGGTCGGGATCGCCGCCGTGATCGTCTTGGAGACGCTGGGGTTGATGACCCAGAAGCCGACGGTGAGCAGCAGCTCGAACAGGAAGATGCCGCCGATCACGAGGCCCACCGGCAGGTACTCGATGAAGCCCTCGCGCAGCTCGAGGAAGTCGACGTCGAGCATCATGATCACGAACAGGAACAGCACCGCGACGGCGCCGACATAGACGACGATCAGGATCATCGCGAGGAATTCGGCGCCCATCAGCACGAACAGGCCGGAGGCGTTGACGAAGGCCAGGATCAGGTACAGCACGGAGTGCACGGGATTGCGCGAGACAATCACCATCACCGCCGAGGCGACGCAGACGCCGGCGAAGAGATAGAAGAACAGCGCGGGAAGGATCATGCTCTCATCTCACCGGTACGGCGCGTCGAGCTCGATCGCTTTCGCGATCTCGCGTTCCCAGCGGTCGCCATTGGCGAGCAGCTTGGCCTTGTCATAGAACAGTTCCTCGCGGGTCTCGGTCGCGAATTCGAAGTTCGGACCTTCGACGATGGCGTCGACCGGACAGGCCTCCTGGCAGAGGCCGCAATAAATGCACTTCACCATGTCGATGTCGTAGCGCACGGTGCGGCGGGTGCCGTCGTTGCGGCGCGGGCCGGCCTCGATGGTGATGGCCTGCGCCGGGCAAATGGCTTCGCACAGCTTGCAGGCGATGCAGCGCTCTTCGCCGTTCGGATAGCGGCGCAGCGCATGCTCGCCGCGGAAGCGCGGCGAGATCGGGCCCTTCTCGAAGGGATAGTTCAGCGTCGGCTTCGGCTGGAAGAAATAGCGCATGGCGAGGAAGAACGCCGAGACGAATTCCGACAGCAGGAGCGAGCGTGCGGTGGCGTTGACATTGATACCCATGACGGCCCTCACTTCGGCGCGATGCCGGCGAAATGCAGCACACCGGCCACCACGACCACCATCGCCAGCGACAGCGGCAGGAAAACCTTCCAGCCGAGGCGCATCAATTGGTCGTAGCGGTAGCGCGGCACGATCGCCTTTGCCATCGCGAACAGGAAGAACATGAAGAACACTTTGAGCGAGAACCAGATGATCCCCGGCACCCAGTTGAAGGGCGGCAGATCCACCGGCGGCAGCCAGCCTCCGAGGAACAGGATCGTCGCCAGCGCGCACATCGTGACGATCGCGACATACTCGCCGAGCATGAACAGCAGATACGGCGTCGAGCCGTATTCGACCATGAAGCCGGCGACGAGCTCTGATTCAGCTTCGACGAGGTCGAACGGCGGACGGTTGGTTTCCGCCAACGCCGAGACGTAGAAGATTACAAACATCGGGAACAGCGGCCACACATACCAGTTCAGGATGGTGAGCTGCGGCAACCCGATCAGGCTGGCGAGGCCACGGGCATGCTGGGCCTCAACCACGGCCGACAGGTTCAGCGTGCCGGCGCAGAGCAGCACCGTGATGATGACGAAGCCGATCGAGACCTCGTAGGACACCATCTGCGCCGCCGAGCGCAGCGCGGCCAGGAACGGGTATTTCGAGTTCGACGACCAGCCGGCCATGATGATGCCGTAGATCGACAGCGACGAGATCGCGAAGATGAAGAGCACGCCGACATTGATGTCGGAGATCACCCAGCCGAGATTGGTCGGGATCACCGCCCAGGCGGCGAGCGCGAGCACGCACGACACCAGCGGCGCCAGCAGGAATACGCCCTTGTTGGCGCCGGACGGGATGATCGGCTCCTTCAGCACGAACTTCAGCAGGTCCGCGAAGGACTGCAGCAGGCCCCAGGGGCCGACCACGTTCGGGCCGCGGCGGATCTGCACCGCCGCCCAGATCTTGCGGTCGGCGAGCAGGATGTAGGCGATCGCGACCAGCAGGACGACGAGCACCAGGACGCTCTCCGCGACCATGATGATCAGCGGCCAGAGGAAACCGGTCCAGAATGCGCTTTCGAAGAATTCCATCGGCTCACTCCGCTGCGGTCAGCATCTGCCCGGAGGCAAGCCGCGAGCATTCCGCCATCACGGCGGACGCACGCGCGATTGGGTTGGTCAAATAGAAGTCCTCGATCGCCGGCTTGAACGGTGCCTTCTCCGGCGAGCCGCCCTTCCCCGCCAGCTTCTTGATCTGGTCGGCGGAACCGGCCTCGATCTGGTCGAGACGGATCAGGTGCGGCGCGGCCTTGAAGATCGCCTGGCGCAGTGCCGACAGCGAGTCATAGCCGAGCTTCTTGCCGAGCGCCTCCGACAGCGCCCGCACGATCGCCCAGTCCTCGCGGGCTTCGCCCGGCGGGAACGCGGCACGGCCGGTCATCTGCACGCGGCCTTCGGTGTTGACGTAGATCGCGGACTTCTCGGTGTAGGCGGCGGCCGGCAGGATCACGTCGGCGCGATGCGCGCCGCGGTCGCCATGGGTGCCGATATAGACCACGAAGGTGCCGTCCGACGGCTTGATCTCGTCGGCACCGAGCAGGAACAGCAGGTCCAGCGTGCCGAAGGTCGTCATCTGCGCCGCGTTCAGGCCACCTGCCGTGGCGGAGAAGCCGATGTCGAGTGCACCGACGCGCGAGGCGGTCTCGTGCAGCACGCCGAAGCCGTTCCAGCCGTCCTTCACCGCGCCGACATCGAGCGCCAGCTTGGCGGCGGCGGCGAGAATGGCGGCGCCGTCGTGGCGCGAGGCCGCGCCCGCGCCGACCAGGATGATCGGGTTCTTGGCGTTCTTCAGTACGTCCATGAAGGAGTGCTTGCCGGCCGCGAGCTCGCCGAGCGTCTCGGTGCCCGCACCCAGATGATCATAGTCGTAGGTCAGGTCGACCTTGGCGCCGATCACGCCGACCTTGAAGCCGCCGGCGCGCCAGCGCTTGCGGATGCGGGCGTTGAACACGGCCGCTTCCTTGCGCGGATTGGCGCCGATGATGAGCAGCGCATCGGCCTGCTCGACGCCGACCAGCGTCGGATTGAAGATGTAGGAGCCGCGGCCGAGCGCGGGATCGAAGGCGTCGCCGCCCTGCACCGCCAGATTGCTCGAGCCGTACTTGGCGAGCAGGTCCTTCAGCGCGAACATCTCTTCGACGCCGGCGAGGTCGCCGGCGATCGCGCCGATGCGCTTGCCGTCGGTGCGCGCCGCTTTCGCGGCGATCGCGGCAAAGGCTTCCGGCCAGCTCGCCGCACGCAGCTTGCCGGCTTCGCGGATATAGGGCCGGTCGAGGCGCTGGGTGCGCAGGCCGTCGACGACGTGACGGGTCTTGTCGGAGATCCACTCCTCGTTCACGGCCTCGTTAATGCGCGGCAGCACGCGCATCACTTCACGGCCGCGGGTATCGACGCGGATCGCCGAGCCGATGCCGTCCATCACGTCGATTGACTGGGTCTTGCCGAGCTCCCACGGGCGCGCCGCAAAAGCATAGGGCTTCGAGGTCAGCGCACCGACCGGGCAGATGTCGACGAGATTGCCCTGCAATTCGGACGTCAGCGCGTGCTCGAGATAGGTCGTGATCTCCATGTCCTCGCCGCGGCCGGTGGCGCCCATCTCGGGGGCGCCGGCGACTTCCGCCGAGAATCGGACGCAGCGCGTGCACTGGATGCAGCGGTTCATCGAGGTCTTGACCAGCGCGCCGAGGTACTTGTCCTCGACGGCGCGCTTGTTCTCGGCGAAGCGGCTGGTGTCGACACCATAGCCCATCGCCTGGTCCTGAAGGTCGCACTCGCCGCCCTGGTCGCAGATCGGGCAGTCCAGCGGATGGTTGATGAGAAGGAATTCCATCACGCCTTCGCGCGCCTTCTTCACCATCGGTGAACGCGTGGAGATTTCCGGCGGCTCGCCCTTGGGGCCCGGACGGCAATCGCGCACGCCCCAGGCGCAGCTTGCGACCGGCTTCGGGCCGCCCTTCACTTCGACGAGGCACATCCGGCAATTGCCGGCGATCGACAGCCGCTCGTGATAGCAGAAGCGCGGAATCTCGGCGCCCGCGGCTTCGCACGCCTGGAGCAGCGTGTACTCGGCGGGGACATCGATCTCTTTTCCGTCGATGATGAGCTTGGTCATTCTCTCTACTCCGCCGCGACCATGTTCACGGGATCGCGGACGCCGATATCGTCGATGTCAGCCTTGTGCGAATACTGGTCGATGCGCGCTTCGATCTCGTGACGGAAATGCGCGATCAGGCCCTGGATCGGCCAGGCGGCTGCGTCGCCGAGCGCGCAGATGGTGTGGCCTTCGACCTGCTTGGTGACTTCGAGCAGCATGTCGATCTCGCGCTTGTGGGCGCGGCCGTCGGCCATGCGGGTCAAGACGCGCCACATCCAGCCGGTGCCTTCGCGGCATGGCGTGCACTGGCCACAGCTCTCATGCTTGTAGAAATAGGAGATGCGGGCGATGGAGCGGATCAGGTCGGTCGACTTGTCCATCACGATCACGGCCGCGGTGCCGAGGCCTGAGCGCAGCTTGCTCAGGGAATCGAAATCCATCGGCGTGTCGATGATCTGCTCGGCCGGCACCATGCGCACCGAGGAGCCACCGGGGATCACGGCCTTGAGGTTGTCCCAGCCGCCGCGGATGCCGCCGCAATGCTTCTCGATCAGCTCACGGAACGGAATGCCCATGGCCTCTTCGACGTTGCAGGGCCGCTCGACATGGCCGGAGATGCAGAACAGCTTGGTGCCGACATTGTTCGGACGGCCGATGCCGGCGAACCAGGCTGCGCCGCGGCGCAGGATGTCGGGCGCAACCGCGATCGACTCGACGTTGTTGACGGTGGTCGGGCAGCCGAACAGGCCGACATTGGCCGGGAACGGCGGCTTCAGGCGCGGCTGGCCCTTCTTGCCTTCGAGGCTTTCGAGCAGCGCGGTCTCCTCGCCGCAGATATAGGCGCCGGCGCCGTGCGCGACGTAGATGTCGAACGGCCAGCCGTTGACATTGTCCTTGCCGACGAGCTTCGCCTCATAGGCCTGGTCGATCGCGGCCTGGAGATGCTCGCGCTCGCGGATGAACTCGCCGCGGACATAGATGTAGCAGGCATGCGCGTTCATCGCGCAGCTCGCGATCAGGCAGCCCTCGATCAGGAGATGCGGATCGTGCCGCATGATCTCGCGATCCTTGCAGGTGCCGGGCTCGGATTCGTCGGCGTTGACGACGAGATAGCTCGGCCGGCCGTCGGTCGATTCCTTCGGCATGAACGACCATTTCAGGCCGGTCGGGAAGCCGGCGCCACCGCGCCCGCGCAGGCCCGACGCCTTCATCTCGTTGATGATCCAGTCACGGCCCTTGTCGATGATATTCTTCGTACCATCCCAGGCGCCGCGGCGCCGCGCGCCCTCGAGCCCCCAGTCGTGGAGGCCGTAGAGGTTCTTGAAGATGCGGTCCTTGTCCTCGAGCATTTCAGTGCTTTCCGATCAACGATTGGACTGCTTGTAGGCAAGTCCGGCGGCGCAGACGGCGAAGGTCAGCGCCCAGAGTAGGCTGCTCTCCTGCGTCGCGTTCATCACGAAGCGCTGCAGCAGGAACATGAAGGCGGCCGCGACCGCGGCATGCATGGCGACGAAGCCCCATTTGTTCACGGCCTCGTTCCCTCCAATTGCGGGGAGATCGCGCATCAGGTGATCTCCTTCAGCGTGGTCGGCCCGCCCGTCGGCGCCGAGAACTGGCGGCCGTTCTGCGGACCGGGCTTCGGCGGATTGCCCGAGGCGAAGCCGTCGAGCACCTTGCCAAAGGTTTCCTTGGTCAAATCCTCATAGGTGTCCTTGCCGATCAGCACCATCGGCGCATTCACGCAGGCACCGAGGCATTCCACCTCTTCCCAGCTGAAATTGCCGTCCTTGGAGAGATGGAACGGCTCGTGGTGGATGCGGTGCTCGCAGACGTGGATGAGATCCTCGGCACCGCGCAGGCGGCACGGCGTGGTGCCGCAGACCTGGACGTGGGCCTTCTTGCCGACGGGGGCGAGCTGGAACATCGTGTAGAAGGTCGCGACCTCGAGCACGCGGATATAGGGCATGTCGAGCAGATCGGCGACGGCGCGGATCGCGGCTTCCGACACCCAGCCGTCGTGCTGTTCCTGGACGCGCCAGAGGATGGCGATGACAGCGGAGGCTTGCCGGCCGGCCGGATATTTCGCGATCTGCTGCTTGGCGAACGCGAGGTTCTCCTCCGTGAACGCAAAGCTCGCGGGCTGGACTTCCTTCGGTGCTAATCGGCGAACGGACATCTCTTAATCTCTCACTGCATACGGCGCGCGGTTTTCGCATTCAGGGCATCGATCCTGTCCTGCCAGAATGCGCTTGCGGTGCCGAAAACGTTGTAGCCGACGTGGGTCGAGACCTTGATGCGGTCGAGGATCGACAGCTCGGTCACGGTCTCCATCCGGTTGCTGCGCGGATCGAACACGATCAGCTTCAGCGGCGTCTGTTCGAGGATAAAGCGCGACACCGCATGGCTGCGATCGCTGCCGTGCTCCTCGCACATGATGACGCTGTCGGTCTCAAGCAGCCGTGCGCCGCCCTTGATCGCCTCGATCTCGACGCCCTCGACGTCGAGCTTGATCAGGTACTTGCCGTGGGCCGCCACCTTGCCGTCATCGATGAGATTGTCGAGCGCGAGAACCGGCACGTCCTCACCGCCCGCCGACGGTGCGCCGGCGATGCTGAAGGCCTCATGCTTGGTGCCTGACAGCCGCGCGGTACCGCGCGCCGCTCCGATCGCGCATTTCAGGGTCTCGAAGCGGTTGCCGTTGACGCGAGCGTTGTTGGCAAGCTTCGGATAGTTCTGCCCCGACGGCTCGATCGCGATCGCCTTGTGCGATCCGAACGGCTTGCTCGAGACCAGCACCGACCAGTAGCCGTAATTGGCGCCGCAATCGAGCAGCGTGTAGTCGACGTCGATGGAGTCGGCGAACAGGACCTCCAGCTCGTCCTCGTAATTGTAGGAGCGGTTGAGCAGCTTGCTCCAATAACCGTCGCCGTAGGGGAATTCGAACACGGCGTCGGGATTGAGCCTGATCGCGATGTTGCGCTCGGGCAGCGTCTTCCGCAGCAGGTTCGCGCAGGCGATGTAGCCCATGTGCGAGAAGTGCGAGGAGATCTTCGATCCCGTCACCAGCGCCAAGGCAGCCGTCCGCTCCCACAGGTTGGCCCCTTCAAGGGCCCCCGAGGCACGGTCAAACTGGATTGGCGCCTGCGCCATCACCGATCGACCTCTCCGAACACGATGTCGAGCGAGCCGAGGATCGCCGAGACGTCGGCGAGCAGATGGCCGCGGCAGATGTGGTCCATCGCCTGAAGATGCGCAAAGCCCGGCGCGCGGATCTTGCACTTGTAGGGCTTGTTGGTGCCGTCGGAGATCAGATAGACGCCGAACTCGCCCTTCGGCGCCTCGACCGCGGTGTAGACCTCGCCGGCCGGCACGTGGACGCCTTCGGTGTAGAGCTTGAAGTGATGGATCAGCGCTTCCATCGAGCGCTTCATCTCGCCGCGGCGCGGCGGCGCGACCTTGTTGTCTTCGACGACGACAGGCCCCTTCCCGTCGGCTGCGTTCAGCTTCTGGATGCACTGCTTCATGATGCGCACGGACTGGCGCATCTCTTCCATGCGGATCAGGTAACGATCGTAGCAGTCGCCGTTCTTTCCGATCGGGATGTCGAAATCCATCTCGGCGTAGCATTCATAGGGCTGCGACTTGCGCAGGTCCCAGGCCGCGCCCGAGCCGCGCACCATGACGCCCGAAAAACCCCACTCCCAGGCTTCCTTGAGCGGCACCACGCCGATGTCGACGTTGCGCTGCTTGAAGATGCGGTTGGCGGTGAGGAGACGATCGAGGTCGTCCACGACCTTCAGGAACGGATCGCACCAGGCCTCGATGTCGTCGACCAGCTTCTGCGGCAGATCCTGATGCACGCCGCCGACGCGGAAGAAGGCTGCGTGCATACGGCTGCCGGAGGCGCGCTCGTAGAACACCATCAGCTTCTCGCGCTCTTCGAAGCCCCACAGCGGCGGGGTCAGCGCGCCGACGTCCATCGCCTGCGTGGTGACGTTGAGGAGGTGCGAGAGGATGCGGCCGATCTCGCAATAGAGCACGCGGATCAGCTGGCCGCGGCGCGGCACCTCGATGCCGAGCAGCTTCTCAGCGGCGAGGCAGAAGGCGTGCTCCTGGTTCATCGGCGCGACGTAGTCGAGCCGGTCGAAATAAGGGATCGCCTGGAGATAGGTCTTCTGCTCGATCAGCTTCTCGGTGCCGCGGTGAAGCAGGCCGATATGCGGGTCGACGCGCGCGACGATCTCGCCGTCAAGCTCAAGGACCAGACGCAGCACGCCGTGCGCAGCCGGATGCTGGGGCCCGAAGTTGATGGTGAAATTGCGAAGCTGTTCGGGTTGCTCGTTCATGATCAGACCTTCGGTCCCGCCTTCTCGTCACCGGGAAGCGGATAGTCCGCCCCTTCCCACGGCGAGAGGAAATCGAACTTGCGGAATTCCTGGTTGAGCCGGACAGGCTCGTACACCACCCGCTTCTCCTGGTCGTCGTAGCGAACCTCGACGAAACCGGTGGTCGGGAAATCCTTGCGCAGCGGATGGCCCTCGAAACCGTAGTCGGTCAGCAGGCGGCGCATGTCGGGGTGACCGACGAAGAACACGCCATAGAGGTCGTAGGCCTCGCGCTCGAACCAGTCCGCGCCGGGGAACACGTCGATCAGCGACGGCACCTGCGTGGTCTCGTCGGCCTGGGCCTTGAGCCGGATCCGCGTGTTCAGGGTCGGGGACAGGAAGTGATAGATCACGTCGAAGCGTTTCTCGCGCGACGGATAGTCTGCGGCCGTGATGTCGGTGAAGTTGATGAACCGGCATTTCGGATCGTCGCGGAGGTACTTGACCACCTCGACGATCTTGCTGACCTCGACATCCACCGTGAGCTGGTTGAAGGCAACCGAATGACGGATGGCGGCGCCCGGAAGCGCGCTAACGATCGTCTGCCCCAGGGCGTCGAGCTTGGCGTCGTCCATGACGTAAAACCTTAGCGTTCGATGGTGCCGGTGCGGCGGATCTTCTTCTGCAGCAGCAGCACGCCGTAGAGCAGCGCTTCCGCCGTGGGCGGGCAGCCCGGCACGTAGATGTCGATCGGCACGATGCGGTCGCAGCCGCGCACGACCGAGTAGGAATAGTGGTAGTAGCCGCCGCCATTGGCGCAGGAGCCCATCGAGATGACGTAGCGCGGCTCGGGCATCTGGTCGTAGACCTTGCGCAGCGCAGGCGCCATCTTGTTGGTCAGCGTGCCGGCGACGATCATCACGTCGGACTGGCGCGGCGAGGCCCGCGGGGCGAAGCCGAAGCGCTCGACGTCGTAGCGCGGCATCGAGACCTGCATCATCTCGACCGCGCAGCAGGCGAGACCGAAGGTCATCCACATCAGCGAGCCGGTACGGGCCCAGGTGATGAGGTCGTCTGTCGCGGCCACGAAGAAGCCCTTGTCGGACAGCTCGGAGTTGACCTCGAGGAAAAACGGATCGTTGGCGCCAACCGGCCTGCCGGTCGACGGATCAAGGATGCCCTTGGGGGCCGGCGCGACGACCGGACCCGAGGCCGTTGCAGGGTTCAATCCCATTCCAGTGCTCCTTTCTTCCATTCATAGGCGAACCCGACCGTCAGCACGCCGAGGAACACCAACATGGACCAGAAGCCGGTCGCGCCAAGCTTGCCGAACGCCACCGCCCAGGGAAACAGGAACGCCACCTCGAGGTCGAAGATGATGAAGAGGATGGCGACCAGATAGAAGCGGACGTCGAACTTCATGCGAGCGTCGTCGAAGGCGTTGAAACCGCACTCATACGCCGACAGCTTTTCCGGGTCCGGCTGCTGGAACGCCACGATGAAGGGCGCGATCAGCAGCACGAGGCCGATGAGGCCCGCTACCCCTATAAAGACGACGAGTGGAAGATAGTTCTGCAGAATGCCGCTCATTGACGAGCCCTTTTTCCCGCAGCCTCGGGACAGCCACGGATTCGTCCAGTTTGGAATTGTTCTGAGCCTTAGCGCAGTGCACCAATGGGCGCAAGACACGCTCTTTTTAGGCCCTTTGCCGCCCCCAGAACGATAGAAATCCCGGAATCGCCCCGCGGCTGGTATGGAGCAGATCGCCAATCCCAGCAAGGGCGGCCACAGTTTTGCAGGGCAGCCGTTCGAGGATTGCGGCACACGGGCCGAGGCAGCTATTTGCCGCGTGTCGTCCGCGATAATTGCCCGGTTTTTTGGGTGCGGCAGCGCACCCAAACCCAGACAATGACCAGCACCGGGGCTCCCACCGTCACCCAGGCGACATACTGGCCGACCGTTCCCCAGAGCAGCGCAGCCAGCAGGCCGGTGACGGTCGCAGCCGCGAGCAGGATGGGTGCAGCAAAGACACGTATCCACAGGCCCGAGCGGTCAGAGGAGCCATGCATCACGACGGGACCGGGGTTCGTCTGGCGAATGCGTCGGTCCGGGCGGGCGCGCGCTTGCGCCGCCGTGCCAGCCAGAGATAGAGGCCACTGCCGATCACAACGATCGTGAGAATGTCGAGCACGGCCCAGATCACCTTGAGCGGCATCCCGCCATAATCGCCGAAATGCAGCGGCTGCGAGATCAGGAGCGCCTGGAGATAGACCGGCAGCGCCCGGCTGTCGGCGACCTCCCCTGTTTCGCCGTCGAGCAGGACCGGCTTGAGCAGCCGCGCCGTCAGCGCCGTGTCGCCGCGCATGAAGGCAGCGAAGTGGTGCGACGACGTGAACGGCGTTCCCGGAAACGCGATGAAGGCAACCTCCATCCCGGGCGCCGTCTGCCTCGCGCGCGCCACGACGTCGTCGAGCGAAGCCAGATGCGACGGCGGCGGCTTGCCGGCATAGGGCGCGACCATGCTGGCAAGCTCAGTGGCCTTCCACTGGTTGAGCATCAGCTCGGCCCAGGTGTTGACGACGCCGGTGAGGCCAACCACCAGTGCCCAGGCCACCGTCACCACGCCGATCAGATTGTGCCAGTCGAGCCAGCGCACGCGGCGCGAGGCGTGGCCGCGAATGGTGGCAAAGCGCAGTCGGCGGGTGAACGGCCAGTACAGCACCACGCCGGAGATGATGGCGATTGCGAACAGCAGGCCCATCCCGCCGAGGAACAGCTTTCCGGGCTGGCCGGCAAACATGTCGGTATGCAGCTTGAGCATGATCAGCATCGGCCCGATGCCGACCGGTCCGAGCAGCTTGGTCGACATCGCATCGAACGCGCGCACGGTCGTGTTGTCGGGCAGCCCGTCGACGGCGCTGTTGGTGAACGCGGTCACGATCCCGGGCTCGTCCTTGTCCCAGGCGATATATTGCAGCACCCGGCCGGGATCGGCGGCGAGCGCGGCGTCGGCGACGGCTTGCGTCGTCGCACGCGCCGCGCCCGCATGAGCTTCGGGCTGGGGGGCATAGCCCAGGAGCTCATCGATCTCGTGATGGAAGATCAGCGGCAGGCCGGTCAGGCAGAGCAGCAGCAGGAAGACGGTCGAGATCAGGCTGGTCCAGGTGTGGACCACGGACCAGAGCCTGACCGTGCGCGCCTTCACGAGGCCCTCCCCTCGCCGGTGCCTACCACTTGTAGGAGACGCTGGCGGTGACGCGCCGGCGGTCGCCGTAGAAGCATGACGAGGCCGCCGCGCAGCTTGCGACATAGATCTTGTCGGTCAGGTTGATCACGTTGATTGCCGTGCGCCAGTTCTGCCACTCGTAGTGGACCGCGAGGTCGCCGAGCACGACCGCGGGAACCTCGAGGGTGTTGGCGGCGTCCGCCCAGGAGGCGCCGACATAGCGCACGCCGCCGCCGAAGCCGAATCCCGCAAGCGGTCCGTCCTTGAATGTGTAGTCGGCCCAGCCCGAGACCAGGAGCTCAGGCGTGTTGGTCGGCGTCTTGCCGACCAGCGCCGGGTTCAGGTCCCTGCTGGTGAAGAGATGATAGGCCGTGAAGGCGCCGATGAACTTTAACTCCTTCGTCGCATTTGCGACCGCTTCGAGCTCGATGCCGCGCGAGGTCACCTCGCCGGTTTGGTTCTGCAGCGTGGTGATGATCGGATCGGTAGTGGGTACATTCTGGCGCTTCAGGTTGAACACCGAGGCAGTGAAGTAGCCATCAAATCCCTTGGGGGCGACCTTGACGCCGATTTCGGCCTGCTGGCCGGTCTCCGGCTGGAACAGCTGATTTTGCGCGTTGAGCCCGATAATCGGGTTGAAACTCGTCGCGTAGGAGATGTAGGGCGCGATGCCGTTGTCGAAATTGTAGATCAAGCCTGCGCGACCGCTGAACTGGCTGTCATTGTTGCTGGCGAGCGTCGCCCCAGTGTCACGGGCGGCCTGCGTCGTCTCGACCCAGTCGTTGCGGCCGCTCAGCACCAGCGTGAAGTTACCGAGCTTCATCTGGTCCTGGAGGTAGGTGCCGGCCTGCTTCTGCGTGATCAGGAAGTTACGGAACGGCGGGCCTGTGAGCGGGATGTTAATGCCGTAGACCGGATTGAGCACATTGATCGGAGGAACGGTGCCGAAGTTGAAGGCCTGATAGTCGTCGATCTGATAGCCCTTCAGATCGACACCGAACAGCATCGTGTGACTGACAGGACCGGTGTTGAAGCGATATTCCAGCTGGTTGTCGAGATCGGCCTGGTTGGCGGTATCCTTCGCATACCAATTGTAGCGACCGAGAGAGGCCGCATTGATATTGTCCCAGCCGTTGCCGATGTAACCGCGATAGGTCAGGTCGATATGCGCAAATCGCGCATTCTGCCGGAACGTTAGATCGTCGGTGACATTGCGCTCGAACTGATAGCCGAGCATCTCCTGCTCGCGCGTGAACTTGTCGACGCTGGGATCGCCGGCGAAGAAGCTGGTCGGGATCTTGCCGAACGGCGCGTTGGTCACCGTGCCCTGGTAAGGCAGGAAGTTGATGCCGCGGGTGTCGGTCTTCGATGCCGACGCCAGAACCGTGAAAGTCGTATCGGCATCCGGCTTCCAGGTGAAGGACGGCGCAATGAAGTAGTTGTTGTCCGGCGTGAAGTTGACCTGCGTGTCGCCGTTCCTGATCTCGCCGACGACGCGGTAGAACAGCTTGCCGTCCTGGGGCTGCGTTGCAACGGGCCCGCCGACATCGAAGCCGACATAGGCGTTGCCGAAATTGTTGACGCCGGTCTCGATGTAGCGGATCGGCTCGGTCGGCGGCATCTTGCTGATGACGTTGACGATGCCGCTCGGGCTCGATCCACCATAGAGCACCGCCGACGGGCCGCGTAACACCTCGACTCGCTCCATATTGGACGGCGGAAGCCGCCAGCTCGCATAGGCCGTGTAGAACAGCTGCGTGCCGTCGAGAAACAGTCCGATGTCGTCGGACTTGAAGCCGCGGATCAGCCACCAATCGTTGCGCGTGTCCGCACCGAAGGTGCCAGCCCGCACGCCGGCGGTGTAGCGCAGAACCTCGTCGAGCTTGGTCGCCTTCTGGTCGCGGATCTGATCCGCGCCGATCACCGACACCGATTGCGGCGTCTCCATGATCGGCGTGTTGGTCTTAGTGCCCGACGAGCTGCGGTTGGCGACGTAGCCGTTCACCGGACCGCGCGGCGTCTCGACGAAGCCGACATTGCGCTGCTGAAGCGGTCTGCGGCTGGCGGCGGTCTCTACCGACGGCCGCGCCACGCGGCGGGCGGCCGCAGCAGGTGCGCGGCGTCGTGCTTCCGGCGCGTTGACGGTGACCGACGGCAGGTTTTGCGCACCGCCTTGCGCCGAGGACTGCGCAAGCGATGCCTGCGGTACCACTGCGAAAGCAGACGCGGTCGCCAAGACGACCGACCGCAGCATACGAAGACTGTTCAACGCGCACCCCAAAATGTCTGTTTGCTTGCGTCATGCCGTCGTTCCCCCAACGGCAGGCGCTTGCAGTGACGCTTAGGTGAGCGCGCGCGAATTCCCTAATTGAAAACCTCTTAGAAGGGTTCTTAGAAATGATCCAACATTCCCGGAGATTTCCGAGAGATCAGCGTGAAACTTTCTCGGCTTCGAGCATCTTCTCGGCTGTCGCCGTGAGACGGTCGATCTGCGCCAGCAGCGTCTCGAACTCGTCCTTGCTCAACTGTTCGAGCAATTGCCGATTGCGCTCCTGCGCGCCTTCGACGATCGCATCATGCGCAGCGAGCCCTGCCGCGGTCAGCGCGACCAGCACCTCGCGGCTGTCCTTCGGGTTCGCCGACTTCGCGATCAGCTTGCGCGAGACGAGCTCCGCGAGCGCGCGGCTGATCTGGCCCTTGTCCTGGCCGACCGCTTCGGCGAGCCGCGCCACGCTCATCGGCGGACGGCGACCGAGCGAGGCGACCAGACCGAACTCGACCGAGGACAATCCGGCGAGGCGCTTGTAGCGCAGGATCGCGCCGCGCTTGAGCAAATTGGCGAGCACCATCAGCCGTGACGACAGCATCACGGTGATCGGCGCCGGCGAGTGGCTTTCGTCCGCATCGGGCGATGCGTGCCCGTCCCTGCTCGATGTCTGGCTCATGATCCACCTCTGCCAAGAAAGCCGGGGCGTGCCAAGCGCTGGTAGCGCAACCTCCCCAACCTGATTCCAAATGCGATTAAGAGGCATTCTGGAATATCGTTGACATTGTCATCGAATTATTTTTCACTGGGTCACCGCATCAAAACGACCCGGCCACCCAAGGCCAGCGGCGGGAGGAACAGCATGACGATGACCCAGCGGGATCGCGATCTCGGCACCGCCTATGCGATGAAGCCGGCGCACACGCGCACCGAGCTCACCTCGGTCGCTCGCGGCACGCCGATGGGCGAGTTGCTGCGCCGCTACTGGCATCCGGTCGGGCTGGTCAGCGACGCCACCGACACGCCGAAGAAGGTCCGCGCGCTCGGCGAGGATCTGGTGCTGTTCCGCGATAAGCACGGCCGCGCCGGCCTGTTGCACGCGCGCTGCTGCCATCGCGGCACCACGCTCTATTACGGCAAGGTCGAGGAGGACGGCATCCGCTGCTGCTATCACGGCTGGAAGTTCGACGCCGAGGGCCACTGCCTCGAGCAGCCCTGCGAGCCCGACGGCGGCCAGTTCAAGGACAAGGTGCGCCAGCCCTGGTACCCGGTCGAGGAGCGCTACGGGCTGATCTTCGCCTATATGGGCCCGGCCGAGAAACGCCCGGTGCTGCCGGCTTACGAATGCCTGGAAAACATGGACGACGGCGAGTTCGTCGAGGCCGACGATTCCTCGATCGGCGGCGGCGGCCCCGCGATCATCCCCTGCAACTGGCTGCAGCATTTCGAGAACGTGGTCGATCCCTATCACGTGCCGGTGCTGCACGGCTCGTTCTCGGGGCCGCAATTCACCAACATGATGGCCTCGATGCCGGAGGTGAAGTTCGACAAGACGCCGCGCGGCATCGCCGTGCGCTCGATCCGCAAGCAGGACGACGGCAAGGTGTTTTATCGCGTCACCGAAGCGGCCCTCCCCACGCTCCGTGTCGTGCCGAACCCGCGCGTGGCGCAATTCGCCCGCGTCGAGTCGATCGGCTGGACGCTGCCGATCGACGACACCTCGTTCCGCATCTATGTCGCCGGCCGCGTCAAGACTTCCGGCGACATCGGCCGCATGCGCTCGAAGTTCAACGGCAAATTCTGGTGGGACATGACGGAAGCCGAGCACCAGCAATTCCCGGGCGATTACGAGGCCCAGGTCGGCCAGGGCCCGCAGACCATCCACTCCGAGGAGCATTTCGGCCAGAGCGACCGCGGCATCCTGATGATCCGGCGCATGCTGAGCGAGCAACTGGAGGCGATGGAGGCAGACCGCGATCCGATCGGCGTGTCGTTCGATACAAGTGCTGCGCCGGTCGAATTCGAAGCGGGGAATTACATCCGCGAAGGCTGAGTTTTTGTTTGGCGCGTTTTCTTCACGCGAACCGGTATCCACTTCGCTCGAAAACGCTCTCGACCAGCCTCACGAAGGGCTGGACCGGCAACGATAGCAAAGACAAATTGGGGGGATGCGATGGTCGATGTGACGTCACAGATGTCGGTGCAGACGACTGCGGCGGCAAAGCCCCCGGCGCGGCGCTATTACGTGCTGGGCCTGCTCACCATCATCTATGCGCTGAACTTCCTCGACCGCACGATCTTCAACGTCCTGATCGAGCCGATCAAGAAGGAGTTTCAGCTCAGCGACACCATGATGGGCCTGCTCGCGGGCTTCGGCTTCGCACTGTTCTATTCCCTGCTCGGCATTCCTATCGCGCGCGTCGCCGACCGGCTCAACCGACGCAACATCGTCGCGGTGGCCCTTGCGTTCTGGAGCGCGATGACGGCGCTGTGCGGCGCGGCTTCGAGCGTGACCTCGCTGGCGCTGGCGCGCATCGGCGTCGGCATCGGCGAATCCGCGGGCTCGCCCGCTTCGCAGTCGATCGTCGCCGATCTCTTCACCAAGAACGAGCGCCCGCGCGCGCTCGGCATCTACGCCATCGGCACCTATCTCGGCGTCTTCCTCGGCTATTTCATCGGCGGCTACGTCAACCAGCACTTTGGCTGGCGGATGGCGTTCTATGTCGCCGGCCTGCCCGGCATCCTGCTCGCATTGATTCTGTGGCTGACGATCTCCGAGCCGAAGCGCGGCGCGATGCAGGAGAGTTTCGTGCCCGAGCCGCTCGGGCCGACACTGCGCTTCCTGGCCTCGCAGCAGAGCTTCATCATCGTGCTGATCGGCTTCTGCCTCACCACCTATACGAACTACGCAACGGCGGCCTGGATCCCGCCGTTCCTGGCGCGCGTGCACCATCTGTCGAGCGCCGAGATCGGCACCTATGCCGGCACCTTCAAGGGGCTCGCCGGCATGGCCGGCACCCTGCTCGGCGGCTTCGTGGTGGCGCAGATCAGCCGCCGCGACGACCGCTGGAAGCTGTGGGCGCCGGCGATCACCTCAGGGCTGGCCGGCCCGGTGTTCGCGCTGTGCATGCTGACGCAGGATTTCTCGATGATGGTCGCGATGCTAGCGCTGACCTCGTTCCTGGTCGGCTTCCATCTCGGACCGATCTTCGCGATCGCGCAGACGGTGGCCAAGCCAAGCATGCGGGCGCTCGCCTCCGCCCTGATCGCGCTCACCGCCACCTGCTTCGGCCAGGGCGTCGGCCCGCTTGCCGTCGGCATGGTCAACGACGCCCTCAAGGGCACTTACGGCGCGGACGCCGTGCGCTATTCCCTGCTCTCGGCGGCGGTCACGACCACGCTGGGCGCCCTGCTGTTCGTCTGGGCGGCCCGCACGATCCGGGGCGATATCGGCCGGGCGGCCGCCTGAGACCCGTTCCGGCCGCCAGCCCGGCGAAACCAAGCGGGCGTATTAATGAAACCATTTTGCGGAACCCGCGAAACCATCCGGAAACAGATGGTCCTTAAGACATGAGCCCATAGACGGCGGCTAAGCCCGTCGGGAGGCTCATATGAACCACTCAATTCACTCGGCTGATCGTGGCACCCACCTGAAGATCGTGGTGGTGGCGCTGGTTGCCGGTATTTTGGTCGCCGGCTTCGGGATCGCAGCCCGCACCAACGTCGATTACAGCCAGACTGCCCAATCGGCTCACGTGATCAAGGCCGGCAAGCCGGTGGCCGTGACCAGCGCAGGCACGTCGGAGATTCGCTGACACGCCCTGTTTCGGGCTGACCGAGGCCGCCGCCTGGCGGCCTTTTTCGTTTTCCAGAGCAATGCTTAGCCGATGCGTCCTGACAAAGCGCAACGTCCTTGACTTCACCAAGCCCCGCCTTTAAGTCCCCCCTCGTTCCGCGCGCTTTCAGCGAACCACGCGGGAGTAGCTCAGTTGGTTAGAGCGCCGGCCTGTCACGCCGGAGGTCGCGGGTTCGAGCCCCGTCTCTCGCGCCATTTTGGCAATCCCTTCATAGCCTTAGCCCGAACTTCTCGATGCCTTTCGCGGCACTGTCGGCGATTGCCGGCGTCCGGCGGGAACTCGTGGCATAGTCAGCCCGCGCCCGAATCGTCTACGCCTTCCAGGACTTGGAGGGATCCCCACGCTTGACCGGCTTTTCCGGGGCTTCCCTGTCATTGAGGAGGCCAGACATGGCTAAGAAGGATTCGGCCAAGAAGGATTCGGCGAAGAAGGCAGCCGCTCCCGCCACCATCACGCTCAAGCACCTCGCCGCCGACATCGCGGAGAGCCAGGATTTGTCGAAGAAGCACGCCGAGGCCGTCCTGACCGACATGGTCGATCTGATCGCCAAGCACCTCAAGAAGGGCGACCGCGTCCGCATCGTCGGGCTCGGCATCCTCCAGGTCCGCAAGCGCGCCGCCCGCACCGGCCGCAACCCCACCACCGGCGAGGCGATCCACATCAAGGCCAGCAAGAAGGTCGCCTTCCGCCCGGTCAAGGAGCTCAAGGAAGCGATCTAGCAGCTACGTTTCGTTAAGCCTGATCCGCTTCGTTCCGGCCGCATCACGGCCCGCTTTTCTGATATACCGCCTGCTTCCCCCAAAGACCCGGCGGTTTGACCAGAAATGTCCTCCCTCTCCTTTTCGCACACCGTGACCGAACGCTTCCTGCGCTACGTCACCATCGACACCCAGTCCGATCCGGAATCCCCGGCCTCGCCCTCGACCGAGAAACAGAAAGATCTCGGCCGCGTGCTCGCCGCCGAGCTGAAGGCCATGGGCGTCGCCGACGCGCATCTCGACGACTTCGGCTACGTCTACGGAACGATCCCGGCCAACACGACCAAGAAGGTGCCGGTGATCTGCTTCTGCTCGCACATGGACACCTCGCCCGACGTGACCGGCAAGGACGTCAAGCCGCAGCTGGTGAAGGACTATCGCGGCGGCGATATCACCCTGCCGGGCGATACCAGCCAGGTGATCCGTTTCACTGAACATCCCGCGCTGAAGAACCAGATCGGCAACGACATCATCACCACCGACGGCACCACGCTCTTGGGCGCCGACAACAAGGCCGGCGTCGCCGAGATCATGGATGCCGCGCATTTCTTCATCAACAACCCCGATGTGAAGCACGGCACCATCAAGATCCTGTTCACGCCGGACGAGGAGATCGGCCGCGGCGTCGACAATGTCGACCTGAAGAAGCTCGGCGCCGATTTCGGCTACACCATGGACGGCGAGAGCGCCGGCAGCGTCGAGGACGAGACCTTCTCGGCCGACGGCGCCACCATCACCATCAACGGCGTCAGCGCCCATCCAGGCTACGCCAAGGGCAAGATGGAGCACGCGATCAAGATCGCAGCCGCCATCGTCGAGCGGCTGCCCAAGGAAGGCTGCTCGCCCGAGACGACGTCAGGCAAGCAGGGCTTCCTGCATCCGATCGGCATCGACGGCGCGCTGGAGCAGGCGACGCTCTCCTTCATCGTGCGCGACTTCACCGAGGAAGGGCTGAAGGAGAAGGAAGTCCTGCTCGAGAACATCGTCAAGGACGTGATGAAGGACTATCCGCGCTCGACCTACAAGTTCGAGGTGCGGGAGCAGTACCGCAACATGAAGCAGGTGATCGACCGTCACCCGCACATCCTCGAATACGCCATCGAGGCGATCCGCCGTGCCGGCCTGCGCCCGATGCGCACCGCGATCCGCGGCGGCACCGACGGCTCGCGCCTGTCCTTCATGGGCCTGCCCTGCCCCAACATCTTCGCCGGCGAGCACGCGTTTCATTCGCGGCTCGAATGGGTCAGCCGGCAGGACATGGAAAAGGCGGTGCAGACGATCGTGCATCTCGCGATGATTTGGGAGGAGAAGGCGTAGGAACGCCGCACCTCCCGGCAGCAGGGCAAAATAATTCCGAGCCCTGCGGAACGATCCAGAGCGGGGCGCGTTAGCGCCTCAAGTCCCAAGGATGAGAATGTGAGCACAAAAGGCCTCAGCCGGTCAGCCCCGGGCTGGGGCCTTTCCGCGTTTGGATCGCGCGCAAAGGCAACCCTCAGGCAGTCACGGCAGCTTGCCCACCGCGATACTCTGCCCATGCTTGCCGCAAGATTTGCAGCGACGGGGTCAGGAAGATTCCAGCCATTACCGCGGCGACAGCCAGATCGGGCCATGCCGTCGCGGTTCCAAATACACCGATGGCAGCGACCATCACGATGACGTTGCCGATCGCGTCATTGCGCGAGCAGAGCCATACCGACCGCACATTGGCGTCGCCGTCCTTGTAGCGCGCGAGCAGGAGAACCGAGGTCAGGTTCGCTGCCAGCGCGGCCAGGCTCATCGCTCCCATCAGCTCCGCACGCGGGAGCCCCAGGACCAGGGTCTGATAGAGCGTTGACCCGAACACCCAGGCGGCCATGGCACTGAGCGACAACCCCTTGAACAACGCGGCGGTGGCACGCGTCTTGATGCTCGCGCCGATCACCGAAAGACTCAGGCCGTAGGTGACCGTATCGGCGAGGAAGTCGAGAGCGTCGGCCTTGAGAGCCTGGGAGCCGGCCAAATGGCCCGCCGCCATTTCACTCACGAACATCGTCGCGTTGATGGCGATGACGGTCCAGAGCACGCGCTTGTATCGCGGATCGAGCCCGTCGAAGACCGGAACGCCCGCCGAGCAGCAGTCGGCGCAGCCTGACGCGGCGACTTCCTCCACACGGGCTTTGGCGGCTTCCCCACAGCACGCATCATGCGAGCAGCAAGACTCTTCGGGCATTCCAAGCTCCCTCGCGGCGTTCCTATCTTACCATGGGACCGTAACGATGGCGATGAACGAACGACGCTGCTTGCAATCGCGTGGACACATGCGGGTGCGACGTTCAGTTCCGCACACGTAACATTATTGCGGGTCGACACTGTTCCGGTCGCCATGCTACGAACCCGGACGTAACCAGAGTGACTTCGTGACTGCGATCCGCCGCCCGATCAGATTGTTTCGCCTGCGCAACTGGCGCGGGCTGTTGGCTGCGTGTCTCGCAATCAGCTATCTGCTGTCGGGCGTGTTGCATACGTGCCAATGCCTGGACGTGACCAATCCGTTCGGCCAGCTGGAAATCGCTGCGTCGCCGGGACCCGATTCCGGAGATACGGATAGCAAGACGCTGGCAGCCCATCACTGTCATGGCTGTTTCTCGGTGGTCTTCGCGCAACTGCTGCTGCCTGACGCAATGTCGGAGTTGGTGGCCGCTTCAGATCCGCCTCGTCTGACTGTGCTTGCAGGCGTCGTGCCCGACACCGACTCTCCGCCCCCCAAACATCTGGCCTGAACTGATCAGCCGGGCGCCCGTGCGCCTACGATGCTATTGTTCACAGGTCACCTTCATGTCTTGCAGACGGACCGCCGCGCGCCTGGCGTGCGCGATGGCGATTTTCGTCAGCCCCTGGCTGACGCAGCACGCCCACGCCCAGACCCTGTCCATGCGCGCCGCGCTGTCGCGCGCGCTGGCCGCGAGCCCGCGGCTCACCGCGGCGGAGCGCGACGTCGGCATCGCCACGGGTCAGCGCATCCAGGCCGGCGCGCTGCTCAATCCGGAACTGTCCTATGAACAGGACAATTCGTTCGGGTCGGGCATCTATCGCGGCACGAGATCGGCCGAGACCACGCTCCAGATCAGCCAGGCCTTCGAGCTGTTCGGCAAGCGTGATGCGCGGATCGCCGCGGGGGCCGCCGGCATCGAGGTGGCCGCGATCCAGCGCAAGGCGGTCAGGCTGGAGGTGCTGTCGGAGACTGCGATCGCCTTCCTCAGCGTGCTCGGCGCGCAGCGGCGCATCCAGATCCTCGACGAGCAGATCGCCGCGATCGACCGGCTGACGCCGCTGCTGCGCCGCCGCGTCGAGGCCGGCGCCTCCTCGCCGGCCGAGACCGGCCGCGCCGAGGTCGCGTCCGCCCTGGTGAAGGCCGACCGCGAACGCTTCAAGGCAACGCTGGCGAGCGCCCGGCGCGAGCTTGCGGTGCTGATGGGGGATCCCGCGGCAAAGTTCGGCGAGGTCTCCGGCCGGCTCGATACCACGGGAAAGACGCCGACGTTCCAGTCGGTCGTGGCCGCCATCGATGCCAATCCGCAGCTGGTGCGCTGGACGGCGGTGTATGCCCAGCGCAACGCCGAGCTGTTGATGGCGCGCTTAAGGCCCTATCCCGATGTGCGGATCGCGGCGGGATGGCGCCATTTCAACGAGACCAATGACGACGCGGTGCGCCTTACCGTCTCGGTGCCGATTCCCGTGTTCGACCAGAACCAGGGCAATATCCTCTCGGCGCAGGAAAGCCTCGCCAAGACCAGGGCCGAGCGCGAGGCCAACCGCAACACGCTGATCGTTGTCGCCGGCCGCGCCTACGACTCGCTCCAGGGCTCGCTCCGCGAGCTCGCGGTGCTGCGCGAGACCGCGATTCCGAAAGCCACAGAAGCCTCGGAGGCGATCGCGCAGGGCTACGGCCAGGGCCGCTTCTCCCTGCTCGAAGTGCTCGACGCCCAGGCGAGCGTTACGCAAGCGCGCCTGCGCGAGCAGGAGGCACTGCAGAACTTCCATGCCGGCGTTGCGACCATCGAAGGCCTCGTCGGCAATCCCTTTGCGCTGGCCCGGGAGAGCGCGCGATGAAGACATCCTCCACCATCCTGATCGCCATCGTGGCCGCAGCACTCGGCGCCTACGGCTATTCCCTGCTCGCCCCTGCCGGGGTCACGCACACCGAGCATGCCGCGGACAAGAAGCCGGAGAAGCCGAACGACCATGTCGAGCAGGACGAGCATGGCGCCGACCGCATCCGCATCTCCGACGTCAAGCTGGCGGCCGCCGGTGTCACGCTGGCGGAGGCCGGGAGTGCGACGCTGACCGATACGCTGTCCTTCAACGGCATCTTGCGCGCCAACCAGGAAGCCGTTGTGCAGGTGACACCGCGCTTTCCGGGGGTCGCCAAATCGATCCAGAAGCGCATCGGCGACAGGGTCGGCAAGGACGATCTGCTCGCCGCGATCGAGAGCAACCAGAGCCTCACCGTCTACGAGCTCAAGGCGCCGATCGCCGGCACCATCATCGAGCGGCAGATCTCGCTCGGCGAATACGTCTCCGAGCAGAAGCCGGCCTTCGTGGTCGCCGACCTCTCGACGATCTGGGTCGACCTGTCGATCTACCGGCAGGACCTCCGGCGCGTTCGCCTCAATGACGAGGTGCTGATCGATCCCGACGACGGCCGCGGCGAGATCAAGGGCACGATCGCCTACATGGCGCCGATCGGCAGTAGCGAGACCCAGACCGCGCTCGCCCGCGTGGTGCTGCCAAATCCGGACGGGCGCTTGCGTCCCGGCCTGTTCGTCACGGCGCGGCTTGTGCTCGCAAAACGTCACGTCGCCGTGGCGGTACGCACAGGGGCGATCCAGATGCTGGAGAATAAGACGGTCGTGTTCGTCCGCGAAGACGACGACAAGATCGAGGCCCGCCCCGTGGAAACAGGCGATTCCGATGCGAAGTTCGTGGAGATCCGTGCAGGCCTCTCGGCCGGCGAACGCTACGTCGCCGAGAACAGCTTCGTGGTGAAGGCGGAGATGGGCAAGGGAGAGGCCGACCATGATTGACGCCCTCCTCGCCCTCGCCATCCGCCAGCGCTGGATGGTCATCCTCATCACACTCGCGGTCGGCGCCTTCGGCGCCTGGAACTTCACGCGTCTGCCGATCGATGCCGTGCCTGATGTCACGAACGTCCAGGTCCAGATCAACACCCGTGCGCCCGGTCTATCGCCGCTCGAATCCGAGCAGCGGATCACCTTTCCGATCGAGACCGCGATGGGTGGCCTGCCCAAGCTCGAATATACCCGGTCGATCTCGCGCTACGGCCTCAGCCAGGTCACCGTCGTGTTCCAGGACGGCACCGATATCTATTTCGCACGCCAGCTCGTCAACGAGCGCATCCAGCAGGCACGCGACCAGTTGCCGGCCGGCGTCGAAGTTGCGATGGGGCCGATCTCGACCGGTCTCGGCGAGATCTACGTCTACTCGGTGGAAGCCAAGCCGGGCGCGAAATCTCCGACCGGCCTCGAATTCACGCCGACGGAATTGCGTACCATCCAGGACTGGATCATCAAGCCGCAATTGCGCACCATCCCCGGCGTGATCGAGGTCAACTCGATCGGCGGCTACGAGCGGCAATTCCACGTGCTGCCGATCCCCGCCCGTCTGATGGCCTACAAGCTCGGTTTCCGCGACATCATGACGGCGCTGACCGCCAACAACGCCAATGTCGGCGCTGGCTATATCGAGCGCAACGGCGAGCAATATCTCGTCCGAGCGCCCGGCCAGGTCGCCAATATCGACGACATCAAGGACATCGTGATCGGCTCGCGTGGCGGGGTGCCGGTACGTATCCGTGACGTCGCCGACGTGCAGGAAGGGCACGAGCTCCGCATGGGCGCGGCGTCAGCCAACGGCAAGGAGACCGTGCTCGGCACCACCATGCTGCTGATCGGCGAGAACAGCCGCACCGTAGCCCAGCGCGTGGCGGCTCGACTCAACGAGATCGCAAAATCGCTGCCTGAGGGCGTGATCGCGCACGCGGTTTACGACCGCACGCATCTGGTGGAAGCCACCATCGAGACCGTCGAGAAGAACCTCGTCGAGGGCGCGGCGCTGGTGATTGCAGTGCTGTTCCTGATCCTCGGCAACATCCGCGCCGCCCTGATCACCACCTGTGTCATTCCCCTCTCGATGCTGTTTACGATATCAGGCATGGTCGAAAGCAAGGTCAGCGCCAATTTGATGAGCCTGGGCGCGATCGATTTCGGCATCATCGTCGACGGCGCAGTCATCATCGTCGAAAACTGTTTGCGGCTGCTCGCCGTCGAGCAGAGCCGGCGCGGACGGCTGCTGTCGCTGGAGGAACGGCTGGAGACGATTCACGCGGGCGCGCGCGAGGTCATCAAGCCGAGCCTGTTCGGCACGTTGATCATCGCGGTCGTCTATCTCCCGGTCCTCACCCTGACGGGCACCGAGGGCAAGATGTTCACGCCGATGGCGCTGACCGTGCTGATGGCGCTCGCGGGCGCGGCGCTGCTGTCGGTCACGTTCGTCCCGGCTGCGGTGGCGATCTTCGTCACCGGCAAGGTCTCGGAGAAGGAGAACATCTTCATGCGGGCGGCAAAACGGTTCTATTTGCCGCTGCTCGAGCGTGCCATCCGCTACCGTGGCAGCGTCGCGTTTGGTGCCGTCCTGATCGTCGCCGGCAGCATCTTCGCCGCGACGCGCATGGGCGGCGAGTTCATCCCGAGCTTGGACGAAGGCGACATTACCATCGAGACCATCCGAATTCCCGGCACCAGCCTGACCCAGAGCGCCGACATGCAGATTCGGCTGGAGAAGGCGGTCAAGCAGGTTCCAGAGGTGGCGACGGTCTTCTCCAAGATGGGCACCGCCGAAATCGCCAACGATCCGATGCCGCCGAATGTCGCCGACACCTTCGTGACGCTGAAGCCGCGTGAGGAATGGCCCGACCCCGCCAAGCCGAAGAACGAGGTGATCGAGGACATCGAGCGCACCGCCAACACCCTGCCCGGCACGGCCTATGCGATGACCCAACCGATCCAGATGCGCTTCAACGAGCTGATCGCCGGTATCCGCAGCGATGTTGGCGTCAAGATCTTCGGTGACGATCTCGACGTGCTGGCCGGCATCGCCCAACAGGTCAACGGCGTGGTCCGCGGCATCGAGGGCGCCGCCGACGTGAAGACCGAGCAGGTCGCAGGCCTGCCGATCCTCACCGTCAAGCTCGACCGCCAAGCGTTGTCGCGTTACGGACTCAGTCTCAGCGAGGTGCAGAACCTGGTCGAGATCGCGATCGGCGGCAAGCCGGTCGGAAAGCTGTTCGAGGGCGATCGCCGCTTCGACATCGTGGTGCGGCTGCCGGAAAACCTGCGTGCCAACCCCGACACGATCAAATCGCTGCCGATCCCGCTGCCGCCGGGCGACAATGTCCCCGCCGTCACCAAGACCGCCTGGCCAAGTGCATCGGGCTCGACGCTCCGCTACGTGCCCCTGTCCTCGGTTGCGACGATCGAGATCGCGCCCGGCCCCAACCAGATCAGCCGCGAGAACGGCAAGCGCCGCGTGGTGGTGATGGCCAACGTTCGCGGGCGCGACCTGCGCTCCTTCGTCGCCGAGGCCCAAGAGGCGGTGGCCGAGAAGGTCAAGCTGCCGCCCGGCTATTGGATCGGCTGGGGCGGACAGTTCGAGCAGCTGGTCTCCGCCACCAAGCGGCTGACGATCGTGGTGCCGGTGGCGCTGTTGCTGGTGTTCCTGCTGCTGTTCATGGGCATGGGATCGGCGGCGGATGCGGCGCTGGTGTTCTCCGGCGTGCCGCTGGCGCTGACCGGCGGGGTCGCCGCGCTGTTGCTGCGCGGTATTCCCTTATCGATCAGTGCCGGTGTCGGCTTCATCGCATTGTCGGGCGTGGCCGTTCTCAACGGCCTCGTCATCATCGCCTTCATCGAACGCCTGCGCAGCGAGGGGCACCCCGTTGCCGACGCGGTGCGCGAGGGTGCGCTGACGCGGCTGCGCCCGGTGCTGATGACCGCCCTGGTCGCCTCCCTCGGCTTCGTGCCGATGGCGCTCGCCACCGGCGCCGGCGCCGAGGTGCAGCGTCCGCTGGCGACCGTGGTGATCGGCGGCATCATCTCCTCGACCGTGCTGACGCTGCTGGTGCTGCCGGCGCTCTATGCGCTGTTCCGGCGTGACGGGGCTGCCGAAACGCCTACAATGGCGCCTGATTTGGCGGCGTCCGGGGAGCGCTAGATTTTGGGCAGCCACGACCATCACGGTCATCACCACCATGATCATGCCGGCCACGGGCATGATCACGGGCATAACCACGGTTCTGGCCACGCGCATGTCCATGCGCCCGCCAATTTCGGCACGGCATTCGCGATCGGCATTTCGCTCAACACCGCGCTGGTCGTGGCCGAGGCGATCTACGGCTATATCGGCAACTCCACCGCCCTGCTCGCCGATGCCGGCCATAACCTCAGCGACGTGCTCGGCCTGGTCGTGGCCTGGTGCGCATCGATCGCGGCACGGCGCGCGCCGAGCGGCCGCTTCACCTATGGCTTTCGCGCCTCCACCATCCTGGCGGCGCTGGCGAACGCGGTGTTCCTGCTGGTCGCAACAGGGGCGATCGGCTGGGAGGCGATCTTGCGGCTGCGCGAGCCGGAGCCGGTCGCGGGCGTCACGGTGATGGTGGTCGCCGGCATCGGCATCCTCATCAATGGTTTTACGGCCATGCTGTTCGCGCGCGGACGCAAGGACGACATCAACATCGAAGGCGCCTATCTGCACATGGCGGCCGACGCCGCGGTCTCGCTCGGCGTCGTGGTCTCGGCGGCGCTGATCATCTGGACCGGCTGGCTCTGGCTCGATCCCGTCACCAGCCTCGTCATCTGCGCCACCATCCTCTGGAGCACCACCAGCCTGCTGCGCGGCTCCATCGACATGTCGATGGCGGCGGCGCCGAAGGGCACTGACATCGCCGCGATCAAGGTCTTTCTGCTGGAGCGGCCCGGCGTCTCGGGAATCCACGATCTCCACGTCTGGCCGATCTCGACCACCGAGACGGCGCTGACCTGCCATCTCGTGATGCCCACCGGGGCCGGCGATGCATTCCTGATGGAAACGGCGCAGCAGCTGAAGGCGTCCTTCCGCATCGGCCACACCACGCTCCAGATCGAGACGCATCCGGACAACGGCTGCGCGCTGGCGCCGGATGATGTGGTGTAGGACTCACAGGCCCATCCACGCCGTCATTGCGAGGAGCGAAGCGACGAAGCAATCCAGACTGTCTCCGCGGAGGCAGTCTGGAGTGCTTCGCTACGCTCGCAATGACGGTGGATAGGGCGTCGCCTACGCCGCCTTCGCCGTGACGATCCAGATCGCGCCCTGCAGTGCTACGCTCTGCCCCTTCATGAACGGCGCCAGCATCTCGCGGATCGAAGCTTTTGCGGCAGCATATGTCTCCGGCGGATGGCCTTGCAGCGCGCGGCTGGCGGGGCCGATCTGGAGCGAGCCCTCGACCGCGGCATCAAGCCCACCGCCGATTGCGACATCCATCGCGAGATTATGCGGCTCCATCGCCACGTCCACGAATCCCGCGCCCTTGAGGATGCGCGTCACGCGCTCCTCTGAGGCGAAGGCGAACGGGCCCGGTTCTTCCGGCCCGACCGGCGGCATCTTCGGGACATGTTTGTAGACCGCCATCAGCGGCGCCATCATCCACGGGTTTTCCTTCGGCTCGCGCCAGCAGGCGAAGGCGAGCCGTCCGGTCGGCTCCAGCGCGCGGCGGAGGTTGGTGAAGGACGCAATGGGATCGGCGAAGAACATGACGCCGAAGCGCGAGGCGAGCAGATCAAAGCTCGCCGGCTCGAACGGATGCACCGTCGCATCCGCCAGCACGAAATCGAGCGGCAGGCCTTTTGGCGCAAACGCGCGCGCCTGCGACAGCATGGGATCGGAGACGTCGAGGCCGAGCACGAAGCCATCGGGCGCGACAGCCTTCGCGAACGCGAACGTCGTCGCACCGGAGCCGCAGCCGACATCGAGCACGCGCTCGCCCGGCTTCGGCCTGGCGCGGTCGATCAGCACGTCGGCGATGGGTCCGAGCAAGCTTTCCTGGGCAGCGTGCCGATCGGCCCAGCGCTGCCCGCTCGGACCGTTCCAATAGGCGATCTGGTCGGCATTCTCTGCGTGTCCGCTTGGCTGTTCCATGGATCCCCTCCGGCAGCTTGGTCGAAAGACCCCGATGCCGAAAAGCAAGGACGCCGTCAACTGAGGCGGCCTGTTCGGTCCACCTGTCAGCGAGACGTTCTTGCGTTCACGCCGCACGACACGGCGTCAGAGGTTGACGGACCGCTGAGGTCTTCAACTGCCGACCTGCGCTACGCCGGATCATTCGGCCGCGAGCGAAACTCCGGTTCGCTTGGCGAGGACGCGGCGAAAGTCGGCTGCCAGCTCGTCGTAATAGTTGGCAAGCTCCTCGTAGAAGGCCCGACCGGCCTCATCAGGAGCTTCTTGAGCCGCTTTCATGCAGTGGGCGGCTTTCGACTCGTACCTTTCCAGCTTGATGCGAAGATCACTCATCACGGCGATACTCCACGCTGCCACAGGGAGCCGTAACGTTGGTTCGGATGGCGATCAAAAAGATGACCGAAAAAGGGCAATTTTGGACCCTTGGAGGGCGGCTCGTGGGCGTCCGATGCCAGGCGCAACGAGGCAGGACAGCCGCCAGCGGCCAAATCGGCGCGCCGTCAACCGGAACTACCAAATTGGAATGATGGAGCCGCGGCGGCTCATGCGTCGCGCTTCGCGCAAACACGCCCGGCAACAATGTCGGTAGATGAGGTCCAGCAGAGCACACATTGGCCACCCCTCCATCGTGATTTGCGGTGGACATTGGCCGACTCGCGGGCGGACGCCTGTGACAATCATCACAAAGGCGGTCTTGCTCGAGCCCTGTTTGCGATGCGTTCGGGCCTTGCTCGAACACCCGCGGGAGGGCTAAAGAGGCGCCTTGGGGCGGTTAGCTCAGCTGGTTAGAGCATCTCGTTTACACCGAGAGGGTCCGCGGTTCGAATCCGTGACCGCCCACCAGCCTGCGCTCGCGCAGCGACGCAGGCTGCCACGCCGAATCCCAACGGGCGAAGGCGGGCTTTTTGCGGCGAGCTTCGGCTTGGCAAGCCAGCCTAATCCCCCGGCCTCCCCGGCAGCAGCGGCACCGCGTCGATCCACACCGCCGCCGACTGGCACCAGATCTGCCTGACGGGCCGCAATTTATCGCGCTGGCGGATTGAGCCCCAGCGGATGCCCCAATCGTCGGCCGGATCACCCTCGCCGCTGGTGAACAGCGGGGAACCGCAGTCGGCGCAGAAGTGCTGGAAACGCATCCGGCCGTTGTCGCCGCGCTTGCCGTAGACTTTTGGCGCGCCGCTGGTCAGCCTGACGTCGGCCTTGGTGCAGATCGCGGTCACCCGGAACGGCGATCCCGTCAGGGCCTGGCAGTCCCGGCAATGGCAGACCGACACCGTCTCGGGGTCGATCTCGGCCTCAAAGGTGATCTGCCCGCAATGGCACTGCCCGTCGATCTGCATCGCCCTGATCCCCTGCCCCCAAAACAAAAACGGCGCCCGAAGGCGCCGTTTTATCATCTTTCGCTGAACCTTAGTGAGCGGTCAGTCCGCCGGCGGCCTCGTCCCCGTCCGGCTTCACCGTCACCTTGGTATCTTCTTCCCAGACGATCGGCACCGGCTTCTTCACCAGCGCCTTGGCGACGACGTCGTCCAGACGCGACACCGGGATGATCTCCATGCCGCCCTTGATCGCATCGGAAATCTCCGTGAGATCCTTGGCGTTATCCTCGGGGATCAGCACCGTCTTGATGCCGCCGCGGGCAGCGGCCAGCAGCTTCTCCTTCAAGCCGCCGATCGGCAACACACGGCCGCGCAGCGTGATCTCGCCGGTCATCGCGACATCGTGGCGGACCGGAATGCCGGTCATGACCGAGATGATCGCGGTGGCCATCGCCACGCCCGCCGACGGACCGTCCTTCGGCGTCGCGCCTTCCGGCACGTGCACGTGGATGTCGCGCCGGTCGAACAGCGGCGGCTCGATGCCGTAGACGATCGCACGCGAGCGCACGTAGGACGCCGCCGCCGAGATCGATTCCTTCATCACGTCGCGCAGATTGCCCGTGACCGTCATCTTGCCCTTGCCGGGCATCATGACGCCTTCGATCGTCAACAGCTCGCCGCCGACATCGGTCCAGGCCAGGCCCGTGACGATACCGACCTGCGGCTCGCTCTCGATCTCGCCGAAGCGGTACTTCGGCACGCCGAGCAACTCTTCCAGAGTCTTCTCGGTGACCTTGACCGACTTCTTCTTGGAGATCATCAGCTCCTTCACCGCCTTGCGGGCGAGTGTGGAGAGTTCACGCTCCAGATTACGCACGCCCGCTTCGCGGGTGTAGCGGCGGATCAACAGCAGCAGCGCGTCGTCGTCGATCGAGAACTCCTTGGAGTCCAAGCCGTGCTTGGACACCGCGTTCGGGATCAGATGCTTGCGCGCGATCTCGACCTTCTCGTTCTCGGTGTAGCCCGCGATCCGGATGATCTCCATGCGGTCCATCAGCGGTCCCGGAATATTGAGCGTATTCGCGGTCGTGATGAACATCACGTTGGACAGATCGTAGTCGACCTCGAGGTAGTGGTCGTTGAAGGTCCCGTTCTGCTCGGGATCGAGGACCTCGAGCAGCGCCGAAGACGGATCGCCGCGGAAATCGGCGCCCATCTTGTCGATCTCGTCCAGCAGGAACAGCGGATTGGACGACTTCGCCTTCCGCATCGACTGGATGATCTTGCCGGGCATCGACCCGATATAGGTGCGGCGGTGACCGCGGATCTCGGCCTCGTCGCGCACGCCGCCGAGCGAGACGCGCACGAATTCGCGCCCGGTCGCCTTCGCGATCGACTTGCCGAGCGAGGTCTTGCCGACGCCGGGAGGTCCGACGAGGCAGAGGATCGGTCCGGTCAGCTTGTTGGCGCGTGACTGCACCGCGAGATACTCGACGATACGGTCCTTGACCTTCTCCAGCCCGTAGTGATCGGCATCCAGAACCGCCTGCGCCGATTCCAGATCCTTCTTCACCTTGGACTTCTTGTTCCACGGGATCGACAGCAGCCAATCCAGATAGTTGCGCACGACGGTCGCTTCCGCGGACATCGGCGACATCTGGCGCAGCTTCTTCAATTCATGCTGCGCCTTCTCGCGCGCTTCCTTGGAGAGCTTGGTCTTGGAGATCTTCTCTTCGAGATCGGCGAGTTCGTCGCGACCGTCGTCGTCGCCGAGCTCCTTCTGGATCGCCTTCATCTGCTCGTTGAGATAATACTCGCGCTGGGTCTTCTCCATCTGGCGCTTGACGCGCGAGCGGATGCGCTTCTCGACCTGCAGCACCGAGATCTCGCTCTCCATCAGGCCCAGCACCTTCTCGAGGCGCGTGGTGACCGACAGCGTCTCCAGGATTTGCTGGCGATCCGCGATCTTGACGGCGAGATGCGAGGCAACGGTGTCGGCGAGCTTGGCGAAATCGGTGATCGCCTGCACGACCCCGACGACCTCGGCCGAGATCTTCTTGTTGAGCTTCACATAGCTCTCGAAATCGGACACGACCGAGCGCGACAGTGCCTCCGCCTCGACCGATTTCGCATCGGTGTCGGCGAGCGCAATCGCGGTCGCTTCGTAGTACTCGCTGCGATCGGTGTACTTCTGCACGCGCGCACGCTCGAGCCCTTCGACCAGCACCTTCACGGTGCCGTCGGGAAGCTTCAAGAGCTGAAGCACGCTGGCGAGCGTACCGGTCTCGTAAATGGCGTCGGGCGCCGGATCATCGTCGGACGCGTTTTTCTGCGTCGCGAGCATGATCAGCGCGTCGTTCTTCATCACCTCTTCGAGCGCGCGGATCGACTTCTCGCGACCGACGAAGAGCGGAACGATCATGTGCGGGAAGACGACGATGTCGCGCAGCGGCAGCACGGGATAGGCGTGCGTTTCGCCATGGACGATGGTTGGCCGGGGTTTTGGATTAGTCATGGCCTTTTCCTTTTGCTTTACCCCCTTGCACGCAGCCCGCCATGCTCATGCGCAACCGCCACAAGGTGCCGAGGTGATCCACAAAACCGGCCTACCATTCTAAGGTTGGACCGGGCTTGCCGGATCGGAACTGAGGCGAATCTTGAAGAGAATTTTCGCTCGCCGTCGACATTAGGTGGCTATCGACCGGGGGGGTGTCAAGTCATTGAAAGACGCGCGCCATCAGGCGCTTACGCACGCGTATAAGCGACGCAACATCGGCTGCGGAGAACCATTCCGCAGCCGCTACTATCAAAGACGATTGGAGCGTTCCAGCGCCGTAAATCAGGCGCTGGCGTTCTCGACGGCGCGATCGGACCGATCGGCGTAGATGTAGAGCGGACGGGCCGTACCTTCCACGACTTCGCGCGAAATCACGACTTCTTCCACACCTTCCAGGCCCGGCAGGTCGAACATGGTCTCGAGCAGGATCGCCTCGAGGATCGAACGCAGACCACGCGCGCCGGTCTTGCGCTCGATCGCCTTGCGGGCGACCGCGCCAAGCGCCTCGTCGGCGAAGGTCAGCTCGATGTTCTCCATTTCGAACAGCCGCTGGTACTGTTTCACCAGCGCGTTCTTCGGCTCGGTGAGGATCTTCTTCAGCGAGGTCTCGTCCAGATCCTCGAGCGTCGCCACGACCGGCAGACGCCCGACGAATTCGGGGATGAGACCGTACTTCAGGAGGTCCTCAGGCTCGACGTGGCGGAAGATCTCGCCGGTACGGCGATCCTCCGGCGCGAGCACCTGGGCGGCGAAGCCGATCGAGGTCGACCGCCCGCGCGCCGAGATGATCTTCTCGAGGCCGGCGAACGCACCGCCGCAGATGAACAGGATGTTGGTGGTATCCACCTGCAGGAACTCCTGCTGAGGATGCTTGCGGCCGCCCTGCGGCGGGACCGAAGCCACCGTGCCTTCCATGATCTTCAGCAGCGCCTGCTGCACGCCCTCACCCGACACGTCGCGCGTGATCGAGGGATTGTCGGACTTGCGGCTGATCTTGTCGATTTCGTCGATGTAGACGATGCCGCGCTGGGCGCGCTCGACATTGTAGTCGGCGGCCTGGAGCAGCTTCAGGATGATGTTCTCGACGTCCTCGCCGACATAGCCGGCTTCGGTCAGCGTCGTGGCATCGGCCATCGTGAACGGCACGTCCAGGATGCGGGCGAGCGTCTGCGCGAGCAGCGTCTTGCCCGAACCGGTCGGACCGATCAGCAGGATGTTCGACTTCGCGAGCTCAACGTCGTTGTGCTTGGTCTGGTGGTTGAGGCGCTTGTAGTGATTGTGCACCGCGACCGACAGGACCTTCTTCGCATGGCTCTGGCCGATGACGTAATCGTCCAGGACCTTGCAGATTTCCTTCGGCGTCGGAATGCCGTCGCGCGACTTCACGAGCGAGGATTTGTTTTCCTCGCGGATGATGTCCATGCAGAGCTCAACGCACTCGTCGCAGATGAAGACCGTGGGACCCGCGATCAGTTTGCGGACTTCGTGCTGGCTCTTGCCGCAGAACGAGCAATACAGTGTGTTCTTGGAGTCGCTCGTGCCGACCTTACTCATTCATGTCTCCGTCCGCGGTTCGATCCCGCTCCGCTCGATCGCTCCATTCCGGCACGCATGCCGTATGAAGTTCAAATAGAGCAAATTCCGTACCAAAAAAGACCCTACGCGTTACATCCCGTGCGAATCACGGTCACTCGATTCTCCGCGATCATAGCCGATCAATCGTAGCCAACCATGCTGTCACCCGACTATCAAGAATTCGCTAATCGAGGGGGCGCTGGCTACCCGTGACAATACCGTGATTTCACGTCTTGGCACGGACGAAGTGATCGAAATCGCCCCGGAGTTGCTGGATTGCCACGAAAAACAAGCACGAAAGCGGAACTTTCTGCCTGTCGCGGGGCGCAAGACTGTTTTTTGCGCCGCCGCGTAGTGCGCCGTTAACGTGAACGTCGCCCTGACGATCCCGAGAAATCCCCATAGGTATTCCAGGGATCGATGTTGCAGCCCCGTTCGCGTTACTGCGGTTTCGCCGCCGGCTCTTCGGCGCGCTTGTCGATGACCCTGTCGACCAGGCCGAACTCCTTGGCGTCGTTCGCGGTCAGGAACTTGTCGCGTTCCAGCGCGTCCTCGATCGTCTTGTAGGTCTGACCGGTGTGCTTCACGTAGATCTCGTTGAGCCGCTTCTTCAGGTTCAGGATTTCCTGCGCGTGCAGCATGATGTCGGTGGCCTGGCCCTGGAAGCCACCGGAGGGCTGATGCACCATGATGCGCGCGTTCGGCAGCGAGAAGCGCATGTCCTTCTCGCCGGCGCAGAGCAGCAGCGAGCCCATCGAGGCGGCCTGGCCCGTGCACAGCGTCGAGACCGGCGGGCGGATGAACTGCATGGTGTCGTAGATCGCGAGGCCCGACGTCACCACGCCGCCCGGCGAGTTGATGTACATCGAGATTTCCTTCTTCGGATTTTCCGCTTCAAGGAACAGGAGCTGCGCGACCACCAGCGTCGACATGCCGTCCTCGACCGGCCCGGTCAGGAAAATGATGCGCTCCTTCAACAGGCGCGAGAAGATGTCGTAGGCGCGCTCGCCACGGTTGGTCTGCTCGACCACCATGGGCACGAGGTTCATGTAGGTTTCAACCGGATCGCGCATGAGTCACCTAGGGTTTTAGGAGGCGGACATTGCCAGTCTTGGCTGCCAGTTTGGCTGGATTTGCCGGAAGGCCGATGGACGCCAGTGATGCAGGAAGTGGGTAGAGGTAGAACGCTTGGTATAAGACTTGGGTACAGGGCGTACCGACAGATATAGCCCAATTCGCGCCAGACAAGTGCGGAGCGAATTAAGGCTTAATCCACGGGGCACTTGAAGCTGATTCTCGCAAACAGGCCCAGCCAGCCAGTTGGCTAGCCGGGCCCCTTTGCTGATCATCCTTAATGGAAGGCTTTCCTAGAGCCCCGTTCCGATGGAATCGGAACGGGGCTCTTGATTCCAAGTTTGACGCGTTTTCTTTACGCGAACCGGTATCCACTTCGCTCGAAAACGCTCTAGAGCCTTCAGGCTGCGGTCTTTTCCGCGTCCTCGTCCTTGTACAGGTCCTCGCGCGAGACCTTCTTCTCGGTCACGTTGGCGAGCTCGAGGATGAAGTCGACGACCTTGTCCTCGTAGATCGGTGCACGAAGCTGGGCCAACGCCTGGGCGTTGCTGCGGTAATAGTCCCAGACTTCCTTCTCGCGGCCCGGCATCGAGCGAGCGCGCTCGATCACGGCGCGGCCGACCTCGTCGTCGGTCACGGTGATCTTGTTCTTCTCGCCGATCTCGGACAGCACGAGGCCGAGCCGAACGCGGCGGTCGGCGATCTTGCGGTACTCGTCCTTGGCCTTGTCTTCGGTGGTATCCTCGTCCGCGAAGGTCTTGCCGGCCGAATCCATCTCGGCCTTGACCGAGTTCCACATCAGATTGAACTCCTCGTCGACGAGCGACGGCGGCGCTTCGAAGCGATGCGCCTCGTCGAGGCGGTCGAGCAGCGCACGCTTGACGCGCTGGCGCGTCGCGCCGGCGAACTCGGCAGCCAGACGCTCGCGCGCGGCTTCCTTCAGCTTGTCCAGCGATTCGAGACCAAGCGTCTTGGCGAACTCGTCGTCGATCGCAACGTCCTGCGGCGCCTCGATCGAGGTCGCGGTGGTCTCGAACTCGGCCGGCTGTCCGGCGAGCTTGTCGTTCATGTAGTTCTTGGGGAACGACACTTTCAGCGTGCGCGTCTCGCCCGCGCCGATGCCGGTGAGCTGCTCCTCGAAACCGGGGATGAAGGTATTGGAACCGATCGCGACCTGGATGCCCTCGCCGGTGCCGCCCTCGAAGACTTCGCCGTTGATGGTGCCCTTGAAGTTGATGGTGACGCGGTCGCCCGACTCGGCCTTGGCGCCCTCGGCCTTGGCCGCATAGCCGCGGTTGCTGTCGGCGATGCGCTTGATGGCCTCGTCGACGTCGGTGTCGGACACGTCAGCGACGGGCTTCTCGACCTGGAAGCTCTTGAAGTCGGCGAGCGCGATCGCGGGCACCACTTCGATCGCGACCGTGTAGGTCAGATCGGTCTTGCCGTTGAGCAGTTCCTCGACCTCGGCCTGCTCGCTCGGCATGGTGATCTTCGGCTCGGTCGCAAGCTTGAAGCCACGGTCGGAGAACAGCTGCGTGTTGGTGTCGCGGATGGTCTGGTCAATGGTCTCGGCCATCACCGAGCGGCCATAGACCTTCTTCAGGTGAGCGACCGGCACCTTGCCGGGGCGGAAGCCGTTGATGCGGACCTTGTCCTTGAGATCGACGAGTTTGGCACCAGCCTTGGCGTCGAGATCAGACGCGGGAACGCTGATCTTGAACTCGTGCTTCAAACCTTCCGAGAGGGTTTCTGTGACCTGCATGGCGTCCAATCTTCTTCTCGCTCGGCCCCGGCACGCATGCGTCGGGACGCTGTCATTAATCGAACCAGCGCGAGGCAAGACGCCTCAACGCCGGTGGTTCATCGGACCACTTCCGCCGGAAACACTCCGTGAGGAAGCAGCCCTTCGGTAATCCGTGCAAACGCTGAAAGCGCTTGGTGCGGGCGGAGGGACTCGAACCCCCACAACTTTCGTCACTGGAACCTAAATCCAGCGCGTCTACCAGTTCCGCCACGCCCGCGTGAATTTGCATCAAGACCGGCCGCGATGCCGCGGGCGGCCGGGCTTATAGCATGCGCCTGACTGTTCGCAGCAAAAAAATGGCCCGATAGAGACAGGCTTTAAGTAGGCGCGACGGCTGGACTTATCCAGCGCTTCATGGTCCGCATCGAGCCATGAAAACGCGGATCTCTGACCCGACCCGGCGTGAGGTTTTGGCCGGACTTGGAGCTGGACTTGGAGCCTCCGCGGCCGGGCTGATCGCCGGCGGCGCAAGCCCCGCTGTCACCGCCCAGCTCGCCCTGCAGGCAAGGCCGGCAACGCTGGCGCTCAGACCGGGTCAGCCGGCGACACCGATCTGGGAGCTCGCCGCCGTAAGCCATATCGGGAACGTCCGTCTCAAGCGAGGCGACCGCTGCGAGGTTGTCTTCCGGAACGACCTGCCTGTCCCGCTTGCGCCAGTCTGGTACGGCCTGAATGGCCCGGCCGCGGCCGACCCGTTGCGAGGGCGTACGCCGACTGCGCCGGATGTGACTGAAACCTCAATTGTTTCAATACCAAATGCAGGAACTCTGGCAGCCGACTTCCGCCTTTTCGAAGACGGTCTGAAGCTGCCCGCGCGTCCGCTTCCGATCATCGCCGGCGAGACAAATCGCGTCGCCGTCGACCGCGACGAGGTCTTGTTGATCGAGGAATGGCGTCTGCGGCCGGATGGGACCGCGCTTCCGCCCGGCCGCGCCCCCGGGGACGCGACACCGCTCTTTACCCTCAATGGACGGACTTCATTCGAACTCTCAGCCACGGCCGGCGAGCGGCTGCGGCTGCGCTTTATCAACGGCTCGCAACGTTCTGTTCTGGCGATCAAATTGGAAGGCCACGAGGTCCAGGTGATGGCCCTGGACGGACAGCCGGCCGAGCCATTCCCGGCGCGCAACGGCGCCCTGGTGCTCGCCCCCGGCGCACGCGCCGACGCCTTCGTGGACGCGGCCACATCGGCCCCATTCCTGTTGCATGACGGCAAGGAGGCGCGCCAGGTCGGGAGCCTCACGATATCTGGCAAGCTCGAGCGGCGCGCGCCGCTGTTGCCGCCACAGCCGCTCCCCCTGAACGACCTCCCCGAGAAGCTCGACCTCAAAGGCGCCCTGCGGTTCGATGTCGCGCTCGGCGCGCCCGAGGCCGGCTGGGCACGGCCTGCAAGCTTCTCCGTCTCCTCCCATCCGGTCTTCCGCGCCAAGGCCGGCCGCACCGTCGTGTTGGCCCTCAAGAACCCCGGACCGGCTACGACCGTGTTTCACCTGCACGGCCATCATTTCCGCCTGCTCGACAAGCTCGACGACGGCTGGAAGCCCTACTGGCTCGACACGCTCGCAATCGAGCCCGGCCAGACCCAGCGCATCGCGTTCGCGGCGACCTCACCCGGACGCTGGCTGATCGAATCCGTCGTGACCGACTGGACCGCGCCGCGGCTGGTGCGCTGGTACGCGGTGGAGTGAGCGGCTACCGCCCCGTCCAGAGGTAGCGAGCGTCAGGCTCCCGCTCCTCGTTCCGCGCCCCGTCGGTCTGCTCAACCAGTGCGAACCCGCGCGCCTCATAGAAGCGCCGCGCCGGCGCGTTGCGCTCGAAGGTCCAGAGCTCCAGCTGGTCGCTGGCCCGCTTGGCGACATCGAGGAGTTCTGTGCCGACGCCGCGCCCCTGGGCGGCGGGAAGCACATAGAGCTGCTCGACCCAACCTTCGCGGAAGGCGATGATCCCGCTCAGGACGCCATCATCGAACCGTCCCCACACACGGCACGTCGTGAAAACGCGCTCGCGGTAGAACCAGCTGTCCTCGTCAGGTGTGTGCAGCCCAACGAGCCACGGCATCGCCCGGTCAAATGCAATCCGATGGACCTGCGCGGCCTCGCCCATATCGGTGAGTGCGAGCAGCCTGAGCACTAATACTCCACCCCGAGCGCATTATAGATCCGCCGGTGCACGGCCGGCAGCGTCTCGGTCAGGTCCTCCGCGATCAGGCCGGGCCCCGCCTCGCTTCCCGCCTCGCCATGCATCCAGACGCCGATGCTGGCGGCTTCGAAGGCCGGCACGCCCTGCACCAGAAGTCCTGCGATGATGCCGGCGAGCACGTCGCCGGCGCCGGCGGTGGCGAGCCAGGGCGGCGCGTTGGCGGCGATGGTGGCGCGCCCGTCGGGCGCGGCGATGGTGGTATCCGGCCCCTTCAGCAGCACGACCGCACCACAGCGCTCGGCGGCGGCGCGGACGCGCTCCAGCTTCGAGCGGCCCGGATGTTTGTTGCTGAGGTCGGAGAACAGGCGCGGAAATTCACCCTCGTGCGGCGTCAGCACGACCGCACTGTCCTCAGAGGACTTGATCGATTCAAACAGCCGCTCGGGGTTTGCGGCAAAGCTCGTCAGCGCATCCGCGTCCAGCACCAGATGCCGCTGCGCGTGAAGCGCCGTGTGGACGAGATCGCAGGTGCGATCGCCGACGCCCGCGCCGGGTCCGATCAGGCAGGTGTTGTAGCGTTTGTCGCCGAGCAACGCGCCGAATTCGACCGCTGTGTCGCAGGCGCGAACCATCACCGCGGTGAGCGCGCTGGCATTGATCGCGAGCGCATCGCGCGGGGTCGCCAGCGTCACGAGGCCCGCTCCGGCCCGCAAAGCCCCACGGGCGGCGAGCCGCGCCGCGCCGGTCGCGGCGGCATCGCCCGAGACCGCCAGCACGTGGCCCCGTGCGTATTTATGGCCGTCGATGCGCGGCACCGGAAAGGCGGTGCCCCAGAAATCCGGATCGTTCTCGAAGGTCCGCGGCGCGATCTCGTCCAGCACCTGTGCGTCGATGCCGATGTCGGCGACGCGCACGTGGCCGCAATGCATCCGGCCGGGCAGCAGCAAATGCGCCGGCTTCTTGCGGAAGAAGGTGACGGTCTCGGTGGCGTTCACCGCCGCACCCATCACAGCTGCGCTGGTGCCGTTGATGCCGCTCGGCAGGTCGACCGCGAGCACCGGGGCGCCGTTGGCGTTGATCGCTTCGATCATCGCATGCGCCTCGCCGTAGACCGGGCGACTGAGGCCCGCGCCGAACAGCGCATCGATGATCAGCGCGGGCTTTCCGATCGCCTGCGGATTGAACGGCAGCACCGGGTGCTTCCAGCCGCGCGCCGCGGAGGCCGCGTCACCTTGGAGCTGGTCGCGCTCGCACATCAGGATCACCGAGACGTCGCGCCCTTGCGCGGCGAGCTCGGCGGCTGCGACAAAACCGTCGCCGCCATTGTTGCCGGGACCGGCCACGATCAGGATCGGCCCCTCCTCCACCAGCGCATTGGCGGCCTCCGCGACCGCCTGTCCCGCGCTGAGCATCAGCTTGAAGCCGGGCGTGCCTGCCGCAATACTGAGCTGGTCGGCGCGCTGCATTTCAGCGTTGGTCAGAACTTCCATGCCACTTCCCTGGTCCAAACGCCTTTTCAACAGGCACGTTCCGTACAGACCCACCCGGCAGAACAACGATTTGCACAGATATTGAACCGATTGCCTATTTCGTAGTCTGCGGTATTTTGAGCCAGTCGGCTCCACCTATCAGAGATGCGCGTTAAAAGGCTGATAACGCTCCAATAATCAGGGCATTTGCAACTTGGCATAGACCCTGCTTTCGAGGAAGCCGCTTCGGTTCGTCGTGCTCACTGGCAATCTATCAGGGTGTGGCCGGCCGTTGTTGCCGGGCTGGTCAGGCATCCCGGCATAGCGAAGACAAGATCGTGCGTTAAGAAAAGCGCATCCTGACGAAGACGTTGCTATTTGATCGAAAGGCCGGGAGGCGCGCAGTGAAGAAAATCGAAGCCATCATCAAGCCATTCAAGCTCGACGAGGTGAAGGAAGCGCTTCAGGAAGTCGGCCTGCAAGGCATCACCGTGACCGAGGCCAAGGGCTTTGGCCGGCAGAAGGGCCACGCCGAGCTTTACCGCGGCGCAGAATACATCGTCGATTTCCTCCCCAAGGTGAAGATCGAGATCGTGATCGGCGACGATCTGGTCGAGCGCGCCATCGACGCGATCCGCCGCGCCGCGCAGACCGGGCGCATCGGCGACGGCAAGATTTTCGTCTCCAATATCGAAGAGGCGATCCGCATCCGGACCGGCGAATCCGGGCTGGACGCTATCTGAGCCGGGTGCTATCCCGCATTTTGCGACACTCCGACAAGAAAAAGGCTGCTTCGGCGGCCTGATTTTGTTTGTGCGCTCGCGCGCGAACTCGCCAAAAGCGAGAACAATCTTGCTCACCTGGAAACCGACCCGCAGAGCCAAAAGGGGTATGCATGAAGACCGCCAAAGACGTCCTGAAATCGATCAAGGACAACGACGTCAAATACGTCGACCTGCGCTTCACCGATCCGCGCGGCAAGTGGCAGCACGTGACGTTCGACATCAGCATGATCGATGAGGACATTTTCGCCGAAGGGACGATGTTCGACGGCTCCTCGATCGCCGGCTGGAAGGCGATCAACGAGTCCGACATGTGCCTGATGCCGGATCCGGTGACCGCGACGATCGACCCGTTCTTCGCCGAGACCACCATGGTCATCACCTGCGACGTGCTCGAGCCGACCACCGGCGAGCCCTACAACCGCGACCCCCGCGGCATCGCCAAGAAGGCCGAGGCCATGGTGAAGTCGATGGGCGTGGGCGACAGCGTGTTCGTCGGCCCCGAAGCCGAGTTCTTCGTGTTCGACGACGTGCGCTTCTCCGCCAACCCCTACAACACCGGCTTCCGTCTCGACTCCTCGGAGCTGCCGACCAACTCCGACACCGAATATGAAGGCGGCAATCTCGGCCACCGCGTCCGCACCAAGGGCGGCTACTTCCCGGTGCCGCCGCAGGACTCCGTGCAGGACATGCGCTCCGAAATGCTCGGCGCCATGGCCAAGATGGGCGTCAAGGTCGAGAAGCATCACCACGAAGTCGCGTCCGCCCAGCACGAGCTCGGCATGAAGTTCGACACGCTGACGCTGATGGCCGACCACATGCAGATCTACAAGTACTGCATCCACCAGGTCGCGCACATCTACGGCAAGACCGCCACCTTCATGCCGAAGCCGGTCTATGGCGACAACGGCTCGGGCATGCACGTGCACCAGTCGATCTGGAAGGACGGCAAGCCGGTGTTCGCCGGCAACAAGTACGCCGACCTGTCGGAGACCTGCCTTCACTACATCGGCGGCATCATCAAGCACGCCAAGGCGATCAACGCCTTCACCAACCCGTCGACCAACTCCTACAAGCGTCTGGTCCCGGGCTATGAGGCTCCCGTGCTGCTCGCCTACTCCGCGCGCAACCGCTCGGCCTCCTGCCGCATCCCCTACACCGCTTCGCCGAAGGCCAAGCGTGTCGAGGTGCGCTTCCCCGATCCGCTCGCCAATCCCTATCTCGGCTTCGCCGCGATGCTGATGGCCGGCCTCGACGGCATCAAGAACAAGATCGATCCGGGTCCGGCGATGGACAAGGACCTCTACGACCTGCCGAAGGAAGAGCTGAAGCAGATCCCGACGGTGTGCGGCTCGCTCCGCGAGGCGCTCGAAAACCTCGACAAGGACCGCGGCTTCCTCAAGAACGGCGGCGTGTTCGACGACGACTTCATCGACAGCTACATCGAGCTGAAGATGACCGAGGTCGAGCGCTTCGAAATGACCCCGCACCCGGTCGAGTTCGACATGTACTATTCGGGCTAAGCGGCCCAAACTCTCTGCGACAAGCAAAAGGCGCTCCGCGAGGAGCGCCTTTTCGTTTTGGGGAGTCGCAGGGTGGATTACGCTAACCCACCCTGCAGGACACGACGCGCCCAATCACCACGTTGCAGTGAAGGCGCGCTGGAGCTCGGCCGGAGCCGTAACCCCGCCCGCGATCAGCAATTGAGTGAGAACACGGGCCTTCTGCGGATTGAGGTCCTCGGACACGACGAACCCGTTCTTGTCGTCGTCAACCTCGACATTCCGGGTGACGAAGCCGGATCGGACCCGCGTCGAGCGGACGACGATGACGCCCTTCTTCGCCGCCGCTTCGAGCGCATCGAGGGCCTGCTTCGATGTGTTGCCGTCGCCGACGCCGGCCAGCACAATGCCCTTGGCGCCGTGGGAAATGGCGTCCTCGATCGGAACGGCGTCCATGTTGGCGTGCGAATAGACGATCTCGACGCGCGGCAATTGCTCGCCGGCCGGGAGCGGATAGGTCGTGCGTTTGAAGCCGGCGGCCTGGGTCATGAAACGGATGCCGCCGGCGCTGTCGACATAGCCGATCGGGCCGTCATTGGGGGAGCTGAACGTCTCGATGCTCGTGGTGTTGGTCTTGGTGATCGAGCGGGCGCTCTGGATCTTGTCGTTCAGCACGGCCATCACGCCGCGGCCGCGAGAGCGCGGATCCGCTGCCACCTGCACCGCTTCGTACAGATTGCCGGGGCCGTCCGCACTCACCGCCGTGGCCGGACGCATCGAACCGACGATCACCACCGGCTTGTCGCTGCGCACGACATTGTCGAGAAAGAACGCGGTCTCCTCGAGCGTATCCGTGCCGTGGGTGATGAGGATTCCATCGGCTTCATTCTTGTCGAAGGCGTCCTGGATGCGGCGGGCCAGGGCAAACCAGACCTTGTCGTTCATGTCCTGGGATCCGATCGACGAAATCTGCTCGGCGTTCAGCTTCGCGAGCTTGTCCAGGCCCGGCACCGACTGCATCAACTGTTCGCCAGTGATCTGGCCGGATTTGTACGCGCCGGTCGCGCGCGCGTCGGCCTGGCCTGCGATGGTGCCTCCCGTCGCAAGCACGAGAATGCGCGGCAGGCTCGCCGCCGTCGCGTCCTTGCCCGGCTCTGCGGCCTGCGCCGCATCGATCCCCCACGACCAAAGTGCGAGGGCGACCAGCGGGACGGTGAGCATCAATGTCCGATTTCGGCGGCGGCTTGCTGGTCTGGCGGCATGCTTCGTCATCGAATTTTCCTCCCGTTTAAGTTGGGAGCAATATTCGACACCTCCATTTGGGCCGAAGATGGGTCATCCTGCCGCTGATGGCTACGGGTTGTCGCGCCGCGGCACAAAATGGTCGAGCAGGCCCGTCGGCAGCGGAAAGACGATGGTCGACGACCGTTCGCCCGCGATGTCGTGCAGGGCCGCGAAATAACGTAGTTGCATCGCCTGAGGCTCCTGCGCGAGAATCCGGCCGGCCTCGACGAGCTTTTCGGCAGCCTGCTGCTCGCCCATCGCATTGATCACCTTGGCCCGCCGCAACCGCTCAGCCTCGGCCTGTTTGGCAATCGCGCGCACCATGGTTTCATTGAGATCGACGTCCTTGATCTCTATGCCGGTGACCTTGATGCCCCAGACGTCGGTCTGCTTGTCGAGGATCTCCTGGATGTCCGCGTTCAACCTGTCGCGCTCGGCAAGCATCTCGTCGAGCTCGTGCTTGCCGAGCACCGAGCGCAACGTGGTCTGGGCGAGCTGGCTGGTGGCGGCCATGTAATCGCCGACCTTGATGATGGCCCGTTCGGGGTCGACGATGCGGAAGTACAGAACGGCGTTGACCTTGACGGAGACGTTGTCCCGCGAAATCACGTCCTGCGGCGGCACGACCTGCACCATCACCCGCAGATCCACCTTCACGAGTTGCTGCACGATCGGAATGAGGATGATGAGGCCCGGGCCCTTCACGCCGGTAAAGCGGCCGAGCGTAAAGATGACGCCACGCTCGTATTCGCGCAGGATTCGAATAGCCTGGGACAGGAACATGATGACGAGCAACGCAAGCGCCGCATAGGTCAGATATTCCAGCATCATGATGTACCTCCCTCGCCTGTTGGTGCGCGCCGTATCAGCAGCGTCAGGTCGACGATGTTGGCGACTTCGACCGTCTCTCCGGGCTTGAACGTTTCGGCGCCGCGCGCCTGCCAGCGCTCACCATGGGCAAAGACATGACCTTCGTTCCCATTCCAGTCGAGAACCTCGGCGGGCAAGCCTCGCATGGCCTGCGCGCCGACCAGTGCAGGAGCCCTGCCGACGCGCCGAAGCGAACCGAGCACGACGAGCGCAAAGCCGGCGAACACTGCTGCGGTGATGCCGATCACCCACCACGACAGGTGGTAGCCCGGCGCCTCGCCCCTGAAAAGCATCAGCGCTCCCAGCACGAACGCGATGATCCCTCCGAGCCCGATCACCACGGTCGGGTTGAAGGCTTCGATGGTGAGAAGGACGAGTCCAACCAACATCAGGGCGAGGCCGGCATAATTGATCGGCAGCAGATTGAGCGCATAGAGGCCGATCAGCAGGCAGATCGCGCCGACGACTCCGGGGGCGACGGCTCCAGGAGACATGAACTCGAAGATCAAGCCGTAGATGCCGACCATCAGGAGAATGAACGCCACGTTCGGATCGGTGATCACCGCCAGGAAGCGGGATATCGGTCCGGGATCGATAGCTTCAACGACGGCATCCTTTGTCACCAGGCGTTGCGTCTTGCCGCCTGCGACCTCGACCACGCGACCATCGATCTGCCTCAGCAATTCAGCCTGATCGCGCGCGACGAGATCGATGGCATGAGCCTCTAGCGCGGCGTTCGCAGAGAGCGTGGCAGCCTCACGGACCGCCTTCTCCGCCCAGTCCACATTGCGGTTGCGCAACTCCGCAAGGCTGCGGATGAAGGCAACCGCATCATTGGTCGCCTTGGCCGTCATGGCATCCTTGGGCTGATCCTTGGACTCGCCCTGCTGGTCACCGTCCTTCTTGTCCTTGCCGCCCTTGTCCGCCGGTCCGCTCGGAAGACCCGGCAGCGGCCCGCCGATCTGCACCGGCGTCGCGGCGCCAATATTGGTGCCCGGCGCCATCGCCGCGATGTGGGTCGCATAAAGGATATAGGTCCCCGCGCTCGCCGCGTGGGCGCCGGACGGCGCGACGTAACCGACGACAGGGATCGGCGAAGCCAGCACATCCGCGATGATCTCGCGCATGCTTGAATTGAGGCCGCCGGGCGTGTTCAGTCTCAGAATCACGACCTCGGCACGCCGTTCGCTTGCCTTGGCCAAAGCCTCCTTGACGTAGCTGGCCGACGCAGGGCCGATGGCTCCGTCGATCGAAACGACCAATGCAAGACGGCCGTTCTCCTCCGCTGAGCTGGGAAGGAGGCAGCAGATCAAAGCCACGACGCCAATCGCCGCAACGAGGGCCGCCTTCATGGTCTGCACGGCAGGGCTCCCTTGCAGAACATATGGTGGGCGTCTTGCGAACCTCAATGCGGCCGCGTGCAGGCCATGATTGTGCGATGCAATGGAAATCGCCCCGCAGATCGATTGAGCACAGGTGCGGTGGCGAACCATGCCTTTGGCCGGTCCGCCCGCGCACGCTGCGCTGCTACGGCCGTCGGACCCGCACGCCATCCGCGCCGATCGTGCCGAACATACCGGCGATGATCTCAGGCGTCGGCTGCATGCCGCCGAGCGACCAGTGCGCCGGCTCCTGCTCCTCGATCCTGACCCAGACGTTGCGGCGGAAATCCGGGTTGCCCTGCCCTTCGACCTCGACCAGGAGATCGGTGACGCGCTCGAGCAGGGTCTTCTTTTGCCCGGCATCCAGGATGCCGCGGACGGTGGAAATGGTGACGTAAGGCATGTCTCTCTCCAATGATGTCGTGTGACGACGGCACGAGACTGGACCTGACAGCGCCGGCAAGGCAGTGGCGGATGAGACAGAGATCGGGCAATTTCCGCCACGCAGCCCCACGCCGATCGGCTAGGATCGCCGCGCCTGTCCTGGAGGTCTCATGAAGCTCGCAATTCTGGCGCTGGAAGGCTGCATGCATTCGGCGATCGCCGGGATCGCCGACATCCTGTCGCTTGCCAATCACGTGATGCAGCAGAGCGGTGCGAAAACGCGCTTCGCCTGGGAGGTGCTTTCGCTCGACGGCAAGCCGGTGCGCGCCGGCGGCGGCCAGATGGTCGCCGTCGATGGCGCGGTCGGCAAACGCGGTCGCTTCGACGCGATCCTCGTCCCCGGCAACCTCGTCGATCACGTCACGGCGGAACGCCTGCAACCGCAATATGCCCGCGCCGGCGCCTGGTTTCGGCAGCAGCATGCGAGCGGCCGGCTGATCGGCGCATTCTGCAGCGGCGTCTTCCTGCTTGCAGGCAGCGGCCTGCTCGATCACCGCCGCGCCACCATCACCTGGTGGCTGCAAGGCGAGCTGCGGCAGCGCCATCCCACCATCGACCTCGCTGCCGACGCCGTCATCACCGTCGCGGACCGCATCGTCTGCGCGGCCGGACCGATGTCGTGGGTCGACCTCCTGCTCAGGCTGATCGAGATGGTCGACGGCAAGGCGATTGCAAAGCTCTGTGCGGACTACGTCGTCATCGACACCGCGCAACGCACCCAGTCGATCTTCATGCCCGTCGGCTATTTGCTGTCGCAGGACCCGCTGCTGACCCGGGCCGACCTGCTGGTTCGCCGCACCGGCAAGAGCCCGATGACGGTCAAGCGCCTCGCCGATGCGCTCGGCCTCAGCGAGCGCACGCTGAACCGGAAATTCCAGGAGCTCACGCGCGAGCCGCCGCAAGCCTTCATCATGCGCCGCCGCGTCGAGCACGCGCGCACGCTGCTGGAGACGACGGCGCAGCCGATCAAGACCATCGCACGCACGGCCGGCTATGAGGACGAGAGCAGCTTTCGCAAGGCGTTCCGCAAGCTGACCCTGATGTCGCCCCAGGCCTATCGCGCGAGACGGATGGTGCAGACGGCGTAAACTGCGAAACCAAGCGTCGCTCAGTGGAGAGCTGCGAGCGAGCTTCTTGTTACGCCATCGCACGCTGGCGTACGACCATCGCCTCGCCGAACGCCTCGAACAGCTTGCGGTTGATCGGATTGCGCTGCGGGTCGTATTCGGCGTGCCATTGTACGCCGAGCGCGAAGGTCGAGGCTTCCGCGATGCGGATCGCCTCGATGGTGCCGTCCTCGGCGACGCCCTCGATCAGCACGCGCTTGCCGGGATCGAGAATGCCCTGGCCATGCAGCGAATTGACCCTGATCTTCTCGCAGCCGAGCAGCCGCGCGAAGGCGCCTCCGGGCGTGAGGTCAACGTCGTGACGGTCGGCGAACACCACGGTCGGATCGGGATGAATCTCGCCGTTCTCGAGCCTGGGCATGCGGTGGTTCATGCGGCCGGGGATTTCGCGGATCTCCGGATGCAGCGAGCCGCCGAAGGCGACGTTCATCTCCTGCAGGCCCCGGCAGATGCCGAACAGCGGAATGCCGCGGGACACGCAAGCGACCGAGAGCGCCAGCGCCACCTCGTCGCGGTGGATGTCGTAGGGCTCGTGCCGCTCGCACGGATCGACATTGAAACGGGTCGGATGGACGTTGGCGCGGGCGCCGGTGAGCACGATCCCGTCGACCACATCGAGCAGCGCGCCGATATCGGTGATGTCGGGCGCTCCCGCAAACATCATCGGCAGGCCGCCGGAAACCTCGGCCACAGCGCGCAAATTGCGCTCGCCGACCATCTGGACCTGAAATCGATTTTCGACGCGATGGGCGTTCCCGATCACGCCGACGACCGGCTTTCTCATCTCCCGTTCCGACCTCCCGCGTAAGAAGATTCTCCAAACATGCCCTTGGGATGGAACAAATTCAACAGAAGGGATCGCGGGACGGCAATGCTATTTTCGCGCAAATGCCTCCCGGGCCTCGGTTGTCCCCACGACGGGCAGGCCGGCGGCCTTCAGCGCGGTTGCCGCCGGATCGTCCGGCGTGGCCAGCCAGGGCAGTTTCGCCTCGATTCCGCGCGTCACGGGCTCCCCGAGCACCCCGCCGAAATCGATCGGCCAAAACCCGTTGGGCACCACCTCGGCGGTGAGGGCACGGACGGCGTAGCCATCGCCCAGAACCGCATCCGCATGGTCGCCGGCGACAAGGCGCGCGGTCTGGGGGTCTTTGGGATCGCCAAAGCTCACGAGCACGGGGACCAGCTCCCCCTGCACCGGGACAATGCCGGCCTGCCGGCTGATATCGTTGAACGAGACGCGGTTGCCGCGCGCGGCGCCATAGGCACGGAGCGCGACATAGTTGATGTCGTCGAGGTCGAGCTTGCCGCCCTGCTGATGCGCCAGCAATGCCACCAGGTTCTTGCCTTTGCCGCCGTCTTGGCCGAGATCGACGAACACAGCCTCCCCGCGCATCGTGGTGCGGCCGCCACGGTTATAGTTGCGGTCGGGCACGACGGCGAGAACGCCGGACCCCGTCTTGATCCCGTCAGGCGTCATCACCTCGACCGTGAGGCGGTATTTGTGGCCGGGCCGGTTGATCCGGATCTGGTCGCCGATCACGATCACGGCCAGAAGCCCGAGCAGACCGGCCCACTTGCTGATGAAACTCAAGCGCCCCCCACCTGTTTTCTCCTCATCGCTCTGCACCGTTCGCGCGACAGCGTCAAACCAGCGCGTTGACGCGGTCTTGATCGGAAGCGCGTTTGTCGAAAGAGTGCCCCGCCCGCAGCCGCCGAAAAGGACATGATGTGACCATCCTCGCAGACCAACGCCCCACGACCCGCACCGATCTGGCTTGGGCAATTTCGGTCGGCGGCATCGGCGTCGTGCTGTTCACGGCGATGCTGGTCTTCACCTGGTATTTTGCGACCACGCTGCTGCTGATCTTCACCGGCATGCTGCTCGGCGTCGGCCTCAACGCGCTGACCAACGCGCTCGGCCGCCGCGTGCACCTGCCGCATCCGGTCCGGCTCGCGATCGTCTGCGTCGTGCTTGCGGTGCTGCTCGCGGGTGTCGCCTATCTCGGCGGCGCCACCATCGCCGAGCAGGCCTCGCTGCTGAGCAAGACCATCAAGTCGCAGATCGGCAACGTGAAGACCTTCCTGGACAACCACGGGATCGATACCAGCTTCTTCGATCTCGGCAACGCTGCGTCCGACACTTCGGCCAATCCACCATCGGACTCGACACCCTCGCCAGCAGCCCCCCCGCGCGGTTCCTTGCCCAGCGCCGGCGCGCTGGCCTCCAGCGGTGGCGCGATCGTGAGCCAGACCTTCAAGCTCCTGCTCGGCACCATCCACGGCGTGGGAAACATCTTCATCGTGCTGTTCCTGGGGCTGTCCTTCGCCGCCCAGCCCCGCGTCTATCACGACGGCCTGTTGTTCCTGGCGCCGGCGAGGCATCGCACCCGCGTCACCCTGATCATCGACGGCATCAGCGAGACGCTGGAACGCTGGCTGATCGCGCAGATCGTCGTGATGATTGCGGTTGGCATCGTGACCTGGATCGGGCTTGCCATCATCGGCATCCCCGGCTCGTTCATCCTGGGGATTCAGGCGGGCCTGCTCGCCTTCATTCCGACCGTCGGCGCAATCATTGCCGGCGTCGTCGTGGTACTCGCGAGCCTCGCCTCGGGCTGGATTCCGGCGCTGTCGGCCTTCCTCCTCTTCATGGGCGTGCACGCGATGGAGAGCTATGTGCTGACGCCGATCCTGCAGCGGCAGGCCCTCGACATCCCGCCGGCCACGCTGTTCGCGTTCCAGATCCTGCTCGGCGTCGTGTTCGGCATCTGGGGCCTGGCGCTGGCGCTGCCACTGGTCGCCATCGCCAAGGTCATGATCGACCACTTCAAGACGTATGAGGCGCCGCCCCTGGCAGCATGATCCGGAAAAGTGCGCAGCGGTTTTCCGAAAAGATCATGCTCAGGCAACGAGGCGGCGTAAGACGTCGAGAAGCAGCTCAGGTCGTCAGCACGGTCTCGGTGTGCTCGACCTCCGGGGGCGAAGCAAAGTACTGACCGACGAGGCCGCGCCATTCGGTGAAATTCTCCGAGCCGCGGAAATCGACGGTGTGATTCTCCAGCGTCGCCCACTTCACCATCAGCCGGTAGCGCTGCGGCTTCTCGATCGACTTGTGCAGCTCGAAGCCGTGAAAGCCCTTCGAACCGCCGAAGGCGGCCTTGGCCTTGGCGACGGCCGCCTCAAAGTCCTTCTCGCTGCCCGGCTTGACGTCGATTTGCGCGATCTCGGTGATCATCGGTTTCCACCCTGTTTGTTTGATGGGTGTGTCTACCGTAGACCGCAACGAAGAAAAAGGCACCGAATCGGCGCCCTGACCGGTCAAAAATGCGTGCTCTCAGGCCAACAGCAGAGCGGTGCCTGCCACGATGAGCGCGCAACCGATGAACAGCGCGAGCGGCCAGTAGCTACGGCTTTGCGTGTAGCGCCCCTGCGCGCGGCGCTCGGTGATGAGCGCGCGCTCGTATTCATCCGCGGTGGAGAACACGCAGGCGAAGCCGCCGCGGGCCGAGGCCGCAGCGGCTTCGAGCGACATCAGGGCAGCCTGCGGGTTCTGTCGACGGATCGATTCCATGACCGCAATGGTAGGGATCGAATGGTAAACAGCGGATTACCGAAGGCGCCTCTTGAGGCGCCTCTTGGCTTCAGGCGGTGGCCGGACGCGCCTGCGACGCACCGACCCGCGCCGCGCTCTGGCGGCGCCAGTTCTCCAGCGACAGCGGCAGCTCCTCCGCCGCCTCGACGCGGTTACGGCCACCGCGCTTGGCCTGATAGAGCGCGGTGTCGGCCGAGGCCAGCAGCACCTCCAGCTCGGTGCCGGCCGGACCGCCGGCAACGCCGATGCTGACGGTGGTGTCGACTGGGCCCTCATCGACCACGACGCCAGAGGTCTCGAACGCCTCGCGCACGCGCTCGGCAACCAGCACGCCCTCCTCCAGCGAACACGGCAGCAGGGCGGCGAACTCCTCGCCGCCGATGCGGCCCGACATGTCGGTCATGCGCAGGTTGCTGACGACGACGGTCGAGAACAGTTTCAGCATCTCGTCGCCGGCGGGATGGCCGAAGCGGTCGTTGATCGACTTGAAATGATCGATGTCGAAGATCATCACGGTCACGGGACGGCCGGCCTTGGCTTCGCGCTCGATCACGCGCCCGCAGGCTTCCGAGAAGCCGCGGCGGTTGAGCATGCCGGTCAGGGGATCGGTGGACGCGGCGGTCCGGTGCGCAGTCACCGTGCGCTCCGACACCAGCATGAAGATCACGAACACGGTGCCGACGGCATAAAGGATGAGCTCGACCGCAAACACGGTGACCCAGATGCTGCCGGAGAAGCCGGCATCGTTCGGACGCAGGAAGCTGCCGAGCACGATCGGCAGCATCAGCACGCAGCCGTGCATCACCGGCACCACGAAGGCCGGCCAGCGCCGTTGCAGGCTCTTGCGCCGCTCGACCCAGAGCTCGCTCGCGGTCAGCGCCGCATAGACCGAGACGATGCCGGCGCCGACGATCATGCGCAGCATGGACGCGGCGGGATCAAGCAGCGTCACGGCGGCAGCCCAGGCCAGCGCGCCGACGAGGAGCCCCGGCCAGTTCGGCTTGCGGCCGTGGAAGACGCGCGCCGCATTCCACACCATGCCGCAGGCGACGAAGCCGACCGCGTTCAGCGCAAGGTAAAGATGCGGGCCGAGCTTGTCGCCGGCCGCGGTCCATAGCGCAACGGACGCTGCGCCGAGGAGATACGCGGTGCCCCACCATTTCAGCGCGGGGCTGTTCTCCTGCGTGCCGAAAAACACCATCATGGCGCCGAGCAGTGCGGCAACCATGGTGGCGACCAAATAGAGCGTGATGCTATCGAGCGACATCATGTCGGCCCCCTTCTAGACATAGCAAGTTACGCGATCGGCCCAGCCGACTTGCGCGCCCTTCCAGATGCGACGCTATGTCCCGCGAGTTCCATTCAGGTTTTCATGCGGGGCCAAGTTTTCGGGAAACACGTCATCAATTTGCATACAAACGAACAACAAAAAGGGCGCTGAAATCAGCGCCCTTTTGCATCTCATTGAAGCCGCTTTCGCGGCGAATGTGACCGAAGCGATTAACGCTTCGAGAACTGGAAGGACCGGCGGGCCTTGGCCTTGCCGTACTTCTTGCGCTCCACCACGCGGGAGTCGCGGGTGAGGAAGCCGCCCTTCTTGAGGACGGTGCGCAGCTCCGGCTCGAAATAGGTGAGCGCCTTGGAGATGCCGTGACGGACCGCACCGGCCTGGCCGGACAGACCGCCGCCGGCGACGGTGCAGATCACGTCGTACTGGCCGGAACGCGCGGCCACCGAGAACGGCTGCTCGATCATCATGCGCAGCACGGGACGGGCGAAATAGACCTCGACCTCGCGCGAATTGACCGTGACCTTGCCGGCGCCCGGCTTGATCCAGACGCGGGCGACCGCGTCCTTGCGCTTGCCGGTGGCGTAGGCGCGGTTGAACTTGTCGACCTTCTTCTCGTGCTTGGGCGCGTCGGGCGCCGCCGCGGTCTTGAGCTGCGAGAGCTGGTCGAGCGACTGGATGGATTCGGCCATGTTATGCGGCCCTCGTGTTCTTGCGGTTCAACTTGGCGATGTCGATCTTCTCGGGCGTCTGGGCCTCGTGCGGATGATCGGCGCCGCCATAGACGCGGAGGTTGCCCATCTGGACGCGACCGAGCGGACCACGCGGGATCATGCGCTCGACGGCCTTCTCGAGCACGCGCTCGGGATGCTTGCCCTCGAGGATCTGGCGCGCGGTGCGCTCCTTGACGTGGCCGACGTAACCGGTGTGCTTGTAGTAGGTCTTCTGCTCGCGCTTGCGACCGGTGAGGACCGCATGCTGCGCGTTGATGATGATGACGTTGTCGCCGCAATCAACGTGCGGGGTGTAGGTCGGGAGGTGCTTGCCGCGCAGGCGCATGGCGACGATGGTGGCGAGACGGCCGACGACCAGACCCTTGGCGTCGATCAGTACCCACTTCTTCGTCACCTCAGCCGGCTTTGCCGAAAAGGTTTTCATATCGGAGTTTCCGTGGACGGGAGATATCGGCGCGAACACCGCGCCGGACTGGGCGGTTTTCTAGAGAAGAGACGCGCAACGGTCAATGCCCCAGAGCGGGAATTACAATAGCAAAATCAATATCTTAAAATTATGGTGCTATATTACCTGCGAAAAGCTCAAACATTTGGAATGGAATAGGTCGAGGTGACATGAGCGATCGGATCGGGCGACGTGCCGGACAGCAGCTTCACCTCGCCGACCGCCAGGCGCTTGCCGAGCTTGAGCAGCCGCGCCTCCGCCAGCACGTCCTGGCCGGGCAGGCCCTTGCGCAGGAAGTTGATGTTGAGATTGGTGGTGACCGCGAGCCCGATCGGCCCGATCGCGGACAGCAGCACCACGTACATCGCGAAATCGGCCAGTGCCATCAGCGTCGGGCCGGACACGGTTCCACCCGGCCGCAGCATCCTTTCGCTGTAGCGCTGGCGCAAAAGGCAGGTCTGGCCGTCGGCGCTCTCGATCGTGATGTCATCGCCGCTGAAGGCCTGGGGAAACTCGTCACGGAGAAACTGCTCGACCTCCGCCACGCTCATTTTCGCTAACGCCATGCTTCGCCTCACCCTCGCTTCACGTCCCCTGTTACATTAAGTTATCTGCGTCATCCAATTGCAAGAATCCAACCGGGAACGCTTCGATGTCCGCCCAGGCCGCCCGCGCCCCCTCCCCGCAACCGTCGATGCTGTTGCGCGAGACCATAGGCCCCATCGCGGTCCTGACGCTGAACCGTCCGGCCGCGCGCAACAGCCTGTCGCAGGCGATGATCGCAAGCCTGCATGCCGAGCTCAATGAGATCCGCGACGACAAGGCGGTCCGCGGCGTGGTGATCGCCGCCAACGGCCCCGCCTTCTCCGCCGGCCACGACATGAAGGAGCTGACCGCGCGCCGCACTGACCCGGATCGCGGCCGCGCCTTCTTTGCCGAGATGATGACCGCCTGCAGCGCGGTGATGCAGGCGGTCGTGCATTTGCCGAAGCCCGTGGTCGCGGCCGTCCAGGGCATTGCGACCGCGGCCGGCTGCCAGCTCGTGGCAAGCTGCGATCTCGCGATCGCCTCGGAAGCGGCGAGCTTCGCCACGCCGGGCGTCGATATCGGCCTGTTCTGCTCCACGCCGATGGTGGCGCTGTCGCGGAACGTGCCGCGCAAGCAGGCGATGGAAATGCTGCTGACCGGCGAGCCGATCGCGGCCACGCGCGCCCGCGAGATCGGGCTCATCAACCGCGTGGTCGCGGCCGGCACCGAGCGCGAGGCCGCAATTGCCCTCGCCGAACAGGTCGCGCTGAAGTCGGCCTACACCGTCAAGCTCGGCAAGGAGGCGTTCTATCGCCAGGCCGAGATGAGCCTTGCGGACGCCTATCGCTATGCGGCAGAGGTGATGACCGAGAACATGATGGCGCGCGACGCCGAGGAAGGCATCGGCGCGTTCATCGAGAAGCGCACGCCGACATGGCGGGATGAATAGTCAACTCCTCATCCTGAGGAGCCGCGGAACGCGGCGTCTCGAAGGATGGAGGCCCGACTGTGGCCTCATGGTTCGAGACGCGCGGGCCGCGCTCCTCACCATGAGGGTCAGAGAAAGAAAAAGATGAACCACGACGCCTATCCCGACAATTACATCCGCGGCATCCTCAACAGCGTGAAGTCGATCGCGATGGTCGGCGCCTCGCCCGTCAATGTGCGGCCGAGCTATTTTGCGTTCAAATATCTGGCGCAGCGCGGCTATGACATGATCCCGGTCAATCCCGGCCATGTCGGCAAGGATCTGCTCGGAAAGCCGTTTGTCGCCTCGCTCTCCGACATCGGCCGCCCCGTCGACATGATCGACATCTTTCGCAACTCCAGCCACATCATGCCCGTGGTCGAGGAGGCCATGACGCTCGATCCGCTGCCGAAGGTGATCTGGATGCAGCTCGGCGCGCGTGACGACGCGGCAGCGGCGAAAGCGGAATCGGTCGGTATCAAGGTCGTGATGAACCGCTGCCCGAAGATCGAATATGGCCGCTTGTCGTCGGAGATCTCCTGGATGGGCGTCAATTCACGCACGCTGAGCTCCAAACGGCCGCCGGCGCCGACGCAAGGCATGCGGCTATCCCTCAATCGGATGAGTGTCGGCGGCGGCGATACCGCGGCATCGGATCGCGCCGCAAAAAACAAGAACGAACAAAGCTGACGCAATCGCGAAGGATTCATTTCGCTCACGCGACAACGCGTAGCACGATCGCTCCGATGTGACGCGGCGCCTTGACGGCGGGCGCGTCGCCGATCAGCATGCCGCGCGATTTCAGATCACAAGAACAGGACGCCCTCAATGAGCGATCGCCTTCCGGGATTTTCAACCCTCGCCGTGCATGCCGGTGCACAACCCGATCCCACCACCGGTGCGCGCGCGACCCCGATTTATCAAACCACCTCTTTCGTCTTCAACGACGCCGACCACGCCGCCTCGCTGTTCGGCCTGCAGGCATTCGGCAACATCTATACCCGCATCGGCAATCCCACCAACGCGGTGCTGGAAGAGCGTGTTGCCGCACTCGAAGGCGGCACCGCCGCGCTTGCGGTCGCCTCGGGCCACGCCGCACAGGTCGTGGTGCTGCAGCAATTGCTCCAGCCCGGCGACGAATTCATCGCCGCGCGCAAGCTCTATGGCGGCTCGATCAACCAGTTCTCGCATGCGTTCAAGAGCTTCGGCTGGAACGTGGTGTGGGCGGATTCCGATGACATCGCAAGCTTCGAGCGCGCGGTGACGCCGCGCACGAAGGCCATCTTCATCGAGTCCATTGCCAATCCCGGCGGCAGCATCACCGACATCGAGGCGATCTCGACGGTGGCGCGCAAGGCGGGCGTGCCGCTGATCGTCGACAACACGCTGGCCTCGCCCTACCTGATCCGCCCGATCGACCATGGCGCCGACATCGTCGTGCACTCGCTGACGAAATTCCTGGGCGGCCACGGCAATTCGCTCGGCGGCATCATCGTCGATGCCGGCACGTTCGACTGGTCCACCGGCGGCAAATATCCGATGCTGTCGGAGCCGCGGCCCGAATATCACGGCATCCGTCTCCAGGAGACCTTTGGCAATTTCGCTTTCGCGATCGCCTGCCGCGTGCTGGGCCTGCGCGATCTCGGACCCGCGCTGTCGCCGTTCAACGCCTTCATGATCCTGACCGGCATCGAGACGCTGCCGCTGCGCATGCAGAAGCACTGCGACAACGCCAAGGCCGTCGCCGAATTCCTCGCCGGCCATCCGGCGGTGGCCTCGGTGAGCTATGCGGGCTTGGCAAGCGACAAGTACAACCAGCTTGCACGCAAATACGCGCCGAAGGGCGCAGGCGCCGTGTTCACGTTCAGCCTGAAGGGCGGCTATGACGCCGGCGTCAGCCTGGTGTCGAAGCTGCAGCTGTTCTCGCACCTGGCCAATGTCGGCGACACCCGCTCGCTGGTCATCCACCCCGCCTCGACGACGCACAGCCAGCTCGACGACGCCGCCAAGGTGAAGTCCGGCGCCGGCCCCGACGTGGTGCGGCTCTCGATCGGCATCGAGAACAAGGAAGATCTGATCGCAGATCTGGAGCAGGCGCTGGGCGCGTAATTGCCATCGTCATTCCGGGATGGTCCGAAGGACCAGACCCGGAATCTCGAGATTCTCAGGTGCGCATTGCGCACCTGAGTTCGGTCCTGCCGGACCGCCCCGGAATGACGGCGGCCGTTTTGGCCGCAGTCAGTTAACAGTCATTAACCATATCTGCCGCATACATCGTCCTTGGATCGCCCCTTTGATTCGGAGCCGACGATGCTGCGCTGGATGGTACCTGCCCTTGCCGCCATGCTGACGGTCTCAGCTGCCGTTGCCGCCGATCTGCCGGCCACAGCGAGACGGCGCGCTGCCGTGCCGCCGCAGGACCCGCCACAGGTCTATGTCGAGACCGATCCGGATGCGCTGATCTCGCCGGCCTATGGCATCGGCAGCTACATCCGCAACCTGCCGGGCACGCCGCTCCTGCCCGGCTCCAGCACCTTGCCGGGCTATTATGGCCGGCCCTGGAGCTACGATTATCAGGGCCCGTACTACGGCGGACCACAGGTCGGCTATTTCTGGCGCCTGCCCTACGCCTGCGGCGTCTACGGCTATTGCTGACCTGATCAGCCGGCCTGACCGACCGGAACCGCGCGCGGCTGCGCCTGTGCAGATTGTCGCGAGGCCAGCCGCTCCACCTGCATCACTGCAAGCGCGAGCACCACGATCGCAACCGCTTGGTGCGAAAGCGCGAGATCGATCGGCACCTGGTTGAGCAGCGTGAGGATCCCGAGCACAGCCTGCAGGCTGACCGCGGCGAACAGGCAGAGCGCACCGCCGGCCGCCGCGCGCGAGCGCACCGCATCGAACGCGTGCAGCGCCGCCAGCACGAACAGCGCATAGGCCGTCATGCGGTGCTCGAACTGCACCGTCAGCACGTTGTCGAACATGTTGCGCCACCACGGCGTCTCGAACCAGAGCCGGTCGCCCGCGGGAATGAACGCGCCGTCGATCTGCGGCCAAGTGTTGTAGGCACGCCCGGCGCGCAGACCCGCGACCAGCGCACCGAAATAGATCTGGACGAAGGTCACTATGAGCAGCAGCACGCTCGTGAATTTCAGCCGCGCGGGCGCAATGATCTGCGGACGCTCGGCGAGCCGCCGCACCGTCCAGACGATGCCGGCGAAGATCAGGAGCGCGAGCACCAGATGCGTCGCCAGTCGATATTGCGAGACCTCGACACGTTCCGTCAGGCCCGAGGCCACCATCCACCAGCCGACGGCGCCCTGGAGTCCGCCAAGCGCGAACAGCAGCCACAACCGCCGCTTCAACTCACCCGACAGGCCGCCGCGCCACAGGAAGAACAGGAACGGCAGCAGATAGGCCACGCCGATGAAACGGCCGAGCAGCCGATGGCTCCATTCCCACCAGAAAATCTCCTTGAACTCGGACAGGCTCATGCCCGCATTGAGCTCGCGATATTGCGGAATTCTCTTGTAGGCCTCGAAGGCCTCGGTCCACTGCGCCTCCGACAGCGGCGGCACGCTGCCCGTGACCGGCTTCCATTCGACGATCGACAGGCCGGATTCCGTCAGCCGCGTCGCGCCGCCGACCAGCACCATCAGCGCGATGAGGGCGGCCACGGAAATCAGCCACCAGCGCACGGCGCGATGCGGGTTGTTCGGAGCGAAAATCATCGTCATTTCAAGGGCAAAACCAAGCCTTGTTGCAAAGAGACTTGAACCGGACTGCGTGCCCCTTATAGTCCCCCGCTCCCGCAGCGCAAGTTACGCGAAGGCCGCAGCATTCCGCCATGACGATCCGCACCCGCAAGTTCCTCGGCGCCATCCTGCTCCTGGTGCTGGCCACTGTTTGGGCCCTGCTCGGCATGGCGCTGGCGCAGATGCCGTGGATCGCCGAGTCCGGCTGGCGGCAGGCGATCTACTACGTGGTGGTCGGCATGGGCTGGGTGCTGCCGGCGATGCCGATCGTGAGCTGGATGCAGCGGCCGGATCGCGTCAAATCTTAATTCGTAACGCTGCCGGTCGGTTTCACCGGCGCGAAGGCAACACCGGACACCAGCACGCGCAGCATGCGCAGTGATTGCGTCCGGCCGTCCCAGGAAATCCGTGGCAGTGCGCGCAGATTGGTGCGCCCCTCCGCGTCCACGATGCCCGGGATGGTCGAGACGGCGCTGGCAAAGCCGGCCTCCTCCGCCATGACGACATGGCTGCGCCGGAAAGACGAGCGATCGCCGAACGGAAAGGCCAGATGCCTGATCTCGCGATCGAAGGCCGCTTCCGCGACCGCCTTGCCCATCGTCATCTCGCGCAACGCGGCGGCGTCCTTCATGTTGGCGAGAACGGGATAGTTCACCGTCGCGCTGCCGACCGTGACCAGCGGATCCGCCGCAAGCTTTGCCAGATCCTCCCAATCCATCGACGCTTCGCGCGAGAGCGCGGCGAGGTCGACCCGGTAGCGCGTGCAGAGATCGGCGATCGCAGCCGACACATCCGCCGGCGGCAACGAACGCAGCCAGCTCTCGACGAACGAAAACAGCGCCTGCTTCTCGGCGTTGCCTGTGACGGTGAAACGCTGCTCCTTCTCGCCCATCATCAGGTTGATGCGGCTCTCGCGCGCGATCATCCGCTCGAGCCCGAGCCACCAGGCCTCTCCGACTCCATCGGGAAACGCGGTGGGCACATAGATCGTGAACGGCACGGCGTGGCGCGCCAGCACCGGATAGGCGAAGCTGATCAGGTCCTTGTTGGCGCCGTCGAAGGTCAGCGCCACGAAGCGCCGCTTCTCCGGCAGCGTCACCGCGCGGCGGCAGACATCGTCCATGCCAAGGAAGTCATATCCCCACCGCTTCAGCTCGCCAACGGCGCGATCGAGGAATTGCGGACTGATCTCGCTTTCACGCAGCGGCTGAAACGCGCCGCGCCGCCGCGGCCGCACGTGCTGAAACCGCAGGATCGCGCCGGCGCCGCGGCTGCGCAGCACAGCCTGACCGGTGAACCAGGCCAGCTCGAGCCGCAACCGCTCCAGCCATCTGTCGTCGGATGCCAATATCCCACCTTCGCGTTCGCCTGATTGTCATTACCCTTTGTTGACATTTCTTTGCAAAGGTCGGGCACAGGCCGAAATACGCAAATTTTTCGTTTCTCGACAGGTTTCGTGAATGACCATGGCTGCGGCGATGCAAAGCCGGACGGCAGAATCGCCAGCGCGGTCGAAAGCGAACCGTATCGCGCATGTCGATATCGTCAGCGATCTGGCCGAGGCCGAGACGGTCTGGCGCGCGTTCGAGGAGAGCGGCCACCTCTTCACGCCCTACCAGCGCTTCGACCTGCTCAGCCCATGGCAACGGCTGGTCGGCAGCCACGAAGGCGCCAGTCCCTTCATCGTCATTGCCCGCGACGCCGAGCGCCAGCCGCTCCTGCTGCTGCCGCTCTCGCTGCGGCAAGGCCACGGCGTGCGCACGGCCTGCTTCATGGGCGGCAAGCACACCACCTTCAACATGGGCCTGTGGAACGCCGAGTTCGCCGCCGAGGTCGCCATCGCCGATCTCGACGCGCTGCTTGCGCCGATGCGGGAGCATGCCGACGTGCTCGCGCTGACGCAGCAGCCGCTGCGCTGGCACGACCAGCACAACCCGTTCGCGCAGCTGCCGCGGCAGAGTGCGATCAACGGCTGCCCTCTCCTGGCGATGGAGCCGGGCGGGCCGCCCGCATCGCGGATCAGCAACTCCTTTCGCCGCCGCCTCAAGAGCAAGGAAAAGAAGCTCCAGGCGCTTGCCGGCTATCGTTATCACCTCGCCACCACGGATGCGGACGTCACCCGCCTGCTCGACTGGTTCTTCCGGGTCAAGCCGGCGCGGATGGCCGAACAGAAACTGCCCAACGTCTTTGCCGAGCCCGGCGTCGAAGCGTTCATCCGCAGCGCATGCCTGTCGCCGCGCGGCGAAGGCCGCGTCATCGACATCCATGCGCTCGAGTGCGACGACGAGGTGATCGCGATCTTCGCCGGCGTCGCCGACGGCCAGCGCTTCTCGATGATGTTCAACACCTACACGATGTCCGAGCACGCCCGCTACAGCCCCGGGTTGATCCTGATGCGCTACATCATCGACCGCTACGCCGAACGCGGCTACCGCTCGCTCGATCTCGGCATCGGCTCGGACGATTACAAGCGCATGTTCTGCAAGGACGACGACGACATTTTCGACAGCTTCGTGCCCCTGACCGCGCGCGGAAAACTCGCGGCGATGGCGATGTCCTCGCTGAGCCACGGCAAACGGCTGGTGAAGCAGAACCAGATGTTGTTCGATCTGGCGCGACGGCTGCGGCAGGCGTTCGGGTAGGCGTCACAGCCTCTGGTCTCGTAGGGTGGGCAAAGCGAAGCGTGCCCACCACGTCTCCCGCAATCGTTGAAAGGTGGTGGGCACGGCGCAAATGCGCCTTTGCCCACCCTACGATTCCGAGCTCGTGGAGAAAGACCACTCACCCGGCTTCGCTTTCGCGAAGCCACCCTCTCCCGCAGGGGCAGAGGGCGAGAATTACGCCGCCACCACGCGCGGCGTTTCCACAGCATCCGACGGCTGCACCGGCTTGCTCAGCATCGTCACCTCGCTGAAGCCGACCGCCTTCAGCTGCTCGCACATCAGCGTGCGGGCATCGGCGGCCATCGAGGCATCGGGCACCACGACGGCGCGGGCATGCGCCGTCAAGAGTTCCGCTGGGAGGTCCGAGGCGCTGCCGGCGTCCACCAGCACGTGGTCGTAGGCGCGGAGCAGCGCATCGATCGCGAGCGTCACCCGCGGCGATTGCAGCAGGCTGCGGTCGAAGCCGGGACGGCCGGCCATGACCAGATGCAGCCGCGAGAGCTTGTCGCGGGTGATGATTTGCGCGAACGACGCCTCGCCCTGCATCAGCTCGGCAAGGCCGGGAGCCGAAGCATCGACGGACACCGCGGCGATGGTCGGCGAGGATGCGGCGAGATCGACCACAACGACGCGCGCATCGCGCGCCAGGTGCCGGGCCAGCGTCAGCGTCGACAGCGTGATGGCTTCGCCGGCCGCGGTGCCGAGCACCGTGACCTTCTTCGCCGCCGGTCCCGCAGCTCGCAGGCTGTCGGCCAGATGCTCGATCTCGGCGAATTCAGTGACGTCGGCATCGGCCGTCATCTCGGGCTGAAGCGGCGCAAGGTCTTCCACAACCGGATCGAGCATCGGCTCGGCCACCGGCTGGACGACCGGCTGGACTACCGGCTCTTGGCGCACCGGCGCCTGCGTTTGCGCCGGCGTGAACACCGCCACCGCACGCGGCGCGGTCTGGCGCAGCAGCTCGCCGGTGACGACGACGCCGGACGAGAGCAGCAGCGTCGCGATCGTCGCGATCAGCACGATCGGCAGCTTCTTCGGATAGGCCGGCGTATTCGAGACGATGGCGCGCGAGATGATGCGGCCCTCGGCCGGCGCGGTATCGATGCTCTCGCGGGTGCTGGCCTCGCGATACTTCCCAAGATACGTCTCGAGCAGGTCGCGCTGGGCCTTGGCTTCGCGCTCCAGCGCGCGGAGCTGGACGTCCTGACCGTTGGTCGAGGTCGCCTGCTTCTTGAGCTGGTCGAGGCTCGCCGTCAGGCCGTCGACCCGGCCACCGGCGATCCGCGCATCGCTTTCGAGCGAGCGCGAGATCTTGGCCGCCTCGTCGCGAATTTGGTTGTCGAGGTCGCCAAGCTGCGCCTTCAGCTCCTTGATCCGCGGGTGATTGCCGAGCAGCGTGGACGATTGTTCGGCAAGCTGCGCCCGCAACGTCACCCGCTGCTCGGACAGCCGCCGCATCAGTTCGGAATTCACCACCTCGGACGCTTCGATCGGCTTGCCGCTCTGGAGCATCTCTTTGATCAGCCGCGCCCTGGATTCAGCATCCGCCCTCATCGAGCGCGCGTTGTTGAGCTGGGTATTGACCTCGCCCATCTGCTGGTTCGAGAGCGTGGTGTTGTTGGTGCCGACGAACAGCGACGACTTGGAACGGAAGTCCTCGACCTTGGCTTCGGCGTCGGAGACTTTCTTGCGCAGATTTTCGATTTCGCCCGAAAGCCACTGGCTGGCGCTGCGGGCCTGGTCCTGGCGCGCATTCTGCTGGAGCACGAGATAGCCGTCGGCGATCGAATTGGCGACGCGCGCGGCAAGGTCGGGATCGGCGGACTGGAATTCGACCACGATCACGCGCGACTTGTCGACGGCGTAGGCCTGGAGCCGCTCGTAATAGGCATCCAGCACCCGCTCTTCCGGCGTCATCGAGAACGGATCGCGGCCGATGCCGATCAGCGCCGCGAGCGACTTCAGCGGCGAAATGCCTTGCAGCACCGGATCGAATTCGGGGCGTTCCGCGAGCTTGTTCTTCCTGATGATCTCGCGCGCGAGATCGCGCGACAGCACGAGCTGCACCTGGCTGGTCACCGCCTCGGGATCGAGCGACTGCCGCTCTTCGGTGCTACGGTCGCTGCTCGGCCGCAAGAACACGTTCTCGCGGCCGTCGATCAGGATGCGGGATTCCGACTTGTAACGCGGGGTGACGAGATTGACGGCGGCGATCGATGCGACGAGCGCGAGCACCGTCGGCACGATGATCCAGCCGCGCTTGCGGGCGAGCACCGCGCCGAGCGCGTGCAAATCGATGTCGCCGGATTCGGCTTGTGCCTGCTTCGCAGCAACGGGCGCAGGCTTTGCCTCAATCTCGGGCGCGGCTTCGATCGATTTGGCTTCGGCTTTGGGCTTCGAAATAGCCCGCTCGACCACCGCCTTGTCCTTGCCGGCACGCCAGAACGCTAAACGCATCGAACACTCCCGCAGGGCAACGCTGCGACTCTACCTCAACCGAGGCGATTACACTCCATTAAGGTTGCTGCTGGGTTAATCGCGCCCTGCCGCGACCGGCGCGCACCGCGCCGACACCGTTTGTTAACCACGAGGGCTCTTAATCCATCTCGATATTTCGAGAATTGTTCGAGCATTCGCCGTCGAGCGCTGGTTCTGATCATGCCCCCCTCTCCCGACCGGCCGCTCCGCATCCTGCACGCCGTGCGCGCTCCCGTGGGCGGCATCTTCCGCCACATCCTCGATCTCGCCAACGGTCAGGTCGATCGCGGCCATCACGTCGGGATTCTTGCCGACAGCCTCACCGGCGGTGAGCGCGCGGACAAGGCGCTGGCCGAGCTCGCGCCGCGGCTGAAGCTCGGCGTGCACCGGCTGGCGATCCGCCGCGAACCGTCACCGGACGATTTTCTGGTGTGGCTGCGGATGCGGCGCCTGATCGCCGCGCTCAAACCCGACGTCACGCACGGCCACGGAGCCAAGGCCGGCGCCTTCGTCCGCATGCGGAGGCGATCCAACGACGCCATCCGCATCTACACCCCGCATGGCGGCTCGCTGCACTATCCCCTCAACACCTTCAAGGGCGAGTTTTACGCGCGGCTCGAACGCACGCTGATGGACGCGACGGACCTGTTCCTGTTCGAGAGCGCGTTTGCCCGCGACACCTATCAGCGCATCGTCGGCACGCCCAAGGGCGTGGTGCATTGTGTCTTCAATGGCGTGACGCCGGAAGAATTCGAGCCTGTTAGCATCGCCGACGATGCCACCGATCTCGCTTATGTCGGCGAGTTCAGGCACATCAAGGGCGCGGATTTGCTGGTCGATGCGGTGGCGCGCCTGCACGAGGGCGGCAAGAAGGTCACGCTCACGCTCGGCGGCGACGGCGAGGAGACGGCGGCGCTGAAAGCGCAGGTCGACAAGCTCGGTCTCTCCAGCGCCATCCGCTTCATCGGTCACGTCAAGGCGCGCTACGGCTTCTCCAAGGGGCGGCTGCTGGTCGTGCCCTCGCGCGGCGATTCAATGCCGTACGTCGTTATCGAGGCTGGAGCTGCCGGCATTCCCATGATCGCGGCCCGCGTCGGCGGCATCCCCGAGATTTTTGGGCATGACAGCCCGGCGCTGTTTGCGCCGAGCAACGCCGAGGCCATGGCCGAAGCGATCGCGGCCGCACTCGACGATCCGCAAGGAACCGCGCAGCGTGCGGTCGCCTTGCGCGAGCGCATCTCCGCGCATTTCTCCCAGCAGGCGATGGTTGACGGCGTGCTCGCGGGTTATCGCGACGCATTTGCCAATCATTAACCATCCTTAAGACCGCTTTAGAGAATCTTCCGATTTGTCCGATAATCGACGTGCCAGGGGATGCTCGCCCGGGGCGCAACGCTGCGACCCGCGGGTTTTTTGGAATGGACGTGGACGCCCGTGGAACCGCTCAACGCACGCTCGATGCTCGACGCCGCCACAAGCGCCGCGGCGAAGCCGGCTGACCAGCCGTTTGTGGAGCGCCGTCGCCGGCTCTCGCCCGCCGCGCTCGAAGTCGTCAACCAGAAGGTCGCCCGCGCCTATTCGCCGATCGTGATCACCGGCTTCGTCCGCCTGGCCGATTTCGCGCTGCTCAGCCTCGTCGGCATCGCGCTCTATGTCGGCTATGTCATGCCGCTCGCCGGCTCCTTCAGCTGGGTTTATCCCGCGCAGATCATCGCCGTCGCGGTCGCCGCCGTGGTCTGCTTCCAGGCCGCCGACATCTATCAGGTGCAACTGTTCCGCGGTCAGCTCCGGCAGATGACGCGGATGATCTCCTCCTGGTCGTTCGTCTTCCTGCTGTTCATCGGCGTATCCTTCTTCGCCAAGTTCGGCAGCGAAATGTCGCGGCTGTGGCTTGCCGCCTTCTACTTCCTCGGGCTCGCCGCGCTCATCTCCCAACGTCTGGTGCTGCGCTCGCTGGTGCGCGCCTGGGCACGCCAGGGCCGGCTCGACCGCCGCACCATCGTCGTCGGCTCCGACAGCAACGGCGAGCAACTGGTCGAGGCGCTGAATGCCCAGGAGGATTCCGACATCCACGTGCTCGGCGTGTTCGACGACCGCAACGACAGTCGCGCGCTCGACACCTGCGCCGGCGCGCGCAAGCTCGGCAAGGTCGACGACATCGTCGAATTCGCCCGCCGCACCCGGGTCGATCTCGTGCTGTTCGCGCTGCCGATCTCGGCGGAGACGCGCATCCTGGAGATGTTGAAGAAGCTCTGGGTGCTGCCTGTCGACATCCGGCTCTCCGCGCACACCAACAAGCTGCGTTTCCGTCCCCGCTCCTATTCCTACCTCGGCGAGGTGCCGACGCTCGACGTGTTCGAGGCGCCGATCACCGACTGGGACCTGGTGATGAAGTGGCTGTTCGACCGCATCGTCGGTGGCCTCGCGCTGCTCGCAGCCCTGCCGGTGATGGGACTGGTGGCGCTGGCGGTGAAGCTCGATAGCCCCGGACCGGCGCTGTTTCGTCAGAAGCGCTTCGGTTTCAACAACGAGCGCATCGACGTCTACAAATTCCGCTCGATGTACCACCATCAGGCCGACCCGACCGCCTCCAAGGTCGTGACCAAAAACGATCCGCGCGTCACCCGCGTCGGCCGCTTCATCCGCAAGACCAGCCTCGACGAGCTGCCGCAGCTCTTCAACGTGGTGTTCTCAGGCAATTTGTCCCTGGTCGGCCCGCGTCCGCATGCGGTCCAGGGCAAGCTCCAGAGTCGCCTTTTCGACGAAGCCGTCGACGGCTATTTCGCTCGTCACCGCGTCAAGCCCGGCATCACCGGCTGGGCCCAGATCAACGGCTGGCGCGGCGAGATCGACAATGAAGAGAAGATCCAGAAGCGCGTCGAATTCGACCTCTACTACATCGAGAACTGGTCGGTGCTGTTCGACCTCGTCATTCTCCTGAAGACGCCGGTCTCGCTGCTGACCAAGAACGAGAACGCGTATTGAGTTTTGTCGTACCCGAGCCTCACTGTCATCGCCCGGCTTGACCGGGCGATCCAGTAATCGCCGGCAGTAGAAACTGCCACGAACGGCTCGGAGTACTGGATGCCCCGCTTTCGCGGGGCATGACGTCGGAAGTTGTGTGCGTGTACGAGTAGCGTGAGCATGTGATGGCGTATGCGGCAACAGCCGGGGAGATGAATGCAGCGGTTCGCGCTGCGCCCGGCGTGCTGGCCATCCAGCGCGCGCTGGTGTGGCTGGCCGGCGCCTCCGGAGCCATCGTCTTCATCGAGCCGAGCCCCTACGAGATCGTGACGCTGCTGGCCGCGGTCACCTTCTTCGCGACCGGCCTGCGCCTGCGGCTCGTGCTGATGCTGCTGATCCTGATGCTGGTCCTGCTCAATGTCGGCTACACGATCAGCGCGGTCCCGCTGTTCGAACAGTCCGAGGTGGCGAGCTGGATTGCGACCTCCTGGTACATGGCGGTCACCGTCGTGTTCTTCGCGATGGTCACCTCGGAAGACACCGCGGCCCGGCTCGACATGCTCCGCCGCGGCCTCGTGGTCGGCGCGATGGTCGCCTCGCTGTCGGCGGTCGCCGGCTACTTCCATCTGGTTCCCGGCGGAGACGATCTCCTCACACTCTACGGGCGCGCGCGCGGCACGTTCAAGGATCCGAACGTGCTCGGCGCCTTCCTGATCCTGCCGGCGCTATTCGCGCTCCAGAGCGTGGTCTCCGACAAGTTTGCCAAGGCGTTCCGCAACGTCATCGCCTTCGGCATCATGTCGCTGGCGATCCTGCTCGCGTTCTCCCGCGCCGCCTGGGGCGGATTGGTGCTGACCTCCGCCTTCATGCTGGCGCTGATGGTGCTGACCAGCCGCACCAACGCGCAGCGCTCGCGCATCGTCGTCATGGCGATCGTTGCCGCGGTGCTGGGCCTCGCGCTGATCGCGGTGCTGCTGTCATTCGATTCCACCGCCGAGATGTTCAAGCAGCGCGCAAGCTTCGACCAAAGCTATGACGAAGGCCGCTTCGGCCGGTTCGGCCGGCACATCCTCGGCGCGGAGATGGCGCTCGACCTGCCATTCGGCATCGGCCCCCTGCAATTCCACCGCTACTTCCCCGAGGACACCCACAACTCCTATCTCAACGCCTTCATGTCCGGCGGCTGGCTCTCCGGCGTGTGCTATCCCGCGCTGGTCTTCACCACCGTGATCATGGGTATCAGGCACATCTTCGTCCGTGTGCCCTGGCAGCGCGCTTATCTCGCGATCTTCTCCGCCTTCGTCGGCACCGTCGGCGAGAGCTTTGTGATCGACACCGACCACTGGCGGCACTTCTGGATGATGCTGGGCGCGATGTGGGGCATGATCGCGGCTGCGCAGGCTTACAAGATCAAGTCTCGCGACGAAGCTTCTTCAACTTGAGATCGGGACGCTTTTCCGGCGGCGTATCGAGAAGTCCCTTCAGCGCCTCGGTTGCAGCGAGCACGCCCTTGTAGCCCTCGGTCGCGAAGCGCAGCAGCAGGCGCAGCTCTTCGTCGGAATAGGCGCCAAACACCTTCTCCATCGCCTGCTGCATCGGCACATAGAGCTGGCCGATCTTCATCGCAGTCTCCGGCACGACGGAAATGAAGACCTTGCGGCGGTCTTGCTCGTCCCGCTCGCGGCGCACCAGCCCGGCCTTCTCGAGCCGGTCTACCACGCCGGTGATGGCACCCGTCGTCAGCCCCGTGACCTCGGCGAGCCGGCCCGCGGTAACGCGGCCCTCCAGATAGAGAATGTCCATGCATTCGAGGTCGGAATTGGCAATTCCGGCAACGTTCGCAACCGTTTGGCCATAGAGCACGCCCTGCGCGGACGACCGCCGCATCGCCTCCTCGAGCTCCTGCAACAGCGCCGCGCGCGCCTTCGTCCTTGACAAGGCCGACCTCATATCTTAGTCGATATATATCTTAGCTACTAAGAGATTTAGCAACCGTAATTCCTCCTAGCACCACGGAAACGTCGGGAGCAAGCCATGTCCAACCGTCCCCGCAAGGCCCTGATCATCGGCGCCGGTATCGCCGGGCCCGTCACCGCGATCCTGCTGCGCCGCGCCGGCATCGAATCCGCAATCTACGAAGCCTGGCCCTATTCGAAGGGCATCGGCGGCGGCCTCCAGATCGCACCGAACGGCATGCATGTGCTGGACGAGATCGGGCTCGCGAACGAGCTGATCAGCCGCGGCTCGATCGCGGAATCCTTCGACTTCTATTCGCAGAGCGGCGAACGGCTCGGTTCGATCAACCGCGACATGGTGCGGCGCTTCGGCCAGCCGGCCGTCAATGTCTGCCGCGCCACGCTGAACGAAATCCTGATCGACAAGGCCTGGTGCGCCTGTGTCTCGCTCTATTTCGAGAAGCGCCTGATCAAGATCGAGGACCGCGGCGACCAGCCGATCATCGCCTACTTCTCCGACGGCACCACGGCAGAAGGCGACTTCCTGATCGGCGCCGACGGCGTGCACTCGGTCGTGCGCCGCCAGGTCGTGCCGGACGGTCCGCAACCGTTCGACACCGGGCTGATCGGGTTCGGCGGCTTCGTGCCGCACGCCGTCCTCGATGGAAGGCAGATCCGCCGGCACGTCGAGACCACGTTCGGCAAGAGCGGCTCCTTCGGTTACGGCTATTGCAGCCCGGATCCGAACGACGGCGTGATGTGGTGGAGCACGCAGCCCGCGCACGGCATGGACGCGGCGATGTTCCGCGCGCTCGACCACGCGACGCTGAAACAGCATCTGCGCGGCTTCCATCACGGCTGGCACGATCCGATCCCCGACATCATCGACGCGGCCGAGAACATCGTGGTCACCGACACGCTCGACGTCGCGACCTTGCCGACCTGGTCGCGCAAGCGCTCGCTGCTGATCGGCGATGCCGCGCATGCGACCAGCCCTCACGCGGGCCAGGGCGCTTCGCTCGCGCTCGAGGATGCGATGCGGCTCGCGCGGCTGATGCAGGAGGGCCAGGAGCTCGGCGCCACCTTCCAGGCCTTCGAGGCCGAACGGCGGCCGCGCACCGAGAAGATCGTCGCGATGGCGCGCCGCAACGGCAACAGCAAGCGCGAGTTCAGCGCCACCGGCGCATGGGTCCGCAATCAGATGATGAAATGGCTATTGCCGCTGGGATCGAAGAGCATGGAGTTCATGTACGCGTATGATGCGCGGGCGGCGTAGCGGCAATCTCACTGTCATCGCCCGCGAAGGCGGGCGATCCAGTACGCCGCGGCCTCTCGATTCAACAACACTGTCTCTGGAATACTGGGTCGCCCGGTCAAGCCGGGCGACGACACCGTCATTTAGGCACGCAAAAGCGCCTATCTCTCCACCTCAAACCTCAGCCCGGCGTGATCGACCAGCCGCTTGATCAGCTTGTGCTGCATCGCTGCGCCCGGCGTCCAGAGACCGGCCGGGACATCAGGCGTGTCGCGCAGCAGGCAGATCGCGCATTCGGAAACCATCTTCGCCGTTGAGGCATAGCCGGGATCGAGATCGCCCTTCACCGCCGCGCGAACCTGACGGCCGTCGGGCGCGATCGCGACATAGAGCACGTCGTAATGACCGTTATCGCGCTCTTCCTTCGACGGCCCCTCGCCGGGCTTGAGCGCTTTGGGGCCGGTCTTTTCGCTATTGGCGGCCATGACGAGCTTCGCGTTGGCCTGCCCTTCGTCCCCCGTCCCCGTCAGCACCATCTCGTCGTAGACGAAATCCCGGCCATACGGGAATCCCATCAGCATGTTGGAGCGATGGACGTTGCGCGTGTTCAGCGTCGCCATAGCAAACGGGGCGGACCAGGATTGCAGGTCTTCCTCGAAAACGGGCTTGTTGCCGCGCGGCTGTTTCGGCCCCTCGAAGCCGGGCGTGAATGCGAAGGGGTCCTTGAGGATCGACACCAGGCTGAGATCCTGCGCGACTGCTTCGAAGGTGACCCTCGCGCTCGCCGAGGTGCCGCCGGAGAACTTCCAACTGAGGTCGCGGACGCGCCCCTTGACGCGCGGCGCCGGCGCTCCGAACACGCGACGGGCTTCCTCCTGCACGAAGAACGCACCGAGCTCGAACGGGATGGAATCGAAGCCGCAGGAGAACATGATGCGCGCGCCGCTCGCCTTCGCCGCCGCGTCATGCCTGTCGATCATCTGCTTCAGCCAGATCGGCTCGCCGCAGAGATCCATGTAGTCGGTGCCCGACGCGACGCAGGCGGCGAGCAGATCGGAACCATAAAGCTGGTAGGGACCGACCGTTGTGACCACCAGCTTCGCCTGATCGACCATCGCGCGCAACGACGCAGGATCGGCCGCGTCCGCCACGATTAGCGGCGTGTCAGCGGGTGCGCCGATCGCATCGCGAACGGAGGCGAGCTTGTCCCTGCTGCGCCCGGCCATCGCCCATGTCGGCGCGCCGTCACCGGCGTAGCTTGCAGCGAGATATTCGGCGACGAGCTGGCCGGTGTATCCGGTCGCGCCGTAGACGACGATGTCGAACTTCGCGGACACGGATCACGCTTCCCTGAGGCCGTGGGCCTTACGCTTCCACCTCGAACGTCAGCCCGGCATTGTCCCGCAGCCGCTTGATCAGCTTGTGCTGCATCGCCGCGCCCGGCGTCCAGAATCCGGCCGGGACGTCTGTCACATCGCGCAACAGGCACATTGCGCATTCGGAGATCATCTTCGAGGTCGAGCCGTAGCCGGGATCGCGGTCGCCGGTGACGCCGGCGCGAACCATGCGGCCGTCGGGCGCGATCGCGACATAGAGCAGGTCGAAGCGACCGTTCTCCCGCTCTTCCTTCGACGGCCCCTCGCCCGGCTTCGGCGCGTTCGGACCGGTCTTCTCGGCGTTGGCGGCCACCACGCGCTGCGCGTTGGCTTCGCCCTTCTCGCCGGGACCCGTCAGAACCATCTCGTCGTAGACGAAGTCCTGGCCGTAGGGAAAGCCCATCAGCATGTTGGAGCGGTGGACATTGCGCGTGTTGATCAGTGCCATCATGAACGGCGCGGCCCAGGATTGCAGGTCCTCCTCGAGCAGCGACCTGTTGCCCTTCGGCTGCTTCGGGCCGGTGAAGCCCGGCGTCAACGCGAACGGATCGTTCAGGATCGCGATCAGGCTGATGTCCTTTGCGACCGCATCGAAGGTCGCCTTCGCGCTCGCCGCGGTGCCGCCCGAGAGCGTGCCGCGCATGTCACGCACGCGACCTTTCACACGCGAGGCCGGAGCGCCGAACACGCGCTTGGCCTCTTCCTGAACGACAAACGCGCCGAGCTCGAACGGCACGGAGTCGAAGCCGCAGGAAAACACGATACGCGCGCCGCTCTCTTTGGCGGCCGCCTCGTATTTGTCGATCATCTGTCGCATCCAGATCGGTTCGCCGCAGAGATCGAAATAATCGGTGCCGGTGGCGACGCAGGCCGCGAGCAGTTCCTCGCCATAGAGCTGATACGGGCCGACGGTGGTGATCACCGACATCGTCTGCTCCGCCATCGCCTTCAGCGAGGCCGCGTCCGCCGCATCCGCGACGATTAGCGGCGTATTCCCGGGCGCGCCGATCGCGTCGCGTACCGACTTGAGCTTGCCGAGGCTACGGCCTGCCATCGCCCATTTGAGCGCGTGGTCGCCCTTGTAATGCTGAGTCAGATATTCGGCGACGAGCTGGCCGGTGAAGCCGGTCGCACCGTAGACGACGATGTCGAATTTCGCTGAGCTCATGGTCGACCTTTATTTCTTCGCGTAACTCACGCCCATGCCGGCGCGGACGTCGCTTTGAATCCCATAGGGCGGAATCGGATAGCGCAGGCCGTTCTTGGCCAGCGCCTTCATGCCCTCGATCGCCTTGGCAAGATGCGAGGGCTTCAAGGCCATCAGCATCTCCTCGTCCGGCACGCCGCCATAGCGCCGTTCGGCATAGCATGGCAAGGACAGGCTGGGCTCGCCGGTTTTCAGCGCCCGCCCCCAGGAATCCGCGCAGGCGGTCTCACCGACCACCCCCCATTCGAACTTCTTGTAGCCGGTATATTGCAGCCCGTTGATCAGGATGATCATCTGCCCCGGCGTTGCATAGACCAGGCAGATGTCGGGCGGATCGAGCCGCCCGCTCGCGAGCGGACTGACCGCAAGCGCCTGATACTGCCCGAACGGAACCACGTCCAGCGCCTCCTGGCGCTTGCGCGCGTCCTCCGCGGTACCGTGCCAGACCCCGACATAGTTTTCGCCGGCGAGCCATTTTTCGTCCTGCGGCGCAAGCCCGATCACGGCGCGACACTGCGCACCGACAAGATCGTCGGCGGTGATACCGACCGTCCAGCCCAGACGTGCAGCCATGCTGACGATCTGGTCGGTGGTGTGGACCGCGTTCGGCCGCCGGATTTTCGGGATCGCCTCCATGTCGGCGGCGCTCGCGAACAGCTTCATGCCGATCACCGTCGTCTTCAGCCGCAGCAGGCTGTTGAGGTCGGCGACGAGGCCGGCAAGATCGATCCTGTCTGCGCTCTGCTGCTGCATGGCGTCCTCCCGACCGGCGATCGCGCGCCGGTACTCTGTTCTTGTTTTGCGACTCCCGTTTTAGTCCTTGCCCGGTCCCGGAAGCAACTCGCCGGTCCGCCCCGTGATGCGATACGCCAAAAGGCCGATCCATTCGCGCACGGCGACGTCGGTCTTGCCGAGACCATCCGCCCCATTGCGGGTGAAGGCGAAGAGCCCGTCGCGCCCGCCCATCCGCCAATCCACCGGATAGGCTTCGACATCAAATCCAGCCTTGCGGAAAATCCCCATCGCGCGCGGCATGTGGAAAGCCGACGTGACCAAAAGCCAGCGTTCGCCCGGCTTCGGCGTCACCAGCTGCTTTGTGAAGATCGCGTTCTCCCAGGTGTTGCGGGAGTCGCGCTCGAGGATCAGACGCTCCTTCGGTATGCCCAGGCTTTCCAGGATCGGCGCGGTATAGTCGGCCTCCCTCGCCTCCGTCGCGACCAGGTTCGGCGAGCCGCCGGTGAAGACGATACGCGCGTTCGGATAGCGCCGCGCGAGCTCGGCCGGCGCCAGCATGCGATCGGCCGCGTGCGCAACCACGGGCGTGCGATGCGCCGCCGACAGATCGGTGTCGATCGAGCCGCCGAGCACGATGATGCCGTCGGGGGCGCCCCGCGACGGGTCCCACGCCGGGAAACGCGACTCCAGCGGATAGAGCAGAAGATTGCCGATCGGCGAGAACGCGACCAGCGCCAGCAGCACCAGCGTGGTCACCGCGAGCTTGCGGCCGACCGCAGCAAACCGCGTCGCCATCAGCAGCAGCGACAGGATTCCGAGCTCGATCAGGAGATTGATCGGCAGCAGAGCGGTGCCGAGGGTCTTGGAAAGAACGAAATACAGGGGAGCCTCGCTGGAATGATCGTGCCGGGCTTGACCGGCCCGTCCATCTTCAGAAATCTTCTTGAAAGAGGATCGATCGCCGGGTCAAGCCCGGGCATAACAGGTTCTCATGACGAGTTCTGATGAAACCGATTGGACGCGGCCAATGACCCATCACCACCTGCATTCAAGCCCCGAGACCTGCCATTGGGGCTTCTTCGAAGCCGCGCTCAAACCCGTCCTCACCGTCAAAAGCGGCGATGAGGTGACGGTCGACACCATCAGCGGCGGGCCCGACATGCTGCCCGACCGCACCAAATTTCACATTCCGCCGGAGATGTTCGAGGTTCACGCCAAAAACGAGCGCATGCTGCCCGGCCACATCCTCACCGGTCCGATCGCGGTCGAGGGAGCCGAGCCCGGCGACGTGCTGACGGTCGAGATCCTCGACGTCCAGCTCCGGCAGGATTGGGGCTGGAACATGATCAAGCCGCTGTCCGGCACCCTGCCCGACGATTTCCACGAAACGCGCATCCTGAACATTCCGCTCGACCGGTCGCGGATGGTCGGCCGCATGCCCTGGGGCCTCGATCTACCGCTCAAGCCGTTCTTCGGCGTGATGGGCGTCTCGCCGCCGCCGGCCTGGGGCCGCATCTCCTCGCTCGTGCCGCGCGCGATGGGCGGCAATCTCGACAACAAGGAGCTCGGGGCCGGTGCGACGCTCTTTTTGCCGGTGTTCGTCCCGGGCGCGATGTTCTCCTGCGGCGACGGCCATGGTGTGCAGGGCGACGGCGAGGTCTGCGTCACCGCGATCGAGACCGCGCTCCAGGGCCGCTTCCGCCTGACGCTGCGCAAGGATCTCAGGTTCGACTATCCGCGCGCCGAAACGGCGACGCATTACATGACCATGGCCATGGACCCCGACCTCGACCAGTGTGCGGTGCGCGCGCTGCGCGACATGATCGTGCTGCTCGGCGAGACGCGAAACCTGTCGCGCGAGGACGCCTACACGCTGTGCAGCCTGGCCGCCGACCTGCGGGTGACGCAGACCGTCAACGGCTGCAAGGGCATCCATTGCATGATCGAAAAGGCGATCGTGCACGGCTAGCCACACCCGCCTGCCCGGACCCGTCTCCACTCCGCCTCCGCTCGGCATCCCGCGCGGCGCGCGGAGCTGCGCCTGATTTCCCGAGCGATTCCAATGAGCTGAAACACCGGTCTTGCCCGGATTTGACTCCCACCCCTGAACCTAAATAGAGTCTTAATCGTTACTTTTATGTACCCGAGTAAGAGGCTAGCGTTCGGGCCATGGCCACCGAAAAAGCCGAGACTGACCGCATTCCCGTAACCTTGGCGCTCTCGACCATCACCTATCTGGAAAAACTGGTGAGACAGGGCACCCACGGCACCAGCGTTCCCGGCGTCGCACGCACTCTGATCGAGGAAGGCATCCGTCTCGCCATCAAGGACGGCCTTTTGTCGATTCGCGACAACGGCAGAACGTGAGGGCGCGCCGGACGTGAGGCGGACGGATCTCGAGAGGCGGATGGCCGACATCTGCAACCTGGGACCGTTACAATGCCTGTTCTCTCACCAACTTCTTCACCGACTGCTTCTTCACCGACTTGGACCAACGAACGAATTGAGCTTCTGAAGCAGCACTTCGAGGCCGGCCTCACCTGCAGCGAGATCGCTGCCGACATCGGCGTCAGCCGCAACGCGGTGATCGGCAAGCTGTCCCGGCTCAATCTCACGCGCGGCAGGACGAGCGACGAGCGCAAGCTCGAGCGGAGCCTCGCGCCGCGGCGCGGGACGAGAGCCGTACCGCGGCTGCAATATGAGATGCTCGCCACGATCTACGGCGACACCGACACACCTGTGGTCGCGGGTCCGATCGACGATGCCAACCGCTGCTCGCTGCTGGAGCTCGCCGAGAATCGCTGCCGCTGGCCGATCTCGACGCCGGGCGCAGACGACTTCTGCTTCTGCGGCAATACCGCGCCCGACGGCCAGTCCTACTGCGTCGGCCACAGCCGCCTCGCCTACCGGCCGAACTCGCGCGCCCGTGTGATGCGCGGCTGAAGGAAAATCCCAAAACGAAAAACCTCCGGCGGGGCATCACCGGAGGTTTCTGGAGGCTTAGCATGAAGCTAAGAGCCGTGACTTTCGTAATCGGCTGAAAACAAGATAGCTGATCAACTCAGGTAAGTAAATAAGTTTGAGGACGATCGATTCGCATAGCTCGTCTTCGTCGTTTGCAACGTGTTGCCGGATTTTCCGAAGGCCGCTTTCATGAAAAAGCCCCGGCGGTTTCCCGCCGGGGCTCTATCAGATCGGAACGGTCTTCAGCTTACCAGTTGCGCTGGGCGCGCAGCAGCAGGCTGTAGGTGTCCTGGTCCTTCAGCTCGTAGGTTGCCGCAGGCTTGGCAACCGACGCCAGCGCCGGGGTGGTGATCACGCCCGAGTACTTCTGGTCGAGGTGGCTGTAGACGAAGTCAGCCGAGAAGGTCAGGTTCTTGACCGGCGTCCAGCGGGTGATGACGCCGATCTGGCCGATGTTGAAGTCCGGGTTGCAGGTGCCGGTCAGCGAGGCGAACGCAGCGCTGCCGCAGATCAGGCCCTTCGCCGTGCCGCTGTAGTTGACCGCAGCCCACGCGCCGTAGAGCGCCGTATTCCAGTACGGGTTCCAGTTGTGGGTGTAGGCACCACGGAAACCGTAGGTCTTGGTCAGCTCGAGCTGGCCGTTGGGACCGAACACCGCGTCAGACACGCCGGCAAAGCCGATGCTCTGATACGCGCTGCCCGAACCGCCGAACATCGAGTAGCTGGTCGCCGCCAGCGACTGGAAGTTGTAGCGGCTCGCGCCGTCGGTATAGACGCCCGAGATGTTGATCACGTCGCCAGCACCGGTCGGGATGTTCTTGATCTGCAGAGCTAGCTGAACGGCCCAGCCCCACTTGTCTTCCGGATGACCGGTGACTTCGGACGCGCCGTAGTAGGCGACGTGGTTGTCGTGCGCAGCCACCGACGCCTGGAACAGGCCCCAGGCCTGGTCGACACGAACCATGCCGACGATGTCGGGCGACCTAGTGCCGCCGATATCGTTCGAGCCGTAAGCACCGCCGAGGACGCCGCTGGTGGACATGCCGGCGGTGTTCCAGATGTTGGTCGTGAAGAACTGGGTCTGGTCCTGCGCCGAAACGGTCGCGGTCACGCCCTGGCCGAAATCGGCCGTGTAGGTGAACTGGGCGACGCCGTTCACGGAGCCGCTGCCACCGACGAGCTGGTCGAAGTTGTTGCCGGGATAGTTGGTCCAGGGCGCGTCGAACTGCGACACGGACTTACCCATGGTGAAGCCGGCGAACTGGATGAACGCATAGTAGACGCCGAGCGTACCACCCGAGATCGTGCCCGAGCTTGCGTTGTTCGGCGCAGACACGCCCGTGCTTCCGAGTTGCGAGTAAACGGTCGCGCCTGTTGCCGAGCCGCTTCCCGTATAGTTATCGGTCGTCCAGGTGAACACCGCGTCAAAGTAAGTGCGAACCACCCCGTACTCAGTCGCGGTACGGGTATCGATGTTGAGGTCCTCGCGAGCGCGCGCCAAATAGTAGTTCGACAGGCGGTTGTTCGCGCCGGAAACACCGTTGTAGGCGGCGCTGTAGTTGCCGCCGGCATTGAGCGCGACTTCAGCACGCAGATAGCCGCCGAGCTTGATGCAGGTGTCGGTGCCCGGGATGTAGTAGAAGCCCGCGCCGTAGAGCGAGCAGATCTTGACGTACTCGACCGCCTTGGCCTTGACCGGAAGATCGGCCGCTTGTGCTCCGCCGACGGCGATCAGACCCGCCGCAGTGCCGAGCAAAAGGCTCTTCACCACTTTCATATAAAACCTCCAAGTTGCTCATTTTACGGAGACCGGACCGTGAGGCCCCCCAGATCCCCGTCTTTTCAAATCCGCTCGGCCGCTTCGCGCTTTTGGACACACCCGCATCGACGCGAGGGACGTGAGCGAACCACCTGCAACGGGACGATTGAGTACCCCCCACCGTCACGGGCCAATATGCCTGCGCCGTTCCGCTAATCAAAATAGTTTATTTAGTCAGCTTTGTTGTTTCACTAAACCTGTGCCCCGCGCGCAACACCGCGAGTGAGGGAATATGCTGAGCTGATCATCTTTGTAGTTTTAGTGACAAAATTACCCTGCTCTGCACTTGCGTCAGGGCAGGCTTGCGTGGACTATGGCCGTGCAAGACACCGGCCGGAAAAGAATCAGATCACGGGAGTGACGCAGTGTCAGCGACGAGGAAGGAAGGAGCGCGCCTCCGCTCCATCGGCAATCTCGATATCATCAGGCGTTTCACCTGGGAAATATCGTCGATCAACATGTATCTGGAGGAGTTGCGTCAGTTCTGGGCGAGAACGCTGGGCATCAGCGGTCCGCAATGGCTGATCCTGATGGCGATCTCCGACCTCGACAAGGACGACGGCGTGCCCGTCAACGTGGTCTCCAAGCTGCTCCACGTCGATCCGTCCTTCGTTACCACCCAGTCCAAGCTGCTGGAGAAGAAGGGCCTGCTGCGGCGACGGCCCTCGCCGACCGACGCCCGCGTGGTGCGGCTGTCCCTGGTCGAGAAGACGCAGAAGCACATCGCAAGCCTCAACGAGCAGTACAAAACGATCCGCGAATTCGTCTTCCAAGAATTCGACGAGAACGAACTGACCGAATTCACCGGCAAGCTCGCGACGCTGAAGACCCGGCTCGAAAAGGCCTGCGTCAGGATATCCCTCGACTACTAAAACACGATCCGGAAAAGTGCGAAGCGGTTTTCCGAAAAGATCATGCCCGAACAACAACCTAAAGCGCGATGACGATCCATCCCAATCTCATCGCGCTTTAAGGCAGCAGGCGGCGTTCAGATCCGCCGCCCCGTGGCGCCCAGTTGCGATTCCAGCCAGTCGAAGATGTATTCGTTGGCAAGGCTGGGATTGTCCGCGTGGGCCTGTGCCGCGCCGGTCTCCTGCGCGGTGAACACCTTCAGCACGATGTCGGAGCTGCCGAGTCGCGACTTCTGCACGATCTGGCGCGCCCGGTCGGCCTTGAGCCAGCCGTCCTCGCCGAGTGTGATCAGCACCGGACAGTCGACGCTCGAGGCCATCAACGGCGCCGACGGCACCGGGACGATGCTGAGGTCGCTCATCGCAAAGCGGCTGGCGAAGAAGGATCGTTCGTGCAGGTCCCACAGACCGCCGTCGCAGACCGCCGCGGCAAGCCTCGGCTCCTGCAACACCGCGCGCGCGACGAAGGAAGAGCCCCACCCGTCGGCCACGATGGCGACGCGATCGAAATCGACGTCGCGGCGCGTCTCCAGATAATCCATGACGCTGGCAATCGAGCTCTCGAGGTCGCGGCGCTGCAGGAGCGTGTCGGTATAGTCGTCACGCTGGTCGCCGAGCAGGTCCAGCGCGAGCATCGACAATCCGCGTTCGCGCGCATGCGGCGCGAGCTTGAACAGGAATTCTTCCTTGCGGTGTCCGGGCTCGCCGATGCAGATCACGGTCGGAGCCCGCTTGCCGGCCGGGGACGCAGGCAGGAAATAGCCTTGCAAAACGTGTCCGTCATCGGCCCAGGGAATCGTGACGACCTCGCCAGCCGGACCGCGCGCAGTGAGGAAGCGGCGCGCGCATTCCTGCATGGCGAGCACCGCGACCCAGCGGCGCTCGTCGGCCTGGTCCAGCGGCATCGCGGCCGCGCCGTAGTAATTCATCGCCCGCAGCCAGTTGCGCTGCGCGGTCGCCATGTGGCCTTCCGCGAATGCCGCTTCGGCTCGCTGCCGGTTGGCTTGCGCCAGCCGCTTCCACTCGCGGTGCCAGGACTGCTCGCCGCCCTGCTTGAGCTGCCGCGCGATCATCAGGCACTCTGCGATGGTGGCGCCACCCTCCTGCGCCGCGGTGAGGAGCCGCGTGAATTCAGCGGAAATATCCTCTCTCTCCGGGCAGAGGATCCAGTCGTCGGAGAGGCATGCGGGTATCATCGGAGCTACGCTTTATGATGGCGTTACCCCTGATGGACTAAACTATTTTGGTTCACCAACCAAGCTGCCGTGCGCCGAATGAGACCCGTTTCACATCACCATCGCTTGAACATTCCTTGAACGACGGAGCATGTCGCATGCGTGACATTCCAAATCGTCATAAGGCGTCGGAAAGTGGCAAGAGGTGGCACGTAAAGTTACCTGCGTAACATGTAAATTACCTGTGTAATAATACGTCCGCACCTCTTGCCATGATGGTCGTCATACCTACATACGCGGACGTTCGTTGACAGTCTCAGCCAAACCGAATCAACCGAGCCGCCAGCCAACTTCCTGCGTAAAGCTTTCATAGAAGGCGCGGTCGTAGGCCTGCTCCGGCGTTGCGCGCACGCGTTCGTCAAGGCGCTTTGCGTCTTCGCCCACAAGAATGCGCCACCGGTCCGCCTTGACCCCGTCGAGGATGATCTTCGCGGCCTGCGCAGCCGTCGTCGGCGCGTCCTCGAGGAAGCTGCGGGCGCGTTCGGCGAACGCAGCCTGGATGTCCTCGTCCGACATCTTGTCTGCATCCGGCACGCCGGCCGCGACCATGCGCTTGCGGGTCAGCGCGACCTCGTCGGCATTGAGCCGCTCCGACCCGTCGGCGCTCTGCACCTTGCGCGAATTGGAGACGATCGAGGTGCCGATATGGCCGGGCATCACCACCGAGCATTTGACATGCGGCGCGTGCAGGCGGAGGTCGTTGATCAGCGCTTCGGTAAATCCCTTCACCGCGAACTTCGCTGAGCTGTAGGCGGTGTGCGCCTGTCCCATGCCGATCGAGGCCCAGAAGCCGTTGACGCTCGCCGTGTTGACGATGTGGGCCTCATCGGCCGCCACCAGCATCGGCAGGAAGGTGCGCACGCCGAGATAGACGCCGCCCCAGCAGATGTTGAAGGTACGCTCCCACTGCTCGCGCGTGTTGGTGAACAGGCTGCCGCCGCCACCGATGCCGGCATTGTTGAACAGGAGGTGGATCCGATCGGTCTTCTGCTGCTCGGCGAGCTCATCGCGAAACCGCTTGAGATGGTCCTCGATCGAGACGTCGGCGACATGGGTCGTGACCCGCAGGCCCTGCGGGAGCTTCTCGACCTCGCAAAGCCGTTTGGTCTCGGCCATCGCGGCCTCCGAGACGTCGCACATCGCGACATTGCAGCCCTCGGCGACGAGCTGCCGTGCGAGCTCGCGTCCCATCCCCGTGCCGCCGCCGGTGATGACGGCGATCTTTCCTGCAAAATCCTTCATGGGACTTCGGTCCCTCCCCTTGTCGGTATGTTTCTTCACAGCTGGCGCCGCGCATCGCGGCGCGCGCAAAATGTAGCAGCGCCGCATCCGCAGGTAAAAGCGGATCGGCGCTGCCATTCGACATCGATAATTTCGGCCGGCGGACTATTCGGCCGCTTCGACACGCACCCCGTTCAACGCGCCGAGTGCCTCCAGCGCCTTGCGGGTGGCGGCCTGCTGCGCCGGCGAGGCCTCCGGCATCGGTGCGCGCGGATAGGTCCTGGGCAAGCCCTGGAGCGTCTGTGCGTAACGCGTGCAGGCCGGCAGATTGTCGGCGATAACGGCGTTCCACAGCGTCAACAGCTTCTTGTGCAGATCGAGCGCGCGCGGATGGTCGCCCGCCTTCACCGCATCCCACAGCGCGACGGAGGCATGCGGCGCCGCGGTCAGGATCGCGGCGATCGAGCCATGGGCGCCGAGCGTGTAGGACGGATACATGAGGGCATCGACCGCGCTGTAGATCAGCTTGTCCGGCGCCATCATCATGAGATCCGCGAACAGCTTGAGATCGCCCGCGCTCTGCTTGACGCCGACCACCAGCGGCACCTCGGTCATGATCCGCACCAGCAGCGCCGGCGACAGATAGGACCACGGCACCACGTTGTAGATGATGATGGGCATGCCGGTCTCATCAGCCATGGCGCGGAAGTGCGCGACCATCGCCTCGTCGTCGGGCTTGAACAGATAGTGCACCGGCGTGACCTGGAGCGCTGCGACATTCATGTCGCGCACGAGCTTGCCGCGGCGGATCGCATCGCGCGTGGAGTCCACGATGATGCCGGCGATCACGGGAATGCGTCCCTTCACCGCCTCGACCGTCGCGGCCATCAGGTCGCGATACTCCTCGTGATCGAGCGTGTGTCCCTCGCCGGTCGAGCCGCCGGCCGCGACGCCATGCGCGCCGGCGCCGATCATCCAGTCGACCTGGGGCGCCACGAGCCCAAGATCGATCTCGCCGTCCTTCCGGAACGGCGTCGTCATCGGCGGGATCACGCCGGTCGGTCGTGCCTTCATGGTCTGCCCTCGCGTTTCCTTTGGTCCTGTGGCGGTCCCGCTCTCTTGACGAGTATCCGCCCGCTTCCGAGCCTATCGGCTGCGCGGGCCTTGTGAAGGGGCGGTTCGCGCGGCGCTGCCCCCACAATCGCTCATTCCTGCGATCCTTCCTCGCCCTTTTTCCTTGGGGATTCCCCGTATTTTCCCGGCTTCGGTTTAGGGGCAATTTTTTTACAATCCGAATCATCAAATGAGGTTGGACGCTGGGTCGAGTCGGCCAGATCAGCGTGTTGTTTGTGTCACAGGCTCTGGCACTCCGCTTGCATCCTCTTCGTGGTCTGAAACTACCGATGAGGTGACAGGAATGTTCGTGACCGTGGTTGCCGTGCTCTGCCGGCTGAGCGCAGCCAGCTCAGGCAGTTGCATCGAGGAAATCGTGACCGACAGCAACATGACGCCCGAGATGTCGATGATGCAGTGCGCGATCGGCGCACAGGCCCCGCTTGCCAAATGGATGGGCGAGCATCCGATCTATCACGCCAATTGGCGCCTCGAGCGCTACAAATGCGTGCCGGGTCACTACGAGATCAAGGGCCACGCCTAAGGCCCCGCAAGACTACGGATGAGGAAACGCCCCGGAGGTAGCCTGGTCTCTCCGCGCGGGCACCGCTAGCGCCAGACCCCATTGCGGCGGCGCGCCCCTGTGACGACGATCACGCCTTCCCTTTAAGCCACTGCACGCAGAATGATCGCACGCGCCTGTCGCCCTTCCGGCGTCGGCATCAGCGCGAAATTGTGCGGCTGGTCACGGAGCAGATGCAGCTCCACCGGCACGCCCGCCGCCCTCGCCCGCTCCGCGAGATCGACGCTATCGGGATAGAGCAGATCGCGCGTGCCCGAGAAGATCGTCATCGGCGCGAGCGAACGGAAGGCGCCGTTAAGCGGGCTGACGAAGGGATGGCCGATATCGAGCTCGCCGGCATAGAGCCGCCCCGCCTCAAGTATCCCCGGAATGTCCTGGATCGGATCGCGGCCTGCGATCTCGACCTGCTCCGGGCGGCTGACCGAGGCATCGGCCGCGGGCGAGATCAGCATCAGCCGGCCCGGCTGCCGATGCCCGCGATCGCGCAGCCACTGGCATGCGGCGAGCGCCAGGCTAGCTCCGGCGGAATTACCGACCACCGTGACCTTTGCGGGCCCGACATCCTCCAGCAGCATCCGCAACAGCTCGGCCGTCGCCGGCACGAGATCCTTGGCGGTGACACGCGGCGCAAGCGGATAGATCGGCACGACGCAGACGACGCGCGACTTGCGCGTCATCTGGCCGACGAAGCGCCAATGCGCCGGCACGATCTCGTTGATGAAGCCACCGCCGTGCAGGAACATGACGTGGTTGCAGCCCTCATGGCCCGAAGATGGCGCCGTGTAATAGACCGGCCATCCGCCCATCTTGGTCAACGTCACCTCGACGCCGCGGCCCAAACCCGTCGGCTCGTAGGAGGCCGGCTGCAATGCAAGTTTCTGCACATGCGCCTGCACGGCCTCGGCCGAGGCAAGGTGCTTCTTGAACGGAAGCTGCCGCAACAGCGCGTTGAAGCAACGACTCTGCAGGCTCGGCGCGGGATCGCCGGATGGCCGCATCCCCAACAGCCGGCCGCCCGGACAGAACTGGAAGGCCGATGCGATCTTTGCAACGCTCATGGCAGGTCTCCTCCAGACCGGGCTCTCTGTATGGGCGACGAAAAGGCTTGTGTCGACCGCCGCCACATGCGGTTATAATGCGAGCATTCGCTCGCTTTTCCTACTCGCATTCGGATCGCAGGCCCATGGCGCGCAAACCGCCGACAAAACCCCGGAAAAATGCCTTGCAAGCGCGATCGCGCGCCACCGTCGACGCGCTGGTCGAGGCAACCGCTCGCATTCTGGTCCGCGAAGGCTTTGAGAAAGCCAGCACCAACCGGATCGCCGAAATCGCCGGCGTCAGCGTCGGCTCGCTCTACCAGTATTTTCCCAGCAAGGAGGCGCTCGTCGCCGCCGTGATCGACCGTCACAACGAGGAGATTATGGGCATCGTCCGTGCCGCCCTCACCGAGGTCGCCGACCTGCCGATCGACAAAGCCGTGCGCCGCCTCGTCACCGTCGCGATCGAAGCCCACCGTATCGATCCCAAACTACATCGGGTGCTTGCCGAGCAGATCCCGCGCACCGGCCAGCTCAAGGACGTCGAAGCCTTCAACCGCGAGGTCCACACCCTCGTGCGCGCCTATCTCGAAAGCCGCCGCAAGGAGATGCGCAAGATCGACCCGGGACTGGCGACCTTCATCTGCGTCAGTGCGATCGAGGCGGTCGCGCACAACACGGTGCTGAACCAGGCCGAGATGCTCTCGGAGAAGATGGTGCGGACGCTGGTGGACGAGACAACGCGGATGGTGGTGGGATATTTGAGGTAGTTTGCGAAAACGTCGCCTCATGCCCGCTCTACGCGGGAGAGCGGGCATCCTGCTAAGCAGTTGATTTATCTGCGGGCTGCATTGAGCCGAGCCCATGGCCATGAGTTTTCCATTTTTGATGGCGATCAATTCAGCTTTCCTATTGAGGACAAAACATATGCCCAAGAAAAATTGCCTGATAGTCCATGCCGCCGGAAGACAGCTCGACCTACTGCGCGGAGAGGCTTCCCGCATTGCGAAGGCGAACAAGGTCGACTGGTGGATCGATCGTGCCGACGTCGGCACACTTTTTTGCTTTGAAGACGCAAATGCTACAGATGCCTTCGCTCGCACCTGCGACAACTTCGGAGTCCGATGCCAAGACGGCTAGCTCAAAAACCCCGCCGACTTTGTGAGCCGGCGGGAGTTGAGTGAATACCTACGAAAACCGGCCCATCGCCAAACGCGCGTCGGACGGTGGGGCCGTTCCGGGTGGATGGCGAGACCTTGAGGAGGTCCAGATTCGCCACAGACCGATTTTTCAATCTCTCCTGGAGAGTCGTTCCTCAGACGCCGCGATGCCAATATTTTTGTGATCTGGCGCAAAAGGAAGGCCCCAGCCAATGGGGAAGACCGGGGCCTTCACAGGCCTTGCGATGGATCACACGCAAGACCGATCGCAGGATAGCTACAGGAGCGCTCGTTCCTCCTGCGGAACCAATCTCGACCCAAGTTGGCTGCAACTCCAGATGAGTCGCGAGAGCCAGCATTCCAGCAGCCAAATCGGGGCTAGAGTGTGTCCGAAGTTGAACTAGACGCGGGCGAAACCAACGTGCTGAAGCCGCGATCCAACTCGAGTGTTTCGCAAATCATCGTTTCTTCGTAGGCCGAACCCGCGGCGAACGACTAGGGCGCGTGGGTGAAGATATCCACTCGTCGATTTCGGCTGGCTCTACTCGCCACGAAGGCGAGACGCCATCGGCTGTCCGGGCTGTGACACGGTATCGGCGCTTGCGGAGCTTGGCTGCCAAATTCTTCGCGCCATCTTCGTCTCGACATTCAATAGAAAAATTACCGTAACAAACAACCCAGCGCTTTCGACTTACTTTTCGTTTGGATCGCGCTGAACGCTCCATCTAAGGGACCCCGTGAGTCCCCAAGCCCGTCCCAGTATCAAGACTCCATTCTTACCAAACCGTTTAAACCTGTCCGCGACCTCGCCAAGGGCAGCGGGCTACCTACCCATCCTAGCAACCCCCGATGCAAGACATGAGGTCTGGTGAACTTCATCAGCAAGATGTCATTCAATCACCTCGTCTGCGCGGCTCAGAACGGAAGTTGGAAGCACCAGGCCGAGCGCCTTCGCAACCGGGAGGTTGACTACCGTGAAACTCGCGCGGCGCGCACGCTACTTGCTTGCCGCCATGACAGGTTACACATCATAGCGCGGGGAGAAGACAACTCCGCTCCGGACGTCGCGCCTCCCAAGTCCCTGCGACGCAATGCATTGAAGCAGCTGTCGTGAATATTCCCCCGTCCAACAGGCTGGCATGGTGACATCATGCCCCTGTTTTGCCCGACGCGTCAAACCACTTCGGAAAAACATAATTCTCCAATGGGTTCGCTACTGTGCATGGGGTTGTTTTCGACATTTTAATTTTCCGCCCCCAGAAGCAGCCGCCCGCAACCGGTCGTCGCGCATGCGTCACGCAGCGGGAGCAGGCTCCACGCCGACGGTCAATCCACCGATGAGTTGGAAAAAATGGTCGGAGCGAGAGGATTTGAACCTCCGACCCCTAGTCTCCCAGACTAGTGCGCTAACCGGGCTGCGCCACGCTCCGAACGTCGTTCCATTAGCTAGGATCGCCGCTTTGCGCAAGGCGAGGTCGCAGCATTTTGGCGTCCGTGCCCACAGCCCCGGAACTGCCGGCCAAGCTCGCGAAAAGCGCCCCTAGCCGTCCTTCAGCGCCTGATCCAGCATTTCCCGGCACGCGACAAGGTCGGCGAGCACCCGTCCGAGCCGCTCCCGGTCGATGGCGCTGGGCCCGGCAGGTGCGGCGGGAGTGCCGCCCTTGCGGAAGGTGGTGAGGATGTCCTCGTCGTCGACCTCCGTGAAGCGGAAGTCGATGCCTTCCTCCTCGTCGCCCTGGTAGTCGTCTTCGTCGGCATCCGTGACGCCCTTGATGGGCGCCTCGTCGTCGTCGTCGGGCTCCATCAGGCTGGCGCCGATGGCATCCTCAATGGCCCCGAACGAGACCGCGGCCGCGCCGTCGGCGAGGCCCTGCACCGACTTGACGCCGTGCTCCTTGAGGATCCGCTGCACCCCGCGGATGGTGTAGCCCTCCCCGTAGAGCAGGCGGCGGATGCCCTTGAGCAGATCGACGTCGTCGGGGCGGTAGTAGCGGCGGCCGCCGCTGCGCTTCATCGGCTTGATCTGGGAGAATCGGGTCTCCCAGAACCGCAGCACGTGCTGCGGAATGTCGAGTTCCTGCGCTACTTCGCTGATGGTTCGGAACGCATCCGGCGCCTTGTCCAAATGCCTAATCCTTCGCGCAGGCGGTTAAGCCTCGGGTTGAGCCTTGCTGGCGTCGCCATTGCCGCGATGCTGGGTGTTGATCCGCTGCTTCAGGATCGCCGACGGCTTGAACACCATGACGCGGCGCGGCGAGATCGGCACCTCGGTGCCGGTCTTCGGGTTACGGCCGATACGCTGACCCTTCTTACGGACCATGAAGGAGCCGAAAGAGGACAATTTCACCGTCTCGCCCTTCTCCAGGCAGTCGGTGATCTCCTTCAGGACGAGTTCCACGAAGGCGGACGATTCCGTGCGCGACAGGCCCACCTTCTGGTAGACGGCCTCGCACAGATCAACACGCGTTACGGTTTTGCTTTGGTCGGTCATCGCCCTGCCCCACATCACGGCGAACAATTGTTGTCTGAAATTATGAGGTTACGATACGCCGGTCAACAGCGCTCATCAATGCAGGCGCATCGATAATGGCGGCTAATTCCGGCAAAATTTTATCGAATGTGGCGCTACCAGCGCACCAGCGCGGAGCCCCAGGTGAAGCCGCCGCCCATCGCCTCCAGCAAAACCATGTCGCCGCGCTTGATGCGGCCGTCCTTGCGCGCCACCGACAGCGCCAGCGGGATCGAGGCCGCCGAGGTGTTGCCGTGGCGGTCCACCGTCAGCACCACCTTCTCCGGCGCGATGTGGAGTTTGTGGGCGGAGGCGTCGATGATTCGCTTGTTGGCCTGGTGCGGCACAAACCAGTCGATGCTGTCGGCATTGAGCCCGGTGGTCTGGAAGGCGTCGACGATCACGTCGGTGATCATGCCGACCGCGTGCTTGAAGACCTCGCGGCCCTCCATGCGCAGATGGCCGACGGTCTGGGTCGAGGACGGACCGCCGTCGACGAACAGCTTTGCCTTGTGGCGGCCGTCGGAGCGCAGGTGAGTGGTCACGATTCCGCGGTCGGTCGCGGCCTTGCCCGGCTGCTCCTGTGCCTCCAGCACCACCGCGCCGGCACCGTCACCGAACAGCACGCAGGTGCCGCGATCGTTCCAGTCGAGGATGCGCGAGAAGGTCTCGGCGCCGATCACCAGCGCGCGCTTGAAGGCGCCGGTGCGCAGGAAATTGTCGGCGGTGGCGAGCGCGAACACGAAGCCCGAGCACACCGCCTGGAGATCGAACGCCGCGCCATGGTTGATGCCGAGCGCGTGCTGCACCGCGACCGCGGTTGCGGGGAAGGTGTTATCAGGCGTCGAGGTCGCCAGCACGATCAGCTCGATCGACTGTGCATCCACGCCGGCGTCGCTGAGCGCAGCCTGCGCCGCCTTGATCGCCAGATGCGAGGTGAACTCGCCCTCGGCCGCGATATGCCGCTCGCGAATGCCGGTGCGCTGCACGATCCATTCGTCGGACGTATCGATGCGCGCCGCCAGCTGGGCGTTGGTCACCACCTGCTCCGGCAAATAAGAGCCGCAGCCCAGCACGACCGAACGAATTTGAGTCACGAAACAGCCTCCTGCGCGGTCTGCACGGAACTAAGTGCACCACCCTCGCGGTTGAGCATCTGATTGATCTTGTTCAGGAGATCGTAGTGAGCCATCTCATAGCCAACATCGATCGCATAGGCAAAGCCTTCGGAGCTGATTCCACCATGGCTCTTGACCACGATCCCGTTCAATCCAAGGAACACGCCGCCGTTGGACTTGTTCGGGTCCATCTTGTCCCGCAGGGCCTTGAAGGCGCTGCGCGCCAAGAGGTAGCCGAGCTTGGACAGCCAGCTCCGCTGCATCTCGCTGCGGAGTAATTCCGCCATCTGCCGTGCGGTTCCCTCGGCCGCCTTGAGCGCGATATTGCCGCTGAAGCCTTCGGTGACGATGACGTCGGCCAGCCCTTTGCCGATACCATCCCCCTCGACGAAGCCGAGATAATCGAGCTCCGGCAGGTTCACCGCACGCAGCCTGTCCCCGGCCTCGCGGATCTCCTCGTGCCCCTTGATCTCCTCGGTCCCGATATTGAGCAGGCCGACCGTGGGCCGGGGCTTGTCGAACAGGACGCTCGCCATCGCGGCGCCCATGACGGCGAGCGACACCAGATGGTGTGCGTCGCCACCGATGGCGGCACCGAGGTCGAGCACGACCGATTCGCCGCGCTTGGTCGGCCATACCCCGGCAATCGCCGGGCGGTCGATGCCCGGCAGCGTGCGCAGGTGGAAGCGCGACATCGCCATCAGCGCGCCGGTATTCCCGGCGGAGATCACGACATCCGCCTCGCCCTTCTTCACCGCGTCGATGGCGAGCCACATCGAGGAGGTCTTGCGGCCGCGCCGCAGTGCCTGGCTCGGCTTATCATGCATGGCGACGGCGACGTCGGTATGGATGATCTTCGAAGCGGCCTTGAGGGCGGGATGCTTCTCGAGCTCGGGCTCGATCTTGGCGCGGTCCCCGACCAGCAGGAATTCGATCTCGCGATGCCTGTGAAGCGAGATGGCGGCGCCTGGAATGACCACGGCGGCGCCGACGTCGCCCCCCATGGCGTCAAGCGCGATGCGAACCTTGCTTGGCATAAAAGTCCTGGAAACCTGGTCTGGTGCGGTCTTGAACGAGCGGTGCCGCAAAATGGGTCCGCCATGGACATGGCGACCGGTCAGGCGCCACGCGGCGCCCGGACCGGGGCGCGACAATAGCGTTTTGTTATCCCGAAACAACCTCTTGCCCCCAGCCTTTTGCATTCGGGGCGACCCGCGGGCGGCGGCGAAAATTCACAATAAGCGCATTGAAATCAAACAGATATAAGCTCCTTTCAAAGCATCCGGACAGGCATCTCACGCCCCCCGCAAAGCGATCCCCACCGGGAATGCCCAGCTATTTGCCTTTCTTCTTGTCCTGGAGCGCCTTCAGCGCCGCGAACGGATGGTCCTCGGGGTCCAGCGCGGTGACCTCGGCCTCGAACTTGACGCCCGGCTTGCGCGGATAGGGATCGACCGCCAGGAACAGGGCATCGGTGGCAATCCGGCCGAGATCGATGATGCCGTTCACGATTGCCTCCGGCGGATCGATCACCTCCGGCGGCTCCGCGTCGTCCTGCCCCTCCTCGATCAGGTCGGCCATCTTCCGAACCTCGGCTTCCGGGGCAAACACCAGGTCGACGTCTTCCTCGATCTCGCTCTCGATCGGATCGAGGGTGACGACGCAGGTCTGGCCGATCCGGGCGCGGACGTGCCCCGTAACCTGGATCCGGCCGCCGCTCTTGGGCACAACGTCGAAAGCAGCCTGGGCGGAGAGCACCTCCCGCAAGCCGCCGACCTCGGCGATGGCCTGCAGCTCGGCGACTGAAGCCTCGAGCTTGCGGTGCAGGCCGGTGTCGGGGATCTGCGCGACGATGACGGGGGACCGCCAGGGATCGGGTCGGGATTCGGCGTTCGGTCGGCTCATCGCGTGATGTCCTCAGTGAGCGCTGGGGGATACTTGAAAGATGCGCGCAGCAGCGTCGCCTCGTCGGTCCGGCCGAGGTCGGCCTCGGTGGCCCGGGCGTAGGTCGCAAGCTGCCGCGCCCGGTCCATGCCGGTCCCATTCAGGATATTCTTGCAGATGGCGGCCGCCAGCGCCTCGCCGCCGCCATCGATGGCCTGATCGTAGGCCTGGACACGGCCGTAAAACGCCTCGCCGAAGGCCCGCATCCGCTTCGGCACAGTCTGGTCGCCTATCCCCATCTCGCGCAGATTGTCGTCCATGTCCTCGCAGAAACGGTCGAACAGCGCCTGCGACAGCTCTGTGGCGCCTTGGCCCTGGTTGGCGGCTTGGTTGACGCCCTGGACCGTGCGCAGGCGTCGCAGCAGCAGCCAGAGATGCAGCAGCAACAGGTCGAAACGCCCGTTAACCGTATCGGGCACGCCCAAGTCGCGGTAAAATATGGGTTCTCGCGCCTGCGTCACGATCATGCCATAGATGGCTTCAATGGTGCCGCGCGGGGCTTGCCGGGGTTTCCTGAAGTGATTGAACGGCCAAACCATTGTGGGTTCCGCAAGCGGGCGTGCGCGTGTTGCAATTGCAGTCTCCGCCCGGTACTTCAGCGCCTCGCGCGACGCAAGGGGACGGAATCAGTTCCACGATGACGATAACGAACCAGACCAGCCTGCGCGCCAACAAGCCGCGCGGCCTTCATGCACGCTGGCGCGGTTTGCGCATGCTCGCGGCCGTCGCCCTGGTCGGCGCCGCCCTTGCCGGCTGCACCGGCGAGCAGTTCCAGAAGGGTTACATCCTGCCGCCCGGCGCGCTGGAGCAGATTCCGATCGGCGCGAGCCAGGACCAGGTGCTGATCGTGATGGGCACGCCCTCCACGGTCGCAACCCTCGACGGTGAGGTGTTTTACTACATCTCGCAGCGCTCGGAGCGGATGGTCGCCTTCATGAACCAGAGGGTGGTCGACCAGCGCGTCATCGCGGTCTATTTCGACAAGAATCGGCGCGTGCGCCGGCTGGCGAATTACGGCCTTCAGGACGGCAAGATCTTCGACTTCATCAGCCGGACCACGGCGACGTCGGGTCAGGAGATGAACTACCTCACGCCGCTGTTCAAGCTGCTCAGCTTTAACTGAGTCTTCAGCCTGCGGCGTCGTGCCGCCCTCCGCGCGGCACTTGCCGTCGCGTGCGGCTTGCCGTTGCGCGCCCGGTTTCATACGCTCCCTGCAAAACAAGAAGCAGGGAGTGGATTCGTGCCCAAGACTTTGTTGTCCCGCCGTCGCGTGCTCGCCGGTGCTGCCGGCCTCTCGGCCGCAGCGATCCTGCCGCGATCGAGCCTGGCGGACTGGAAGCCCACCGAAAACGTCCGCATCATCGTGCCGGCTGCGGCCGGCGGCTCGACCGACGTCATGGGCCGGCTGCTGGCCGCGCATCTGCAGACCGCCTGGGGCCAGTCGGCAGTCGTGGAGAACCGCTCCGGCGGCGGCGGCACGATCGGCACGGCCGAGGCCGTCCGCGCCAAGCCTGACGGCCACACCATCCTGATCGGCAACCCCGGGCCGAACGCGATCGCCTACAGCATCTTCAAGAACCTCACCTACAAGCCGGACCAGCTCCAGCCGGTCACCAACATGATCCGGATCCCGAACATCGTCTCGGCGCATCCGAAGACCGGCATCAAGTCGGTCGCCGAGCTGATCGCGTATCTGAAGACCAACCCGGACAAGCTCAGCTACGCCTCGTCCGGCGTCGGCCAGAGCCCTCACCTCACCGGCGCCTGGTTCCTCCAGCTCACCGGACTGAAGATGACGCACATCCCGTTCCGCGGCGCGGGCCCCGCGCTCCAGGCTGCGCTGGCCGGCGACATCCAGATTCTGTTCGACAATCTCTATCCGAGCCTGCCGCAGGTGCAGAACGGCACCCTCACCGGCCTCTGCGTCACCACGACCGACCGCAGCGACCTCGCGCCGAACCTGCCGACCATGCGCGAGAGCGCGCCGGAGCTGGCCAATTTCGACGTGTCGTCGTGGTTCTCGGTGTTCCTGCCGAAGGGTGTGCAGCCCGCCGTGCTGGAAGCGCTCAATCTTCAGGTCAAGGCGATGCTGGAGCGCGACGACATCAAGAAGAACATCGCCGCCATGGGCGCCCGCGCCGACTACGGCACGCCGCAGCAGTTCGCCGACTTCGTGGACGCCGAGACGAAGAAGTTCGCCGGCATCATCCAGAAGGAAGGCCTGCAGATGGACGTGCAGTAGGCGTTCACACGAGCCGTTGGCGCGGGGGATAACGGCCGCACCTACTGCTGTCATTCCCCGCGAAGGCGGGGAATCCAGTACGCCGCGGCTTCTCCGCATTACGCCGCTGTCTCTGGAATACTGGATCGCCCGCCTTCGCGGGCGATGACAGCGAGGGTGAGGCCGCTATCGGAATGACGCGTTGAGAGGCTCCGGCCCACCAAAACAAAAACCCCGCGGCTCGCGCCGCGGGGTTTTGTCGTGTGTCGCTTGCGCCGTTCAGTGCGCGAGGATCGCCAGCAGCAGCAAGGCCACGATGTTCGTGATCTTGATCATCGGATTCACTGCCGGTCCCGCCGTATCCTTGTAGGGATCGCCGACGGTGTCGCCGGTCACGGCCGACTTGTGGGCATCACTGCCCTTGCCGCCGAAATGGCCGTCCTCGATGTACTTCTTGGCGTTGTCCCAGGCGCCGCCGCCCGAGGTCATCGAGATCGCGACGAACAGGCCCGTCACGATCACGCCGAGCAACATCGCGCCCACCGCGGAGAACGCAGCCGACTTGCCGGCCGGGCCGCCACCCGCGATCGCATAGATCACGAAGTAGACGAAGATCGGCGACAGCACCGGCAGCAGCGAGGGGATGATCATCTCCTTGATCGCCGCCTTGGTCAGCAGGTCGACCGCCTTGCCGTAATCCGGCTTGTCGGTGCCCTGCATGATGCCCGGCTTTTCGCGGAACTGCCGGCGCACCTCCTCGACGATCGCGCTTGCCGCGCGACCGACCGCAGTCATGCCCATCGCGCCGAACAGATACGGCAAGAGGCCGCCGAACAGCAGGCCGACAACCACGTAGGGGTTGTTGAGCGAGAAGTCCGGATTGACGCCTGCGAAGTACGGATGGTGCGCGGAGTCCGCAACGAAGAACTTGAGGTCCTGGTTGTAGGCCGCGAACAGCACGAGGGCACCGAGACCGGCGGAACCGATCGCGTAGCCCTTCGTCACCGCCTTGGTGGTGTTGCCGACCGCATCGAGCGCGTCGGTCGACTTGCGCACCTCCTTCGGCAGGCCCGCCATCTCGGCGATGCCGCCCGCGTTGTCCGTGACCGGGCCGAAGGCGTCGAGGGCGACGACCATGCCGGCCAGCGCCAGCATGGTGGCCGTCGCGATCGCGATGCCGAACAGGCCCGCCAGGCTGTAGGTGACCAGGATACCGGCGATGATGACGATCGCGGGCAGCGCGGTCGCTTCCATCGAGACGGCGAGGCCCTGGATCACGTTGGTGCCGTGACCGGTCACCGACGCCTGGGCGATCGACTTCACCGGCCGATAGTCGGTGCCGGTGTAGTATTCGGTGATCCAGATGATCAGCGCGGTGACGACGAGGCCGACGATGCCGCATTGGAACAGCGACATGCCGGTGTAGTCGACGCCGTCGAGCTTGCCGAAGCCGATCAGATAGTAGATCACGCCGGCGATGCCGATCAGCGACAGGATGCCGGTTGCGATCAGGCCCTTGTAGAGCGCGCCCATGATCGACTGGCTCGGCCCGAGCTTCACGAAGAAGGTGCCGATGATCGAGGTGATGATGCAGATGCCGCCGATGGCGAGCGGCAGCGTCATCATGTTCATGAGGATCGGCGTCTTGGCGAAGAAGATCGCCGCGAGCACCATGGTGGCGACCGCAGTCACCGCATAGGTCTCGAACAGGTCGGCAGCCATGCCGGCGCAGTCGCCCACGTTGTCACCGACGTTGTCGGCAATGGTGGCCGGGTTGCGCGGATCGTCCTCGGGGATGCCGGCCTCGACCTTGCCGACGAGGTCGCCGCCGACGTCCGCACCCTTGGTGAAGATGCCGCCGCCGAGACGGGCGAAGATCGAGATCAGCGAGGCACCGAAGCCGAGCGCCACCAGGGCGTCGACCACGAGACGGCTATCGGGCGCGAGTTTCAGCGAGTGCACCAGGAAGCCGAAATAGAGGGTCACGCCGAGCAGCGCGAGACCCGCCACCAGCATGCCCGTGATGGCGCCTGCCTTGAAGGCGAGCTCGAGGCCGCCGGCAAGCGACGTGGTCGCTGCCTGGGCGGTGCGCACATTGGCGCGAACCGAGACGTTCATGCCGATGAAGCCGGCCGCCCCCGACAGGACGGCGCCGATCAAGAAGCCGATGCCGACGTAGAGACCAAGGAAATAGACAAGCAGGACGAAGATGACGACGCCGACAATACCGATCGTCGTATACTGGCGCCGCAGATACGCCTGTGCGCCTTCAGCGACTGCGCCTGCAATTTCCTGCATGCGCGGTGACCCCGCATCCGCACTCAACACCGAAGACGTCGCCCAGATCGCGTAGACGATGGAAAGCACTCCGCAGAGCACTATCAACCATAATGCTGTCATGTGATTTTTGCCTCAGATCCTTGATGTACGTACCCCCGGCGCCTTTTGTTTTTCCGTCATGCGGTTGGCGCCCTTATGTTGAACAGGGCCGCCCCTTGCACGAAGGTGTGGCCCTGGTCGGTCACAAGCTTGCCAAAATCAAATTGAGGGTGCAACGCCGGATGAGGCCGAAAAAGCCGATCTCGGCAAGTATTTAGACCTAATCCCGAGTGCTTGGCCGCCGGCCTGGCGCAGCACCGGGAAGCGACCTCAGAACCGGGCGAGGCTTGGCCTGGGCCACGCCTAGGCCATCGCCCTCACGGGATGGCGAGAGGCTGACGCCATTTCCAGGGTCTGCCCGTCGGCTGTTGTACGCCGGTTGAAGATCTTGACCTCGTAGACGCCGCCATTCGGGCCGACCTCGTGCGTCACCGAAACGACCTGCTCGCGTGTGAGGCTGCCGAGCTGCACATCCTGGTCGGGCAGGATGAGCGTCGCCAGCTCATTGACGAACACCACCACGAGATGGCCTTTCGGCATGTTGCTCTTCGACAACAAGCGCAACTGGCCGTGATAAGGCTGCCGCGTCCAGGCCGATGGCAGGCCGGGATCGACCACGACCTGGATGTTGTTGGTCTCGGGGTGCAAAGTGAGCACCATCTTCGACTGATCGGGCTTCCATTGCATGGACATCGTCGGCTCGGTTTTCCAGAGACAATTGAACGCCGCGCACTCGCTCGGCAGTTTGTCGTGGATCGTGCAGCCTCGGCCGGGCTTGCAATGCGAGCACCACTTGCCGGCGGCCTTGCCGAGCTCGACCACGTTGTAAACCTTGCAGCAGAGCGTGCAGCTTCCGCACTCCTTCCCGGAAACAGTCCGCGCCTCGCTCAAACTCGAAACGGCCGCCGTCATCGAATCATGTCCATTGGCTGCTTTGGTAGCTATGGCGCTGATACAGCCGCTTGCTGTCGCCAGGGTTGCGCCAACCCGCGACCGGGAAAAGCCAGGACAGATCAGGGTTTGGGGCGGACTTGAATTCAGAAGTGGCTGTAAGACAGGCGCCTCAAGGTCAGTTCCTGGCCTTGCCCGTCCAAAAAGCGCGGCCGCTCATGGCCCGCGACGATCGTACCGATCGCCGTGACGGCCACACCCGCCGCCTGCCCCGCAGCAATCAGCGCATCGGTTTGCGCCGGCGGCACCGTGCACAGCACCTCGTAGTCGTCGCCCCCAGCGAGCAGCGTCTCAACGCAAATAGCGTTGCGCGCGATCAGGCCGGCCGCAGCAGCCGAGAGCGGCACGTTCGCGACGTCGATCGTGGCCGAGACGCCGGACGCCGCACAGAGTTTCGTCAGGTCGCCGGCGAGCCCGTCGGACACGTCCATCGCGGCGGTCGCGAGGTCCCGCACGGCCTGCGCCAGCACATTGCGCGGCTGCGGCACGCGATAGCGTGAGACCAGCATCTCCTTCGCTTGCGGTTCGGACGCGAGCACCCCGGCCGCGGCGCCGCCTGTGAGCACGTCGAGGCCGAGCGCGGCGTCGCCGATCGTTCCCGTTACCAGGATGAGGTCGCCGGGCCGCGCGCCGGTACGGCCGACCATCCGTCCCTTCGGCACGCGGCCGAAGGCGGTGATTGAGATCATCTGCGGCCCCGGCGTCGACACCGTGTCGCCGCCAAGCAGCGGGCACACGAAAGCCCTGCTGTCCTCGCCGAGCGCATCGGCGAACGGCCTGAGCCAGGCATCCTCCTTGCTGCGCAGCGCCAGCGTCAGCACGAAGCCGGCGGGCGCCGCGCCCTTGGCGGCGAGATCCGACAGGTTCACCCGCAGCGCCTTGCGCGCGATGGTGTCGGGCGGATCGGTGGCGAGATAATGCACGCCTTCGACGACGGCGTCGGTGGTGACGACGATGTCGTCGCCGGACGAGGACAGGACCGCGGCATCATCGACCAGCCCGAACGCGCCGGGATCGGTCGCCAGCGGCTTGAAATAGCGCGCGATGAGGGAGTCTTCGGCGGAGGGGTTTTGAGAGTCTGCCATCGGCCTTAGCCACACCCAATGCTGTCATCGCCCGGCAAAAGCGCGAAGCGTGTCTTCAAAGAAGACACCGGGCGATCCAGTATTCCAGAGACGGTCGTGTCAAATCGATAGGCCGAGGCGTACTGGATCACCCGCCTTCGCGGGTGATGACAGCGGAGTATGGGGCAGCCGCATCGCATCTCTTCACCGCCCTCGTGGATAACTACCCCCGCCCGAACTCGTCGCCGCGGAACTGGCGGCCGATCTGGTCGAGCACGGCGTTGACCATGCCGGTCTCCTCGCGGTCGACGAATGCATTCGCAACGTCGACATATTCTGACACGACGACGCGGCCCGGCACGTCCTTGCGATGCTGGAGCTCATAGGCCCCTGCCCGCAGCACCGCGCGCAGGATGGCCTCGATCCGCTTCAGCGGCCAGCCCTTTGACAGCGCCTCGTCGATCAGGGGATCGAGCATCTTCTGGTCGCGCACGACGCCGGAGACCACGTCGCGAAAGAAGGCCGCTTCGGCCGGCAGGTAAGTATCGCCCTCGACCTCGTTGCCGAGCCAGTGGCTCTCGAACTCGGCAAAGATGTCGTTGATGCCGGCGCCGGCGATGTCCATCTGGTACAGCGCCTGCACGGCCGCGAGTCGCGCCGCACCGCGCCGGTTCGCTTTCTTCTCGGTGCCAGCCGGCGGCTTTTTGCTGTGATCGGCCATGATCAAGCCCGCGCCAGCCGGCGCTTGATGCGCAGCATCGCAAGGGCGGCGCGCGCGGCATCGCCGCCCTTGTTGAGCTCGCTGGCGCGCGCCCGCGCCCAGGCCTGCGCCTCGGTGTTGACGGTGAGGATTCCGTTGCCGAGCGGCAGCTTTCGCAAAACCGCAAGATCCATCAGCGCGCGCGAGGATTCCTGCGAGACGATCTCGAAATGGATGGTATCGCCGCGGATCACGCAGCCGAGCGCGATCACCGCGTCATAGGGCTTGCCGTTCGCCGCCGCGGCATCGATCGCGATGGCGACCGCCGCCGGGATTTCCAGCGCGCCGGGAACCGTGATGATGTCATGCGTCAGACCGGCTGCCTTCAGCTCGGTCACCGCGCCGTCCAGAAGCGCATCCTGGAGATCGTCATAGAACCGCGCCTCGACAATCAGCGCGCGTGCGCCGGAAATGTCGGTCTGGTCCTTCAGGGGTGCGCGTCGCGCGTCTGCCATCGTCTAAATCCGTTCTACAGAGGTCGGCGCTATGTAGTCGCCGGACGCATGTAAGCCAAGTTCAAAGACACTGTCATTCCGGGGCGATGCGAAGCATCGAGCCCGGAATCTCGAGATTCCCCGGTGCGCAATTGCGCACCTGTGGTCTGGTCCTTCGGACCATCCCGGAATAACGGCTCCGCCGTCACTTCATTTCCGTCAGCCGCGCGGCATAGCGGGCCATCAGGTCGACCTCGATATTGACCTCGGCGCCCGCTTTCCAGCCGCCGATCGTCGTGACCGTCAGAGTATGCGGGATGATCAGCACCGAAAAGGTCACGTCTCTCACCGTATTGACCGTCAGCGAGACGCCGTCGAGCGTGATCGAGCCCTTGGTGGCGATGAAGCGCGCGAGCTCCCGCGTGGTCGAGAGCTCGAACCGCGCCATATCAGGCAGGTCCTCGCGACTGACGAGGGTGGCGACACCGTCGGCATGGCCGGCGACGATATGGCCGCCGAGCTCGTCGCCGATCTTGAGCGCACGCTCGAGATTGAGCCTCGTGCCGACCTTCCAGTGCTTTGCAGTTGTCAGCGCCAGCGTCTCGGCGGCGGCATCGACGTCGAACCAGGTTCTGCCGCCTTCGACGCCGGAAGCAACCACCGTCAGGCAGACGCCGCTGCAGGCGATCGAGGCGCCGTCGGCGATGGTGGTCTGATCGTAGCGGCAAGCGATGCGCAGCCTGTGCAACTGGCCCTGCGCAGTCGGCGTGAAGCCGACGATCTCGCCGATATCGGTGACAATGCCAGTGAACATTACGAGCGCTCGTAGATGGTGAGAGTATCCTTGCCGAATGTCTCGCTAGCATGAACCTTATAGGCCTGCGACTGCGTGATTTTCGACAGGGGCGATGCATCGAGCGCATCGACGCCGCCTGGGCCGACCTCTTCCGCTCCGCGGAACAGCCAGATCTCGTCGGCGAGGTCGGCCGCGACGAAGGACGCCGCAACGCGGCTGCCGCCCTCGACCATCAGCCGCGTGATGCCTTTCTCCGCCAGCATGTGCAGCACGGCCGAAAGATCAAGCCCGGAAGCGTTTCCTGGCGGTACGCGGATGATCTGAGCGCCGGCCGCTCCGAGCCGCGTGGCGGCGGCAGCCTCAGCAAGCTCGGAGCCGATCACCCAGAGCGGCGTCTCCCGCGCGGAACGACCAAGCTGGCTCGCGGCCGGAATACGCAGATTCTCGTCGAGCACGATGCGTATTGGAGAACGTGCTTCCATGCCCGGCAGGCGACAGTTGAGCTGCGGATCATCCGCCAGCACCGTGCCGATGCCGACCAGGATGGCGTCGCTTTGTGCGCGGAGCAGATGCACGCGATTGCGCACAGCCTCGCCCGTGATCGCAAGCGGCTTGCCGCCAGGCGCACCGATCTTGCCGTCAGGCGAGACTGCGAGCTTCAGGATCACATGCGGGCGCTTGTCACGGATGCGGCGAAAATGCCCGGCATGGTCGAACGCGGCCTCCGCCGCGCACAGACCCACATCCACCGTGATGCCGGCGGCGCGCAAGCGCGCATGACCCTGGCCCGCGACTTCCGGATTGGGATCCTCGATCGCCGCGACCACCCGCGTGATGCCGGCGGCAATCACCGCGTCTGCACAAGGCGGCGACTTGCCGAAATGCGAGCACGGCTCCAGCGTGACATAGAGCGTGGCGCCTCGCGCGGCCTCGCCGGCCCGGCGCAGCGCTTCGGGCTCGCCATGCGGTCGCCCGCCTGGCTGCGTCCAGCCGCGGCCGATGATGACCCCGTCTTTTACGATGACAGCGCCCACGGCAGGATTGGGCCAGGTGCGCCCCTGCCCGCGCTTACCCAGCGCCAGCGCAAGCTGCATGAAGCGGCGATCGGCGTCCTTGGACTCGCGGGCCTTCTGCGCGAACTGATCCTCCAGGATCCGAAAGATCATTTGCGGATCGCGGCGAGCCGCGCTTCCTCCTCACCGGAGAGCTCGCCGAGCACGTCGGCGAAATCCTTGGCCTCGCGGAAATTGCGATAGACCGAGGCAAAGCGCACATAGGCGACGTCGTCGAGCGTGCGCAGATGCTCCATCACGGTCTCGCCGATCACCTCGGAGGAGATCTCGGCCTCGCCGCCGGTCTCGAGCTCACGGACGATGGTGGAGACCATCTTCTCGACGCGCTCCGGCTCGACCTGCCGCTTGCGCAAGGAGATCGACACCGAGCGCATCAGCTTGTCGCGGTCGAACGGCACGCGGCGGCCGTTGCGCTTGATCACCGTGAGCTCGCGCAACTGCACGCGCTCGAAGGTGGTGAAGCGGAAATTGCAGGCGACGCACACGCGCCGCCTGCGGATCACGGAAGAGTCCTCGGTCGGACGCGAGTCCTTTACCTGCGTATCGAGACTGTTGCAGTTCGGGCAGCGCATCCGTTTACCCTTGACCTTACTGATAGATCGGGAACCGATCGGTGAGCGCCTTGACCCGCTCCTTGATCGCGGCTTCGACCAGCGGCGCCTTGCCGTCGTCGGACTGCGCGATCGCGTTGAGGACCTCGGCGATCATGCCGCCGACCTGCTGGAATTCGGCGACGCCGAAACCGCGGGTCGTCGCCGCCGGGGTGCCGAGACGCAGGCCCGAGGTGACGAAGGGCTTTTCGGGGTCGAACGGAATGCCGTTCTTGTTGCAGGTGATGGCGGCGCGGACCAGCGCCTTCTCCGAGACGTTGCCCTTCAGGCCCTTCGGCCTGAGGTCGACCAGCATCAGATGGTTATCGGTGCCGCCGGAGACAATATCGAACCCGTGGCTCTTCATCGCCTCGGCCAGCGCCTTGGCGTTCTCGACGACGTTCTTCGCATAGATCTTGAAGTCCGGACGCAGCGCCTCGCCGAAGGCGACCGCCTTCGCCGCGATCACATGCATCAGGGGCCCACCCTGCAGGCCCGGGAAGATCGCCGAGTTGAGCTTCTTGGCGAGCGCCTCGTCGTTCGAGAGGATCAGGCCACCGCGCGGACCGCGCAGCGACTTGTGCGTGGTGGTGGTGGTGACGTGGGCATACGGCACGGGCGAGGCATGCACGCCGCCGGCGACGAGACCGGCGAAGTGCGCCATGTCGACCAGGAGGTACGCGCCGACGCTGTCCGCGATCTCGCGGAAACGCTTGAAGTCCCAGGCGCGCGAATAGGCCGAGCCGCCGGCGACGATCAGCTTGGGCTTGACCTCTTCGGCCTGCTTGGCGACCGCGTCCATGTCGATGATCTGGTCCTCGCGGCGCACGGTGTAGTGCGCGGCCTTGAACCACTTGCCGCTCATGTTGACGGGCGAGCCGTGGGTGAGATGGCCGCCGGCCGCGAGGTCGAGGCCCATGAAGGTGTCGCCGGGCTGCAGCAGCGCCAGGAACACCGCCTGGTTCATCTGGCTGCCGGAGTTCGGCTGCACGTTGGCGAAGTTGGCGCCGAACAGCTTCTTGGCGCGATCGATCGCGAGGTTCTCGGCGACGTCGACCCACTCACAACCGCCATAGTAGCGCGCGCCCGGATAACCCTCTGCGTACTTGTTGGTCATCACCGAACCCTGCGCTTCCAGCACGGCACGGCTGACGATGTTCTCGGAGGCGATCAGCTCGACCTCATGGCGCTGCCGGCCGAGCTCGCCCTTGATGGCGGCGGCGATTTCCGGGTCGGCCTGGTCGAGCGAGGCGGTGAAAAACGAGTCGGGCGCGGAGGCGGTTCTGGCTGAGGTCATCTTGCGAATATCTCCACCGCCGCAGCCTTTTGGCGGGCTACGGGCGGTCTGGTGTGGCGATCGGAAGCGGCGAGCGCGATCTACCACATCACCCGCCCCCGGCCAAGTATTTGCGGGTCGAGAGCGAGAATTATGCCAGATATGGTGGGGATTGAAGGATCCGGGCGAGAGGACGGCTGCTTGAACCGTCCGCCCCGATCAGTCCTGAAGGGTCCGATTTGGACCTTAAAATCCGTGCGGGCCGGACCTGCCCCTAGAGCCCGGTATACCCCGCCTTCACGGGATCGACGCTGCCGTCGAGCTGGCGCAGATAGGTCAGTCCGCACACCGTCAACCTGTGGGTGTCCTTCTCGCCGGCTTCCATCAACGTATTGAGGTAGTTCGTGACCTTGGCCCGTGCCTCCGCGCTCGCCGCGGACGTGCGGTTCGCAAGCAGGTCATAAGTCTGCATGATCCGGTCGATGGCAGCTTCCATGTCACCCTCTGGTTCTGTCGAATTTTGGGAGTTTTGATCAGGCAACCGCGCGGGCCCCGGACTGGGCCTCGAACCGACCAATGGCCTTGTTAGCGAGCCTGATCTTGTTCAATTCGCCGTGCTGGAGCAGCTTGATGATGATCTCGAGCAGGCTTTCGTTGGTGACCAGCGTGTCGGGAATCGCGCCGGAGCGGCGGAGGTAATTCGCTGCGATGGCATAGGCGTCGCTCACGAGTTCGACGTTCATTGCCTGAAGCCCGCGCTCGACCAGCATCGCATCCTCCGATCCGCAGTAACAACTGCGGTGCGGGGAACTGGTTCCGCCTGGCCGGCAATTATTTCGCAGTCGCGAAACGACAAAACGCACCGGTCCGGGGCAGAGCCGGGCCGGCGCGCTTGGGGAGGTCAGGCACGTTCGGGAGGCTTGCCGGTCTTGTTGCGGGCCGGCTTGGCCAAGTCCCGTCGCAAAGAACTCAGAGACGATACAGGATCTGGTCGGTCCAGAACCGCTCGAGGCGGTGCAGCGACTTGTTGAGGGTCGAGAACTCCTCGCCCGAGATGCCGCCGACCTGCTCCACCGTCTTGACGTGCTTCTGGTAGAGGGAGTCGACGATGCGGCGGACTTCCTGGCCCTGCGGGGTCAGGCGGATGCGCACCGAGCGGCGATCAACGCGCGAGCGCTGATGATCGAGGAAGCCGAGCTCGACGAGCTTCTTCAGATTGTAGGAGACGTTGGAGCCGAGATAGTAACCGCGCGTGCGCAGCTCGCCCGCGGTCAGCTCCTTGTCGCCGATGTTGTAGAGCAGGAGCGCCTGGACCGAGTTGATGTCCGCACGGCCGCGGCGATCGAATTCATCCTTGATGACGTCGAGGAGCCGGCGATGCAGCCGCTCCACCAGAGTCAAAGCTTCCAGATAGAGCGACTGCACCGAACCCTGCTGGCCGGAGACGCGCTCTGCGGTATCTGCCGCAGTTGCGACGGCTTTCATCATGACACTTCCCCTGTTGTCGTTTTTATCGACACTCATTCGACGAAACTTGTGCTCCGTCTGATAGGTGCAACTTAAGGGGGGCGTTTGAAGATCGGCTTAAATAAGAGAATAAAGAGATCATGAATTTAAGACAGTGAATTGCGGATTAAGCCTGTGTCACAAGGGCTTTTCGCAACCGTCTGTTGACCCTCGCAAGGTCCTGTTCACCCTCCGTCCGCCACCTCTGTCGCATTCCAGTACAGGGCCGCCCCGTTTCGAAACGGGCGCGTAAGAGCTGTGGCGGAACGCACGGAGTCAATGAAAAGTTACCTCGAATTTTAGGCAACGAACGGTCAACCAAGCCACGACTTCGGAAATGCCGCTCTCGTGTCCCGGACAAGCGCAGCGACGCGGAGCGCAGAGCCGGGACCCAGAAGCCGCAAACGAGATCGTGGAGAGCTGGGCCCCGGCTCAGCAGCGCAACACTGCGTGCTGCGCTGCGTCCGGGGCACGAGAGAGTGTGAGTGTGCGTTGAAATCGTAAGCGCGCTACGGCGGCCGCTCGCGCGCGGCCATCCAGGCGAGCGCGAGATAGGCGGCGAGCATGAAGGCTTCGACACCGACAACGATCAGGCTGCCGCCGTAGATGCCCGGGAACATCAGTTCGATCACCGCCATCGACACCACGGTCGTCAGCCAGACCACCGCGCCCCAGGGCGTCGCAAGCCAGAGGCCGACCGCGGCAACGAGCTCGATCACGGCGAAATAGACGGTGGCGGCCTGCCAGGCCATCGACTGGTTCTCGAACGCCTCGTCCTCGCCGCCGACGAAGCCGGTGACCTGGGCCCAGTGATAGAGGCCCTTCAGAATCGACAGCAGCGCCATCACGCGCAGGAACAGCACGAGCCGGCGCGTCCAGACATTGTCGTCGGACTCGGGGCGCTCCGACGAGATCGCCGCCACCGACATCGCGTTGTCTCTGGCGTTGTCTCTGGCGGCGTCCCTGGCACTGGCGCCGTCGCGGGCCGCATCGCGGGTGGAAATTTCGGACATGGTCCCCTTCTGGCTGCTTCGCCCCGCAAAATCAATCGGCTGCCCGATTGACCTCAATTTTGCCTTGCGGCAGGTCAAGCCGCGGTGACGGGAACCATGCGAGCTGGTATAAGAATAATTCCAGCCGGAGGAAGAATGATGGCGATCAAATACGGACGTCCGATCGAATTGCGCGAGGTTTCGCGCCGGGATGGCGCCAGTGCCTCCCCTGCCCTCGATCTGACCGTCCGCCCGCGCCGCAACCGCAAGGCCGAATGGGCCCGGCGCATGGTGCGCGAGAACGTGCTCACCACCGACGATTTGATCTGGCCGCTGTTCCTGATCGACGGCGACAACAAGCGCGAGCAGATCGCCTCGATGCCGGGCGTCGACCGCCTCAGCGTCGACCAGGCCGTGCGCGAGGCCGAGCGCGCCATGAAGCTCACCATCCCCTGCCTCGCGCTGTTTCCCTACACCGACCCGTCCCTGCGCGACGAGGAAGGCTCCGAGGCGACCAATCCGAACAACCTGGTCTGCCAGGCGGTGCGCGCGATCAAGAAGGAGTTTCCCGACATCGGCATCCTCTGCGACGTCGCGCTCGATCCCTTCACCAGCCACGGCCATGACGGCCTGATCTCCGACGGCAAGATTTTGAACGACGAGACGGTCGCGGTGCTGGTGCGTCAGGCGCTGGTCCAGGCCGAAGCCGGCTGCGACATCATCGCGCCGTCCGACATGATGGACGGCCGCGTCGCCGCGATCCGCGAGGGGCTGGACCGCTCAGGCCTGCTCGACGTGCAGATCATGGCCTATGCGGCAAAGTACGCCTCCGCCTTCTACGGCCCGTTCCGCGACGCCATCGGTTCGGCCAAGACGCTCACCGGCGACAAGCGCACCTACCAGATGGACAGCGCCAACACCGACGAGGCGCTGCGCGAGGTCGACCTCGACATCTCCGAGGGCGCCGACATGGTGATGGTGAAGCCCGGCATGCCCTATCTCGACGTGGTCCGGCGCGTGAAGGACACTTTTGCGATGCCGACCTTCGCCTACCAGGTCTCCGGCGAATACGCGATGATCGCAGCGGCCGCCAACAATGGCTGGCTCGACGGCGAGCGCGCGATGATGGAGAGCCTGTTGGCGTTCAAGCGCGCCGGCGCCGACGGCGTGCTCAGCTATTTTGCGCCGAAGGTGGCGGAGAAGCTGCGGAGCCAAACGTAAGGTATCGCGGGATGGACCAAGCGGCTTGTCCGCCGTAGCTCGAAGAGCGAAGGCGGAAGCGTGCCCACCATGCCAGCTAGCGATCGCGGAACGATGGTGGGCACGGCGCTAACGCGCCTTTGCCCACCCTACGACGCCTTCCCTGAACGACAGCGGTAACAGCCCCGCCCCCGAATTGCCGGAATATTTCGGCTTGTTGACGCCCGCACGCCCTTGGCACGGGGATGACTTGCTCCCATGTCCTGCCACGGGAGTTTCCCTTGGGAGAACGGACTATGTCGTATTCGGACTCGGGCAATGCCTGGCGCAATGACGGCGCCATGCAACCGCACGCCTTCGATCCCTATCTGCACCCGGAATTGTTCCGTGGCGTGGCAACGCGGCGGGCGTTCGCGTTCCTGATCGACATGGTCGTGATCTCCGTTCCCGTGATCCTCGGCTACATCTTCATCGCGCTGTTTGGCATCGTCACGCTCGGCATCGGCTGGGCGCTGTTCTGGCTGGCCTGGCCGGCCTCCGTTGTTTGGGCCATCGTCTATTACGGTGCCTGCATCGGCGGTCCGTCGTCCGCGACGATCGGCATGCGCCTGATGGATCTGGAGTTGCGCACCTGGTACGGCGCGCCCGGCTATTTCGTGCTCGGCGCCACCCATGCCGTGCTGTTCTGGGTGACGGTCTCGTTCCTGACACCTTTCGTGGTGCTGGTTGGGCTATTCAACGGCCGCCGGCGCCTGCTGCATGATGTCGTGCTGGGAACGGTCGTGATCAACAATTCCGTCCGCGCGCCCGTGCCGCAGGCCGCAAGGACCTACTGAGAGCCTGATGATCAAGAACCTATCAACCAGGACCGACTAAACTGACTGATCTGATCTGCCGAGTAGACCGATTGACCGGGGGCCTTCGTAGCGCGATGTTAATGCCCACTTTGGAGGCCCACGACGTCCCTTGACCCAGCACTCGCGCGACACCCCCCAATTTTACCTCACGGCGCCCTCTCCCTGCCCGTATCTGCCGGGCCGGCATGAGCGCAAGGTGTTTACGCACCTCGTGGGGGAGCGCGCAGGTGACCTCAACGACCTCCTGACTCATGGCGGGTTCCGCCGCAGCCAGTCGATCGCCTACCGGCCGGCCTGTGACCAGTGCCGCGCCTGCGTCTCGGTCCGGGTGGTCGCCAACGAGTTCCGCCCCTCCCGCAACTTCCGGAAAGTCATCGCGCGCAACGCCGACATCATCGGCGAGCAGCGCAGTGCGGTGCCGACCTCCGAGCAATATTCGGTGTTCCGCGCCTATCTCGACTCCCGCCACCGCCATGGCGGGATGGCCGACATGACCGTGCTCGACTACGCCATGATGGTCGAGGACAGCCATGTCGAGACCCGCATCATCGAGTACCGCAAGCGCGGCCCCGACAGCGGCATCACCGGCCGCGGTGAGGAGCTGATCGCGGTGGCGCTGACCGATGTGCTCAGCGACGGCCTGTCGATGGTCTATTCGTTCTTCGAGCCGAGCCAGGTCAGCCGGTCGATGGGCACCTTCATGATCCTCGACCACATCGCCCGCGCCCGCCGCCAGGGGCTGCCTTACGTCTATCTCGGCTACTGGATCGAGGGCTCGAAGAAGATGGACTACAAGGCCCGCTTCCTGCCGCAGCAGCGCCTCGCGCCGTCAGGCTGGCTGCGCATCGACGCGCAAGGTGACGCGACGTCAGAGCCGCAGGATTAGCTCGCGGTCATGCCCCGGCTTGACCGGGGCATCCAGTACGCCGCGGCTTCTCGGCTCAATCACAACCGTCTCTGGAATACCGGGTCGCCCGGTCAAGCCGGGCGACGACGGCGGTGTGTTGGGCGAACACTCACCCGAACAGCGTATCCACCAGCAACTTCACGTTCAAAATCACGATGATGCCCGCGACGATCCACGCGATCGCGGCGACGTATGGCGGTATCGCGAACTTGCCCATCTTGCGCCGATCCGAGACGAAGCGGACCAGCGGGATCACGGCGAAGGGCAACTGCATCGATAGCACGACCTGGCTGAACACCAGGAGATCCGCCGTGCCGCGCTCGCCATAGATCGCGGTGACGACGATCACCGGCACGATAGCGATGCCGCGCGTCAGCAATCGCCGCGCCCAGCTCGGCAGGCGCAGGTCGAGAAAGCCCTCCATCACGATCTGGCCGGCGAGCGTCGCCGTCACCGTCGAGTTCAGGCCCGAGGCGAGCAGCGCAATGGCGAACAGCGTCGAGGCGATACCGAGGCCGAGCAGCGGCGACAACAGCTCGAAGGCCTGGCCGATCTCGGCGACGTCGGAATGGCCGCTCTTGTGGAAGGTCGCGGCTGCCACGACAAGGATCGCCGCATTGATGAACAGTGCCAGCATCAGGGCGATGGTCGAGTCCGTCGTCGCCCATTTGATCGCCTCGCGCCGGCCGGTGTCGTTGCGCTCATAGGCGCGCGTCTGCACGATTGAGGAGTGCAGATAGAGATTATGCGGCATCACGGTCGCGCCGATGATGCCGATCGCGATGTAGAGCATTTCCGGATTGGTGAAGATCTCGGTCTTCGGCATGAAGCCGTGCAGGACTTCCGCCATCGGCGGCGCCGCGGCCACGATCTGGACCACGAAGCAGACCGCGATCACGACAAGCATCGCGATGACGAACGCTTCGAGGAAGCGAAAGCCGCGGTTCATCAGGAGCAGCAGCAGGAACGCATCGAGCGCGGCCAGCAGCGCACCGCCGATCAGGGGAATGCCGAACAGCAGTTTGAGCGCGATCGCTGTGCCGATGACCTCGGCGAGATCGCAGGCGATGATCGCCGCCTCGCAGGCGAGCCAGAGCAGGAAATTCACCGCCGGCGAATAGGTCGCGCGGCAGGCCTGCGCGAGGTCGCGGTCGGTGACGATGCCGAGCCGCGCCGCCAGCGACTGGAGCAGGATCGCCATCAAATTCGAGAGCAGGATGACCGAAAGCAGCGTGTAGCCGAACTTCGACCCTCCGGCGAGGTCGGTCGCCCAGTTGCCGGGGTCCATGTAGCCGACCGAGACCAGATAGCCGGGGCCGACAAAGGCGAGGAATCGCCGCCACCACACCCCCGCCGTGGGGATGGCAATCGTGGCGTTCACCTCGGCGAGGCTCTTGGTAGCAGGCGCATCAGTGCGCCAGCCGGCGGCATCTTGGGTCAAATCGGGGGAGCGGGCATCCATATCAGCAGAATACCGAAGTCGAAGCTTATTGCAACTCATTTGCAACTGCATCTAGCCGATGAGGTCCCGACGCGGCGGTTATCCGCCGCCCTGTCGGGAAGCGGGTGGGTTTGGCCGTCCTCGGGGGCGGATACTGGCGCCAACACGACTTTGCAGGAAATGCGCCATGTCAAACCCGCTTCGCCTCCCCGACACCTTCAACCGCCTCGCCTGGTCCAACCTGGCGGCGCAATCGGCCGAGCAGATCGCGCTGGCCGCGGCCCCGATCGTCGCCGTGCTCACGCTGGGTGTTGCGGAAGGCCAGACCGGCCTGCTCCAGACCGCCCTCACCCTGCCCTTCGTCCTGTTCGCCATTCCGGCCGGCCTGCTCGCCGACCGCATCTCCCGCCGCTCGCTGATGGCAGGTGCCGAAGCGCTGCGCGCGGTCGCGCTGGCGGCCATCGTGCTGCTGCTCACACTTGGCGCCCTCAATTTGCCGCTGCTGGCTCTGCTCGGCTTTGCCGCCGTATGCGGCACGGTCGTCTACAGCGTAGCGGCGCCGGCCCTGGTGCCCTCGCTGGTGAGCGCGGAGCTGTTGCCGTCGGCAAATGCCCGCATCGAGCTCGCCCGCACCATCGCCTTTGCGAGCGGGCCTGCGCTCGGCGGTGCGCTGGTCGGCTGGTGGGGTGCGAGCCCGGCCTTCGGCTTTGCCGCGGCGCTCTCGGCCATCGCCGTCGTGCTGCTCTCCGGCATCTACGAGCCCACCCGTACGCCCTCGCCGCGGCGCCATCCGTTCCAGGACATCCGCGAGGGCGCGGCCTTCGTGTTCCACCATCCGCTGCTGCGGCCGGTGTTCATTACCCAGTTCATCTTCAACACCGGCTGGTTCCTCCAGATCGCCGTGTTCGTGCCCTACGCGGTGCGCCATCTCGGCCTGACCGCCGCAGGCGTCGGCACCGTGCTGACGATGTACGGCGTCGGCATGGTGATCGGCGCGCTGTTCGCCACGCGCGTGATGAAGCGCATCGCCTTCGGCACGGTGGTCGGCCTTGGCCCGGTCACGGGTTTCGTCGCCGCAGTGGTGATGGCGCTGACGGTGCTGGTCCCCTCGCCCTGGCTCGCGGCCTTGAGCTTCTTCCTGCTCGGCGTCGGGCCGATCCTGTGGGTGATTTCGACCACGACCCTGCGGCAGTCCGTGACGCCGCCGCGCCTGCTCGGACGCGTCTCCGCCATCAACATCATGAGCTACGGCGCCCGCCCGCTCGGCTCGGCGCTTGGCGCGATCGTCGGCGGCCTCTGGAGCGCAGAGGCCTGCCTGTATCTCGCAGCCGCCGTGTTCGGCGTGCAGGCGCTGGTGATCTGGCTGTCGCCTGCAGTGACGCTGGACCGGCAGCCGGCCATGGTGGGGGACGAAGTACCGGCGCGGTGCTAGTCCGGTACGCAACCAGCGGCGATGGCCCGCGCCAGTCGGGCAACCGCCGGCGCAATGGTCTGCTGCGGGTAGCCGCTAAAGCCCAGCATCAGCGCCGACTGCGCCGGCGCCTCGATATAGTGGCGGCTCATCGCGCGAACGGTGACGCCGTGGTCGCGAGCGGCCCGTTCGATCTTCACGTCGGAAAGTCCCCGTCGCGTGTAGGCAACCAGGTGCATGCCCTGGTCCGGCGGCTCGACCGACAAATGGTCGCCCAGGCGCCGCCTCAGTGCCGCAACGAGGGTATCGCGCTGGCGGCGATACACTTCCCGCATTCTGCGGATGTGGGCTGCGAAATGCCCCTCCTCCATGAAGGCCGCAGCAACGGACTGGCAGAGGCTCGACGGTTGACGGTCGATCAGATAGCGCGCGGCAACGAAATTCCGCACCAGCGGGTGTGGCAGCACGGCGTAGCCAAGCCGCAGTCCGGGGAAGAGCGCCTTGTTGAGAGTTCCGACGTAAATGACACGGCCGGCCTCATCCAGGCCCTGAAGCGAAGCGAGGGGACGGCCGCCGTAGCGGAATTCGCTGGCGTAATCGTCCTCGATGATCCAGGCGCCGGACTCGCGGGCCCAGGCGAGAAGTTCGAGGCGGCGCGCCATCGACAGGGGAACGCCTGTCGGAAACTGGTGCGAGGCCGTTATGAAAACTGCGCGCGCCTTCGGGGCGCGGCGGATCCCTTCCGTGACGTTCACGCCGTGCTGGTCAACCGGGATGGCGCAAACCTTCGCGCCTGACGCAGCGAGCGTAAGACGGGTCAGGGTATAGCCGGGGTCTTCGATCCAGACCTCCTTGTCCGGCCCGGGCATGACACGTGCGACGATGTCCACGGCTTGCTGCGTGCCGGCGGTGATCACGATCTGGTCGACCTCGCAGCGCACGCCGCGTGCGGCCCGAAGATAGTCGCAAACCGACTTGCGCAGCTCCAGCAAGCCACGCGGATCGCCATAGCCGAGATGATGTCGCTCAAACGATCGCAGCGTGCGCGCCGTGAGTTTGCGCCACAATTCGGCGCTACGTGCATCCAACAGCGTGCGACCCAGGTTGAAGGGACGCTCGTCATTCTGCGTCGTCACATCGACGAAATCGCCGAGGCCGTGAAAGGAGGCCACGCCTGCCGCGGCCGGTGCCGCCCGCGTCTTGCGGCCATGAGGCGCGGCAAACGGTTCAGGCAGATCGGACGCAACGTAAGTCCCCGCCCCCTTCCTGCCGAAGGCATAACCTTCGGCTAGCAGCTGCTCGAAAGCCGAAACAACTGCGGTACGCGAGACGCCGAGCTGCGCCGCAAGGTCGCGCGTCGAGGGCAACTTGGCCGCCGGACGAAGCGCTCCGGACAGAATTGCCGATCGTAGTTCGAGGTAGATTTGGCGGAATACCGGCGCCTCCGCCGTACGGTCGACGCTGAAGGAATAGAGTTCTGCCCAGCTCTGCCTGCTCTTCACGGGTCCTCGTCCGACAGGGTGAGCCGCACGTTGAGAAGTGGTATGCCGCAATAGGACCAAGTGGACCTTTGCTCAAGACCACTATTTTTCTATCCTGTTTCGGATAACAAGGAAACCTGAAATGTCCGCTCATTCGGATCGCGGCGCGGAGCGTCTTGCACCATGAGTTCACCGCAAATCCGGCGCGAGGACCGCGCCATGTCGCAGGAGCGGATCCTGGAGATGCTGGCACGCGGATATGCTGGCCATCTTGCGACAGTCAGCGAGGACGGCTTTCCCTACTGTATCCCGCTCCTCTATCTCTGGCTCGACGGTGAGGTGTATCTGCACACGACGGCCGCCCGGGGACATCTGCGCGCAAACATCGAGCGAGATCCCCGCGTCTGCATCGAGATCGATGAGCACGAAGGTGTCTTCGACTATGGCCGGTTCGAATGCGATTCCGGCCTCGCCTATCGAAGCATATGCCTGTTCGGCCGCATCAGGGTCGCGGGCGACACGGGCATCAAGCAGCGGTTCTGCGAAACGTTGATGGCCAAATACGGCAAGCCGGATACGACGCGACCGAAGGGGTTCTTCCCGCGGCTCGACATCATCACCGTCTACGCCGTCGCCATTGAGCGCATGACCGGCAAGGAGACTTCGATGCCGCCGCTTTCCGAACAATGGCCCGCCAAGGATCGAACGAAAACGCCCAATGTCTCGGCCCCTACGATCCGCCGCTAGTTCGCCAGATACCGCTCGTAGCTCCCGGTCACCGGCTCGCTCGTATCGACCTCGGGATCGAGCGTGTAGAGGTCCTGCGCGCGGCCGATGCCGCGCAGCGCGTAGCGGCCGGTGGAGACGAGGTAGCGGCGGCCAGTGGCGTCCAGGCCCTTGTAGAACTCGGCCGAGGCCAGCAGCTCGCGGTCGACCGAACGGCTCATCGAGGCGATGCGGCTGACCTCGTTGACGGTGGGGCCGACGACGGTGAAGTCGAGCCGATCCGCGCTGCCGATATTGCCGTAAAAGACCTCGCCGACATGCAGGCCGATATAGGCCGACGTTGTGGGACGGCCATCGGCCTCCCGCCGCTTGTTCAGCGCAGCGACGTTCTTGCGGAACAGATGCTCGGCGCGCAGCGCAGCGCGCCGAGCGTCCGACATGTCCTCTCCCCAGAACATCGCGAGCACGCCATCGCCGATCAGCTTCAGCACGTCGCCGCCGGCATCGTGGATCGCGTCGATCACGGCCTGCGCATAGTCGTTGAGGAACGGGATGATCTCGTCGGGGCCGATGCTCTCGCTGATTCCGGTCGAGCCGCGCAAATCCGAATACCACAGCACGGCATTGATGCGCTCGGTGACGCCGCGCGTGATGCGCCCGCCCAGCACCTGCGCGGAGGCATCGCGGCCGAGATAGACGCGGCCGAGGGTTCGCGCGATGTCGACCTGCTGCGCCGACTTGATCGCGAGCCCCAGCACCGGCACGAGATCGCGCAGAGCTTCGAGCTCGGGTTCGGAGAAGCCGCTATCGCGGCGCGTGGTCCAGCAGGAATAGAGGCAATCCATCAGGCCGAGCGCGCCGTTCTCGCCGAAGCGATGCACGAAGGCGAGATAGTGCTTGTGGCCCTTTTCCGCGAGCTCGCCGATCTGCGAGAAATCCATCGAGGGCGCGTCGGCGAGATCAATCACCATCTCGTCGTTGCCGTGCTCGAGCATGTGGAAGAACACCGAGCGGCGCCAGCTCCTGGCCGCGTCGCCTTCGGCGGTCGAGCCGTATTCGAACGCGTCGCTCTCGTTGCTGGGACGGTCGCTCCAGCGGAAGCCGCGGCCCTCATAGATCGGATGCAGCGTGTCGATCACGACGAGCCCGCGCGAGAGTTCCAGCCCTTCGGCGCGACAGCGCTCGCAGAAGCCGCGGAGCAGCTCGTTTTCGGGCAGGCCCGTGAGCCCTTGGCCGGTCAGCCAGTTCATCAGCGCGAGGCGCGAGGTCAATTGCATGCGCCATTATGGCGTGCATTCGTGACGAGCGAAAGGCCGCGCGCGAACCGTGCGCAACCAAGGCTCCCGTCCGCAGCAGATCGAACATGTCGCGGACGCTGTTGACGCACTCTCGCCGCGGGCCGCAAATGCAACCGATGACACCGCCGCACACCGCGACCAGAATCGCACCAAGATGAGCCAGCGCCAGCTTCCAATCATCCTGGCGCTCGGCACCACGCAGACCCTGGCCTGGGCTTCCAGCTACTACCTGCCGGCGCTGCTCGCCGATCCCATGGCGCGCGACCTCGGCGTCTCCTCCAACTGGATCTTTGGCGCGTTCTCGGCCTCACTCGTGATCTCGGCGATGCTCGGCCCGCGCATCGGGCGGCAGATCGATCTGTTCGGGGGCCGGCAGGTGCTGTCGGTCTCGAACCTGACGATGGCCGCGGGTCTCGTCCTGCTCGGCCTCTCGCACTCATTGGCGGTGATGGCGTTCGCCTGGCTCGTGCTCGGCATCGGCATGGCGATGGGGCTCTATGACGCCGCCTTCGCCGCGCTGAGCCGCATCTACGGCACCGAGGCGCGCAGGCCTATCACCGGCATCACGCTGATGGCAGGCTTCGCCTCGACCGTCGGCTGGCCCCTCACCGCCTGGGGCCTGTCCCATATCGGCTGGCGCGAGACCTGTTTTGCCTGGGCGGCCGCCAACATCCTGATCGGCCTGCCCCTGAACTTCTTCATGCTGCCGGCGATCAAGGGCGCCGGGCAGGCCGCGGCGACGGCCGAGAAGCCGCATTTGCCGCTCGACCGAACCATGGTGCTGCTCGCCTTCGTGTTCGCGGCGGTCTGGACCGTCACCGGCGCAATGGCCGTCCATTTCCCGCGCCTGCTGGAGGCCACGGGTGCGACGCATGTCGAGGCCATCGCCGCCGGCGCGCTGATCGGCCCGGCACAGGTGGCCGCGCGCATTCTCGAAGCGGGCTTTCTGAGCCGCTTCCATCCGCTGTGGTCGACGCGCCTTGCCTGCGTCACCCATCCGCTCGGCGCCGCAATCCTCGCCATCTTCGGCGCGCCCGCCGCAAGCGCGTTTGCGCTGCTCCACGGCTCGGGCAACGGCATTCTCACGATCGCGCGCGGCACGCTGCCGCTGTCGATCTTCGGCCCGAAGGACTTCGGCTACCGCCTCGGCATCATCGGCGCGCCGGCGCGGATGGCGCAGGCCGTGGCGCCGCTGGCCTTCGGCCTGCTCATCGATGTCATGGGCGCCAAGGTGCTGATCGTCTCCTCCGCGCTCAGCCTCTCGGCGCTGGCCGCGCTGTTCCTGATCCGCGCCGAACGGCGCCCGGATTGACCGCGCAGCCCCTTTCGCGCACAAGCGGGCCATGAGCGAAGACAACAGCCCGCCCCGCACCTTCAAAGGCCTGCTGCGCTGGGCAACCACGCCGCCGCAGGCCTGGGGCGTCTATCTCCTCGCCATCATCCTGGTCTGGCTGCTCTCGTTCTACGCCGGCACGCTCAAGCCGAAGAAGACACCGGACGCCAGCCCGTCCCCGGTCACGGCACCGCGCACTTAAGCCGGCTTCGCCTGGCTGGTCGCGATCCAGATGCCGGCGAACACAGCAACCAGCCCGATCAGAAGGTTTGCGGTGATCGGCTCGCCGATGAGCAGCGCCGCCAGCAAGGTCGCGGCAATCGGGTTGACCGTCATGGTATTGGCAACGCGGGTCGGCGTCGCCCGCGCCAGCGCCATGACCCAGAGGATGAAGGCGAGCGCGCCGCCGCCGATGCCGAGATAGATGCCGGCAATCCACTGCGCCGTCGTGAAGTGATCGAGCGCCGCAAAGCTGCCCTTCACGAACCCCGCCAGCACCAGCACGGCAGCGCCCGCGCCCATGCCGACAGTGAGAAAGCCGAGCGCGCTCGAGCGCTGCATCAGCGGGCGCGATAGCACGTTGTAGAACGCCATGCAGAACACGGCACCGGTCATGATCAGTTCGCCGCGCCAGGCGCCGGGCGGGCTCTGGGCAAGCCCCGCTGCCAGCGCCGCTGTCACACCGAGCACGGCGATGCCGACGCCAATGATCTTGCGCGCCGTCAGCCGCTCGACGCCGAGGATCGCACCGACCACCATAGTGTGGAGCGGCAGCGTCGCCAGCGCGAGACTGGCGCGCGCGGCGGTCGTGTAGGACACCGCGATATTGTAGAGAATGAAGAACAGGCCGAAGAAGCAGATGCCGAGCAGCGCCACCGCCGGCCAATCAGGCCGCTGCGGCCAGCGCACGCCGAGCAGGAGCGCACACGGCAACAGGCAGAGAAAGCCGATCCCCCAGCGCAGGATTGCCAGCAGAACCGGATCGGCGCCGCCGACGAGATAGCGGGTGATCGCCGCGGCTGTGCCGCCGAGGCTGCTCGACGCCAGCGCGATCGCAACCCCGGCCCACTCTCCCACGATCATCTCCTGTCGCGGAGCTTTCCTAGGCCGTAGCACGCTGCTGCTGCCAGCATCATGGCAGCAGCCTCGACGCAAACGTTAGTCGTAAAACTCAGGCGCCATCTTCTGGCTGTCGCGCTGGGCCTTGTCGTGGTTGATCCAGAGCTGCGCCTTCTCCTTGGTCAGCGTGTCGGCGATCTTCTGCATCGATGCCGCGCTCTGGTCCTTGTTGGCGTTCATGCTGGGGACGCGGCGGTTGTCCCAATTGTCCTTGAAGTGGACGGCGTCGCCCGACAGCACCACCGCGCCGGTTTTCGGCAGTTTCACCAGCAGCGACTGATGTCCCGGCGTGTGGCCGGGTGTCGACAGGATGGTCACGCTGCCGTCGCCGAATACGTCCTTGTCGCCCGCGAGCAACTCGACCGGATGCGAGGGCTTGAAGCGCGGTTCGTTGTTGGCGCCGGGCCAGTCATATTCGGCCTTCTGCACGTAGAGCGTGGCCTGCGGGAACAGCTCGACATTGCCGGTGTGGTCCGGATGCGTATGCGACACCGCCATCGCCTTGACGTCATCCGGCTTGAGGCCGAGCTGTTCGAGCTGGGCGGCAAGCGTCTTCGGCCGGTGCCAGGTGACGGCCTTGGGATCGGCGGGGACAAGGCCATTCGGCATGGCGGCGACGGCATCGGCGATGCCGGTGTCCCACAGGAACCAGCCCTTGCTGCTGTGCTTGATGAGATAGCAGCTGTCGACGAAGTCCATCGACTTGCCCTCGTTCAGGCCGGGCGTCCAGCGCGAGATGTCCCCGGCGGTGCCCTCCCCGCAATTGAGGACGTAGAGCTTTTCGACGCCCGATTTCTCGGATTGCGCAACGGCCGCGTGGCCGGACAGAGCCAGCGCGGCGACGGCGAGAGCAAACTTGATCCTGGGCATCATCCTTGGTCCCTCTTGCGGAGCCGTGTATGGCTGCGACCGAGGATCAACCCCGGCCGCGCCGCCGAATTCCGTTTCGGCAGATCACATCAATGCGGGCAGGTCTCGACCTCGACCGTGACGTGGCTCAGGCCCTTCAGCCCGGCGAGCCGCTTCTTATAGACGGCCGGCTGCTTCGGCTTGTCCGACACCACCGAGACCAGCACGGCGCAATGGCCGGGCCCGACCTGCCAGAGATGCAGGTCGGTGACGCGGTCCTCTCCGACCTCCATGCGGGCGCGGATGGTGCGTTCGAGCTTCTCGTCGGCGCGCACGTCGAGCAGCACCGCGCCTGATGACTTGACCAGGCCGAACGCCCAGCTCGCGATCACGGCACTGCCGATCAGGCCGACGGCCGGATCGGCCCAGACCCATCCCGAATACATCGCGACCACCAGCGCCGCGATCGCCAGCACCGAGGTCGCCGCATCCGCCATGACGTGGACATAGGCCGCACGAAGATTGTTGTCGTGATGATGGTGGCGATGACCGTGATCGTCGTGATCATCATGCGCATGCCCAAGGCCGTGGTCAAGGCCGTGGTCATGGCCGTGGTCATGGCCGTGATGATGGTGATCATGGCTGTCGCGCAGCAGCCACGCGCTGACGAGGTTGACGCAGAGGCCGAGGGCGGCGACCGCGATGGCCTCGCCATAGACGATCGGCACCGGCGTGAACAGCCGCAGCACGCTCTCATAGGCGATCTCGACCGCGATCAGACCCAGGATGATCGCGCTGGAGAAAGCGGCGAGATCGCCGAACTTGCCCGTGCCGAAGGTGAAATGCGCATTCCCCAGGTGCCGGCGCGCGAAACGGTAGGCGAAAGCGGCAATGCCGAGCGCGGCCGCATGCGTGCCCATGTGCCAGCCGTCGGCAAGCAGCGCCATCGAGCCGAACAGCGAGCCGGCGACGATCTCGCCGACCATCATCACCAGCGTCAGGACGACCACGAGCCAGGTGCGCCGCTCGTTCTCGTCGTGCTTCTCGCCCAGAAAGGCGTGGTCATGGGTCCATTGCTCGGTCGAATGGGAATGCATCGAAAAGTCTCCGAAAGGTCCGTTCCGTTGACCCGCAATATAGACCTGCGGAATGTCCGGGCAAAATCAAGTCAACGAGCCGATTGACAGCCCGGCGCGGTTTCGTTGTAATGACGCTCATGGGGATTGAGCGATCTCCCCACGAGGCGACAAGCCCAAGTATCGCGTCCCGTTTGTCTTTACGAGGGCGCATCATGTCTTCCTACACAACGATATCTGCTGACAAATTGGCACGGCTGATCGGCACGGCGAACGCCCCTGCCCTGATTGACGTGCGCACGGACGAGGATTTTGCCGCAGACCCGCGGCTGATCCCCGGCTCGATCAAGTTCAGCCACAGCAACGTTCCGGACTGGGGCGGCGAATTTTCCGGCCGCTCCGCCATCGTCGCCTGCCTGCGCGGCGAAAAGCTCGCACAGGGCACGGCCGCCTGGCTGCGCCAGCTCGGCGTGCAGGCCGAGACGCTGGAAGGCGGTTTCGAGGGCTGGAAGAACGCAAAGCTGCCGCTGGTCGATGCTGCAAAACTGCCGCCGCGCGACGCCAAGGGACGCACCGTCTGGGTGACGCGGGCCCGGCCGAAGGTCGACCGCATCGCCTGCCCCTGGCTGATCCGCCGCTTCGTCGATCCCAACGCGGTGTTCCTGTTCGTCGCGCCCTCTGAAGTGGTCGCCGTGGGCGAGCGTTTCAACGCGGCGCCGTTCGACATCGAGAGCGTGTTCTGGAGCCACCGCGGCGAGCTCTGCACCTTCGACGTGATGATCGAGGAATTCGGGATTGCCACGCCCCCGCTGCTGCGGCTTGCCACGCTGGTCCGTGGCGCCGACACCGCGCGGCCCGACCTCGCGCCGGAAGCCCCCGGCCTGCTCGCGGCCTCGCTCGGGCTGTCGCGGATGTACGACGACGATCTCGAGCAGCTCGAAGCCGGCATGACGCTCTACGACGCCTTCTACCGCTGGTGCCGCGACGCGACGGCCGAGACCCACAACTGGCCGACCAACAAGGTGAAGGCGTGATGGACACCCGCGCCAATCCAACGGAAGCTGATGCCGGTCACGGCATCAGCTTCGCTGAAGCCTTCCGAGTCTGGCTCCGCGTCGCCTGCCTGAGCTTTGGCGGCCCCGCGGGCCAGATCGCGGTGATGCATCGCATCCTGGTCGAGGAGAAGAACTGGATCTCCGAAGGCCGCTTCCTGCATGCGCTGAACTACTGCATGCTCTTGCCCGGACCGGAGGCGCAGCAGCTTGCCACCTATGTCGGCTGGCTGATGCATCGCACCGCCGGCGGGCTGATGGCGGGCGGGCTCTTCATCCTGCCCGGCATCATCGCCATCATGGGCCTCAGCTATATCTACGCGGCTTTCGGCAATGTCAGCTTCGTCGAGGCGCTGTTCTTCGGGCTGAAGGCGGCCGTGCTGACCATCGTCCTCGAAGCCGTGGTGCGCGTCGGCAAGCGCGCGCTGAAGAACCGCATCATGATTGCACTCGCCGCAATCGCCTTCGTCGCGATCTTCTTCTTCGCGGTCCCCTTCCCGATCATCATCATCGCCGCCGGCGTGATCGGATATGTCGGCGCGCGAGCCGGCCGTCCGGAGTTTGCCCCGGCGGCCCACGGCCCCGGCGGCAGCACCGCCGTGATCGACAGCATGCTCGGCGAAGCCGTTCCCGAGCATGTGCGCCCCAACACCGCACGCGCGATCCGCGTCGGTGCGCTCTGGCTCGCGCTCTGGCTGGTGCCGGTGATCGCGCTGCTTTTAATCCTCGGGCAGGCCAGCGTGTTCAGCCAGATCGCGCTGTTCTTCTCGAAGATGGCGCTGGTCACGTTCGGCGGCGCTTATGCGGTGCTGGCCTATGTCGCCCAGCAGGCGGTCGAGCATTATCATTGGCTGAAGCCGCACGAGATGCTCGACGGTCTCGGCATGGCCGAGACCACGCCGGGTCCGCTGATCATGGTGCTTCAGTTCGTTGGCTTCATGGCCGCCTATCGCGATCCAAGCGGCCTGTCGCCGATGCTTGCAGCGACGCTCGGCGGACTGCTTGCGACCTGGGTCACGTTCACCCCCTGCTTCCTCTGGATCTTCGTCGGCGCCCCCTACATCGAGCGCCTGCGCGGCAACACGGGCCTCGCCGGCGCACTCAGCGCGATCACCGCCGCCGTCGTCGGCGTGATCCTTAACCTCTCGATCTGGTTCGCGCTGCACACGCTGTTCCGCGAGACCGTGCCGGTGCACGCCTTCCCGCTGTCCTTCGACAGGCCGGTGCTGACGAGCGTTGACGTCCCGGCGCTGCTGCTGTCGATCGCGGCCGCGACCGCGATCTTCCGCTTCAAGCTCGGCATGCTCACCGTGCTCGCCGGCAGCTGCGCCGCGGGCGTGGTGCTAAGGCTGGTGGGCCTGATCTAGGCCGCGGCAGCCGCACGACCGAGGTCGAACTCTCCGTCGCGCGGCTCGAGCAGGCGCGACGGTTGCTCCGCGCCCGGCTGCGCCGAGGGACGCTGCGCGGCATCGCAGGTGCCGCGCCACTGCTCGATCAGATCGAGATTCGAATTGGTGCGGAGCGAGTCCTCCAGCGCCGGCATCGCGCTGGCGCCATCGGCCCCCTGCAAAATCCGATCGAACTCCTCGGACCTTCCCTGGAGTCGCGCCTGCCACGAAGCCCACAGCAGCGAGCTCGCCGTGCGGATACCGTGCGTGCGTAGCTTTTCGCGTGCGCTGCCTCCTTCCTTCGGCTTGGGCTGCGGCCCAAGCTGCGTGTAGAGGATGGCCTGGTCGGTCCAGTCGATGATCCGCTCCGGCGGAAGGCGCGTGTTGAGCAGGAGCTCGACGATGTCGGCAGTCGCCATATTCGGGACGTTCTCGATGTCCTCCTCCTCGAGCCTGACCTCGTGCCAGACGGTGAGACCATCGAGATCGCTGATCGGCAATTCTGAGACCATGCTCGGCAAGATGAGGCCCGCCGCCTTCTTGAACATCTGCTCCACGACCTGCCAGAGCACGCGCGGGAATACGCCGAAGACGAAGCCGGCGAGCAGAAGCAGATGGTCGTTCGCGCTAGACACAGCCGTGAAGGTCCAGATCCCGATGACGGCCAGAATGATGCGCAGCGACACCGCGACATAGGCGCTGCCACCGAGATCCTCCAGGACGTAGCGGCGAAACAGCATCTGGAGCGAGAAGAAATAGGCGCCGAGGAACGCGAGCTGGACCGGCGTGCCCGACGGCGTCAGCGCCTGCACGCCCGGACTCACGGTGAAGACAACGTCGGCCTGATACGGCGGCAGCGTGACAAACCAGCCGAGCGAAATCAGCACCGTGGCGAGCAAGACCGGGACCGTCGCAGTCGAGAGTGTCGTCACGCCGCCGGTATCCGCCCTTGAATATTTGCCGAGACGGCCGCTCAGCACATCCGCATAGACGTTCGGCGCAAGCTCGCCATAGATGGCTTCGAACTTCTGAAGATACCCCTGAACGCGACGTCCCCGGATCGCCGCATCCTCGTTCCGCACCTGGCGCAACAGCCCCAGACGATCGAGATTGACCAGGTATTCGTTCAGCAGGCTCGCCTTGCGCGTTCCGACGAAGAGATACCACATTGCGCCGGGCAGCAGGCACACCACGGCCAGGAACACGCCGCGCAGCACCGTGTACTGGTAGAATTTGCCGAGCGAGGCAACAATGGCCACGATCGACACCAGCACCAGCATGAAGAATATGAAGAGCCCCGCACGTGTGGACGCCTTGCTCTCTCTCAGCCATCGCTGCCCGATCGGCATCAGCAAGATCGTCGGGATGACGACAGCGGCGAACAACACGATCGGGATGATCACCTGGCGTGAGTCCCAGATGAAATTGCGGAGCGGCTCCACGCTGAGGACCACGATGAAAACGCCGCCAAGAAATGGAATCACCTCGAAGAACGATTCCAGCCGTTTGGCGAATCCGGATGCGGGCGCCGGAGCTTCAGAATCTGCAAGGTCCGCCTGAGCCGACTCGTCGGCGGGCACGGGTTTTGGAGTGTCGCTCATTGCCAGACCTCCCTTCATTGCGGGAACAGCGTCTGAAAATGCGAACCGCCAGCGCTTATCGGGCATGGCGTAATTTGAGCCGAACTCCGGCCATGGTGCTGGGTCAGCCAGCACTGTCGAATGCTAGCACGACCCCGCTGTGACCGCTGTGAAGTGGTTCACCTTCGATGGCACCAGGTAAAATCAGCATCGACGTCAACGAGCCGTCATGCTCGCCGCGTGCATCAGATCCGAGCGTGACATTTGCGCCACGGCTCTACCCCAAATTGTGCACATCATGCGAATTGCACTTTCCCGAGCAGCGGCATTTCTGGCAGACATGTGCCAAGTTGTCGCAGGCGGGAATGGGGACTGACATGGGGCGTTTCGCGGTCGCTTGGGTGGGCGGGCTTTTGGCATTGGGATTTTCCAGCGCGGCCTTGGCGGCTGATCTGGCGGTGAAGGCACCTCCCCTCGCGCCTATCCCCTTCACCTGGACCGGTTGCTATGTCGGCGCACACGTCGGCGGTGTCGTCAGCGACGACCGGACCACCAACTCGCTTGGAAACTCTGTCTCCTTCAGTTCAACAGGCTTCGTTGGGGGCGGACAGGTCGGCTGCGACTATCAATTTGCGACCAGATGGGTCGTGGGTGCCGAAGGCCGTGCGGCCTGGAGCAGCCTCCGCAACTCGCACGCCGGCACCGTCAGAAACCTCGTGACCGGCGTCGTCGTCCCCAGCCAGTTCACGATGAGCAACGACTTCCTGGCCTCGGCCACCGCGCGGCTCGGCTACGCGTTCGCTGATCGCTGGCTGGTGTTCGTCCGGGGCGGCGGCGCCTGGACGCGTGAAAAGCTTGACGATGCCTTCACGCCCGCTGGTGGCGTCCCCGTCAATCCCAGCGGAGCCAGCACCCGAACCGGCTGGACCGCCGGCACCGGCGTCGACTGGGCGTTCGCGCCGCATTGGTCCGCGGTTTTCGAGTACGACTATTACGACTTCGGCGACCACAGCGCGTTTCTGAGCAATGGAGCCGGCACGACCGTCAACATCTTCAGCCTGAAGGATCGCATTCACGCGGTGACGGCGGGCGTGAACTATCACTTCTAGCGCTAACGCATCATCATCCGCGCAATCGCCTCGCCGATCACCACCGTCGTGAAGTGGGTGTTGGCGCGGCAATCGGACGGCATGATCGAGGCGTCGGCGACGCGTAGGCCCGAGATGCCTTTCACGGTGCCATCAGGGTTGACCACGCCATCGGGGTCGTTGACCCCAGTCATGCGACAACTGCCGGCCGCGTGCTGGATGTCTCCGGTCTCACGGCGCAGCAGCGCATCGAGTTCGTGATCCGGCAACGCCGCAGCTTGCGGAAGCGTCAGATCGGTGTCGGTCAGCCTGATCCAGTCGGCAATACCTGAAAGCGCCGGCTGGGAGGTGATCACGGCCAGTCGTTTCACCGCGTCCATCATGCGCAGCATGTCGCGGGGATCGGCGAGCATGTTCTCCTCGACGATGGGATCGATCGCCGGATCGGTCGAAGCCAGCTTGAGCGTGCCGCGCGAATAGGCGTTGAACAGGCCGGCGCCGATCGCTCCGGGCACGCCGATGCCGCGGTGGTTGAACGCGATCAGGATCATGTCGCGCTTGCCGCCATCGGCGAGGCCGGAGGAATAGGTCACGCAGCAATTGGTGTGGCGAGTGTCCGGATCGGTCGGCCGCAGGTTTTCATGGAGCTGGATCGTCGCGCGAAACAGCGGGTGGTCGAAGAAGTGGCGGCCGACCGGCAGATCGCGCTCGACCGCGATCCCCATCGCCTTCAGCTCATCCGCCGGTCCGATGCCTGAACGCAGCAGGATCGCCGGACTGTGGATGGCGCCGGCGCACAGCACGATCTGGCGCGCGCTGATCTCGTGGGTGCCCTGCCCTTCGATGTGAACACGAAGGCCGGTCGCCCGGCCGTCGCTGATCAGCACGCGATCGACCAGCGCGTGCCCGCGAATCTCGAGATTGGCGCGGCCGCGCGCCGGCTCGAGATAGCCCTCGTTGGTCGTGATGCGGCGGCTGTCGCGGCTGTTGATGGGATAGCAGGCGACGCCCTCGCCATCAGGACCGTTGAGGTCGGCGCACCAGGGATAGCCGTCGCCAGCGCCGCATCGCGCAGGCCACGATCGATCGGGCCCCACTTCTCGGGCGGAGCCCGATAGACCGGCAGCGGTCCGCCGCTTCCATGGCCCGGGGCGTCACCAAATTCCAAATCATCCTCGATCACCGAGAACAGCGGCATCACGTCCTTGGCCGACCAGCCGGTGCAGCCATTGGCTGCCCATTCGTCGAACGCGTCGGCGACGCCGCGGATGGCAATCTGGCCGTTCATCATCGATGAGCCGCCAAGCCCCTTGCCGCGCCAGTAGAAGCGCGGCTCCTGCCCGGCCACCCGGCGCGTCAGGAGATCAGGCCATTGCCATTTCTCCTGGTACTCACGCTTGTGGATGATCGGGATCGGATTTGGCGTCATCACCCCCAGGGCGCCTCGTCGGCGCGCCAGTCCAGCCCCGCCTCGAGCAGCAGGACACGCCGTGCGGGATCCTCGGAAAGCCGCGCCGCAACAGCGGCGCCGGCAGAGCCGCCGCCGACAACAATGACATCGTACATCGCGTTACTTCTCAACGTTCCAGAACACCGGGATGGCGGACGGTATCAGACCACGCAGGGTGGCGCGATAGGCAGCCGGCTGCGCGAACTGGCCCCATGGGATCGCGGGCGCCTGATCGTACATGACGCTCTGAATCTCGCCGGCGATCTTCTTGCGATCCTCCTCGGCAGGCGCCTTGGCGAAGGCTTCCATCAGCGGCGTGATGCGCGCATCGCATTGCCAGCCGGTGAAGTCGGCGCAGTTGAAGGCGACCATGACGTTGGTCAGCGGCGAGCCCAAGTCAAAACCGCCGGCGTGGACGCCATAGACGCTCCAGCCCTCCTTCTTGGCGCGGCGCGCCAGCACGCTCGCCCAGTCCATCACCTGGAGATCGACGTTGAACCCGGCCTGCTTCAGCCGCTCAGCCAGCACCTGCGCAGAGACGCGCGGGGCCTCGAGGTCGTTGGCTTCCATGACGACCACGGGCTCGCCGGCATATTTGGTCGCCTTCAACGCGGCTTTCGCGGTTTCAATCGACGTCTTCGCGGCCGCTTCCGTGCCCGCCTTGCTCTCATAGGTGGTGCCGCAGGTGAAGAACGTCGCGCAAGGCGCCGCGTATTTGGCATCGAGCCCGAGCGCATCCAGCACTTCGCGCTGGTCGACCAGCTTCCACAGCACGCGGCGAATTTCCGGATCATCAAACGGCTTCGATGCGGCGTTGAGACGATAGGCGCCGGCGAACATGTTGCCGCCGGTGAAATTGACCAGCTTGACGCGGGAATTCTTTTCCAGCTGCGGCAACAGATCGAACGGCGCATATTGCATGAAGTCGACCTCGCCCGCCTGCAGCGCAGACGCGGCGGTCGCACCATCCGGGATGACGCGGATCTCGAGCGTGTCGATGCCGACGCGCTTGCCGCCGGCGAGGAAATCGGCGGGCTCGGGGCGCGGCACATAGTCGGCGAATTTCTTCAGGATCATGCGATCGCCGGTGCGGTGATCGGCCTTGCTGTAGACGAACGGGCCGGAGCCGATGATCTCCGTGATGCGTTGGTCGCCGGGTGTTTTCGCGATGCGCTCGGGCATCATGAAGGCGACGGGGCTGACGGGATTGCCGAGCGCATCGATCACGAGGCCGGACGGCTCCTTCAGCGTCAGCACGAAGGTTTTCGCGTCCGTCGGCTCGAGCGAGGCCGTGATCGCGAAGATGCGACGGCCGAGCGCGCTGCGGGTGCCCCAGCGGCGCAGCGACGCCACGCAATCGGCCGCCGTGACCGGCTGGCCGTCATGCCATTTCAGGCCATCGCGCAGCGTGAACGTATAGGTCAATCCGTCGGATGAGACTTTCCAGTCCTGCACCATCTGCGGCTTGATGTCGCCCTTCGAGTCTTTCGCAAAGAGCGTGTCGAACACCATGTAGCCAAACGTGCGCGAAATGTAGGCCGTGGAAAAATGCGGATCGAGCGTGACGATCTCCGCCTCGAGCACCGCAACGAGATTGCCCGCCGCATGCGCGGGCGCCGCGACCAGCGCGAGGCCGAACAGCGCGGGGATGAAAGCCTTCAGTTTGAACATTGTGCCTTTTGCTTCTTCTTGAGAGTTCATTTGCAGGCAAAGAAAAAGCAATGTTCGTGCCCGATCAACGCAGGCACTTATGCGCTCACGCCTATCTGCCACGCGTTTGCGCCACACTCGCTGTCATCGCCTGCGACGGCGGGCGATCCAGTATTCCAGAGACGGGCGTGATGAAACCGAGAAGCCGCGGCGTACTGGATGCCCCGGTCAAGCCGGGGCATGACACCCGTGTTGTGGGTCCCGGCTCTGCGCAGCAGCGTTTCACGCTGCAGCGCGTCCGGGACACGAGCCTGCTTACCCGATCACCTTGCCGAACTTGTTCGACTTCGGGAAACCCTTCGGCGGCATGCGGCCGGCATCCGCACGGGTGCCTTGCCACTCGGCGAGCTCTTTCATGGTCGCGGAGAATTCGCGGCCGGCGGAGTCCTTCCAGGTCAGGCCCGCCTTGGCCTCGAACACGGCGACGTCGGACAGGCCGCCGTCCTTGTACTTCTGCAGGCGCACGCCGCGACCGCGGGCCATCTCCGGCACCTGGTCGAGCGGGAAGATCAGCATCTTGCGGTTCTCGCCGATGACCGCGACGGTGTCGCCGATCACCTCGGTGACCGTGCGCGCCTCGTTCGGCATGTCGACGTTGAGGACCTGCTTGCCCTTCTTGGTCGTGCCGACGCAATCGTCCTCGTTGACGACGAAGCCCTGACCCTCGTGGCTCGCGACCAGGAACTTGCGTCCGCCCTTGTTGACGAACAGCGCGACGGGAGCGGCCTCTTGCTCGAGGTCGATGAACAGACGGATCGGCTCGCCGTGACCGCGACCGCCCGGAAGCTTTGCGACATCGAGCGAGTAGAATTTGCCGTTGGTGGCGAACAGCAGCAGCTTCGAGGTCGTCTCCGCGAAGAAGGCAAAACCGAGCTTGTCGTCCTGCTTGAAGGCCAGCCCCGAGAGATCCTCGACATGGCCCTTCATGGTGCGGATCCAGCCCTTGTCGGAGACCACGACCGTCACCGGCTCGCGCTCGACGAGGGCTTCCTCCATCGCGGCGAGGTCGTGCTCGGGCGCGTCCGCAAAGGTGGTGCGGCGCTTGCCGAGCGGCGTCTTCGGTCCGAACATGTCGCGGACCTTGCCGACCTGCTCGCCGACCTTCTTCCACTGCTCCGGCTCCGAGGCGAGCACCGCGTTGATGCCCTTGAGCTCGGCGCGGAGGTTCTTGTCCTCGGTGCGGATCTCCATTTCCTCGAGCTTGCGCAAGGAGCGCAGGCGCATGTTCAGGATGGCTTCGGCCTGCACCTCGGTAAGCTTGAACGCCTTGATCAGCGCCGGCTTCGGCTCGTCCACGGTGCGGATGATCCTGATCACCTCATCGAGGTTCAAGTACGCGATCAACAAACCGCCCAGAACTTCGAGCCGGTGCTCGATCTGCGTCTTGCGGAAGTTGGTCCGGCGGATCAGGACGTCGCGCAGATGGTCGAGCCATTCGCGCAGGCACTCCGCGAGCCCCACGACCTTGGGGATGCGGCCCTTGATCAGCACGTTGAGGTTCAGCGGAATCTTGTTTTCGAGCTCGGTCAGCCGGAACAACGATTCCATCATCAGGGCGGGATCGACGTTCTTCGACTTCGGCTCGATCACGATGCGGACGTCTTCGGCCGACTCGTCCCTGATGTCGCCGACCAGCGGCAGCTTCTTCTGGTCCAGCAGCTCGGCGACCTTCTCGATCAGGCGCGACTTCTGCACCAGGAAGGGAATCTCGGTGACGACGACGACCCAGGTACCGCGCGTACCCTCTTCCTGCTCCCATCGAGCGCGAACACGGAACGAGCCGCGACCGGTCGCATAGGCTTCAGCGATCGCCTGCTTGGAATCAACGCAAATGCCGCCGGTCGGGAAATCCGGGCCCTTCACCCACTTCAACAGCGCCTTGGATTTCGCGTCGGGCTTCTCGATCAGGTGCAGCGCGGCCTCGCAGAGCTCGGCCGCGTTATGCGGCGGGATCGAGGTCGCCATGCCGACCGCGATGCCTTGCGCGCCGTTGGCAAGCAGGTTCGGAAAGCCGCCGGGCAGCACGACCGGCTCTTTCGACTGGCCGTCGTAGTTGGGCCGGAACTCGACGCCGTCCTCGTCGATGCCCTCGAGCAGAAGCCGCGCGACGTCGGTCATGCGCGCTTCGGTGTAGCGGTAGGCAGCCGGGTTATCGCCGTCGATATTGCCAAAATTGCCTTGGCCGTCGACCAGCGGGTAGCGCGAGGAGAAATCCTGCGCGAGGCGTACCATGGCGTCGTAGATCGCCTGGTCGCCATGCGGATGGAACGAGCCCATCACGTCGCCGACGATCTTGGCGGATTTCTTGAACGCCGTGCCGGGGTCGAGCCGGAGCAGGCGCATGCCGTAGAGGATGCGCCGGTGCACCGGCTTCAGACCGTCGCGCGCATCCGGCAGCGCACGGTGCATGATGGTGGAGAGCGCATAGGCGAGATAGCGCTCTTCCAGCGCCTCACGCAGCGGCACCTCGTGAATTTCGGCCGGTTCCTCCGGCGGAATCAATCGTTTTCCCATGCCGCCCGGTTAAACCGTGGAAGCGAATCGGGCAAGGATCGATTGGTTCCCTGTGGGCGGCTATTGCCCTGCCCAGCCGGCGGTGACTGGCTGCTGGGTCTTGGCTTGCGCGGTGACCGGCGCATTGGTCAGGCAACGCCGGGCGACCTCGATTTCGGCCTCCGTTGCCCCCTTGGACCGCGCCCAACTCTCTGCGGCCGCAGCGGAATATTTCGCCACGTAATACCGGATCACGGTGCAGGATGCCCGGCGAAAGACACCCGGTTGCGGCTCGCCAGCCACGGCGTCAGGCGCAAACGCAAGCAGCGCCGCCGACACGGCGAATCCCTTGATCAACATTTTTGGCTGTCCCCGTTGTGGAACCCTGCGAGGGCCAATTCAGCCAGGGGGATTTCGTTCCCGGGGAACTTCCATGTCTGGCAACAGGGCCGAAGCGCTCTCAGGTCATGGCGCCGGAATGGCCAAATTCGCCTGCTGCCGCGTCAGCGCATTGATAAAGCCGGCGCGCGCGTCGGAATGGCCCTGGCCGCGCGGCTCCAGCACATGGCGCAGCAGGAACAGGCCGGTGAGCCGGAAGCCGTCCTGGAGATCCTGGTCGGTGAGGTCGCTCGCGGCCTCGCCACGACGCAGGAACGGCGGCAGGCGCAACAGCCGGTCGCGCCATGGCTCGCCGGCCCCGCGCGACACCGCGCCGCCGGATTTCGGCGAAACATAGATCAGATCCGTGGTCTCGCCGGTCACCGCGCAGTTTTCCAGCGCCAGCCCAAAGCCGAGCTCGGCGAGCATCGCCAGCTCGAAATGGATGAGGTGCACCGCGGCACTGCCGATATCGTCGAAATCATCGAGTGAATGTTCGAGCATCGCAAAGATGTCTTCGTGCGGATCGCGCTCCGGCAGCAGCCGCGCAATCGAGGCGAGATGGGTGACGCCATAGACGCCGTGGGAGGATCCCAGCAGCGTCGCCGCGCGCAGCTTGAGGCCCTCAATCGCATAGGTGCCGAGATGCTCGTCGAGCCGCGCCCGCCACACCACACTGACGCTGTTGCCGGGCTGCAAGAGCGGCCGCATCCGCGAACCGGCGCCACCGCGCACGAGGCCGAGATGCCGGCCGTGCGCACGCGTCAGCAGCTCGACGATGGCGCTGCTCTCGCCATGCCGCCGCACGCCCAGCACGATGCCTTCGTCGGTCCATTCCATGGAACGGAGCTTATCGCATTTCAGGTGAGTGTAGGACGGGCAAAGCGAAGCGTGCTCACCAATTTGATCCGCAGCACGATTAGGTTGGGCACGGCGCGCAAGGGCGCGCCTTTGCCCACCCTACGGCATCGCGCAAGACGTTAGGCGTTGAACCAGCCCTGGGCGTCGCCGCTGAACGAGAAATACAGCCCCATCGCCGTCAACACGCAGGAGACGATTTCGATGACGCTGTCAAGCTCCATGCCCTTCTCGCCGATGATCTGGCCGAGCGAGATCACGGACAGCACGAGGGCCGCCGCCAGCACCCAGCGCGGCCAGTTCTTGCGCCAACGCGCAGCCAACCAGACGAAATAGACCAGCAGCAGGATCATGCCGCCGGCGAGCAGGGTCGCCATCATGATCATCGGCTCGGTCATCTCGGCACTGGGCGTGCGGTCCTGCACCGCGACCGACAGGGCATCCAGCATCAATGACGCATAGAGCAGCGCTTCGAAGCGCCGGACGTTGCTGGGTACGCTCATCGGTGACCGATCTTTTCTTGGTTATTCTTTGGGAAATTCCAGGCCCATCTCGCGATAGCGATCGGGATCGTCGCCCCAGTTTTCGCGCACCTTGACGAACAGGAACAGGTGCACCGGCACCCCCAGGATCTCGCCGATCTCCTTGCGCGAGTCCGCGCCGATCGACTTGATGGTGGCGCCGCCTGCGCCCAGCACGATCTTGCGCTGGCTCTCGCGCTCGACGAAGATCGTCTGCTCGATGCGCACCGACTTGTCCTTGCGCTCCTCCCACTTGTCGGTCTCGACCGTGGATTGGTAGGGCAATTCCTGGTGCAGCTTGCGATAGATCTTCTCGCGCGTGATCTCGGCCGCAAGCTGCCGCATCGGCGCGTCCGACATCTGGTCTTCGGGGTAGAGGAACGGGCCCGGCGGCACGATTTCGGCCAGCGTATGCCTGAGGTCGTCGACGCCGTCGCCCGAGATCGCCGCGATCATGAAGGTCTTTGCAAAGGCCATGCGCTCGTTGGCGGCCTGCGCCAGCGCCAGCAGCTTCTCGCGCTGGACCAGATCGACCTTGTTGATGACCAGGATCTTCTCGTGCTTGACGCTGGCGACCTTGGTGAGGATCGCCTCGGCCTCTTCATCAATCCCGGCCTTGGCGTCGAGCAGCACGCAGACGAGGTCGGCGTCGTGCGCCCCGCTCCAGGCCGTCGAGACCATGGCGCGGTCGAGCCTGCGCTTGGGCAGGAAGATGCCGGGCGTGTCGACCAGGATGATCTGCGCGTTGTCCTCGATGACGATGCCGCGGATCAGCGCGCGCGTGGTCTGCACCTTGCGCGAGACGATCGTGACCTTGGCCCCGACCAGCGCATTGACCAGTGTGGATTTTCCGACATTCGGCGCGCCGATCAGCGCAACGAAGCCGCAGCGCGTTGCGGAGGGCGCTTCGCCGCTTGCTTCAGCCGTCATTGCCGCCGCCAACACCTTCACGTTCGATCATCACTGAGGCCGCCACCTTCTCCGCTGCACGCTTGCTGCCACCGATGCCTTCGGCCGACGCCAATCCCGGCAGATCCACCGCGACGCGGAACTGCGGATCGTGATGCGGGCCGGTGCGCTCGACCTCGCGGTAGACAGGCGTCGGCAGCCCCTTCCCCTGCGCCCATTCCTGCAGCACGGTCTTGGGATCGCGCAAGGGACGCCGCGGCTTGTGCATGCGTTCGGTCCAGTTGCGCCTGACGAATTCCGCCGCCGCCGCGTAGCCACCGTCGAGGAAGACGGCGCCGATCACGGCCTCGCAGATGTCGCCGAGCACGCTCTTGCGCAGGCGGGCATCGGCGCTCGGCCCGACCGAACCGAGCTTGACGTCGTCGAGCAGACCGAGCGACTTGGCAACGTCGGCGCAGCTCTCCTTGCGCACCAGTTCGGCAAGTCGCTTGGACAGCTCGCCCTCGTCGGCATTCGGGAAGGCGTGATAGAGCATGTCGGAGACGACGAGCCCCAGCACATGGTCGCCCAGGAATTCCAGCCGCTGATAGCTATCGCCGCGCTTGCGCCCGGACTTCAGCGCCGAGACATGCGTGATCGCCTGCATCAGCAGATTCGGATCGGCAAAGCTGTGGCCGATGCGCGCCTCGAGCGCCGCGTTCGCATCCGAGGCCTTGGCCTTGCTGCTGCGCACCCGCTTCTTCTTTGCAGGTGTCTTGGTTTCAGGCGTCTTGGCTTCAGGCGTCTTGGTCGCAAGCGTCTTGGTCGCCGCTTCGCCGTCGGCGCCCGCCGCGGGCTCGGTCGATTGGATCGGGATGTCCTTGGCTTCGTCTTTCATCGGACGATTTTGAAGAAACGGTTCCAGCGCACCGCCCAAGGCCAGCGCCAGAACATCCAGGCATGCTCGCCTTCGGCGATGGAGAAGAAGATCATCTGGGCGCGGCCGATCAAATTCTCCTGCGGCACGTAGCCGACCTGGCCGAGGAAACGGCTGTCGGTGGAGTTGTCACGGTTGTCGCCCATCATGAAGAAATGGCCCGGCGGCACGTTGTAGACGTTGGTGTTGTCCATGTAGCCGTTGTCGGCGCAGTCCAGCGTCTCATAGGACACGCCGTTCGGCAGCGTTTCCTTCCAGCGCTTCACCCGCGAGATGCCCCCGCCTTCGGAGCCGCAGGGATCCTCGCCGACAAATTCGCTCATGCGCTGCCGCTCGACCGGAGTGTCGTTGATGTAGAGCAGCCCATCCTTCATCTGGATGCGGTCGCCGGGAAGGCCGATGACGCGCTTGATGTAGTCGGTGGAGTCGTCCTTCGGCAGGCGGAACACGACGATGTCGCCGCGGTTCGGGTCCGAGCCCCAGATCCGCCCCGAGAACAGCGGCGGCGAGAACGGGATCGAGTAGTGGCTATAACCGTAGGAATATTTCGAGACGAACAGATAGTCGCCGACCAGCAGCGTCGCCTTCATCGAACCGGACGGGATGTTGAACGGCTGGAACAGGAACGTGCGGATCACGAGCGCGATCAGGAGAGCATGGATCACGACGCGGATCGTTTCGCCGACGCCGCTTTCAGTTTTCGTTCCCGAGGTCACGCTCATTGCTCTCTCAATTCCGGCCGGCGGTCACAGAGCGCCCTCCTTCCGCGAACAGCCCATCGCTTCGCGGCCCAAGGAGATTGTCCTGATTCTGATAATGAGGGCCAATTCCGGCGTAAAGCCGAATTCGCCCAGCCTGATTTGCGTTCGCGGACTTTTAGACGGTTGTCGGGGGCCACGCAATCAAGGATCGCATCAAAACTGCATAAGACATTGATTTTTAATGTGAATTATAAAAACAGCCCGCTGATGATCAGGGCCTGGCCAGCGGCACGGCGGAAATGATGACGAAGGCCTGCGCCAGCGGCCAGTCGTCGGTGATCGACAGGTCGATTTTCGCCTCGAACCCCTCGGGCGTCAGGGCCTGGAGCCGGGCCAGCGCCCCGCCCGTCAACTGCATGGTCGGCCGGCCTCCCGGCAGGTTGACCACCCCCATGTCGCGCCACCAGACACCGTTCCGGATGCCGGTACCTAGCGCCTTCGAGCAGGCCTCCTTGGCCGCGAAGCGCTTGGCGTAGGTCGCGACCACCATCTTCTCGCTCTTGGCGCGCCGCTCCGCCTTGGCCCGCTCGGCCGCGGTGAAGATGCGGTCGAGGAACCGCTCGCCATGGCGCTCGATCACCTTGCCGACGCGGGTGATGTCGATCAGGTCGGAGCCGATGCCGATGATCATGCCCGGCTCCGGCCGCGGTCCATCGCCGCGCGCATGCTGCGCACCGTCTCGGCGAGCCCGACGAACAGTGCCTCGCCGATCATGTAGTAGCCGATGTTGAGCTCCATGATCTCCGGTAGCGCCGCAATCGTCTCCGCCGTCGCGTAGTCGAGCCCGTGGCCGGCATGGATTTCGAGCCCGGCTTGCTTCGCCAGCTTCACCCCCGCCACGATCCGCTGCCATTCCGCCTCGGCCTTCGCGGTATGACCGTCGACGACGGCGTCGCACCAGGCGCCGGTGTGGATCTCGATCACGGGCGCCTTCAGCCGCGCCGCCATCTCGATCTGCGCGGGATCGGCGGCGATGAACAGCGAGACCCGGATGCCCGCATCGTTCAGCCGCGCGATGTAGGGCGCGAGCGCATTGTGCTGGCCGACGACGTCAAGGCCGCCTTCGGTCGTCACCTCCTGGCGGCGCTCCGGCACGAGGCACACCGCGTGCGGCTTCGTGGCGAGCGAGATGCGCATCATGTCGTCGGTCGCCGCCATCTCGAAATTGAGCGGCTTGGAGATCCCGGCCTTCAGCCGCGCCATGTCCTCGTCGCGGATGTGCCGGCGATCCTCGCGCAAGTGAGCGGTGATGCCGTCGGCGCCGGCCTCGATCGCCAGCAGCGCGGCACGCATCGGATCGGGATGGCGGCCGCCGCGCGCGTTACGCACGGTTGCGACGTGGTCGATATTGACGCCGAGGCGGAGCGGAGAAGCGGACATTTCAGGACTCACGAAATCAGGGAGACGGACGCCTACGAAAGGCGTCTATCCATTAACACGTTCGACACGGGCCACGACCGCCTTGGCGCGCAGCTGGGCGAGGATCGCGCTCAGATGCTTGAGATCGTAGACTTCGAGATCGATCGTCGTCTCGGTGAAGTCGGGCGAGCGGCGCTGCATGCTGATGTTGTCGATGTTACCGTCGTGCTCGGCGATCACGGTCGCGATCTGTGCCAGCGCGCCGGGCTCGTTGACGTTCTCGACCTTGATGCGGGCCGGGAAGCGCTGCGGGGCGGAATCCTCGATGTCCCAGCGCACGTCGAGCCAGCGCTCCGGCTCCTCCTCGAAATCCTTCAGGGCCGGCGCCTGGATCGGGTAGATCGTGATCCCCTCGCCCGGCGTGACGATGCCGACGATGCGGTCCCCGGGCACGGCGCCGCCGTTCGGCGCGAATTTCACCGGCAGGTCGGAATTGATGCCGCGGATCGGGATCGCGACCGGGCTGCGCGGCGGCTCCGACGACTTCTCCCTGAGCTTGGCGGCGAGCCCCTTCTTGACGCCGTAGCGCGCGATGCGCTCCTCCTTGTAGTCGGGATACATCGCACGCGCGACGTGGGAGGCCTTGATCTCGCCGCGGCCGACCGCCGCCATGACGTCCTCGATCGAGGTGCGCGCGAGCCGCGGCAGCGCGCCCTTGAGCTTGTCGTCGGCGTATTCGATCTTGGCGCGCTCGAACAGGCGTTCGACGATGCGCCGGCCGAGACCGACATATTGGTCGCGCACCGCCGTCCTGGTGGCGCGGCGGATCGCGGCGCGCGCCTTGCCGGTGACCGCGAGCGTTTCCCAGGCCGACGGCGGCGCCGCCTGCGCCTCCGAGGTCAGCACCTCGACCTCGTCGCCGTTCTGGAGCTCCGAGGACAGCGGCGCGAACTGGCCGTTGATCTTGCAGCCGACGGCGCTGTTGCCGACGTCGGTATGCACGGCATAGGCGAAGTCGATCACATTGGCATGGCGCGGCAGCGCGATCAGCTTGCCCTTCGGGGTGAAGCAGAACACCTGGTCGTGGAACAGCTCGAGCTTGGTGTGCTCGAGGAATTCCTCGGGGTTGGCGCTCTCCGAGAGGATGCCGATGGTGTGGCGCAACCAGGCGAACGCATTGGACTCGCGCTTGAGAAACTCGGTCGGCGAGCCCACGTCTTCCTTGTAGAACACGTGTGCGGCGATGCCGCGCTCGGCGATCTGGTCCATCGCCTCGGTACGGATCTGGAGCTCGACGCGCTGGTTGCCGGGGCCGATCACCGTGGTGTGGATCGAGCGGTAGTCGTTCTGCTTCGGCGTCGAGATGTAGTCCTTGAAACGCCCGGGCACGACCGGCCAGTTGGTGTGGACGATGCCGAGCGCGCGATAGCAGGCCTCGATGTCGTTGACGACGAGGCGGAAGCCGAAGATGTCGGACAATTGCTCGAAGCCGACCGACTTGCGTTCCATCTTGGTCCAGATCGAGAACGGCTTCTTGCGGCGGCCATAGACCCGCGCGCCGAGGCCCCGGTGGCGCAGATTGTTGGAGAGCTGGTCCTCGATCTCGCCGATCAGGTTGCGGTTGCGCTCGGCGAGCGCGTCGAGCCGCTGCATCACCACCGAATAGGCTTCGGGATCGAGGGTGCGGAAGGACAAATCCTCCAGCTCCTCGCGCATTTCCTGCATGCCCATGCGGCCGGCCAGCGGCGCATAGATGTCGAGCGTCTCCTCGGCAATGCGCCGTCGCGACTCCGGCGGCACGAAGTCCAGCGTACGCATGTTGTGCAGGCGGTCGGCGAGCTTGACCAGCAGAACGCGGACATCGTCGGCAATGGCCAGCAACAATTTGCGCAGGTTCTCAGCCTGCTTGGCCTCGCGCGACACCAGCTCCAGCCGCTTCAGCTTGGTCAGGCCTTCGACCAGCGCGCCGATCTCGGGCCCGAAGATCTGGTCGATCTCGGCACGCGTCGCCTCGGTGTCCTCGATCGTGTCGTGCAGCAGGGCAGCCACGATGGTGGCGTCGTCGAGCTTCAGATCGGTGAGAATCGCCGCCACTTCGAGCGGGTGCGAGAAATACGGATCGCCCGAGGCACGTGTCTGCGAGCCGTGCGCCTTCATGGCGTAGACATAGGCGCGGTTCAGCAGGTCTTCGTTGGTATTGGGATTGTAGGACCTGACGCGCTCGACGAGGTCATATTGACGCATCATGCGCGCGCGAGGCTTGGCCGGGCGCCCCACCGGCGCAGTCGGGGCCACGGCAACCGATTCGGTTGCGGCCAGCATCTGCGTTTGTCTCCGGCGCCGATACACCATGCCATCCTGCCTTCAAACGGACCATGAACTGCCCGCATACATCTTAGCCCCGATCGCGCGTGCGTCCGATCAATTCGGTGACAGGCAAGCAACGCGATGCGGCAACGCTATGGTAACCACGAAAACGCCAACAAAAGCAAAGGCCCGAACACGGGTTCGGGCCTCTGATAAGATCACAAGAAATCGACGACTGCGACGGGACGATTACTCGTCCTCCTCGGGCTGTTCTTCCGGCGGCGCGAGGCCCTCGAGGCCCTTCAGGAGCTCCTCTTCGGTCATGCGCTCAACGGCAACTTCGGTATCGTCGGCATCGACGCTGGCACCGGCGGAACCGATCAGCGGGACCGTATCGGGCTCGGGCTCGTCGACCTCGACGAATTTCTGGAGCGAGTGGACCAGCTCCTCGCGGAGGTCCTCCGGCGAGATGGTTTCGTCCGCAATTTCGCGTAAAGACACAACGGGGTTCTTGTCGTTATCGCGGTCAACCGTTAGTTGTGAACCGGACGAAATCATGCGGGCCCGGTGGGCGGCCAGCAGGACCAGGTCAAACCGGTTGTCGACCTTGTCGATACAATCTTCTACGGTGACGCGAGCCATGGACTGTCGCTCCGTTGTGGGTGGGACGAAATATGTGGATGATTGGGGCTAGTTATAGGGGACAGGGCGATTTCGCAAGGCCAATTTGTGATTTGGCCTCGCCAAACGGCTCTGCTACCCCCACATTGGGGCTGGGATGGGTGGTTTGCCGGGCTGCTATTGAGGGTGGCACCGGGCGTATGCAGGTCCGCCATAACTATACCTTGATTGCCACGACTTCTCCGGATTTGCGGTTTCGACGGGCTTCGGCGGCACCATAGACCTGCGCGGCTTGCTGTCGCCGCGCCAACAATAAACGATCAATCACGAACGCTACGCGAGCAAACTGAATGTCACCTTCTGCCACTAACAAGATCGCGCTCTTCATCGATGGGGCCAATCTCTACGCGACGGCGAAAACTCTCGGCTTCGACATCGACTACAAGCGCCTGCTGAAGGAGTTTCAGAGCCGCGGGACGCTGTTGCGGGCGTTTTACTACACCGCGATTATCGAGGATCAGGAATACTCCTCGATCCGCCCGTTGATCGACTGGCTGGACTACAACGGCTACACGGTCGTCACCAAGGCGACCAAGGAGTTCATCGACGCCTCCGGCCGCCGCAAGGTCAAGGGCAACATGGACATCGAGCTCGCCGTGGACGCCATGGAGCTCGCCGAGCACATCGACCAGATGGTGCTGTTCTCGGGTGACGGCGACTTCCGCTCCCTGGTCGAAGCCGTCCAGCGCCGCGGCGTCCGGGTCACCGTGATCTCCACCATCGCGAGCCAGCCGCCGATGATCGCCGACGAGCTGCGCCGCCAGGCCGACGTCTTCACCGACCTCGTCGAGCTGCAATCCAAGCTCGGCCGCGACCCGTCCGAACGCCCCGCCCCGCGTGAGCGCGGCGAGCGTGGCGAGGGACGCCATCACGCCCCGCAGTTCCTCCAGCGCGCGACCACAATGGCGCCGAGGGGCGATGACGACTTCGAGGAGTGAGGCGGCCCGGTCAAGCCGCCAGCCTCTCACCCTCGTCCCCGATCGTGACTGTCCGCTTTGTCCGCGCCTGGTCGCCTTTCGCGAGGCGAACCGCGCGCGCGAGCCGTTGTGGCACAACGCGCCGGTCCCCCCCTTCGGCGACATCAAGGCGCGCCTGCTGATCGTCGGCCTGGCGCCAGGCATGCAGGGCGCCAACCGCACCGGCCGCCCCTTCACCGGCGACTATGCCGGCGACCTGCTCTACGCCACGCTGCTCGAATACGGCTTCGCCAAGGGCACCTATCAGGCGCGGCCCGACGACGGCCTGAAGCTGGTCGACTGCCGGATCGCCAATGCCGTGCATTGCGTTCCGCCGCAGAACAAGCCGCTGCCGGTCGAGATCAACACCTGCCGCCAGTTCCTCGGGGCCACCCTCGCGTCGATGCCGAAGCTGCGCGCCATCGTCGCGCTCGGACGCATTGCGCACGACACGGTGCTCAAACCGCTGAACCTGAAGGCCTCGCAAGCTCCCTTCGGCCACGGCGCCGTGCATCAGGCCGGCGCATTCAGGCTCTACGACAGCTATCATTGCTCGCGCTACAACACGAACACCGGCGTGCTGACGACGGACATGTTCCGCAGCGTGTTCGCGAAGGTGAAGGCCGACCTGGATTAGGGCTCGGCCGGATTGGCCTTCAGCCAGTCCAGGACATCGCCGGCGTTCCGGTCGGGCGGAAACACCGGATAGAACACATGCGTGACCTTGGCATCGTCGATGATCAGCGCAAGGCGCTTGATCAAGGTCAGGCCAGCGACCTCCATGGTCGGCAGATTGAGGGCGCGCGTCAGCGCCAGCTTCTCGTCCGACAGCACGGGAAACGGCAGGTGCAGCCGCGACGCCATCTCGGTCTGGTACGCGTTGCTCTGGGTCGAAAGTCCGAACACCTGCGCGGCGCCGGCAGCTTTCAGCTCGGCAAACAGATCACGAAACGCGCAAGTCTGCGGCGTGCAACCGCGCGCGCCCGGGATCATGTCCCAATCATCGACCAGCCCGATCTTGCCGGGCTCGCCGGTGCGCGGATAGGCGAACACCACGGTCCGGCCGGAGAGCGCTGACAGATTCACCGACGTATCGTCGGTCGCGAGCAGGCTGACCGGAGGCAAGGTCATGCCCTTGAGATGCGCGGCGCCGCCGTCGTCGGCGGGTGCGGGAATCTGGCTCCAATCGACCTCGAGCAGGTTCTTCTGAGTCATCCGCCAACCTCTTGCCGCTATCCCCTCGCCCGCAACAGCCGGCCCTTCTCCCGGCTCCAATCGCGCTTCTTCTCGGACTCGCGTTTGTCGTGCAGCTTCTTGCCCTTTGCAACTGCCAGCTGCAGCTTGGCCCGCCCGCGCTCGTTGAAATAGAGCTTGAGCGGGATCAGCGTCATGCCTTCGCGGTCGACCGCGCCCATCAGCTTGTTGATCTGCTTGCGATGCAGAAGCAGCTTTCGCGGCCGCTTGGGTTCGTGATTGAAGCGGTTGCCCTGGAGATATTCGGGAATGGTGGCGTTGATCAGCCAGATCTCGCCGTCCTTGGAATCGGCGTAGGACTCCGCGATCGTGCTCTTGCCGTTGCGGATCGATTTGACCTCGGTGCCGGTGAGCGCAATGCCCGCCTCGATCGTGTCTTCGATCGCATAGTTGAAGCGGGCCTTGCGATTTTCCGCCATGACCTTGATAGGACGTTCGTTCTTATCGGCCATAACAGACAAATCCGGTCGAGATGCGCGCGTAAGCTAACAGTTTGGATGAAGCGCGCGCGTCACTTCTTGAGGAGATCGCGGATCTCGGTCAGCAGTTCGACCTCGGCCGACGGCTTCGCTGGAGCAGCGGGCGCAGCCTCTTCCTTGCGCTTCAGCGTGTTCATGGCGCGGATCACCAGGAACAACACGAAGGCAACGATGATGAAGTTGATCGTCAGCGTCAGGAAGCTGCCGTAAGCAAGTACTGCGCCTTGCTTTTTCGCATCCGCTAAGTTGGTGGCGGTCACCGCCTTCGACAAGGGGGCGAAGTAGTTCGAGAAGTCGAGGCCGCCGGTCGCGGCGCCGATGATCGGCATGATGACGTCACCGACCAGCGACGTGACGATGGCGCCGAAGGCCGCACCGATGATGACGCCGACGGCGAGGTCGACGACGTTGCCTTTCATGGCGAACTCGCGGAACTCCGTGAGCATCTTCCTGCCCTTCTCGTCGACGCTCATGAACGGCTCCCCGGTTGGCTAAATCAGTTGATCAGCCCAGCATGAACCATCGCGCTGCGCACGGCAACGCGCGTCGGCTCGGTGACCGGAACCATCGGCAGGCGCAGCGTCTCGTCCAGCTTGCCGAGCAGCGACATCGCGTACTTGATCGGCGCCGGATTGCTCTCGATGAAGAGGTTGTTGTGCAGCGGCATCAGCTTGTCGTGGATTGCGAGCGCCGCCTTGGTGTCGCCCTTCGCCCAGGCGGCCTGGAATTCCGAGCACAGGCGCGGCGCGACGTTCGAGGTCACCGAGATGCAGCCATGGCCGCCATGCGCCATGTAGCCGAGGATGGTCGCGTCCTCGCCGGAGAGCTGGTTGAAATCCTCGCCCATCGCCGCGCGCTGCTGCGAGACGCGGACCATGCTGGCGGTGGCGTCCTTGACGCCGGCGATGTTCTTCAGCTCCCACAGCCGCTTCATGGTGTCGACCGACATGTCGATCACCGAGCGCGGCGGAATGTTGTAGATGATGATCGGGATGCCGATCGCATCGTTGATCGCCTTGAAGTGCTGGTACATCCCTTCCTGGGTCGGCTTGTTGTAATAGGGCGTCACGACCAGCACGGCATCCGCGCCAGCCTTCTCGGCGTGCTGCGCGAGCTCGATCGCCTCCTTCGTCGAATTGGAGCCGGCACCCGCGACCACGGGTACGCGCCCCTTGGCTTCAGCGATGCACCATTCGACGACCTTCTTGTGCTCGTCATGGCTGAGCGTCGGGCTCTCGCCGGTGGTGCCGACCGGGACCAGGCCGTTGGTGCCCTCCGAGATCTGCCAGTTGACCAGCGAGCGGAATGCCGCCTCGTCCAGCGAGCCGTTCTTGAACGGCGTGACCAAGGCGGTGAACGATCCCCGGAATTTCGTCTTGGCTGCCATGGACTTCCTCCGTACGCGGCTATCTCTTGAGCAAGCTGCATTCATATCGGGTCTATCCCGCCGGTAAAAGACCCGCTTCCGTGTGACGCACCGTTTAGGCCGCGATTTTGCCGCGGTGGTGGTGCAAACCGGGCAAAGGTAAGCAGCTGTTGGTATTTTGTCCGCATATTCAAGCGAATACAGCTAGGTCTTGAGCCAACTGACTGATTCGGGGCGACCAAACGCCGTGACCTCCTTTCCTCGTTCCGCATGGCGATCCACCGGTCTGGCCGTGTGCCTCATGGCCGGGCTGTCGGTCGGCTGCGCCGCCCTGGCCAAGTCCAATGAGACACCCGCGGACGGCGCCAAGGACACCGCGAAGCCGGCGGCCAAGGACGCCGCAAAGGGATCAGCCAAAGAAACAACGAAGGGAACCGGCAAGGAAACACCGAAGGGCGCGAGCAAGGGAGCAGCTGCCGCCCCGGCCAAGGATGCCGCGAAGAAACCTGGCAAGGATGCTGGCAAGGACGCCGCCAAGGATGCAGGCAAAAGCGCCGGCAAGGAACCCGCCAAGGACAAGCCCAAGCCCGCAGCCGCCGCGCCAAAACCACAGCCGGCCGCCAACGGCTCGCCCCCCAAAACCGCACCCGCGCCGGCCGTGACGGCCACCGTCAGGCCTGCCGCCCCGGCGCCCGTCGCCAAACCCGTCGCAGCTCCTCTGCTTGCGCCGGCGACCCGCCAGCACGCCGCGCCGCGCAAGCCGGTCACGCCGGCCGCGGTCGCTGCGACCTCCTCGACGTCGCAGGCCGACAAGGACACGCTTGAGAACGTCATCGAACTCGTGCGCAAGCGCAAGGCGGCCGACGCCACCAATTACGCCGCCTCGATCTCGGATCCCGTCGCACGAAAGCTCGCCGAATGGATCATCCTGCGCAGCGAGGACAATGGCGCGACCGTGGAACGCTATCGCGCCTTCCTCTCCGCCAATCCGAGCTGGCCGTCGCAGACCTTCCTGCGCCGGCGCCTGGAGGCCGCGATGTGGGACGACAGGCGCGACGATTCGGTCGCGTGGTCGTGGTTCGAGAATGAATCGCCTGTGTCCGCCAAGGGCCGCTTCACGCTCGCCAAGGCGATGCTGGCGCGGGGCGACCGCGCCAATGCCGAGCGGCTGGTGCGCGAGGCCTGGCGCAGTGATCCGATGTCGGAGGAGACCGAGAACAACGCGCTCGACCAGTTCGGCGCCCTGCTGACGCCGGGCGACCAGAAGGCGCGGATGGACACCTTGCTCTACGGCAGCGAGAACGAAGCCGCGCTCCGCGCCGCAAAACGCCTCGGCGCCGGCTATGTCGCGCTGGCCAAGGCCCGCATCGCCTCCGTCAAGAAGGCGCCGAATGCGCGAGCGCTGCTCGACGCCGTGCCGCGCGAGCTGCACAACGATCCCGGCTTCATCTTCAGCAAGATCCAGCTCCTGCGCCGCGAGGAGAAGTTTGCCGAAGCCGCCCAGCTGATGCTGTCGGCGCCGAAGGATCCGAACCGGCTCTACAATCTCGATGAATGGTGGATCGAGCGGCGCCTGCTGGCGCGCAAGATGATCGACACCGAGGAATTCCGCAGCGCCTATCTGATCGCGCGCGATGCGGCCCTGCCCTCGCGCGACATCTACAAGACCGAGCAGGAGTTCACCGCCGGCTGGATCGCGCTGCGCTTCCTCAACGACCCCACCGCCGCCACCCAGCATTTCGCCCGCATCGGCGTCGGCAGCGTCAATCCGACCACGCTGGCGCGCGCCGGCTATTGGCAGGGCCGCGCGGCGGAAGCGGCGGGCCGCCAGCAGGAGGCGCGCAACGCCTACGCCCGGGCGGCCGAGCAATCCACCAGCTATTACGGCCAGCTCGCGCGCGCAAAACTCGGCCTGCCGCAGATCGAGCTCAACAGCCAGCCGCGCGGCCGCGGCGCCGAACGGCTGGAGATCGTGCGCGCCGCGCACCTGCTCTACGAGCTCGACGAACGCGAGATGGCGATACCTGTTCTCGCCGACATGGGCGAGAACGGCGATCCCGAGGCGCTTGCCGGCCTTGGCGAGCTCACCCAGCGCTACAGCGACGCGCGCGGCATGCTGCTGCTCGGCAAGGCTGCGCTCAACCGCGGCCTCCCCTTCGACTTCTACGCCTATCCCGTCAACGGCATTCCGCAGTTCACGCCGATCGGCCCCGAGGTCGAGCGCAGTATCGTCTATGCTATCGCGCGGCAGGAAAGCGCGTTCAACCCCTCCGTGGTCTCGCCGGCGCAGGCTTACGGCCTAATGCAAGTGACGCCGGACGCCGCGCGTTACGTCTGCAAGCGGCACGGCGCGACCTACGATCTGGGGCGGCTGAAGAACGATTCGGTCTACAACGCCACGCTCGGCTCGGCCGAGCTCGGCGGACTGCTCGAGGACTACCGCGGCTCCTACATCATGACCTTTGCCGCCTACAACGCCGGCCGCGGCAGCGTGAAGAAATGGGTCGACCGCTACGGCGACCCACGCGATCCCAAGGTCGACGCGGTCGACTGGGTCGAGCTGATTCCGTTCTCCGAGACGCGCAACTACGTGCAGCGGATCATGGAGAATCTTCAGGTCTACCGCGCTCGCTTCGGCGGCGGCACACGGTTGCAGATCGAAGCTGACCTGCGCCGCGGCACCGGCAGCGTGGAATAGAGCCATCCTCCTGTGCGCTCCCGATTGACCGCCGAGAGCGTCGGCGGCGAGCGCCGCAGCGCGTCCGGACGTGAGCTGCTGAAGAAGAGCTGAAGCTCGCGCGTGATCTTCAGGCGAGCCTTGCTCGACGCTGAGCCCTGAGCGCTCCCTGGTCGTAGTCCGATCGGCAAGCTCGCCGTTCCACGTCCTCGAACATGAAGGCGTCGATCGCCGCCTGCTGCAGCGTCAGGACGGTGGGGCGCTTGCAAGGCCATGCCGGTCAACGGCAGGCGGCCCGTTGCATACATTGCGCGCAGATGCCCGCAGCGCAGAGGCCCCTCCTCCGTAACAGCCTCGTCCAGATCGTCACGGACGATGGAGCACGGGAGCAACGCCAGCCCTCCGCCAGCATTCCGCGGCGTTAGAACAGCCATGCCGCCAAAAGAAAAGCCCCGGCGGTTTCCCGCCGGGGCTCTCTGTCAGGTCGTTAGACCAAACTTACCAGTTGCGCTGAGCGCGGAGCAGCAAGCTGACCGTGTTCTGATCCTTCAGCTCGTACACAGCACCCGGCTTTGCGACAACTGCCGCAGGGCCAGCAGCGAGCGTGCTGATCGTGCCCGCGAACTTCTGGTCGAGCATGGTGTAAGCCACGTCCGCCGAGAAGGTCAGGTTCTTCACCGGCGTCCAGCGGGTGATCAGACCGATCGTGCCGAGGTTGAAGTTCGGGTTGCAAGAGGTGATACCCGCAGTGGCTGCACCCAACGTAGCGAGTTGGTTGCAAATGAGAGTCGCACCACCGTTGCTGTACGTCAGCTGAGCGTACGAACCGTAGATCGCGGTGTTCCAGTACGGATCCCAGTTGTGGGTGTAGGCGCCGCGCATACCCCAGCTCGTAACCGTGTTGATACCGGTTCCGTTGGCGAACACACCGTCAGCCGCACCGGCAAGGCCAATGCTCTGATAGGCACCAGCCAGGTTGGTACCGCCGAACATTGCATAGTTCTGCGAAGCCAAGCTCTGGAAGTTGTAGCGGGTCGCACCATCGGTGTAGACCGCCTGGACGTTGATCACGTCGCCCGCACCAGTCGGAATGTTCTTGATGGACAATGCCGCCTGGACAGCCCAGCCCCACTTGTCGCCCGGATGACCGGCCGCTTCGGTTCCGACAAGCCCCGGAGTCGCGTAGTACGCTACGTGGTTGTTGTGCGCCGCGGCGGACAACTGGAACAGACCCCAAGCCTGGTCAATACGGACCATACCCTGGATGTCAGGAGCCCGCGTGCCGCCGAAGGCATTGATGCCGTAGCCGCCGGTACCAAAATTCGCGACCGAAACGCCGGCGCTGGTGTTGTACAGGTTGCTCTGATAGTAGGCCGTCGGATCCACCGCCGAAATCGCGGCAGTTATGCCCTGACCGAAGTCGGCAGTATAGGTGAACTGGTTCACACCAGTGACCGTGCCGCCGCCGCCGGTCAGACCGTCGAAGTTGTTACCCGGATAGTTGGTCCAGGGAGCGTCGAACTGGGCAACAGCTTTACCCATCGTGAAGCCCGCGAACTGGATGAAGGCGTAGTACACGCCGAGCGTACCGCCGGCGATTGCGCCTGAGGTGGCATTGTTGGGTCCGCCAACGCCCGTAGCGCCGAGCTGCGAGTAAACGGTGGAGCCGTTGCCGGTGCCGTTGCCCGTGTAGTTATCCGTCGTCCACGAGAACACCACGTCGGCGAAGGTACGAACCACGCCGTATTCGGTCGCGGTGCGCGTGTCGACGTTGAAGTCTTCACGGGCGCGAGTGACGTAGTAGTTCGTCAGACGGTTCGCAGAACCGTTAACACTGCTGAAGTTACCGTTGAAATCGGTAGCGTTGATCGCGACTTCAGCACGCAGGTAACCACCCAGCTTGATGCAGGTGTCAGTGCCCGGGATGTAGTAGAATCCGGCACCGTACAGGGAGCAGATCTTCACGTATTCGACCGCTTTGGCCTTCACGGGGAGATCGGCTGCCTGTGCTCCGCCAACGGCAATCAGACCTGCCGCTGAACCGAGCAAAAGGCTCTTAACCAACTTCATGTTAAACCTCCAAGTTTGCTCTATAGGGAAGGTTCCGGATCCGCTGGGTGACGACACCCTAAGGTTGGTTCCCTTGTCCCTTAACTCACCGCTTAGTCGCTTCGCGCCTTCGGACACACCCGCTGAACGCGAGGGACTTAAGCGAACCACCTAAAACGGGACGACCTCGGGATGCCCCCCTCCGTCGCTCAGTCACAATTACCGAACGTCTTTGCACACACAACAAGAGAACGCTCCGTAGCGAGCCCATGACGTTTGTTTTCCGAAGGGTGTTGCACAAATAACACGCAGATGTGATCGAAGCGCTCTCGCAACATATTGTTTTTGCTTATTTTTCTAGGACGGTTCCGTTTGCCGTCAAAATTCCCCACCTGAGGCGTTGTGGACGGAACTCCGGCCTGAACAGGCTTTGACGCGCACGAATCGTGGAATCAGAAGGAGACTCAAGGAGAAGGCACACAGGTCTTCCCGCGACTCTCCACCAGGCGCAGACATGGTCGCGGCAACGCTCAAGGCGCGCTGCGAAGGCTCTTTATCGATGGTGGGGATGATTGAGACCGGAGCGGACAGCTCGGCTGGCGGAGACGGAGGGATTCGAACCCTCGATAGGCCTTTACAAGCCTATAACGGTTTAGCAAACCGCCGCCTTCAGCCACTCGGCCACGTCTCCAATATGCCGGGTATGCCCGACACGGCGGCGAGCCGCAAGCGGCAGAATCAAGGTCTGTGCGTTCTTTCACCTGAAAGCGACCGCCGGACGACCGCGAAAGCCTGGCGCATGGATCAGCGCGGCACGCGCAGCCGATTCGCGCTCTCTATATATGTGTGCATCCATCCACGGGATTGCCGGATCCGCCGCTGCGAGGGCGCATTCAGCACCACCTCGCCGGCTCAGATATTGAACCAGACGCCGGAGCTGCGCCGGGACGGAAGGCCCAAGACCTCTATATCCCCGGCAAGAGGCCCGTCTTGTGCGGCCGTCCGGGTTCCAGAGCGGAATCGTCGGGCGGCGGCTCGGTCATGCCGCGCGGGTCGATGCGGCGACTCGACGAAGGAACTTGATTGAGCGCAATCGGGCTGCCAGTGAAGACAAGGGGGTGGATGCGATTCTCGGCTCAGTGAGCCGAGACCCACGCCCTCGCCTCGCGCTGCGCGGCCGAGATCTCGGCGTCCGACATCTGCCCGGCGACTTCCTGGCGCAGCGCCACAGCGTCCTTGCGGCCCTTCAGCGCGGCGAGGTTGAACCATTTATGTGCGGCGACGAGGTCGACGAGGCCGGAGCGGCCGCTCGCCCAATAGATCCCGCGCTCGAACAACACGTCCGACAGCGCGCTCGCGTCGATCGGCGTCGCCGTCTCCAGATCGAAAGTACCCTGAAACATAACGCATCCCCTTTTTTTCTGCCGCCTCGTTCCCCCGAGCGCGGCTCCCGTCCAAAGACCTGTTCAACTCATCCCCATGCCGTTTGCCGGCTTGTTGAAGGCGATGATGGCGGGCAAATTTGAATGGCAGTTTAAGTATCGCGATGAAGCAGACGTAAACGCACCCGCACGGGGCGCGCGCGACGAATGCAAGAAGTCCCCACTTTGCAGGCACTTCTGCGATTCGTCAGATTCGGTTTACCCTGGGATCTTGGGAGAACGATAACCATCGCGCGCGGTGACGCGTGTCCTGCGGTTACAATTCGTGGGAGGGGCGCGTTGTGGGAGGGGCGCGCCGGCAAAGCCACACGGGCGCCTCGCGTGGCCACCCCGTGGCCGACAAGGCCGCGCAGCGCGAAGCGCGCGACTTTAGGAATCGGAGCGACGGCTTCGCATTGCGCCTGCGCGGCGCGCCGTCGCGGCAAACGACAGTTCGCCGCAGCCCTCGCCTGCCCCAAGGCAGCGCGGCCACGTCACGGTCAGATCAGCAATGTGGGAAAAGGGAATGCCGGCAATACCCCGGCCTCAAAAGAACGAGGGCGTCGGCGAACACGTCAGGACCAGATTCCACGTTGGCCCGAAGGCCGCTTGTGAAATTGCGGAGCCCTTGAGAAGGAGAACCGCACCGAACGAAGAAAACTTGTTTCTTCTGCCGGACCGTACTTTGGCGAGCGAACCCGCGAAAGAGAACGATCCGACCGTTGGCCTGATGTCTCGCCGACACCCTCTATCGCCGACCAGAACCTGTTAGAAGGCGCTGATGACGTGCCGGCTCTCTAGGAGCCGGCAACTTCAGAAGCGAAGTTACTTCTTCTTCGCGACCTTGCGGGTCTTCTTCGCAGTCTTCTTCACTGCGCTCTTCGCCTTCTTCGCCTTCTTCGCCTTCTTCGCTTTCTTGGCCATGTTGCCCTCCGATGTGTGAGATGGCTGTAATCGCTGCATGCAGTCGGGGATCGAATGCACACTCATCCCGAATACACCAACACGACGAAAAAAACAGCTTCTCGCTTAAAGAAGTGTTGACGGCACAACGCGCCTGCGCTTGGCGAGCGCGATGCGGGCGCACTGCATGACGCGTGCTTGCGATCGCGGGGAGTGCCCGCATCGTCGATGTTTGCGCGAGATGCGATTGCAGAAAAACACTACACGGCAAGTATTTTTCTGCACGCGCGCATTGCGCATGCGCGATGCGATGATGTGCATGGTCGATCCCGCGATCGCCGCGCAAGGGCGCTTCGCGGACTCTGAGTCGCGAGTTTTGGCAACGAAAATATTTTCATGCTTAACGGCGCAAGCGCTCGTCAGCGCGTGTGGAAGCCGCCGTTTTGCGCGAATCGCGTGGCGGCGATTCGGCCGCCGCATCGCCGTCGGTCGGGATGGAGTTTGCCGCCGAGGGTGCGCGCGAGCGTCGCAGCGCGAACCGGAAACGAGGTGACGAAGCGTATCCGTCACCTCGTTCGAACGTGTGACGTCAGATGCCGAGCTTCGACTTCAAGAGGTCGTTGACGCTCTGCGGGTTGGCCTTGCCGCCGGACGCCTTCATCACCTGACCGACGAACCAGCCGAGCGACTGCGGCTTGTCCCTGACCTGCGCGGCCTTGTCGGGATTGGCCGCGATGATGTCGTCGACCACCTTCTCGATCGCCGAGAGATCGGTGACCTGCTTCATGCCGCGGCTTTCGACCAGCGCGCGCGGATCGCCGCCCTCCTGCCAGACGATCTCGAACAGATCCTTGGCGATCTTGCCGGAGATCGTGCCCTCGCCGATCAGGTCGATGATCGCAGCCAACTGCTCGGCGTTGACGGGAGAGGCCGTAATATCCCGGCCTTCCTTGTTGAGACGGCCGAACAGCTCGTTGATCACCCAGTTCGCCGCCATCTTGCCGTCGCGGGCGCGGTTGCCGAGCGTGTCCAGCACCGTCTCGTAGAACACCGCGCTCTCGCGCTCGGCGACCAGCACGCTCGCATCGTAAGCCGACAGGCCGAAGTCGGCGACGAAGCGCGCCTTCTTCTGGTCCGGCAGCTCCGGCAGCTCTGTCTTCAGCTCGTCGACGAAGCTTTGCGAGAATTCGAGCGGCAGCAGGTCGGGATCGGGGAAGTAGCGGTAGTCATGCGCCTCTTCCTTGGACCGCATCGATCGCGTCTCGCCCTTGTTGGGGTCGTAGAGCCGCGTTTCCTGGTCGATCTCCCCGCCGTCCTCGAGGATCTCGATCTGGCGCCGCGCCTCGTACTCGATCGCCTGGCCGATGAAGGTGATCGAGTTCATGTTCTTGATCTCGCAGCGGGTGCCGAGCGGCGCGCCTGGCTTGCGCACGGAGACGTTGACGTCGGCGCGCAAAGATCCCTTCTCCATGTCGCCGTCGCAGGTGCCGAGATAGCGCAGGATCGAGCGCAGCTTGGTCACATAGGCCTTGGCCTGCTCGGCGTCGCGGATGTCGGGCTTGGAGACGATCTCCATCAGCGCCACGCCACAACGATTGAGATCGACATGGGACATGGCCGGCGACTGATCGTGCAGCAACTTGCCGGCGTCCTGCTCAAGATGAAGGCGCTCGATGCCGATGGTCGCGGTCTTGCCGCCATCCAGTTCGACCACGACCTCACCTTCGCCGACGATCGGCGATTTGTACTGGCTGATCTGGTAGCCCTGCGGCGAGTCCGGATAGAAATAGTTCTTACGGTCGAACACCGAACGCAGGTTGATCTGCGCGTTCAGCCCGAGCCCGGTCCGGACAGCCTGTCTGACGCATTCCTCGTTGATGACGGGCAGCATGCCTGGCATCGCGGCATCGACCAGCGACACGTGGCTGTTCGGCTCGCCGCCGAACGTGGTCGAGGCGCCCGAGAACAGTTTTGAGTTCGACGTCACCTGGGCATGGATCTCCATGCCGATGACCATCTCCCAGTCACCGGTGGCGCCCTTGAGAAGCTTGTGCGTGGCCGTGCTCATGTCCTGCTCCCGAGCAGCGTGGCAGCGATCCGCTCCCACTCCGCCTCCAATGAATCCTTTGCCGCGGGTTGGCCGGCCTGGCGATACCAGTAGCCGGCATTGCCGAGATCGCCTTCGACCCGGTGCAGATAGGCGTGCACCCAGGCAGCGTCACGGCTGCTCTCGTCCTGAACGATCTTGTGCGCCTGATCCCAGTCGCCCTTCGCGGCCCACCAGAGGCCGGCGAGCGGCGCACTCAGATCCGGCGCGGGCGCCGCGCCGTCGAGGCTCGCGATGAACGCGGCGACATTCACCACCACCTCGCGGGCGTGAAGCGGCCGGCGGCCTGTTCGATCACCTCGCCGAGCGAGAACAGCGTCTCCTCGTCGAACGGACGTCCGATCAGCTGCAGGCCGAGCGGCAGGCCTTGCGCGTCCTTGCCGGCGGGCACGGCGATGCCCGGCAGGCCCGCCATGTTCACGGTCACCGTGAAGATGTCGTTGAGATACATCTCGACGGGATCCGCCCCGCCCTTCTCGCCGATGCCGAAGGCCGCCGACGGCGTCGCCGGCGTCAGGATCGCGTCGACGCCCTTGGCGAAGCAGTCCTCAAAATCCTTCTTGATCAGCGTCCGCACCTTCTGCGCACGCAGATAATAGGCGTCGTAATAGCCGGCCGAGAGCACATAGGTGCCGATCATGACGCGGCGCTTCACCTCCGCGCCAAAACCCTCGGCGCGGCTGTTCTCGTAGAGCTCGATGATGTTCTTGCCCTGCTCGCGCAGTCCGTAGCGGACGCCGTCATAGCGCGCGAGGTTGGAGGACGCCTCCGCCGGCGCCACGATGTAATAGGCCGGCAGCGCGTATTTGGTGTGCGGCAGCGACACCTCGACGAGCTCGGCGCCGGCCGCCTTCAGCCAGGCCGCGCCCTCGCTCCAGAGTTTCTCGATCTCGGCCGGCATGCCGTCGAGGCGATACTCCTTGGGGATGCCGATCCTGATGCCCTTCACGGACTTGCCGATCGCGGCCTCATAGTCCGGCACGGCAATGTCGACCGACGTCGTGTCCTTTGGATCGTGCCCGGCCATCGAGCGCAGCAGCATCGCGCTATCGCGCACGCTGCGCGCGATCGGGCCGGCCTGGTCTAGCGAGGAGGCGAAGGCGACGATGCCCCAGCGCGAGCAGCGGCCGTAGGTCGGCTTGATGCCGACCGTCGCGGTGAACGCCGCCGGCTGGCGGATCGAGCCGCCGGTGTCGGTCGCGGTCGCGCCCATGCACAGCAGCGCCGCCACGGCCGAGGCCGAGCCGCCGGACGAGCCGCCTGGCACCAGCGTCGTGTTGCTTCCCTCACGCCGCCAGGGATTGCCGACGGGGCCAAAGCACGAGGTCTCGTTGGCCGAGCCCATCGCGAACTCGTCATTGTTGAGCTTGCCGAGCATCACCGCACCGTCGCGCCACAGCTGCGAGGTCACGGTGGACTCATAGGTCGGCACGAAATTGCCGAGAATCTTCGAGCACGCCGTGGTGCGCACGCCCTTGGTCGCGAACAGATCCTTGATGCCGAGCGGGATGCCGGCGAGCGGGCCGCCCTCACCCTTGGCGATCTTCTCGTCCACGGCCTTGGCCATGTCGCGCGCGCGATCGGGCGTCTCCATCACGAAGGCATTGAGCACGCGTGCGGCTTCGATCGCGTTCAGATGCGCGTCGGTGAGCTCGAGGGACGTGAAAGTCTTGGCCGCGAGACCCTTGCGGGCCTCGGCGAGCGTCAGCGATGTCAAATCGGTCATTTATTGATCGGGCTGCAGAAGAACGGAGACAGGGTTTTGTCGTTGGCCGGGTCGTCTTTTTTCTTGGCGGCGGCGTTCGCGGCGGCCTCGATCTCGTCGAGCACGGCATTGACGGCGACGTTGGGATCGGCAGCCTTGCCCTGCCGCTCCATCTTGTCGAGATAGTTCATGTAGGCCTGATAGGCCTTCTCATCGTCGCAAAGCATGCACATCGGACTTGGTCCTAAGGCTCTTTAGTTTGACGCGTTTTCTTTACGCGAACCGGCTTCCACTTCGCTCGAAAACGCTACGTCACTCGACCACCTTGGGCACAAGAAAGAAGTGACCTTCGGTCGCGGGCGCGTTGGCAACGATATCGTCGGCGATCTCGCCGTCATTGACCACGTCCTGCCGCTTCTTCATCTGCATCGGGGTGACCGAGGTCATCGGCTCCACGCCCTCGACGTTGACCTCCGAGAGCTGCTCGACAAAGGCGAGCATGGCGTTGAGCTCGCCCTGCAGATGCGGAACCTCGCCCTCGGAAACCGCAATGCGCGCCAGATGCGCGATGCGGCGGACGGTAGTGGCGTCGACGGACATTATATAAGGCCTCTCACGGCAAAATCTAACTGCCGTATAGCAGAGGCCGGTTTTGCGCCGCAACCGGCGGCGCGACCTTAGCCAGCCAATCCCTTCATGCGGGCCAGGGCCGATTTGGCAAAATCCCGGGTCAATTCGGCTGCGAGGACCTCGCGGCCCAGGGCCACGGCCTGGCCGGCCCAGAGATTGGTGAAATCCACCCTGCCCTGCTTTTCGGCAGCTGCCTTGAGCGGCCCCAGCGCGGTCGCGGCATGGGGAAAAGGCGGCGCCTCGGGCGAGATCGGGCCGGCTTCGCGCATCAGGCGGTTCTGGACGCCGCGCGCCGGACGCCCGGTCATGACATTGGTGATGACGGTGGAATCGTCCCGCGCTTCAGCGAGCGCCTTGCGCCCGCCCGCGCTGACCTTGGATTCCGGGCAGCGCAGATAGGCGCTGCCGATCTGCACGCCGGATGCGCCGAGCGCGAAGGCTGCGGCGATGCCGCGCCCGTCGGCGATACCGCCGGCCGCGATGACAGGCACCTTCACGGCGTCGGCGACCTGCGGCACCAGCGCAAAGGTGCCGGGCTGCTCGGAGATCTTGTCGGTCAGGAACATGCCGCGATGGCCGCCGGCCTCGGCGCCTTGCGCAATCACGGCATCGACGCCGCGCTCTTCCAGCCAGACTGCTTCCTTCACCGTCGTGGCGGACGAGATGACGAGGCAGCCGGCAGCCTTGACGCGCTTGAGCAGCGCCTGCTCCGGCAGGCCGAAATGAAAGCTGACGATCTCCGGCTTCAGCTCTTCGACGACCTCGCAGAACGCGGCGTCGAACGGCGCACGGTTCGCGGCGTTGATGGGCGCTGCGGGATCGAGGCCGTGCTCGGTGTAATAGCCCGTGAGCCGCTGCTTCCAGCGCGCTTCGGCTTCGGCTGTGAGGTCAACCGGCGTGTGGCAGAAGAAGTTCATGTTCACCGGCGCCTTCACCCGCTGGCGAATGATGTTGACCTGCTCGCGCGCCTTCTCCGGCGACAGCATCGCGCTCGGCAGCGAGCCGAGCCCGCCGCCCTCAGCCACGGCGATCACCAGTTCGGCATCCATCACACCGGCCATCGGCGCCAGCACGATCGGGAATTCGGTCTTGAAGAGATCGATCAGTCGACGGTCAGGCCACATAATTCTTGCCTCATGTTCGCTCTTCCCTCTCCCCTTGTGCGAGAGGGTGGATCGCCGCGCAGCGGCGAGACGGGTGAGGGGTTTGCATCCGCGGAGACAGCCCCCTCATCCGGCGCGGATTGCATCCGCGCCACCTTCTCCCACAAGAGGAGAAGGAAAAGAAGAAACCGAGTTGCGCCGGCCGGCGAGCAATTGCTCCGCTTCAATCGCAATCCGCTCCACGATCTCGGCCGCCGGTGCAATATCATGAATCAATCCGACCGCCTCGCCCGCGATCACGGCCGCGACATCGAAATTGCCGGCTGCTTTCGCGGCCGCATAGTCCGCCGCGACTGCGGCAACATTCTGCATCAGCTCGACCTCGCGGCCGATCCAGCGCCTGGCGTGGTCGTTGATGAGGCACCTTCCCGTGAACGGCGCCGGCCAGACATTGTTGCGCGAGAGATCGAAGATGATGCCGCGCACGGTCGTGCCGCTGTTCGCTGCGCAGATACGCCGCTTGGCCTCCTCCGCGCCATCAGCCTCCTGGCTCGCATAGAAGCGCGTGCCGAGCAGCACGCCGCTCGCGCCCAGCATCATCATGGCGGCGAGACCGCGCCCGTCGGCGATGCCGCCGGCCGCGACGACAGGCACGTGGCCCGCGGCAAGATCGACGATTGCAGGCACGAGATCGACGGTGGTGCGGGAGGCGCCGTGACCGCCCGCCTCCGTGCCCTGCGCGATCAGGATGCCGGCGCCGGCATCGAGCGCCTGCCGCGCCATGGCTTCATCCTGCACCTGGCAGATCAGGCGTGCACCTGCGGACTTGATCTTCGGCGCGAACGGCGCGGGATCGCCGAACGACAACATGATCGCAGACGGTTTTGCGGCAAGAGCGACATCGAGCAGCTCGGGCCGCTTGGCGAGGCTCCAGGTGATGAAGCCGATCCCGAATGGCGCCGACAACCCCGCGAGCTTCGCAGTCTCCTGCTCCAGCCACACCTTCTCGCCATAGCCGCCGCCCAGAATGCCGAAACCGCCGGCACGGCTCACGGCCGTCACAAGCCGGCTGCCGGCAACGATGTCCATCGGCGCCAGCAGGACGGGATGCTCGATCTCCAGCAGCCTGGTCAGCGACGTCTCAATGGGCATAGCCCCTCCCTGATCTGGACAGGGAGACTAGGCGCGACTAGCATTCTCGAAAAATGAATTGTTGCGAACGCTGCCATCACAAAAGCGAAACGACGCCATGGAACTCAGCGATATCCAGACCTTTGCCGCCGTCGCCCGCACCGGCGGCATCACCCGCGCCGCCGAAGAGCTGAACACGGTGCAATCCAACGTCACCCAGCGCGTGAAGGCGCTGGAAGCGGAGATCGGCACACCGCTGTTCGAACGCCACAGCCGTGGCATGACGCTGACCGGCGCCGGCAAACGCCTCCTGCCCTACGCACAACGGATGGCCGCGCTATCACGGGAGGCCGTGCTTGCCGCGCGTGACGACGGCGAGCCGAAGGGACCGCTCGCGATCGGCTCGATGGAGACCACGGCAGCCGTGCGGTTGCCGTCCCTCCTCGCCGATTTCCACCGCAACTTCCCTGCCGTGCGGCTGAGCCTGCGCACCGCGACCACCGCCGACCTCGTCGCGGGCGTGCTCGAAGGCACGCTCGACGGCGCCTTCGTCGCGGGTCCCATCGCACATGCCGACCTCACTGCGACGAGCGCGTTTCGCGAAGAGCTGGTGCTGGTCAGCGCGCGGCGCTGGGGTTCGCTCGCCGAGCTGCGCGCCGGCACGCCGGAGTCCGGTCCGACTGCGCTGGTGTTCCGCACCGGCTGCACCTACCGCCAGCGTCTCGAACAGATCTTTGTCGAGTTCGGCTGGCCGTCGGCCGCACGCTTCGAGCTCGGCACGCTCGACGGCATGATCGGCTGTGTCGCCGCCGGCATGGGCGTGACGCTGCTGCCGCGCGCCGTGGTCGAACGCAGCGCGATGGCCGGCAGCGTGTCGATCCACGCGCTGGGCTCGTCACATGCGCGCGTCGAGACGCTCTTCATCCAGCGCAGCGCCGGACATCAATACAGCGCGCTTCAAGGTTTCATGTCCTGCCTGAAGAAAGACAACGACGTTATCGCGGCCTGACACCGGCGCAGCGTTCCACGTGGCGAAATTCGTCACAAATCCATCGCGCTTGAATTAGTCTGCGCTGCGTTCAGCCGCCGCAGCGCGGCACCGCGAAATGCTTTGAAGCACGCATCCGTTCTACGTTAGGATGTGCCACTGGCCAGCGCAAAAACACAACGAAGCCAAAACATCGGGAGGACTATCGATGCGCAATACGCTCGTGTTGTGCTGTGTCGCCGCGTTGTCGGCGATATCAGGAACTGCAAGCGCACAAGACTGGACCAAATCGAAATGGGGACCGAACGACGAGATCGGTGCCGCCAATTACATGACGCCGGAGCTGGTGGTGAAGGCCGCCTCGCTGGTGAAGACCGGCAAGACCTACGCCCTCGGCATTCCCGTCACGCCACAGACACCCGCCTATCCGCCACGCACGTTCAAGCTCACCATCGTTCAGCCCGGACAGGCCGGCAGCCCGGGCCTCGGTCCGAACAAGGCGACCTATAACGACGACATTCTTGATACGTGGGTCGGCATCGGCAGCCAGCTCGACGGCCTCGGCCATCTCGGCGTCGAGCACGTCTATTACAACGGCAACAAGCTCGCCGATTTCGCCGATCCGAATGGCTTGAAGAAGCTCGGTATCGAGAAGGTCCCACCGATGGTCACGCGCGGCGTGCTGCTCGACATGGCCGCCTATTTCAAAACCGACATCGTGAAGGAAGGCACCGCCTTCAACGTCAAGGAGATCGAGGAAGCCGCCAAGCAGCAGAACGTCGAGATCCGCCAGGGCGATGTCGTCATCTTCCACACCGGCTGGCTCAGTCTGATCGGCAAGGACGACAAGCGTTATTCGGCCGGCGAGCCCGGTCTCGGCGTCGAAGGCGCGAAGTACCTGACCGGCAAGGGCGTGGTCGCCATCGGTGCCGACACCTGGGCGCTCGAGGTGCTGCCGTTCGAGTCCAAGAACGTGTTCGAGGTGCACCAGATCCTGCTCGCGATGAATGGGACCTACATTCTCGAGAACATGGACACCGCCGCGCTCGCTCGCGACAAGGGCTACGAATTCCTGTTCGTGCTCGGACAGCCGCGCTGGACCGGCGGCGTGCAGGCGATGATCAACCCGATCGCGATCCGCTGATCGGCGACGTACTCAGCGGGCGAGGATCGGCCTGCCGCCCGGCAGGCGCCCTCGCCCGACCTGTCCGTCATCGCGGCCTCAGATGCCATCGCCGCAATGCAACGAAGGCCCAGATGGCTTCGACGAGACCAAACGGCCAGGCGCCTTGCAGGAAGCCGTAAGCCGAGCCGAGCGCGCAGGACACCGCGAACAGCAGCACGAACCAATGGCTGCGATCCTCCAGGGCATAGCAGACCAGCATCGCCGTCACGGCAAACAGGCCGAATAGTGTCAGTGCATCCATGTTCCGGGTTCACTCCGCAGCGCGACGCGTGATAAGCGCTAGTCCCATGCCGGCTCTTATCCTGCCCCTGATCGATGCTGCAACCCACTGGCCCGAACGCGGCGGGTTGGTCGGCCTTGACCTCGGCACCAAGACCATTGGCGTTGCCGTGTCCAATCCGGACCGGCGGTTAGCGACCGGCGTCGAGACCATCCAGCGCAAGGCGTTCAAGCAGGATGCCGCCCGGCTGCTCGCGATCGCGGCCGAGCGCAAGGCGGTCGGCTTCGTGCTCGGCCTGCCCATCAACATGGACGGCAGCGAGGGCCCGCGGGCGCAATCGACCCGCGCCTTCGCCCGCAACCTTGCCGGGCTGACCACACTCCCCATCGGCCTCTGGGACGAGCGTCTGTCGACCGCCGCCGTCGAGCGCGAGCTGATCGGCATGGATGTCAGCCGCGCCAAGCGCGCCGAAGTGATCGACGAGCACGCCGCGATCTTCATCCTGCAAGGCGCGCTCGACCGCCTCGCCAATCTTCGCGCGGCATCGGGCTGATCCATGGCCGTCGTGATCGCGGCGCTGCTGCCGGTCTTCATCCTCATCGTGCTCGGCGTGGTGCTCAGGCGCACCCTGATGCGGCTCGACACGCAATGGCACGGGCTGGAGCGGCTGACCTATTTCGTGCTGTTCCCGATGCTGCTGATCCAGACGCTGGTGAAGGCCGACCTCTCCAGGGTGCCGGTCGCCGGCGTCGGCGGCGCGCTGCTGCTGTCGGTGCTCGCGATGTCGCTGCTCTGCCTCGCGCTCCGCCCGGCGCTCGCACGGTTCGACATCGACGGTCCCGCCTTCACCTCGATCTTCCAGGGCGCGACGCGCTGGCAGACCTATGTGGCGCTCTCGGTGTCCGCCAACATGTTCGGCGATGTCGGGCTGGCGCTGGCCTCGGTGGCGATGGTCGCGATCATTCCGCTGGTCAACGTGTTCAGCGTCGCCGTGCTCGCGCACTATGCTTCGCCCGAGAAGCAATCGGCCCGCGCCATCGTCATGACGGTGGTCCGCAATCCCCTGATCTGGGCCTGCGTGATCGGCCTCGTCATCAATGTCATCCATCTGCCGCTGCCAAAGATCTGGCACGAGGTTGCGGACGCGCTCGGCCGGTCCTCGCTCGCCATCGGCCTGCTCGTCACCGGCGCCGGTCTGCAGCTCAAGGGCCTGCTCCGCCCGAGCGTGAGCGCGACCATCGGCGTGGCGTTCAAGCTGGCGCTGATGCCCGTGCTCGCGCTGGCGCTCGCCGCCTGGTTCGGGCTCTCGGGCGACAGCCTGGCGATCGTCGCAATCTGCGCGGCGGTGCCGACCTCGCCCAGCGCCTATGTGCTGGCCCGCCAGATGGGCGGCGATGCGCCGCTGCTGGCGCAGATCATCACGCTGCAGACGATCTTGGCGGCGGTCACGATGCCGATCGCGATCGCGTTGGTGGCTTAGACCTCGTGCGAGGCTTCAGCTCCCCAGCCACATCGTCAGCACCACCGCAGTCAGATTGTTCAGCGCATGCAGCACGATCGTGAGCCAGAGCGAGTTGGCGCGATAGCGCATGTAGCCGAACCACAGGCCGATGGAGAAGACCTCCGCGAGGAAGTACAGGTCGTACTGCAGGTGCACGACCGTCCACACCAGTGACGACAGGATGATCGCGCCGGGCACGCGCAGGAAGCTCGCCGACCAGCCGCGAAACAGGAAGCCGCGCGCCAAAACCTCTTCCGACATCGGCGCAGCGACACTGAACGCGAACAGCAGCATCACAGCCGCGCCCTTGTCGCGGCCCGATTTCAACAGATCGGTCATGAAGCCCGGCGTCGCCTCGCGGCCAAGGCTCCGCGACATCGTCTCCCAGGCAACCACGATCAGGACAAGCCCGATGGCGCCGAACAGCATTTGCTTCCAGGACGGCCAATGCAGCGCGAGGTAATCGACGAACGAGGCCTTCTTGATGCGGATGGCGAGCCATACCGCGGCCAGCGTCGCCGGCAGGCCCATGGTCACCGACAGCGCGAGCGCCGCGGGCTCGCGACCGACACGCTGGATCGACATCAGGTCGAGGGGATCGCCACGGTCCCAGGCCAGATAGAGGATGGCACCGATCTGGCCGACAAACATCGCGACGAAGATAAGCAGGCCCCACACCGCCGTGCCCCAGAATTTCCAGACGCGCGGTGCGGCTGGCGTCACGGTCATCGGCGGGAGATCGGGATTGAGGGAGTCCATTCAAGCGCTTTCGTTGGGACGGCACCGTCATTCCGGGGCCGTTCGCACGACGATCTACTTCGTTCGCGGCGGAATCGGGAAATCATAGGCCGCCCCGCCCGCCCCCGGCAGGGAAAAATGCCACCACTCCTTCGCATAGTTCACAAAGCCTTGCTTCGCCATCGCGGCCACCAGCCGCTTGCGCCAGGCGCGCTGGTCCGGATTGATCGACGTTACAGCGGTATGCCCCTTCGCGTCCGTGCAGTCATAGCCCGTGCCCATGTCGACGCTGCCCTCCGGCAATCGCGCCTCGACCGGCGCCGTGCAATCGGCATAAGTTTTCGACGGGTCGTATCTGGCGGAATTGTCAGCCTTGAGATCGACCAGCGTGAGATCGAGCGCCGCGCCCGTGGAATGCTGCGAGCGGCTCGCGATGTAGCCGAGGCGGAACAGCTCGCTCTTCGGTATCTTCGGATTATAGCGCCGCTCGGCCGCCGTCTCGAAGCCGTTCTGCGACCACTTCACCATGTCGAGCGAGGCCCGCGCCGGCCGGTAGCAGTCGAACATCTTCAGCGACAGGCCTTGCGCCGCCAGCTCCTGCTGAACCGCCTTCAGCCGCAGCCCCACCTCCCGCTTCACCACGCATTCGCCGGCGCCGTAGCCGGCGAGCGGACGGCCGACGAAATTGTTCGAGGTGGCGTAGCGGATGTCCTGGATGATGCCGGGATCGATGTCGCGCAAATAGACGAAGCCGCCGGGGAGCGACTGGGCGTGGGCTTCGCTGATAACGATTGCTGCCAAGAGCGCGATCAAAATTGTTTTCAACTGGAGCTCCCCACATCGTGATGGCCGGGCTTGTCCCGGCCATCACGGCCTTTTACGTCAAATGCGAATGAAGCACGTGGATGCCCGGGACAAGCCCGGGCATGACGGAGAGGATGAGCCCGCACCGACAGATCAGGGGATAACTCCCCGCCCTGGCATTGGCCCTTGCCCCCCCAGCCATCCCCGCCTATAGCTCTCGTTTTAATGACATCGAAATCGACCTTCGTCCTCGGCCACCGGCATTTGCTGGGCATCGAGGGCCTTTCCGCGGCCGACATCACCGGCCTCCTCGACCTGTCCGAAGAATATGTCGAGCTCAACCGTCAGGTTGACAAGAAGCGCACCGTCCTGCGTGGACGGACGCAGGTGAACCTCTTCTTCGAGGCCTCCACCCGAACCCAGTCCTCGTTCGAGCTCGCCGGCAAACGGCTGGGCGCGGACGTCATGAACATGTCGGTCTCCTCCTCGTCCATCAAGAAGGGCGAGACGCTGGTCGACACCGCGATGACGCTCAACGCCATGCACCCGGACATTCTGGTGGTGCGCCATCACGCCTCCGGCGCGGTGGAACTGCTGGCGCGCAAGGTCGACGGTTCCGTGATCAATGCCGGCGACGGCGCGCACGAGCATCCGACGCAGGCGCTGCTCGACGCGCTGACCATTCGCCGCAACAAGGGCCGGATCGAGGGCCTCGTGGTCGCGATCTGCGGCGACGTGCTGCATTCGCGTGTCGCCCGTTCCAACATCATCCTGCTCAACACCATGGGCGCCCGCGTCCGCGTCGTCGGCCCCTCGACGCTGCTGCCGCCGGGCATCGAGCGCATGGGGGTCGAGGTTGCGCGCGACATGCGCGAAGGGCTCAACGGCGCCGATATCGTCATGATGCTGCGGCTCCAGCGCGAGCGCATGAACGGCTCCTTCGTGCCGTCGACCTCCGAATATTTCAACTATTTCGGGCTGGACCAGAAAAAGCTCGCTTACGCCAAGCCGGATGCGCTCGTCATGCATCCCGGCCCGATGAACCGCGGCGTCGAGATCGACACCGCGGTCGCCGACGGCGCGCAATCGCTGATCCGCGAACAGGTCGAGATGGGCGTGGCGGTACGGATGGCCGTGCTCGAAGCGCTCGCCCGCAACTTGCCGAACGCGTGATGCTCATGCTGACTGACCGCCGTCCCATCCTGCTTGCCAACGCCCGCGTCGTCGATCCCAGCAGGGACTTCGACGGCCCCGGCGATGTCCTGATTGCCGACGGAATCATCCGCGAGACCCGTCGCGGCATTGGCGCTGCCGGCGTCCCCGAGGGCACCGACGTCGTCAACTGCGCCGGCAAGATCGTGGCCCCCGGCCTGGTCGACATGCGCGCCTTCGTCGGCGAGCCCGGCTTCAGCCACCGTGAGACCTTTGCCTCGGCGAGCCAGGCGGCCGCGACCGGCGGCATTACCACCATCATCTGCCAGCCCGACACGTCTCCGGTGATCGATAACTCGGCAACCGTCGACTTCGTGATGCGCCGCGCCCGCGACACCGCGATCGTCAACATCCTGCCGATGGCGGCGCTCACCAAGGGCATGCACGGCGAGGAGATGACCGAGTTCGGCCTCCTCAAGGCCGCCGGCGCGATCGCCTTCAGCGACAGCGACAAGAGCGTGATCAACGCGCAGGTGATGCGCCGCGCGCTAACCTACGCGCGCGATTTCGACGCGCTGATCGTGCATTACACCGAGGATCCCGATCTCGTCGGCGAAGGCGTGATGAACGAGGGCGAGTTCGCCTCGCGGCTCGGCCTGATGGGCATCCCGAACGCGGCGGAGGCCGTGATGCTCGAACGCGACATGCGTCTCGTCGCGCTCACCGGCGGGCGCTATCACGCGGCCTCGCTGTCCTGTATCGACTCGCTCGACGTCCTCAAGCGCGCCCGCGACGCCGGCCTCGCCGTGACCGCCTCCGTCTCGATCAATCATCTTGCGCTGAACGAGAACGACATCGGCCCCTACCGGTCGTTCCTGAAGCTGTCGCCGCCGCTGCGGACCGAGGACGACCGGCGCGCGCTGGTCGCAGCGGTCGCCTCCGGCCTCGTCGACGTCATCATGTCCGACCACAATCCGCAGGACGTCGAGGTCAAGCGCCTGCCGTTCGCGGAAGCAGCACCCGGCGCCATCGGGCTCGAGACCATGCTGCCCGCGGGCCTCCGCCTCGTGCACAATGAGGAACTCGACCTGAAGACGCTGATCCGGGCCATGTCGACGCGGCCGGCCGAGATCCTGGGCCTGCCGGGTGGAACCCTGCGCGCCGGCAGCCCGGCCGACGTCATCGTGATCGACCCCGACGTCCCCTGGGTGGTCGATCCCGCCGACCTCAAATCGCCCTGCAAGAACACCCCGTTCGACGAGGCCCGCTTTACAGGCCGCGTGGTGCGCACCATTGTCGGCGGACGGACGGTCTACGAACATGTCTGACGGGCAAATTCATGCGTGGCGTCGCGGTTCAGCATGGAGATGCGGCCATGGGGCTTGAAGCCTTCCTGCCGGTGGCCTTTGTCATCGGCTACCTGCTCGGCTCGATTCCGTTCGGGCTGGTCCTGACCAAACTCGCCGGCACGCAGGATATTCGCTCGATCGGCTCCGGCAGCATCGGCGCCACCAACGTGCTGCGCACGGGCCGCAAGAGCCTTGCCGCGGGCACCCTGCTGCTCGACGCGCTCAAGGGCACGGTCGCGGTGGTGATCGCCGGCTACATCGCGGGACCCAATGCCGCCATGGTGGCCGGGCTCGGCGCCTTCCTCGGCCATCTCTTCCCGGTCTGGCTGAAGTTCAAAGGCGGCAAGGGCGTCGCCGTCTATATCGGCATCCTGCTCGGCCTGTTCTGGCCCGGCGCGATCGTGTTCTGCCTGCTTTGGCTCGCCACCGCCTTCACCACCCGCTACTCCTCGCTGTCCGCGCTGGTGGCGGCATTCATCACCCCGATCTTCCTGTGGTGGTTCGGGCACCTCGCGCTTGCATCGCTGTTCGCCGCGCTGACGCTGCTCTTGTTCTACGCGCATCGCGAGAACATCAAGCGACTGCAATCCGGCAAGGAAAGCCGGATCGGCGAGAAGGCCTAGAGCGTTTTCGAGCGAAGTTGATACCGGTTCGCGTCAAGAAAACGCGTCAAAACAAAATCCCAAGGCCGGAAAAAGTACGGATATCGCCGCACCGCCTCCGCATTATGTGCCAATTCCTGTTCGCAACTCGGAAGCTGCTCGCGGCCGGAGTGGCGAACGAGTTCCACGCCTGTCATCCTGACAGCGGAAATGGCGTTACGCGGTAGCTCAGAATGAGCGAGAAGATTGTCGGCACGCATGACGGGTCCGGTTCGCACGGTGCTTCCAGCACCGCAGCAAGCCGGCTGCTCTCGATGACCAATGTCTGGTCCGATGCGCCATCGCCGCTGCCCGCGCCCGAGCCTGCTCCCGTACCCCCGCCACTGACCCGGCCTGCGCCCGTCGCGCAAGCCGCTGCTCGATCCGAGATTGTGACCATTGCCGCGCCGGTCGCGCCCGTGCAGCCGCGCTCCAGCCAATGGCCGGCGCAAAGAGTGTCGCTGGCCCTTCAGGGCGGCGGCACTTTTGCGGCCTTCACCTGGGGCGTGCTGGAGCGGTTGCTGGAACACCCGACCATCCAGATCGACACCATCAGCGGCGCCAGTGCCGGCGCCATCAATGCGCTGCTGCTCGCCTCCGGCCTCGCCGAAGGCGGACGCGAAGGCGCCCATTCGCGGTTGAACCGGTTCTGGGCCCGCCTGATGCACGAGGCCTCGTTCCGCTCCTTGATGCTGGTCGGCGGATTCTCGCCGGCGGGAAGCTCGGTCGCGTTCGGTCCGACGCTGCGCTCCGGCCAGTTCGATCCGTTCGACCTCGACCCGCTGCGGCTGGCGCTGTCGCGCGACATCGATTTTGCCGCCTTGCGCGACGTGGCCTGCCCAAAACTGCTGATCGCTGCGACGCGAATCCGCGATGGGCAGCAGCAGATCTTCCGCAACGATTGCATTACCGCCGACGTCGCGCTGGCCTCGACCTGCCCGCCTTTGGTTCACTGCGCCGTCGAGATCGACGGCGAGGCCTATTGGGATGGCGGCATTGGCGGCAATCCGCCGCTGGTGCGCCTAGCGCAGGAATCGACAGCCTCCGATCTGCTGCTCGTCCAGGTCACGCCCACGCGCGACAGCTACGTGCCGATCACGCTCGCCGCGATCGACCGCAGGCTCGACCAGATCGCAGCCAACGCCGCCCTCAACGCCGAGATCGCGGCGCTGGAATGGGCGCGAGCCACGGCCGCACCTTCGCTGCGGCTCTCCAGGATCGCGGCCGAAGACTCCGTTGAGGGCCTGGCGCAGCGCTCATCCACCGATCTCGGCCGCGGCTTCATTCGCACGCTGCACCGGAGCGGCCGCGAGGCCGCCGAGCGTTGGCTCGGACAAGGCGCGACAGGCGCCGAGGCCGAACGCGCGCTGCCCGCCGCTGAGCCCGCGCTAGCCTGATTTCGCCAGCGCATCCTCCAGGAACCATGCCGCCGCAAGCGCGCCCGGATCGTTGCCGAAGCGCGCGATCACCTGCACGCCGATCGGCAGGCCGCCGACCTTCAGCACCGGCACGTTGACGCAAGGATTGCCCATCAGCGTCCAGAGCCGGTTGTAGCGGGGCGAGCCGGTCGAGGCGAGCTCCTTGGCCGGCGCGGTGCCCGGCGCCGAATAGGTCAGCAGCACGTCAAAACCCTCGAACAGCTCGCCGAGCTCGCGGCGGCCACGGCGGGCGATCCGACGCGCGTCGTCATATTGCTTCGGCGTCAAGCCGACGGTGTCATCGAGGCTGGCACGCAGCATCGGCGCGATCTCGTCGTGATGCTCCGAAAACTCCCAGGCCAGCGCGCGATGCGCCTCGAAATCCTGGATGATCGGGTGGATGCGCCAGGCTTCCTGCACCGACTCCGGCAGATCGATGGTCTTGACACTGGCACCGGCCTTCTCGGCCGCCTTGATCGCAGCCTGCAAGCCCTCTTCCGCCGCCGGCTCCACGGCCTCGGCAAACTCCTGCCTCACCACGCCAATGCGCGGCGCCTTGGCCGCGGCGATGCCATCGAATTCAGTGCGCCCGGTGATCGCCAGCAGCCCGCGCGCGAGATCTTCCGCGCGCGATCCGAACAGGCCGACAGTATCAAGCGCCCATGAGTAGCACTTCACGCCGATGGTCGGCAGCATCCGGAACGACGGCTTGATCGCGGCAGCCCCGCAATAGGCGGCGGGCCGGATCACCGATCCGCCGGTCTGGGTGCCCAGCGCTAGCGGAATCATGCCGGCGCCGACGGCCGCGGCCGAGCCCGAGGACGAGCCGCCCGGCGTATGGCCGAGATTGTGTGGATTGAGCGTCGGGGTCGGATCGCGCGAGGCGAACGCCGTGGTGGTGGTCTTGCCGATGATGGTGGCGCCTGCCCGCTTCAGCATCATCACGACCGGCGCGTCCGAGCGCGGCTGCCAGCCGCGATAGATCTCCGAGCCCATCTCGGTCGGCATGTTGGCGGTGTCGATGATGTCCTTGATGCCGACGGCGATGCCGCGCAGCGGGCCGGAGGCTTGCGCCTTCGCGGATTTGTCGTGACGGACGAAGGCGTGGACGTCCTTCTCCCTGGCCTCGATCGCCGCGTGCGACTGGGCGATGGCGTCATCGGGCGAAAGCTCGCCCGCTTCGATGCGGCGCTGGAGGTCGGCGAGTGAGATCATGGCAATACCCTTCTTATTGCCATCGCTTTTAGCATCGGGACGAGGTCGCGCAAGCGCGCGTGGACGCGGTCGATCCATGCGTGCAGTCGACCGGGACCAGCGGCTCGACCAGAGCATCCGCGTCCGCGGGCGCCGCGCCGATGAGATCAAAAATGGAAACAGTATCTTTCAATTATTTCTATTTTTATCGCGATTCAATCGAGCCAGTGTGAGGTCACAACGCAGGGCCCTGCGGCGCGCACTCTCTTACGAACCACAAACGCCTGGTGCGTCACCGCCGTCGGACCTCAACCAAGCACAGGAGCGATGACCATGGATACGACCCGTTATGCTTCCCTCGTTGGCCGCCTGCTGATCGGCCTCCCGTTTGCAATGAGTGGCTTCAGCAAGCTCACCGCTTATGGTGCGACGACCGCTTACATCGCCGCTGCGGGATTGCCGGTGCCCCCGTTGGCATATGCGATCGCAGTTCTCGTCGAGCTCGGTGGCGGTCTCCTGCTGATCGCGGGCTATCAAGCCCGCTCGGTCGCGCTGGCGCTCGCCATATTCTCGCTGGCCGCGGCAGTCTCGTTCCACAACAACTTTGCCGACCAGAATCAGATGATCCACTTCCTCAAGAACGTGATGATGGCAGGCGGCCTGCTCCAGATCTTTGCCTTCGGTGCCGGTGCGCTCAGCCTTGACGCTCGCGTCTCGCGGAGCGGCGTCGCTGTCGCTCAGGCGGCCCACGCGCGTTGAATCGACGACCTTGCGGAAGACCCGTCGACCACGTCGGGTCTTCCGGCAGCGCCTTTGAAGCCCGATCAAGCGCACGCAACTGTTGCCCACGCCCTCAGGTTGTTCCATGCTGCTCCCACAAGGAGACGCCGTGGACGCCATCAATCCGAGCGTGGAGCTGACCGAGGCTGAACGGATCGACCGCCTGCGGTTGATCCGCTCCGACAATGTCGGGCCGCGCACCTTCCGTTCGCTGGTCGATCATTTCGGCACGGCGCGCGCCGCGCTGGAGCGGCTGCCCGATCTGGCGCGTCGCGGCGGCGCGGCCCGTTCCGGGCGCATCTGTAGTGCCGATGAGGCGAAGGCCGAGCTCGCCGCGAGCCGCAAGTTCGGCATCGCCTGGCTCGCGCCCGGCGAGGACGGCTATCCGGCGCGGCTCGCCACGCTCGACGATGCGCCGCCGCTGCTCGCCGTGCGCGGCGACACCACGACGCTGATGCGTCCGATGATCGCGATCGTCGGCTCGCGCAATGCCTCTGGCGCGGGACTGAAATTCGCCGGTCAGTTGGCCCGTGAGCTTGGCGAAGCTGGCTTCATCGTCATCTCGGGGCTCGCCCGCGGCGTCGATCAGGCCGCGCACCGCGCCAGTGTCGAGAGCGGCACCATCGCGGTGCTCGCCGGCGGACATGACTGCATCTATCCGCCCGAACATGGCGACCTGCTCGCCTCTATCCTCGATCACGCGGGCGCTGCGATCTCGGAGATGCCGCTCGGCCATGAGCCGCGCGCCCGCGACTTCCCCCGCCGCAACCGGCTGATCTCGGGCGCAGCCCTCGGCGTGGTCGTGGTCGAGGCGGCGCATCGCTCGGGCTCGCTGATCACCGCGCGCATGGCGGCAGAACAGGGCCGCGAGGTGTTCGCAGTGCCCGGCTCGCCGCTCGACCCGCGCGCCGCCGGCACCAACGATTTGATCAAGCAGGGCGCAACGCTCGTCACCGAAGCGTCCGACATCGTCAACGCAGTCGCACCGATCATGGAGCGTCCGTTGATGCATCCGGCGAGCGAGCCCGACAGCGAACCGTTCGAGAGCGATCCGCAATCACACGACCGCGACCAGATCACCGGCCTGCTGGGCCCCGTCCCTATCTCGATCGACGATCTCGTGCGGATGTCCGGCGCATCGCCCGCGATCGTGCGCACCGTGTTGCTGGAGCTCGAGCTTGCGGGGCGGCTCGAACGCCACGGCGGCGGTCTCGTCTCTCTTCTCTAGGTGTCGTTGCGCTCATCGAACCGCGTGCGTGCCGCCGCGATCTGCGCCTGGTGCTCCTTCGCCCATAGCCCAAGCGCCATCACGGGCTGCTGGAGCCCGCGGCCAAGATCGGTCAGCTCATAGTCCACGCGCGGCGGAATGGTCGGGAAGATCGTGCGCGTGACCAAGCCGTCGCGCTCCAGCCCGCGCAACGTCAGCGTCAGCATCCGCTGCGAGATGCCGTTGATCATCCGCTTCAGCTCGTTGAAGCGCTTGGGCCCGTCGCTCAGCATCATGATGACGAACACGCTCCATTTGTCGCCGACGCGCGCCAGGATCGAGGCGACCCCGCGGCAGTCCGCGTGGTCGCGATCCGGCATCTGGGGAGCAGGAAAATCGGTGTGTGCAGGTCTCAAAGATGTGCCCATGGCTCAAAAAAGTGCGTTCTTGCGGGGAATTTGACAGTCACTCATGTAGTGCGGGTTACAAATCTATACCATAGGTGAACCCCAATGAAACTCCTCCATATCGACTCCAGCGTGCTCGGCCCCCACTCCGTCTCACGGCAGGTTTCCGCCGCCATCGTCGACCGTCTCAGGCAGGCGACGCCGTCGCTCGACCTCGTCTACCGCGATTTGACGCAGATTCCGCTCGCCCACCTCTCCGGCTCGCACCTTGCGGCCGCGCAAGGCGCGCCGGCGCCGGCGGAACTCGGTCCCGACCTGGCCGCGAGCGCGGCCGTGCTCAACGAGTTCCTCGATGCCGATATCGTCGTGATCGGCGCGCCCATGTACAATTTTACGATCCCGAGCCAGCTCAAGGCCTGGATCGACCGCGTCCTGGTGGCGGGGAAAACGTTCAAATACGACGCGAACGGCCCGCAGGGCCTTGCCGGCAACAAGCGCGTGATCGTGGCGATCTCGCGCGGCGGCTATTACGGCCCGGGCACGCCGGCCGCCTCGCTCGAGCACCTCGAAACCTATTTGCGTGGCGTGTTCGCGTTCATGGGCATCACGAGCCCCGAATTCATCGTCGCCGACGGCATCCAGGTTGGCCCTGAGCATCGTGAGAAAGCGCTGGCCGGAGCGCTTCAGGCTGCCACCAGCCTGCAGGCGGCGTAAGACTTACGCCGACACCAGCCGCTGCCGGAGCCCGGCGGCGGCTGAGAATTCGACAGCGCTAAAACCAGGCGCCCTGAACGCCAAGAATGACGGCGACGAGCGAAATGAAAAGCCCGATGCCTGAGAAAAGTGCCACCCCGATGAACTCGGACGTATCGGAGTGCTTGGCTGGAATGGCGGAATGTTCGGTGTAAATACGTGGTTCTGAAATCGACGAAGAAATGCGAGCTGCTTTTGACATCGCGGGCTCCCTGAAAGTGAGTCTTATGACCCTGCCCGCAAAAGGGTCTTGGCAGCGCAAGCGAAGGTTCAACGCCTCACGGAAGGTTCAGAGGAATACAGCCACCGAGGTGCAGGAACCGGCCGGCGCAACCGATGTCGTCGCGCCGACCGATTCAATTTTCGCAAACGTTGATCAGCCGCGATAGATCGGTGCGCCCGCGGGAGAGGCAACCGCGCCACCATCGACGAAGATCTCCTGGCCCTGGATGTGCCCGGCATCGTCGGAGGCGAGGAACAGGACCGTCTTCGAGATGTGATCCGGTTCAGCAATGCGGCCGAGCGGCGTGGATAGTCCAAGGCGCTTCTCGAACGCCTTCTCCGCTTCAGGCGTTGCGATCGCGGCGCCCCAGATCGGCGTGCGGGTCGCGCCGGGCGCAACGACGTTGACGCGGATGCCGCGCGGCGACAGTTCCGAGGCCATGATCCGCGCTAGCGCGCGCACGCCGGCCTTGGCGGCCCCGTAAGCGGAGTAGCCGGGAACGCCGAGCACGGAGATCACCGAACCGTTGAGGATGATCGAGGCGTTGTCGTTGATATAGGGCAGTGCCGACTGCACCGTGAAGAACACGCCCGTGAGGTTGGTGCTGATCACCTTCTCAAAGACGTCGTCGAGCCCAGCGGCGTGCTGCCGGGGATGCCGGCATTGGCGAACACGATATCGAGCTTGCCGAATTTTTCGGTGCCCTTCTTGATCGCCGCTTCAGTCGCGGCGACGTCGGTCGCGTCCGCAACCAGCGCGATCCCGTTCGGCCCGAGTTCCTTTGCTGCGGCCTCCAGCGTCTCCTTGTTGCGCCCGGTGATGATCACCTTCGCGCCCTCGGCCACGAACAGCTTTGCCGTTGCCAATCCAATTCCGCTGTTGCCGCCGGTGATGAGTGCCGTCTTGCCGCTCAGTCTCATGCTCGCCTCTCCAGTAGTTTCATTATGAAACCGTATTGCAATCTAGGCGAATGGTTTTATGATGCAACCACACAAGCGCGTGATTGGCGCCGACATCGTGCGAATGTGAGGAGACCTCAGACGATGGTGAAACGAACGAGTTTTGAGGGTGACGGCTGCCCGGTCGCGCGGTCGCTGGAGGCGATCGGCGACTGGTGGACGCTGCTGATCATCCGCGAAGCGATGCTTGGTGTGCGCCGCTTTGGCGAGTTTCAGGGCAAGCTCGGCATGGCCAAGAACATCTTGTCGGCGCGGCTGCGCTCAATGCTCGAACACGGCATCCTGGCGACCGCCCCCGCCTCCGACGGCAGCGCCTACCAGGAGTATGTGCTGACGCCGAAGGGACTTGGCCTCTTCCCGATCCTGGTCGCGCTCCGGCAATGGAGCGAGGAGTTCGACGACACGCCCGAGGAGATCGACACCGTCATGGTCGATCGCGTCAAAGGCCGCCCGGTGAAGAAGCTCGAGCTGCACGCCGAGGATGGACGGTTGCTCAGCCTGGCCGACATCACGCTGAAGCCCCGACCGGCACCGCGGCGGCGGTCGGCCTGATCGCGGCACGCTGCCACCACACCGTCATTGCGAGCGCAGCGAGGCAATCCAGAGTTTCACCACGGAGGGATTCTGGATTGCTTCGCTGCGCTCGCAATGACTGCGTGGGGGACTTGTACAAAATATCGACGGCGTCAAAGATGGCTGAACACCCCAAAGTGGCACCGCCATGCCCCTGCTCGCTATCGTCTATTTTTCCATCTCCGGCACCACTGAGAAGCTGGCGCATGCGTTGGCGCGCGGAGCGGATGGCATGGCAGACGTCGCGCTTTGCCGCATCACAGGCGACGACATCGTGTCAGGCCGGTTTCAGAATGAGCGATTGCTGGAGACGATTGACCGCGCCGACGCGGTAGCATTCGGCAGCCCAACCTACATGGGCGGACCAGCGGCTCAATTCAAAGCCTTTGCAGATGCTTCAAGTGATCGATGGAGCCAGCAAAGATGGGCCAACAAGATCGCAGCCGGGTTCACCACGGGCGCCTGCGCAAGCGGCGATCAACTCCACACATTGACCTACTTCTCCATTCTGGCCGCGCAGCACGGCATGCTCTGGTACGGACTGGATATTCCGGGTGGGGAGGATCTGAGTGGCCGGAATCGTTTAGGCAGCCAGCTTGGCCTGGCGACACACTTGGTCGACGCCTCGTTACCGCAAAGCGACCTCAGCACGGCCGAATATCTCGGCCGGCGACTGGCCAAGATGGCAAGCCGTAACGGCTAACCGCACCGGTCACTGAGCGCAGCGAAGCAATCCAGAGTTTCACCGCGGAGGGATTCTGGATTGCTTCGCTGCGCTCGCAATGACGACGTTGATGCGGCGCGCCTCCATATATCGCCGTCACCCTGAGGTGGCCGCTTCTTCAGCGGCCCTCGAAGGGCGACGGCCCGGCTGCAGCATCTCGGCCGCTCATCCTTCGAGGCTCTCTACGCGAGCACCTCAGGATGACGGATTGGATGGTGAGCGCCGCTACGACAGCTTGCGCTTGCTCCGCAGCCGCAGGTGCTCGTCGGCCTCCAGCTTGGTCATCCCCAGGAGATAATGCAGCACATCGAGCTTGTGGCGCTCGGCGAGCTTGCGCAACGCCCCGACCTGCTCGGCGATGAAGGCGACGGCCTCTTCGACGCCGCCCTCCCCTGGTTCCTCACCGCGCGAGCCTCCCGCCACGCCTGACGCGGCGCGCGCCCGTTTCTTTCCTGGCTTAGTCACCAGACCCCACCCGAATCCATGCCCCGGGCGACTCTACGCCGACATTGACCGCAACTCCAAGGTGGTATTTTGCAACTTTCTCGATATGAAACTTTTCCCATTTGGGGTGCTTTCAACACCCCTCGATTTGACAGCGAGGGCCTCACCACCCATGTTCGGGTCGAAACGGCCGATCCGAATCTCATCGAAAGCGGCTCGTAATTTCCCCGTAAGCTACTGGAACTACATGAATATCGTCATTGTGGAGTCGCCGGCGAAAGCCAAGACGATCAACAAGTATCTGGGCTCGTCCTACGAGGTTCTGGCCTCGTTCGGCCATGTCCGCGACCTCCCGGCGAAGAACGGTTCCGTCGATCCGGACGCAAATTTCAAGATGATCTGGGAGGTCGACCCCAAGGCGGCCGGCCGGCTCAACGATATCGCCAAGTCCCTGAAGAACGCCGACCGCCTGATTCTGGCGACCGACCCTGATCGCGAGGGCGAGGCCATCTCCTGGCACGTGCTGGAGGTGTTGAAGGAAAAGCGCGCGCTGAAGGATCAGAAGATCGAGCGCGTGGTGTTCAACGCCATCACCAAGCAGGCCGTCACGGACGCGATGAAGAATCCGCGCCAGATCGACGGCGCGCTGGTCGACGCCTACATGGCGCGCCGTGCGCTGGACTATCTGGTCGGCTTCACCCTCTCCCCCGTGCTCTGGCGCAAGCTGCCGGGCGCCCGCTCGGCGGGCCGCGTGCAGTCGGTGGCGCTGCGGCTGGTCTGCGACCGCGAACTGGAGATCGAGAAGTTCGTCGCGCGCGAATACTGGTCGTTGATCGCGACCCTGCTGACGCCCCGCGGCGACGCCTTCGAGGCGCGCCTCGTCGGCGCCGACGGCAAGAAGATCCAGCGTCTCGACATCGGCACCGGTGCGGAAGCCGAAGACTTCAAGAAGGCGCTGGAAGCGGCCGCCTACGCCGTGACCGCGGTCGATGCCAAGCCGGCCCGGCGCAATCCGCAGGCGCCCTTCACCACCTCGACGCTGCAGCAGGAAGCCAGCCGCAAATACGGCTTTGCGCCGGCGCACACGATGCGCATCGCGCAGCGCCTTTATGAGGGCATCGACATCGGCGGCGAGACCACCGGACTCATTACTTATATGCGTACCGACGGCGTGCAGATCGATCCGTCCGCGATCACCCAGGCGCGCAAGGTGATCGGCGAGGATTACGGCAACGCCTATGTGCCGGAGGCCCCGCGCCAGTACCAGGCCAAGGCCAAGAACGCCCAGGAAGCGCACGAAGCGATCCGCCCGACCGACATGTCGCGCCGCCCCGACAGCATGAGCCGCAAGCTCGATGCCGACCAGGCCCGACTCTATGAGCTGATCTGGAAGCGCACCATCGCGAGCCAGATGGAATCTGCCGAGCTCGAGCGCACCACCGTCGACATCACCGCGAAGGCAGGCTCCCGCACGCTGGAGCTGCGGGCGACGGGTCAGGTCGTCAAGTTCGACGGCTTCCTCGCGCTCTACCAGGAAGGCCGCGACGACGAGGAAGACGACGATTCGCGCCGCCTGCCCGCCATGAGTGCGGGCGACGGCTTGAAGCGGCAGTCGCTCGCCGTCACCCAGCATTTCACCGAGCCGCCGCCGCGCTTCTCGGAGGCCTCGCTGGTCAAGCGCATGGAAGAGCTCGGCATCGGCCGTCCCTCGACCTATGCCTCGATCCTCCAGGTCCTGAAGGACCGCGGCTACGTCAAGCTGGAGAAGAAGCGCCTGCACGGCGAGGACAAGGGCCGCGTCGTGGTCGCCTTCCTCGAAAGCTTCTTCAGCCGCTACGTCGAATATGACTTCACCGCCAATCTGGAGGAGCAGCTCGACCGCATCTCCAACAACGAGATCTCCTGGCAGCAGGTGCTGAAGGATTTCTGGACCGGCTTCATCGGTGCCGTCGACGAGATCAAGGATCTGCGCGTCGCCCAGGTGCTCGATGTGCTCGACGACATGCTGGGCCAGCACATCTATCCGCCCCGCGCCGATGGCGGCGATATCAGGCAGTGCCCAAGCTGCGGCAACGGCCGGCTCAATCTCAAGGCCGGCAAGTTCGGCGCCTTCGTCGGCTGCTCGAACTATCCGGAATGCCGCTACACCCGCCAGCTCGCCGCCGACAGCGAGACCACCGCCGACCGTTCCCTCGGCCAGGACCCCGACACCGGTCGCGATGTCTGGGTCAAGGCCGGCCGCTTTGGGCCCTACATCCAGCTCGGCGAGCAGAAGGATTATGAGGAAGGCGAGAAGCCGAAGCGCGCGGGCATCCCGAAGGGCACCTCGCCGGGCGATGTCGAGCTCGAGCTTGCGCTGAAGCTGTTGTCGCTGCCGCGCGAGATCGGCAAGCATCCGGAGACCGGTCAGCCGATCACGGCAGGACTCGGCCGCTTCGGGCCGTTCGTGAAGCACGAGAAGACCTACGCCAGCCTGGAGAGCGGCGACGAGGTCTTCGATATCGGCCTCAACCGCGCGGTGACGCTGATCGCGGAAAAGATCGCCAAGGGCCCGAGCCGCCGCTTCGGCGCCGACCCCGGCAAGGCGATCGGCGATCATCCGACGCTGGGCACCGTCACGGTGAAGAGCGGCCGTTACGGCGCCTATGTCACGGCAGGCGGCGTCAACGCGACGATCCCGGCCGAGTTCGAAAAGGACACCGTCACGTTGCCGCAGGCGATCGCGTTGATCGACGAGCGCGCGGCCAAGGGCGGCGGCAAGACCAAGGCGAAGGAAGCCGCGAAGCCGGCCAAGGCCAAGAAGGCTGCGGCGAAGGCCACCGACGGCGATGACGCCGCGCCGAAGCCGAAGAAACCGGCCGCGAAGAAGGCGGCCAAACCCAAATCCGAATCCACCAGCAAGGCGCGCGCCGCCGTGTCGTCGACCGCAAAAACGTCGCCGACCAAGGCCGCCGCCCCCAAGGCTCCGGCCAAGAAGAGTGCCGGCAAGACCTAGATCAAGAATTAGAGGTTAAGTGAAACGCAAGAATGACCATGGCTTTCCCGACCGGAGCGCCATCGTCGCCTTCATCAAGGCAAATCCCGGAAAGGTCGGGACCCGCGAAATTGCGCGCGAGTTCGGCCTGAAGAACGCCGATCGCATCGAGCTCAAGCGCATGCTGCGCGAGCTCGCCGACGACGGCACCATCAAGAAAAAACGCCACAAGGTTTCCGAGCCGGACGCGCTCCCGTCGACGCTGGTCGCCGACATCACCGGCCGCGACAGTGACGGCGAGCTGATCGCCTCCCCCACCGAATGGGACGAGGTCGAAAGCGGCGAACCGCCAAAAATCCTCATCGTCATGCCGCGCCGGCCAAAGCCCGGCACCGCGGCCGGTGTCGGCGATCGCGCGCTGCTGCGCGTCGAGCGCTCGGACGAGAACGAAGGTCCGGCCTATCGCGGCCACATCATCAAGGTCTTCGACAAGACGAAGAGCCGCATCCTCGGCGTGTTCCGCGAGCTTCCCGAAGGCGGCGGACGGCTGGTCCCGGTCGACAAGAAGTCCGCCGACCGCGAGCTGAACATCGCCGCGGCCGACACGCACGGCGCCCGGGACGGCGACCTCGTCAGTGTCGATATCGTCCGCACCCGCAGCTTTGGGCTGGCCTCGGGCCGGGTCAAGGAGAAGCTCGGCTCGGTCAAGTCGGAGAAGGCGATCAGCCTGATCGCGATCTACGCGCACGACATCCCCCTGCAGTTCCGGCCCGCGGCAGAGCGTGAAGCCGAAGCGGCAGAGCCGGCCAATCTGAAGGGACGTGAAGACTGGCGCGACGTGCCGCTCGTCACCATCGACCCGCCGGATGCGAAGGATCACGACGACGCGGTGCATGCGCAGCCCGATCCTGATCCGAACAACAGGGGCGGCTTCATCGTCGATGTCGCCATTGCCGATGTGAGCTTCTACGTGCGGCCGGGCACCGCGCTCGACCGCGACGCGCTCGATCGCGGCAACTCGGTGTATTTCCCGGACCGCGTTGTGCCGATGCTGCCCGAGCGCATCTCCAACAATCTCTGCTCGCTGGTGCCGGGCGAGCCGCGCGGCGCGCTCGCGGTGCGCATGGTGCTCGGCCCCGACGGGCGCAAGCGCTCGCACAGCTTCCACCGCATCCTGATGCGCTCGGCGGCGAAGCTGAACTATGCGCAGGCGCAGGCCGCGATCGACGGCCGGCCCGACGACACCACCGGACCCCTGCTCGATCCGATCCTGAGGCCGCTCTATGCCGCCTATGCCTGCGCCAAGCGCGCCCGCGACGAACGCGATCCGCTCAATCTCGATCTGCCCGAGCGCAAGATCCTCCTGAAGAGCGACGGCACGGTCGATCGCGTCGTCGTGCCTGAACGTCTCGACGCGCACAAGCTGATCGAGGAGTTCATGATCCTCGCCAACGTCGCGGCAGCCGAGATGCTGGAGAAGAAGTCTCTCCCGCTGATCTACCGCGTGCATGACGAGCCGACGCTGGAGAAGGTCCACGCACTCGCGGAGTTTCTGGAGACGCTGGACGTTCCGTTCGCGAAAGGCGGCGCACTGCGGCCCGCTTTGTTCAACCGCGTGCTGGCGCAGCTCGAAGGCCACGACCACTTCCCGCTGGTGAGCGAGGTCGTGCTGCGCGCCCAGGCCCAGGCCGAATATTCCGCTGAGAATTACGGTCATTTCGGCCTGAACCTGCGCCGCTACGCGCATTTCACCTCGCCGATCCGCCGCTATGCCGACCTCGTCGTGCATCGCGCGCTGGTCCGCGCGCTCGGCCTCGGCGAAGGCGCCCTGCCCGACAGCGAGACGCCGGAAAGCCTTGGCGAGGTCGCAGCCCATATCTCGGTGACCGAGCGGCGCGCGATGAAGGCGGAGCGCGAGACCGTCGACCGGCTGATCGCCCATCACCTCGCCGACCGCATCGGCGCGAGCTTCCAGGGCCGCGTCTCCGGCGTCACCCGCGCCGGCCTGTTCGTCAAGCTCGCCGAGACCGGCGCCGACGGCCTGATCCCGATCCGATCCCTCGGCACGGAATATTTCAACTATGACGAGAGCCGACACGCGCTCGTCGGCACGCGCAGCGGCACCATGCATCAGCTGGGTGACGTCGTTGACGTCCGTCTGATAGAAGCAGCTCCCATCGCAGGCGCGCTACGCTTCGAGCTGCTGTCGTCGACCGGCGAGACCGCGCCGCGCGGCCGCAGGCCATCCGGTCCGCAACGCCGCCCCTCGTTCAAGGCGCATCCCGGACGCAGTCCGGATAAAAAACGCAAGCCGCCGAAGCAAAAGTCCGGCAAACCCAAGAAGGGCAAGGGCAAGAACAAAGGAAAAGGCGGGGGTCAGAAGGGCAAGGCATGGTGACGACGAGCACGGCCCCAAAGACCTGGACGCGCGAAACCGGTCTCGTCGAGAAGCGCGACGTCTGGACGGCCATGAAGCGCGGCTTTCGCGGCCGCTGCCCGCGCTGCGGCGAGGGAAAGCTGTTCCGCGCCTTCCTGAAGACGGCGGACAATTGCGCGGTCTGCGGCCTCGACTTCACGCCGCATCGCGCCGACGATCTGCCGGCCTATCTCGTGATCGTCATCGTCGGCCACATCGTGGTGCCCACGATCCTCTGGATCGAGACCAACTACACCACGCCGGTCTGGCTCAGCTTCGCGGCCTATCTGCCCTTCACCTTCGTCGCCTCGCTCGCGCTGCTCCAGCCGGTCAAGGGAGCTGTGGTCGGCTTGCAATGGGCTCTGCGCATGCACGGCTTTGACGACAACCCTCCGGATGGTATTCCGCCGGTCTAAGCAAATAATCAAAAAGCGGTTTGGGTGAGGACATGACGGATACGTCGCAGGGAGCCGAGAAGGCCAAGATCCACGAGGGCAAGGAAGCCGACCACCATCCCTATTTCCGCCCCCGCGATGCTGCGACGCTGATCCTGGTCGATCGCAGCGGCAGCATTCCAAAAGTCCTGGTCGGCAAGCGCCACGACAAGGTGGTGTTCATGCCCGGAAAGTTCGTCTTCCCCGGCGGTCGTGTCGACAAGGACGATTACCGCGTGCCGTGTGCTGCACCCATCACCGCCGAGCTGGAAGCCAATCTCGCCAAGGGCAGCCCGAAGACCCCGGCCTCGCGCGCAAAGTCGCTTGCGATTGCCGCAATCCGCGAGGCCTGCGAGGAGACCGGCCTCTGCCTCGGACGCAAGGCCGAGGGAAAAGCAAAACTCGAGGGTGCCTGGAAGCCGTTCGCGGATGCGGGCCTGCTGCCCGACCCCTCCAGCCTGTTCCTGATCGCACGCGCGATCACCCCGCCCGGCCGCGTCAAGCGCTTCGATACCCGCTTCTTCACCGCGGATGCCTCCGCGATCACCCACCGCGTCGAGGGGGTGATCCATGCGGATGCCGAGCTGGTCGAGCTGGTCTGGGTCGAACTCGGCTCAAAGCCGCTCGCCGATCTGCATCCGATGACACGCAACGTGCTCAACGAGCTCGACACCCGGCTTGCCACCGGCCCGCTCCGCCACGATGCCCCGGTGCCGTTCTTCCATTTCTACGGCGGCAAGATGCAGAAGGATATCTTGGGCTGATCCGGCCACCGAACTCTCCAGGCTCGTTCACGCGATCAGCAAACTCAGCGCGGCACCTCTGAAGGCGCGGTCTTCGCTGCCACCTTGTCCGTGGCCGATCGCCCATTGCTGCGGCCACACAAGCTGCTCCAACCCTCGCGCCGTCGCAGAGGTGAAGGACGACCAACGCGTGGAATCGTGACGACGATACAAGAGACCGCCCGGGCCCATGTCCGGGTAGATCGCGACGTGAATATCGAAACCCTCGCCCGCCGGAAGATCAGGTCCAAACCAATAGGTTGGGCTTCGCCCCGGCTCACGAGCAACGATGGCTGTCAGGGTTTGCCTCGGTCCCCGAAGCCCAAGCCAGAACGGCGCGATCGAACCCGGCGCGAAAGCCGTGAAAATCGTCTGGGCCGCTGCGACATCGGTCGCAGCACTTTGCCCCACGAGCCTCAGCTCGATCCGGCGCCCGCTTTCCACACGTCCGCTAAACGGTGCTTCGACATCTCCGGGCCGCAGCTCTCTCCATTTGGCGGGATCAGGATCCGGTAGCGGCCATTCCATCGTCTCCCTGACAACGCCGTCGATATCGAGCACCTGATAACGCAGGCCTTCCTCGTCAAGCGCGGCCTGAATGCAATGCAGATACTCGACGCCTTCCGGCATCCTGTGAGCCGTTCCCGCGCCGGCAGTGCAGATCTGCAGGACACCGCGATGCGCCTGGACATCGAAGGCGAGGATGTGGCTGCACAGATAGGCGAGCACGTTTTCGTTCACCAGGATGTCCCAGAACGGGCGAGCATATTCGTGGCCGATCTCGCGCTGATACGTCCCGGTAAAGCCGTTGACGGGAAACACCGGATGATGACCAAGGACGAGCTTGTGTCGGGCGTCGCCATGCGCTCTGAGCGTTGTTTCGAGCCACGCGAGCTCGACATGGCCCTCACCTCCCAGGCCGCTCCAGAGCGTGTTGACGAACACCATCAGGAGGTCGCCGCGCCGTGCGAAGTAGGAGAGGCCCGCCTGTCCCGGCGGGCCATTTTTCGGCAGCTCGAGCACTGCGCGAAACACCGCCTCGCTCATCAAATCATAGGTCGTGTGGTTGCCGGTTGTGTGCCACATCGGAATGGCCGCACGGTCGAGCCATGCCATTTCCGTATCCAGCCAATAGCGCCACTGCGCGCGGAGCGCGTCCGGATCCGGCGTCAGTCCGATGATTTCATCGCCCGGGAAGAGCACGAATTCAGGCTGCGGCCTCAGGCGTTGAACGACCGCATTGACCGAGGCGAAGGTCTTTTCGTGCAATCCGCCCGGCACGCCCGAACAGGAGTCGCCATACAACAGGAATTGGTGGCCCTTGCCGCGCGGTCGAAGCGCGGGAATGGAGTTATTCGCTGAGGTCATGGCCTTCCATTGCGGTGTTCGGCCGCGAGGATGGCAATTTCCGCAACGGGTAGCAACAGGCCGTGGCTGGACCTAATCAGGAATCATCAGGCTCGGTGCCGACATAATCGCGGGCCGGCAGTTTGAGGACGCGGCCGATCTCGCTTGCGAGCTTGTCCGCCTCCTCGCGCCTGGAGAAGCTCTGAAGCGTGATCGGCTCGGTGCCCCTGTTGCCGCAGAGATTGACGTCGTAGGTCGTCAGATCCGCATCATAGTCGTCGGTGATGCTGACGAAGTGATAGTCGGCGAGATCGCGCTGGCTGCGGATATTGAGCGGGCCGAACTGCCTGGTGATGACGATCAAGCGCAGCGTCTCGTTGAGCACGACGAAAGTGCGGTACGTCAGCAGGATCATTCCGGGGATGCCGACGAGCAGTCCCAACCCCGTGAACACCAGCACCGGCACGAGATCATCGGCGAGCCGGCCGAATCCGGAAAAATCCTGGCGCAGGCCGAGGCCGACATTCCACAAGAGATAACCGCTCGCGGCCAGCAGCGGCAGCGACAGCAGGCGGCCGACCCAGGGCATGGGCCGGTCGATGCGAACGGTGCCGCCGTCCACGGTCATTGCGCCTGCCATGTCGGGTCTCCTCACGAGGTCATGGCTTGGTCGAAGCGAGAGGCGGATTGGTTCGAAGAGACGCCCCGATGCGCCGGTGCCGTTCTTCCATTTCTATCGCGGCAAGATGCGACGAGATGTGCTAGGTGAGGGAATGGGCGCTTAAACGACTGGAGAATCGGATGACGCGGTTCGTAAGGCCTCTGCTCGCTTCCGTGGCGTTGTGCGGCCTGCTCTCCCCGCCCGCCCATGCGGAGCTCGACGTCGCCAGATTGAAGCAAACGATCGAGACCTCCTTCGAGAGCGAATACCCGAAGCTCGACGCGCTCTACAAGGACATCCACGCCCATCCCGAGGTTGCCTACCAGGAAGTGAAGACCGCGGCGAAACTCGCCGCCGAGATGCGTGCGATTGGCTTTGAGGTCACCGAGCACGTCGGAAAGACCGGCCTTGTTGCCATCTACAGGAACGGCGACGGTCCCACCATCATGGTTCGCACCGAGCTCGACGCGCTGCCGATGGAGGAGAAGACCGGCCTGCCCTATGCCAGCCGCGACAAGCAGATCTGGCAGGGCCGCGAGACATTCGTCGCCCATAGCTGCGGCCATGACATCCACATGGCGAGCTGGGTCGGCACAGCGACGACCCTGGTCGGCATAAAGGACCAGTGGCACGGTACGTTGATGTTCATCGCGCAGCCCGCCGAGGAAGAGGTCACGGGCGCAAAGGCGATGATCGACGATGGCCTGTTCACCCGCTTTCCGAAGCCCGACGCGGGTTTTGCCCTGCACGACGGCAGTGGAGCCTACGGCTCCGTGACCTATAGGGTCGGGGTCGGATCGTCGAACGTTGACGGTCTCTTCATCAGATTCGTTGGCCGCGGCGGCCATGGCGCGATACCGCAGGCGACCATCGATCCCGTGATGATGGCATCCCGCTTCGTCGTCGACGTGCAGAGCGTGATCAGCCGCGAAAAGGACCCGACCGAATTCGGCCTTGTCACCATCGGCGCGATCCACGCCGGCACCGCCGGCAACATCATTCCCGACGAGGCCAGGGTGATCGGCACGATCCGCAGCTTCAAGCCGCAGGTGCGCGCCAGGATGCTGGCTGGGATCGAGCGGACGGCGAAGGCGGTGGCGGCGATGGCGGATGCGCCAGCGCCCGAAATCCATCTCGACGAGGGGACCAAGGCGGTGATGAACGATGCCGCTGTCGTCGGCCAGGCCGAGCGGGTGCTGAAAGTGGCCTTCGGCGACAAGTTCAACGTCAGCCCGGCAAACACGACCAGCGAGGACTATTCAGAATATGTCAACGCCGGCGTGCCTTCGATGTTCTTCAACATCGGCGTCTATGAGCCCGACCGCGTCGCCGCCGCGCGTAACGGCAGCGGCCCGCCGCTTCCCGGCAACCACTCGCCGCAATTCGCCCCGGTGCCGAAACCGACCATCCGGACCGGCGTCACCGCGATGACGCTCGCCGTGCTGAGCGCCTTCGATCAAAGGGCGCGGGGGCAGTAGCTTCCTCGCATCAGTGTCTGCGGCTTGATGGGCTTCTCAGATGCGCAATTGCGCATCTGTGCTCACCGCTCCGCGCGGCGCCCCGGAATGACGCGAACGTGCTGAGAGTCGATCAAAAAACGAAAAAATCTTCCTGCCTCCCCCAATGGCGGAGTCCCCAGGCGTCCCTATGTCTTCCCCAACGACACCTAGAACGGATACGGGGCGATGGCACAACGGCAACTCAAGCTTGGCGCGTTCATGCGCCCGATCAGCATCCACACCGGCGCCTGGCGCTATCCGGGAGCCTGGCCGGACGCCAATTTCAACTTCGGCCATATCAAGACGCTGATCCAGAAGCTCGAGGCCGGCAAGTTCGACGCCTTCTTCATGGCCGATCACCTCGCCGTGCTGAACATGCCGGTCAACGCACTTAAGCGCAGCCACACCGTGACCTCGTTCGAGCCGTTCACGCTGCTGTCGGCATTGTCCGCCGTCACCGAGCGCATCGGCCTGATCGCGACGGGCTCGACGACGTTTGACGAGCCCTACCACGTGGCGCGGCGCTTCGCCTCGCTCGACCATCTCAGCGGCGGGCGCGCGGGCTGGAACATCGTCACCACCTCGAATCCGGACGCGGCGCTGAATTTCGGCCTCGACGACCACATGGAGCATGCCGAGCGCTACAAGCGCGCCCGCGAGTTCTACGACGTGGTCACGGGCCTCTGGGATTCCTTCGCCGACGACGCCTTCGTGCGCGACGTCGAAAGCGGCGTGTTCGTCGATCCCGCGAAGATGCACGTGCTCGACCACAACGGCAAATATCTGAAGGTGCGCGGCCCCCTCAACATCGCGCGGCCCGTGCAGGGCTGGCCGGTGATCGTGCAGGCCGGCGCATCGGAGGACGGCAGGCAGCTTGCGGCGGAGACGGCGGAAGCCGTGTTCACCGGCGGCGGCCCGCTCGCCGACGGCCAAAAACTCTATGCCGACATCAAGGGCCGCATGGAGAAGATCGGCCGCGATCCTGAACATCTGAAGATTCTTCCCGGCGTCTTCGTCGTGGTCGGCGACAGCGTCGATGAGGCCAAGGAGAAGCGCGCGCTGCTCGACAGCCGCGTGCATTACGACAGCGCCATCGCCTCGCTCTCGGTCATCCTCGGCACGGACGCCTCGGGCTTCGATCCGGACGGGCAACTGCCGGAGATTCCGGAGACCAACGCCAGCAAGAGCGGCCGCCAGCGTATGGTCGACCTCGCCAGGCGCGACAAGCTCACCGTGCGCCAGCTCGCCCAGCGCGTCGGCGGCTATGGCGGGCTGTCCTTCGTCGGCACGGCCAAGACCATCGCCGACCAGATGGAGGAATGGCTGGTCGGGCGCGGCTCCGACGGCTTCAACATCATGTTCCCGTTCCTGCCCGCCGGCCTCGACGATTTCGTCGACAAGGTGGTGCCGGAGCTGCAGCGTCGCGGGATTTTCCGCAAAGAGTATGAAGGGGCCACTTTGAGGGAGAATCTGGGCCTGCCGCGGCCGAAAAACCGGTTCTTCGAGGCCTAATGGGACCGTTTTGGGTGGTTTTCCGGCCTAGAGCCCCGTTCGGGGCTCTAGGTTGTTGTTTTTGACGCGTTTTCTTGACGCGAACCGGTGCCCACTTCGCTCGAAAACGCTTCGAAACCTTGACATCAGGCGGTTTCTGGCTAGGTTGCCGGCCAACGCGGGCCGTTTGGCCGGCTCCAGATTCCCTTCATTCCTGAGGTTCTGAACATGGCCAAAGCGGTCACCATCAAGGTCAAGCTCGTGTCCTCGGCTGACACCGGCTTCTACTACGTCGCCAAGAAGAATTCGCGCACCATGACCGACAAGCTGGTCAAGAAGAAGTACGATCCGGTCGCGCGCAAGCACGTCGAATTCCGCGAAGCCAAGATCAAGTAAGAAGATCAAGTAAGATCGCGGAATAAGCTACGGACTTTCGACGGGGCCTCACGGCCCCGTTTTTGTTTGTGCCCTCTCCTGTCGGGGCACGAGACCGAAGTTGACGCGCTGCTCCTTCTCCACGCCGTCGTTGCGAGGAGCTCTTGCGACGGAGCAATCCAGAGCCGTTCCGCCGAGGGCCATGCTTTGTGTGGATGGCGAGTTTATAGGCAGACGCCCCCTCAACCCTCGGTTGCCCAATCCGAAATGTATGTTACCGTGCATTTACCGGGGCGGCATCTCCGTCCCGAATTTGGGAAGGACATGCTCATGAAATTCTCGTCAAGCTTTGTCGTGCCCTCAGCCGTCGCTGTCTTATCAACTGCCTTGCTGTGCGCCCCGGCAGCGTCGCAAATCCCGACTGGCTCCGCCGCCACGATTCCCCCTGTCACGGTCGACGCGCCGAAACAGGTGGCAAAGCCGCACGTGTCGGAGCGGGGAGCAAACACAACGGCGCCGCGTCGGACTGCGTCAACCGCTCGAACGTCAACCGCGAGCACGCCTTCGTATGCGCCGGGCTCGGTGATGGGAAGGCTTGCCAGCCTGGAGAAAGTCGCCAGCAGCTGCAACGGTGGCTGTGCATCAAGCTTCCCAAGCGGCAAAGATCCCTGGGTCGGATGCAGCGAGTCGGGCGGCGGTACGAACTATGGACCTTTCTCGCCAACGTGCCGAGACACCATCACCCATACATCCTACGAGGGTTGCGTTGAAACCAAGGTGTTCCTGGGCGAAAACCGAAACAAGGCCCACTGGTTTTGCAGCAGCCTGCAGGCCGGCAACAGGTTTAAAGTCGCCGAACTCAAGCGATCAGGACGTCGCTAGTCCATACCGCCCGCTGGCTTTCTGTTTCAGTTGAACCTGGACCCGATGTCGGCCAGCGCTGGCCGCTGCTAGCCCCAGCGTCGCCCGCCGGTCGCGCGCAAGCGCACCGTCGAGGTGACGCTGCGCTGTGTCCGGGGCACGAGAGCAAAAACAGGCGCGCTGCTGGCGGCGGTGGACCATTCTCTTGCGTTCCGCAAGCAAACGATTCTTTCTGCATTTGAACGACGAGACCGCGTCAGGTCGCGGGTATGCGATCAAGCGAGCTTGTTCAGCGCAGATGTCGATCCAACTCCTGTCGCACCGGCAGCACGATTGCACCGGGCAATGATGGAGATGGACCATGACTGGACTTAAAATTCTCGCTGCCGTGGCTTTGTTGTCGGGCCTGACCGCAAGCGCCGCCTACGCGCAATCCGGCTTTGCGAGCAGCCATCCCGATACGTACGAGGCCGAGAACCCCAATCGCAACCTGAACGGCACGCTGACGCCGGCCGGTCGGCTGGGCCTCGAGTTGCCGGATGGCGCAGCTCCTGCGCAAGGCGCGGACAGCGCCATGGCTCGCGCGGATGGCACTGCTTCACGTTCCTGCGCGGAGCGTTATCGATCCTACGATCCGGCGACGAGCACCTACCTCGGGTGGGACGGCAACCGCCATATTTGCAGGTAACGCAAAGCCGCAAGTCACCGGGTCAAGTGGACGTCGGAACGGATGGCCAGATGACCCGGTTGGATTCGAGGCGCCGTCGAGATGGCGTCTCGAACTTTCCATGACGCGTTGCGCATCACGGTCAACGCGTGACTCTCCTCGGATCCTCATGCTCCTCGTTCTGCCGGAGGAGACGCCTCGGGTGCCGACGCTTGTGACAGCGCGCCCCCCGAAGCGCCGCGTCGCGTCCAAGGCACGAGCGAAGAAGTAGATGTATGCTCCTGAATTGTCGCGTCCGCCATGCGCATAGAAGACGACGTTGATACCTAGTCGCTCCATGTCAACGATGGGCCATAAGCGGAAGTCGAAACATGAAGCTTCAAGACGCGACGTCGGTCACCGAAACTCAGTCGAAGACCGCCAAAGTCTTGTCATCGCGGACCTCGAAGAAGCGAGCCGCGATGACCTCACGCTCCGAGCCGCCGGCCTTTGTCGCCAGCATACAGGCGACATAGTCGGGACGTTTCGCATTCGGCTGCGACGTCATCGATTCGACCCAGGATGCCGCCAGAATGCGGCACACTTTGCGGGAGAGCAGGCGCACCCAGAAACTGGCGTCGACGCGCGCAAAGCCGACCAACGCGGTATACGGGCCCCCATCGGATTGCATCAGGCAAATCGAGCTCGTATCGACACGAAGGTCCGAAGAGTACAACGGAAACCCGAACTCAGGTGGTTTGGGGGAATGGCAGTGAGCCGGCCGCCATTCACGGTTGCCAAATTCAAGCGCCTCCGCCGGGGCCGTCTTCGCGAAGCGAGCCTTGACCTTGTCGACGGTCTGGCCCGGCTCAACAGGATCTTTTGGTTCGATCGAAAGCTCGAACGGAAAGCTCTCCACGTTCGACACCATGAACACGCCAAGAAAGCCGTAAACGGAAAATCCAAAGGGACGTGTTTCGACAACCTTGTCTCCGACACGGGCCACCCATGTCAGCCCATGGGAAGACATCGACGCATATGTCGATGCATCCGGTCCATACTTGGCTTTGGCCGCGCGATTCCATTCGTCGATGTGTGAGAGGTCCGCCTTTTCCGATGTTGTAACATCGAAATAACCAGTCCGGCGCGAATGCGGGACAGGCCAATCCGTCACCAGGAGGGCAGCGGAGATTGCTGCCGCCCCGCAAAGCGCTGCCGCCACGATCACTTTCTTAAGCACCGGCGTCACCGATTGACTGAGCGACAAGACCATTGCGGCAGTTGAGATTCCCGCCGAACGTTGCATGCCCCTTTCGTTGATTGAATCCGTCAACCTAAGCAACCAAAGGTTAAGGTCCGGTATCTGCAGCATGTGACGGTGCTGATGGCCGCTCTGGCTCACAAGCTGCCATCGCGAAGAACCAGCACGGCGTCCGCTGTAAGCTCCCAAGCTGAAGTTAGTGAGCACCGCCCCGCCTCCGCCGTCGGCAACACCGGCGCCGGCGGCCGCGACGGCCGGATCACCGTGAGCCAGATCCCGAAGATATTGAACGCATTTTAGAAGCTCTCAGCGAAGCAGGATTTGGCTTGAGGGAGAGTGAAGCAGGTGACCCTGGCGATGTAGACAGTTGACCACGAACGGACATCCGGCACGCTTCCCAATCGCGCGAAAACGCGGTCATATGGCGTCCGGGTACACTTGGCGTTTTGGGGCGAGAGTGTTCCGCTTGCACAGGGAGAATGCGCGTGAAGGAACTCGCTGGAAAGACTGTGTTCGTAACCGGTGCAGCGTCAGGCATTGGACTGGGGATCGCGACCGCCTTCGCCCAAGCGGGGGCGAAGGTCATGCTTTGCGACATTGAAGAAGCGGCTCTGTCCGCAGCGCTCGAGCAACTGAGGCTCACCAACGTCGATGTCGACGGCGTGAAAGCGGACGTTTCACTCAAAGCCGAACTCGTGGCGGCCGCCGAAGCCACGACTGCCCGCTATGGCAAGGTGCATATCCTCGTCAACAACGCAGGCGTCGGCGCCGGTGGGCCTTATGGCGCCTGGACCGAGGCGTCGTGGAACTGGACCATGGGCGTCAACCTGATGGCGACCATTTGGGGGATCGAGATTTTCGGGCCGTTGATCGAGCAGCATGGCGAGGGTGGACACATCGTCTCCACAGCCTCGATCGCTGGCCTCATTTCAGGGGGAGCAATGCATACAACGTCTCCAAGTATGGCGTTGTCGCGCTGTCCGAGGGCCTGCGGCGTGAACTCGCGCCCCGAGGGATTGGCGTATCGGTGCTGTGTCCCGGGATCATCCGCACTCAAATCATGAACTCAAGACGCAATCTCCCCAAGCGCTTCGAGGGGGCGCTTCCTCCCTTGCCGACTTCGGGCCCACGTGCCGAGTGGATCAATATGCTCCGGGAACGCATCTCTCAGGGCATAGAACCCAACTATGTCGGTGAGCTCGTCCGCGAAGGTGTCGAAAAGGACTTGCCATATATCTTCACCGACCTCGAATTCGAGCCGATGATCGAAGCGCGCTTCGCCGCAATCAAGCAAGGCTTTGACCACATCCGCGGGCGCACCCCGAAACATTGAGCGCGCAGCCCTTCCACCAGCCTTAGCGGCTAACACGAATATTCGGATAGGGCTGAAACCGGCTTCAAAGCCGTTGCGCAGTGGACCGCCAATGTCTCAGTTGGATCAAAATGCGAAGAACTCAGAGTGAGCAAAGTCAGTCCGCTCTACCTCACCAGGCGGACCTCAATGAAAGGTGTCGCCACTTCGCTGATGGGCCAGAAGCGGACGACGAGACCGAGCGTCTTGGCATCCCCAAGGCCAACGATAAGCTCGAACTTCTCCGGTGACTGCGTCCATCTGGGCTTGCCTTACGAACCCACTGACTACACGCTACCCAAATGAGCAGATTCCACGCCCGAGGTAAGGTCATGATCGGCGCCACGGCACTCCGTGCGCTTGTGCTGACTGCAGCTTTTTTCGCGACGTTGTCGCCGGCCACCTGCCTTGGCGAAAACAGCAACCGCTTGCCGGCCAAGGCTACAAAGGAGCTACCACCCGAGTTGCTCTCGCTGCTCCGACAAAAGAAGATGCCAAAATACTCGCCTATCCTTGTGCGCGTCTTCAAGCAAGAGGCGGAGCTCGAAGTCTGGAAACAGGACACCACCGGCCTCTTCCAAATCCTAAAGGTGTACCCGATCTGTCGGTGGTCGGGGGATCTCGGGCCGAAACTGAAGGAGGGTGACCGTCAGGCTCCAGAGGGGTTCTATACGATTACTCCCGAGCTGATGAATCCCAACTCCGATTACCATCTCGCGATCAACGTCGGCTTTCCCAACAGCTTCGACAAGGCAAACAATCGCGACGGCAGCTTACTCATGATCCATGGCGACTGCTCATCGAGCGGTTGCTATGCCATGACCGACGAACAGATAAGCGAGATCTATTCGCTAGCGCGGGACTCCCTCGGCGGCCGACCGTCCTTTCAGGTCCAGGCTTATCCATTCCGCCTCACGCCGGCAAACCTGGCGCAGCATCGAAATAGCCCGAACCTCTCCTTCTGGAAAATGCTCAAAGTCGGCAACGATCACTTCGAGACGACGCATCTCGAACCTAAGGTGGACGTGTGCAATCGACGCTATGTGTTCGATGCGCAAGCTCCACCAAATTCGCCGTATCCTCTCGTGTTCAGTCCCACCGATAAATGCCCCGCGTTTGTCGTGGATTCCAAAATTGCGCGGCGGGCGCTTGAGAAGCAACGTACCGACGAACTCGAATTCGCGCGATTGCTCAATGACAACGTCCCGGCAGCCCCGATCTATAGCGGACTGGACGGCGGAATGAACGAGGCTTTTCTAGCAAAGTATCTGGTCAGAGTGACGCTTGCGAAAGTGATGCCGTATGCATCTTATCTGCCGCAACTGCCGCCAATCCCCTGGGTCACCAACGATAGTTCGTTGACGAGTAGATGGTTTGGCACGTCGATCTCGAAACCGATTGCATGTGATCTGGCTCGTTCCAGCTTCCTGTCGACCGTCGTGGAAGGAGACGACGGGTGCTAGAGCGCCCGGTCTACTTCAGGCATGCATCCCTGCGCTCGCTATCAGCCCATGCTCCCCGGCATGAAGCAGCGCGGCTTCGGATGACCATCTAGGTAGTAAGGCCAGACCATCGTACGGCCAGCGCGGTTCGGTCCATCCACGACAGCTTCGTTCGGAACATCAACCCACTCGCCATCAAGGCGTACGCGATAGTGACCGTCCTTAGTTTCCCAATCGGCGTCATCAACTCGCTTCGCATCACTGCCATCGCAGCAAGGCCCTTTGCCACTGTGCAAGCTCTCATACCAGCTGTTCAACTCGGGGTGCTGATAATCGTGGGCGCGAGCGTGACCGATTGTAAAGATCGGCAGCATGACAGTGAATACAGCAAGCGCTGCATGCCGAAGGTGATTGTTCATCTTACTCCTAATCCCGCAGTGGAAGTCCCACACGCCGAACACGTCAAGGCACGCCAAACTTGGGCCCGTAGTAGCCACTCCAGGGCCACACACATCGCCGCCCCGGTACCGCAGAGTTTAAGCTTGCTCACTCACCACCGGAATGAAAGGCCAACAGTGCTTGTGTTCTCTATGGAGATGGAGAATCGATCGACCGATTAAAGGAATATTTCGTCACATCGTTTTCAACGATGCGCGATGTCGACGCGTCGTATGATCACGAGTTCCGGCGCATGCTGAAGAAGTTGAGTTTGGCCCTAAGCAGGCCCTCCGCATCGCAACGCCCGGTCCGCAATCTCAACGACGCAGCAGTATCTCCGTCCGAGATGACAAATCCGCCTGCTCCGATCGTCAACACGCAATTAATTTCGATGTCGGCACAGTAGGCGGATATCGCTGCGACCACGACGCACGTCCGCTTCGGGTCACACCCCGAAGAACTCGGGCTGAGCATATCAAGTCTGCTTCAGCCCCAAGGAGCGGACATCTAGCGGACATGCCGGGTCGACCGCTTGGGGCCAAATCCGGACCTTCCCGTGGGCCAGGCAGAGACTTCGTTTCACATGTTCCCCAGACTCGTCAGGTGACGTAGAATGTCGTTGCCCTTAAAGTGGGATGTGCCGAAATCACCGTCTGGGCAAACGAGCAGCACTGGTGCCATCGGCAAGCACGCTCTCTTAGAAGCCGTTCTTTTTTCGGTTTCGACCACCGTTCACCACGAACTTTGCGCGCTGCTTATGCGGCGGCTCGTTCGGTAACGTCGGGAGAAAGCGATGAGCAAGATCGATCGAAGGTCCGCACTGGGAATCGCGTTGGCAGCGGCCTCGGCTGCCATGGTCAGGCCAGCCGCCGCTCAAGCCACAGGCTACAAGGATATGACGCCTTGGCCAGGTGTCGTGGTGCGTGAATATGAAGGCGAGACACCATCCCTGATCCCAGGTTTTAAGACCGTCTCAATGCGCGATGTCATCATGCAGCCGGGGGCGAAGACCATGGGGCCCCCGATGATGAATGCCATGATCTGCCATATCACCGAAGGGGAGCTTCGGCTTGAGCAGGACGGAAAGACCTTTACGGGCAAGAAGAATTTTGTCTGGACCTGCAACAAGGAAACAAAAGAACAGGCGTACAACGACGGGAATGTGGTCGCGATTATGCGGATCACGGACCTGAAAGCTTAGGGCCCATGTGGAGGAGCGGATGGCGCACGCGACGACGCGCCATCCGCCTGCAGGATCATGAATTGTTGCAACGTCACAGCCGGAGAAAAGTTCGTCCGCGCGCCAAGCTTCGGGTCACACGCTGCCATCACGACGAAACAGCACGGCGTCCGCTGCAAGCTCCCTCTGACGTTCGCGAGCACCGCCCCGCTACGCCGTCCGCAGCACCGGCGACGGCGGCTGCGACGGCCGGATCAGCGCGAATGCGACCTGGATGATGCCGCCGGCCAGGCCCAGCGCCACGCCGATGCGCCAGGCCATGGTGTAGGAGCCGAGCGTGTCGTAGAGCACCCCTCCTCCGTAGGCGCCGAGGAAGCTGCCGATCTGGTGGCTCATGAAGGCGAGGCCCTGGATCATCGCCTGCCAGCGCAGGCCGAACATTTCGGCGACGGCGCCGGCGACCAGCGGGCCGACACCCATCCAGAGGAAGCCCATGATCGCGCCGAACAGCAGCGTCGAGAACGACGTCGCCGGCAGCATGAAATACCAGGCAAGCGCGAGCGAGCGCAGGATGTAGATGCCGCCCAGCAGCGCCAGCTTGTTCCAGCGCTGGCCCGCCCAGCCGAAGAACAGCGAGCCCAGCACGTTGAAGCCGCCGATCATGCCGAGCGTCTGCGCGCTCAGCATCGGATCGAGGCCGCAGATCGCCAGATAGGACGGCAGATGCGTGGTGAGAAACACGAGCTGCATGCCGCAGACGAGATAGGCGCAGGTCATCACCACGAAGGACGCGTTGCCGAACGCCGTCTTCGCTGCTGTCGCGGCGGTGGCATCCCCGATGTCGTCGGCGGCGGGCTTCGGCAGCGGAATGGTGTCGACACGGCCGGCATACCAGGCCGCAGGGATCATCAGCACCGACATGATCACGAAACCAGCGAGCCCGACGCGCCAGCCAAATCCTTCGTTGAGCAACTGCCCGATCGGCGCCGACAGCAGCGCGCCGAGCGAGCCCGCGCCGGAGACCATGCCGAGCACGGTGGAGCGCACGGTCTCGGGCACAGCGCGCGCGGCCACCGACATCGCGATCGCCGCCGCGGTGCAGGCCAGCGACGTCCCGATCAGCACGCCGGCGCCGATCATGATGCTGACGAGCCCGTTCGCGGTCGCCATCAGGATGAGGCCCACGATGTACATCAGCGCGCCCACGATCATGATCGGGCGGAAGCCGTAGCGCACCGTCATCGCGCCGGCGAGCGGCTGGAGAAAGCCCCAGGCGAGGTTCTGCACGGCCAGCGCCAACGTGAAATCCGAGATCGAGATGTGGATGTCATGCGTCAAAGGCTGCATGAAGATGCCGAGGCTCTGCCGCAGCCCCATGCTCAGCGTCAGCATGATCGAGGCGCCGATCAGGATGGGCAATGTCGGACGCAGGACCTGCAAAAGGGGCATATTTTTCTCCCTCGTCGGCGCGACGCGCGCGCCGGCGTCTGCAATTCTCGATGTTTTTAGTTACACAGACCTGTGTACTTAGGCTATGAAAGGTGCACGCTGTCAAGCGAACAGGACGCACGCTGCCGCATGGCTCCCCCGCCCACACCACAGACGATGAAGGAGCGGATCCTCGAGACCGCCGACAAGCTGTTCTATCTGCAAGGCATTCGCGCCATCGGCGTCGACACCATCGCGGCCGAGATCGGCATCTCCAAGCGCACGCTCTACAACCACTTCCCCTCCAAGGACGCGCTGATCGCGGCCTATCTGGAGCGCCGCTTCGTCAAGCCGCGCCCCTCCGACAAGCCGCCGGCCGAGCAGATTCTTGGCACCTTCGATTCGCTGGAGCGGCGCTTTGCGGCCAAGGATTTTCGCGGCTGCCCGTTCGTCAATGCGGTCGCCGAGCTCGGGCCAAAGGACCGCGCCGTGAAGAAGATCGCAATCGCCTTCAAGGAAAGCCGCCGCGTCTGGTTTCGCGAACGGCTCAACGAGCTCGGCGTCACGGAGGCGGATGCGCTCGCCACCCAGCTCGTGCTCCTGGTCGACGGCTCGATCGCGCAGGACCTCGTGCGCGACGACCCCGCGATGGCCCGCGCCGCGAAGGAAGCGGCGAAGGTGCTGCTGCGGAATGCCGGGGTGGATGTGGGTGATGCGGAGAAGACGGCCGTGACGCACAGCAAGCGCACGCCGCACTAATCAGCATGGCCGTATCGTTCGGTGTCATCACCCGCGAAAGCGGGTGATCCAGTATTCCAGAGGCGGTTGTGATTTGAACCGAGAGGCCGCGGCGTACTGGATTCCCCGCCTACGCGGGGAATGACAGCGGAGCTTGTGGAGAGGACTTCGCGCAACAACCGCGCCCTGCCCGATCCTATCAAAATGCTCCTGTTTTGCCCGACGTGTCAAACGGCTTTGCTGATGCATTTGCTACCCGCATAAGCCATTGATCCAACTAACGCCGGCTACTGTGCATGGGGTTGTTTTCGCAGTTTTTGTCGCAGGCAGCCTCACGCCGCCTGCGACACCACGCGATTGCGGCCGTCGTGCTTGGCGCGGTAGAGCGCGGTGTCGGCGCGCTTGAGGACGTCGGCGACCGCCTCGCCCTTCTGCTCCAGCGTGGTGAGGCCGATCGAGATCGTGACCTCGATGCGCTTGGTGCCCTTGTGGACGGCGAACGGCTCGCCCGCGATCGAGCGGCGCAGGCGCTCGGCGACCATGCCGGCGACGTGGAGATCGGTCTCCGGCATCACGATGACGAACTCCTCGCCGCCGTAGCGGCAGGCCAGGTCGATGCCGCGGATCGACTTGCGGACGCGCACCGCGAACTCGCGCAGCACGTCGTCGCCGGCGTCGTGGCCGTAATTGTCGTTGATCGACTTGAAATAGTCGATGTCCAGAATCATCAGCGCCAGGGGCTTGCCGCGGGTCGAGGCTTGGTCAGCGAGCGTCGCCAGATGGCTCTCCATGTAGCGGCGATTGTGCAGGCCGGTGAGCGCATCCGTGATCGCCATCTCGATCGAGTTCTGCACGTTGTCACGCAAATGATCGGTGTAGCGGCGGCGGCGGATCTGCGTGCGGGCGCGCGCCAGCAGCTCGGTCTTGTCGATGGGACGCAGCAGGTAGTCGTTGACGCCGATCTCGAGACCGCGGAGCAGCCGGGTCGAGTTCTCGGGGTCCGCGATCGCCAGGATCGGCACGTGGCGCGTGCGCTCCAGCGAGCGCGCCTGGCTGCACAGCCGCAGGCCGTCGAAATTGTTGAGGTCGAGCGAGACGATCAGCAGGTCGTAATTGCCTTCGGCGGCGTGGAACAGCGCTTCCGTCGGGTTCGGCTCGACGTCGATGGTGTGCTCCGCGGCGAGGATCGTCGCCAGCCGCTCATAGGAGGACTGACGGTCGTCGACCAGCAGAATGCGGCCGCCCCGGCCGGTGTCGGCCACGGCGCTGCGCTCGGGCGCCTGCATGCCGATCTCGAGCGAGGTGATGGCGCGCATGCGCAGCTCATCGGTCATCATCTTCAGCCGCGTCAGCGAGCGCACGCGCGCGATCAGCACGACGTCGGAGACAGGCTTGGTAAGGAAATCGTCGGCGCCGGCTTCCAGCCCGCGATTGCGGTCGGCGGGGCTGTCGAGCGCGGTGACCATCACGACGGGGATGTGGTGCGTCGCCGGATCGGTCTTGAGGCGGCGGCAGACTTCAAAGCCGTCCATGTCGGGCATCATCACGTCGAGCAGGATGATGTCGCATTCGGCGCGGCTGGCCAGCGCCAGCGCCTCGGTGCCGTTCGAGGCGGTCATCACGTCGAAATATTCGGCGGACAGGCGAGCTTCGAGGAGTTTGACGTTGGCGGGAACGTCATCGACGACCAGGATACGCGCGGACACTTTGAACTCACTTCCTATCCGATAAAACGCCGGACCGTCTCAATGAATTTGCCGACCGAGATCGGCTTGGACAAATAGGCCTCGCAGCCGCCCTCGCGGATGCGCTCTTCGTCGCCCTTCATCGCGAACGCCGTGACCGCGACGACGGGAATGGCGCGCAGCTCCGGATCGTCCTTGATCCAGCGCGTGACCTCGAGGCCCGAGACCTGCGGCAATTGGATATCCATCAGCACGAGGTCGGGCCGCATCTTGCGAACGAGGTCGAGCGCCTCGTAGCCGTTGCTGGTGCCGGAGGTCTGGTAACCGTGTGCCTCCAACAGGTCGCGGAAGAGCTTCATGTTGAGCTCGTTGTCTTCCACGATCAGGACGGTCTTAGCCATCCCGCCCTCCTGATTGGCACGAAGCCGTATACATGTGACGCCTCAGGCGCCGCTCGCCGGCGCTTCGAAAACTGGATTCAAACTAGCCTCAGATTCGCTTGAGTTTCGTTAAACTCGAGGGCCGACTTTCTGCGATGTGGTTTCCAGTTGCTTGTCGGCGGTCTTGAGACTCGGGCATGATGGTTTCAAAGTAGACACCGAAAGTTAACGGAAAGGCAAACCGAACCCTTGAAAAAGCCTGTTCACAACCCTCGCGAAGTCGCTGAAATCGTTGCGATTCAGGCGCTCTCCTTCGTGGCCGGCGATCCGGAGCGGCTTGGCCTGTTCCTGGCTGAGACAGGCGTCGGTCCTGAGACCCTGCGCAATGCCGCCTCGGACCCGAATTTCCTCCTCAGCGTGCTCGATTTCGTGATGCGCGATGACGCCACCGTCAAGGCCTTTGCCTCGACCGCGGAGCTGCATCCGACCAACGTTGCTGCGGCGCGGCAGGTGCTGGGCGACGCGCTCGGCGACCCCTCCTGGGAGCGCGACGTGCCGTGACCGTCCCTGATACGGCCGGACCCCGCTGCTTCTGCCGGGATTGTCTGGCCGATCTGGATATGGGCGTGCGGCGCTGCTACGCCTGCGGTTCCCCTCGCCTCGTCCGCCACCGCGCGCTCGCAGGCCTGACCATCGCCCATATCGACTGCGACGCCTTCTATGCGACGGTCGAGAAGCGCGACAATCCTGACATCGCCGACAAGCCCGTCATCATCGGCGGGGGCAAGCGCGGCGTGGTGTCGGCCGCCTGCTACATCGCCCGCACCTATGGCGTGCGCTCGGCCATGCCGATGTATAGGGCGCTCGAGGCCTGCCCGCATGCGACCGTGATCCCGCCCGACATGGCCAAGTACGTCCGTGTCGGCCGCGAGGTGCGCCAGGCCATGCAGGCGCTGACGCCGCTGGTCGAGCCGCTCTCGATCGACGAGGCCTTTCTCGATCTCTCCGGCACCGAACGGGTGCACGGCATGGTTCCGGCCAAGGTGCTGGCGCGGTTCGCGCGCAACATCGAGCGCGACATCGGCATCTCCGTCTCGGTCGGCCTGTCCTGCAACAAGTTCCTGGCCAAGATCGCCTCCGACCTCGACAAGCCGCGCGGCTTTGCCGCGCTCGATCAGGAGGAAGCCCGTTCGATGCTGGCTGAGAAGCCGGTCGGCTTCATCTTCGGCGTCGGCCCGGCCACGCAGGAGCGCCTCGTGCAGCGCGGCTTCCGCATCATCGCCGACCTGCAAAAGGCCGACGAGATCGAGATGATGCGGCAGTTTCCGAGTGACGGCCGCAGGCTGTGGCGGCTCGCCCGCGGCATCGACGACCGCCGCGTCGAGCCCGATCGGGGCGCCAAGACGATTTCGAGCGAAACCACCTTCGAGACCGACATCCGCGATTTCGCGACGCTGGAGAAGATCCTGTGGCGGCTCTGCGAGAAGACGTCGTCGCGGCTCAAGAGCAGCGAGCTTGCCGGCTCGACCGTGACGCTGAAACTGAAGACTGCCGATTTCCGCCAGCGCACCCGCTCGCAGTCGATCGCAGGCCCGACGCAGCTTGCCGCCAAGATCTTCTCGATCTGCCGCGAGATGCTGGCGAAGGAGATCGACGGCACCGCCTTCCGCCTGATGGGCGCCGGCGTCAGCGCGCTGCGCGAAGGCTCGCCCGCCGACGACACCGATATGCTTGACCGCCGTGCTGCGCATGCCGAGCGCGCGGTGGACAGTCTGCGCAAGAAGTTCGGCAACTCCGCCGTCATTCGCGGCATCGCGTATGATGGCCCTGAAACAGGACAGCAGGAATGATCGAGTCCTGCTCAATTCAGTCGCGTTCGAAGATCCGTGCACCCGGATAGACACGCCTAGCATACTGAATGACCAACTGCCGATCCTGAGTCGCCAGGAACGGAGTTCGGATCTGACAAGACCCGACGATGAGGTGCCACAGGCCGTTGAGCTTTCCAATCATGACGTTCATTTGAGCTTCCTCGCAGTGACCCGAGTAGACTCAAATTGTAAGAATCTCCGGCCGTCGCTCAATTGTACCAGCGTAAGGTCAGCGTATGAGAAGGATTGGAAGAGATATACAAAGGTATGTTGGCGAGGCCCCTGTCAGGTTCCGGCGTTGATGGGTTTCGCAAGGGCTGTACGCATCCGAACGCGCTGAGAGGCTGGCCATCGTGACAGGCGAACGCGACCTCGACGCGCTGTTGAGAAACATGAAGCCGGAGCTGCTGGACGGCACCTTCGTGTTTTGCACGATCCCACCCAGCGAGCCGATTCCCGCAGCGGTCAACCCGCTGCTGACGTTCCGCGAGCAGGAAGGAACCACGCTGGTGATCCTGCGCGAAGAAGCCGAGGCGTCAGGCTTACGCTACGCGTTCGCCTCGCGCCTGATCACCCTGACGGTTCACTCCGCGCTCGATGCGGTGGGCTTCCTGGCTGCGGTCACGGCCCGCCTGGCCGAAGCCGGCATCAGCGTGAATGCGGTGTCGGCCTTCCACCACGATCATCTTTTCGTACCTGCCGACAGGGCCGATGAAGCGATGACTGTTTTGCGAGCTATGTCCGCAGCAAAGTAGGATGGGTAGAGCGAAGCGAAACCCATCGAGCTCTTCCCGCGCAACAAGGGTGATGGGTTTGGCTTCGCTCTACCCATCCCACGGTCGGATCAATCCGCGACCGCCACCGCCTCGATCTCGATCAGCCATTCCGGCGCGGCGAGCGCGGAGACGCCGACGAGGGTGCTGGCCGGCGGCTCCATGCCTTCGAAGAAGGCCGAGCGGGCCTTGCCGATGATAGGGCGCAGCTCCGGCTTGTAGTTCACCACGAAGGTCGTGATCTTGACGATGTTGGCGTAGGTCGCGCCGGCCGCCTTCAGCGCATGGCCGAGATTCTGCATCACCTGCGTCGTCTGCGCGGCAATATCGCCCTCGCCGACGATCCGCCCTTCCTCGTCCACCGACACCTGGCCGGAGATGTAGATCGTACGCGCACCGGAAGCGGTGACGACGTGGGAATAGGCCGGATTGTGATGTAGGCCGCTGGGGCGGAGATGGTCGAGCTTGGGCATGGTGCTTGCCTCCCGGGTTTGTGGTTGGGAGGGAGCGTAGCCGGAGAGCGAGCGGAGGGCTAGTCTCGCCCCTCAATTGCAGGGCTTGCTGTCCTTCGCGTCGAACTTGCCCATCGCGCCGGAAATCACGAAATCGTTGTAATCGAGCACGAGCTGGCGCGAAACGCCGTTTTCGTAGAGCTCGAACGCCATCGCGTAGACCGGCGTCTGCTCGCCTTCCTTCTGCTGGGACTCGCGGTCGAAATAGCTGACGGTAACCGGCCAGCGCTTGAGCGACTTCATGTGCTCGTCCGTGGTCGATGCATCGGGCGAAGCAGTGCGGTCGGCGGGAATCGGCTGACCGATCACGGTCAGCGTGTTGTAGACCTTCTGGCCGTCGTCGGAGCCGTCATACACCGACAGCTCGAGCAGCGACTTGCCATCCTTGGCGGCGGCAATGATGCGCTGGATCTGCTCGGTCGGGAACACGATCTTGCCGTCGAGGGTGAAGCTCTTCGGCGCCGGCAGCTTCAGCTTGACGTTGATGTGGTCGCCGTCGCGCTCGGCCGAACCGTCGACCCGGCCGGCATCGGCCTCGTTCATCCGCGTCTCGATCTTGAAGCGGTAGCTTTTTCCCGCGGCGTCCTCCCAGGAGTTCGAGCGGAGGTCGCTCAGCGTGATCTTGCCCTCGCCGCTGTCGAGCTCGGAGACCTGGCGGAATTCGGAGGTGTAGCCCTCGCACGAACTTCCCGTGAAATTGTAGAGGATGCGGCCGCGCGCGCTGTTGATCGAATTGGAGCGCGATTTGACGAGGCTTAGGTCATAGAGCGCCTGGTGCGCAAGGAACGGACCGCTGGCCGCCTCCGCTCCACCGCCTGCACCGAAAGCAGCCGCCGCGAGCGCCATCACACCAAGCGAAGTCCGGAAAAGGTGCACCATGTGTCATCCCTGGGGAAAGCGCAGATTCGACATTTTAATGACCGTTCCATTGCGTCGCAACTGAGGCCGTTTCACGTAAAGTTGCGGCCCCCGCCTTGAACCTGCTGCCTGACCACAACAAAATGCAGTCGCTCCGGTTGCTTGCATGTGACGGCACGATGGGCGAAACAGGGCGCGCCCGGCCTCCAAACGGACGCGCCCGGGCGGATGAAATTTGGACAACGAGGTCGAACATGGCGGGCACGGTCGAGCAGAAACTGGCGGAACAGGGCACCAAGCTGCACGAGGCCCCTACCCCTGTCGCCAATTACGTGCCGTTCGTGCGCACCGGTAACCTGTTGTTCGTCTCCGGCCAGGTCTGTTTCGACCCCGCCGGCAAGCTGATCGCCAAGGGCAAGCTCGGTGCCGGCGTTTCGATCGAGGACGGTGCCGCGGCGGCGCGCGGCTGCGCCGTCAACCTGCTGGCCCAGGTCAAGGCGGCGCTCGGCGACCTCGACAAGGTCGTGCGCGTGGTACGCCTCGGCGGCTTCATCAACTCGGCACCCGACTTCCTGGACGGGCCGAAGGTGCTCAACGGCGCCTCCGACCTGATGGTCGCCGCCTTCGGTGACAAGGGCCGCCACGCCCGCACCACCGTCGGCGTCGCCTCACTGCCCGCGGACGCAGCGGTCGAGGTCGAAGGCGTGTTCGAGGTCGCCTGACACGGAGCTGACGGCGTTGCGCGCTCCTGATTGGCTGACAGCCCGGCCGGTCGCCCATCGCGGCCTGCATGACATTTCCCGTGGCATCGTCGAGAACATGCCGGGCGCGGTGCAGGCTGCCATTGCAGGCAATTTCTCGATCGAGGTCGACATCCAGCTCTCCGCCGACGGCGAGGCCATGGTGCACCATGACCACGCGCTCGGCCGTCTCACCGAGGCCACCGGCGAGGTGGTGTCGAAGAGCGCGGCCGAGTTGAAGGCGGTCAAGTTCAAGGACACGGACGAGCGGATGATGTCGCTGTCCGATCTCTGCGCCATGGTCGCCAGCCGCGTGCCGCTGGTGATCGAGGTGAAGAGCCATTTTGGCGGCGACCGCAAGCTGGTGAAGCGGATGGCCGAGGTGCTGGCGTCCTATCAGGGGCCCGCCGTCGGCATGTCGTTCGATCCCGACCAGGTGCTGGCGCTGCGCGAGTTGCTCCCCTCCCGCCCGCGCGGCATCGTCGCCCAGCGGACCTACGAGGACGAGTACTGGGCGAAGCTGACGCAGGCACAGCGCGACAGCATGCTGTACCTGCGCCACGGCTTTCAGACCCAGCCGCATTTCGTCGCCTTCAAGGTCGACCACCTGCCGGCCCCCGCCCCCTGGATCGCCCGCAACGTCCTCGGCTGCGCCCTGCTCGGCTGGACCGTGCGCAGCCCGGAGCAGCGGACGCGGGTCGGGCAATATGCGGATCAGATGATCTTTGAGGGGTTCGTGCCGTAGGGCTCCGCGCGTTGCACAGCGCTCGCTCTCGTGTCCCGGACGCGCTGCAACGCGCAGCGTTGCTGTGCAGAGCCGGGATCCAGAAGGCGGCACGCTATGCGGAGAGATGGGCCCCGGCTCTGCATCGCACCGCTGCGCGCTGCGATGCGTCTGGGGCACGAGAGAGCTCGGTTCCCGCCTCTTGAAGTCGCTGCTGCAATGCACGATCTTGGGCACGATGGCATCATCTGAAATCACACTCGAGGCTGTACCCTCGATTGGCGAGGTATCTGCCGAGGATTGGGACGCCTGTGCCAATCCCGACAAGGCTTGCAACGGGCATGGCGCGGGAACTTCATCCGGGCTTCCAGGCGATTCCCTCGGCCTCTCAAAACCCGCTTATAACCCGTTCGTCTCGCACGCGTTTTTATCCGCGATTGAGAAATCGGGTTCAGCAACCATCCGCACCGGCTGGGGGCCGCGGCATCTGGTGGCCAAGGTCGATGGCCGCGTCGCCGGGGTCGTGCCCTGCTATCTGAAATCGCATTCCCAAGGCGAGTACGTGTTCGACCGCGGCTGGGCGGACGCCTATGAGCGCGCCGGTGGACGGTACTATCCGAAGCTCCAGGTCTCGGTTCCCTTCACCCCGGCCACAGGGCCCCGGCTGCTGGTCCGCGACGGCGTCGATCGCGAGCGCATCGCTGAAGCGCTTGCAAGCGGGCTGGTGGCGCTGTGCGGCGTCAGCAAGGCCTCCTCGGTGCACGTGACCTTCGCGCGTGAGGCGGAGTGGAAACGGCTCGCCCGGCACGGATTCCTCCAGCGCACCGATCAGCAGTTCCACTGGCGCAACGAGGGATTTGCGACCTTCGACGATTTCCTCACCACGCTCAATTCGCGCCACCGCAAATCGATCAAGCGCGAGCGGCGCGATGCGCTTGCCGGCGGCATCACCATCCACTGGCTCACCGGCAGCGACATCACCGAGGATGCCTGGGACGCCTTCTTCGAATTCTACATGGAGACCGGGTCGCGCAAATGGGGCCGGCCTTATCTCACGCGCGAATTCTTCTCGCTGATCGGCGAGACCATGAGCCAAGACGTGCTGCTGGTGATGGCCCGCCGCAACGGCCGCTGGATCGCGGGCGCGATCAACTTCATCGGCTCGGATACGCTGTTCGGCCGCAACTGGGGCGCGGTCGAGCATCATCCGTTCCTGCATTTCGAGGTTTGCTACTATCAGGCGATCGATTTCGCGATCAAACACGGCCTCGACAACGTCGAGGCCGGCGCGCAGGGCGAGCACAAGATCGCGCGCGGCTACCTGCCGCGGACGACCCATTCCGCCCACTTCATCGCCGATCCCGGCCTGCGCCGCGCCATCGACGATTACCTCAAGCGCGAGCGCGCCTATGTCGCCGAGGCCGGACGGGAGCTGGCCGAGCTCGGCCCGTTCCGCAAAGGCGTCGACGAGGCGCCTTGACGGTTTGCCACGGCTGATGACAGTAAGCGCAAAATTCGAGGAGCCGCCGCCATGACCGCCTACGACCCCAACAACATCTTCGCGAAGATCCTGCGCGGCGAGTTTTCGTGCCACAAGGTCTATGAGGACGAGCATGTGTTTGCCTTCCTCGACATCATGCCGCGGGTATCGGGCCATACGCTGGTGATCCCGAAGGCCCCTGCCCGCAACATCCTCGACATCAAGCCTGACGACTACGCCCACGTCGCCCGGGGCGCGCACAAGATCGCGGCCGCTGCAATGAAGGCGTTCGAGGCCGACGGCATCACCGTGCAGCAGTTCAACGAGCCCGCCGGCGGCCAGGTGGTGTTTCATCTCCACATGCACGTGATGCCGCGCCACGACGGCGTGGCCATGCTGCCACCCGCCAGCCGCAAGGAAGACGTCAAGGTCCTGGAAGAGAATGCGGCCAAGCTGATCGCGGCGCTGAAGGCGGGATAGCGCCAGATACACTCCGTCATTGCGAGCGCAGCGAAGCAATCCAGACTGCCTCCGCGGAAACAGTCTGGATTGCTTCGTCGCAAGAGCTCCTCGCAATGACGAGGTCAGGGCGAGCGCCCCTCACTCCGTCTGAAAATCCCCTGCCTGCGGGGCGGCCAGCGGCGTGAATTCGCAACGATCTGGCTTGATATCGATCAGCGGCGTGTTGTCGATGCAGTCGAGCCCGCGCACCAGAATGGCATTGCCCTCGATGCCGACGAGCTTGACGATCGAGGTGCCGATCGGGTTGGGCCGGACCGGTGAGCGCAGCGAAAACGTGCCGCGGGTCTTCTCGTTGTTCTTCGGGCTTTGCAGGACGATGTCGCGGCGCGACTTGTCGAGCCAGTAGAGCACCTCGAGATTGCTGTAGAAATCGACGCCCTTGATGGCCGGCACGAACGGCTCGAAGATCTCGAGCCGGCACACCGGGCCGTCCTGACGCCCCTGTCGCGGCGTCTCCATCCGCGAGGTCCAGGGCGTGCGGATGCGGCCGATGAAGACGAGGCCGGCATCCTCCGTCGACGGCAGCTCGATGGCGACCTCGCCCTCGCGGAGCTCGTTTTCGCGAACCATATTTCCCGTTCCTTGCTGTTCGCCGGTGGTTTTAGCCTAACCACCACTTTCCGGCCAGCATGAAGACTTCGCCTGTCACCACGCCTGCGAAGATCGAGCGGCGGGTCAGCAGGAAGGCGACGAGGCCTGCGCCGACCGCGCCATAGCGCAAGACGTCCGGCACGCTGGCGAGCGCCCCCGGCGGCTCCACCACGATCTGGGCGATGACGCCGGCCAGGATGGCGGTGGCGACCGCCCTCACCCAGACCAGCAGCTCCGAGCCCTCGTCGATGCCGCCGCCGAACCACAGGCCCAGCATGCGCCATATCTGGTTGGGAACAACGCCGGCGACGAACAGCACGACGAGTGCGTGCCAGTCGCCGATGAGCTGCGCAAAGCTCATGCGCGCACCTCCCGCCACCAATGCACGCCATAAGCGATCGTGCCGGCCACCAGACCGCTGACGAGAATGTCGAGCCCGGAGTTCATCTTCGCGGCCAGCGGATAGAGCAGAACCCCGAGCGTCAGCGCGACGACGTCGGCGGCCTCCCGGCTGTTGCGCGCGGTCGAGAACAGGAACGACAGCGGCGTCAGCATCAGGATCGCGGCGCCGAGCGTCTGCGTCAGGTTGGCGGCAAGAAAATAGCCGACCGTGTTGGCGGTGAGACACACGGAGACCAGACCAAAACCAAGTCCGTTGACGAAGGCGATGCGCCGCTCGCGCGGCACCTGCGGCAGGAAGCGATGGCATTCGACCCACAGTGTCACCGCCGTAAGATGCGCGGCGAAGAACAGCTCGCGCCGCTTGGTCGTCGGCGTGCGCATCAGGGGCAGCACCGAGACCACCATAGGAAACAGCCGGATCGCGCTGACGGTGACCGCGATCGCCGATTGGATGATGGTCGCGCCGGAGCCGAGCGTGGTGATCAGAATGATCTGCGCGGGGCCTGCCCAGACGAACAGCGTCGAGCAGAGCGCCCAGAGCAGGCTGAAATGGGTGTCATGGGCGAGCGCGCCGATGCCGAGATAGGTCGCGAACAGGACGAGCGTGAGGATCGTCTGCGTGATCGAACGCAGTCCCCACGCAAACGCGCGCCAGGAACTTTGCCATTGAGGGGAATCGAGCGGAGGAAGCGCCACGGGAGTCTTTGGCCGGATTGCGGAATCGTGCCTGCATAACGGGCAATGCCGTGGCCGGCGTCAAGGAAGCGCGCGGCGGGGCTGGCATGCGCGCGTGGGCAGACGCGCCTACCCGCTCACACCCCGGTTCTTCAGCACGAAGCAGGCACCACCGGCCTTGCGGATGCGGTTGCACAGATCATCCGCCTCACTCCGCGTGTCCGCGCCGATGCGCACCTGGTAGAACGCGCGCGTACCGCGGCTGCGCATCACCGAGCTTAGCAGGCTCGGATCGCGGTCGCCGATCACGGTGTTCAGCCGCGTGACGGCGCGGGAATACATCGCCAGCGCCCTGTTGCGGTCGAAGCCGGCAGCGAGCTGTACGCCCCAGACCTTTGCGGCGGCGAGCTCGACATGCTGCTCAAGCTCGGCGACGAAGGCATTCGGCGCGCGCTTGAGAAGCGCCATGAGATCGCGACAGCTCGTCGGCGGCGAACTCGGCGGTCCCTTGCCGGTCGCTCCTGCCTTGGCCCACGCATCAACGCTCGTGCCGGTGATGGCATAGACGTAGTTGCGGGTCTGCTCCGGCATGCCGCCGGTGCCGGCGAGCCATTCCTGCACCCGGCGCGGCCCGGCGTTATAGGCGGCTGCGGCCAAGCCGAGATTGCCGAACTGGTTGCGCAGCTCGTTCAAGAACTCCGCCGACTTCGGCAGCGCCTGTACCGGATTGAAGGGATTGAGCAGCCCGCGCTCGCTGGCAGTGCCCGGCATGAACTGCGCGATCCCCTGCGCATGCTCGCCGCTGCGCGTCATGGGTCCCACGGCATCGGCCTGGAATCGGCTTTCCTGCCAGATCACGCGGGCGAAGAATTCCAGCGGCAGATTGGCATCCCGTGCGGCGGCCTCGACGATCAGGCAGATCGATTCCCGCGTATCGCTCTCGCGCGCAGCGGCCGGATTCGCCGGTGGCATCGCAAGCTCCTCGACGCTGGGGACGGCGATATTGGTCTTCGCGGGCGAGCTGTCCCACGCCACCACCCGTGTCGCCGAGACGAGCAGTGCGGCGATGATGAGTGATGCAATTCGCGTCAGCCGTGCCCAAGCAGCGCTGTGGCGCGCTCCGGCGCGGCATGCAACAAGATGATCTGCCATGTCGTGGCATCGTGCCATGGTTCGACGAGTTGCCAATATATGCTGTTTGACCCGCTTCTCCCAATGCGTTGCCCTGCCCCAGGGATCCGCGCGATCCTCGTCCTCCTAGCCCTCGTCCTGTCCGCCGCGCCCGCCATGGCGCAAGTCAACTGGCGGATGACCACGGAATATCCGCAAAACAACATTTCCGGGATCGGGCTCACCAGTTTCGCCGATCGCGTCGCGGCGCGCACAAACGGTTTCGTGACCGTAGCTAACGCTTTCGACAACGAGCTCAAGATCAACTCGGGCGAAATGCCGCGCGCCGCGCTGGATGGTCGCATCGCCGGCGGCGACGCCTTCGCGGGCGCGCTTTCGGGCCTCGACCCGGTGCTCGGATTGTCCACCCTGCCCTTTCTGGTGCAGTCGGTCGACCTCGCCCGCGCCACCAATCTGCGGGCGCGCCCGCTCTACGAGAAGGCGCTCGCGGCGCGCGGCCTGAAGCTGCTCTACGTCACGATCTGGCCGGCCACGGGCCTCTGGTCGGACCATGCGCTGGAAGGCGCCGACGCCCTGCCGAGACTGAATTTGCGGGCCTACGACGTCAACTCCGGCGAGGTCATGCGCGCAGCCGGCGCGAATGCACAGTTCCTGCCGATGGACGCGGCACTCGCTGGCCTCAGGGAGCACCGGCTGAATGCGTTCCTGACCTCCGGCGACGGCGGCGCGGGACGCAAGCTCTGGGACTTCCTGCCCTACTTCACAGCGATCAACTACGCGATGCCGGTCTCGATCGCCTTCGTCCGCAGCGACGCATTTGCCGAACTGTCCGAGCCGGTGCAGCGCGAGGTCCTGGCCGCGGCGGCCGAGACCGAGCAAAGCCAATTCGCGCTATTGACCCATCGCACCATCGAAAATTATGCGCGCATGCGCGACAACGGCGTCCGCATCGCCGAGCCGGCGCCGGCGTCCCTCGTCGCCGCGCTCCGGAAAGCGGCAACGCCCACGATCGCCACCTGGGAGACGCAGGCGGGCGCCGATGCCGCGGCGATCGTCGAATGGGCGAGACAGCAATAGGGCGAGCCGTGGCGGCCGCCGGCTTGCCACAGCGGTGCTGCATTGAAGTGTCCGCCAGCCCCGCCCTTCACTCTCTCGGTCCTATGCCGAGGCCGGCTTTTCTGCGCTGATTGCGCGGTCCAGGGCATCGATCAGCGTTTGAAGCTCGACGAATTTGTTCCGTGCTCGCTCGGCATTGTCGCGATCAAAGGGAGCGGCCAGCACCTTCGCATGCGTGTCTCTGTCCTCGATCATGCGATCGCGGGCCTTCTTCAATATGTCCAGTCGCTCGTTCATCTGTGCCTCTCCGCCAATATCTGCTCGACCACGATCAGGGCCTCAGTCGAAACCAGCCGGAAGCTCGCCCTTTCGGAAGAACACCGTAGGCTCATCGTCATAGTCGCCCATTTCGGGATCGCCGCTGGACGAAAACGCTACGACGCCGAGTTTGCTCAAGGCCAATCTCTCCGCCGTACGTAGCGCGCCGCTTTCCGACTTGCAGACGATGGGAGAGTCGGCCTTCAGATTTCCACCCTTGCCGGCGTTGAACGCCTGCACCACGTAGGTTGTTTCGCGGACCATGACGGCACCTCTGACCTGTTGACACACGGAGTTGACGTCAACGACCGCGACAGCCGCGCTCAGCCGCGCATCGCTTCGATGAGCGCGGAAATCCTGATCGTTGCAAAGCTGGAGAAGGTGTCCGACACGGCATATGGCAGGATGATCTGATCATTGTGCCTCATCGCACCGCAGGTATAGACGACGTTGGGGACATACCCTTCGCGTTCGGACGGTTCAGGCCGCAGCAGCGGCTCGGCCGAGCGAGCCAGCACCCTGGACGGGTCGCGCTTGTCGAGCAGCGCCGCTCCGATCGAGTATTTCCGGATCGGGCCGACACCGTGCGTCAGCAGCAGCCAACCTTCGTCAAGTTCGATGGGTGCCCCGCAATTGCCGATCTGGACGAACTCCCAGGGAAATTGCGGTTTCAAAAGCACCCGGCCGCCCTCCCATGTGTAGAGGTCGTCCGAATAGACCAGATACAGGTTCTCATTGTCCTGTCGCGCGATCATGGCATAGCGGCCGTCGATCTTGCGTGGGAACAGCGCCATGCCCTTGTTGTGGGCTGCAGCCCCCCGCAAAGGCGTTAGCCGAAACGACATGAAGTCGCTGGTCTCGATCAATTCAGACCGGATCGCCCGTCCGCTATAGGCCGTATAGGTCGCGTAGTAGATCTCCCGATCGCCGTCGTTGAATTTGACGAAGCGCGCATCCTCGATCCCGTTGGATTGGGATTCGGTCACGGGAAAGATGACCCGCTCGCTGAGGTCTTCCTCGGGCCTGAACACCAATTCCACACGGTCGCCGTCCGATCCGGATACGCGATGGCTGATCCGGGGGACCGAGGCAAGGCGCGCCGTCGGATCGACGGCCAGGCTTCCGTCAGCGGCAATCGTTCCGGTTCGAAACGTCAGTGACGACACATGCCCCTCGCCGATGGCCCGGAGGCTGACGATGAATCGCGAACCTCCGTTCGGTGCTCCCGATTGATCGGGGTGCGGGACGATGCTGGGGTTGAACAAGGCAGAGGCTTCGAACGAATACTCACTGAGAAAATAAGCACCAATCAGCTGGCGCTGCGTCTTCGAGAAGACGCCATGCGTGGCGAAAGCGTCCTCCATTTCATCCGCTCGGGTCTCGAACCGCTCCAGGAGGTTACGATGTCGCCCCTGGAAATTGTCGAGCACATCCGCAAGCTGAACTGCAACGGCCTCCGAACTGAGCGCAAGAACCCGGTCGACGATATGATTTGCACGCATCTTGTCGGTCGGGTTCAGGTCGCGGGGTTCGGTTGCCGGCTTGAAGGGCCGCACGATGACTCGCGCTGGATCGGGGCGCAGATTAAGCCCCTGCCGGTTCAGGAAAGAAGCTTGTGACACGGTATCCTCGGCGTGCTGAATGAAAAGATGAAGTTCAGGCGCTCACGGCGCGCAAGGCTGTGGGCCTCGTCAAGCTCGGGTTGACGCGCGCAAGCTGGCGCATCTCGGCAAGCCCGAGGAGATAGCAAACAACGGACTCGCCCCCGCGGTTTTCGTTGGCGCGATCAGCGTGCAAACCATCCCGGCAACTCCCAGTGAGCGGATCGACCAGCGCCACTGAGAGATCGTTGCTGCCTAGGAACCAGGCGAAGGCCCGAGTTGCCATGGCTTTCCATTCGGCATCGCCGTCGGCACGCCACGCAGCGAGGCAGGCGGCGATCGTCGCCGTTGCCTCCACGGGCTGCTGATCAAACGCACGGGGACGTTGCCGCCGCTCGCCGAAGCCGGCGGTGCCGACCGGCCGGAAATGCCCTGCCGCGGTCGTCTGTTGCGTCATGAGCCAGCGCAGAGACCTCAATCCGGCATCGAGATATTGGGGCGCCTGCGTCGCCATGCCTGTGAGGATCAACGCCTGCGGCAGCCGCGCGTTGTCGTAGGCCAGCCCTTCCTCAAACCACACCCAGTCCGACGTCTCGACCGACGCCAGACACGCCATCAACCTGCCGGCAAGGGAATGCCGGACGTCCCTGGCGTGGAGATCGTCCGGAGCCACAGCGCAATAAGCGTCCAAGCCCAGCAGCATGAATGCCCATGCGCGGGGCGAACGAAAGCTCGCCGCGATCGACAATGCCTGGGCGAACAAAGCAGCGGCCCACAGGCGCCGGGAGGGGCTCGCGTCTCTGCGTGCAGCCTCGCCCAAAGCCCATAGCGTCCGCCCGTGACTGTCTTCCGACCCTCTGTCCTCAAGCCAGGTTCGATTGAACCCCATGAAGTTGCGAAATTGCCCGGTGTCGGGATTCCAGGCGTGCTGCACGAATGCCGCAAACCGGCTCGTCAGGATTTCCGACAGCGGCTGTTCGCCTGGACCATTGAGGGCGCAGGCCAGCAGCAGCGCTCGGGCATTGTCGTCGACGCAATAGCCGTGCGCGCGATCCGGCACCGAATGGACCGCATGCTGGAACAGGCCGACATCATCGCACATCGACAGGAAATGGCCGATCTGCATATCGGGCGATGCGGGGCTACGTGGCTCCGGCACATTCATCTCCGAGCACGCGAAGAGTTTAAGCCGATGGCCTTGCCGTACATTCTCGAAGACGGACACGTAGCGCTCGGCCACCCGTTCCCATGTCATCATCCGGCTCGCCGCATAGGCGCGCCGCGACATCGCCTGCCGGCGGGCGTCGTCGGTCAGCAGGCCTGCGATCTCGTTGCCGATCGCCGCGGCGTCGCTGAAAGGCACCAGCACGCCGCACCCGTCGGCAAGCAGCTCGCGGGCGTGCCAGTAAGGCGTCGAGACGACTGGCTTCCCCAGTCCGAAGCTGTAGGCCAGGGTTCCCGACGTCATCTGGGCTTCGTTGAGATAGGGCGTGACATAGACGTCGCACATCGAGATGAATTCGAGCAGCGTGGCGAGATCGGCGAACCGGTCGAAGAACACCACGTGGTCATCAATTCCGAGTTCGCGCACCCGCGCCATCAGGCTCTCGCGATAGGCCTCGCCCTGGTTTCGGACCAGGTTGGGGTGCGTTGCGCCAAGCACGACATACACCGCATTCGCGCAGCGCTTCAGAATCGACGGCAAGGCGTCGATCATGATTTCGATGCCCTTGTTCGGTGACAACAGGCCGAATGTCAGGATGACCGATTTTTGCTCAAATCCAAGCTTGGCCTTCGCTGCATCGGGCTCGACGAAGGCGACATCCGGAATGCCGTGGGCGATGACCTCGATCTTGTCATCGGCCACCCGGTAGACGTCGCGCAGCAGTTCGCGGCCCTTATTGGCCATCACCACGACCTTCGACGACGCCTCGACGATGCGCTCCATGACCGTCCGCTGCGCAGGTGTCGGATCGGCGAGCACGGTATGGAACGTCGTCACCACCGGCATGGCAAGGCGGGACAACAGCACGAGGATATGGGCCCCGGCCTCACCACCGAAAATCCCGAACTCGTGCTGCAAACACACGGCATCGAACCGGCCGGCATTGAGGAAATCCGCGGCCCGCATGTAGTCTTCGATATTGCCGTCCTTGATCTGGAACGCGACCGCCGGAGGATAATCATAGGCTTGACCGCGATCGGTCATTGCCACGATGCAGGTCTCCAGATCCTGGCGCGAAATCGATATCGCGTTCTTCAGGTCGGTCGTATAGGTCGCAATTCCGCATCGTCGAGGCAGCGAGTTGCCGATCACGGCGATACGGCGGAGCGGCGTCATGTCGGCACCTCTATGATTTCGCTTGATGTCGGAGCGTGCACGGCGGGCGGACGCGCCGGCGAATTCTGTCGTCCGTCACCTCTGCCACGCGCTGCTTGATTGCAAACCTCAACAGCCGCGACAGATATTCTTCAGCTTCGCTGCGGTTCTGGCCTCTTCCGCAATGAAGGGGTCCTTGTAGGCGGCCCGCGCGGCGTCTTGTTCGGCAGCAGTGGGTTGCTTCGCTTTCGGCGGAAACGCGGCGTCGTAACAGGCGAGCCGTCCGCTCGTGCTCTCGATTGCGCGGCAGTCCGGCTCTTTCTCTTTCGCGACTGCGCTTTGCACGAATGTGCCAAGCGCCAATGCGACAATAAGGATTTTCATACGGGTATCGTTCCTCGCGGAGGATCCGGGCGCGCCGTTTGACGCCCCTGCGCTCCTCATGCCTCGAACTGGTCGAACTCGTCAGACAGCAGAACCCGGCCCTGCGGCGTGCATATCCGCACGTCGACATAGCCTTCCTGCAACAGCTCCCTCGCCTTCTTCAGAGCGGCGGCCGTCGTGGTGCGGGCCAGGCTGACATAGCCGCTTTGATCGCGTCCGCTCACCAGATATTGGAGCGGCGTCCTATCCATGCAGAAAAGCCGCAGCGGCCACCAGGAGCAACAGAAACAGCGGGACGATCACCGGCGGCACGATCCAGTCGGCCAGATTAAAGCGAGGCATGGGCGCTCCTCCTCGTTCGGCGGGAGCGCTAGTGACCCTCAGTCACCGATGGATGCCATGGGAAGGGCGGTGATCGCAGGACCCTACGCTTATGCCCTGCCAATAGCGAGCCTTAAAACGGCACGCAACGACGCGACGGCGTTGCCTTGAGGAGCGGCCTCGTTTAGGTCAAACAACGGCGATATCAACACGGGCACGGCTGGCATGGCTACAATCTTCTTCGATCTCGATGGCACGCTGACCAACCCGAAGCCCGGGATCACCCGCTCGATCCAATACGCGCTGGAGCGGCTCGACCTTGCCGTGCCGAGCGAGGACGAGCTGACCTGGTGCATCGGGCCGCCCCTGCACGCCAGCCTGAAGAAGCTCACCGGAAGCGACGAGCTCGCCGACCGCGCGCTACTGCTTTATCGCGAGCGATTTGCCGATATCGGCCTGTTCGAGAACGAGGCCTATACCGGCATCATCGACACGCTGTCGACGATCGCCGCAACCAGCCAGCGCATGTTCGTCGCCACCAGCAAGCCCGCGGTCTACGCCATCCGCATCGTCGATCATTTCGGCCTGAAACCGTATTTCGAGCGCGTGTTCGGCTCCGAGCTCGACGGCACGCGTGTCGACAAGCGCGACCTGCTGCGCCATGCGCTCGACGAAACCAAGGTCGATCCCGGCAGCGCGATCATGATCGGCGACCGCAGCCACGACGTGATCGGCGCCCGCACCAACGGCATGACCGCGATCGGCGTGCTCTATGGTTATGGCAGCGAGGCCGAGCTGCGGGATGCCGGCGCACATCACATCTGCGCCGCGCATCCCGAACTGCTCGGTCACTGCGCAGCCTAGGCGCTGACGGTCTCGACCGCCGCCAGCATGCCGGTCTTCGAATGGCAGTTCAGATATTCGAAGAGCTGCTCGTCCGCGGCGGCCACCGTGACCTCGTGATAGAGCCGTAGCTTTGCCGACGGCCCGAGCGTCGACAGGTATTTCATCGCCGCGCCGAATATCTTGACGTGGGTCGGATGTGACTCCGCCCAGCGCTCCAGTGCGGCAAGGCTCTTCCACCAGCTCTGGCCGTAGGACTTTTCGCTCACGCTGCCGTCGGTGGAGAGCACCTGCATGTAGCGGTTGGCGTAGCATCCGATGGCTAGCCCGTCGTCGCGCAGGAAATCCATGCCCTCGCGCAGCACCGGCTCGACATCGTCGAGATAGAGCTTGCGCTCCGATGCCTCCGTATCGCTCCAGTCCTGCCCGGAGCGGATCAGGCAGAGATTGTCATGCGCCTTCACCCGCAGCCGCGCGCCGTCGCGGATCAATTCCGGCGCGCCGCCCGGCGTCATCGGATCGGTCTGCGACAGCGGAATGCGATCGCGCATGCCGCCCCAATAGGCGTGCTCCTGCACCTCGCCGCTCATGCCGTCGGCGATTGCGGCCACGCCCTCGGGCCGGTCGAGCGAGGAGAACAGCGTCTCGTGCCGGGCGACTGTGGGACGCAGCACCTCGATGAAGGTGCCGATGCCCTCGCGCGCCTTCACAGTCCACGCCTCGCGTGCCGGCGCGAACCATGCGTCGAAGCGCGCGATGTCGTCCCAATAGGCAACCGACACGACGGTCTCATAACCGGCGCGGTCGACGTAGCGGGCGCGGTCCCAATGCGAAGGCCCGCCCTCGGCAGCAAACCGCGCCGCGATCTCGGCGAGTGCCGCCGTCGCAGCCGCCGGCGCCGCGCCGCGATACTGCACACCGAAATAGGCCATCACGACGCGGCTCACGGCGGGCTTGTAGCGCGCCACGAACGACGGATATGGCGGCTGGTAATCGTCCGGCACGCGCTTGTGGCGCGTGCGCTGGGTCTCGAGATGCAGAGGAATTGCGGATTCCATGATCGTTCCCTCCCCTTGATCCCGGCGATCAGCTCGCCGCCGCCGCGATGTCCGTGGGCTCAATGGTGTCGACCGGCAGCGCGAACTGCTCGACGCGCTGGTATCGCTTCTTGTTGAGCAGGAGCCGCGTCACGTCGGGCCGCGAATAATGCCCGGCGGGATCGGCAGCGTTCTTGGCAACACCGATGGCACCGAGATCGATCTCGGCAATCAGCAGCCCTTCCTGGTCCGGCGCCAGCTTGTCGCCGATCTGGCTGCCGTCGGGACCGTAGATCGCGGCGAATCCGCCGCCGACATGCAGCAACGCATTCTTGTCCGGACGGTCGCAGAGCTCATCGATCATGGCCTGCGAGACCGTCGCGCACGGCGCGAGCACGAAGCAGGAGCCCTCCACCGCATAGACGCGCGAGGCGGCATTGTTGACCTCGGCGCCGAGCGCCGGCGCAAAGGGATCGTAGAGCGAGAAGCTCGGCCAGGCCGCGACATGCACCTGCTCATTCTGGGCGTACATCGCGTATTTCGACAGTGGCTGGAGATGCTCCCAGCAGCACAATGCGCCGATGCGGCCGATGTCTGGTCTCGCGTGGACGGCGAGATCGCTGCCGTCACCCTCGCCATAGACCGTGCGCTCGGCATGGGTCGGCCGCAGCTTGCGGCGCTTTGCGATGGTCTCGCCGTCCGGCCCGATCAGCCATTGCGCCAGATAGAGACTGCCGCCGTCGCGCTCGGACAGGCCGAGCACGGCGGTGAGTTTTGCCTTGCGTACGGCGTCGCGCAGCCGCTCGGCCTGCGGACTGTCATAGGACAGCGAGTTGTCGAAGTAGCGCTGCACGAAGCCGCGGCCGATCGCCCAGGCGGGCGAGTCCATCCAGATATGCCAGGGGTAGCCGGGGATGAAGGCCTCGGGAAAGGCGATCAGCTTGGCGCCCTTCTCGGCGGCGTCCCTGATCAGCGCGATCGACTTGTCGATCGACGCGTCGAGATCCAGCCAGGCCGGCGCCGCCTGCACCACCGCGACCTTGTATTTCGGATGTTCGATGCCCATTCCCGCCTCCATTGCCGGTTGATCGGAAGCCACGTCCGATGCAGTCTATTTGGCCAAGCCACCCGGCCGGGCGCTCGACCGCAGTGGAACAAAAACTCGACTGGCCGGGATCGCCGACGGGTACGGGACTTGCCTTCGGTCAGGCTGGATCTGCGCCAACATGCGGTTTTGCTGGATGTGACAGGGAGGCTTGCCGATGCCAATCCAGTTCACGACAGACGGCAGCCCCGGCTACCGGCGGCTGGCGCTGTGGCAGGACATCGTCTGCGACGTCTTCGTCGGGCTCGACTGCAAGTCCGACCTCGGCAGCGCCTTTCGCGGCTCGGTCACGCAGGCCCCGCTCGGCAAGGCCGTGTGCTCCGAGGTCTGCTCCGACCGCCAGCACGTGTTCCGGACGCCGTCCCGCATCGCGCGTTCGGATCAGGATTTTGTCCTGGTTGCGCTCGGCAATCGCGGCGACGGAGGCGTGGTGCAGGACGGCCGCGAGACCGTGATCCATCCCGGCGAGTTCGCGCTCTACGACACGACGCGTCCCTATGAGCTGAAGTTCAACCACGCCTTCACGCAAACGATCTTCAAGGTGCCGCGCGAGATGCTGCAGCGCCGGCTCGGCGCCACCGAGACGCTCACCGCGATGTCGTTCGGCGCCGATGTGCCGCTCGAACGGCTCGCCTATGATTTCATCTTCAGGCTTTGCCAGAGCGCGGACCGACTTGCCCCGGACAACGCTGCGGCGTTGTCAGAGCAGGCCGTCGATCTGCTCGCGATGGCGCTGAGCGAACGGCTCGGCAAGACATCGCTGCCGTCCTCCACCCACCGCTCCGCCCTGCTCTATCGCTTGAAGGCCCATATCCGCGCTCATTTGGCGGATCCCGACCTCTCGCTGTCGGAGGCCGCTGCTGCACTCGGCATCTCGCCGCGCTATGTGAACGATCTCCTCGCCGACGAGGATACCTCGTTCCAGCGCCATGTGCTTGCCGAGCGTCTCGCCCAATGCCGGCGAGACCTCGCTTCGCCCGTGCTGGCCCATCGCCACGTCAGCGAGATCGCCTTCGCCTGGGGCTTCAACGATCTCTCGCATTTCGGCCGCGTTTTCCGCGAGCATTTCGGAATGTCGCCACGCGACTTCAGGCAGAGCCAGTTGCGGCACTGACATCCAGCCAGCTATCACCTCGAGCCTTCGCTGCAGGCGAAGGCAAGGCTCGTCAATTCCAGATTGCCTTGTCCGGCTGCGCGCATCAGGCTGGCGTGCATGAGGACTCACGCCACCATAAGCGGATCGGAGCTGTTGCTGGGTGTGATCGCGATCAGGCTCGCGGTGCTGGTCCTGGTGGGCTGGGGCCTGACGCTGCTGCCGCGGCAGGCGCGTGACGGCGAAGCCGCCTGCTTCCCCTCGCCCGCAACCAGGATCGAGGTTCAGTCATCGGTGAAGACGCCAGGCGCGCGCCTTGCCGATGCAGCATTCGATGACATGCGTCTGCACGACTAGGCCATTCCCGAGCAAGGCCGGTATGTGAGCGCGTGATAGGACGCGGCCCGCGCTTGCATTACCATCGCACCCCAAGGCCGCACCGATCAACCAGCGGCCAGCCGAGGAGCATATCGATGGAATACCGACGCTTGGGCCGATCCGGCCTCATGGTGCCCGCTTTAAGCCTGGGAACGGGCACCTTCGGCGGCGTCGGCCGCCTTGCTGCATGGGGTACAACGGACGCGACCGAGGCGCGGCGCCTTCTCGATATCTGCCTCGATGCCGGGGTGTCGATGTTCGACACTGCCAACGTCTATTCGCTCGGCGAATCCGAGCGCGTCCTCGGCGAGGCCATCAAGGGCCGCCGCGACAAGGTTCTGATCTCGACCAAGGCCACCTTCCGCTTCGGCGATGGCCCCAACGACATCGGCTCGTCGCGACAGCATCTGCTCGCGGCCATCGACGGTTCGCTGAGCCGGCTCGGCACCGATTACATCGACCTGTTCCAGCTTCACGGCTTCGACGCCTTCACCCCGCCTGAAGAGGTGCTTGCGACTCTCGACGTGCTCGTGCGCGCCGGCAAGATCCGCTATGTCGGCGTCTCCAACTTCTCGGGCTGGCACCTGATGAAGTCGCTCTCGGTTGCCGACAAGCATGGCTTCCCACGCTATGTCGCCAACCAGACCTACTATTCACTGATCGGGCGCGACTACGAATGGGAGCTGATGCCGCTCGGTCTCGACCAGGGGCTGGGCGCCGTGGTCTGGTCACCGCTCGGATGGGGGCGCCTCACCGGAAAAATCCGCCGCGGCCAGCCGAAGCCCGAGGTCAGTCGCCTGCCCAAGACCGCCGATTTCGGCCCGCCCGTGCCCGATGAGCACGTCTATCGCGTGGTCGAGGCGATCGACGAGGTCGCCAAGGAGACCGGCAAGAGCGTCTCGCAGATCGCGCTGAACTGGCTGCTCCAGCGTCCGACGGTCTCGACGCTGATCATCGGCGCGCGCAACGAGACGCAGCTGCGCGAAAATCTCGGCGCGGTCGGCTGGACATTGACCAAGGACCAGATCGCAAAGCTCGATGCCGCGAGCAAGGTGACGCTGCCCTATCCCTACTGGCACCAGCGCACCACCTTCACCGACCGCAATCCGCCGGCGGTGTAGAGACGGCCAACTGCCCGACCGCTCGGCTGCTCGAGCCCTCTTGAAAGCGGTCCCGACCCGTTTTCCTGTGCCGGAAGGCCTGCTTCCGGCACAGGAACCGTCCGGGTCCTGCCGGGTTGCGATCCATCCTGCAATTTCCCAATCCGGGGATGAATCACGGCTCCAATCAGGCTCGCCTCCATCATGTCGTCTGCCCCGATCGAGCATGCCGACGGCCTGCCGCAGCCGCAGCGCAACCAGGCGGTGCTGACGATTGCGCTCGGCATCATCATGGCGGTCGTCGACAGCGCCATCGCCAACGTGGCGCTGCCGACGATCGCAGCCGACCTCGATGCGAGCCCGGCCTTCTCGATCTGGATCGTCAATGGCTACCAGCTCGCGATCACGATCTCGCTCTTGCCGCTGGCGTCGCTCGGCGAGATCGTCGGCTATCGCCGCGTCTATCTGGCCGGGCTCGTACTGTTCACACTCGCATCCGCCTTCTGCGCGCTGGCGCATACGCTGCCGCTGCTGACGATCGCGCGCATCATCCAGGGTTTTGGCGCCGCCGGCATCATGAGCGTCAACGCGGCTCTGGTGCGCTTCACCTATCCGCGCAGCCAGCTCGGCCGCGGCATCGGGATCAACGCGCTCGTCGTCGCCTTCTCGGCCGCGGTCGGCCCGACGCTCGCCGCGGGCATCCTGGCAGTCGGAACCTGGCCCTGGCTGTTCGCCATCAACGTCCCGCTCGGTGCGCTGACGCTGGTGCTCGGCCTGCGCAGCCTGCCGCACACAAAACCCGCCAGCCGTTCCTTCGACTGGCAGAGCGCAGGGCTGTCCGCGATCACCTTCGGCGTCGGCATCGCGGCCGTCGACAGCGTCGGTCATGGTGAGGCCGCCATCACCTGTCTCGTTCAATTCGCCATCGCCATCGTCGCAGGCGCGCTGCTGATCTACCGCGAAACCCACATGACCTCGCCGCTGCTGCCGGTCGACCTGTTGCGCATCCCGGTATTCGCGCTGTCGATCGCCACCTCGATCGCCTCGTTCTGCGGACAGATGCTGGCCTTCGTCGCGATTCCCTTCTACCTCCAGAGCCGCTTCGGTTATTCGGCGGTGCATATGGGGCTCCTGATCACGCCATGGCCGATCGCGGTGGCATTCGCAGCCCCGCTCGCCGGCCGCCTGGTTGAGCATTATCCGGCTGGCCTGCTCGGCGGCATCGGGCTGACGCTGTTTGCCTGCGGCCTCGGCGCACTCGCCTTCCTGCCTGCAAGCCCGACGCCGTTCGACGTGATCTGGCGGATGGCGCTGGCGGGGGCCGGCTTCGGCCTGTTCCAGACCCCCAACAACCGCACCATGATCGCGGCCGCCCCGCGCGAGCGCGCCGGTGGCGCCAGCGGCATGCTGGGCACGGCGCGCCTGCTCGGCCAGACCACCGGCGCGGCGCTGGTGGCGCTGCTGCTCGGCCGCTATCCGACCGAGGGAACCAGGATCGCGCTCCTTGTCGGCGTTGGATTTGCGCTGTGCGGTGCAGTGCTGAGCATGCTGCGGCTCTCTCCCGCGGGCGCGCGCGGCGCCGAGCACGTCCGGGTACAGGACGACCAGCGCCTGCGCGGCGAATAGCTCACGTCCAAGTTCTGCTGCTCTCGCGCGCAACTTGTGCGTGGCTTAACTATCTGGACCAATTACGTATTGCCCTCCCGCTCCGGTTGCGCTTCATTGACGCGGGGAATAAGGGGCCTTTCATGCGTTCATTTGGAATTGTGGCGCTCAGCGTCATGCTGGGCGGCTGCGCGTCTGTCACGCGGGGCACGACCGAAAACATCAGCATCTCGTCGACACCGTCGGGCGTGGAAGCCGTCGTCAGCGGTATGGAAGTTCCGACCACCTGCACGACGCCGTGCTCCGTGGTCGTCAAGCGGAATGCCGACATTTCGATCACCTTCCAGAAGGAAGGCTATGAACCGCAGATCGTGCCGCTCAGCCGGGACATACCGACCTCCGGGGCCGCCGGCTTCGCGGGAATCTTTTGCTCGGCGGTGTCGTCGGCATGGGCGTCGATGCTGCCACCGGGGCGGCAACCGATCACAAGCCGAATCCTGTCATCGTGACCATGCAGCCGTCAGCCCCTGCCCGAGCACGGCCACCCGCGCCGAAGAAGCCGCGGCCGCCGGCGGCGCCTGCGCCTGACACCGGCACCTAGGGCCTCGCGACCGCCACGCAAACAAAAAGGCCGGCTTTTCAGCCGGCCTTTTCAATTCATATCGCTCGCAATCAAGCCTTGACCAGCGGGCCCTTCGAGGTCGGCCCCTTCGAGCCTCCGGAGCCACCACCGCCCGGCTTGGACTTGCCCGGCGGACGCTTGCGGGCGCCGGGCAGCTTCTCCTGCTTCGGCGTGATCGGACCGTCGAGGAACTCGAACCCGATCTTGTCCTTGGTCTCGTCGGCCTCGTCCTTGACCAGGACGACGCGGACGTGGCCGCCACCCTTGAGCTTGCCGAATAGCACCTCGTCAGCCAGCGGCTTCTTGATGTGCTCCTGGATGACGCGGGCCATGGGCCGCGCGCCCATCTGCTCGTCGTAACCATGCTGGACCAGCCAGGTCTTGGCGGGCTCGGACAGTTCGATGGTGACGTCGCGATCGCCGAGCTGAGCCTCGAGCTGAAGCACGAACTTCTCCACGACCGTACCGATCACCTCGACGCTGAGATGGCCGAACGAGACGATGGCATCGAGACGGTTGCGGAATTCCGGCGCGAACTGCCGGTTGATCGCCTCGTGGTCGTCGCCTTCCCGCTTCGAGCGCGTGAAGCCGAACGCCTGCTTGGCGAGATCCGAAGCACCCGCGTTCGTGGTCATGATCAGGATCACGTTGCGGAAGTTGACCTGCTTGCCGTTGTGGTCGGTGAGCCGGCCGTGATCCATGATCTGGAGCAGCACGTTGTAGAGGTCGGGATGCGCCTTCTCGATTTCGTCGAGCAGAACCACGCAATGCGGATGCTGGTCGACGCCGTCAGTGAGCAGGCCGCCCTGGTCGAAGCCGACATAGCCGGGAGGCGCGCCGATCAGGCGCGACACGGTATGCCGCTCCATGTATTCGGACATGTCGAAGCGCAGCAGCTCGACGCCGAGCGACGCTGCGAGCTGCTTTGCGACTTCGGTCTTGCCGACGCCGGTCGGTCCCGAGAACAAATAGCAGCCGATCGGCTTCTCCGGCTCGCGCAAACCGGCACGTGCCAGCTTGATCGAAGCGGCCAGCGACTCGATCGCCTTGTCCTGACCGAACACGGTGCGCTTCAGGGTCTGCTCGAGATGCTTGAGCACCTCGGCATCGTCCTTCGACACGCTCTTCGGCGGGATCCGCGCCATCGACGCGATCGTGGTCTCGATCTCCTTGATGCCGATCGTCTTCTTGCGCTTGTTCTCGGCCACCAGCATCTGCGCCGCGCCGGACTCGTCGATCACGTCGATCGCCTTGTCGGGCAGCTTGCGGTCGTGGATGTAGCGCGAGGAGAGCTGCACCGCGGCCTCGATCGCCTCATTGGTGTACTTCAGCCGATGGTAGTCCTCGAAGTACGGCTTGAGACCCTTGAGGATCGCGATCGCATCCTCGACCGTCGGCTCGTTGATGTCGATCTTCTGGAAGCGCCGCACCAGCGCGCGGTCCTTCTCGAAGTGCTGGCGGTATTCCTTGTAGGTGGTCGAGCCCATGCAGCGGATCGTGCCCGAGGCAAGCGCCGGCTTGAGCAGGTTCGACGCATCCATCGCCCCGCCCGACGTCGCGCCCGCACCGATCACGGTGTGGATCTCGTCGATGAACAGGATGGCGTTGGGATGCGCTTCGAGCTCCTTCAGCACCTGCTTCAGGCGCTCCTCGAAGTCGCCACGATAGCGCGTGCCCGCGAGCAGCGTGCCCATGTCGAGCGAGAACACGGTCGCAGCCGCAAGAACCTCCGGCACCTCGCTGTCGACGATGCGCTTGGCGAGACCCTCCGCGATCGCGGTCTTGCCGACACCGGCCTCGCCCACGAACAGCGGGTTGTTCTTCTGCCGGCGGCACAGCACCTGGATCGCGCGGTTGATCTCGGAATTGCGTCCGATCACCGGATCGATCTTGCCGTCGCGCGCCTTCTTGTTGAGGTTGACGCAATAAGTCTCGAGCGCTTCGCCCTTCTTCTTGGCGTCCTCGGTACCCTTTGCCTCGGTCTCTTCGTCGACGCCGCGCACCGGCCGCGCCTCGGAGACGCCCGGCCGCTTGGCGATGCCGTGGCTGATGTAGTTGACGGCGTCATAGCGCGTCATGTCCTGCTCCTGCAGGAAGTACGCGGCATGGCTCTCGCGCTCGGCGAAGATCGCGATCAGCACGTTGGCGCCGGTCACCTCTTCGCGACCGGACGACTGCACATGGATCACCGCGCGCTGGATCACACGCTGGAAACCGGCGGTCGGCTTGGCGTCGTCGGCGCCATCCGTCACCAGATTCTCGAATTCGGTTTCAAGGTAATTGACGAGGCTCGTACGGAGCTTGTCGAGATCGACGCTGCAGGCGCGCATGACGGCGGCTGCATCGGAGTCGTCGATCAGGGAGAGCAAGAGATGCTCGAGCGTCGCGTATTGGTGATGACGCTCGTTTGCGATCGCCAGCGCACGATGCAGGGATTGTTCAAGGCTTTGGGAAAAAGTCGGCATTCGCGTCCTCTATGGCCCCCACCATCATGATCGCCATCGCCCGGTCAGGCAACAACAACCTTTGTCACATATAGTTATACAAGACCGCGGCGAAAGACCGGTTCCGCGACTCAAATGGGCATTACGCGCCCACGGCATGCTCGATGCAAAACCCGTTCCGATTTGGGCAGAACTACCCATTTGGGCAGGATTGACGCCGCTGATTTTCGCGGGATCACGCAGCAGGATGTGCTGCCGTCACATACCGCGCAACCAGAACCGATCTAAATAACTCTGGATGTGAACGCGCAGTTATTTCTTTTCCATCACGCATTGCAGCGGATGCTGGTGCTTGCGGGCGAAGTCCATCACCTGCGTCACCTTGGTCTCGGCGATCTCGTAGGTGAATACGCCGCACTCGCCGATGCCGTGATGATGGACATGCAGCATGATCTTGGTCGCGGCCTCGATGTCCTTCTGGAAGAACTTCTCCAGCACATGGACGACGAATTCCATCGGCGTGTAGTCGTCGTTCAGGATCAGCACACGATACAGGTTCGGCCGTTTGGTCTTCGGCTTGACCTTGGTGATGACAGACGTATTCGGCCCCGTCGGTCCGCCCGAACGGTTCTCGTCATTGCTCATACGAGGAGCGTGGGCAGCGGCTTGCGCGGACAGGTCTAGTCTGAAAGTCAGGTGCGGCATGGCTCAGGCGTTCAAATTCCCCACGGAAGCGAGTGACGGTCAGCCGCGCGGCCCCGCCCTTCGGAGCTTTGCACGGGCGCGCCGCCTTGTTGGATCACCGCTTCCAACCGGTCCGGTCAAGCCCGGCTCGATTGTAGGGAATATGGGCCCGCCCCCGGCTCGCCGCAAGCGTGCAACGGTCTGGCCAATATGGTCGAGGCAGTCCCGATTCCCGGTCCGGCGATCCTGACCAAGGTTAGTCAATCCGGACCGATTTGACAAAAGTTTCGGCCGGCACCGTTTAGAACATCTTCACCAGGAATCCGGCCGTTAAGCGGCAGTGGCGATTTCGCGGGAAACCTCCGGTTTTCTACGGTCCAATCGAGCTGCCGTTCGATCGCGTGGCCCCTGGTGCGCATGCGCGTCGCCATGCTGCTCGACAAGGCCGGCTCGATGGCCCAGGACGGCAAGATGTCGACGATGCAGACGGCCGCGAAGAACCTGGTCGATCAGCTCGGTGGCCTCGTGCTCCTCGCCGGCGGTCTCGATGCGCAGAATCGCTGGTGGTACAGCAATGCCTCGCAGATCGACACGCGACGGAAGAAGCTGCGCGACGACGCCAAGGCGGCGAGCATTGCACGAGCGGCATCGACACGTTCTGTCCGGTGATGTCGGCCAGTCCGACCATGTGGGGTTGACGTCGGTACGTCGCTGTCGAAGCTGCGCGTGGCGCGCTGAACCGGATCTCTGTCGCGACAAAAAAAGCCCGGCTGAACCAGCCGGGCTTTTCGATTCCAGGAGTTCCAGAGGACGTTAGTTGGCAGCCGGGGTGAACTTCGAAACGATGGTCTCGACCGGCTTGAACGCCTGCTTGGCGAGGTCGCTGTAAAGGCCGGCGATCTTCTGCGATTCCGCAACGAAGGTCTCGTAGCTGGAACGGGCGAAGTCGGTCTGCGCTTCCACGGCCTTGTCCAGCGACTTCACGCCGGAAAGCTTCTCGACGAAGGACTTGGTGTCTTCAAACGACTTCTTGGTGTAGTCGCCATACGCGCTGGCGATCGCCTGGAGGCCATGCTGCATCGAGGTCGCGGAAGCAACGCACTGCTCGAACTGCTCTTTCCCGTAGCTCTGAAAGTCTTCAACCTTGAACATTTCGGAATCCTTTTTCCCTGGCTTTGGTCCGGAAGCCCCGGCTCCCTGACTCCGCCCAAAAATAGTGCAACGCACAAAAAAGTCAAGAATCTTGTGCGGCGCACAAAATTAGATGCAAATCGCTGAGATTCCCGGGGTTTCCCGCAATGGTTCCTTAAGCTTTTGGAAACCGCGGACCCCTACCCTGATTCCCTGGACGTGTTCAGCTTCCGCGAACGGTCAAAAGCCGTTCGAGAACATCACCTTAGCCAGAACAGCGGCTCAGGCCCAACGTTTCCCGCAGCGAACACCAGCGGAGAGACAGCCTGAGCAGGTAATGATCCCGGGTCGAGTGGGCACAATTTCGCCTCACGGGCCGGTGATCAAGTCAGAAACGGGGACGGGGTTTCATGCTTCGTAAAAACTTGTCTTCCTCGCGCTTGGCGCGGGTTGGCGTTTTCGGGCTTCTTACGGTCACCGCCGTAGTCATCTTCACCGATGCTGCCGAGGCACGGCGTCACCGGCGCAATTACGCGCACCACCGGGTGCAGCGCGATGTGTCCGACAGCTCCAGCCCGAAATTCGCATCGATCATCGTCGACGGCAATTCCGGCTCCGTGCTCCAGGCAACGAGCCCAGACGGAATCCGCCACCCCGCCTCGCTCACCAAGATCATGACGCTCTATCTGCTGTTCGAGCGCCTGGAGTCCGGCAGGATGAAGCTCGACACCGAGATGCCGGTCTCGCAGCACGCCGCCGATCAGGATCCGACCAAGCTGAACCTCCGTGCCGGCCAGACCATCCGCGTCGAGGACGCGATCAAGGGCCTCGTCACCCGCTCCGCCAACGATGCGGCCGTCGTGATCGCGGAAGCGATCGGCGGCGACGAGGACGACTTCGCCACGATGATGACGCGCAAGGCGCGCTCGCTCGGCATGTCCAAGACGGTCTACCGCAACGCCAACGGCCTTCCCAACGACGAGCAGGTCACGACCGCGCGCGACCAGGCCACGCTCGGCCGCGCCATCCAGGAGCGCTTCCCGCGCTACTATCGCTATTTCGCGACCTCGACGTTCAATTGGCGCGGACAGTCGATCCGCAACCACAACCACCTGCTCGGCAGCGTCGAGGGCGTGGACGGCATCAAGACCGGCTACACCCGCGCCTCCGGCTTCAACCTCGTGACCTCGATGCGTCGCGGCAACCGCCACCTGATCGGCGTGGTGCTCGGCGGCCGTAGCGGCGGCTCGCGCGACGCCACCATGCGCAACCTGCTCGCGGAGAACCTCGAGAAGGGCGCCACCACCCACACCGTCGCCGCTGTCACCGAGCGCAACGGCGCAGATGCCAATACCGACGTCGCCGATGCATCGGAGACCCCGGCCCGCCCCGCTCCGCAGGTCCAGCAGGCTGCGGCCGCCCCTGCCCCCGAGACGGCCCCGCAGCGTCTCGCCTCGCGCCTCTCAGCGCTGGCGGCCGCGACCGCCGCGATGCCGCCGGCTCAAGCCAGGCCTGACACCAGCAAGCCTGAGGTTCGGCCGACTGAATCCAGGATCGAGCCCGCGCCGCTCACCAATGGCGTGATCTCCAGCCAGCCGCTCTCCATCATCCCCGGCTCGTCCGAGCCGATGAAGCCGGTCCGGGTGAGGACTGTTCAGGTCAAGGCCGGCACCGTGAAGGTCGCCTCCGCCGCCCCGGCTCAGGTCGCACCGCAGGTCACGAGCACGATTGCGGCCCGCTCCGACGTCGCGGAGACCTCCGGCGCCGTCGTCGCCCGCGCCGATCTCATCAACAAGCCCGAGATGGCGAGCCAGCCGGAAGCGCCGAAGGCCGAACTCGCCCGCACCGAGATGCCCCGTCAGCCGGCGGGCTTCGGCACCGGCAACGGCATCCTCGGCGTGCTGCCGGCCGCAACCGCCGCCGCGCCCACTCCGGCTGCTGCGAAGCTCGCTTCGGCCGATCCTGTGCCGCAGCCGATCCAGATGAGCGCCACCACCAAGCCGGTCGTCACCCATAGCGGCTGGATCGTCCAGGTCGGCGCACTCGAGAGCGAGAACGAAGCCCAGCAGCGCATCGACGCCGCCCGCAGCTCGGCCCGCGGCCTGCTCAGCAAGGCCGACCCGTTCACCGAGCCGGTCCTCGCCAAGGACAATCGCAAGCTTTACCGGGCCCGTTTCGCCGGGCTCGAGCGGGACCAGGCCGAAGCCGTCTGCCGCGCCCTGAAGCGCGCCGACATCTCCTGCATCACCGTCCGCAACTGATCTGTCGTACCGCTCCAATCAAAATGCCCGCGCCTTGCGCGGGCATTTTTGTTTGGGGGATGCGGCGATGCCAGTTCCGCGACAACCTCTCGTCAAGGATTTACGGTTAAAACTTTACTCAAGGGATCGACCACGCCGACAAAGGCGGGCATCGGGGCGACGGCAGACAGAGCAAGCGGAGCTTACGCGGTACGGGCGTTTGTAGCGTAGTGCCGGAGTTAGCCGTTATGCGTGCGAAGCAGAGTATCCTTGGCCTCGTTCACACGGGCAGCGAGATACGTCGAGCCCCCCTGGTCGGGATGGAGTTTCTTCATCAGGGACTTGTGCGCCCGGCTGATGTCGTCGCGCCCCGCGCCCGGCTGCAGGCCAAGGATCTGATAGGCTTCCTCCGCCGTCATTTTGCCGCTCGGCGCCGTGCGGCGCTGCCGCCCTGCCGCATCGCCCTGCGCGTTCTGACGCCAAGCGGGAAACCGGCGGTCCAGATAGCTTTCAAGTAGGGCCACGCTCTCGGCGTCGAACGCCGGAGCCATCGCCAGCAGGCCAGCGAGATCGAACTCCTGGAGATCGCGCCCGGCGTGAGGACCGGCGACGATCTGGCCGGCGAGCTGACCCGAATCGTGGTCGAGCCGCATGTCCAGGAATTGCGAACGTACGCGCGAGGCCTGTCCGGCCGGGCGCGTTGCGCCACCGCCGAACAGCCCGCCGATATTGCCGAAGCCGGCATTGGCCAGCGGCGTCCAGCCCAGGAGCCCGGCGCCGAAAATCCCGAGCGGGATCGCCACCGCCAGCTCGCCCCGCAGGCCAGTGAACGCTGCGACCGCGAGCGCCACCACGCCGCCACCGAACTTGATGGTGCGCGCCAGCACCGCCGGATTGGCGGAGCGGAACATCTGGAGCAGCAGATAAAGCGTGATAACGGCGATGGCGCCGGCGATCAGGGTCATGGCCGGAATATAGTCGCCCTCACGGCAAAATGCATGGCGTCCGTCTCCGACGCGGGCCGCTACTTCATCTGCCCGATCAGCTTGGCCGCACCGCTCGCACTCTTGGCAAGTTTCAACAGCGCCTCGCGGCCGCCGGCGGCATAGGCCGCGGCCGCGCGCAACAGCTCGCGAAGCTGCGCCGCCGCGCCGGGATCGAACCGGCACCAGGCCCCGCCGGTCAGCCGCGCGATCTCGCGAAAGGCCTGCTCGGCCACGGCGTCGGCGCCTTCCTGAAACACGAACACGGGGACCTTGAGCATGCCGAGCTCGCCGGCCTTGGCGCAGAGCTCGTCGACCTTCTCCTCCATGGCATCGCCGACGAAGACGACGGCACGCACGCCCGAGGCGACCGCCTCGCGCCGCACGTCGCTCAGCACCTTGCCGATCTGGGTGTCGCCGCCGCGACAGTCGATCTTGCTCATCAGCGTCGCGAGCTTCGCGCTGTCGGAGATCCAGCCCGTGGCGCGACACTCGTTCAAGCCGCGATAGTAGACGAGCCGGATGTCGAGGCTGCCGATCGCTGCGGCCTCGCGGAACATGTCCGCCTGGAGCGCGCAGGCCATGTCCCAGGTCGGCTGCCGGCTCATAGTCGCATCCAGCGCGAAAATCAGCCGCCCCTTCGCGCCGGGGGCATGCGGCGACAGCGCACGCGCCTTGGCGACGAACGCGGTGATGTCCTCCGCGGTGCTGGCTTGAGGCAGCGTGCCGCCGGTTTGGCTCGAGACGGCATCACGGCCACGCGGTTTGACGGGTTCGCCGGGCATCCCTGCTCGCTTCTTGCGTGAGCGGCTAATGTGGATAGCGCCTGCGGCCCGGTCAATGTGCAAAGCCTCCGCTGGCGGATGCCGGCGGAGGCTTTGCAGGTCGTGCTGACGATCGGAGCGGGTCGGTGTCAGCTGGTGTCGGTGTCAGCTCTTGGCAGGCGCCATCAGAGCAACCGGACCGGGCTCCAGGATATTGGGCGGGGCCGAGCGCGTATCGACGGGCGCCACGGCGCTGTCGCCGTCGCTCAGGAACTTGTCGAGCATGCTCTGGATCGAGTTCTTCGCCGCATCCGGACCGGTGTCGCGCATGTCGTTGTGCTGGAATTCGGTCTTCACGACCTGGATGCCGGCCTTCTCGCATTCCTCATCGGTCGGGATGACACCCGCGTCGGTCTTGAACTGCGGATCCTGCGAACGGAACGACAGGATCTTGAACTTGCCGGCAGTGACGAAGGGCACGCGCAGATTGTCGAGCGTGACGACCTTCTTGACCTCATCGGGATACTGCTTGGCGAAATACATCGTGATGTCGCCGCCCATGGAGTGGCCGACCATCGTCACCCTGTCGTAATCGGCGTTGGGCTGAACCTTCTTCATCTCCTGCATGGCGAGATGGATGTTGGCAACGCCGCGCAGGATCTGCGGCAGCCGGCCGACATAGAGCTCACCGGGCTTCGTCACCATGGGAGGATCGGTCGGCAAATCATGCTGCGGGCTTACGACCATATAGCCGCGCGCCGCGAAGATGTTGGCGAGGAAGCCGTACTCGGTATTCTTGACGGTGTTGCCGTGATTGATCACGGCAACCGGCAGCGTGATCATGCCGGCATTGGCCTGCATTTCCTTGTCGCGGCGGACCGCGATATCGACAGGCACGGGACGGTTGTCGCGCGAGGCGTCGTAGAAGGTGACGGTCTCGTGCTTGATGGCCCACTTGCTCGCCGTGACATAGGCGACGCCGAAGAGGGCACTAACCGAAACCAGAACGGCAATTCCACGCTTCATTTTCGTCCTCAGCCTCAGGCTCTTGCGGCCTGAATCCCTGTTGAAAATCGTGTTCTTCCGGGGCTCTTCGGCCCCTGGTCGCCTATTCCCTAATATATGTCACAGCCGCGTGACAGGAAGCTTAAATATTGTGAACCTTCAGCCCTTTCATTGTGCGGCGCACGCGTTTCTTGGGCATCCCGTTCTCAGGCGGCTACGTCAGGTGCAGGCTACCATCCGACGCAACCGGTCTCGATTGGCTTCAATTTCACGGTAAACACAGGGTGAAACGGCCAAGCCCGCACTCAGTTCCGGCGGGAACCGGCAGCTTCAATCGGCTGGAAGTAGCGATATACCGCCGCCTCAGGCGCCGAGGATGTCGTGGACCTCGAGCGGCTTGTCGACCTGGCTGAACCACTCGGCGCGATTTGCCGCACGGCGGCGGCCACGTTCGTCGAGCGGCAGCTTGAGCTGGCGGAGCAGGCCCGTCACCTCTTCCCGCGCGGTGAGATGGCCAAGGTTGGGCCGCATGCCGAGCGTGGCCTCGTCGATCTCGTCGAGCGCGGTCAGGCCGCGCGGAAAAAATTCGCGATAGACGACGCGCTCGGCAAAGCCGTCGACGTAGCGGAAGCCGAGCCGCAGCGACAAATCCTTGAGGCCCTCGGCGACGAGCTGCTTGTTGCGGGAGCCGAGCATCGACAGGCGGTTGCGCACGACGATCCAATCGGTGCTGGAGCCGTCGAGCTGGCGCCGCTTGCGCCTGACATCCCGCACCATCTCGGCATAGTGGCTCTCGCCAGTCACTGCGTAGTTGGCGGGATCGACGGTGCCGAGCACGTCGAAATCGAGGAAGCTGTCGTTGATCGGCGTGACCAGCGTGTCCGCCATCGAGTGCGCCAAGCGCATCAGATAGCTGTCGGTGCCGGGCGTATCGATGACGATGAAGTCGAAATTGCTCTCGACCGCCGAGACCGCCTCCATGAACTGCTGGAACTCGGAATTCTCGTTCTCGGCGATCTGCATGGTCTCGCCGAGCTTGATGCAGCGATGCACCGGCAGCTCGAGGCCGAGGCCGGTGCGGCGCGCCCAGGCGGAACGGTTGCCGATGTAGCGGGTAAAGCTCTGCTGACGGCAGTCGAGGTCGATCGTGGCGACGCGCTGGCCGGCCTTCAGCAGCGCGACCGCGATGTGCAGGGCGGTGGTCGACTTGCCGGAGCCGCCTTTTTCGTTGCCGAGCACGACGACATGCGCCGAGCCGGATTGGCCTTGGCTAGCCTGCACAAGCATAGCGATCCTCAACACCCCTGATGAATATCTTCGAGTTGGCCGCGTCTGCGGTCAAGTGAAATGCGTGACAGTAAATGCAAATCGCAGCGCGCCGTGTTCGAAATGAATCACGGCACCATCTCTCGCTTGTGATTCAGCCATGTCGCGACATCGTGCGCGGCCTCGCGCGGGATGCTGTGCCGCATCCGAATGCATGGCGTCCACGATCGGCGCTTGTTAAGGTTAGCCGGCCGGGCGCCGGGACGCGCCCGCTTCCCATTCCCAACCCTGTCGAGTCCTGATGTCACGAAGCCCCTTGATCGCCCGCACGGTCCCCGCCTTGCGACGCGCCGTCGACAATCTTCGCAAGCGAAAGGCCACGATCGCGCTGGTCCCGACCATGGGGGCGCTCCATGACGGGCATGTGTCGCTGGTGCGCCTCGCCAGGCGGCGCGCGAGTCGCGTCGTGGTGTCGATCTTCGTCAACCCGACCCAGTTCGCCCCGACCGAGGACTTTGGTGCCTATCCGCGCACCTGGAAGTCCGATCTCGCCAAGCTCGCCGCCGAGGACGTCGACGTCGTCTGGCACCCCGGCGCCGAGGCGATGTATCCGGAAGGCTTTGCGACCCGCATCGTGCCGGAGGGGCCGGCGCTGGCCGGCCTCGAGGACCGCTTCAGGCCGCACTTCTTCGGCGGCGTCGCCACCGTCGTCGGCAAGCTGTTCACGCAGTGCCGGCCGGACGTCGCGATCTTCGGCGAGAAGGACTTTCAGCAGTTGCGGGTGGTGACGCAGATGGCGCGCGACCTCGACCTCGGCGTCAAGGTGACCGGCTCCCGCACCGTGCGCGAGCGTGACGGGCTCGCGATGTCCTCGCGCAACGTCTATCTCTCGCCGGAGGAGCGGCAGACCGCGACCACGCTTTACCGCGCCATGAAGGACAGCGCCGGGCGCATCCGCGCCGGCGAAGCGATCGCATCCGCGATAGCGCGCGGCGCCGGGACGATCACGGCGGCCGGCTTCGCGCTCGACTATTTCGAGGCCCGCCATGCCGAGACGCTCGCGCCGGTCACCTCGCGCAAGGACGGCCCGCTGCGGATCCTGGTGGCGGCCAAGCTCGGCACGACCCGGCTGATCGACAATATCGCGGTGTAACCCGCCAGGGTCGATCTTGCGCGTTGCCTCGCCCGGATGGATGATCGGGGCGAGGAAACGAGCCGGCTGGCAGGGGCATGTCATTCATCCGCACGATGATCGTGAACGGCGTGCTGGCGCTTGTCGCCGCGACTGCCGCCCAGGCACAACAGCGCCCGCCGATCGGCCTCTACGGGTCGCCGCCGGATGCGATGATCTTCTACGTCGCCCATGGCGCCGCCGGGGCCTGCGGACCGGGCTGCTCCGACTGGATCGCCGCCGAGGGCACCGTGCAATGGGACAGCTACAAGCGGCTGATCGCAATTCTCGATCGCCAGGCGGGACACAAGCTGCCGCTCGTCATCCATAGCCGGGGCGGCTCCAACCTCAATGTTGCGGTCAGCATGGGCCGCATCCTGCGCGACCGCGGCCTGGATGCCACCGCCGGCGCGACCGAGGTCGAGGCCTGCGCCGGCAAACCGGAGGTGGATTGTTTTGCGCTGAAGCGCCCGGGCGGGCCGCTCGACGCCAAGGTATCCTTGCCGGATCCGGCGTGCGATTTCGCGTGCGTCCTCATGCTCGCCGGCGGGGTGCATCGCAGCCTCCCGCAAGGTGCGACGGTGGTGCTGACCGGCCGTTCCATCCGCAATCGCCGCGCACCCAACGTTGCGCCCGAACAACGCGAGAGCCTGACGACGATCTTTGGCGAGCAGTATCGCAAGTACCTGCTCGAGATGGGCGTCGAGCCCGAACTGGTCGACATCATCGACGCCATCGGCGAAGGCGGACGTCCGGTCGTGATGCCGCCCTCCGACTGGGCGCGGCTGCACATCGTCACGTCGCCATGAGCGGCCGCGTCAGAGCAGTCCGAGATCGCGCAGTTCGCGCCGCATCGGCTCCGGCATCGCCGCGATCGAGCCGGCGGCCGACTTGCCGAGATCGGGCGGCACGGAATCGTCGCTGAGGTAGCGCCAGCCCTGGAACGGCCGCATCGGCCGCGGCGATACCGTGATCACCTTCGGCTGCATCACGATCCGGCAACGGCCGATGCCGTCCTTGTCGCGGAACGGCTCGATGCCGATGATCTTTTCACGCGCGGCGATCTCGCCCTTGATCACCCAGTAGAGCGATCCGCCCGCCAGGATCTCGGCGTCGCGCTTGGGCACCATGCGGGTGATGTGGATGTGATGTTGCGGCAGACCCTTCTTCTTGGCGGTCTGCATCCGTTCGGCGACCCACCCCTTCAATTCCTTGACGGAGTCGCAGCCGACGGCGAGCTTGATCAAATGTAGCGGCATGGCCCCAGCATTAGCCGGGCAGCCACGTATTTGGAATGCCGAACTATTCGTTATCCGCAGCCGCAGGAGCCGCGGCTGGGGCCGGCGGCGCGAGCGGAACCGGTGCTGCGGCCGGCGCACGCGCGGCCTTCGGCGCTGGCGGCTTCTTCGCAGCCGGCGCCGCTGGAGCAGCGGCCTGCGCCGAGGTCGGAGCGGACACGCGCGGCGCCGCGGCTGCGCCTCCGGCAGGCGCCGCCTGTCGCACCGCCGCCGTGGGCGGCTCCGGATTCATGATGCTCACCGGCGGCGTCGATGACGCGCTCGGGAACTCCGCATTGGTCGGCCTGCCCGTCGGCATCGATGGCGGCATCCCGGCAAGCGCCGCGGTGGCCGGCATCGCCGGGGCCGTTGCGGGCGCGTTCCAGCCCGGCGCATAGCGTGCAACCAGCGTGTCGTAGAGATGGGAATCCATGTTGGCGGCGACCCGCTGCTGATCGGTCAGCGAGCGGAAGGCGGGGCAGTCGAACTGCGTGCAGCCGTCGCGCGCAACCAGCACCTGCGCGACGAGGCCGTAGCGGTCGCGCTCCAGCGCCTTGCGCAGCACCTTCATGTCCAGCGTCAGGCTCTTCTCGGCGGGCGCGGCATCGCCGAGCGCGGTGAGCCGGTCGATCCGTGCGGCGGTGTAGGAGACGGCCGCAGCCGCCGCGTCAGGCGAGCCGAACAGCGCCTTCTCGCAACCAATCGCCACGGCATTGCCGGCGAGATCGTCGAGACAGGACAGCGCCGGCAGGCTGGCGACGACCGCGCTCTGCGCGCGCGCCTCGCCCGGCGGTGCCTCCTCCGCCGGACCATAAACGCGCACGGTGGCAGCTACCGCGATGGCAATGGAAAGCAGCGTGATGACGGTCAGCGCGCCGTTGGCAACCGACCTTTCGGCGCGCACCAGCGTAATCAGGAGAATCAGGCCGAGGAGGCCGGCGGCTACCAGGATCATCCACATCGGAAAGGCCTGCGGGCGCGAGATTTGGTCGAACGAAGTGGCCCATGCCCAGTTCATGCGCGACGTCCCCTCACGCGAGCAAAGAGCGAATGGTCAAAGCGAGCCCCCGCGAGTCGGCAACTGCCCCCCGGGTTCACCATGTCGAGGCGAAGGGGGCCTTTTGACGGCGAGCGAAGCGAATTCGTCCGCGATGTCAACGCGCGGCACCGTCATCCGTCAGGATTGGGCGAGCTGGCTTTCCTTGGCGACGCGCTCGAACGCTTCAGTCGAACTCTTGATGCGGTACTGGCAGTCGTCGCCATCCGTCGGCAGCAGGCGGATGATCTCGTATGAGCCACTCGCAGCCGGGCGCGCGACGTTGCTGGCAGTGAACAGTACGCGCGTTCCCACGGGGAATTTATGCTTCAACGCCCATCTCCATGACTCAAACAGCGCCGGCTGTGCCCAGGGTCCCACTGCGACGGACCGGCTGAAAACCCGGCGTGACATATAGCACGCAATGCGGCGTTTTGGCCAGCGGTATACAGGCATGGCAAATAGGCCGATCCGGCAGTATTTTCAGGACGATAGTGCGGGAACCGGTGGGTGGAGGATACCGCTGGAACCGGCTCCCTCAGACGGTGTGGGGCAGATGCCCCTCCGGGCTTGCCTGGTCCACGGCCTTGGGCAGTTCCTGGGCCAGAATCTGGCCGAGCTGGTCGACCGGGATGTTGTAGCGCGCCGCGAGCTGGCGAACGGTGTCGTTGCCGAGCACGGCACGGAGCTGGTCGGCCGTGATCGGCAGGTTCTGGCCGTTGCCGAGCCAGGATTTGACCTGGTCACCGAAGCCGGACTGCTGGAGCTTCGCGACGATTGCGCTGAGGCCGCCCTGATTGTTGCTGCCGAGCACCCCGTTCAACACCGCCGGCAGGACCGCGGCGCCGAGCTGGCCGAGCGCGCTGCGAAGCGCGGGGTTGTTTTCCAGCGAGTCCAGAATTCCCATGCCCCTGCCCACTCCCAAGCGGTCCTTCCACCGCGATTGAGCGCCGCCAGCCTGCACATCGTCAAGCGGCGCCTGATCACATTCGCGGGTCAGACGTTCTCGAATTTCTCGATGACGAGCGTTTCGGCGATCCCGTCGCGGGTCCATTCCTGGAACGCCGGCAACGTCATCATCGTGTCCATGTAGGCCCTGGTCTCCGGCGTGACCTCGATCGCGTAGGTGCGGAAACGGTGCACGACCGGGGCGTACATCGCATCCGCCGCACCGAAGCGGCCGAACAGGAACGGTCCCTTGGCACCGTAGCGCGCCCGGCACTCCCGCCAGATCTCCTGCACGCGCGCGATGTTGGCCCTGGCGTCCGCCGACAGCGTCACGGCGCCCACGGGGCGGTGCAGGTTCATGCCGCATTCGTTGCGCAAGGCCATGAAGCCGGAATGCATCTCGGCGCACACCGAACGGGCGTGCGCGCGGGCGGCCACATCGTCGGGCCATAGCTTCGCTTCCGGATAGCGCTCGGCGAGGTACTCGATGATGCTGAGCGAATCCCACACCGTGATGTCGCCGTCGACCAGCACCGGCACCTTGCCGGCGCGGCTGAGGGACAGGATCTGATCCTTGTCCGCGGGATTATCCGTGTAGAGCGGAATGACAGTCTCGACGAACGGGATGTCATTGGCGCGCAGTGCGAGCCATGGCCGCATCGACCACGACGAGTAGTTCTTGTTTCCGATCGCGAGCTTGAGCGCTGCCATGTCGCTGGTCCTTCCCTAGGTCCTTTGGATGCGGATGCGGCTGCTTTTAGCGCCATCGCCTGCCGCCAATCAATCGTTGCCGCACCCGGCCGCGCGTGGCAATCGTTGCGATCTTCGCGAGGAGTGAGACATGGGCAGGCATTGGGTCGACATCACCGCGGTCGGCTTCTTCATCATCGAATGGCTGGTCTATGCCCTGACGCTGGAGCACTCGGCCTATGGCCGCGACAGCCTGTCGGCGCGCATGAACCGCTATCGCGAGGTCTGGGTCCGCCGCCTGCTCGACCGCGACACCCGCATGGTCGACATGCAGATCATGGCCTCGCTCCAGAACGGCACCGCCTTCTTCGCTTCCACCAGCCTGTTCGCGCTCGGCGGCGCACTGGCACTGCTGCATGCCACCAACGACGCCATCACCATCCTCGCCAAGCTGCCGATCGATCTCAGCCCCTCGCCCGCGCTGTGGGAGCTGAAATGCGTCGGCCTCGTGCTGATCTGCGTCTACGCCTTCTTCAAATTCGCCTGGGCCTATCGCCTGTTCAACTATGTCGCGATCCTGTTCGGCGGCATGCCGCCGGCTGACCGGCGCGACACGCCCGAGGCCGAGGCCCACGTCATCCGCACCTCGCGCCTGTTCGAATCCGCCGGCCGCCACTTCAACCGCGGCCAGCGCGCCTTCTTCTTCGCACTCGGCTATCTCGGCTGGTTCGTCAGCCCCTGGGTGCTGTTCGTGACCACGGCGGCGGTGGTGATCGTGACCTGGCGAAGGCAGTTCGCGTCCAGTGCCTGGGCGGCGATGGCGCCGGAGGAGATGGATGGTGCGGAGACTCGGAAGCGCGGTTCTTGAGGCATCTGCTGCGCGCGAGCGAAGGGCGGCACGCGTTTTCTCCACACCGCGAGCGCAGCGAAGCACTCCAGGATCTTTTCACGGTGACAGTCCGGATTGCTTCGCTACGTTCGCAATGACGACACGACTGGCTCCGTCATCCCAGGACGCGAGGCCTGCCCACACCGCGATATCCCGGCCTACTTCCTGCGCATCGTCCCGGACCGGCAATCGAATCTGGCCACAGGCCGATCCATCTGCCAGAGCTCCACGTCGCGACCGTCGACGAGCCGCTCCGCGGAGCTGATCGCGGCTTCATCGTCGATGCAATCCATGTGGATCATTCTGATGGGACGATCGTGTAGTCCCACGATCAATGCACGGTAAGCCGACATTTTTGTCTCCAGGCAAGGCGCGGTAACAAGCGCGGGCCGGAAGAATGGCGCTGACGGCATTTGAATGCGATGGGGAGTGCATCGTCTGTTTATAAGCGCGGCGTAAGTTTCCGGCAGCGCGGGGCCGAGGCCGGTCCTATGCCGATCCTATGCAACCGCGATCGCGCCAATCTCGAAATCATACAGCATCCGGCACCATATCCGCTCCGTCGCGCAAGCTCGCGCGGCGTAGCGAACTGGTGAAATGATGTCGAATTCAGGGGTCAGCGACAGGATCATCGATCCGATGATGGCCATCGCGAACTGCTCGACGCGGCAGCGCATCGTCGTGGTCGGCGCGAAGAGCATGGAATTGGTGATTGAGCTGCATCGTCGCGGTTATCTGCTGGCGGCGGCGGCAGGCAATTGCGGCCGGCCGGCGGGTCAATATGAAGTTGCGCTCGTGGATTGGCGGCGACGCACGCTTCACGCACTCGATGCGACAGTGGATTGGCTCGACGATTTCCTGAGCCCCCGCGCCCTGCTGGTGATCTGGCTCGACGCGCAGAAGGCAGCTGCGAAGGACACTCTTCGTGCCGCAGTGACGAAGCGCGGCTTCGTCGTCCTGCAAGGCGCCGAGCATCCATGTGGCAGCGTGCTTCTGGCGCGGCGCTCGGAGGCCATCCCCCTTCGGCAGGCCGCGTGAACATCCACCCGAACTCATGGATTTGATCCGATGCCAAAATCGAACATTCGACGTGCCGTCATTCGCGAGTGGATGGCTCTCGCGCCGGCGCAGCGAGGCTCCGCCGAGCAGGCCGGCGCGTTTGCACGGCGCACCATCGAAAGACATAGCTTGCCACGCAGCCGGAGAACGCCGCAGGCCGTAATCATGGCATGGCTGAAGCCGCGAACCGGGAGGCCTTAGCTCGCAGGATGGGTACGAGCCGCCTACCCTCCGCCAAAATCCCGCGGCGAGAACGGCAGGTCCAAGATCTTCCATTCACCATACTTGTCGGGCGGCAGCATCTTGTAGGGCTGGCAGGCCTGGAGCGCGGCGGTCGCGGATTTCACGATGGCCACGCCCTTCGCGGATGGCGGAGCTTCGATCAGGATCGGCGGGCGGGCCAGCGTGCCGTCGGTGGCGAACACCGTGCGCAGCTTGATGTTGACGTTATCGGTCGGGTCGACCCCGGCCGGCAGTTTGGCGCAGCTCTTCAGGTGGCGACGCAGCTCGGCGATGACCTCGGGTGGCAGCTTGGCTGCGATCGAATCCTTGGCATCGCCGCCATCGTCCTTGGGGGCGTCTTTCGGCAGCTCCGGCGGCAATTCCGGCGGCAAGCCCAGCATGACGCCGTACTTGACCGTCACGTCAGGCTCCGGCGCCTGATAGGCCGGCGGCGCGGCCTGTGGCTGCTGCATCGCTTGCGGCGGCGGCTGTTGCGACGGCGGCTGCGGCATCGCCTGGGGCGGCGGTTGTTGCTGGGGTTGCGGAGGCGGCTGTTGCGACGGCTGCGGCTGTTGAGGCTGCGGCTGCACATTGGCCTCCCGCTGCTTCGGTGCCTGTGAGGGTTGCGGCTGCGGCTGTTTCTGCTGCGGTTCAGGCGAGGCCTGCGGCGACGGCGCCGCAGCCTGCTGCTTGGTCGCAGGCTTCGGCGCGGGTTCCGCCTTGTCCTTGTCGGTGAAATCCAGCTTCGGCAATTTCAGGTCCGGCAGCGGCTCCGGCTTCTCCTTCGCCTGCTCCTGAGCCTTCTCCTCGGCCTTGGCCTCCTCCTCCTTCACCTGCTCCGGCGTGACGATGTCCACCGAAACGGTCTCGGGCGCCGCGGCGTGAAACAGATGGACTTCGCTGATCAGGATGATCAGCGCCACCAGCGTCAGATGCGCGACCGCCGACGCTGCAATGTCCGTCCGTATGATCTTCCGCAGTTCCATCGATCGATCTTGGGTTGCCACGCCGGTCCTAGCATACAGCGGCCCCCTCTCAATCCCATTTTGGCGCGAAGCCGAAATCGGTCAGGCGGCCCTTGGGATTTGCCAGCGCGGCGATCTGGGCCATCTCGTCGTCCGAGAGCTCGAAATCGAAAATATCGATGTTTTCCGACAGACGTTCGACGCGCGAGGTGCGCGGGATCGCGGCGACATTCTGTTGCACCAGCCACCGCAGGCAGATTTGTGCCGGCGTCTTGCGATGCGCGCGGCCGAGCCCGGCGAGCGTCTGGTCGGCCTTGACGCGTCCCCTGGCGATCGGGCTGTAGGCGACCAGCGCGAGGCCATGCTGGTCGCAGATTGCCCTCACCTTCGTCTGGTCGAGATAAGGATGATATTCGACCTGGTTGCAGACGAGCGGCTCCGGCGACAGCGCCACCGCCTGCTCGATCAGCGCCACCGTGAAATTGGAAACGCCGATGTGGCGGGTCAGGCCCATGCGCTTGGCATGCGACAGCGCACCCAGCGTCTCCTCCAGCGGCACGTGCGAATTGGGCCAGTGCAGCAGCAGGAGATCGACGGAGGAGAGTCGCATCCGGGCGAGGCTCTCCTTGACCGAGCGTTCGAGATCATGGGGCGCGAAATGGTTGGTCCAGACCTTGGTCGTGAGGAAGATGTCGTCGCGGCGCACGCCGGAGCCGCGCAGGCCGTCGCCGACCTCGCGCTCATTGTCGTAGACCTGCGCAGTGTCGATGTGGCGATAGCCGAGCCGCAGCGCCTGCTCGACCACGCGGCCGCAAGCGCGCCCGCTCAGCTCCCAGGTCCCGAGCCCGATCGCCGGTATCCTTGCGCCATTGGCCTCGACGAACAGCATGAGGAATCCTCTCTGTTGCGATCGCCTCAAAACATCATCCGGGCGCCATTATGGACCCGGCCCGTGACAGTGCCAACGGACGACGCCGGCGCCGGGCCGGATATTCAGGGCAATGCTAACGGGAGGTTCGCGCCTGGCCTTGACGTCAGGCTTTGGCGAGCGCCTGGAATACGGTGTCCGGCGCATGCGCGATCACGGCGAGCAGCGCGCGGGCGGGTCCTCGCGGGGCGCGCTTGCCCTGCTCCCAGTTGCGGATGGTCTCGACGGGAACGCCGAGCTTGGCGGCGAACTCCATCTGGGTGAGACAGGCGCGACGGCGCAGAGCGCGCACCGCAAGCGAGCTGGCATCTTCGCCAGGGGCGGCATTGGCCGCCGGCTCGACCGGCAACGGCTGGACCGCAAACGACTGGACCGGAAGCTCCTGCCCATCCCGCAACTCGACGACCCGTCCGTCCGCCTTCAGCCGCAACCGCATGTTCATTCCCCCAAGCACGGGCAATGATGCGGCAGGTCGCTTAAGTTCGGATTAAAGATGATGGTGGGCGAAGACGGTCTCGTGCCCCGGACGCAGCGCAACGCGCAGCGGTGCGCTGCTGAGCCGGGGCCCATTTCGCCACCACCTGCCGTGCTGCTTTCTGGGTCCCGGTTCTGCGCAGCAGCGCGAAGGGCGTTGCAGCGCGCCGGGGACACGCGAGGGCATAGCGCGCCTTACCTCAACCCGAACCACAGCGTCGCGATGCCGAGGAAGGAGAAGAAGCCGACGACGTCGGTCACCGTCGTGACGAACGTGCCTGACGCGACCGCCGGATCGGCCCTGACACGTTCGAGCGCCATCGGGATCAGGATGCCGCCGAGCGCGCCCGCGACGAGGTTGCAGATGATCGCAAGCCCGATGACGATGCCGAGGCCCGGGATCTTGAACCAGGCCACCGCCGCGATGCCCGTGATCAAGGCGAAGGCAAGGCCGTTCACGAGCCCGACCAGGCCTTCGCGCATCACCACCCGCCAGGCGTTGGAGGAGCCGAGCTCGCGCGTCGCAAGCGCGCGCACCGCGACCGTCATGGTCTGGGTCGCGGCATTGCCGCCCTGGCTCGCGACGATCGGCGCCAGCACAGCAAGCGCGACCATCTTCTCGAGCTGCCCCTCGAACAGGCCGAGCACCGAGGATGCAAGAAAGGCGGTGGCGAGATTGACCAGCAGCCAGTTGAACCGCGCCCGCGCAATGGTGAACACGGTGTCGGAGAGTTCTTCGTCGCTGTTGACGCCGCCGAGCGCCTTGAGGTCTTCGTCCGCCTCCTCCTCTATCACGTCCACGACGTCGTCGACGGTGATGACGCCGACCAGGCGATCCTGGGTATCGAGCACCGGTGCCGCGACGAGATTGTACTTGCCGAACATGCGCGCCACCTCCTCCTGGTCCTCCAGGACGGAGACGCGGCGACGATCCTCGTCGGTCAGCTCGGCAAGCGCCACCGGGCGGCGGGCGCGGAGCAGGACGTCGAGCGAGACCGCGCCCTGCCAATGCTGGTCCTTGTCCACGACGTAGATCTCGTAGAAGCGGTCGGGCAGATCCGGCGTCTCGCGCATGTAGTCGATCGCCTGGCCGACGGTGAAATCCTGCGGCACCGCAATGAACTCGGTCTGCATCCGGCGGCCGGCGGAATTTTCGGGATAAAGCAGGCTGCGCTCGAGCGCGACGCGCTCCTGCAGCGGCAGCTTCTCGAGGATTTCCTCCTGCTCCGCCTCGTCGAGGGTTTCCAGCAGCTCGACCGCGTCGTCGGATTCGAGCTCGCGGACGCCTTCCGCAACGGTCTCCGGCGGCAGCTCCTCGAGGATCTCCTCGCGCACGCCCTCGTCGAGTTCGTTCAGTGCCGAGAAGTCGAAGTCGCGCCCGGTCAGCTCGACCAGGCGAACGCGGTGGTCGGGCGCGAGAGCTCCGATCAGATCGCCGAGATCGGCCTCGTGCAGCTCGGCAACGCAGGCGCGTAGCGCGGCGCTGTCGCCGGCCTCGATCGCATGGGCAATCTCCTCGACGAATTCATGACGAATTTCGCCGTCTTCATTGCGCATCGGAACGTGGTCGAGTACCGAGGCCTCGGCGGATGGGGCACCGTCCATATGTTCATCCATGGCGCGCCTCGCCGTTTGACAGGTTGGAACGAGTGGTCTGAGCTGACGGTCAGGCAATACCCACAAGCGAACTGCGAGCGCAATGGCAAAGATGCTTCGGCTGAAATGGATGTCGATCTCGGTGGGCGCGGTCTTAGCGGGCCTCACCGGCATCGCTTCTTCGGAGGCCGCGGACTGCCCGCGCAAGGACGCGCTCGGCACCTCGCGCGTTCTGAGCGTCGACGCCAAGACCACGCCGCGCGTCGGCCTGAAGAGCTTTCCGCAGACGCTGCCGCTTGCCGATCACGAGGTCGTGCTGACCTTCGACGATGGCCCGCATCCGCCGACGACGTCGAAGGTGCTGGCGGCGCTGGCGCAGGAATGCGTGCGCGCGACCTTCTTCCTGATCGGCCTGCACGCCTCCGAACATCCTGACATGGTCAAGCGCATTGCCCGCGAGGGCCATACCATCGGCCACCACACCTGGTCGCACCCGTTCATGGCGCGGATCCCGTTCGAGAAGGCGAAGAGCGAGATCGACCGCGGCATCGCGGCCGACGAGACGGCGCTCAAAGGCGTGTCGACGGCGACGCCCTCGACGCCGTTCTTCCGCTTCCCCTATTTCGAGGGGACGCCAGCCCAGCTCGACCTGCTCCAGTCACGCGGCATCGTCGTGTTCGGGGCCGACCTCTGGGCGAGCGACTGGAACGAGATGACGCCGGAGCAGGAATTGAAGCTCGTCACCGAGCGCCTGGCCGCCGCCGGCAAGGGCATCATCCTCTTCCACGACCCCAAGGCACGCACGGCCGCGATCATGCCGGCCTTCCTGCGGTACCTCAGGGACAACGGCTATCGCGTCGTTCACGTCGTGCCGGCGGGCACGTCACAGAAGAGCGCCGATGCGCATTGATGCCGTAATGTCACGGCGGTGCAAAATGGGGTGATTTGGGCCCTATTAACAGTCTGTTCATGCTACGGCATGCAAGGATGTAGAGGGTATTGCGCCTGAACCGTTTCTGGGCGTCTCCGACCAATTAAGGCGGCAGTCGCGTAAGGAGGCAGACGAGGTTCATGATCGGAAGTAGCGTTGTTGTTCGGACGCGATCGTGGATCGTCCTGTGTCTGGGGCTGTTGGTCGTCGGTTCACCGGCGGCCCTTGCGGCGGACTGTCCCGGCCATCCGGATGCACTCGGGACCTCCCGCACCCTCGTGGTCGATCCGCGCGAGCATCCGCGCATCGGCACCATGCAGTACCGCGAAACGCTGCCGCTGAAAGACCATGAAGTCGTCCTGACCTTCGACGACGGTCCGCTGCCGAAATATTCGAACCAGATCCTCAAGATGCTCGACGACGAGTGCATCAAGGCGACCTTCTTCATCATCGGCGAGCAGGCCAAGGCGAACCCGGAAGGCGTGCGCAAGCTGATTGCCGCGGGCCACACTGTGGGCACGCACAGCATGAACCATCCGCTGACGTTCGACCGGATGCCGCTCGACAAGGCCGAGGCGCAGATCAACGGCGGCATCGAGTGGACCTCGGCCGCGATGACAGATCCGTCCAAGCTCGCGCCGTTCTTCCGCATTCCCGGCCTGATGCGCGCCGAAGGCGTCGAAAACCTCCTGATCTCGCGCGGCATCCAGGTCTGGAGCGCCGACTTCCCCGCCGACGACTGGCGCCATGTGTCGTCCGACCGCGTCTACCAGCTCGCGATCCAGCGGCTGGAAGCCAAGGGCAAGGGCATCCTGCTGCTGCACGACATCCAGCCCCGTACGGTGGCGGCGCTGCCGAAGATCATCCGCGACCTCAAGGCGCGCGGCTATCGCATCGTGCATGTGGTGCCCGCGACCGCCGACCGGCCGGCAACGCCGACCACGCCGGTGGAATGGCTGCTGCATCCACCGACCGAGACCGTGCCGATCGCACGCTGGCCGTCCGTGCCGAACTTCGTGTTCGCGCAGACCAAGACACTGCCGGCGCCCTCGCTTGCCGACCTCAACGCGCAGACCGAGCATCAGCCGCTGCTGCCGCGCAAGACCATGGCGCTGGCGAATGTCGCAGCCACCCTGCCCGTGCCCGACCGCGATCTCTTTGCCATCCCCGAGGGCTCGGTCGAGGTCCTGCTGTCGACGACCTTGTCGCGGCGCGCCGCGATGCGGCTGGCAATGGCGGCCGAGACGCCCCATGCGGCCAAGGGCAAGGCCGGCAAGTCGCGCGGACATCGGACCGCACATACGGCGCCGGCCGGAGCGAAGCACACCGCGCAGGCTACGGGCACCGCCCCCAAGAGCATTGCCCCCAAGAGCACGGCGCCCAAGGGCGCCACACCGCGGAGTTCCGCGACGCATCCGACCCGCGTCGCCAGCCTGAAGAAGCGCGCGCAGTAAGCTCTACTGGCGCATGATGTTGGCGACACAGAGCAGCACGATCAGCGCCAGGAAGAACAGGTCCATATAGGACTTGAGCTCGCCGTCGCGGCGCAGCCGGGCAACGTCGGCCACGACCTGCTTGCGCGCGTTCGTTGCGCCCGAACCGTCATTGATCGGAGCCTGCAGGCGCTTGGTCTCCGCCTCCAGCTTCTCGATCTTCTGGAAGAAATAGAACGCGCGCAGCGTCGAGGCCGCGCGCATGCCGGCATAGACCAGCACCAGGATCGCGAGGATCGCCCGGTTCTGGTATTTCTCCATGAAATTCAGGCTGAAATAGACCATCGCCATGAAGGCGAAGTTCGTCACGAAGCGGTAGACGAAGCTAAGAAAGACCATGCTGGCTCCAGCCCTGAGCGATGCGACCCGTCTACGCCATCTTTATTTCGACAAAGATACGATCGCCGGCCGCCTTTTAGCCACGCGCGTTCATAATGCAAGCGAGAGGACCGGGGCCTGCGTGTTCCACGTAAACGCGAGGTTGCCAGCTGCGCGATGGAGATTCGCCGGAAGCTACGGTACATTGGCACAGCCACCGCATGTGGGGTCTGCCGATGCCGAAGAAGGGAATCACGGGCCACGACGACTGGGTGCTGACCGAGGCCCTGGCGACCGCGCTCGTCGCGCTGGAGCAGCTCGAACCAAAACACCAGCCGAGCGCGCATATGGACGACATCCGCAAGATGCTGGCGAACGGCAAGGAGCCGTCGGCGGTGAGCCTGCACCTCGCCCAGGCCAAATGCCGCCTGTTTCCGGACACGGACCCGCTCGAGATCTACCGGGAATACGGGATCGGCGACGAATACGGCTGAGAGGCCCGCGCCGGTCCTTCGAGCGCGCTGCTGCCTGGAGCTGAGCGGCAGCCGATCGTTACAACGATCATCCACCTCAATATTCGCGTGAATTTCAGCTGAGCCGCGAAACGACTTGACGACTGCGTCGCCAACGAATGTAATGTTATAACATTACATACTTGGTCCCAATGCCCATCCCCAAGCGTCGCCGCCCTATCCCCTTGAAAAGGCTATTCGATCTCCATGCAAAAACTCCCCGTCACCGTCTTGTCCGGCTTCCTCGGGGCTGGAAAGACCACTTTGCTGAACCACGTCCTGAACAACCGGCACGGCCTGAAGGTGGCGGTGATCGTCAACGACATGAGCGAGGTGAACATCGATGCGGATCTGGTTCGCGATGGCGGTGCGAACCTGTCCCGGACTGACGAGAAGCTCGTCGAGATGACGAATGGCTGCATCTGCTGCACATTGCGAGACGACCTCCTGAAGGAGGTGCGCGCCCTCGCAGACAATGGCCGCTTCGATTATCTCTTGATCGAATCCACCGGCATCTCCGAACCGCTGCCGGTTGCGGCGACCTTCGATTTCCGTTCCGAGGACGGCGAAAGCCTCTCCGATGTGGCGCGCCTCGACACCATGGTCACCGTGGTCGACGCCGTGAACCTGCTCAAAGACTATTCGTCGACGGATTTTCTCGATCAGCGCGGCGAAGCGCTTGAGAACGACAAGCGCACGCTGGTCGATCTCCTCGTCGAGCAGATCGAATTTGCCGACGTGATCGTTCTCAACAAGGTCGATGACGCGTCGCCCGCACAACGCGAGGCAGCGCGAAAGATCATCCGCGCGCTCAATCCGGACGCGGATCTGATCGAAGCCAACCACAGCCGGGTCGCCTTCGATCGCATTCTCGACACCGGCCGGTTCGACTTCGAGCGGGCGCAGCAGCATCCGCTCTGGTTCAAGGAGCTCTACGGCTTTGCCGATCACGTGCCGGAGACCGAGGAATACGGCGTGACGAACTTCGTCTATCGCGCGCGCCGGCCGTTCGATCCCGAAAAGTTCGACAAGTTCGTCAGGCAGCCCTGGCCCGGCGTCATTCGCGCCAAGGGACATTTCTGGCTGGCAACGCGCCCGCAATGGCTTGGCGAGATCAGCCAGGCTGGCACGATCACGCGCACGCAGGCGCTTGGCTTCTGGTGGGCGGCCGTACCTGCGGAAAGATGGCCGGATGACCCGTCCTGGCGGAAGCAGCTGCGCGCGAACTGGAACGACATCTACGGTGATCGCCGCCAGGAAATCGTGTTTATCGGCACCGGCATGGATGAAGGTTCGCTCCGCGCCCGTCTGGATGCCTGCCTCGTCCCGGGAAAGCCGGCGATGAACGTCACGGAATGGGCGAAGCTCGCAGACCCCTTCCCGGTCTGGCGCCGCGCGGACGAAGCCGCGGAACGCAAATGACCAACGTCGTTCGATTCGTTCCGAAATCCGAGCTCGAGCGGCAGCGCCTCATCCGTGAGGCGCGTGCGATCTACGACAGCATATTCCCGCCGGTCACTTTGACCGGCGGACAAGCTGATGATCGCTTGGACCAACGAGCACCGCGCGAGGCAGTCGCCGAAATCCAGCCAAAACAGCGATAAGGATGAAGGTGGTGCGCTCGGAGGGCGCACGCAGTCCTTCCCGGCTCAGCCGCCATATTGCTGCTTCATGTATTTCAGGTAGTTGCCGAGGTGGTGCTGCCAGAAATAGTCCAGCTTCTGGCATCCCGGCGTCCCATCGGTCGGGTTGCCGCCCGGGTCGGCGAAGAGCGGCAGCAGCGCGCCGACATCAGCATAGTTCAGCGAGGCCTGAATCTGGTCGAGGATCTGTTGGGTCAAATCCGAGATCGTTGATCCCGTGATCGGTGCGGCGGTTGCCGCGCCGAGATCGGCGGCGGTCAAATGGATCGTCTCGGATATCAGTCTCCGAGAAAGACTCTCGACCCGCTGCTTGAGCCGCCTCACCGCATCGTCGCGAACGCGATTGACTGCGCTCTCACCGTCGGTGACCACGCTGCCGAGCGCGATCATTGCTTCAGGATTGGGACTGCCGCCGAACCCACGCAGCGGATTTGGCGTGTTGAGGTCTGATATCCACTCCAGGGCAAACGGTGCCTGCGGCACCCAGTCCTGCGTCGACGTCACGGCCCAACCGTATCCGTCGACGGCGGCAAGCCGCGCGTAATCGTATGCGTAATGGTCGTTGCCGGCCTTGGCAGGCGCGAAGGTATAGGTCTTGTAGGCCGGCCCCTTAAAAACATCCGTCGAGTGCCGGACCAGCGAGGTCAGCAGCGTGGCGATCGAGGCACCCTGGCTATGCCCGGTGATGTAGACGTCGTTGCCCTGCTCCGCGAGCAGCCCCAAGGTCACGAACAACGGGCTATCGGTGGTGAACAGCATGAGCAGCAAACTCAGAGCGAAGCCCGAATGCACACCGGCTTTCACCGCACTGTCACCCTCATCGCGGGCAAGATAGAACGGCAGCGAGATCGGACCGAGCTTCACGTCAAAGCGCGCGTTGATCAGGGGGAACAGCAAGTCGGCCAACACGCTGGCCGCACTTGCGACCGTGCCGCGCACTGCGATCGCGTATTGGGTGGTGTCACTCTGGTTCTGCCAGACCTGCCAGTAATTATCCAATAGCGTGGCACTCGTCGGGGTGAGGTCCTTGCGGATCGCCCAATTTGAGCTTGGATCGGGCACGGAGGGTACGCCGCAGGTTGCCACCGCTTCGGTCAGCGATGGCGTGCCGGCGTAGGCACGCTGCGCCATCTCAAGCAGAAGTTGCGCCTCCGCGAATTGGAATCCCGACTTGAGCGTCATGCTGCCCTCCTTGCAAAGGTGCTCGACTCCAGCCGCCCGTGTTCGGACCCGGAAGCCAGCGACCGATATTTCGTGTCTCTCGGAGTTCATCAATTATAAGATGTGATAGCATAGAAACGCAATAAGAAGGTGTCGATCGACCAGCGCCCCTGGCAGACTACGTCCAGGAACAATTGCGTGAGCAGGGAGGATCCCGCGGGGTGGCCGGTGTTCCAGGCTTTGCCCGCTCCAACTCATTCCAACCGGACGCGCACTGTTCTATCGAAAGCGACATGAGGCATCCGCGGATTCATCGGCCACAGGTTTCGATAATCACGCCGGAGGAAGTCTATAATTTCAGTTTTGCCACAATCGATCGGGGACCGCCGCCGCGCCAGGCTGCCGTGGTCAATCTCGGCAAATCGGATTGGCTGAATAGATTCGCTCAGACGCATCTCGTCCGATGCAGCCACTTTCGTCTGATGTTCTATGATCAGATCATCGACTTGATCAGAGAGGGCACTTCTGCAGAAACAGGTCCCTACCCCGGCTAAACGGCGCGATCCGCCGTTTGGCGCGTTCGGAGGGCGGTCGCATTTATTGAAGTTTCAATGGCTTGCGGAAATGGGCAAAGAGTTCAGGTGGATCTCCAGCTGATAGGTGCTTTTTCCCGTGGATTGACCGAACCTCACAATAGCTTGCGGGACTTCAGCTTGCGGGACTTCGCCCCGCAGCGTAACTTTCAACTCTACGTAGCTCCTTCGAAAGTAATCTGACGGGTTCGGCCTAGCGGGAGATGGCGATGGCAGATGTCCCATGGCACCTTTCCGGCGACTACTTCGAGAATTGCAGTTGCAGCATCGTGTGTCCCTGCCTCGTGTCGGCGGCTCCCCCGCTGACCGCGCGACCGACCGAGGGCTTCTGTAACGTACCGCTGATCTTCCACGTCGAGAGCGGCCGCTATGGCAACATCGAGCTCGATGGACTCAATGTCCTGGTTATCCTCCACGCGCCGGGGATCATGGCAGACGGAGATTGGTCGGTGGCCGCCTATATCGACCAGCGCGCCAACGATGAGCAGACCGAGGCTCTAGCTGCGATCTTCACCGGCGCCGCCGGTGGTCCGATGGCCGCGTTCACACCGCTGATCAGCAAAAACCTGGGGGTTCGCAAGGTCCCGATCACATTCCGAATCGAGGGCAAGACGCGGTCCGCGGAAATCCCTGATATTCTGCACATGTCCGTCGACCCGTTGCCGACCATGCATCCGAGCGGGGAAATGTGGGCCAACATCGGCCATCCAGTCAGCCCTGACAGGATGGTGATGGCAGTCGGCGCCGCCGGTAATACGTTCAGCGATCATGGCATGCGCTGGGACAATTCCGGCAAGAACGGCCTCTATGCGCCGATCCGCTGGTCGAACCAGGCGTGATGCAACTCCTGATCCGGCCTTGCGAGAAGGCCGGCAACACTTATCGCAAATGACCGACGGCCCCCTGGAAACCGTGCTGCGGCGCGATCGCTGGATCGTCGGCGGCGCGATCGGGATCATTGTCGCGCTGGCATGGGGCTATGTGCTCTGGCTCGCCAAGGACATGGACATGGGCGGCATGGACATGACCGGGTTCCGCATGATCCCGGCCGGGATCGGAATCATGTTGCCGGCGAGCGAGCCATGGCGAGCGATCGAGTTCGCGTATGTGTTGCTGATGTGGGTGGTGATGATGGTCGGAATGATGGCACCCTCGGCAGCGCCCATGATCCTCATGTACGCCCGCGTGGGTCGACAGGGGAAAGCGCAGGGCAAGCCGTTCGCTGCGACCGGCTGGTTTGCGGCCGGTTATCTCCTCGCCTGGGGCGGCTTTTCGCTGGCAGCGACCCTACTCCAATGGGCGATCGAGCGGGCAGTCCTGCTGGATTCCCGGATGACGATCGCCAGCAATCTGCTCACTGCAATCGTGCTGATCGCGGCGGGAGTCTATCAATGGACACCGCTCAAGGACGTCTGTCTCGCCCAATGCCAGTCGCCATTTCTGTTCCTGATGCGCCACGGCGGCTTTCGCGACAACCTGCGAGGCTGCCTGCTGCTGGGGCTGCGGCACGGAGGCTATTGTGTCGGCTGCTGCTGGGTCTTGATGGCGCTTTTGTTCGTAGGCGGGGTGATGAACGTGCTTTGGATTGCGCTTTTGGCCCTGCTCGTCCTGTTGGAGAAACTTACGCCGATCGGACGATGGATCGCGCGCGCCGCCGGCATTGCGTGTGCGGCCGCCGGCGTCTGGCTACTGGTGTCGTTGCCGCGGTGATGAGCAACCTGCTTGATGTTCGGTTCGAGTGCCCTGTTGCAAACGGCGATCACGCCGAGCCGCCAGCCCTACACTCGAACCGTCAGGCGGGGACGGCCGAACGGCGAAGACCTGGGCTCCCTGAGCCGGTCTCTCCATCGATCGGCTTTCGAGGTTGGTGCGCTCGGAGGGACTCGAACCCCCACGATTTTACTCACTGCCACCTCAAGGCAGCGCGTCTACCAATTCCGCCACGAGCGCTTTGGGGATGCCGGCTTAGGGCTTGAGGCCTGCCGGATCAACGGCGCCGATCTAACAAATCCATCAGAGGGGTACAAGCCTGCAAAGGCCCAGAATTCCACAAGCTTGGCAGGAAAAATCCGGACCCCTGCCCGGATCGGCCCTATCGAGTGCCCCGCCCTACCGGTACCCGGGCCGCTCCTGCGTGCCCGGGCCGCTACCGCGTGCCCGTCGTGCGCGGCAGCATCTGCTTGACCTCGACCGCGATCCGGTTGCGGTCGACCAGCACGACGCCGGAGGCGACCGGCAGATTGTTGGCGAGAACCTTGACCTCGTCGGCCTCGGTTGCGTCCAGCTCGATGATGGCGCCGCGGGAAAGACGTAATACTTGATGGATCGGCATGGTGGTCGTCCCGAGGACGACCATGAGATCCACGGTGACTTTATCGAGAGTGGGCACTGTCAGGACCGCCGCAACTTGGGACTTAAGCCAAAGGACTTGGCATTTGCTCCCCAGATGATCACCACGTTATGGTTAGCCAATGGTTAATTCGCCTCAAAACCCCCGCCAAGACCTCGATTTGACGTCGTTTTCCGCCTCCACCGGCGAGCCCGTGGAGTGGCGAATCTCGGACGCGCCAGTGCCCTATCCGGAGGCCGTGGCCGCCATGGAGGCGCGAGTCGCCCAGATCGCCGCCGGCGAGGCGCCCGAGCTGGTCTGGCTGCTCGAGCACCCCCCGCTCTACACCTCCGGCACCTCGGGCAAGGAAACCGACCTGCTCGATCCCCGCTTCCCGACCTTTGCCACCGGGCGCGGCGGGCAGCTCACCTATCACGGGCCCGGCCAGCGGGTGGCCTACATCATGCTCGACCTCAAGCGGCGCCGGCCGGACGTCCGGGCCTATGTCGCGAGCCTGGAGGAATTGATCCTGCGGACGCTCGCCGCCTTCAATGTCCGCGGCGAGCGGCGCGAGGACCGGGTCGGCGTCTGGGTGAAGCGCCCGGACAAGGGGCCCGAGCACGAGGACAAGATCGCGGCGATCGGCGTCCGGCTGAAGCGCTGGGTCTCGTTCCACGGCATCGCCATCAATGTCGAGCCGGAGCTGTCGCATTTCGCCGGCATCGTGCCCTGCGGCGTCGCCGACCCCCGCTACGGCGTCACCTCGCTGGTCGATCTCGGCCAGCTCGCGACCATGGCCGATGTCGACGTCGCGCTGCGCCAGGCATTCGAGGAGCTGTTCGGGCCAACCCGCGCACTGGTGGCGGAAGCGACGGTCTAAATTTTCCTGTTCGAGCCTGACCGGCGCATATTCTCCGCTTGCCGCGGAATCGGCTATGCTTGTTTCAGGTGCCGCCCACGCCTCCCCCCTCCGCCGGGAAAGCAGACATCATGCCGGGCGAATGATCATCGGACCGACTGTTCGAGCGCCAGGCATAAGGAGGGATTGCGCTTTCTGCTCGCAATGGGAGGTTTTGACGATGAGACTCTCTGCGCCGATCTATCATCTGAAGCGACGAGCCAAGCGCCTGTCGCGCGAGGAAGGCATTCCGCTCCACGACGCGCTTGACCGCATCGCTGCGACGGAAGGGTTTTCCGCCTGGAGCATGCTCGCGGCAAAGGCCGCCGCACTGACGCCCGCCAATCGCCTGTTTCCGCAATTCCGGCCGGGTGATCTGGTGCTGGTGGGCGCGCGCCCCGGTCAGGGCAAGACGCTGATGAGCCTCGAACTCGCGGTGGAGGCCATGAAGTCGGGCCATCGCGCTGCGTTCTTCTCGCTCGAATACACCGAGAAAGACGTCTTCGACCGCTTGCGGGCGATTGGCGTGGACCCCGCGCAATTCGCCGAGATGTTCGAGATCGACTGCTCCGACGCCATCAGCGCCGACTACGTCGTCAAGCAGATGGCCGCGGCGCCTCGTGGCACGGTCGTGGTGATCGACTATCTGCAATTGCTCGACCAGAGGCGGGAAAATCCTGATCTCGCTGTTCAGGTGCGCGCACTGAAATCCTTCGCGCGCGACGCCGGGCTGATCGTCGTCTTCATCTCGCAGATCGATCGATCCTATGATCCGTCGGTCAAGCCGTGCCCAGACCTCGACGATGTCAGGCTGCCGAACCCGCTGGACCTCAAGCTATTCGACAAGACCTGCTTCATCAACAACGCCGAAGTCCAGTTCCGCGCGGCGAGCTGACGGCTTCAGGCCGCGGGTGAGCTTCTTCACCCGCGGCTTGTGACCTCACGCCGCCTGCAACGCAACTTCGAGCTTGCCGGCAATGTAGCGCCGCTCCTGGGTCAGGCCACCAAAACCGTAGGCATCGCCCTTGACCTCGTCGACGTGCAGATACGTCTCGGGATGCAGCGGGCCCAAAATCTCGGCCATGCGCTTGAACATCGCGGCGAGATAGGCCGCCTTCTCGTCCTTGGTGTTGGTGCCTTCGCTGACATGGATGTCGATCCAGTAGCTGGCCAGTTTCTGCTCGGCGAGCGACTTGCCGCCGGCGAACCAGTCGCCTGCGTCGACCGATTTCACGATGATGGCGGTCACCCTGGGATCCTTGTGCAGTATCTTTGCGGTGAGCTCGGACACGGCGTTGGCGATATCGGCCTTCAGCGACGGCGACTGGCGGGAGGTGGTGTAGGACACGGTGATCAGGGGCATGGTGGTTCTCCTCAAGATGCTGCGCGGCATTTGCGCGGCGTTGGTGAGAAGCTAGACCTTGCTCCGTCATTTTGGTATCTTATCTCTATTGATACCAGTGATAACCATTCATAATGACAGCCACACTCGACATCGCCACCGTCAAGGCCTTCCTGCTGGTCGCCGACCTCCAGAGTTTTACGCGTGCCGCCGAAGCACTCGGCACGACGCAGGCCGCCGTCAGCTTCAAGCTGCAGCGGCTGGAGACATTGCTGGGAAAGCGCCTCGTCGAGCGCTCGCCGCGGGCGGTCCGGCTCACCGCCGACGGCGCCGCGTTCCTCGACCGCGCCCGCGCGCTGATGGAGGCGCATGACCGTGCGCTGTCGGGCGAGGCCCCGGCCGCGCAGTCGCTCTCGCTTGGCATCTCCGATCACGCCGCGGGTCCCGAGCTGGTGCCGCTGCTCGAACGCCTGCACGCGATGTCCTCAAGCCTCACCCTCGCCGTCACCATCGGCTTCTCGCGCGAGATGCAGGACGCTTACGACGCAGGTCAGCTCGATGCCGTGATCGTCCGCCAGGAAGGCAGCCGCCGCGGCGGCGAAAAGCTGGCCGAAGACGAGTTCGGCTGGTTCGCCGCGCGACGCTTCACCCTGCCGAAGGGTGAGCCGCTGCCGCTCGCAACCCTCGCCCCGCCCTGCGGCGTCCGCGCCATCGCCGTGCGCGCGCTCGACAAGGCCGGCCTCGCCTGGCGCGAACGCTTCGTCGGCGGCGGCGTTACGGCGGTCGTTGCGGCTGCGCTTGCCGGGCTCGCAATTGCGCCGCTCGCGCGCCGGATCGCGCCTCCCGGGCTGGTCGACATCGGCCCTGCGCACAAGCTGCCCAAACTCGGCAGCTCGAAGGTGATGCTGCATTCGAAGGTCAGCGATCCCGCCAAGCTGACAGCGCTGCGCGCGGTCGCTGCGACGTTCCGGAGCGTGGCGGCTTAGCTCTTAGGTTGCTCCGTCTCCGCGCCCGCATATCTGCCTGCGATATACCAATAATTCAGCCCGGCGAAGCAACCGGCGGTGACGTATAGCCAGCCCAATTCATTGACAGACCTGTAAAGCACCATCTGGCTCGCGGACCCGATCAAACCACCGGCAAGCACGAAGAACACAAGCGAGCGGATGCAAAGCCGCTCGCTCAGCCAGATCGTGGCGATCGACGGAATGCCGCTGAGCACGCAAACGAAGAACAGGATCAGTGGCACGCCGATCAAGATCGCGAAGACAAAATCCCACGGGGACATTGGGGTGACGCGATTGGCACTAGCCAACGCCAGGATGAACAGAAAGAACAGCTGAATAACGGCCGTCGCCGTGAGGCATCCGCCAAGCCAGCCTCGTGTCGTCCGGGCGCAGGTCTCGCAAGCCATGACATCACCTCACAGGATCGCCTCGAACGCGCTGCGCAGCGTTTCGTGCCTGAACACAAACCCGCGGCTCAGCGCCTTGTTCGGCAGCACGCGCTGGCCGCCGAGCAGAAGCTCGTCGGCAAAGCCGCCGCCGATCCGGCGCAACAGGCCGCCGGGGATACGAAACACCGCGGGCCGGTGCAGACGGCGGCCGAGCTCTTCGGTGAACTTTGCGTTGGTGACCGGGATCGGCGCGGTGGCGTTGACGGGCCCAGTGAGATCAGGCGTCGCCATCACATAGGCAATCAGCCGGATCAGATCGTCGCGCTCGATCCAGGACATCCACTGCCGCCCGGTGCCGAGCGGACCGCCGAGGCCGAACTCGAACGGCGTCAACATGCGCGTGATGAAGCCGCCTTCGGTGCCCAGCACGAGGCCGATGCGCAAACAGACCACGCGGACGCCGAGCTCCTCGGCCGGCCGCGCCGCCTTTTCCCACGCCGCGCACAGCTCGTGGCTGAAGCACGCATGTGACTTCGCCGACTCCGTCAACACCTGATCGGCCCACAGGCCGTACCAGCCGATCGCAGAGCCGCTGACGAGCACCTCGGGCTTACGCTCGAGCCGCGCGATCAGTCTTACGACCTCGCCGGTCATGTCGATGCGGGAGCCGAGAATCTTCTCGCGCTTGGCCTCGGTCCAGAGGCCATTGCCGATCGGCTCGCCGGCAAGGTTGACGATGGCGTCGATTGGCGTGTCCGCGGCGAGCTGATCAAGGCTCGTGATCAGCGTGACCGGCGGCGGCAGCATCTCGGCCTTGGCGGGGTTGCGGATCAGCGCGATGACGTGATGCCCTGCCCCGCTGAAGCTCGCCGCTAGGCGACTGCCAATGAAGCCGGTGGCGCCAGTGATCAGCACGGTCTTGCGGCCGGGGACCTTCTCGACGAGCCCGTGCGCGGGCACGCTCTTCATGCGGCCGAGCCGGCGCATCGCCGCAAAGTCCCTGACGCCGCAGAGCGCTGCACCGACTGCGCAAGCAGTGGCGGCGATGCTGAGCAGGCCCTGATACACGACACTCACGCCGAACGGCTGCATCGCCCATTCGATCAGCACCGGCAGCAGCAGCACCAGGATGGCGCCATAGTTGATCGCAAGCAGCGTGTGGTTGATCCGCTCACTCGGCGGCAGCTTTCGGCTCAGATCTTCCTCGACGAAATCCATCAACGTGATGACGATCTCGGCGACCAGCACCGCGACGATCAGGATCGCCAGCACGCCGTAAACCTCCAACCAGCCGAGCAGCAGGAACAGCAGCGCATAGAGCATGTTGCGGATACCGTGCAGCTTCAATTCGAAGCGCTGCGACGGGCGCCAGGCCAGGCGCTCGGTGAATTCGTGGTGATAGAAAGTGTCGAACACGCCCATCACGATCTGGATGGCGATGAGGATCCACAACAGCGGCGTCATGATACGGCCTCCCTGAAGACGGCGGACTGGTGGATCAGCACGCCGTAACGCGGGTGAGTGACATCGAGGGTGAAACGGAAGGCGCCCTCGCCGAGATCGCTATGCGTCACCGTGAGATCGCCGGGCGTGAGCCATTGCGGCAGCGGGATCCACAAGCGTCCGAGCTGGAGTCCGTAACCGGCACTACGGAAGGTCAGCGCCTGTCCCTCGACCGCGATGCGGAGCGCCATCGAGACGCCGAAGCCGACATACTCTTCGAGCCCGGTCGGACCGGCGAAACGCTTGGCGGAATGGATCACTTGCGGAAAGCAGCGCTTGCGCGCGCAGATGCGGGTCCAGGTCTGGCCGCCGGTCGCGCCGTCCTCGGTGACGGTCACGATCATGGGAACACCGGTGTCGCGGCCGGTCGGCAGCGGTCCGCCGATCAGGCGGGCGGCTTGCGCGAACCACCAACCAATGGCGCTGAATCCGACCTCGTCGACGACGCCGACATAGACGACACTGTCGCCGTCAGCGACGCGTTTCGAAAAGCGCCGCCAGGTCGCGAGCGGCAGCCGGCCCCAATCCTCGTCCGACAGCAACGATCGGAAGCGGCGGTCGTCGAGTAGTTTGACGTGAGCGGAGGGAGATGCGCTGGAGCCTGATAATCGAGCCGACGTCATCGCACCCTCCTCAACGCTATTTGGCCTTGCCCAGCGGCAGCAGGTTGGCGATCTTCTCGCCAAGCCGCATCAGGGCGACCAGCCGCGGCCGCGGCACCTTCAGCATCTGCATGAACCAGTGGTCGGCGAGCTCGGTGAAGGCGAGCATCTCCTTCAGCCGTTTGGCTGCGACCGGATTGATGGTCGGATCATCTGCGGCATCGGACACGCAGGCCCTGAGCGCCGTGATCGCCGGATCGAGCTCCCGCTCCTTGCGCCGCGCCGCGATTCTCGCGGCGACCTCCCAGATGTCCGTCTCGGCCTCGTAATGGTCGCGGCGGTCACCGAGGATCGGCACCCGCCGGATCAGGTTCCAGGCGAGCAGCTCCTTCAGCGAGTTGGAGACGTTGGAGCGCGCCATGCCGAGCGTGTCGGCGATGTCCTCGGCCGTCATCGGCGCCTCGGCGAGATAAAGCAGCCCGTGGATCTGGCTGACCGAGCGGTTGACGCCCCACCCGTCCCCCATGTCGCCCCAATGCAGGATGAAGCGCTCGACGGCGGCAGGCAGTTTCTTCTTTCCGGTAATTTCTGTCATGACAGAAATATCTGACGAGCACGACTGATTGTCAAGAGCGCTCGGCGGCTTGCCTCCTGTATACCGTCCGTCGTATTTGCCTAAAAACGGCCCAGAGAACCGGAACCAAACGCCCTTCCGGGCGTTTGCCCCGGTTCCAGGCGGGTTGAGAATGACGACAAAGTCCAGTCAACAGAGAGACTTGTTCGAAAGCGAGCGCAGTTTTCGGCTGTTGGTGGAAGGAGTCGCGGACTACGCGCTCTACATGCTCGATCCCACCGGGATCATCACGAGCTGGAACATCGGCGGCGAGCGGATCAAGGGCTATTCGCCCGAAGAGATCGTCGGCCAGCATTTCTCGCGCTTCTACACCGAGACCGACCGCGCCAACGGCAAGCCCGCGCGTGCCCTCGGCATCGCGCGGGACCACGGCCGCTACGAGGAGGAAGGCTGGCGCGTTCGTAAGGACGGCACATTCTTCTGGGCGAGCGTCATCATCGATCCGATCTACGAGCACGGCAGCCTGGTCGGCTTCGCCAAGATCACCCGCGACATCACCGAGCGGCGCAATTCGCAGCTCAAGCTCGAAGCGATGCAGAGGCAACTTGCCGAGTCGCAGAAGTTCGACGCGCTCGGACAGCTCACCGGCGGCGTCGCGCACGATTTCAACAATCTCCTGATGATCATCAGCGGCAGCCTTCACATCCTCAAGAAGCGCGATGAGGACGACGCCAAGATTCAGCGCGCGATGTCCGCGATCGAGACCGCAACCAAGCGCGGCGCCGCACTGACCGCCCAGCTCCTGACCTTCGCGCGGCGGCAGAGCGTCAATCCCCAGGCGATCCGCTTCGGCGACCGCATCGAGGCGATCCGCGAAGTGCTTCACGCCGGCGTCGGGAGCGCCGTTCGTCTCGCCTTCGACATCGACCGCGAGGTCTGGTCGGTCAAGGCTGATGTTGCCGAGCTCGAGACAGGGCTGCTCAACCTCGTCATCAACGCTCGCGATGCCATGCCCGACGGCGGTACGGTGACGGTCGGCGCACGCAACGTCGTCCTGAACGATCCGCTCCACAGCGGCGAGTACGTCGCCATCACCGTCGCCGATACCGGGCTTGGCATCCCCTCCGACGTGGTCGACAAGATCTTCGAACCGTTCTTCACGACCAAACCCGTCGGAAAAGGCACCGGCCTCGGCCTGTCGCAGGTGCACGGCTTCGCTCATCAGGCGGGCGGCACGGTCAAGGTCGCAAGCGAGCTCGGCAAGGGCACGACCTTCACCATCCTGCTGCCGCGCGAAACCGCGACCGCACCAATCGATATCCCTGAAGCAGTGCCGGTTCCCGGTAGCGGCACCGTGCTGCTGGTCGAGGACAATCCCGACGTCGCGCTCGTCAGCATCGGATTGCTGGAGCAGCTCGGCTATCGCGTGCACCGGGTTGCCGACGCCGAGTCCGCCTTGCGCGAGCTCGAGAAGAACGGCGTCGACTTCGTGTTCACCGACATCGTGATGCCCGGCAAGATGGACGGGCTCGGTCTCGCCCATCATCTGCGCCAGATCCACCCTGGCCTGCCGATCCTGCTCGCCACCGGCTACAGCGAAGCCGCCGCCGATGTCCGCGGCGACTTCCCGATCCTGCGCAAGCCCTACGAGATTCACGAGCTGAGCGAGGCGATCTCGAAGCTGCCGCGGTGATTTTTCACCTCTCTCCGTAAGAACGGAGCGAGGGAGCGCACCGCCCGCGCGGAAAGAGAATCCGCTCTCACACCGTCGGCAACACCGAAAACGCTTCCCCTGCCCTCCGCAGGTTCAACTCATCCGCACCGGCCGTCTCGCTCGTCACGCTATCCACACGCGATGACGGCGGGCCGTGGCGGCACAGCGCGACCATGTCGGCGACATGTTTCGGTGTGCCTGCGAACAGCGCTTCCACGCTGCCGTCGCGGCGGTTGCGAACCCAGCCCTCGAGGCCACTCGTTGTCGCCTGGTACTCGACCCAGGCCCTGTAGCCGACGCCCTGCACGCGGCCGCGGATCATGACCTGGAGGATCGCCCGGCTCATTTCTTCAGCCCGAGAAGATCGGCGCTGCGCGCCTTGACGTCGGCCTCGCGCATGACGCGGCTGGTCAGGTCCGGCGATGGGAGGCCCTTGAGGTTCTTCGGCGGCGTGCCCTCGCGCAACGCTTTCTGCGTCTCGTAGACGGCCTGCATGGCAGCCGCGATCGGCGCGCGGCCCTGAAGCGCGACGCGGACGCGCTGGCTGGCGAGATAGTCAATCGCGTTCAACTCGTCCGGCGCGCCGCCGAGCACGATGGGGAGATGCGTCGCGGCTACGATGGCTTCGAGCTCAGCGCGCGACTTGACGCCGGTGAAGAACAGCGCGTCGACGCCGGTCGCCTCATAGGCCCTGGCGCGGCGGATCGCATCCTCGATCGAGGTGACCGAGGCAGCTCCCGTGCGGCCCATGATGACGAGCGAGGGATCGCTGCGGCCATCGAGCGCCGCCTTCATCTTGCCGACGCCTTCTTCCAGCGAGATCAGCTGTGTCTTCGCCTCGCCAAACGCGGCCGGCAACAGCGTGTCCTCGATGGTGAGCCCGGCGGCGCCAGCGGTCTCCAGCTCTTGCACCGTGCGGCGCACGTTGAGCGCATTGCCATAGCCGTGATCGGCATCGACCAGCACCGGCAGCGTCGCCGCGCGCGACATCCGCCGCATCTGCTCGGCAAGTTCGGTGAGTGTGATCAGCGTGACATCGGGGTCGCCGAGCACCGCGAGCGAGGCCACCGAGCCGCCGAACATGCCGAGCGGAAAGCCGAGATCCTCGGTGATGCGGATGGAGATCGCGTCATAGACCGAGCCGGGATGAACGCAGGCCGAGCCCGTCAGGATCGAACGCAGTTTTTCGCGGCGGGAACGAAAGGCCATGGTGCCCTCTCAACTGTTGCGACGCAGCCGCAACATACTCCGTCATTGCGAGCGCAGCGAAGCAATCCAGAATCTTTCCGCAGAGGTAGTCTGGATTGCTTCGCTGCGCTCGCAATGACGATGTTGGTGGGGCCAGTGAGGGCCCCACTCACTTGCTTTACGCAAATTCCAGAATCAGCGCGTCCACCGCGAGCGTCGCGCCCGCGCTGGCGTGGATCTTCTTCACCGTACCGTCCTGCTCGGCGCGGAGCACATTCTGCATCTTCATGGCTTCGATCACCGCGAGCGTCTCGCCGGCCTTGATCTCCTGCCCTTCGGTCACCGCAATCGAGACCACAAGGCCGGGCATCGGGCAGAGCAGCTTCTTGCCGGTGTCGGAGGCCGTGGTCACCGGCATCAGCCGTGCCGAGGCTGCTTCCGCCTCGGTCCAGACATAGACCGGCACCTCGACGCCCTGGTGCGCAAGGCGGATGCCGTTGGCGATCGGGCGCGCCTGCACCGCGACGAAATGGCCGTCGATGGTGCCCTGCCAGACCGGATCGCCCGGCTTCCACGGCGACTGCAGCAGATGCGCGTTGCCGGCCTTGCCTTCGGCATCGACGAACCGGATCGCGATCGCCTCGCCCTCGCGTCCGACCTCGAGCAGAATCTCCTGGCGGTCGAGCCAGACCGCGCGGCGACGCTCGCGCTGCACGATGCGGCCGCCCATCTGGCCCGATATCTGTCGCTTGCGCTCCCCTAACACATGGTCGATGGCGGCGCCGACCGCCGCGATCCGACGCGCGACCTCGCCTTCGGGCACGCGCACAGCAAAGCCCTTGGGGAATTCCTCGGCGATGAAACCGGTCGAGAGCCGTCCCTCGCGCCAGCGCGGATGGTGCATCAGCGCCGACAGGAACGGGATGTTGTGCCTGATACCCTCGACATAGAACGAATCCAGCGCGGTGGCCTGCGCCTCGATCGCGGCCGCGCGCGACGGCGCATGCGTGACGAGCTTGGCGATCATCGGATCGTAATAGATCGAGATCTCGCCGCCCTCCTGCACGCCGGTGTCGTTGCGCACTGTGATGCCGTCCTGGCTCGCTTCGGCCGGTGGGCGATACTTCACGAGGCGCCCGATCGAGGGCAGGAAGTTGCGGAACGGGTCCTCGGCGTAGAGGCGGGATTCCACCGCCCAGCCGGTGAGCGTAACGTCCTTCTGGCTGATCGCGAGCTTCTCGCCGGCGGCGACGCGGAGCATCTGCTCGACGAGGTCGATGCCGGTGACGAGCTCGGTGACGGGATGCTCGACCTGAAGGCGCGTGTTCATCTCCAGGAAGAAAAAGCTCTTGTCCTGCCCTGCGACGAATTCGACGGTGCCGGCGGAGTCGTAATTCACCGCCTTGGCCAGCGCGACGGCCTGCTCGCCCATCTTGCGGCGGGTGGCCTCATCGAGCAGCGGCGACGGCGCCTCCTCGATGACCTTCTGGTTGCGGCGCTGGATCGAGCATTCGCGCTCGCCGAGATAGATGACGTTGCCGTGCTTGTCGCCCAGCACCTGGATCTCGATGTGGCGGGGATCGACGATGAACTTTTCGACGAAGACGCGGTCGTCGCCGAACGAGGCTTTCGCCTCGGCCTTGGCAAGGTTGAAGCCCTCGGCAACCTCGCTCCTCGAATGCGCGATGCGCATGCCCTTGCCGCCACCGCCGGCGGAGGCCTTGATCATCACGGGATAGCCGATCTCGTCGGCGATCTTCACCGCGTGCTTGTCGTCCTCGATGACGCCGAGATAGCCCGGCACGGTCGAGACCTTGGCCTTCGCGGCGGCCTTCTTGGATTCGATCTTGTCGCCCATCGCGGCGATCGCGCCCGGGTTCGGGCCGATGAAGACGATACCGGCGGCCTCCAGCGCGCGCGGAAACGCCTCGCGCTCGGACAGGAAGCCGTAGCCGGGATGCACGGCCTCGGCGCCCGTCTTGCGGCAGGCCTCTACGATCTTCTCGATCACCAGATAGCTCTCGGCGGCTGCGGGCGGGCCGATCAGCACGGCCTCGTCGGCCATCTCGACATGGAGGGCATCGCGGTCGGCCTCGGAATAGACCGCAACCGTCTGAATTCCCATGCGGCGAGCGGTCTTGATGACCCGGCAGGCGATTTCGCCGCGATTGGCGATCAGAATGCGTTTGAACATGCTTTTCTTGAGTCTCGACCTTGGGCGGGACCCTTCCCTGGCCGTTGGGGCCTGCGGGGACGGGCCGTGTGACCCCCGTGGTACATCAAAATCGGCCGGAGGCAACGGTCTAAATCCGCGCCCTCTGGCGTACCAGCGCAAGACCGAAATGGGCCCGGTAAGCCCATGAGCGGACCTACGGCTTCGCGGCCTTGGCCACGTCCCTGACCAAGCCGTGAATGAAGCCCAGCTTGCCGACCACCGCCGGGGACAGGATGAACGGATAGAGATCGCGCAGCCCCATGGCGCGGTTGACGCTGTTGATGGCGAAGGTGAAGGGCAGCCATGCATTGACGAGCGCCTCGACGTCCCTCGTCTCATAGGGGTTGAAACGGATGCGCGCCGTCAACTCCCCGTCGCGATCGACCCTGGGGCGCACCTCCATGCCGAACTCCGAGGCCATCTCCAGGGTGTCGACGATGTGGAGGTAGTGCGCCCAGGTCTCGGCGAAATCCTCCCAGGGATGCGTGGTGGCGTAGGCCGAGACGTAGGTCTGCTGCCAGTCCGGCGGCGCGCCTTCGGCATAATGGAGCTGCAAGGCCTGGCCGTAATCGGCGGAATCGTCGCCGAACACGGCGCGGCATTCCTCCAGCCTGCCGCCCTCGCGCACCAGCACGTCCCAGAAGTAATGGCCGACCTCGTGGCGGAAATGCCCGAGCAGCGTGCGGTAGGGCTCGCCCATCTCGAGCCTGCGCCGCTCGCGCTCGATCTCGTCGGTCTCGGTCAGCGCGATCGTGATCAGGCCGTTATCGTGGCCGGTCATGATCCTCTGCCCGCTGTTCGGATCGTCGGCGAGGAAATTGAAGATCAGCCCATGCTCGGGATTTTCCTGCCGCGTCTGGAGCGGCAGCTTCCAGCGGATCAGGGAATAGAATAGCCGGTGCTTCGCCACCTCCAACTCGCGCCAGCCGGCGAGCTGAACCGGATCGGACAGATCGGGCACGATGCCGTTGTGGCGGCAGGCGCGGCAATAGCCGGTGGTGTCGCCCGCATCTGTCAGCCAGTTGCACGCATCGTACTCGGCATTGCGGCAGAGCATCCGCCCCTTGCCCTTGTCGGCGAGCGTCATCCAGGCCTCGCCGTCGGGCTCGATCGCCGACATCGTCTCCTTCTCCGGCAGGAACGCGACGCGGTGGCCGCAGCGTTCGCAGGCGCGGTTCTCGAAATAGAGGACGTTGCCGCAGTCCTGGCAGACAAAGAGCTTCAAGATTTAGCCTCTTCGGGAAGGGAGTCTTATGATTAAGAGTTGCGACGCCTCGCAAATACGCGCGCGGGGGGCTCATCGTTCCAACATTCGGGAACAAATAGCCAGACCGGGCGTTCGTTCATACCCGCCCCTGCGATCGGTGGCGCCTTTCCGTCCTTATCCCCTTTTGAGTAATGGCTATCACGCTTTGTCTGTGGGAATATCGGCCCGGCGCGTGCGCTCTTGCATCACAACGGCCGACACCTTGAACGATCCCTTGCCCGATACCACCGCCGCCGAAAGGCTGCGCCAGCACCTCGAAGAGATCGCGCGCGAGCGCGACAACGCCTATCACGCGCTCCAGGAGCGCGAGGCAGAGCTGGCGCGTATCCAGCGCATCGGCAAGGTCGGCGGCCTCGAGGTCGACTTCCGCGAAGGCTTCAAGAACCGCCGCTCGCCGGAATATCTGATGCTCCACGGGCTGCCGGCGGATGCCACCGACGAGTCGCATGAGGATTGGGTCAACCGCATCCATCCCGAGGATCGCGACGCCGCGGTCAAGCACTTCCTCGATGCGCTGGCCGGGACGAACGAAGACTACACCGCCGAATACCGCATCATCCGCCCCAACGACGGCGAGACCCGCTGGATCCGCGTCGTCGCCAAGTTCGAGCGCGACAGTGATGGCCGCGCCATTCGCCTCGTCGGCGCCCATATCGACATCACCGCCCAGGCACTCGCGCGCGAGACGCTGCGCGAGAGCGAGGAGCGCTTCCGGCTGATCGCCGACAGCGCGCCGGTGCCGATCTGGGTCACGAAGCTCGACCGCACGCGCTCCTTCGCCAACCAGGCCTATGTCGACTTCATCGGCCTGCCCTACGACCAGGCCATCGATTTCGACTGGCGCAAGATATTGCATCCGGACGACCTGCCGCATGTGCTGCAGCAATCCGTCCAGGGCGAAGCGTCGCTGAAGCCGTTCGTGCTGGAAGCGCGCTACAAGAACGCCAGCGGTGAATGGCGGTGGCTGCGCTCGGAATCGCAGCCGCGCTGGGACCCGACCGGCAAGCACATCGGCTTCATCGGCGTCGCCCACGACATCACCGCCGCCAAGCAGGCCGAGATCGAGCTGAGGCGACTCAACGAGACGCTGGAGGAGCGCATCACCGAGCGCACCGCCGAGCTCGAATCCAACGAGGCGCGGCTGCGCGCGATCCTGGAGACAAGCAACCAGTATCAGGGGCTGGTCAATCTCAGGGGCGAGCTGCTCTACGCGAACCGGACTGCGCTCGATGGCATTCGCGTGGAGGCCCGCGACGTCATCGGCAAACCGTTCTGGGACACGCCCTGGTTCAACCAGACCCAGGGCATGAGCGCCGTCGTGCGCGAGGCCTTCGACACCGTGCTCAGAGGCGAAGCGGTGCGGCTGGAGATGCGCCTGCGCCTGCCCATCGGAGAGCGCGATTTCGACTTCGGCATGCGTCCCGTGCTCGACCGCCACGGCAACATCACCGGTGCGGTGCCCGAGGCCGTCGACATCACCGAGCGCCGCCGCGGCGAGGAAGCGCTGCGCCAGTCGCAGAAGATGGAGGCGATCGGCCAGCTCACCGGCGGCGTCGCCCACGACTTCAACAACCTCCTCACCATCATCCGCTCCGCGACCGACTTCCTGCGCCGCCGCGAGCTGCCGGAAGAACGCCGCCGCCGCTATGTCGACGCCATCTCCGACACCGTGGAGCGCGCCTCCAAGCTCACCGCGCAGCTTTTGGCCTTTGCGCGCAGGCAGCCGCTGAAGCCGCAGATCTTCAACGTCGGCAGCCAGGTCGAGGCCGTGGCGCAACTGGTCCGGCCACTGGTCGGCGGCCGCATCGCGATCGCCGTCGAGGTGAACGATGCCGACTGCTTCACGGTGGCCGACATCGCGCAGTTCGAGACCGCGCTGATCAACCTCGCCATCAACGCCCGCGACGCCATGGAGGGCGAAGGCCGCCTCACCATCGCCGTGCGCAAGGTCGCGGGCATCCCGAGCCTGCGTGCGCAGTCGGCGCGCGGCGGCGACTATGTCGCGATCTCGGTTGCGGACACCGGCAGCGGCATCGCCCCTGAAAACATCGACGCCATCTTCGAGCCGTTCTTCACCACCAAGGAGGTCGGCAAGGGCACCGGCCTCGGCCTCAGCCAGGCCTTCGGCTTCGCAAAGCAGTCCGAGGGCGACATCGCGGTGACGAGCACGCGCGGCGAAGGTGCGACCTTCACCATCTACCTGCCGCAGGCGCACAGTCCCGCCGCGGAGAAGGACGCTGCGGCACTGACCAGCGAGGCCGCCACCACCGGGCGCGGCTATCGCGTGCTCGTGGTCGAGGACAATGACGACGTCGGCCAGTTCTCGACCGAGCTGCTGGAAGATCTCGGCTATGTCGTCCGCCGGGTCGCCAACGCCAATGCGGCGCTCGGCATTCTCGGCGAGAACGAATTCGCCGTCGACCTCGTCTTCTCCGACGTCATCATGCCCGGCATGAACGGGGTCGAGCTCGCCGGCGTCATCCGCGAGCGCTATCCGGGCCTGCCCGTCGTGCTCACCAGCGGCTACAGCAACGTCCTCGCCGAGAACGCCCATCGCGGGTTCGAGCTGATCCAGAAACCGTACTCCGTGGAATCGCTGTCGCGTATCCTGCGCAAGGCGATCACCGAGAAGTTGGCGGCGGCAAGGTGAGAGATAATCGATGAAACCCGCCCTCTTCTCCGCCTGGCAGACCTGGGCGCTTTTGTCGGCCTGCTTTGCGGCGCTCACCGCGATCTTCGCCAAGGTCGGCGTCGAGAACATTAATCCGGATCTGGCGACGTTCATCCGCACCATCGTGGTGCTGCTCGCCTTCTCGGTGTTGCTGTTCTTCACCGGCCAATTCGCGGTGCCGTCGGCGGTCTCGTCGAAGACCTGGCTGTTCCTGGTGTTGTCCGGGCTTGCGACCGGCGCGTCCTGGCTGTGCTATTTCCGTGCGCTGAAGCTTGGCCCCGCGACGCTGGTGGCGCCGATCGACAAGCTCAGCGTCGTGCTGGTGGCCCTTTTCGCCTTCGCCTTTCTCGGCGAGCGTCCAACTGGACAGGGCTGGCTCGGCATCGCCATGATCGGCGCCGGCGCGGTGCTGCTGGCCGTGAAGTTTTGAAGGGCGGAACAAAGGTGGCGTGAGATCGGTTTCTGGCTGGTCGCTTCCCAGCCTCAATCGAGAGACCGATGTCGAGCCAGGCCTCCCATCACCCCACCGACCAGACGAGACGCGCCGGCCGCGCGCTGGATGCGGCCAACTTCTTCCTCGCCGACGTCCGCGACGGGCTTGGGCCCTATCTCGCCGTCTATCTCCTCACCGAGCAGCACTGGGACGAGGCGCGCATCGGCCTCGTGATGTCGATCGCGACCGTTGCCGGCATCGTGGCGCAGACGCCGGCCGGCGCGCTGATCGATGCGACGCGGGCGAAGCGGCTGGCGATGGTCATCGCCGCCATCATGGTGACGTTGGCGTCACTGTCGCTGCCGCTGTTTCCCGCCTTCCTGCCGGTCGCGGTCTCGCAAGGCATCGCGCAGGCCGCCGCAGTGATCTTTCCGCCGGCGATCGCCGCCGTCTCGCTGGGCATCTTCGGTCATGCCGCCTTCACCCGGCGGATCGGCCGCAACGAGACCTTTAATCACGCCGGCAATGCAGTCGCCGCCGGGCTGGCGGGACTTTCCGCCTATTGGTTCGGCCCGACCGTGGTGTTCTACCTTCTCGCTGCCATGGCAGTCGCAAGCCTCGTGAGCATTCTCGCGATCCCCGCCCGCGCCATCGACCACGACCTCGCCCGCGGGCTGCACGAAGCCGATACCGGTGACCGGCCGGAGCAGCCCTCAGGTCTCGCGGTGCTCCTGACCTGCCGCCCCCTCCTCGTCTTCGCAGTCTGCGTCGTGCTATTTCACCTGTCCAACGCGGCCATGCTGCCGCTGGTCGGGCAGAAGCTTGCGCTGCAGGACAAGAACATGGGCACCAGCCTGATGTCGGCCTGCATCGTCGCAGCGCAAATAGTGATGGTGCCGTTCGCGATGCTGGTTGGCGCGAAGGCCGACCGCTGGGGCCACAAGCGCTTCTTCCTCGCCGCATTGTTGATCCTGCCCATTCGCGGCGCACTCTATACGCTCTCCGACAATCCGTTCTGGCTGGTCGGCGTGCAGCTTCTGGACGGCGTCGGCGCCGGCATCTTTGGCGCGATCTTCCCCGTCATCGTCGCCGACCTCATGCGCAACACCGGCCGCTTCAACGTCGCGCAGGGCGCCATCATCACCGCCCAGAGCATCGGCGCGGCGCTGTCGACGACGCTTGCGGGCCTCGTCGTGGTCGGTGCCGGCTACAGCGCGGCGTTCATCACGCTTGGCGCGGTCGCCGCGATCGGCGCCATCGTCTGCCTCCTCGCCTTGCCCGAGACCCGGCGTGGCACCTTGCAGGCACAGGGGAAGACAGCGGCTCCAGCATCGGTTATCGCTGCCGAATGAACCGACCCAACCTCAAGGACTGAACGTGCCGTCTGACGCCATCTGGGCCTGGAGCATCATCGTCGCCGCGACCGCAGGCGTCATCATCCGGCCTTTTCGCCTGCCCGAGGCGATCTGGGCCGTGATCGGCGCCGGCGCCCTGGTGCTGCTCGGCCTCCTGCCGTGGCAGGACGCGCTCACGGGCATCGAGAAAGGCGTCGACGTCTATCTCTTCCTGATCGGCATGATGCTGATCGCCGAGCTCGCCCGGCTCGAAGGCCTGTTCGACTATCTCGCAGCGCTCGCCGTCGAATATGCAGCCGGCTCGCCGCAGCGGCTGTTTCTGCTGATCTATCTCGTCGGCACCGTCGTCACCGTGCTGCTCTCCAATGACGCCACCGCGATTGTGCTGACACCCGCCGTCTACGCTGCGACGCGCGCGGCCGGCGCCAAGCCGCTGCCCTATCTCTTCGTCTGCGCCTTCATCGCGAACGCCGCAAGCTTCGTGCTGCCGATCTCGAACCCCGCCAATCTCGTGGTGTTCGGCTCGCGCATGCCGCATCTGACCGAATGGCTGCGTCAGTTCGCCCTGCCCTCGCTCGCCTCGATCGTGCTGACCTATGTCGTACTGCGCATCACCCAGCATCGCGCGCTGAAACAAGAGATCATCGAGCGCCGCGTGCCGCACAAGGTGCTCAGCCGCGGCGGCAAGCTGACCGCGATCGGCATTGCTGCGATCGGCGTGGTGCTGATCACGGCCTCCGCGCTCGACAAGCAGCTTGGCCTGCCGACCTTCATCTGCGGCGCCGTGACGACCGGCCTCGTCCTGCTGCTCAGCCGTCAGTCGCCCATGCCGGTGCTCAAGCACGTGTCCTGGAGCGTGCTGCCGCTGGTCGGCGGGCTTTTCGTGATGGTGGAAGCACTGGTGAAGACTGGCGTGATCGGCCATCTCAGCGCACTTCTGCACGAGGCCGTCGCGCAGTCCGTACCCGGGGCCGGCTGGAGCGTTGGGATCGCCACCGCCATCGCCACCAATATTGCCAATAACCTACCGGTCGGCCTCGTGGCCGGGTCGATCGTGGCCGCCGATCACCTGCCCACCTCGGTCGTCAGCGCCATCCTGATCGGCGTCGACCTGGGACCGAATTTCTCGATCACCGGTTCGCTCGCGACCATCCTGTGGCTGGTCGCGCTCCGCCGCGAAAAAATCGAGGTCGGTGCGTGGCCGTTCCTCAAGCTGGGCCTGCTGGTGACGCCCCCCGCCTTGATCGCAGCGCTTGCGGCTGCGATCTGGTAATCGCGCGCAATTTGCGGCGCATCAATGTCGCCGCCAAAGCCGGACCTATGCTTCTTCGCTCGCGCAGTCTCATACGGCGCGGCACGGAGGTCCATCATGCAGATTCAATCAAAGGCATTGCCGCAGAGTTTTTCCCTACGTCGGTCGTTTCGGAGCTTCACCGCGCCGGAACAAGGTGGCGGGACATATCACCCCCTGCTCGTCGTCTCGGTCGTGGTGCTGCTGACCCTGTTCGCGATCGTGGAGATCGACCTCCACAGCGCCCAGCTTCAGGCGATCGGCCTGCTCGGCCATGGGTCCGGGCTCAATCCCGTCTTCCTGAGCCCGTAGCGGGAAAAGCCCGATCGCGGCCACAAGGCCGCGACCGGGCAACGCGTTAGTCGTTCTCGTAGCCGTAGACTTCCGGCAGGATGAAGATTGCAGCGAGCAATCCGATCAGCGGGAAGATCGCGACCATCAGCGTGGCATTGGCCTGGCCGATCGCGGCGAACACCGTCGGGAACAGGAAGATCGCCAGGAACGATGGCAACTTCACGAACATGTAGGCGAAGCCGCTGGCCGTGCCGCGATACTTGGGCTTCGCAACCATGGTCGGGATCGTCATGCAGTTCGACGCGTCCCAATAATGGCCCCACAACATGGCGGCCGCTGCGAACGGCAGCAGGATCTTGTTGTCGGTGTAGAGCGCGAAGGCCGCGACCAGCAGCGAGGCCAGCACGATGCTGAAGCCGGCGATCGAGATGCCGCGGTGGCCGATCTTCGGCGTCAGCAGCGGACCGACCCAGCCGGACAGGGCCGCGAAGGAGAACAGCGCCATCGTCACCAGGTTGATGCCGAGCACGCTCGACACGCCGACCATCACGAACAGCACCGGCAGATAGAATGCGAAGGTCGAGAACTCGCTGCCTTGCGCGAAACAGGCGATCCAGCCGTAGATCGTGGCGCGCCAGCGGATCGGGTCCTTCCTGAGGTCGGCGATGAAGGCACGTGTGCTGACCTTCGGCACCTTCACGTCCTGGTCCGGCAACATATCGAGATTGTCGTTGAACATCTCGCGCGCGACCTTCTTGGCCTCGCGGTAACGTCCCTTCTGCACCAGCCACACCGCCGTCTCCGGCACGTCGTGACGCATGATCAGGATGATCAGCGCCGGCACCGCGCCGAGACCGAGCGTCACGCGCCACAGCATCTCGTGCTGCATGTCGATCAGCAGGAAGATCACGATAACACCGATGGTGAGAACTTCACCGACGGCGAACATGAATTGCCAGCGATTGCCCATGACCTCGCGCTCACCCTTGGCCATGGATTCCATGATGTAGGTGTAGCCGGTCGAAATATCCGAGCCGAGCGGAATGCCGAGCAGGAAGCGGATCACGATGAGCCAGGTCACGTTCGGCACGAAGGCCTGCGCCAGCGCGAGCACGATGAACAGCACCATCGTCACCAGGAACATGACGCGGCGGCCGATCTTGTCGGAGAGCCAGCCGCCGAGCAGCGCGCCGATCAGGGCGCCGCCCTGCGTGCCGGCTGCAGCGAGACCGAGCATCAGCGGATCGGGATTGTACTGCTCCTTGATGAAGATCAGCACGAAGGCGATCGAATAGAGATCCCAGGCTTCGACCAGGATCGAGGCCATCATCAGCCAGCCGACCTTGTTGCCCTTGGGACTGTAGTTCGTGATGAGGTAGCGGACCGCGGCTTCGCTCGCGGTCGGTTGTGGCATCGCCGTCGTTAACATCTTTGGTCCTCTCTTAGAAACTTTCTTACGTGCCGAGCAGCGGCTCGATGCTGCAATCGAGCAGGCGCGGATCGATCCCCGCCTCCATGCCCGTGAACATGTGGTCCATGTAGTCGATCAACGCATCGCTCGCCTTCACGGCGTCCTCGACATGGCGGCCGGCGACCGCAACGAGAATGGCGAGGTGGCGATCGATCGTGCCCGACAGTTCGGCCTGTCCCGGCATGAAGCGATGGTGGATGTAGCCGATGCGGCGGTACAGCGTGTGCAACGGCCGCAGCGTGTGCACCAGGAAGGGCTCGCCGGCCGCTTCCAGCACCAGCGCGTCGATGCGGCGATCTATGCTGTTGAATTCGTCGAGGGTCAGGGTCGCGCGGCGTTCGCGCAGTAGACGCTCGATGTGCAGCGCCTGATTGCGATGCGACAGGCTGGCGCGATCCGCCGCGAGCCGCACGACAAAGCGCTCCATGTCGCGGCGCAAGGCCAGCAGCATCCGCTCGCGCGCAAGATCGATCGGCGCGATGTGCAGGCCGTGGCGCGGACGGATGATGATGAGCGTGTCGGCGGAGAGACGATTGACGGCGTGATGCACCGGTGTGCGCCCGAAGCCGGTGATGTGCTGCAATTCCAGCATCGTCATGAATTGTCCGGGCTTGAGCTCGCAGTGAACGAGCAGCTCTTCGATCCTCTGGTAAGCCAGCTCGAAGAAGTTGAGCCGGTTGCGCCGGGAGGGCTTGCCCTCGCCGTCGTCCTCGTTTCTCACCACCTCGAGCGCGCGCTTGCGCCGTGCCATGTCGTCCTCCTGTCAGCCGCGCTCTCATTGCTGGATGGCGCCTTAGTTGTGGGACCCTTAAAACATGTTGTGATATATTACAAGCAAGCGTAAGACGTTCGCGCGAGCTGCAGCATGCTGCAGTGCAAAATGAGACGTCGGGCGCGAGGCGCCTGTGATGGGAGGATTGTTGCCGTGAAGATCACGTCAATCGAGACGCTGCGCACCGAGGAATTTTCCAACGTCATCTGGGTGCGCGTTCACACCGACACGGGCATGATCGGTCTCGGCGAAACCTTCTATGGCGCGGGCGCGGTCGAAGCGCAGATCCACGACACCTTTGCCGGCCGCCTGCTCGGCCGCAATCCGCTGCACATCGAGGCGATCCATCGCGACATGCTGAACCTGCCGATGGCGCAGTCCTCGACCGGCGTCGAATACCGCGCGGCCTCCGCAATCGACATCGCGCTATGGGATCTGTTCGGCAAGGTCTGCAATCAGCCTGTGCACCAGATGCTCGGCGGCCTCTGCCGCGACAAGCAGCGCATCTACAACACCTGCGCCGGCACCCAATATGTCCGCTCCACCAATATCAGCCCCGTCGCCAACTGGAATCTCGGCGCCTCCAAAGGCCCCTACGAAGACCTCGACGGCTTCATGCACCACGCCGACGCGCTGGCCGAAAGCCTGCTGGAGAGCGGCATCTCCGCGATGAAGATCTGGCCGTTCGACCCGGCGGCACAGGAGAACAAGGGGCTCTACATCACCGCAGCCCAGATGAAGCGGGCGATCGAACCGTTCGAGAAGATCCGCAAGGCCGTCGGCGACAAGATGGAGATCATGGTCGAACTCCACTCGCTCTGGAACCTGCCGACCGCCAAGCAGATCGCGCGCGCGCTCGAGCCCTACAAGCCGACCTGGTACGAAGACCCGATCCGGATGAACTCGCCACAGGCGCTGGCCGAATATGCCCGCTCGACCGATGTCTGGGTCTGCGCCAGCGAGACGCTGGGCTCGCGCTTCCCCTACAAGGACATGCTCGACCGCGACGCCATGCATGTGGTGATGGCGGATCTGTGCTGGACCGGTGGCTTGACCGAAGGCCGCAAGATCGCGGCGATGGCCGAGACCTATCACCGCCCGTTTGCGCCGCATGACTGCATCGGCCCGATCGGCTTCATCGCCGCCATCCACATGTCGTTCAGCCAGCCCAACACGCTGATCCAGGAATCGGTACGCGCCTTCTACAAGGGCTGGTACAATGAGCTCGTCACCACGATGCCCACGATCAAGGACGGCTTTGTCTATCCGATGGAAGGACCCGGCCTCGGCGTCGACCTTCTGCCCGCCGTATTCGACCGCTCCGATCTGACCGTGCGTCGCTCCAACGTCTGAGGATTTCTTGAGATGAGCACCGCCCTCTTCGACCTTTCCGGCCGCACCGCGCTCGTGACCGGCTCCTCCCGCGGGCTCGGCCGCGCCATTGCCGAGGGCATGGCCAAGGCCGGCGCCAAGATCATCATCAACGGCGTCGACTCCAAGCGCGTCGAGCAGGCCGTGGCCGAATTTCGCGCCGCCGGTCATCAAGCCGAGGGCGCCGCGTTCAACGTCACCGACGAGCCGGCGATCGTCGCCGCCTTCGAGCGCTTCGACCGCGAAGGGCTCGCGGTCGACATTCTCGTCAACAATGCCGGCATCCAGCACCGCAAGCCGCTGGTCGAGTTCACCACCGACGAATGGCGCAAGGTGATCGAGACTGACCTCACCAGCGCCTTCGTGATCGGCCGCGAGGCCGGCAAGCGCATGATCCCGCGCAAGCACGGCAAGATCATCAATATCGGCTCGCTCGGCAGCGAGCTCGCGCGTCCCACCATCGCGCCCTACACCGCGGCCAAGGGCGGCATCAAGAACCTGACCCGCTCGATGGCGGTGGAATGGGCCCCGCACGGCATCCAGGCCAACGCGATCGGCCCCGGCTACATGCTGACCGACATGAACGAGGCGCTGGTCAACAACACCGACTTCAACAACTGGCTGATGGGCCGCATCCCCTCCAAGCGCTGGGGCAGGCCGGACGAGCTGGTGGGCGCGGCGATCTTCCTGGCGTCGGACGCTTCGACCTACGTCAACGGACAGATCATCTATGTCGATGGCGGCATGATCGCCGCGATGTAATCGCGAAAGCCAAGGGAACGAGACCATGCGCGCCGTCGTCATCCACGCCCCGAAAGACCTGCGGATCGACAGCTATCCCGATCCAGCCCCCGCCCCGGGCGAAGTCCGCGTCAAGATTGCGAACGGCGGCATCTGCGGCTCCGACCTGCACTACTACCATCACGGCGGTTTCGGCGTCGTGCGCATCCAGCAGCCGATGGCGCTGGGCCACGAGATCGCGGGCGTGGTCGCGGCGGTCGGTGACGGCGTCACCAATGTGAAGCCGGGCGCGCGCGTCGCCGTCAATCCGAGCAGACCGTGCGGCCAGTGCCTGCATTGCCAGGAAGGCATGCGCAACCAGTGCCTCGACATGCGCTTCCTCGGCAGCGCGATGCGCTTTCCCCACGTGCAAGGCGGGTTTCGCGAGTTCATCACGGTCGATGCCACGCAGGCCGTGCCGATCTCCGACAAGCTGTCGCTGGCGGAGGCCGCGGTCGCCGAGCCGCTCGCAGTGTGCCTGCATGCCGGCAAGCAGGCCGGCCCCCTCCTCGGCAAGCGCGTGCTGATCACGGGTTGCGGGCCGATCGGTGCGCTGATGATCCTGGTCTCGCGCTTCGGCGGCGCGTCCGAGATCGTGGTGACCGATGTCGCCGACGCGCCGCTCGCGGTTGCAAAGAAGCTCGGCGCCACCCACGCCATCAATGTCGCGACCGATGCCACAGCGCTCGATCCCTGGCGCGCCGGCAAGGGCGTGTTCGACACCCTGTTCGAGGCCTCCGGCAACCAGGCCGCGCTTCGCACCGCGCTCGACGTGCTTCGGCCCGGCGCGACGCTGGTGCAGCTCGGTCTCGGCGGCGAGATGACGCTGCCGATCAACTCCATCGTCGCCAAGGAATTGCAGCTCCGCGGCACCTTCCGCTTCGACCCCGAATTCGAGCTCGCGGTGCGGCTGATGGGCGAAGGGCTGATCGACGTGAAACCGCTGATCACGGCCACCATGCCGTTCGAGAACGCGGTCGCCGCGTTCGAACTCGCCAGCGACCGCTCGCAGTCGATGAAGGTGCAGCTGACGTTCTAGGGCGAGTATCGCCGCTACTGGCTCCCGATCAGCTTATCGCTGACCAGCCGGACCGCGCCCCGTTTCCACGAATAGTCGGCCCCCATGCGCAGGCCGCTGTCGCCACGCGACAGCACCGCACCGGTCCTGGCATCGCGGACCTGGAAGCCGAGCGTGTATTCGGTGCGGCTGACCCGCCGCACCACGCCGATCAACGACTGATCCGCGCCGAGCTTTTGCGCGATCGCCGCCTCGCAGCCACCGCAATCCCGCAAGGCGCGCGCCTTGACCGCCTCGCCGCCGGCATCAACGATGCGGTAGCGGCCGGATTGGCCCAGCGCCTCGCGCACGCTGGCGGTAACTTCGGCCAAGTATGACGTATCCGACGTGGCTGAAGCGCCGGCCGAGGCGGCGGTCGTATCCTCAAGCTCGAAATCGAACACGGCCAACGCGACCGGCGCGGGCGTGGCGAGCGCGGCCATGACCTCGCGAGACACGAAAATCTCGGCGCGCTCCCATGATTCATCATTGTCGCCGCGGAAGGTGTAGAGCTTGTCCATCACGAGCTTTTTGGCGCCGACGTCGATCACGGCGACCTTGGCCCATTGCACCAGCGTGCTGGTCTTCTGGATGCCGCCGATGACCTTGAATGCGGCGCCGTCCTGGGCAGACGGCACTGGCCGGTAGCGGCCGTCCGCACTGATATCCCGCCTGAGCGCGGCCATGAACGCCGACAGCCGCCGCTCATGGGCGGCGGTCTGGTTGGCCGGCTCGGCGGACGTATCGGTGTAGCTGAAATCGTCCATGGCAACGCCGATGGCATCCTCGGCGCCGGCAGGCGAGGAGGCCGCCGGGAGGACGAAGAGGAGGAAAGCAGAGAGGATCAAGCTGATACGGCGCATGCGGGCCTCGTGTGATGGAGCGGCGGCGCAATCTGGACGGCAGCCTCAGGTCATGCAGCTGCGCTGGTCCCGACCAAGGCCGGGAAAATTTCACGACGTTGCACCGCGGTATGCGCAGTGCTTTCCGCCGCTCGCGTTCTGCCGTTTAATGCGCCGGCGACAATTCCGTTCGCGCCAGGTGCCCGCCGATGTGGAACCGCCCGAGGTTCGATCTCAAGGTCCGTCTGACGTTGCGCGTGGCCGCCATATCGGCCGCGTGCTTCGCCGCGATCTCCGCCTATTTCCTCATCACCGCCGACCGCGCGGCCCATGCGCGCCTCGACGACATCGCCGCCATCGTGGCCAAGACGCTGGAGCTGCAACAGGGCAAGATCCAGTGGGTGGCTAGCCCGCGCTCGGACTTTCCCAACCTCGACCCCGTTTCGGCCTATGTGATGACGCCCGGCCTGTGCCTGGCGTTCCGCGGCGTGAGCGGCGACTTCATCCAGCGATTCTGCAGTGGCGCGCCGATCCCGGCGAACCCGCCGCCGCAAGTCTTCGTGGCTTTCTATCGCAGCCTGTTCGACCCCGGCCGCGAGGCGGCACGGCCCGTGATCGTGCGCGGAACGAAGCTCGGCGAGACCGTGGTCTCGGTCGACCCGGCCGTGCAGACCGCCGACGCCTGGCACGAGGCCGGCCGCCTGATGCTCGCACTTGCAATCGCACTGCCGCTATTGTGCGTCCTGGTCTACGCCGCACTGGCGCGTGCGCTGCGCCCCACCCGCATGATTCGCTCCGGCCTCGAACGGATCGCAGCCAATGACCTGTCGACGCGGCTGCCGCCGTTCGATCTCGCCGAACTGTCGGCGATCCGCGACGTCTTCAACCATCTCGCCGAAAGCCTCGACACCGCGCTGGCCGAGCGCAGCGAATTGACGCGGAAACTGATCGCACTCCAGGACGAGGAGCGCCGCCATCTCGCGCGCGAGCTGCATGACGAGTTCGGCCAGTCGCTGGCCGCCATCCGCGCGCTCGCCTCCTCTGCCCGCCAGACCGCCGTACAGGACTGCCCCTCCCTGCTTGGCGAGTGCGACGGCATCGCGCGGACCGCAACCGGCATGATGGAGACGCTGCGCGGCGCGCTGTTCCGGCTGCGCCCGCCTGATGTCGAGGAGCTCGGGCTCGTGGCGAGCCTCGAAGGCCTGGTCGCGGGCTGGAACGGGCGCAGCCGCGGCCAGACGCGGTTTTCGATCCGTTTCGACGGTGCGTTCGCGACCCTGCCCGCCACGATCAGCGCGAGCCTCTACCGCATCGTGCAGGAGGCGCTCACCAACGCCGCCAAGCATGCCGGCGCCACGCGGGTAAGCCTGGAGCTTGCGATGCGTGCCGACGAGATCGCACTTGCGATCGACGACGACGGACGGTCGAACGATCCCGTCGCAAAATCCGGAATGGGCCTGCTCGGCATGCGCGAGCGCGTCGCGGCCCTGCGCGGCCAGTTGAGCTTCGAGGCCGCGCCGAACGGCGGCTCCGCGCTGCGCGTGGTCATTCCGCTTGCAGGCCTCGATCGGCAGCCACTGGAGCGCGCGGCATGAGCGCGGCCGATGCAACCATTCTGCTGGTCGACGACCATTCCGTCGTCCGCGAAGGCTATCGCTCCGTGCTCCAGAAGCAGCCGGGGCTTCGTGTCGTCGCCGAAGCCGCCGACGGCGCCGAGGCCTACCGTCTGTTCAAATCCGAGGCGCCTGACCTCGTGATCATGGATCTCAGCATGCCCGGCATCGGCGGCATCGAGGCCGTCAGGCGCATCAGGCAATGGGACAAGGCGGCACGGATCCTGGTCTTCACCATGCACGAGAATGCCGGCTTCGCCGTGCAGGCGATCCGCGCCGGCGCGCGGGGCTATGTCACCAAGACCAGCCCGCCCGAGACGCTGGTGCGCGCCGTGATGGACGTGCTCGCCGGCAAGATCGCCATCAGCCCCGACATCGACCACGAGCTCGCGCTCAGCCGTATTAGCGGCGAGAGCTCGGCCGCCGACGTGCTCACGCCGCGCGAGTTCGAGGTGCTGCGGCTGCTGCTCGCCGAGAACACGACGGAGGAGATCGCCGAGACGCTCCACGTCAGCCCGAAGACGGTGGCGAACCTGCATTCGCTGATCAAGGACAAGCTCGGCGTCGGCTCCGACATCGAGCTGGTCCGGCTGGCGCTGCGGCAAGGCATATTGACCGAGGTCGATCTCGGCGAGGCCTGATCGCCGCCGAGCGCTTAAGGTTCCAGCTTTGCTCCGTCGGGCGAAAATGCCTCCACCGCGTCGCTGATTTTGCCGCGTGCCCGAGGATCATTCGCGCGCGACCACCTGGTCCAGCCACGCGCAGTTCAGCGGCGGCACGCGCGGATCGGCGACGCGCACGCCGCGGGCTGCCGCATCCAGCCGCATGTCGCGAAGCCGCTTGCGCTGTTCGTCCGGCATATGGAGGCGCTCGTGGCCCCACAGCGAAGGCCCGTCAAAGGTCTCGTGCGGCTGCCAGGTCTCGGGATCGATGATGCGCCCGCCCCAGCCGTATTCGATGAAGAAGCCGGAAGGCGTGTTCACATAGAACGAGGTCATGTGGTCGTTGGTATGCCGGCCCAGCGTGTAGACCACGCGACCGTCTTCGAGCTGCGCGAGGTCGTAGCCCTGCCCGACGTCGTCAAGGGTCCCGAGCTCGACCATGAAGTGGTGCAGCGCCTTGCGCCCCGATCCGACCATCGCGAAGGAATGGTGGCGACCGTTCACATGGAAGAAATAGAGCCCGTAGGGTTTCAGCCCGTAGTCCGAAACGTGGAAGCCGAGCACGTCGCGATAGAACGGCAGCAGCGGCTCGACATCTTCGACATTCATCACGACGTGGCCCATGCCGAGCGCGCCGGTGCGAAAGCCCGAGATCGGCCGGCCCGGCCTGAACGGCTCGTTCGCAAGCTCCGGCTTGCAGAAAGCCTCCAGCCGGTTGCCCGCGGGGTCCGAGAAAATGATCAGCTCGGCGACATGGCGCTCGTCGGCGAGCGCGCGCGAGCCACGCGTCACCCTCACGCCATGGCTTTCGAGCCTGCCAGCAAGCTGCTCCAGCTCCACGGTCGAGGGAACCTCCCAGCCCATCACCGCCAAACCGGCATCGCTGCTGCCATCGACGATCAGCCGCTGTTTGCGATCATCCATGCGGAAGGCGCGCATCTTGCCGCCGCGATCGACCTGCTGCATGCCGAGCAGCCCGGTCGCCATCTGACCCCACTGATCGAGCTGGGACGAGTTGATCCCGATATAGCCGAGCGCGGTGATTTCCATCGACGTCCTCCCGAGGGCATCGCGTTCACCGCAGTGCGGCGAACTTGATACCGGCCGCGCGCGATCCTACGGTGGTGTCCCGCAATCGCTTCGCGTTCGCAAAGACGATAGTCGCGGCGCGATCTGCCACAAGGGAGGAAATACGAAGTGTCCAAGGAGCGGACGCGGAACGGCCAACCTCGGCAATCGGAGGGCGTGCGCGCCTTCAAGCGCGGGCTGGACGTGCTGCAGGAGGTCAACCGCTCCGGCGGCATTCGTGCCGGCGACGTCGCCCGCGCGCTCGATCTGCCTCGCCCGACCGTCTATCGCCTGCTCGAAACGCTGGAGGAACTCGGCTATGTCGCCCGCAGCGCCAGCGACGAGCGCTTTCGCGTGACCCGCCTCGCTCTGAGCCTCGGAGACGGTTACGATCCCGGTGTCGTGATCTGCCAGGCGGCCGCGCCTTTTCTCGCCGAACTCAGCAAAACTCTGGTCTGGCCGGTCGATCTCTCGACTTACGAGAACGCCGCGATGGTGGTGCAGGAAACCACCCATTCGCGCAGCCCGCTCTCGATCGACCGCGGCATGATTGGAAAACGGCTGCCGATGCTGCGGACCTCCGCAGGCCGCGCTTATCTCGCCGCATGCCCCACGCGCGAGCGGGACCTCATCGTCAGCCATCTCCGCCGCATCGATGAGGCCGACGACCGTCCCTTCCTCGATGAGGGCCGTCTCAACCAGATGATCGCCGAGACGCAAGCGCGCGGCTACGCGGTCCGCAGCGAAGGCGAATACAATCCCAAGACCGCCTCAATCGCCGTTCCGATCGTGCGCAAAGGCGCCGTCTACGGCTGCATCTCCATCATCTGGATCCGCTCGGCGCTGGGGATCGAGGAAGCAATGGCGCAGTTTGTCGGCCAGCTCCAGGAGACGGCGTCCGCCATTCCGGTCGAGCCGTAGCGCGGCCGGTATGTCCACGCCGTCATGCCCGGGCTCGCCCCGGGCATCCACGTCTTTCGTGCCGCGCGGCAAGGCGTGGATCGCCGGGTCAAGCCCGGCCATGACGACCTTGCCAAGGGCCGTCCGCTGGGCGGACACTTGGCGCGACGGCGTTGATGCTGCGGCGCGGCTTGGGGAAGAGATAGCCCCATGCAGGATAAATCCGCCCCCGAGGAATTTGACGTCGTGATTGTCGGCCGTGGCCCGGTCGGTGCCACGCTCGCCAATCTGCTCGGCCTATGCGGCGTGCGGACCCTGGTGCTGGAGCGCGAGGCGCGGACCTATCATCTGCCACGCGCGGTGCATTTCGACGACGAATGCATGCGCGTATTCCAGACCATTGGCCTGGCCGATACGATCCTGCCGCAGGTCATTCTCAGCCCCGGCATGCTGTTCCTCGACGCCGACGGCAAAATGCTGCTGGACTGGTCGCGGCCGCAGACGATGACGCCGATGGGCTGGAATCTCAGCTATCGCTTCCACCAACCCGATCTCGAGGACGTGCTGATCAGCGGCCTCGCGCGCTGGCCGCACGTCAGCTTGCGCAGCCGCTGCGACGTGTTCGCGCTGGATCAAGACGAGAGCGGCGTGCGCGTCCGTTACGAAGATCTCTCGAACGGCAAGCTCAGCGAGGTCCGCGCCGGCTATGTGATCGGCTGCGACGGCGCGCGCTCGCTCGTCCGTCGCTTCATCGGCTCCGGCATGGACGACCTCGGCTTCCACGAGCGCTGGCTGGTGATCGACGTGCAGCTCGAGCGGAACCGCGACGATCTCGGTGACTACAGTATCCAGCACTGCGACCCGCACCGACCCGCGACCTATGTCCGCGGCACCGGCACGCGGCGGCGCTGGGAGATCACGGTCCTGCCCGACGAGGATTCGAACGACGTCGCGCAGCCGGCCAAGGTCTGGGAGCTGCTGTCACGCTGGCTCACGCCCGACGATGCCGAGCTCGAACGGGCCGCGGTCTACACCTTTCATTCCGTCATCGCCCAGCAATGGCGGAGTGGCCGGCTGCTGCTTGCGGGCGATTCCGCGCACCAGACTCCGCCCTTCCTCGGCCAGGGCATGTGCGCCGGCATCCGCGATGCCGCCAACCTTGCCTGGAAGCTTGCCACCGTCATCCGCGACGGCGCCGCACCTGAACTGCTCGATACCTATCAGAGCGAGCGCCAGCCGCATGTGCGCGAGTTCATCGAGCTCGCTATTCGCCTTGGCGGTGTGATCAACACCAAGGCAATCGAGGCGGGTCTTGCAGCTGGCGAACCGCGCAAGAATGCTCCGGTGAAGCTCGAAGTCAAGAAGCCCCTGCTTGGTCCCGGGCTCGCGCTCGGCGACCTGCCTCTCGCCGGACACCTCGCACCACAATTCACGCTGAACGACGGCGGCCGTGGCGACGACCGGATCGGTTATAGCTATGTGCTGCTTGTCGAGGGCGCAGCCCGTCCCGCTCTCTCGCAGGCGGGCATCAATATCCTGACCAGTGACGTTGCCGAGGGCATCGGCCCCTGGCTCCGCGAGCACGGCATCATCGCCGCGCTCGTTCGCCCCGACCGCTACATCGGCGGCACCGCCCGCAACGATGCCGAGCTCGACCGGCTCGTCGCCGCCATCACGCCTCCAACCCACGTGCCGTCCGCGGCCTGACCGAACTCTCCTCAAGGACATCCCATGAAGCTGCTTTCGTTTATCGCCAGTGGCCGCGCCTCTTTTGGGGCCGTCAAGGACAATGGCGTCGTCGATCTCGGCTCACGCATGGCGCCCTGCACCACGCTGCGGCAATTGCTCGAAGCCGGTCGCGTTACCGAAGCGGCAAAGCTGGTCGCCTCCACAGCGCCCGATCATCCACTCGACACAATCAGCTTCGCACCTGTGATCCCTGATCCCGGCAAGATCATCTGTGTCGGTCTCAACTATCGCGACCACGTCGCCGAGACCGGCCGCACCGTCACCGAGAAGCCGGCACTGTTCGTCCGCTTCCCCTGCAGCCAGGTCGGCCATCTCCAGCCGATCGTGAAGCCGAAAGTGAGCGACGATTTCGACTATGAGGGCGAGCTCGCACTCGTCATCGGCAAAGAGGGCCGCCACATCCCGGCAAGCCGTGCACTCGACCATATCGCCGGCTATTCATGCTACAATGAAGGCAGCATCCGCGACTGGCAGCGCCACACCAGCCAGTTCCTTTCCGGCAAGACGTTTGCGGAGAGCGGCAGCTTTGGCCCGTGGCTGGTGACGGCGGATGAGATCCCCGATCCGTCGAAGCTCAGCCTGCAGACGCGTTTGAACGGCACCGTCGTCCAGGACACGACCACCGACCTCCTGATCACCGCCGTCCCCGAGCTGATCGCTTACATCTCCACCATCTGCCCGCTCGTCCCCGGCGACGTCGTCGTGACAGGCACGCCGGGCGGCGTCGGCGCCAAACGCGCGCCGCCGCTGTGGATGCGCCCGGACGACACCGTCGAGGTCGAAATCTCTAGCATCGGAGTTTTGCGCAACAAAGTCATCGCCGAACCGGCCTGATCGCCGCCATCGACCAATCAAACATAACAATATTCAGGAAACGCCATGGCCATTCTCCGCACCCCATCCGCCGCCCTCCTGCTGGTCACGCTGGCGCTCGCGGGCTCCCCTGCGCGCGCCGAGATCAAGGGCGCCGCCATCCGCATCGGCGTCCTCACCGATATGAACGGCATTTTCGCAACCGCGATGGGCCCGGGCTCGGTCGAGGCGGCGCGGATGGCCGCGGAAGAATTCGGCGGCAAGATCAACGGCAAGCCGATCGAGATCCTGCAGGCCGATCACCAGAACAAGCCGGACCTCGCTGCCTCACTCGCACGAAAGTGGTTCAGCGACGGCGTTCAGGCGATCGCGGATGGCGGCAGTTCCGGTGCGGCGCTCGCGGTGCAGGAGCTGGTGCGCGGCAACGGAAACATCTTCCTCGTCTCCGGCGCGGGCGCCAACCAGCTCACCGATGAGGCCTGTGCGCCGACCAGCGTGCAATGGACTCAGGACGCTTATTCCACCGCAACCGCGGTCGTCTCCGGCATCATGCAGACCAGCAAGGAGCCGTGGTTCTTCATCACCGGCGACTATGCTTTCGGACACTCGATCGAGGCGACCGCGCGCGACCGCATCGCGGCCCTCGGCGGAAAGGTCGCCGGCAGCGTCAAGGCCCAGCTCGGCACGCCCGATTACAGCTCCTTCCTGCTGCAGGCGCAGTCCTCCGGCGCAAGAATCCTGGCGATCAACGTCGCCGGCGACAACGCCACCGCGATCAAGCAGGCGGAGGAGTTCGGCCTCGCCGACCAGGGCATGAAGATCGTGCCGATGTCGTTCCAGAACGTCGACATCGAGGCTGTCGGCCTCAAGGCAACGCGCGGCGATCTCATCGTCACCTCGTTCTTCGAGGATGTCTCGCCAGCCGCCCGGAAGTTCTCCGACGCGTTCTATGCGCGCCGCAAGGCGATGCCTTCACAGATCCAGGCCGGCGTCTATTCCGCCGTGCGCCACTATCTGCAAGCCTTGAAGGACACCGACACGGACGACAGCGCCACCGTGATGGCGAAGATGAAGGCAACGCCGGTGTCGGACGCCTACACGCCCAACGGCCGCATTCGCGAGGACCAGCGCATGGTGCACGATCTCTATTTGGTGCAGGTCAAGACGCCGGAGGAATCCAAGGGCCCCTGGGACTTCGTCAAGCTGGTCGCGACCATCCCGCCCGACCAGGCCTTCCGCCCGCTCGACCGCAGCAAGTGCGGCCTGGTCGGTAAGTGATCGACTAGGCCAGATAACGCGTTAGATAGCCTTCCATGGCGTAGAGGGCGCAGAGCGCGAGGCTCGACCACACTGCGGCGGTGAAATACAGGAACATCCAGGTCAGCTCGCCCTTCCAGTGCGCGATGTCGTGGGTCACCACCCAGCGCGTCGCGACGTCATGCAGACCTTCGAGGAAGCCGAGGAGCTTGTTGCCCTCTTGATGCCCTGCCCGCCAGCGGCTGAGATACATCGGCACGTCGACGGTGACGAGGAAGGCGAGGAAGCAGGCGATGCCGACGATGCCGGCGATCAGCGCCCATCGCACCGGTCCCTGGAATTCCGGCATGAGGCGGCACAGCGCGATGCCGGCGAGGAAAAACGTCACCGCCCACAGCGAGTTCTCGATCGCGTTATAGAGGAAGTTCGTGGTGACGACCGCGTACCAGGAGAAGCACTCCGCGACGATGATGATGGGCACGATCACCAGCGCGATGTTCACCGCGGTCTCCGCGCCCGTCATGTGACCCAGCTGATGCAGGATGATCGCCCATTGCGCGACGAAGCACAGCTCGGCCACGGTCGCGACGGTGCGGCCGACGAAGACGCTGGAGAGCCAGGTGTCGAACAGGCAGATGCGCTGCACGTCGGCGCGCGGCAGGAACGATCGGAACGCGCAGCCGAACACATAGCCGGCGCAGAGCAGGAACATCAGCCCGATATCCGAACCGCCGCCGGCGCTGCCGGCAACCGTCGGATAGAACTCGCGGTACAGCATGAACCAGACGAGAATGTTGGCAGCACTGACAAGCGTCAGGGACCCCCACCACCACGCGAGGGGATTTGACCGCGCCTGCCACTGCAACATGAATCGCTCCGCCGTAACCGATATGACATTTAGTGGTAGCAATTCTGTCATAAATCGGCGGCACGACGCGACAAAAATCTACGTTATGGCGCTGTCATAATTGACCTGCGCGCTGTCATATTCGCGAAGGCGGCTGCTCTCCCCATGCGTTTCCGAGCTTATTCCGGGGCGCCTCTTCGAGGCCCCCGGAATAACGCTGGGGATTCTATTTCTTCATCCCACCAACATACGCCGCGAGCTTGTCCAGCGTCTGGTAGCCGTATTCGACGGCACCGAAGCCGATCATGCCGTCGCGCTGCTCGGTGCTCGAGGCCAGTTGCCGCATCATCAGCACGGTCTTGCCGTTGCTCTGCTCGGCAAAGGTGAGGGTGAAGCGGAACATGCCGGGATCATCGTCCTGGTCGACGCCGTGATCCATCTCCATCAGCGACGGCCGCTCGATGCGGCGGAAGCGCATGCGGTTCGGATAGACGGTGCCGTCAGGACCGATCATGTTGAAGCGCCAGACGCCGCCGACGCGCACGTCGATCTCGAAGGTCTCGATCTTGAAGCCCTTCGGCCCGAACCATTGCGGGAGATGTTTTGGATCGGACCACGCCTCGAACACCAGATCGCGCGGCGCGTCGATCACGCGCGACATCACGATCTCGCGATCGATCGACCATTGCGACAGGGCGGGATTGGCAGAATTCGTCATCACTCAGAACCTTTCCGTTTGGTTGTGCGGGACGGCCGCTTGGCGGCCGCCCTCTCCTTCTCTTTCTTCAGTTGCATGACGTAAGCCTCGAACCGGTCGAGCCGCGCCTCCCAGATCGCGCGCTGCTGCTGGAACCAGTCCTCCGCGCCGACGAGCGCGTCCGGGCTGAGCCGGCAGGTGCGCACGCGGCCGGATTTCTCCGACTGAACGAGCCCGCTCGTCTCCAGCACATGGATGTGTTTCATGAAGCTCGGCAGCGCCATCTCGAACGGATCGGCGAGCTCACCGACCGACGCCTCGCCGGCGCAGAGCCGCATCACGATCGCCCGCCTTGTGGGATCAGCGAGGGCTGCGAAGATCTGGTCGAGCTGGGATAATTGGTTAGCCATGAAGCTAACTATAGGCCCACCACCGCCCTGCGTCAATAATTGTTAGCTCACAAGCTAAGTAATTTCCGCAAGCCCCCCGCCGGCGGAACCCACAACGCGGAATCGTGAATTGGGGCACCCGGCCCTCGCCGTTAGAAGAGAGAGGGGGCGCATCGCATCAAGCGTCAGAGCCGTGCCGTCTGTTGTCACCTCGTCACACCTCACCCGGCGGGCCCTCGCGCGGGCCGCGTTGGTTCCCCTCGTGTTGGCCTGGCCGCGCCGCGCATCCGCGGATTCCGACATGATCGCGCAGATGCGCGACATCGTCGCCAACGAGCTGGCGCCGACCGCGACGCCGGACCAGCCGGGCGGCCTCGCCGCTGCGCTCTATGCCGGCCGCCATGTCGAGTTCTTCAACTACGGCTTCGCCGACGACGGCACGCGACGACCGGTCACACCGGACACGCTGTTCAACCTTGGTTCGCTGCGCAAACCGTTCGAGGCGACGCTGGTGGCGCTGGGCTCGCTCCGGAGTGAATTGCGGCTCGACGACCGCCTGCCGAAATATCTGCCCGAGCTCACCGGAGACTATGTCCGCCGCGTCACCGTCGGCCAGCTCGCCACGCACACGTCGGGCATGCTGCTGTCGACCGACCATCCGCCCTGGCCGAACGATTCGTTCTCGCGGGCGCAGTTCATCGACATGTTCAACGCCTGGGAGCCGCAGGCCGGCGAGGCGCCCGGCAAGCAGCGCATCTACAGCCATGCCTGTTACGTGCTGCTTCAGCTCGTGCTCGAGCGCTGCTACGGCGTTCCGATCGCAACTCTGTTCGAAGAGCGCATCCTTGGGCCGATCGGCATGAATGCGACCTCTCTGCCGGAGCGCGGCGAGGACAACCGCGCCGTCATGGACGTGGCGTGGATGCAGCGCGTCGTGCAAGGCTATTCGGATCAGGGCATGGCGATCGGCCCACCCGGCAACCAGCAGAGCTATTTCGACTTTCCCGGCGCCGGCCAGATGTTTTCGTCCGCGCGGGATCTCGCGACCTTCGTTGCGGCCTGCGTCGACGGCCGCTCGGTCGATCCGCATTTGCGCGAGGCGCTGCGGATGACGCAGCGCGAGACCTTCCGCGTCGACGACAAATTCGGACAAGGCATGGCCTGGGAGACGGTCCACCTCCCCGACGCCACCATCGTCGATAAGCCCGGCGGCCTCAACAATGCCTCCGGCTATCTCGGCCTCGTCCCTATCAGGCAGATCGGCTTCGTCCTGCTCGCCAATCGCGGCGAATACCCGCACGAGATCGTTCGCTACAAGATCCTGCCCGCGCTGACGAAGCTCATGGCCTCGCACTGAACCGTCCCTCGCAACAGAAAGCCCCGGCAGAGCCGGGGCTTTCCGCGCCAGATCAGGAACGGGATGAGCTCAGTACCTGGCGACGACCGGTCCGCCGAACTTGTAGTTCACGCCGACGCGCACGATGTTCGACTTGAGATCGACCGAGTGGGTATAAACGTTGCTCGGATATTGCGTTACGCCGCCGACCAGATTGGTACTGGTCGCGCTGGCGCGGCCGAGATCGACGTAGAGATATTCGGCCTTGAGCGACCAGCCGCCGCCGAAGGCATATTCGGTGCCGACGCCCGCGGTCCAGCCGAGGCGCGTGTCGCGGATCGCGGCCGACTCGGTCGCGGCTGAGAACGTGTCGGTGAAATTGAAATTGCCCTTCACCTCGGAGATCGCCGCGCCGCCCGTCGCGTACAGCAGCCAGGTCGGAGCCGCGAGGAAGCCGATGCGACCGCGGATGGTGGCGAGCCAATCGGCCGAGACCTGCGACGACACGGTAAAGCCTGTCGGCGCGCAGCAGGGATAGAGCGCAGAGCCCGTCGCGCTGCCCTTGAAACCGAAATAGTTGATGTCGCCTTCGAGGCCGAGCACGGCGTGGTTCACCTGCCAGTTATAGCCCGCGGTGAAGCCGCCGGTCACGCTGGAGCTGTTGACGCCTTGGGCGCCGACCGTGTTGATGGCGGGGACGCTGCTGGCGGCGAAATAGCCGGCCGGCGTCCAGATGGTCGAGGTGTTCAGATCGGCGTTGCCCCACTGCCCGCCGACATTGCCGCCGACGTAAAAGCCGGTCCAGTTGTAGGCCGGCGCCATCACCGGCGCCTTGGTGTATTGCGCCGCGAGGTCGGCCGCCTGCGCGGATGCGGTGCCGAGCACAATTGAAGCGACCGCCAGCAAAAACTTGTTCATTCCGAGTCTCCATGCCCCACGCGATCGACGCTCGCGTTTCAATTGCGCACCGGTGGGAGCCATCCGGCGCAGATTGGGGATAGGGAGTGGACCGCTCGCCGTCTCGGTCTGCGGCGCAGTTCGTATGGACTGTGACGTAGTCCGTGACTTATCGCGCAAGACCAGTGACGAGTGTGACCCGAACGCCACGCGTCGCCCCGCCGCAGCGGCGCACCGCGCAGGCCGCGCGTCGCGTTACGACAAGTGCACCAGAATGGCGGAGCGAAGCCGCGCGCCGACTCACACCGAGCGTGTCAGTCCGCCGTCGACGCGGATATTCTGGCCGGTGATGTAGGCGGCACCCTCGGACGCCAGGAACGACACCGTCGCCGCGACCTCCTCGACCTTGCCGTAGCGCTTCATCGGCACGCTCTCGCGCCGCGCATCGGTCTGCGGCAGGCTGTCGATCCAGCCCGGCAGCACGTTGTTCATGCGGATGTTGTCGGCGGCATGAGTGTCGGTGAAGATCTTCGTGAAGGCGGCAAGGCCTGCGCGGAACACCGCAGAGGTCGGAAACATCGCGCTCGGCTCGAATGCCCAGGCGGTCGAGATGTTGATGATGGCGCCGCTCTTCTGCGCCTGCATCACCGGCGTCACCAGCCGGGTCGGCCGGATCACGTTGAGGAGATAGGTGTCGAGGCCGGTGTGCCACTGCTCGTCGGTGATCTCCGTGATCGCCGCGCGCGGCCCGTGGCCGGCGCTGTTGACGAGCACATCGATGCGTCCCCATTTGGCTATCGCCCCGTCGACGAGCCGCTTCAGATCATCGTTCGACTTGTTGGAGCCGGTGACGCCGAGGCCGCCGAGCTCGACTGCCAGCGCCTCGCCCTTGCCGGAGGACGACAGGATCGCGACGCGAAAGCCGTCGGCCGCGAGCCGCCGCGCAGCCCCTGCCCCCATGCCGCTGCCGCCAGCCGTGACAAGTGCGACCTTCTCTGCTGCCATGACCGATCATCCCTGTGTTGAGGCGAGCCCCGGGCCCGGCCTATCATGAGGCCTTCTACCGCCGGACCTGCCGCCAGGTCCACCGCCGAAGGCATCCGTCATGAGCGATCTGCAGATCCGCAATTTTCGCCCCGAGGAGATCGCCATCGCCGTCGACTGGGCCGCGGCCGAGGGCTGGAATCCGGGCCTCGGCGACGCCGCCTGTTTCGCGATCCCGGACGCGAAGGGCTTCTTCGTCGGCGAGATCGACGGCGAGCCGGTCGCAACAATCTCCTGCGTCAATTTCGATGATCGCTTCGCCTTCCTCGGCTTCTACATCGTGCGCTCAGGCTTTCGCGGCGCCGGCCACGGACTGCGCATCTGGAACGCGGCGATCGCACATGCAGGCGCCCGCGTGATCGGGCTCGATGGCGTCGTCGCGCAGCAGGATAATTACAAGAAGTCCGGCTTCCAGCTTGCCTACGCCAATATCCGCTATGGCGGCATCGTCGCCGCGCCGCCGAATCCACCCGCCGAAATCGTCGCGCTCGACAATGTCCCGTTCGCGCTCGTTGAAGCCGACGACGCGACCGTCTTCCCGGCCGCGCGCAGCACCTTCCTGCGCGCCTGGATCAACACATCAGGCCATCTCGGCGGCGCGCTGCTGCGCGACGGCGAGCTCGCGGCATGGGGGGTGATCCGGCCCTGCCGGACCGGCCACAAGATCGGCCCGCTCGTCGCCGACGACCGCGGAGCGGCGGAAGCGATCGTGCAGGCGCTGCTGGCGAGCGCAGGCGGCGGCGAAGTCTTCCTCGACGTCCCCGCGATCAATCGCGCGGCCATCGCGCTCGCGGAATCGCTCGGGCTCAAGCCGGTGTTCGAGACGGCGCGGATGTACACAGGGCCGATCCCGCCGCTGCGGATCGACCGCGTCTTCGGCGTGACCAGTTTTGAGCTGGGCTAGCTGGGCGGACGACGCCGCTCAGTAGCAGCGCATGATGTTGACCGTGTGCTCGCCGCCGCCGCGGCCGGGCACCGTCACCTGCTCCGTCGGGCAGCTTGGCACATAGGGCCGGTCGGACGGCACCACATTCGGCGGGAAGCGATGGGTCCAGTCCCAGGGAACGTCGTACGTATAGGTGTAACGCACGTCGGTGGAGGCCGGCTGCCCGGCATCGACGAAAGGCTGGTTATAGCCTGCGTTGTCGTAGAACCCGCCGCCGCCCGGCCAATAGACCCAAGGCGTGTTGCGGCCGCGGAACCGGGCGCCAGGACCGATCTGCGGACGCGCGATCGCGCCGGAAGGCGCGGCGGCCATCCCGTGCGCGGCGGTGGCGGTGGCGCCGGGCCTGGCAAAACCGTCATTGGCAGAAAGGAGCAGCGCGGCTGCGCTGAGCGAGGCGAAGAGCGCCCCATATGATCTGGACATCATGATACGCACCAACTCGTTTGGCTTCGGCGGCTCCCCACCGCACGCTAGGCCGGGCCGTCGCCCACCCGCAAACGTATAATTAATTGTTGGTTAAGGCACGGAATTACAGCGGTGCGGCGGCCATTGCCGCTGTCCCGAAATCGGTCAGCGCGGCAATATCCGGATCGTGACGCCGTGCATGCGCGCCCCGATCATCGGCTGGAGATAGGCGCATTTGGCGTATTTCGCTCGGTAGGCCTCGTCGATGCGATGGTTGATCGCCCCCTCGACCGGCGCAAAGGTGACGTCCTTCATCATGCCTGCCGCGACGATCCGTCCCGCCTTCTGCCGCACCGCGGCCTGGTACCAGTTCGAGTTCCGCCCGTTATACGGGCGCGCGTAGAGCGCATCGTCAACCGCGACCGACCAGATCCAGGTCGGCGTGCCCGGCGTTGCGCCGTCCTCGCGGAACGGCGCAACGTGCAGGTCGTCCGCATCCGCGATACGGCGCAGCTCATCAATTGGCCAGGACGTCATGATGCTCACGCCCTGTATTGGGCATCGGTGACATGTTCGAGCCAGTCGACAGTCTTGCCGCCAACCGATTCCTGGATAGCGATGTGCGTCATCCCGGTCGCAGGCGTCGCACCATGCCAGTGCTTCAGATCAGGTGGAAACCACACGACGTCGCCGGGCCTGACCTCCTCGATCGGGCCGCCCTCGCGCTGCACCCAGCCAAGACCCGACGTGATGATCAGCGTCTGGCCAAGCGGGTGGGTGTGCCAGGCGGTGCGCGCGCCGGGCTCGAAGGTCACCTGCCCGGCACCGACGCGGCCGGGTTCGGGCACCTGGAACAACGGGTCGATGCGCACCGATCCCGAAAACCATTCCGCAGGTCCCTTGCGGGAGGGCTGCGAGCCATTGCGTTTGATGTTCATGTCGATCTCCTTGGCATGGGCGAGCCTTGCAGGCGCGCTCGCAAGCAGCGCTGCTACGAGCACGCTCCGTCGCGATAAATTGCTCACGGCTTCGGCCGCTTCTCGAACACGTCCTTGAACACCGACACTGCCGAGAACGCGTTGGGCCAGCCGGCATAGAACGCAAGCTGCGTGACGACCTCACCGGCCTGTTCCTGTGTCAGCCCGTTATCCATCGCCCGATTCAGATGATAGGTGATCTGCGCGACCTGTCCGGTTGCGACCAGCGCGCTGACCGTAACGAGGCTGCGGTCGCGCGGCGCCAACTCCGGACGCAGCCAGAGATCGCGGAACAATACATCGGTCGTGTATTGCACGAGGCCGGGTGCGACGTTGCTGAATTGCTGGCCCACGCGCGTCGCCCGCTCGGATTCCGCGGCCTCGTTGAGCGGCAACAGCGCAGGCGAGACCGCCGCCAACTGGTCCGACGCGATCTTGCGGGCAGCAAAGACATCCTTCGCAACCGAGACTGCCGACATCGCATTCGCCCATCCCGTGTAGAACGCCAGATGCGTGACGATCTCGGAGATCTCGGCGGGCTTGACGCCGCTGTCGAGCGCCAGGTTCAGGTAATAGGCGAGCTCGACGGTCTGGTTGCGCGCGATCAGCGCTGCCAGCGTGACGATGCTGCGGTCGCGCGCGCTCAACTGCGGACGCTTCCAGAGATCGCCGAGCACGACGGTCTCGCGGTATTTTTCCAGCGCGGGTGCGACGTCCCTGATGCTGTCAGACATCGGTTTGGCTCCTTCGGTTCCCTGCTCGCTCCTCGCCGGCGCAGCGGCAATCAGGCCGAGTGCAGCGATGGCGATGGTCATTCGTCTCACGGGAAACATGGCGCGCCTCGCTCAATAGTCCTGGCGCGTCGGGCGGAACAGGATCTCGTTGATGTCGACATCCTCGGGCTGGCTGATCGCGAGGGCGACGGCACGCGCGAACGAGGACGCGGGGATCGCGACCTGCGCATAGAATTGCTGGATGCGGGAGGCCGCATCGCGGTCGGTGACGCTGTCGGGCAGTTCGGTCGCGACCGCGCCGGGCGAGATCACGGTGCTGCGGATGTTGTAGGGTTTCACCTCCTGGCGCAGCCCTTCGGAGAGCGCCCGCACCGCGAATTTCGTCGCAGCATAGACGGTCGAGCCCGGCCCCACCCTGTGGCCGGCAACAGAGGAGACGTTGATGATGTGACCCGCCTTCTGCGCGGTCATGTGCGGCAACGCCGCCGCGATGCCGTAGAGCACGCCCTTGATGTTGACGTCGATCATGCGGTCCCACTCATCGACCTTCAACCGTTCGAGCAGCGACTGCGGCATCAGGCCGGCATTGTTGAGCATCACGTCGATGCGACCGTGGGCCTTCACACCCGCGTCCACCAGGGCCTTCACCTGCGCGCGGTCGGCAACGTCGGTCGTGACGGCCAGCGCCTTGCTGCCGCTCGCCGTGATCTCGTTCACGAGCGCGGCAAGGCGATCGGCGCGCCGCGCACCGAGCACGACCGCGGCACCCTGTGATGCAAGCAGCCGCGCGGCGGCCTCGCCGAGACCGCTGCTGGCGCCGGTAATGACAACGACCTTGCCTGAGATACCCTCGTTCATGACGTTCAACCTTCTTCAATGCGCGCAGCGACGATCCCTCCGTCGTTCGCGGACGGGATGTCCATTCCGGTGATTTGCTGTCGGCTGAAGCTAGGCCGTTTCCGGCCAAGTGATTAGATGATAAAACCTGAATAGATTTATCGCCTGGGCTAATGAATGGACCGCGACAACGCCAGTGACCTCCTCGCCTTCCTCGCGGTCGCGAGAGAGCGCAGCTTTACGCGGGCCGCTATCAAGCTCGGCATGTCACAATCCGCGCTCAGCCAGATCGTGCGCGCGCTCGAGGAGCGGCTCGGCGTGCGGCTGCTCAGCCGCACCACGCGCAACGTCGCCCCGACCCAGGCCGGCGAAAGGCTGTTCCGGTCGATTGCTCCGAAATTCGAGGAGATGGACGTCGAGCTCGCCGCACTCGGTGAATTCCGCGAGAAGCCCGCGGGCACCATCCGGATCACCGCGACGGAGAATGCGGCCGATGCGGTGCTGCTGCCGGCGCTGGCCAGGATCCTGCCCGACTATCCCGACATCAAGGTCGAGGTCATCATCGACTACGGCCTGTCCAACATCGTCGCCGAGCAATATGACGCCGGCATCCGGCCAGGCGGTCTCGTCGCCAAGGACATGATCGCAGTCCGCGTCGGTCCCGATCTGCGCATGGCCGTGATCGGCGCCCCGTCCTATTTCGCAGGACGCAAGAAGCCCCGCACCCCGCAGGACCTGACCGAGCACAACTGCCTCAACCTGCGCCTGCCGACGCATGGCGGGCTCTATGCCTGGGAGTTCGAGAAGAACGGCCGCGACCTCAATGTTCGTGTCGAGGGACAGCTCGTCTTCAACGGCGCTGGCGCATTGCTCAGTGCCGCGCTGCGCGGCTTCGGCCTCGCCTACATCACCGAAACCCAGGTGCAGCCCTATCTGGTGAGCGGACAGCTCGTCCGCGTGCTCGCCGACTGGTGCCCGCCCTTCTCCGGTTACCACCTCTATTATCCGAGCCGCCGCCAATCCTCGCCGGCGTTTTCACTGCTGGTGGAGGCGCTGCGCTACCGCGGCAGGCAAAACAACACGCGCCCGTAGCCAGTAGCCCGGATGGAGCGAAGCGCAATCCGGGGCCGCTGCATCTGCGGGCGAGAACCCCGGATTACGCTTCGCTCCATCCGGGCTACAAGACCTTGCGTTGCCCGACGGGCAAAACACCCAAACACTCGGTCAACCCGCATCGGCAAAAATATTCCACTTTACCGAAATTCGGAATTGGCGGATAGTGCATCCAATCCGGCCCAAGGAAGAGGGGCGTATCGCGATCGTGTGACGCGCAGTTTCATATGACACCTCCCGGGATCAGCCGGGATTATCCGGGAAACGGTGGGAAGTGATTGGAATGCAAGGGCTTGGGCGGCCCTCGGCGAACTTCGGCGGCACAGACGGCGCGCAAGTTCAAATGTCACCCAGCGGGCGGCCGGCGCGCGAAATAGCCCGGAAAACCTGGAGGCGCCACGCGAACTCGGACTCAAATCCGGGTTTTGGAGAAGCGGAGTCCGAGTTCGACGAAAAATGCCGTAAGCGCTTGTCTGGCAATGACTTAGCGGCGCAGCGCCGCTGCCGGCCACGGGCGAACTCGGACTCGGAACTCGGACTCATGACGGGGCAGGAGAATGCGGGTAGATATCGGATGATCGACTCAACCTGCAGGTTCTTGAATGATCGCTTCACCACGCGATGTCGCAGCCATAGCCCCGCAGCTGTTGCGGTTTAAGGAGCTGTTTGTCGAAGCCTTCGACGAACTCCATGCCGCGACTACCGAGAACTCTCGAAGCAAAAAATATCATATCGGGCCTCACAGCCACTATCCGATCATGACCGTGCTCGATAACGGTTTTCCATCCTTCAGCGAAGCGGGCTTCTATAATGATGGAAGCCCGAGGGACTACGTCGGAGCCATCCGACCGACAGGTCTCTTTGCAATTTTCGGCGGCGGGCACGGGCGTCCCGATTCGGATTTCGTAAAGTCTCTCGAGCTCCGCACATTTCTCCAGAATAACGACATCGGTGAGCGGTTGCGCTTGGGCAGCTCGGGGACCGTTTCTCGCCACCAGGTGAATGCGATGGTCGCTCACGCTGTGGAACGATACATCCACCTCTTCGGGTTGACGGCTCCCGTTGATGTGAAGCGTCGCGATGCAATACTGCGTCCTCTAATTAGGGGTGTAGTTTTCAAAGAACTAAGTCTCCGACTCGTCATTCCAGTCACGCTCACGCATTTTGATGTCCACCACTATCGGCTGACCGATACAAGTTACATCGTCAAACTACCGAAAAAGCTTCAACTCGCCCGCGGCAGCATGAGCACGCGGGGGACCGGCGCCGTAGACATGGTGGTTGGCGCCGCGACGCATGCATTCGTTTCAAATCAATGGCATCTTGACGTTGATGATGTTGATACTGTCCGGCGCTCACTCAATGATAGGTCACCCTCTGGCGCGCTTGATGCAGCGGATAGTTTCCTGGCGGCACTTCGCATCGTGACCGGCATAAGTGCTGGCTATGCACAGCTGCTTTGGGCTCCGCGTGCATGGGCGTTGGAGTATTTTTGCGATCTCACGCCGGTTTATGGAACCACGGTGCGTCGATATCCGAGCCATCTTGACAACTTCGGATGGATTCGCACCGGTGAGACAGTCCCGAAGGAGGCACTGCCTGAGTTGCGTCGTGTTTACCGGGCGATTATCGAGAGCGAGAGCGAGGCAATGCGGCTAGCGCTGAGACGACTTAATGGTTGCCTCTCCCGAACTGATGCTGCAGACGCAATCCTGGACGGCACAATCGGTCTTGAACTGCTCCTCGGCGACACCCAGGGCGAAGCATTGTCGTACAAACTACGGCTACGGGCTGCTGCACTCGCGTCCCTGCGGAACGATCCAGCATTTCCCCCGCAAGAGGTTTCCTTCAAAGTAAAACGCTTGTATGAGGCAAGGTCTGCGATCGTCCATGGCCAACGGAAGACTCGCTCGAAAAGGGCCTTGGAGTCGGCGTCGCGCGACTTGACCAAGGAGCGTTTGCTGGCCGCAGAATTGCTGCGGTTCGTTCTGGACGTTCTTCTCATTTACCCTCAGTTTCAAGACGAGCCGCTAAGAATCGACTCCGGGCTTCTCCTGCGCGGAGACGATTTAAGTCTGGGCGATATCGGCGGTTAGCTAGCAATTGCCTAGCGGCATTTTTTAGTGGCCCGATCTGAAGTCGTCGACCGCACGGACGTCATGATCAACTCCCGCGCCTGGTGCGCCTTGTTGCTGCGGGCCACCGAATAAGTCAGCTGCACAGGCCGCATGCGGAAGCCGGCGAACGTCTTCCGGATCTCCGGGACGTCGTTGATCGACATGATGAAGCGGCCTTTCAAGCCCCGTAAAACATCCGCCATCTGGGCGTATTCCGACCGCTCGAACAGGCCGGCGCCGTAGTCCTTTTCGCCGCCGAAGTACGGCGGATCGAGAAAGAACAGCGTGCCCGGCCGGTCGTATCGGCTGATGAATTCCGCCCATGGCAGGCACTCGATCGTGACGCCGGCCAGCCGCTCGTGCAGCTCGTCCAGCATCGGCGCGAGCTTGGCCACGTTGAAGCGCGCGCCGGCCGGATCGACGCCGAAATTGCGGCCCGCCACCTTGCCGCCAAACGCCGTGCGCTGGAGATAGAGAAAGCGCGCGGCCCGCTCCAGGTCGGTGAGCGTCGCCGGGTCGGATGCCTTCAGCCGCTCGAACTCGGTCCGCCCCGTGATCTGCCACTTCAGCATGTCCATGAAGGGCACGTAGTGGCGTTGCAGGATGCGAAAGAACGTCGCGACGTCGCCGGAGCGGTCGTTGATGATCTCTCCCTTCCTCGGCCGCCGCCGGCGCAGGAAAACGCCACCCATGCCCACGAACGGCTCGGCATAGGTCTCGTGTGGAATCCGCTCGATGCATGCGACGATCGTTTTCGCCAGCTGTTTCTTGCCGCCGATATAGCCCGCGGCCGGCTTCACCGGCTTGTAGACAACCCTTGAACTCATCTCTTCGAATCGCTCCGCCCCGCCTACGGTCGCCGCGCTGCGCAGCAGCGGCGGGTCGGCGAGGACGGTTACTCTCGTCGTGCGGGTCAGTCTGCCAGGATAGGCCCGCGGTTGCAGCGTTTGCGCGCTGTCGACCCCCGCCACTACCGTGCCGGGGGGTAACCCTCACTCATCCAGCGCCTCGTCGAGGCTCGCCGGCATCTCACCTGGTCGGTAGGCGAAGCCGGGATCGATGCCTTCGGGCACCAACACAGTTCGCGTGCTGCCGTCCGGAAGGTTGATCGTGCGTTCGACCATCTGCGAGACCGGCGCCTGGTCGGAAACCGTGAGCCCGTAGCGCCGCAGATCGTCCTCGGAGAGGCTATCGACCCAGCAATGGCAGCCCCAGCCGTTCGGCGGGTAATGCGTCTGCCACCACGGGTCATCGACCGGCAGAATCGTGCCGTCCCAGCTCTCGTGCAGCGGGCGCGGATGCTTCTGGCCTTCGAGATGGCGATAGATGAGGTACGGCCGCGTGCGCTTGACGCGCTGGATCTGATCCCAGCGGCCGGCGGCATAGGCCGTGCTCATGTTTGTGTCGAAGATTACGCGGCTGCGCCAGCCGCGCGATCCGTTGTAGCTCCAACCGTGGTCCTCGACGATGCGGTCGAAGTCCTTTCGGAAAGATTCGAGCGTCTCGCCGCTCTCGATCGCCTTGTTGACGGCATCGTGGAAGTCGGCGACCAGGCCATCGGTCATCGCGCCGGCGACGGTGAAGCTGGCCGAGTGCTCTTGTTGCCAGAGATCTGTCCAGGCGGCGGTCGGGACGTTCGTTTTCTTCTTGAGGAAGTTGATCGCCTCAGTCGGATTGGTTGAGAACGGCAGCACCTCGGCGTGCAGCGATGCCCAGGAGCAGCCGCAAGCCCGCCTAATCGGTGTGCCGTGGTACTTAAGCATCCGGAATCTGCGCCCGACCTGTGAGATTGGCGACCACGCGCGCCATCCGCATCAACCCCGCGAGATTCCGCTCGGCGATTCCAGGCTTCAGCTTGCGCAACTCCTCCTGGACCTGGTCTAGCGAGGTCGAGCGCTCGACGACGGCGCGCACCTCGTTGATGATCGCATCCGCGCCGGATCCGCAAAGCCGCTCGGCCTGGTCTGCCAGCGCCGCGATCGGATCATGCACCTCTTGCATGCGCGTGGCCGCATTCAGCGATGGCGCGGCCGAGAACGCATCGCCGCCAAATCCGCCGAAAGACGGCGCCTGCGCGGGCGCGACCAGCAATTCGTCGCCGTCTTCCGGCACGGGAATGCCGAGAAGCTCGTTGAAGAACGTCTTCTTGACCTTGAGGCCCATCGGCACGAGCTTCGTGGCGCTCTCGACGGTCAATTGAACGTCGGTGTCTTCGGACCGGCCGATGCGAAGCCGCGGATAGGCCTTCTGCGCGCCGAATTGCAGATCGATGCCAGGTCGAACCAGATCGCGGTTGAGAATTGCGCTCAACGCCTTCGCGTCAGCGCGCTCGATGTCCTCCTGAACCTGCCGGTGCTCCTGGCCGACGGCGTGTCCGCCGGCAATTGCATCAGTCGTCGCAGTCTGGCCGAGCACGGCCTTGGACACTTGCTGGTCGAGCCAGTCGCAGCGCTTCTGGTAAAGGTCGCTGCCGGGGCCGACGTTCTTGGATTCGATGAACTCGATGTTCATCATCTCCGGGATGATCGCCGCACAGTCGCCGGCAATGTTAGCGACCGCGTTGAACAACGTGTCCTTGTCACCTTGCGAGGAGCCTGCCGGATACTTGCCGACACGGACCGGTTGGCCGAAGGTTTGCGTGAAGATCGCCCAGTCGCGCTGAGTGAACGCCTTGAACATCCACGCCCACGCGACCAGGCGCGAGAGGCCGGATCGGATCGGCAGCCCGGACTTCGCGCGGATCACGGTGGTGATGAACTTGAACGGCGCCAGCGTTGTCTCGCCCGATGACGTCATGGGCACTGTGCCGACACCATCAGCGCTGTAGTCGCCGAGCAAAAGCGGCGTCTCTCCGTCGTTGCGGTCGAAACGAAACCAGCGCGGATCGCGCCAGGCGAGCTTCTTGACGGTCCAGTCACCTTCGGACGTGTCCCAGATGATCTCCGTGACGCTGACACCCTTGCCGATGGCATCGAGCATGTCGAACAGTTCGTCCTGGAGCGTGTCGCGCTTCAGGACGCCCTCAACCCAGGCCGCGTGCGCCTTTGCATCCGGCGTATCCTCAGCGGGCTCGACCGTGATGTCGAGCTGAGAGACTTGCCGCTTTCGCGTGCCAAGGACGCCGGCATAATGCAGGTCGCGCTCCTCGATCTGCTCGGCCAGCTCGAAGAAGCGCAGCGGATCGTACGCATCGGCTGCCTTCAGTATGTTGGCGAGCCGAATAGGATTGAGCCCATCGGCCGGGTAGCCCGAGATCGGTGACCTCACGCTACCGACGCGCGGGCCGGCGATCTCTTCGGTCAACACTTCGCGCTGGATAGCGCGGCCGAACTGATCGAGGATGGGTGACGTCTTGACGGCCATTAAAAGCCTCCTCGAATTCGAGCGCCCAACGGAGCCTTCCACCAGGCGCGGCCGGTGTCTCTATCCTCGTCGCCGGACGGGTTCTCAGGATCACGAGTCGCCGCCGAGCGATAATCGAACTCGACCAAGTTCGCCCGCGTTTGCGCATAGGCCAGCACCAGCGCAATCGCGACGTCGCCGTGCCGCTTCTTTCCGTCAGCGCCCTTGGTGCGGATATCGGGGACGCGTGGAACGCCCTTGATGGTCTGCACCAAGGCCAGATCGTCGAGGCCATCCGCGTCCTTCGGCAGCAAAATACTACCGTCCTCGAAGGCGCTCTTGAGCGGCGGGAAATTTTCCAGGTACCACTCGGTCGACATCTTGACCTGCTCGATGCGGAGCGGTCCGTACTTCTGCGCCGCGACCTCGGCGAGGTAGGCGCCGTTGCCGGAAGCGTCCATCTTGCCTCCGACGAAGCGCGGCAGGCCATCGCAGAGATAGAAGAGCACTTGCCGTTGCTGCTCGAACGGGATGTTCGACATCTCGATCCAGAACGGCACGGTCCGCCGCAGCGTCTTGCCGATCTCGATCGGTATCAGCACCGAAAGGTCGAGGTTGCGCGCGAAGTCCTGGCCGAAGGCGTGCTGGCGCTCCGGATCGAGCTTCTTCAACAGCGGTTCAAGGTGCTCTTTGCACCAGTCAGCGATGTCGGCTTCGCGGTACTCCTTCGGCAGGAAGGTGAACTCGGCCGGCCGCGGCAGGCGCAGCACCGGCGCATCCATCACCATGCGCGCCTCGATCAGCGCACGCGGCAGATAGACGCCGCCGCCCTGCGAGGGAATGCAGAAAAGCTCCTCGTCGGCGGCGTCGCCGTAGGACGCGATGATCTCGGCGCGCCACTTGGCTTCGCCCTCCGGCGTCCACTCCTCGCCCGTAACAAGGCAGATTCGCTGGTAGAGGCCGTCCTTCAGCGCATCGTCGAAATCGTAGCGCTCGACGTGGTAGGGTTTTCTCTTGGCACGCGCGTCCTCGATCACCCGATTGAACGGGTTGGCCACGCCGAGATGTGTAGAGATCACCAGGACACGGCCGCCCCACATCAGAAGCGCGAGCGCCGCCTTCATCATGGCGTCGAGATCGTCGTGGAACGCTGCCTCGTCGAGGATGACGAAGCCCTGCATGCCGCGCAGCGAGCGTGGCCGAGACGGTAGCGCGATGATCTCGAAGCCAGAGGCGAAGCGGATACGGAACGCCTGGATGTTGCTATCGGGATCGCCGTCGTCGAAGACGAATTCCTGCACCTCGGAGGCGGCTTCCTCGAAGCTCTTCGCCCACATGCCGCAGACGTCGATGAACTCCCGCGCCATCTCCTTGTTGTAGCCGATGTAGAACACGTCCATGCCACCGGCCGACTTGACGGCCGCGGCGGTGAGCGCGGCATCGGACGCGACGCCCCAGGTCGCGCCGATACGACGTGACTTCTCGCAGATCGTGACATTATGGCTCGCTGTCGAATTCAGCAGCCGCTTCTGATAGCCCAGCAACACACCTTCGATGCCGCCCGCATCGCGCGCGAGCTGCGCGCCGACAGCCAGGCCGGCGCGGCGCGTCTCTGCCCATTCGGCATCGGAGATGGTGCGGGCAGACTCGGTCATAGCCGAAGGAATCTCATTTCGTTCATGTTTTCAGCAGCGCCACATTGTGATTGGCTCCTTGCAACCAGGAGGAGAGAAGATGACGCAAGGTGGACCGGGTAACGAACCGCAGCCCGAAGAGCGGAAGATCAACATTTCCCAATCTCTCAATGCGCAAATCGCAACAGGCGGCTCACTCATGATGGCGCTTCAGGCGGTCCTCAAGTACGCCGTCTGGCCGGACCGGATGAAGATCGATGCTCCAACTCCGAACAGCCGGCTCGAATTTCTCGCCAAGGAGGCACTCCGCGAGATCAAGAACGCTACGGCCAATGGCTTTCCGGCAGCCGACGAGGCAGCGGGAAAGCAAACTGCCCTTATGATTGTCGAGCAGATCGCCGGCGCGATACGGAAGGAGATTGAGTCTCGCCATGAGTAGTCTCCCTTAAGACCAGTTCCAGAAGCCTTGCGCGCCGGCAGACGGAATCGGCGTTTCAAACCGCTTGATGTCCGACAGCGGCCAGCCATAGAGGCTATGGTCAAGACGGGCGCTGTCCGCGATCGGCGTACCCTTGAAGATGTCGAGCACGCTGCGAGGCTCGCCGATGACGGCCGAGCCTAGCGCGACACTGAGCGGAGCCATGTGAAGATTCGCGTGCTTGCCGTGCGCCCTCAATGCCGCGAGCATTTGGCTCACGACTGGTCCGGCAATCCGAGCGTCAAGCGCGGACTCGCCACCGTCGATGCGATCGAGCAGATCTTCAAGCTCGACGAGCGGCGGCCGGCGCGCGCTGGCGTGGATGACAATGCGCTTGCCGACCAGCCTTGCAAGGTGCGGCTTGTCTGTGAACATCCAATCGCGGAATTCGTGCGGCTTGGCGCCGAGGATGATCAGCGTTGCCCACGGCTGATAGACGGTCAGCGCCTTCGTCCCGGCCGGCAGATCGAACGCCTTGAGCCCCTGTTCGGCCTTCTCGACAACACGAACCGCCTCGCGATGGTTGTCGCTGATGCGGCCGGTGGTTCGGTAGCTCTCGTAGACGGCCGCTTGCAGCGGCCTCGGCACCATGCGCCAGTGACGCGGGCACATGAAGATATTGCTGCGGACGTTCGTCTTGCAGCCCTCGATCGGACACTCGTGGCTCATGTCGCATCTTCCTCCTGACTGAAAGACGTTGGTGATGACGAAATGGATCGACGTTGCCACGCCGATGCCGGCGAAGATGATCCAGAGAACGAGACACAGCGCCGGCCGCACCTTGCTTCTGCGCTCAGCCCTCAGCCGCGTGTCGCGCTCGTCGAGGTGATCCCGTGAACTCATGAGGCTTTCTTCTCGATGCCGAGAATTCGGCTCTTGATCGCGTCAACCGTCTCGGCCGTGAGACCTTTGGTCCTCGCGACGGTCTCGACGGCCTTGATTGCGTTTTCCTTCAGCTCGGCCGCGATCTTGCGGCGGCCGTCGGCGCTGATGCGCTTGGCTTCCTCGGCGTGCTTCAGCGCGCGCGACGTCATCATCAGCATCTCGGCGGTGTCGCCGTCGGCGCCGAGCTCGCCGGCGTTGCCGAGCATCTCCGAGATCAGCGTTTTGATCGTTTCCGCGACCATCAGGGTCAGCGAGTTGTCACCGGCCTCGTCCAGCTTCGGCGCGATGATCGCAGCGATCTCGCGGGTCTCTTCCAGGCGCCGTCCGAGCAACGCGACCCGCATGGCGGTGCGGTTGAAAGCCGAGCGCGAGATTTTCTCCGGCAAAGGTGCGCTGGCATCGTTGGCGAGCGAAGCCGCCCTTAAACGGGCGTTGAACTCGTCCAGAATTTCGAGCTGGCTGCGCTTCCGTTCCTTGAGCTGCTCAAAGGCCCAGACCTTGGCTTCATCCGCCCATTCCGGGAGCTTGTCGATCTCCGACAACCGGCCGCGGCGGGCCTTTGCGTGCTGTGCCATCGGGCGCTAGCCCTCCGGCAGGCTGGGACGCTTGATGCCCTCGATCAGAAGGCGTCGCTCGACGTGCTCGATGCCCTTCGGAGCAAGCGTGACAATCACGGCCGTGCCAGCGCTGACCTTCGTCGCCGCGCCCATGTCGACGAGCCAGTTCAGCTCCTCGCGAATCCAGTCGCGCGATTTGGCGATTGCAAACGACTCCAGCACCTCCTGAAGCATGCTGTCGCTCGACGAATAGTTCGACTGCTGATGCAGCCAATGCAAGATGATCAGCCGCGCGTGCTCTCGAATGATGTCCCGTCCCATCAGCTCATCACCTTCTCGACCATAGCTTCCTGGATGCGATCGGCCATCGCGGCGATCGGCTTCATCCGCTCGGTCAATTTGCCGACCTCGGTCTGCATGCCCGCCAACGCCATCTCCAGCCGATGCGTGACATCCTTGTCGGGCAAATGCGCCATGTCGGCTTCGAGCTTGACGACACGGTCCTTGACCATGTCGCTCTCAGCCTTGACCACGGACGTGCGCACGATCGCGGCTTCGCGATCATCCTTCTGTGTCTTCTCGATCGAATCCAGCCGTGCGTCGATCTTCTTCGCGCGGCCGTTAAGGATCGGGTAGAGAAACGCAGCGAGCGCTATGGCGATCGACACCCACGGCGCCCAATCAATAAAGTTCACGTCTCACTTCCCCTTTGCAAGCCGCTCGCGTTGCCGCTTCTGGCATTCACGCGTGGCGTCGGTGTTGGCATTGGCTTCACCGAGCGCGACGGCGTATTCGCCGATCTTCTGCCACGGGTCGCTCTGTTCGGTGACAACGGGATCATCGACGTTCCGCGCCAGATCTTCGCAGGCGCGCGACAAGACCGCGCTTTGGCTTGCCCGCGACGGCGCCGGCTGCCTGCTTTCGACGTTGGAGGTCGTGCAGCCAGTCGATGACGCCAGCGCGAGGAGCACAAGCGGCAGCGTTAGGATCGTCGCCAAACTTCGCCTGGTACACACTGAGTTTACCCCTTGCATCCTGTGCCTGCGCATCAGCGTCGGCTTTGAGGTCTTCGGCATCGGCAGCCGCCTTGGCCTGATTGCCGAGTTGAAACTCCTTGAAGGCGAGATCACTCTTGACCCGCTCCAGCTCGGCGCGTGTCCGCTCGGATTTAACGCCAAACAGATAGAGCAGCGCCGCGAAGCCGATGATGGTGACCAGCGAGGCCGCCTTGGTGAAGGCGGCAGCCTTGGGAAACAGCAGGGTGACGAAGGGCAGATGGGCAAGCGCGAAGCTCGCAACCACGACAGCGGCAATGACGACCAGCACGAGCGGTGACGTCGCGATCTGCCAGAACACTTCCGCGCTGAAGCTGTTGATGGCGTCGAGGGCGGAAACCAACCACGCGGCCGGGTCGAACCAGATGAACAAGGTCATGCCGGCTGGCCCTCCGGCACGTCCGCGCGGATCTCGCCGTCGATAGCCTGCCGCGCCTTCTTGGCCTTCATGCTGGACCAGAGCGAATAGAGCAGCGCACCGACGCCGGCGAGCACGCAGAGGATCACGATGGCCGTGTAGATCTTCATCAGCCAATCGGAGCTGCCTGCGATCGGTTCGACCTGGTCTTTCACACCCTGGAGCATGGTGCCGACCGTGCCGGAGCCGACACCGCCTTTGACGGCGTCGCCGGCGTCGATCGCCGGCTGCGCCACGTCGCTCGCATAGGCCTTGGCGTCGCCCTGGTCGAGGTGGGCCTCGATCGGCTTCGGCCCGACTGAGCCTGTCGCCCAAGCCTGGCCGATCTGCTTGACGTTGGCGACGCGCTTGCTCCAACCGGCGCCGAACGTCGACCAGGTCGAGAGGTGCTGGAGCATACCGAGCCGCAGCGCGCAGAGATCGGCAACCAGTTTGTCGTGGTCGGGATGCGCATTGAGCGCGGCGAGCGTTGCTTCGCCCAGATGGCCGTCGCAATCGTTCATGCGCAGCGCGCGCTGGAGCCACTTCACCGCCTGGAACGGGCCGGAGTTCACCGCCGAATCGAACATGACGATGTCGACGCCGGCCGGCAGGTCGTCGCCGCGGATCGCATTCCAGTACTGTGCACGATAGATCTGGTCGCGCTCGCGCTTCCAATCGGCGGTGTCGCGCATATCCGGCGTCAAGGCCCGACGCGGCTTGCCGCTGCGATCCCGGAAGCCGTCATAGACACGTTGAATGATGCCTTCCAGCGTAACGCCGCCGGGATCGCGGAGGTGGTTCGACCAGCCGCCCTCGTACCGAAGGACGACCGGCATGCACTTGCTGAAGTCGGTCCTCATTCGAGCATCTTTCCGAGTTTCTCGATGATGACGTGCACGCGCCCGGCGTCGATCATGCGCAGAACGCGAGCGGCGCCCCGTGAGAGGTCGATGTCGACGCCAGTGGATTTGGCAGGGCCGCGGTCGTTGACGCGACAGATGACGCTCCGGCCGCGCCAGTGGACCCGCACGAGCGTGTCGAAGGGATAGGTCCGGTGGGCACAGGTGAGATCGTCGGTGTCATAGGTCTCGCCGTTGGCCGTGTAACGGCCGCTCTCGTCGCCGTACCAGGTCGCGACGCCGGCGTAGATCTCGGCACGGGCGGGCGCGCTGACAAACAACAGCGCGAGGGCCACGCATGCCCGTTTCAAAGATCGTTTGAATGAAGGTTGAAGCAAGCTGGCCCCCCGGCTGAGGAGGCCACAATCCCGGAATTACTCGAAAATCCCGACCCTGACAGGTGTCAGGCCGGTGATGATCCGGTGCGCTACTCTCGCACAGGCAGCGCAGAAGTCAAAAAAGCTTGCCCTGCTTGTCGTTCTTCGGCTTGCCGTGCCTTGCGCGGTGCCGATGCACGGTGCGCTGTGTCAGGCCGAGCTGCTTGCAGATCTCGGCCGACGATTTGCCTTCTCGATCGAGAGCGTGAATCCGCTGGGCGACTGAACGCAGAAACTGGCGGTAGGTTCCGCCAACGTGCAGCGGAAGGTCGATCCGCTGGCCGCGGCCGTCGACCTCGAAGTGTGCGCAGATCTTGCGCGCCAGCTCGATTCCGACGCACTCGAAGAGCCAGTAGTTTTCATAGCCTTCGTGCAGCCGGCTTACGGCCGGGAAGTAGACGCGCTGCCCGCCGCGCTTGGCGGCGATCATCAGGGCGGCGGTCTCACCCACCACCTCCGCGATCTCCGCCAGCACACCGGGCAGCTGTTCGGTCATCGCCGCGCCTTCATCTGCTTGGGCTTCATCGGCGGTGCGAGGACGGTGACGAGCCGGCCCTTGACGACCACGTAGTGATTGCCGTCCGCGGCGATCGTCACCTCGGTCTGGTCGAGCAGCTCGGCCGCGCCGACGGCGCGGTCGAGAGAGTCCGCAAGGTGCCGGCGCAGACCTTCGACATCGAGGCCGCCGACGCGCTCGAGGAAGCGGAGCAACGCATGATCGCAGACGCGCAGTGGCCGGGCCATGGTTCACCTCGCGCGTGCGCGCCAGGGCGCGTTCGGACCGGCGTTGACGAAGGATGCGCCGTGAGGCCTCGTCGGCTTTGCGTCTCGCCGTTGTGAGCGGAACAGATGCGAGGCGCAATAAGGTACGTCCGCGTTGTTGGCCTTCGGAGCGCAGCAGAAGAAGAAATCGGCGTCTCGCGGATCTCCGACCGGCCAGTGACAGCACGCATCATTGAGCTGAAACAGCGAGCGGCGCTGCTCGACCGGAATCTGGGCATCGGCGACGCTTGGCGGGATCGACTTTTCCTTCGCGGGCTCGTTGACGCGCACAACGGGTCCGCGCGTGCGAACCCGCCGCTGGCGCGGTTGCCGAACGCCCTTGGCCTGGTCGGTCGAGCCACGCGGCAACTTGCGCTGCGGGTCGGCCAGCTCGCCGCGGTGCATCTTGCCGATCACCGCGTTGCGGCTAACACCCCCGATCAGGCGGGCAACGCGAGCGGCCGAAAGGCCGCCGTTGTAGAGCGCAGTCGCCACCGTGACGCGGGTCTCGGTCCAGCCGCGGCCGGCCTCCGCCTGCGCCTGGTGGAGCTGTGGGTGATGCATCGTCATGATGGGCGCTCCTACTCTTGCCGCGCCAGCGCACCGCGCAGCTTGTTGCCCAGCGCCTTCTGGACGTCGTCATAGTCGCGCGTCGAGAAGGCGTCCCAGCGGTTCTTGCGGGCGATGCGGCCGGCGTAGAACTGGAGGTCTTCCATCGGGTCGACGGCCTGGCCGACCGGCTTGACCTCGCCGATTTCGATCAGCTTGCGCCATTGCGCGTTGAGGATGGCGCGCTTGCTGGCGATGACGCGGTCACCTTCGGTCAGGTCTTCGAGGTCGTGGTGGCTCGGCCACTCGACGCCGCCGTCGCGTTCAAGCCACGACTTCAGGCCTTCAATCGCGCTGGATGCCGCTTTGGCGTCCTTAAGAAACCGGACATGCGACACGCCGGTCTGCCGCTGAAGGAAGGCCAGCATCGCGCGGTCGGTGCGCTCGCGGACGATGCCCAGATTGTAGCCGGCGATCCACAGCGCGCGGAGCTTGCCGCCGAGGGCGCTATCGAGGCCGGCGACGGCACCCCGGATCTCCGCCTCGCCAGCGACGCTGCGCAGATCCTCAATCACGCGACCGGCCTCGCTGGTCGTCAACTCCTTGGCGGAGCGCTTGCCGCCGGCGCGCCGTGCGAGGAAGTCGCGATAGGTATCGTCGTCGAACTTTGCTTTGGCCTTCAGCACGTGAATGGTCGAGATCATCGACGTGGTCGCGAGATGGGAAGACAAAGGCATGGTTACTCTCTCCTGTTGAACGCTTCTTGGTTTGGGTTAGGCCGCGACCTGGCCTTCGGCTTCGTCGAGCAGCAAGGCGACCGCATCGGCGACGACGTCTTCCGGCTTCTCGCCGGTGCCGGCGCAGTAGCGGCGCAGAGCGGCATCGAGCGCGAGCGGCAGTTCGTAACCGCCGGTGCGTGGCGTGGGCTCTGCGAGCAAGGTGATGGATCGCGCGCGGCGTGGCAGGAAGGTAATCCAGCCGCGCTCCTGCAATCCGCGCAACAGCTCGACGACGCGTCCCGGCGATTTCAGTCCCAGCATTTTCGCAAGCTCCCTTCGTGTCGGTGTCTGTTTGAACGTGAATTGATGACGCTCGATCAGCTCCAGGCATTCGCGCTGGCGAGCCGTGAGGCCGATGCGGATCGGCGCCGGCGTCATGCCGCTGACTCCGACAGCTCTGCGCCGAACGGCTCGACCGCGAATACCTCGCCGGCGCGGCCGACCGAGACCCCCTCGATCGTTCGCGCCAGTTCGGCGTTCTTGAGCATCGCCTCCTTGTCGACCTCCTGCTTGGTACGCAAAAAATCGAGATAGGAGTCCGACGTGATGTCGTCACCGCGATCGGTAGCCTCGGCGGCGGCGTTCACGATGCGCGCGATGATGTCGTCGTGCTCGCCGGAGAGCCGCACCTTCGGCGGGTTGTGACGCCAGCTCACCGTGCCGGTGCCGAGGTTCGCCGTCTTGGTGCCGCTCTCGCCGAGCAGCGCTTTGCGGTTTGCTTCGCAGAAGGTTTGCAGGCCGCGAAACAGCTCCACCGCTTTCTGCATGTGCGGCCTCGCGCGGTCCTCGACGTCACGCTTGGTATTTGCCAGCGTCTCCTGCAACTCGACTTCGAGCAGAGCCAGCTCCCGCGCGACGGCGCCGTATTCGGCCAGCATGGCCGCAGCTTCATTGCGGTTCTGCGGAATGCGGACATTGGCTGCCGCGGCCTTAGCTTTCACCATGGGACTACTCCTGAGCTTGGGTTGGGACGGTTGCGGGGGAACGGCCGAAGCCGAGCGCCTCTAACGCGGCGCCGACGACGGCAATCTTTTCGAGGGTCTCGCGGCGCAGCTCGGCACGGGCGGGGCTGCCCTTCGGCTGGTCGTCCATGGCGTCCGCGGTCTGGAACATGTCGTAGGTGCGATCGGCGATGTCGCGGAGCCGCAGCAGGAAGGCCGCCATGGAGATGACATCGACGGTCGAGGCCTGCATCGCGAAGCGTTGCTTGGCCTGGTGCGTGGAGTGGCCGACGATGAGTTCGGCCACGGCTTCCGGATCGACCGCGGAGATCTGTGCGGCGAGCCTGGTCTCGACGAGCTCTGCGGAGGTGGTCATGAGGCGCCTCCGTCCGTCGTCGAACGCGCCAGCATGCCGGCGATGATCCTGTCGAGCCGCACCTTGGTGAGCGAGACGACCTTCGGATCGCGCTCGCCCGTGAGGTCGATCGGCACGACGTTCTGTTCCGGCAGCTCTGCTCGCAGCGCCGCGTCGAAGGTGTCATTGGCGACACCAAGCTCCATCAGCCCGACCTGGGCCATGACGGCGCGCAGGTCACGCTTGAACTCGGCTGCCTCATAGGTCGTCATCGGCGCGCGACCGCTGATCATCGCGTCGAAGCGCGCGTAGAGTTCTTGCAGCTTCCGGGTGGTGCCCATCATCGCGGCACCTCCGGCAGACGCGAGTTCGGACACCTCGGCGCACCCATGCCGTGGCAGGAGCGATAGCAGCGGCCGCTCGCCTCTGAGGAAAACGGCGGTGTGACCTTCTGCAAGTCCAGGCACTGATCCCGCCCGATCTCGCCATAGACGGGGCACATGACTTTCGCGCCGAGCAGCGCGCCGCGCACCTTCTGCTCGACGGCGCCCATGTCGCCCGGATATTTGTTGGCGAACACGTGCGAGAGGACGGCGGGCGAGTAGCCGATGTTCTTCGCCGCGCGAGCGGCAGTGATGCGGTCGGCTTCCTCGGCCAACGCTTGTATCCAGTCCGGCGCGGGATTGCCCCACGCCGCTCGCGCCTTCTGGACAAAGGTCTGTTTCTCGTACCTCACGACTTCACCTCTCTCGCGATCGGCGCGGCGCCCATGAACTTCTTGAGGTTCGGGTCCCAGACCGATTTGCCGTTGATGTGCTTGAGGCTCGGCGGAAGCGGGCCAGTGCTCATGCCCGGCTTGAGACGCCAGGCCGAGGCGCCGCCTTGCCCTTTGACGCCGCCACGCCGCGTCGTCCGCGTCACGGCGAGATAGCCGGCCTTGTGCAGCCGGCGGACGAAGCAGCCCGCAGTCTGCTTGTTCGGCTTCAGGTCCTCGGTGGTCGCGGCGAACACCAACTCGTCCAGGCTGAAGCCCGTCGTCAGGTTGCGCATTGCGATCCAGAGCTGTTCATGCGCGGTGGTGGTCGGCACTAGGCTGCCATCGGGACGCAACCGTGGTGCCTTCAGAGGGTGCTTCAAGAGCTTGTAAAGCGGTGTCGGGTATTTGCCCTTGATGGCGTGCTGCCGGGACGCGATGCGCTCGACGAAGCCGGCGGCGACCAGTGCCGTCAGATACTTCGAGATGCACTTGACCGACACGTTGCTCATCCCATCGACGTCGGCGACGGTGAAGCAGCCTTGCCCCTTGTCGAGCCTGACCATGATCTCCCAGAAGCCTTCGAAGCCGCGAGGCACGCGGACCGGAAGGCTCGCACTGTCAAAGTGCTCCTTGTGCATCAGGCGGCCCTCACAATCCGGCGCGGAAACTGCTCGATGTCGCGCTGAGCCGGCGGCTCGCCGGTATAGAAGTCCTGGTTGCCCCAGACCTTGAGATCGAGCGCCTTGTGGCTACGGTTGCGCGCGTAGTCGGCGACCCTTTCGAGGTTGACGACGATGCGCCTCGCCCGGCCGCCGGAACGCTGGCGAATGGTATCGAGCAGATCGTCATCGATCCTGACCGTCGGCACGAATGCCTTGGCGAGCACTCGCGCGTCGTCGAGATCGCAAGGCTGCGCCGGAAACCAGTCCAGCACGCGGTTGTGCATGCGCTCGACGGTAAGCAGCTTAGCGGGAAGCTTCTCCTCGCCGATCAGGATGATCGGCACGCCGGACTCCTGCTGAAGCTCGCGGATCACCTCGATCATGTTCTTGTCGACCAGCTTGTCGGCTTCGTCGACGATCAGCGGCCGCGAGGCATCGGCGCCGAGCGCGGCTTTCGCCAGCTCGGCGAGATCGGAGGCGCTCCAGCTCTTGCGTACGGTCTCGCCGCACTCCTTCAGGATGTGACGGAGCAGCGCCCGGCGCGTCCAGGTCTCGCCGACCTCGATGCGACGTGCCTTCACTTTCATCTGCACGTACATCGAGGCCCAGCTCTTGCCGAGGCCGGACGGGCCGTGGCAGACGCCGAAGCCCGGCAGATGCGGCGCGCGCTCGATCAGCTTGACCGTCATCGCCATGAAGGACGCGACGTTCTTGAGGGCGACCGGGCCTTGTGCGGGTGTGTTCGTCATGGAGTCCTGACCTTCCATTGATGGTTTAAGAAGACGAGGCAGCCTCGTCGGTTGATGCGATCTCGCCGTAGACGGCGAGGAAGCCGCGGTACACAGAGCCTTCGCGGAAGCTGCCGAGCCAAAGCAGCTCGTCCGGTTCGACGAATTCCTTCGCCGCAATGCGCGCTTCGAGCGCACGTGCGCGATTCCAGAGTTGATGATCGGTTTCGACGGGCCGCAGGGCCTGGACGTTCGCCGGCATTGGCGGTTCGGCGCGCAGCTGCTCGGCCAGCGCCGCGATGTCCGGCGCGTGAGTTGCCTCGACCGGTGTGTGCGCCACGCGCGCCGCAGCGAGCGCCGGCGTGTCGTGCGCTTCGACCACCTTGGGGAATTCAATCAGCTTTCCGTTGCTGGCGGCGAGCTGCGCCTGGCGGTGGATGGCCGGCGCAAAATCCTTCGCCTTGATCTTGCGCGCGGTCTTCTTCACCGCGTCCATGCTGTCGTTGATCAGCCGCTTCTGCTCGGCACGTGCGGCGGCAATGGCCTTGGCCGGATCGATGCCGGCAAGCTCCGGCGCGATGGCTTCGCCTAGATAGGTCTCGCCGTCCTCAGTGTAGACATACGCACGGCCCATGTCGGCGGGGTCCATGCGGATGAACACGGTCTCGCCGACGTCGAGGAAGCCGCCGATGTAATGCGCGCCGTCGATGCGCAGTCCTGTCTTGGTGACGGTACGCAGGCCATCCTTGCCGGCGACCGGCGCGAGCAGCATGTCGAGCGCGCGCACGTCCTCGATCTTGCGGATGCTGCCGGCCGCCATCGCTGCCGCCTCGAAAGGCGTCCGGCCGCCGAGGCTGGCATGCGGCTTGGTCCCGTAGACATCACGGCACCAGGCGTCGAGGTGAGTTTGCAGCTCGGCCGCCGACAGCGCGATCTGGAAGGTGTCCTCCGGAGCGTCGCCGAGCCGGGCCGAGAATGCCTTGCGGTTCTCGATCACTTTGCGGTCCGCGACGCTGTGGCCGATGAAACCTTCAAGCGTGCGCATCAGGCCACGTTGCATAGTGCCGATCGCGCGCTCGACATGGCCCTTCTGCTCCGGGCTGAAGGGGGCCGACTTTTCGTGGTCAATGCCGAGTGCCGCAAACAGGCGGCGCGTCGTGTGCGCGATGAAGTCCGAGCCGTTGTCCGTCTTGATCCGCTCCGGCACGCCCCAGGCAAGGATGGCCTTGCGGATCAGAAGCCCGACCGCGGCAGCGCGCGGGGTCTCGGTGACGAGCGCGACCAGGCGCCGCGAGTAGATGTCTTCGCAGACATAGATCGCCTGGCGGCGGCCCTCGGTGGTCATCACGTCGGCGGGCGATGCGTCGATCTGCCAGATCTCGTTGAGGCGCGAAGCTGGCTGTGCCACGCGCGCGGCGAACCGCATCGTGCTCTTGAAGTTGTCGGGGTTGCGGATCGATTCGAGCGCGACACGGAAGGTCGTTCGCCAGCCCTTCAACGCGGCTTGAAAGGTGCGGATCGGCGGCAGCTCGACAACCTGGTCGCCGACCTTCAGCTCCGGGAAGCTGTCTGCGACCAGCGAACGGATATGATAGGCGGTGAGCTGCGGCTGCTTGGCGACCAGGGCGAGGATGTGCGTCCGCACCTGGCCATCATTGGCGCGATCGAGCACGCCGGTGCCGCGACGGGCGGCGGCGCGATCGACGCCGAGTTTCGACTTGTGCCCGGCCTTGGCGGCGGCGCGCCAGCGCGCCAGCGTGCGCGGGTTGAGGCTCTTTACCTCGCTCCTGATCCACGGCGCGATATCAAGCTGGCCGGTGTTGTAGAGGTCGCAGAGCTGGCGATCGGCGCGCTTGTGGCCGACATTGGCGTCACGCGCGATGCGATCGGCATGGCCGAGCAGCGCAAGGCGGGCATCGCGCGCATTGGCGGCACCGCCGGTGACGTTGACGGCTTCGGGCTCGCTAGCAGCTTCGCGGGCCATTGCCGCCGGAATCTCGACGGCTTCGATATGCTTGCCGACATAGGCGGCGCGTGCCGGCGCCGGCAGCGACTCCAGCGCATATTCCACGCCGCCGCCGCGACCCGCGCGCGGACGCGACTGCCAGCTCTGCTTTTCCGCCGTGCGCTTGATGGCACGTTCGGCAGAGGACAGGCCCGGCAGCCTCTCTGCGGCGATCTCTGCGGCTGACAAAAAGATCTTCACGTCCAAACTTCCCCCGTGCCCAATTCTGGGCGAGTCCGTCTGCCGCGCGTTCAGCGCGAGCGGTCGTCGTAATCCGAGTGTTGCGGCCAGAGCTGGCTGGCTTCGTCGTGGCCGCGCGACTTGCCGCCGATGACGCCGATGCGGAAGCTGATCCAGCAGGCGCCGATCAGCACCGGCAGGTAGAGAACGGCGAGCAGCGTGATGATGATTTCGAGCTTGCTCACTTGGTGGCCCTCCATTGTGCGTCGGCGTCGTTGATCTCGTTGCGAAGCAGATCGGCGAGTTGCTCCCTGCGGACTTCGCGTCGGAGCAGCGGTTCGTAACGAGCTTCGACGGCGACGAAGGGCGTGCCTTCCAAGGCTGCGTTCAGCAGGCGGGCGTCGCCGGTCACCATGGCGAGCGCGATCAGCCGATGCGCCGGAATGTTGTTTCGCTCGTTGGCCTCGGACGAATATTGGTAGAGCGTGCCGGCGGTGACGCTCTCGTCGAGAAAGGCCGACATGCCGGCGGCGATCTGCTCGCGCGAACGGCCCGAGTCCTTGATCGCCGCGGCGACGGCCTTGGAGATCCGGCTCGCCACCTTCGGCGAACGCACGCGCTCGTCGGCGAAGCGGTCGACAACCGGCGCCAGGCGTTCCTGCTCGTCACGGCGCCGGCTCACTTGCGCGCCTCCGGCAGCGGCATCACGGCCCATGGCTTCACCTTGGTCATGACGCTGGCGACGGTGTTGAGATAGACGCAGACGAACTGCGCGACGAACATGTCGTCGTAGGTTTGCGCCTTGTCATGACGCCCCGTCGTCTTCGGCGCATGAAGTAGTTGCGCCGTCGCGTGACGGCCCGTGTTGGCGTAGCGCCCCGTGAAGAAGCGCTGCCGCGAACCGTCCATGCGAGCGATGCAGTGCTTCGTCATGGCCGCACCGTCGCGATCGAGACCGCGTGCTGCAAACGGACGACGCCAACGCGCCGCTGGTCGTGCGCGTTGCCAATGATCAGCACAATGCCGGCGACAGTGAGAACCGCGACCGCGATCAGGCTGCGACCGGCAAGGGCTGTGCGCTCACGCATCGCAGAACCCCTGCATCTGCGCGAGCACGCGCGGCATGATCAGCGTGTAGGCATCGCCGGCGTCGTTGGAGCCGATCGCGATGCCGTCATAGGCCAGCGCATGCTCGCGCCCATCGGCGCGGTCGCGCACAATCAGGCAGAACCGGTCGACGGCGACGAGATCGACGGTGGCTTCGACGAAGGTCGCGGGATCGGCGGGGGAGGACGGCGGGTGGCTCATGAGGCCCCCGGGGTCGACTCATGGGCGCAACGCGTTTTTGAGTCTCGCTGTGCGCTGCGCCCGGTAGAACTACGACTGCCGGAGAGTTCAGTCAGGAGTACCCGATGGCACAGCGCCGACACGAGCACCGCCGCCCGATCCTTGACCCGCATCATGTCGGAGACGACTTCGCCTCCGGCTGTGACGTGCAGGATTATGAGGACTGGCTGCGACTGGTGTGGTGGGTGGACGTGCCGGGCAACGGCAGCGGCGCCCGCTGCAAGGTGCGCGGCATAGTCCTGCCGCGATCGTCGTTGCACCAGGTCGTCCTGAATTTGCGCGACAGCGTCGGCTACGGCCGAGAAACGCGGCGGCATTGACCGTGCGGTCATCATGCTGCTCGCTCCTCGGCCAGAAAGACGCGGTCGTCCCATCGCAACCGACGGCGACGCGCTTCAGCTCGGATCAGTCTGACGTGTCTCAGCGATGGTTCGCCGATGCCGGCTTCCCAACGAGAGATCGTCGCCTGTCGGACGCGACAGATTTTCGCCATCTCCTCCTGGGTGATGCCGAAAACTTCGCAGCGGGTGTGCTTGATGGGATTCATCCATCTATGGATATCCAGAAAAGGATAAAAAATCAACCAACAAATCACGGAATGGATTGGATACCGGGATATACAGAAATGTATATTTCGGGGATGGAGATAAGCCACTTAATACAAGGGCTTCTGTCGGCCCGGGGCTGGACCCAAGAGGATCTAGCCGCCGCCGTCGTCACGAAGCAAAACAACGTTTCTCGTTGGCTCGCCGGCGTCGAGCCCCGCGGCAAGGCGCGGGATCGCATCATGGAGCTCGCTCGTGAGTCGGGCCTCATCGAGGGGGAGCGCGAGGGCGTCACGACGATTGCCATAATGGGCAAGGTCGGCGCGGGCGCCGTCATCGATCCGGATCATGAACAGGTGCCTCCGGAGGGGTTGGAGCAAGTCGAGCTTCCGATCGCCATAGCGGATGACGTGATCGGCTTCCGTGTCGAAGGCGATTCGATGCTGCCCAAATATGGAGATGGCACAGTGATCGTTGTTCACCGGGGCCAGGTCCAGTCGGTCACGAGCCTCGTGGGCGAAGAGGTTGCGGTCCTGACATACGAGGGAAAGCGGTATCTGAAGACACTGAAGCCCGGCTCGGCACGCGACCTCTACAATTTGGAGAGCCTGAATAGCTCGCGCGCCATCACCGGGGTTAGGATCAGATGGGCCAGCGCTATCGTGGCAATCATCCCGCCGAGGCAAGTGCGGCGTGTCGGGCGCGCGAAACCCACGAAGGCCGCGGCTCGATCGCAAAAGGGAGCGTCCAGATGAAGGGCGCCGCCGTGCTGGCGATCTCACTACTCTGGAACGCAGGAAGCACGGCTGGTGAAGTCTCATTTGTCACCGCCTGCGAGGGAGCCGTGAAGCAACGGCTGTTGGCGCCGTCGACTTATCACTTCGTCAAAGCCTCGGAGGACAAGGAAGCGGTTTCATTCGATGCGTACTTCGCCAAGAGCGGCTATCCCGAGAGCGTGCAGAAGCTCATGCGATTGACCGCGAAGGATACTCCCGTCCGGCTCGTTGCCTCGATCGAGTACGTATCCTCCAGCGCGGCGGGAGTGCCCGTCAGATCTCGATCGAGATGCACATACGAAAGTCTTGGCCAGCCGTCATTGTCGGATGAGACCGGGAAGTTGATGGTCGAGATCGACGGAAAATCGAACACTCAATGGCTGGCCGAGCGATCGGCCGCGCGACGCTAGGATCGGAATTGATGCGTTGGATAGTTGGACTCTGGTTGATCGTCGCCAGTTCGGTGGCGGCCGGTGCGGACTCACCGATAAGGGGCGACTACGACTGGATCGCCGAATGCGTGTTTCTGAAGCTCGACCCATTGTCGCCGGGCAACGTTCGCTTTGCTGATCTGCGCTCGCACGGCACGGCCATGGTGACGTTGGACATCCCCGCGGGCGCGGGAACGATGAGAAACGTCAAAGCCGTCCTCGCGCGTGCCGGGGATGGGTTGACGGCTGTGAACCTCGAAGGGTCGGTCGGAGGCCACTTTACAAACAAGGCCCGTGAGCTGGTCGCGGAGTGCTCCGCCGAGGCCCCGGCGCCAAGGCGAATCGAGACCCGGCCCCCGGCAAAAGGGGTGACCCGCTAGGAAGCCCGCCCATGCGTTTGGGCGTCGGCGCGCACAAATCCGTCTGGAAGTCTTTGAAGATAGAATTGAAGCCCCTGAGCCCCGGCGCGGGCCTATTCCGCCTCATCCCCTCGGTCGCCATCCCGATCGGGGGCCTTCAGGGCATCGTTTCACGGGAAACCGGTGTTTCACGGCCCATCATTCCGTTGACCAAGCCGCTGTTGCCGGCCGAGGCCGGCGCACCAGCCCTAGCGGCTTCTCTCTGGGCAGATTCGGCGCCATCATGGGCGGTGTCCCCACGCATCATTCAGATCCCGCTCTCGGGCGGCGACCGCAAGGCCCAGGCCAAAGGCATCCGCCAGGCGCACGGCCTGCACGCGAGCTATTTCCGGGAGTCCGTGCTGATCCGGGAAGCCGCCGAGGCCAAGCTGCGCGACGCCGACCGGCTTGAGTGCGACGCGTGGAATGCGATCATGTGGGCTGGCGGCCCGGCGATGCCGTCGCCTGGCGAAGCCCAGGCGAACCCGACGATCGCCAAGGCACTCAATGCCGGCTACGACCTGGTCGAGGCCAAGTGCAACCGATGCCGGCGGATCTCGCTGGTGTCGCTGCGCGCGATCAAGCGGCCGGCCGACACGCCGATCTGGAAGCTGGAGCCGGTGCTTTATTGCGAGCCGTGCTCGGACGTGCGAGGCCGGCGGCAGCGCGCCCATATTCTGCGGCTGACATTTGCCAGGCCGGACGGCGGCACGACGGAGAAGGCCCAGCGATGACGAAGTTTTCCACCGACTACGCGAACCCGGAAGCCGCCGCCCGCAAGCTGGTCGAGATCGCGGCCAGCGTCGGCGCCGCCCAAGACGGCCGCATCTTCATTGAGAAGATCAACGCGCCGTTCCTGTTCACGCTTAAAGCCAAGGGCAGCGAGTTCGGCGCCGGCCTGAGGTTCGCGGTCGAGCGGGGTTGGCTGGAGCTGCACGAGAGCGGCACCTACGTGCGGCTCAGGCCGGCGGGCGAGGATTTGGCGGCTGCCAGCTAGGAACTGCAGCCAACGGCAAGTATAATCAGGGTTCAACTTGAACTGATTTGGGGGACGCCTTGAGCTGGTGCGATCGATTGGCCTCTACTCCGGGGGTGGGCTTCCATCTTACACCTCACTTTTCAACGGTCGAAATTATGCAGAGTTGGTCCCCAATGCTGGATCGCATGGTAGACCAATTCCATAAGCCGACCTTTTCGATTGCAGAGAACGGAGGCCTTCTCAGTTTCAGCAATAGGGACGGCTTCGTCTACCAAGCAGATCACCTGCGGGCCGCAGTTACGTTTCAGTACCACCTGAAAGCGAAGCCGGTTAGTGGCGGGCCGCCAATTATGGAAATGCTCTCGACTCCTCAGCCCTACACGGAGATGCTTCCGATTGTCTCCGAAAAACTCGTTGAGGCGACTCGGTTGCTGCCTCAGGTCTCAAAGCGAAAGATATTGCAGGTCGGAATCGTTAGCGTTACGCGCGCAGCTCTCGCAGACCTGCCGCCGGGCATCGTTCGCTTCATCGAGTATCTGAAACGCCCTTGGAGCAACAAAGATCTTCCATCGTTCAGTATCGAGATAGTTTCAGAAATTGAAGAAGCCGAGCACTGGGTCGATCGATGCCAGCATAGAATCGTGCTGGCGGAAGATCCCGACGAGTTGATGTCACTGACGTTCGACTTTCATCGCAAGTTCAAAGTCGGCCAACCATCCAGCGAATCGCAAATGAAGACGCTGCTAGCAAAGGGCAGTGAAGCCGCACTATCGTATTTCGAGAGAATAGGAGAAGGAAACTTATTCGATGAGTACCTTATCGGCCGCAAGGCAATTTGAATTCGACTTTCGGAGCGACAACTCCGACGTCGCTCAGCAATCGATCTCTTCCGGCGCAGCCCCCCGTACGCGCGCCGGCGGCGCTGACATCTTTGACATGCCTCGTTTCCCGACCTTCTCTTATCCAACGAGCGTGGGCGCCGCGGCCTCGCGCAATGCGGCACGCTTGAATGCCGCGTCTATCGACCCTGTCGAGCATAAGGGATTACTCGAAGAGCGGCAGATGCTTCTCGACAAGGAGCTAGCGGAAACATTGAGCCATGAAGAAGCGAACCGCTTGGCATATGTGCGTTGGTCGCTTGATCGTGTTGACGACGCCAAGTATGGGCTCGGCCTGGAAAGGTTGGAGAGCATGGTCTCAGATCTCGAACGTTTTCACACCGATGTTCGCCAGTTTCATTCCGAACTTGACCGCTTAAAGAAGTCGGGGGGACGACGTGACCGATATCGCAATTAAGGATCGGCGAGTTGTGTCGCGCTCATCGGTGGAGCCCGGTAAGCCATATACGGAATATCGACAGAGCTTAAGGAGAGATTTTTTCTATTCGTGCGCTTATTGCACGATGACTGAATTCGAGGCGCAGGCGATCCGTATGACCATCGATCATTATGAACCAAAATCGGTTCGCAGTGATCTGGCCAACGACTACAGCAATCTCATGTACGCTTGTGACATCTGCAACGAGCGTAAAGGGAATCGGTCCCCGCCTCCTGAAGCTCGCGCTGAAGGCTTTCGATTCTTCCGCGCCGATGCCGAGCCTCGCCAGGACCATTTCGAAACAGAGCCCGACAACCAGTTGAAGGGAAAGACAAGCGTCGGGGACTTCACGACAAAGATGCTGGACCTTAATCGCGAAAATTTGCTGGGCCTTCGCGCGGTTCGCAGGCGAATGGCCGAGTGCATGCCTCTCATCGCAGAGGGCGTGCTTGCTCTGCGTGCATTTCCCATCGACCATCTTCCGCCGTGGGTCCGGGTTCGTGCCCTGAAGACCATCGAGAGCATGACAGACGCCGCAGCTTCCATGCAGGAACAAGTGGACGATGTGCTGCTATCTTTTGCAAAATCCGAGATGATCGACCCCGACGAAACATCAGACGATCGACGAACCGCGAGAGAGGTTTACGTCAAAGGACTCGAGGCACTTTTTCCCAGTAAGGGATTCCGTTCCTCACGGCGCGGACGGCGCCCGCGCTCGCCCTGAAGGAGTGGATAGGCGTCAGGCCGCGGCTTGTAAGTCACTGGAAAGAAAAACTTAGCCGATCTCCAACGGTTTGCGGGTTTCTTCGACCAGCGCGTAACCTGCCGCGGTCAGGTGCAGGTTGTCTGACAGATAGTAGGTCTGATCGAACGTCTGGAGCTGCGGAATCGAAGCCGCGTCGGCAACGACAAATCCATTCGCGACCGCGTTGCTGATAAGCAGAGAATTGTAGAACAGCCGACAGTTTTCCCGGAAGTTGCCGGTGTTGAGATTGAAATTCGTCCTCGGGATCGTCGTGGTCGTCACGATCCTGGTGAAGCCCGCCGCCTGTGCCGCCTGCACATAGGGCAAGAAATAATTGTTGTAGAGGTTCTGCGCCGAGACCGCGTTGCCGGTCTGCGCGTCCGCCGCACTGGTGTAGCTGATAACACCGATGTCGTTGGTGGGGTCGATGATGTGGAGGACGTTCTTCGCCTTCGCCGCATCGAACAGGCCGAGCACGCGCGCGCGGTTGGTGTAGGCGGTCGCGAGGGTCTGGCCGGCTAGCCCCATGTTGTAATATTCCCAGGCGCGCACGTCGCCTTTCTGGCCGCGGCCGAAGCCGCCTTGCCAGCCGGCGCTTTGAAGCGAGGCCGCGCCAACTCCGCTCATCAGCGAATTGCCGTCCTCGACCAGCCGGTAGCTCCAAGGGAAGTTGCCAGCGCGATCCGGATTGAAAGACACGTTCAGAGCGTTCTCGACCACCAGATTTGCCGCTGCGGCATCGGCCTGAGCATAGATCGCAATGCAGAAGACATCGTTCTGCGCGTTGTACTGGTTGTTGAGCGAACTCTTGCCGAACCGCATGCCTTGGATCGCCGATGACGAGATCGCGCCGGTTGTGAAGGTCCGCTCGACGCCGTCGAAGCGCGCGCGGACATTGGCGCCACCGCACACCGTCGTGATTGTTTGCAAATGGCTACGCGGGAAGAACGTGTTGAAGATTAGGCTGCCGAAATTGACCGCCAGCCCGCCGCCGGAGCCGAGCAGGAAAGAGTTCGAAGTTGCGAAGCCAGTGTCGGAGAATCCTTCCCAGATCGCGTTCTGTTGGTTTGGGCAGTGGTCGACCATCATCATGTAGACGCTGATGGCCTGCCGGTTGAGGCCGGACAGCACCGGCGTGTCCAGCCATTTCGCGACAGCGCTTTGCGGCCAGGTGTCGATGGTGATGGGGCGGATGCTCATCCACTCGTTCAGCGACGAGAAGATCGGGCGGTTGGCGTCAGTCGCTTGGACAAGATCGAGACCAGAGCCCGACTGATCGTAGACCTTCACGATGGTGAGGGCCGTCCCGCCGGCAAAGACATCGGCAGCAGACTTGTCCACCAGGTTGCCGGAAAAGCCGATGTCGAGCTGTGCGCTGTCCAATGCTCGCTGCACCCTGAGGCAGTTTCCTGTCCAGCCCGCGACTCTGATGACGGAATAGACCGCCTTGAGGTTGGTAGCGGGTAGGACGATGGCGGGCGAGTTAGCTAACCCAAGATCTCTGAAATCCGCCGGCACGGCCGCCAGCGGTTGCGTCAGCGATCGTGTCAGCAGCTGCGTCGTTCTAGCCACTGAAGACACCGCACGAGACGCCGGCGCGGCGGCTGAAGCGATATGTGCCGGGGGCGACGATCATCAGCGCGGGCTTCAGTGCAGAGAGCGTTTCGACCAAGAAATACTGACCGGCGTCGTCCTTCAGCAGGATATCGACGAAGGCAAGGTCGCCCACGGCCGGGCCAGCAGCGTCTTTCAGGCAGACAGTGAGAGGCGTTCCGGTTGATACGACTTGGTCTGCGGAATCCGCAGCGGTCACGCCTATGGCGAGGATCTGAGTTGGCATTGCGCAGTGCTCCAGCGTTAAGGGCGAGCGTTGCGCTATCACTAGGGCGGCGGCCTCGAATTCCGCACCCTGACACGTGTCAGGGTTACGAACACCGCATCAGTCCGGCCATTGTGGCCGCATGTCGGGACAAAACACAAGCACAGCTTTCCACATCGTGTTGGCGCACAGCAAGACGCCGGACGTAGTGCTCGGCGCTGGGATTGAAATCGTCTTCAACTCCGAAGGCGACGGCGCGGCCGAGTGGATCATGCTGCTGCCGATCGATGCCGCCGGCCTTGTGCCGACCAAGGATGGGCGCGGTCCGTATCGCGTCGCCGATGCTGCGAAGCTCGCGGCCTCGGCCCTTTCGGTGCATAGCGGCCGCATCCCCATCGATGAGAACCACGCGACCGATCTGGCGGCACCTGAGGGCCGGCCGGCGCCGGCGCGCGGCTGGGTCACGACGATGGATGTTCGGACCGACGGCATCTACGGCAAGGTCGAGTGGTCCGCGCCAGGCGCGACGCTGATGGCCGAACGCGCCTATCGCTTCATCTCTCCCGTGCTGATCTGCGACGCGTTGAACAACGTGCTCGACATGCCGCGGGCCTCGCTCACCAACACCCCCAATCTGCGCGGAATGGCCGCGCTCAATTCAACGGAGAACGATCAGATGGATTTGCTCGCGCAGCTTCGCCAACTCCTGGGCCTCGGCAATGACGCGGATTCCGCGTCGGTGGTTTCGAAGGTCACGAGCATGTGCGGCACCGATACCGCCTTGCAGTCGATCGCGAAGGCGGCGGGCCTCCAGGCGGACGCAACGAGCGACTCCATCGTGACGACCGTGACCACGCTTGCCGCTGCCGGCAAGGCCAATGGCGCCGAGACGATCGCCGCGCTCCAGAGCGAGTTGAAGGAGATCGGCGGCAAGCTCCAGGCGGCCGTGACCGCGACTGCGACCGAGAAGGCAACCGCCTTCGTCGACGGTGCGATCCGCGAAGGCCGCGTCGGCGTGAAGCCGTTGCGCGAGCACTACATCGCCATGCATGCACAAGATCCTGCGCGCGTCGAGAAGGAGATCGGCGCACTGCCGAAGCTCGGTACGGGTTCGATGCTCCTGGTGGAGCCGCCGGCGCCGAAGGACGGCAAGGTCGCGCTGAACGCCCAGCAAAAGGAAGCCGCGCGCCTCCTCGGCATCAAGGAAGACGACTACGCCAAGACGCTCGCCAGCGAAGCGTCGAGCGACTGAGACCCAACCACACACAAACACGCGACCTGACCGGAGCCCCGCATGACCGCCTTGACCGCCGACCGCATGACGCAACGCCGCGAGAAGCCGATCCATCATTACGATGTGAAGGCCACGACCAAGATCTGGATGGGCGCGCTTGTCGCGCTCAATGCGGGTTACGCCCAGGGCGGCACTACGGCGACGGGCCTCATCGCGGTCGGCCGGGCCGAGCACTACGCCGACAATTCGGCGGGCGCGAACGGTGACATCAAGATCAAGGTCCGCGCCGGCGTGTTCAAGTGGAACAACTCCACGTCGACTGATCAGATCACGCGAACCGAGATCGGCTCGGATTGCTACATCGTCGACGACAACACAGTCGCCAAGACCAACGGGTCGTCGACCCGCTCGGTCGCCGGCAAGGTCGTCGATGTCGACAGCGACGGCGTTTGGGTCGCGACCGGCCCCGGCAACGTCATCTGATCTTTCCGCCCCCTTGATCCATCACACAGGCAGCATCACTCCATGATCGTCAATCGCCAGAACCTCGACGGCCTTCGCGTCGGCTTCAAGACGACTTTCCAGAACCAGCTCCAGCAGACCACGACGCTGTTCCAGCGCGTCGCGACGGTCGTTCCGTCGACCGCGAAGTCGGAAACCTACGGCTGGCTCGGCAAGATCCCGAACGTGCGCGAGTGGCTCGGCGAGCGCATCGTGCAGAACCTCTCCGAAGCCAGCTATGCGATCAAGAACAAGCCGTTCGAGTTGACGATCGGCGTCGACCGGGACGACATCGAAGATGACAATCTCGGCATCTATACGCCGCTGTTCGCCATGTTCGGCGAGTCCGTCGCGGCGTGGCCCGACCAGCTGGTCTGGCCGTTGCTGCTCGCCGGCTTCTCCACCAACTGCTATGATGGCCAGTTCTTCTTCGACACCGATCATCCGGTGCTCGATGCCGCCGGCAACGCGACGCAGGTTGCCAACACCGATGGCGGCGCCGGCACGCCGTGGTTCCTGCTCGACGTCTCCAAGGTGCTGAAGCCGCTGATCTGGCAGCTGCGCAAGTCCGGCCAGTTCGTTGCGCTGGACAATCCCACCGACGAGAACGTCTTCAACAAGAAGGAATTCCTCTACGGCTGGGACGGCCGCGGCAACGCCGGGTTTGGGCTCTGGCAGTTCGCCTGGGGTTCGAAGCAGGCGCTCGACGCGACCCACTACAACACCGCGCGTGCGGCCCTGATCGGCATGAAGGGGGACTTCGGCCGGCCGCTGAACGTGCTCGCCAACGGCACCAAGCCGCTCCTGGTCGTGCCGTCGACGCTGGAAGGTGCCGCCCGCCAGCTGATCGAGGCCGAGCGCAACGCCGACGGCTCCAGCAACATCTGGTTCGGCACCGCAGACATCCTCGTCTGCACCTGGCTCGGCTGATCCGGCCCGGCTGATCAGAGGCGAACATGGCAAAGGCAAGCAACAAGGCGGCCAAGGGCGCAGATGCCGCGGCCCTTCAGAAGCTGGTCGACGAGCTGCGCGAGCAGCTCGCGGCCGCAACGGCCGGCACGGCAGTCGCGCAGCTGGAGGCCGAGAAGGCCGCGCTCTCGGCCGATCGCGACCAGATCATGGCGAACCTCGCCGATGTGAGCGCGAAGCTGGAGGCATCGATCGAGGCGCGCACCACGCTTGCCGCTGCGCTCGAATCTGCCCAGGCCGAGATCCTCAAGCTGCAAAGCATGGGCTGCGCCGGCGAGACCGCACCCATCGAGCAACCAGCACCAGTCATCACCGGTCCGGCAATCGCTGTTCGCACCAGGCCCGGTCGCCAGCAAACGCGTTATCGCGCGGGGCGCGCCTTCGGTCCGGTTGCGGTGCCGATCGCACTCGCTGATCTCACCGAGGACGCTCTCAAGGCGCTCCAAGCCGATCCCGAACTCGTCATCACCGATCACAAGTCCAGTCAGGAGGACTGATGTCGTTCCACGTCGCATTTACCGGCCGATCGCGCGTCCACGCGCTTCAGCTGCTTGAAACCCACAAGGCGCATTTGCCGGCGCCTGTCTTCGACTATCTTGCTATTGCGATCAACAATCTGCCGCCGCCAAGCCGTGACTCTTCGATGGCTGTCCGCGTCAAGGCACATGGGCATTTGTGCTCCGGCGGCGATGGCGCGCATTCGAGCGCGACGATCGACGTCGAGCCCCTGACGATCCCGGACTGACGTCCGGTTCAACGCGGGCAAGTCGAGTGGGCGTCGAAAGTCGATAGCCTTCGGCGGGTTCAATTCCTGCCCCCGCACCCAGTTTCGGAATTCGTGCGCCGTGCCAATCACCCGCAGCTGATTGGGTCCTGACAGACAGCGGCACACGGATCACCCCTCGGTCCTTTCCTAGGGCGCGAATGCCTGAGCGGCGGGACCGAGGGACCAGTTTCACCAGGGGCGCATCACATGCCGAAGGCTGATTTCTTGATTGACGATGCTAGCTACCAGGAAGGCCGCGCTGCGTTCACCGCCGGCGCAACCATTCGCTCGATAGCCGAACAGGTGCAGACGTCGGTCGTCGCCGGCACCTTTGATGATGACAAGGTTCTGTCCAGCGCGATCGGCTTCGCCGATGCGCTGCTCGACCATCTGCGCGGAAAGTGCACCTGACATGATGCCCGTCCTGTCACAACGCTGGCCGCGGGAAGTCGTCGTCGACAACTGCGACGGTACGGTCTCGCTGTTGCAGGACGTCGGCTCGATCGACTGGAGGAACGTTCGCGGGCGCCGCGCCGGCGACGTCATCCGCAAGCCTGCCTGGCGCGCGCCCGTCGTGTCGGAGGCCGCATGACCTACGCCACCCAAGCCGACCTGGTCGAGCGCTTCGGCGAACCCATGCTGATCGATCTCACCGATCGGGCCGACCCGCCAGCGGGCGCGATTGACGCGACCGTCATTGTCAACGCGCTGACGGATGCCGATTCCACCATCGACGGCTATTTGCTCGGCCGCTACGTGCTACCGCTGGCGCAGACGCCGTCGCTGCTCAACGACCTCGCCAAGGCGATCGCCATCTACAAGCTTCATCGGGACGTCGTCTCCGACAAAGTCAGGAGCGACTATCAGGATGCACTGAAGACGCTTCAGCTCATCGCCAGCGGAACGATGCGCCTCAACGTTGCCGGCGTCGAGCCGCCGTCTTCCGGTGCTTCCGGAGTGAAGGTCACGGATCGCCCGCGCGACTTCACGCCCGAGAACCTCAAGGGCTTCATCTGATGACCGGTGCAATGCTCCAGGTCCAGCTGAAGGATGCCGAGGGGACGCTCGCAGACCTCGGTGAGCTGATCGAGCGTGTCGAGAATCCGACGCCCATGTTCGAGGACATCGGCCTGGCGTTGGTGACGTCGACGCATCATCGCTGGGATCAAGGCGTTGCGCCGGATGGTTCGCCGTGGCCGCCGAGCCTTCGCGTCATCGCGCAGGGCGGCAAGACGCTGGTGCTGTCATCGCGGCTCTATCGTTCGATCACGGCCAATGCATCGCCGACCGGCGTCGAAGTCGGCACCAATGTCGTCTACGCGGCCATCCATCAGTTCGGCGGTCCGATCCAGCATGCGGCGCGGACCGCTGTGCTGCACTTCAAGACCAATCAACGCAGCGGTACCACGCGCTTTGCCAAGCCGTCCAAAGCCGATCGCGCGCGCAAGGCCGAGATCCGGGCGCATGTGCAGCAGATGCCGGCACGGCCGTTCCTTGGCCTCGACGAGGACGATCCGCGCACGATCCTGACCATCGTCGAGAACTATGTTTCGGCAGGAGGCCAGCTCCAGTGACCACGCTTGTTGATAGCGTAGCGCAGCGGATCTCCGCCCAGGTTCCGGACCTGACCGGCAAGATCGAGGGCATCCTCGCGCTTGCCTCGTTGATCGCCGCGGGCGCCATGCCTCAGCGTGAGGTCTGCGCGTTCGTGGTGCCGCTTGGCTTCGACGATCGCGGCGCGGAGTCCGCCACTGGTTTTCATACGCAGACATTGAGCCATGGCATCGGTGTCCTGCTCTGCATCAAGGCGCTCGGCGACGCCAAGGCGCGGAAGGCTCTGCCGACCATCGAGGATCTGACGGCCGATGTCGTCGAGGCCGTCGCTGGCTGGGGACCGACCGGCGCTGTCGGCGTCTTCACCGTCACCCGCGGCCGGCTGCTGTCCGCCGACAAGGGGCTGGTGATTTACCAGCTCGACTTCGCGTTGCTCGACCAACTGAGGATCGTTTGATGAGCGAACAGGAACAGCCCGTTCATGGCGGGAGCTACACGCGGCAGCTGGACGGCTCGCTGCTCCGCAATGAAGAGAAGCCGGCGGCGAAGGATGCCAAGACGCCGGCCGCACCGAAGAAGCAGAAAGAGGTCTGAGCCATGCCGATTTTCTGGCGCCAGATGGTGCTGCTCGCCAAGATCGAGACGGGCTACGCCACCGACCCCACGCTCGCGGGCACCGCGAACGCGATTCTCGCGAAGAACGTCTCGATCCGGCCGATGGAAGGCAGCGACGTCTCTCGCGACCTCGTGCAGCCGAACTTCGGCAATCAACCATCGATCCCGGCCGATCTGCACACCGTGATCGAGTTCGACACCGAGCTGGCGGGGTCTGGAACGGCCGGCACCGCGCCGGCGTGGGGACCACTGCTCCGAGGCTGCGGCTACGCGGAAGTTCTCTCCGCCGGCGTTTCGGCGACCTATTCGCCGATCACTCTCTCGATCGAAAGCCTCTACGTGAAGTTCTGGATGGGGGCGACGCTGCATGCGATCAAGGGCGCGCGCGGCACCGCCAAGCTTACGCTCGATGCTCAGGGCATCCCGATGATCCACTGGGCGTTCACTGGCCTCTGGGTCGCACCAAGCGAAGTCGCGGCAGCAGTCCCGACTTTGACCAGTTTCAAGAAGCCGCTGATCGTCAACAAGGCAAACACGCCGACCTTTACCGTCAACAGCGTCGCGCTCGTGATGCGCAACTTCTCGCTCGATCTCGCCAACCAAGTCGAGCCGCGCATGCTGGTCCCGAGCGAGTCGGTGCTCATCACCGACCACAAGGAGCAGATCGACTTCACCTGCGAAGCCGTGCCGGTTTCGACGCTTGACGTCTATGGGCTCGCGAACTCGCAGGCCACCGTTGCGGTCAGCCTGGTGCACGGTGTCACCGCCGGCAACATCGTCACGATCGCAGCACCGACCGCCGAATTCAAGCGACCGACCGGCTACCAGCAGAACCAGGGCATCGCCGAGTGGCCGCTCTCGATGCTGTGCCTGCCGAACGCCGGCAACGACCAGGTGTCCATCACGCTCACCTAAAACGCTCAAATCCCGAAGTTCTGTCAGGAGGTTTCAAGGCATGTTCAAGATCGTCGACAAACGCACCTTCACCCACGAGGTGAAGGTGTTCACGCCCACCGACGGCGGCTTCAGTGAGGACTTGCTGAAGGCGACGTTCAACTACGTACCGACCGACAAGGTCGCGAGCTTCGACCTCAGCCGGTCGGACGACACCACGTCGTTCCTTCGCGAGATCGTGGTGCGCTTCTCCGACCTGGTCGACGAGCAGGATCAGCCGATTGCCTGCACCGACGAATTGCGCGAGCGGTTGCTGTTCGTTCCGAACGTCCGGCAAGCGTTGATCACGCACTATTTTGAGACCGTAAACCGGATCGCCGAGGGAAACTGAGATGGGCCGCAGCGCGCTGGGCAAGAGCGGCGCGTGGGGCGGCCGACGATCAGGAGATCGAGGACGCGATCGAGGGCGCGCGGCGCATGGGGTTCGACGCGGTCTCATTGCGCAATCTCGAAGAGACCATGCGCGGCGATGATCGTTCCGGCGAATTCGAGGGCGTCTGGCGCGAGAATGTCCCGACCGTCGAGGCATTCCTCACCATCTGCGGACAATGGCGTGTGGTGGCGCGCGGCGGTGGCGGCACGATCGCGCCGATGGCGGGCGGCATCATCCTTCCGATCTTGCCGCTGTTCGTCGGGCTGGACTATGCGTCGGTCCGAGCGGGCTTGGACGCAGAAGGATTTGAAGTGACGCCGGCACTGTGGCGCGGACTGCGCGCCATGGAGCAGGCGGCCATCAAGGGGCTGAACGAGGACGCCTGATGCGGGTATCTCTCCAGATCGACGGCGATGCGTCCGGCGCCAAACAGGCTGCGCAGGAGGCATCGTCCGCGATCGACGCGCTGGGCAAGAGCGCCGAGGGCGCCGGCTCCTCGATCGAGAAGGCTAGCGGTGCGGCATCCGGCCTGGCGAAGTCGTCGGAAGCGGCTGGAGCTGCCAACGACAACATTGCCTCAAGCGCCGGCGCCGTCTCCCAGAAGGTCGCCGATCTCGCGACCAAGGTGCAAGGCGCGCAGAGCGCGCTGGCCAAATTGGCCCAGGGCGCGAGCGGCGTCGGCGAAGCCATTGGCATCGCCACGCGCGCAGCGAGCGGCTTCGGCGTCGTCACCGCGGCGATTGGCGTCGCCTCGGCCGCTTACACCGCCTACCAGAACGTCATCAGCAGCGGCAGCAAGAGCATCGAGCAGCAGCTCGACGATCAGACCAAGCTGATCAACATGATCCGCGACGCATACAACAAGGCGAAGGGCGCGGCCGGAGACTTCTATAGCTATGGCGCGAACGCGACCCAGCTGCTTCTGATCCAGAACGAGGCCGAACTAAGGAAGTCGTTGCAGACGCAGGTCGGAAGCTTCATCTCTGGCGCCACCACTTTCGGCGGCATCGGCGACTTCCTTAACCAAGTAAAGCAGGTCAAGCCTGAGCTCGCGCCGTTCGAGGACGTCATCTTCAAGCTCCAGGCGGGCTTCAAGAGCGGCGCGCCCGACGTCAAAAAATTTGCCGACCAGGTCGCGCGCATCGGACTTGCGAGCCCCGATCTCCAGAAGACGGCCGCCGATCTGATCAACAAGATCAAGCCGTCCCTCGATCTTCAGAACCGGATCTCCGAGAACAGCTCTGGCATCGCGGTCAGCAAGGGCGAGGCAACATCCAAGGATCTGGCGACACTCGGCATCACCGCCGAGAACAATGCGTCCGCATTCGAGCGGTTTACGAAGTCGATCGACCGGCAAGCCGCGTCGATGGAGGCGGAATCGCGCGCGGTCGGACTTTCGGCCGGCGAGATCGCAAGACTGCGCACCGAGAACGTGCTCACGGAGGCCGCTCAGCAGTCGGGCGGCGACGCGGCGAAGAAATACGCCGACCGCATCGCCGAGGTCGCCCAGCGCGCCGGCCAGGCCGCGCAGGCGCTCGCGGAAGCGCAGCTCAAGTCCGACGTCGCATTCGAGGGCGCACAGCTCGGGCGGAGCGCCGATGATGCCGCGGTGGCTGAACGGCTGCGCGGCGCGTTCGGCAACAATGCCGACATGAACAGTTCGGTCGCGCAGACCATCCGGGCCAACAATGAGCTGAAAGAGTTGAAGAGCACCGCCCAGGATCTGGGCGGCGGCGCGTTCCGCGATTTCACCAGCCAGGTGATGGCTGGCACCAATGCGCTCGTCGCGCTCGGCAACGCCGGTCTCAACGCGCTGAGCAAGATTGCAAGCAAGCTCGCCGACAAGACGCTGGACATCTTCCTTTCGTCGTTGATGGGAGGCCCGAAAATGAGTGCCGCTGGCGATCTCGGCGCCGGCACGGGCGGCCTATCGTTTCCGATGTTCGACGTCGGTGGCTACACCGGCCACGGCGGCAAGTACGAGCCGGCCGGCATCGTTCACCGCGACGAGTACGTCTTCGACAAGACGTCGGTGAACCGCGCTGGCGTCGGCTTCTTCACGAAGCTGCACCGGCGGTTGCGCGGCTACGACAGCGGCGGCCTGGTCGGCAGCTCGGCGCCGGCCTGGGGCGATTGGAGCGGCGGGTCGTCGTCGAGCAGCAGCAGCTCACCTTCGGCCACGGGCCTCAAGGTGGACGTCGGCGTGTCCGTCGACAACAACGGCAATCTTCAAGCCTATGTGAAGAGCGTGTCGATGCAGTCCGCCTCGGACACGGTGAGCAGCTTCGTCACAAGTCCGCAGTTCGTTGATCATGTCGCCGACGCCTCGAATGTCGGACGAACCAATCGGTTAATCGGATAGCGGATGGCGATCACTTACCCACGCGCGGATGTCCTAACGCTGGTCGGCTTCACGACGCCGTTCACGTTCGAACCGATCTCGCAGCAAGAGCTGAGCCGGCTGTCGATCGGCACGACGATCGGCAAGGATCTCGGACCTGCACTGTGGTTCGGCAGCTATACGACCGAGGAGCTGCACAACGACACCATGGTCGACTACCAGGCGGTGCTGACATCACTCGACGGTGTGATCAATGCGTTCGAGGCGTGGGATTTGCGACGGCCGGCGCCGCGCCTTTATCCCGGCGGCAGCGCCGCAGCCAACGGAGTGTTGGCGACGGTGAACGCCAACAACAAGGCGTTGTCGTTGTCGGGCCTCAATCCTGGCCAGGTCATCTCGCGAGGCGATTACCTGTCGTTCGACTACACCGGCGGTCGGGCATTGCACCAGGCGATGGAGACCGTCACGGCGAACGGCGCCGGCGTCACGGCTCAGTTCGACGTGCGCCCGCATCTGCGCGCGGGCTGGACGCTGTCGACGGCGGTGACGCTCAAAGCGCCGCGCGGAATGTTTACGCTGATGCCTAAGTCCGTCGTGCCGACGCAGACCCGCGGGAAGTTCGGCAGGCTTGCGTTCCAGATTGGGCAGGTTCTCGCATGACGCGCTCGATCGATCCGCCGGGTCATTCCGAGAACTACGTCCTGTTGCAGGGCCGCCGCCTGGTCGCTCGCGACTTCGTCTGGTTCGTGGTGCGCGACTTCGAAACAGGCAATCCGGTCGAGGACGGCTATTGGTCCGACGTCGGCGCGATCGACGCCGAGGTGATCGATCCGGATTCAGGTTCAGTCGTGACGCGCACCTTCGCTGCTGCCGGCGGGCTGATCAAGATCTCGGACATTCCCTATGTGTCCAACCTCACGGTGCAGACCGTCCAGATCACGCTCTCGCAGGTGGCAACTCGCGTCAATGACCTTCTTCGCGGCTACGATTGCAAGCAGGGAAAGGTGCAGATCTTCCGCGGGCTGTTCGATCCGGCAACGATGGCGATGAATGGACCGGCGTTCCCGCGCTTCGCTGGCACGATCGACCAGGCGCCGATCAAGACGCCACCGGCGGGCGAAGAAGGCGACGTCACCGTGACCTGTACCGGCAACACGGTGGAGCTGACGCGCGCCAATTCGGACACCCGCTCGGACGCCTCGCAAAAGCTTCGCCAAGCGGACGACGATTTCTATTCCGATACGGCGACCGTCAGCGATTGGGAGATTTATTGGGGCAAGTCATCAGGCCCGATCGATCTCGTTTCCATCGCGAAAAACTCGGGTCTTTTCCGCAGATGATCCGGAGCGGCATGGCATCAGATCGGGGACGCGCGGTCGAGCTGCTTCGGCACTCGCACGCGGCGGCCGGGTTTGACGGCACCGGTGAGAGTGGCTTCGCCGTGCCGTTCGAGGCCCCGTATGCGACGCGGCTGTTCGAAATCCATCTCGGCGCAATGAACGGCTGTTGCTTCGTTCTTGATGTCGATGGCGAGGCCCAGGGCATCCTATTGGCGCTGGCCTATGAGCATCAGTTTGGGCCGGTTTGGATCTCGCGCGAAAGCGCCTGGTGGATCGAGCCGGCCCACCGCGGCCGATCGGCAGTGGCAATGCTCGACGCCTACGAGGCCTGGTCGAGGGAGAAACGCTGCCGGTTTGTCGGAATGGCCGGCATGGGCGCCGACCCTGATGTCGCGAAGCTGTACGAGCGGCGCGGCTATCGGCGCGCAGAAACCCACTTCTTGAAGGCGGTTTGAATGGCGATTTTTACAGCCATCGCGACCACCTTGCTCGCCGGCACGTTCCTCGCCGGCACCATCGCAGTGCCGCTGCTCGCGACCGGCCTCGCGCTCGCTACGCAGTTCGCCCTCAGCTACGCGTTGAAGTCGAAGAGCGGCCAGCAGGAACAAAGCCCGGTAGGCATCCAGACCAAGCTCGCCGGGGGCGGCGACGTGCCGCGATCGTTCGGGCTGGGCTATCACGTCACAGCCGGGTCGCTGGTCTACGCAAACCAGCATGGCGGCTTCAGCAACACGCCGAACGCCTATGTCTCTCAGGTCATTTCGGTTGGCGATCTGCCCGGCGAGAAGCTACTCCGCTTCTGGGTCGACGGTCAGCTGATCACGCTGCCGCTCGGCGCGGCCGACTATACTAACTTCGGCTCCGGCGATCTCGGCTATGCCGTGCCGGAGTACAACCGTCCGCACAATGGCGAAGGTGCACCGACGCCGCACCTGTGGATCAAGTATTACGATGGAACGCAGACGACCGCCGACGCCTACATGGTCTTCAACGTCGGCTCCGCTGATCGGCCTTACGGTGCGACGCGCGTCGGCAAGGGCGTTTGCTATTTCATCGCGCACACGCTGCTCGATGAGAACCTCTGGAACGGCGTGCCAAGCTTCAAGGCCGAGCTGTCCGGCATCCCGCTCTACGACCCGTCCAAAGACTCGACGGTCGGCGGCAGCGGCACGCACCGTTTCGGAGATCGCTCGACCTGGGGCGGTGACGGCGACAACTTCCCAGCGGTGCAGGCCTACGCCGTACTGCGCGGCATTAGCTATGCCGGCAAGTGGGTCTATGGCTTGCAGAGCACCGCGGCGGCACGGTTGCCAGCTGCCAACTGGATCACACAGATCGGCAAGTGCCGCGTCACTGTCGAAGGCGCCGACGGACCAGAGCCGAGCTATCGCACCGGCGTCCAGGTTAACGTTAGCACGCAACCGGTCCATCTCCTGGAATCGCTGATGCTCGGCTGTCAGGGCAAGGTTTCCGAGATTGGCGGCTTCTACAAGCTTCATCTCGGCGCGCCCGATACCCCGAGCTTCAGCTTCACCGACAATGATATCCTCTCGACCGAGAGTCAGAACTTTCGACCGTTCCTTGCGCTGTCCGACAGCGTCAACGGCATCCAGGCGAAATATCCCGACCCGGCGCAGGGTTGGAATACGGCGACTGCGCCGGCGTACTACCGGACCGACCTGGAACGGCGTGATGGCCAACGCCGCCTCATGGCGTCGCCGCAGTTCGACGCTGTCCCATACCCTGAACAGGTCCAGCGTTTGCAGAAGTCGGCAATCGAGGAAGCGCAGCGGGCTCGCTCGCACACATTGATCATGCCGCCCGTGTTCTGGCTGGTCGAGGCCGGCGACGTGGGCAAATGGACGAGCGCGCGCAACGGTTACTCGGCGAAGCAATTCCGCGTCGATGCCGGCACCGACAAGAACAATCTCGACGTCCTCCTGGTGCTCACCGAGGTCGATCCCGACGACTACGATTGGGATCGCGACACCGACTTACAGCCAGTGACGACCGGCGGCCTGATCTCGAACCCGCCGCCGGCGCAAGGCGTGACCGACTGGAACGCGCAGCCTTACCAGCTGTTGGATGACAGCGGCGTGGTTCGCCGGCCCGCCATCCTGATCAGTTGGGACGGCTCGCAGCCAGGCGTCAGCGGCGTGCAGTTTGAGGTGAGACTTGGCTCCGATGGCTCGAGTGTGACGCGCGGTCGGACCGATCGGGTGAGCGCTGGCAGTCTCATCATCACTCAATCGATCCTGCCGGCCGTCACGTACCAAGTGCGCGGTCAGTATCTGCCCTCGACGCCGCGCGACATGCTTTGGTCGGACTGGATCACGGTAACGACGGCCGATATTCGTCTCTCACTTGCCGAATTCGACGCGGCCGTGAGAGCGCAAGTCACCACGATCTTCAATCAGCTGAGCGACAAGGTCGACCGGATCGAGCAGGACTTCGCGACGCGGCTTGCGAACCTGTCGGCGCGAGGATGGAATGACAAGACAGAGGTGCGGACGCAATACAACGCACGAGCCGATGCCGCGGCGGCCTCGATCGAGGACGTCCGCATTGTCGCGGTCGATACCTCGACGGCTTTTGCAACTTTCTCGACGACGGCGACCGCGACATGGGGGTCTCTCACCGCTTTCGTGAACGAGTCGGCAAGTGCGATTGCAATGCTTGACGGGTACGCCGCGGCGTCCTGGGGATTCACGCTCAACGTCAACAACTATGTCACGGGAATTCAGGCCGTTAACGGCGGCGTCGGTCTCTCTGCCATCACCTTTGTCGCAGACAAGATCAGGTTTCAGTTTCCCGGCTACAACGGTGGAGCGCCGCAGGACTTCATCTCATTCGGCACGCTCAACGGCGTAGCCGCGTTCGGGATGAACGGAAATTTCTATCTCGACGGCACCTTCAACGTGAAGGCCATCGCGGCCGGTGCGATCGACGTCATCTATCTCAAGGCGAACTCAATCGACTCCGCGTCGGGCGTGATCAAGAACCTAGGCGTGGGTAGCCTAAGCATCGCAGACAATGCGGTCACGGTGCCGGTCGCACAGACGACGGGAGCCGCTATATTTGGCGCCGGTTTTGGTAACTGGGTGTCGTTTTTCAGTTTCAACATGTCCATAGACACCACGGGATTGTCGGGCAAGCCTATCGTGATTTACGTGAGCGTGAACTCGATGTGGGCTAGTGGCTCCCCCGCTACAGAGACGGGACAATTCCGCTTTTTGCTCAACGGCTCACAAGTCAATTATTACCAAGTGACGCTGCCAACCGGCGCGAGCGCCCCGACACCACTGTCCGGTGCTATCAGCATTACAGGTACTGGCGGCATTGTATCTGTTTCGATTGCGGCTCAATTCGGATCTACCAGTTCGAATGCGATGTTGGCAGGTGCAACTCTCTTTGCAGTGGCGGCGAAGCGATGAACATTCATTACAACGTCACGACCGGACAGATCATGTCCTATGGTTATGGCGCAGATCACGGGGACGGTTTCGAGACAAGCCATTTTGAAGGCTGCAAAGTTCTGATTGTCGACAACCAGACTATCGATGCAAAAACGCAGATGGTTGACCCGGTGTCATTGGCGATCGTCGACAAGACGGAGCCAGACCCCGACCCGTTCGCGATCTGGCAGGTCAAAGCTGCGGTGCGTCAAGAGTTGATTGATACAGACTATCTCCTTCTGCCTCATGCTCCGGTCTCGGAGACCGATCTTCCAGCATGGGTCAATTACCGCAAGGCTCTTAGAGATTCGTCTAAGGGCAATGACACCGCTGCGGCGATGCTAGCCGCGGTACCAGCAAGACCTGATGGAATCGACGCGCTTGCGTGGCTACGCGAACAATTGGATGCGGCGAGCGCCGCGAAAGGGGTGAACGCATGACCGCGCTTTCCAGCTACGACGTTGGCACCGTCTCTGTTGCCGCAGATGGGACAACGGTCACGGGAGTGAGCACCCTTTGGCTCACGGCCGGAAACGTCAAGCCGGGCTACTTCTTTACAGTCGGGCACTTCGGTGTGTTCATCACCGATGTCGCCGACGACGCGCATTTGACGATCACGCGGTGGCCTGGCGCCACGGTAAGCGGCGCGACCTACAGCATCTGGAAGGTCGCGCAAGGCGCGTTCAACACTGAGCTTTTGGCGGACGTGGATAGGATCGTCACCGCGCTCAACGCAAACGGCTATATCGTCTTCGTACCGCCGACCTTGACGGCGCCTGATCCATCGCTCGGCGAGGAGAATCAATCCGCGCTCCAGCCGACGACCGGCAAGATGTGGGTCATGACCGGCGGCGTCTGGACCTTTCTCGGCATTTACAAGGGCTTCAACCCGCGCGGCGCTTACGACAATGCGGCGACTTACTCAGTCGGCGATTCTGTCAGTTCCGCGGGCTCGTCATACGTCTGGAGCAATGCCACGCCAGGTTCCGGGCACGCGCCGCCGAACGCGACCTACTGGCAGTTGCAGGCTTCGAAGGGCGATCCAGGCGGCACCGGGCCGACCGGCGCCGGCTATGGCGGCACGTCGACGACGTCGCGTACGATCGGGGTGGGGTCGCAGGTCTTCACCACGCAGGCTGGCCTGGCCTATCAGAACGGCGCGCGCGTGCGTGCCAGCTCGGCTGCGAACACGGCGAATTGGATGGAAGGTCTCGCGGCCTACAGCGGCACGACGTTGACGATCAACGTCGACAAGACGGGCGGCAGCGGCACGCTCGCGGACTGGAATTTCAACGTCTCCGGCCAGCCGGGCGCTGGAGATCTTTCGTCGGCGAATGCTCTGTCTGAATTGAAGCCAGTTGCGGATAAGGCGCGCGCCAATATCGGCGTGCTCAAGAAGAACTACATCCTCAACGGCGGAATGCAGATTTCGCAGGAGAACGCGAACACGGCCGGATCAACGGCTAACTATTATCCCGTTGATCAGTTCTTTATGTCATTTACTGGGACATCAGGAGCTATCTCTGTCCAACAAGTAGCGAGCCCTACACCGGGAGGATCACCAAATCGGATAAGGGCCACGGTTACGACTGCTGATGCCGCTGTAGGCGCGGGCGATCTTGTCGGACTGTTCCAGCGCATCGAAGGTCTTCGAGTTGCGGATCTCAAAGCGGGCACCGCAGGTGCAAAAACTGTCACGCTCCAATTTGGGTGTAAAGGACCGGCAGCCACCTACTGCTGTTCCTTCCGCAACGGGGCCGCCAATCGCTCGTACATTGCCGAGTATGTCATAAGCTCGGGCGAAGCAAATACAGACGTCGTGAAATCGATAACCGTGCCGCTCGATCAGGCGGGAACGTGGACAACCGACAACACGATAGGCCTAGACGTCTCGTGGTCGCTCATGGCTGGGTCTACGTTCGCAACTGCGGCGGGTGCCTGGGCTGCTGGCAACTTTACTGCCTCACCCAATCAGTTCAACTTCATGGGGACGAATGGTAACGTCTTCGAATTGTTTGATGTGAGCGTAACCGAGGGCGCTTCGGCGCCAGCATTTCAGCTTCCGGATTACGTGGCGGAAGTGGCATGTTGCAAGCGCTATTGGCAAAAGATCACCGTTGGCCTTCAGAATGGCTCGATTGTGAATGGTGCTTCCTATGGCAGTGTTTTCCTGTTTGCTGCTATGCGGGCGGCTCCGGCTATAGCGCTGATCGCGAACTCGATTGCGGGCGGCAATTTCCCCGCAACGGCACCTAGTCAAGCGATAACCACCAATTACTCAACGCTCAGCTATAAGACGGCAACTGCGAGCGGAAACGGTATTTGGGCCGACGATTTGTCTCTAAATGCGAGGTTGTGACCCATGTCCGACTGCGAGGCGTGGCTCGCTGCCGGCAACGTTCCGGACGCCGCGCCGCCCTCGGAACCAGCCCCTCTAGGGGGGTGACATTTGAAGTTGCGCGAGGTGACATTTGAAATTGCGCGCTACAGATCGTCACGAACGCGGGCCGGGCGGCGGTGGACGCAGGTCACATCGGCGCGAAGGGTTTTGCAGGGCGGGCGACCGTGAGCAAAGGCCGCGCGCAAACGACCGGTGTGATCAGCGTACGGCCAAATCGTGTCGTCCTGGCGCCCGGGGTCTGTGCGCCAAGTCTTGCGGTGATGTGCGTTGCCCGACCGGGCACACACGTCAGCCATCCGCACGGCGACGGGGGCAATAGTGCATCGCTCCCCGGGGAGAGCACGACATAAGCCGTTCCAACCATTGCGCAGGGAAGGCCGGGATGCTCCGGTTGCCCTGTTACCCGCTGTGCATTGTAGCGCAGACTACTCATGGCATAGCGGTCAATGGGAGCCAGCCGGCTCCCGGTCTTCCCTGCGCCCTCTTTCATCGGGGGTGAGGCGCTCAGGCAAAGCTCGGGCGAAACAAGCCGCGAGGATGCGAGCCCATGCCGGTCATTCAACAACGATCTCGCGCCCCGGACGCAGCGCAGCACGAAGTGATGCGCTGCAGAGCCGGGGCCCATGCAACAGCGGTTGCCGCGGCTTTCTGGGTCCCGGCTCTGCGCAGCAGCGCTAAGAGGCGTTGCACCGCGTCCGGGACACGAGAGGGACGGATGCAGGTGCAACGCAATGACTTGTCCGTGAGAACGAGCCCCCTCCCCAGCCCTCTTGCATGCCCCGCCCCCCTTGTAACAAAACTGTCATACAGCAAAACTAAACGAAGGCGGGGGCCGCGGTCGCGGCCATTGCCGCCTCACCGCAGGAGATTTCGATGCGCCGTTCACTGGTGTTGCTGTCCGCCGGGCTGACAGTCTTGTCCACCGGACTTGCCTCCGCCCAGAACAACACGCCCCGCAACCTGATCCTCTTCATCCCCGATGGTCTGCGCGCGCTGAAGGTGACGCCGGAGACCGCGCCGGCGATGGCCGAGGTCCGTGACAAGGGCGTCAACTTCAAGAACCCGCACTCCCTCTTCCCGACCTTCACCATGGCCAACGGCTCGGCGATGTCGACCGGTCACTATCTCGGCGACACCGGCGTGTTCTCCAACACGATCTGGACCAACTATACGTCCGTCCCTGCCGGCGACACCGTGGTCCCCTTCATCGAGAACGACGCCGTGCTCGGTGACATCGACGAGCATTTCAAGGGCGACTATCTCAACGAAGAGACGATCCTGAAGATGGCCCGCGACAAGGGCTTCAGCACCGCGGCCATCGGCAAGGTCGGTCCGACCTACCAGTTCGACCACACCGACAAGCCCGAAAAGGCCGGCCTGCATTCGGTCGTGTTCGACGACTCCACCGGCGGCAAGAACGGCGTGGCGCTGTCGGACGAGGTGAAGGACGCGCTGACCAAGGCCGGTCTGCCCCTCGCCACGCCACCGCGCGGCGACAATTCCAAGGCGGGCGATGCCAAGACGCCCGGCACCGTCGTCGCCAACGTCGCGCAGCAGGCTTATTTCGCCGACGTCGCCGCCAAGGCCGTGCTGCCGATGTTCAAGGCGCGCAACAAGCCGTTCGTGCTGGTGTTCTGGTCGCGCGACCCTGACGGCACCCAGCACAACCAGGGCGACAGCCTCAACCAGATCAAGCCGGGCATCAACGGCCCGAGCACGATGGCGAGCATCAAGAACGCCGACAACAACCTCGCCCAGCTCCGCAAGGCGCTCGACGAGCTTGGGCTGGCCGCGAATACCAACATCATGATCCAGGCCGACCACGGCTTCTCGACCATCTCCAAGGAGAGCAAGACCAGCCCCTCGGCCAAGGTCAGCTATGACGACACGCCGAAGGACTTTTTGCCGATGGGCTTCTTGGCGATCGACCTCGCCAAGGCGCTCGACCTGCCGCTGTTCGACCCCAACGACAAGAACGCCGCCGTCACCGGCAACGCCCATCCGAAGGCCGGCAACGGCGTGCTCGGCAAGGATCCGACCAAGCCTGACCTCGTCATCGCCACCAATGGCGGCTCGGACCTGATCTACCTGCCGAACAAGGACAAGAAGCTGGCGGTCAAGACCGTCAAGGCGCTGCTCGAGCAGGATTACGTCTCCGGCCTGTTCGTGGACGACTCGCTCGGCCGCATCCCCGGTACCCTGCCGCTGTCGAGCATCAATCTGCGCGGCAAGTCGGCGACGCCAACGCCGGCGATCGTCGTCAATTTCCGTTCCTATGCCAGCGATTGCGGTGAGGCGCCGACCAACTGCTCGGTGCAGGTCGCCGACACCGTGCTGCGCCAGGGCCAGGGCATGCATGGCAGCTTCAGCCGCGGCGACACCATGAACTTCATGGCCGCGATCGGTCCGGACTTCAAAGCCGGCTATGTCAGCCAGATCCCGGTCAGTAATGCCGACGTCGGCATGACGGCCGCCCAGCTCATGGGCCTGCGCGGCCCGCAGAACGGCGGCCTTGTCGGCCGCGTGATGTCGGAGGCCCTGCCCAACGGCATCGTGCCGAAGGCCTATACCGGCACGCTGAAGTCCAAGCCCGCCGAGGGCGGCCTGGTGACCGTGCTGAACTTCCAGCGCGTCGGCAGCCAGCGCTATTTCGACGCCGCCGGTTTCCCGGGCCGCACGCTCGGGCTCGAGCCGGACGCCGGCAAACAAAAAACGGCGGGGAAATAACCCCGCCGCTGTCTGTCGCGCCTCGCAAGGGGCGCGACAGTCTCGTCTAACTCTTACATTCCCAGATCTTTTACATGCCGATGTCGAATACGTTCGGCAATTGGCCTGCCAAAGGCAGCGCAGTGGCGCCCAGGAAGGTCGCCACCATCGCCATCAGGCGACGGTTGTTCTGGCGCTTGCCGCGCATCTGTCCGGCGATCCACTCCAGCATCTCGCTGTTGACCTTGGCGGCGTAGGACGGAGCCCAGCTCTCGATCTCAGACTCTGCCGACAGCGCAACGCTGCGCGGCGGCACCTTCAGGCCCGAGGCGCTCGCGGCGTAATGGGCAACGGCCTTGGCGAGCAGGTCGTCGAACCGGCCGCCATCGGTGCGCTCGGTTGCGGCTTCATTGATCTCGAACAGCGCCTCGGCTTCGGCGCGGCTGACCGGCTGGTCGTTGACGGCCGTGGCGGTCAGGATGCGCGCGCACCAGGCGGTGTCATCGGCATCGAGCGAGCGGGAAAAGTGGACCCGGCCCTTGGTGGTCGGGCCTTCGCCCGTGATCACGCCGTCGCGCACGACGGTCAATGCATGAGCCGCGGTATCGCGGCAGGACGGTTCGAGGGACGGCGACTCAACAGACTTATGCGCAGCGGCAGACATAGTTCACTTCCAGATTTCTTCTGATCGACCAGCATTTTCATGCGGGCGTAAAGGGGTGGTTAATGATTCGATATGGGGATCGCGACTTTTCTCAATGGTTGCCGATTAGTCGCTACGAGGACCATTTCGGTTCCGGAGGCGTCGGGGCGAGCGTGATGCGGGTCATAAAAGGCTTTATGGGGGCAATCGAGACCGTACGGCTCCGGTCGAGATGTTTCGTCGCAGGCGCGGCTGTAACAGAAAGGTGCTAGGAAATCGGCCCTTCAGAGAAGAAATTCACATTTTACTTGAAGCGGTTCACTTAGGGGCGCGAAGACCCTATACTGGCCGCGACGGCCGAAGATAAATTACCAAGTAAATTCAATGAGATGAGGTAGAACCATGACACTCCCGATCGGCACCACCGCGCCCGACTTCGAAGCCGAGACCACCGAAGGGAAGATCAAGTTCCACGACTGGATCGGCAATAGCTGGGCTCTCCTGTTCTCCCACCCCAAGGACTTCACGCCGGTTTGTACGACCGAGCTCGGCGCGCTTGCCAAGCTGAAGCCGGAATTCGACAAGCGTGGCGTCAAGCTGATGGGCCTCTCGGTCGATCCGGTCGACCGCCATTCCAAATGGTCGGAGGACATCAAGGAGACGCAAGGCGCCGCGCCGAACTATCCGATGATCGGCGACACCGACTTCAACGTCTCGAAGCTCTACGAGATGCTGCCGGCCTCGACCTCCGGCGATCCCCTCACCCGCACACCGGCCGACAACCAGACCGTCCGCAACGTCTTCATCATCGGGCCGGACAAGAAGATCAAGCTGGTGCTGGTCTATCCGATGACCACAGGCCGGAATTTTCAGGAGATCCTGCGCGTCATCGACTCGCTTCAGCTCACCGCCAAGCATCGCGTCGCCACGCCGGCCGACTGGACGCAGGGCGAGGACGTCATCATCGCCGGCTCAGTTTCCAACGACGAGGCGAAGACGATCTATCCGCAGGGCTGGAAGGAGCCGAAGCCCTACATCCGCATCGTGCCGCAGCCGAAGTGACTTTTGGCGGTCGCGGATAGCGACCGCAAAAAGTCATCCCGGGGTGATGCGTCAGAACCCGGGATCTAGAGATTCCCTGGTGCGCAATGCGCACCAGGGTTCGGTCCTTCGGACCGCCCCGGAAATGACCGAGTTGGATTAGGCCGCGTGCACGCGGTCGAGGAAGCTGTCGACCTCGGCCTTCAGATGCAGGCTCTCGCCTGACAGCGCCTGGGCAGAGGCGAACATCCGGCTCGACGTCTCTCCCGTCTCGCTCGCGCCCTTGGCGGCGTGACGGACATTGACCGCGACATCGGCAGTACCGGAGGCCGCAGCGCGAACGCTGGCTGCGATGTTGTGGGTAGCGCTCCTCTGCTGCTCGACCGCGGCCGAGATCGAGCCCGCGATGCCGCTGATGCGCTCGATGGTCTGGCCGATCGCCTTGATGGCGGTGACCGATTCCTCCGTTGCAAGCTGCATGCTGGCGATCTGGTTCGAGATCTCGTCCGTCGCCTTGGCGGTCTGGCCGGCGAGCGTCTTGACCTCCTGGGCCACCACCGCGAAGCCGCGACCGGCGTCCCCGGCGCGCGCGGCCTCGATGGTGGCGTTCAGCGCCAGAAGATTGGTCTGCTCGGCGATCGAGGTGATCAGCTTGACGACGTCGCCGATGCGCGCCCCTGCCTCCGAGAGCTGCGCCATGCGCTGGTCGGTGGCTTCGGCCTGCCGTACCGCCTCGGCGGAGATCTCGTTCGATTCCTGCACCCGGCGGGTGATCTCGGAGATCGACTGAGACAGTTCGTCGGAGGCCGAGGCCGCCGTACGCACGTGCTCGGAGGCGTTCTCGGATGCGCCGGCCGACTGCGCCGACAGATCGGCGGTGGAGCGTGCGGTGTCGGTGAGTTGCCGCGCCACCCGCTCGAACTCACCGGAGGAGCTCAGCACCTTGTCGAGGATGCCGCCGACGCTGCCGCGGAACTGCTCGACGAAATTGCGCAGCTCCGCCTTGCGCTGCTCCGCCGCGGCAGCAGTGGCCGCGGTCTGCTCGCTGCGCAGGCGCGCCCGCTCCAGCGAGTTGCTCTTGAACACCGCGACCGTGCGGGCGATCTCGCCGATCTCGTCGGCGCGATCCTCGCAATCGATCTCGACGTCGCTCTGGCCTTCGGCCAGCGCCGTCAGCGAGCGCGTGACCGAGGTGAGCGGCTTGGTGATACGGCGGACGACCAGCAAGGTGAGGACCAGGACCAGGAGCGCGGCAATGCCGGCCGCAATCGCCATGCTCTCGATGGCCTGGGTCAGCATGCTCTCGAACTGCGCCATGGGGATGCCGACATAGAGAATGCCGACGACCTTGCCGGTGGCATCAGCGACCGGGAAATAGGCGGTCATGAAGGTTTTGCCGAACAGCGTGGCCGGGCCCTTGTACGCCTCGCCGCGGCGCAGGGCGGCCTGCCCGGGATGATCGGCGGCAAGCTGGGTCCCGACAGCGCGGTCGCCGTTCTCCTTCTTCACATTGGTCGAGCGGCGGACGAACTGGCCGCCCGCATCATCGAACACGAACAGGGTCGCGTTGCCGCCGACATAGGACACCGCGCGATCGACGATGGCGTGATCCCTGAACTCCGGCATTTTGGGAATCTCGGCGCGCGCGACCCCGCCATCCCGCATCGTGATCTTCGCGTCGGGAACGACCTCGGCAAAAGCCAGGGCCAGCGTGCGCAAATTGACCTCGATGTCGCGCAGCGCACGATCGTTGAAGGCGGAGGTCAGCGACCAGTAGCCGGCGCCGACCACGAGCGCCGTGTTCACGGCGATCAGCAGCACGGCGCACAGGACGGCCTTGGTACCCAGCTTGAATTGCGGCAAGAACTTTGCCGTCGCACGGTTGGACATGAATGGAACTACCCCCGGAATTCCTGCATATTCATGCAATCGGCTTACGACCGAATTAACGACGGTTCACACCGCCGCACGCGGCATGCTTGCCAAATTGTAAACGAGGCCTGCCCTGACCACGCCAAGCGCGCCGCCTGTCATCGTCTGGTTCCGCGATGACCTCCGCCTGTCCGACCATCCCGCCCTCCATGCTGCCGCGAAGACAGGCGCGCCGGTGATCTGCCTCTATGTGATGGATGAGGTGGCCGGACGGGCGCCGGGCGGTGCGACGCGCTGGTGGCTGGCGCAGTCGCTACGGGCGCTCGGCGCCGAGATCGCAACGCACGGCGGATCGCTGATCCTGCGCAAGGGGCCGGCGGCCAAGGTGATCCCCGAAGTGGCGCGGGAGAGCGGAGCGGGAGCGGTCTACTGGAATGAGATCGCGCAGGCATCGCATCAGGCCGTCGAGAAACAGCTCGAGGCGGCGCTGGCAAGGCTCGGCGTGGACTCGCAGAGCTTCCCTGGCGACTTGCTGGTCCCACCCTCGGCGATCCGCAACAAGGAGGGCCGCGGCCTTCGCGTCTTCACGCCGTTCTGGCGACGGGTGCTGTCGCTGGGCGATCCGCCCAAGCCTCTGCCCACACCGTGGGAGCTACGCCCTGCCCCGCGCCTCGCCAGCGACGCGCTGGAGAGCTGGACGCTCGAGCCGACAAAGCCCGACTGGGCTGGCGGCCTGCGCCAGACCTGGACGCCGGGTGAAGCCTCGGCCCGCGTACGCCTCCGCGACTTCCTCAAGCACACCGCGCGCGTCTATGTCGGCGATCGCGACCGTCCGGATCGCGAGGGGACTTCAAGCCTGTCGCCTCACTTGAGGTTCGGCGAGCTCAGCCCGCGCCAGGTCTGGCACGCCGCGCGCTTTGCCGCAGCGGAGAATTCCGCGATCGGGCCCGGCGTCGAAAAGTTTCTGAGCGAGCTCGGCTGGCGCGAGTTCTGCCGCCATCTCCTCCACGATCACCCGAGCCTTGCCACCGAAAACCTGCAAACGAATTTCGATGGCTTTCCCTGGAAGGGCGACAAGAAAGCGCTCGCCGCCTGGCAGCGCGGACGCACCGGCTATCCCATCGTCGACGCCGGCCTGCGCGAGCTCTGGCACACCGGCGTGATGCACAACCGGGTGCGGATGGTGGTGGCGTCCTTCCTGGTCAAGCATCTCCTGATCGACTGGCGCGACGGCGAGAGCTGGTTCTGGGACACGCTGGTCGATGCGGATCCCGGCAGCAATCCCGCCAACTGGCAATGGGTCGCCGGCTGCGGCGCCGACGCCGCACCCTATTTCCGCGTGTTCAATCCAACTCTCCAGGGCGAGAAGTTCGACCCTGATGGAGCCTATGTCCGGCGCTGGGTGCCCGAGCTGAAAGACGTGCCGGCCAAGCTGATCCACCAGCCCTGGCAGGCATCACCGATCGAGCTTGCAAGCGCGGGCGTCACGCTCGGCAAGACCTATCCGCAGCCGATCGTCGATCACGCGAAGGGGCGCGAGCGCGCGCTCGCCGCCTACGCAAAGATCCGCAAAGGTTGAGCGCTGCTTTGACTCGATTTTGAAACCCGCTATCGTCATCGCTCCATACAAACCGTGGGGGACGATATGGACGACGAGAAGCCGATCACCGAACAGGCGCTGGACACGATCACCACCGCCGTGGAAGCAACCAGCGAAGCCGCAGTCACCGCCGTCAAGAAGGTCAGGAAAGCCGCCAAGAAGGTCGCGAAGAAAGTAGCGCCGAAGAAGGCTTCCAAGAAGAAAGCCAAGAAGGCGACCAAGAAGGCATCCAAGAAATCTGCGAAGAAAGCTTCGAAGAAGGCTGCAAAGAAGTCGTCGAAGAAAGCGGCCAAGAAGGCTGCAAAGAAGGCCACCAGGAAGTCCGCGAAGAAGGCAGCCAAGTCGAAAAAGAAGGCCAAGCGCTGATCGCAGCGCTCGAGCAGGTCTCCGGGTACGGGCGCGCCCGGAGACTTCTCCCGCCCCTACCCTCGCCGTTTGGCTGCGCGCCGGCCCGGGTGATGCTCGCCTTGCGGATCACGAAATTCGCTGCGATGGCCGCGCCGGTCCTCCTTGGCGAAGCGCCTCCGCTTCTCGGATGAGCCGAACTGCTTGATCACCTTCCGGCCGTTGACCTTCTTGATGACATAGCCGCCTTCCGTCATCGAGAACGGCGCCTTGAGCGACCCCATATGGTCGAACTTGGTGCCGCGGGGATGCTCGAACGGTTCGAACCAGGACGGATAGACGAAGTTCGACATCGGAAAGCCGTTGACGAGAAAAGACTCCTCTTCCACGGCGTCGCAGACCTCGTAGGCATATTGGGTGTGCCGAGTCTTGTCGGCCCACAGATTGGCCATGGGATCGAGCACCATCTCGAACAGTTCGTGCGAGGCCGCCAGGCTGACCGGATCGTCCTCGCCGAGTGCCTTCAGAAAGATCTTTGAGATCGGCTGGCCGCGGTGCGTCAGCTCGTGCCGCCCGAGGAAGTTCTTGTGGGTGGCGTCGTCAAAATAGAGCAGCTGCCAGTCCGTCGGCTTCGGGTTGCGGGTGACGTCGAGATCGATGGGATAGCCCCAGACCGGCAGGAAATGCTCGTCGTAGCATTTCTGGAGCGCCGCCGTGAGCCTCCCCATCATCCGCTCGCTCATCATCTCCTCGGCGTAGTTGATGCAGGCAATCCGGACCGGCCTCAAGGACCTACCGAGCAGCGCGCGTCTCGCTTTCTTCATGGAAATCACCTTGCGAAAGGGAAGCTGAAATCAGTCCAGCCTAGCACGAGCGCGCGCCGCACGTCAGGGATGTATTCCGACGTACTGGCTTGCCTACCTAGAAACGCCGATTGACGACGAACACCGCCGCCGCGCACATCGCCATGCCGGCAATCGCCAGCGCATCGAGCTTCTCCCCGAACAGCAGATAGGCCATCAGCGCCGTGACGGCGGGCACCAGGTAGAACAGGCTCGCAACCGAGGTCGCGGCAGCGTGGCGGATCAGCCAGTACAACAGCCCGATCGATCCGATCGAGAGCGCCACGGCGAGCCAGGCAAGCGCGAGCACGAACTCCCGCGTCCAGTGCACCACGCGGTCCTCGAACAGGAAGGCGCCGACCGTGAAGAAGACGGTGACGGCGATATATTGGACGAGATTGCCGGCGCGCCAGTCGATGTGGTTGCAATAGCGGCGCTGATAGAGCGTGCCGAGCGTGATGCTGATCAACGACACCACCGAGGCGAGCCAGCCGAGCCCCGCCTCGCCGGTCATCGGACGGCCATGCAGGATCAGCGCTACACCGCCAAGGCCAAGCACCAGCCCCGCCCATTGCACCGGCGTCACGCGTTCGCCGAGCCAGCGATTGGCGATGGTCGAGGTCAGGATCGGCTGAAGGCCCGGAATCAACGCCGAGAGTCCGGCCGGGATCGAATGCGCGATCGCAATGGCCGTGCCGCCGAGATAGAAGCCGTGGACGAGAATGCCGGCAACGGCGCTATGCGCGACGTCGACACGGTCCGGCCATTTCGGTCGCGCGATCGCTGCGATGATCGCCATCAGGCCGACCACGATCGCCATGCGAATGGCGAGATAGGTCAACGGATCGGCGTTGTTGATGATGTATTTGGTGCCGATGAATCCGGTGCTCCAGAGCACGACGAACAGGATCGGCGCGGCGCGGGCGGTCAGGGCTTCTTGATTATGGTTCATTGCCGCCCTCATTGCCCGACCGGGGCCTATGCGGCAATGCGAATTTCCGAACGAGCTATGCTGCGCTGCGACGGCCAGCGGGAGCGCAGCTCAGCCGCTCACCATTCTTCCGGACAGGGGTCGATGATCTTCCAGAGTTCGACACCGTTCTTGATCTTCTTCATGTCGGTGGTGAGCCCGCCATTGCGGCGGATCCAGTCCTTCACCGTGTTGGGGTAATAGGACATCAGGTCGGACGTCCCCTCCGCGCTGGTGACCTTGATGCCGAAGGTGAAGGCCTTGTCGTAATAGGCCTGGTGGAAGCCGAGGCTGGCGCGCGGCGTCACGCAGATCTTGTTCATCGGCACCATACCGAGCACCAGGGTACAGGCCGAGTTGCAGATGCCGTCGATGATGACGCGCTCGCCCTTCTCGCGGACCCGCTTGTACTTGGCCTTGTACTCCTCGACGTAGCCGCCGTGGTCACGGGTGATGTGCAGCTCGGCGCGCGCCGGCGTGGCGGCGGCGACGGAGAGCAACAGCAGGCTCAAAAGCGTGATGCGCATGGTGCGTGACGGCGAAAGCCTTAAGGGATGAACCGGCCTCGAAGGACCCCCAAAGGGCCGGCGACAGGATTCTTAAGCGAATTCTCTTTGGCCATACTTGTGTGGGGAATTCGTTAAGCATCCCGAAAAGGCCAAAAATGGGCAGCCTTCAACCCTGCTTCCGGCAATTCTGTCACACCCACCCGGGAATCGGCGGGATTGGCCCCGATTTCCGGGCCCCGGACGGGTGTCCCGGCGGCCCGAAATGGCTATAAACACCTGACCTATTCGCGCGGGTTCCGGAGAATCGAGATGAGCACGTTGAAGCTTGTAGCCGCGGTTGCTGCCCTATCGGCCGCAATCCTCGCCCCCAGCCTTGCGGAGGCGCGGGGACACCACCGGTACCACCGCCACTACACCAACCCGCTGCCCTACCCGATCAGCTATCTGCACAATTACGGGCCCGGCGTTACCCCCGGCACCTTCGCCTTCTACGACGGCCCGTCGAACAACCGCTGCTACCAGAGCTCGGCCACCTATATCGGCCAGGACGGCCGCCGGCACCCCTGCTTCTGAGGGGCGCTGGCGCGTCCTCTGCGGGTGCCGCTATTTGGCGGCGCCCGACAGCAGCAATTGCTTCTCGATCTCGTAGACCGGCAGCTTGACGAGGTCCTTGCCGACCTCGCCTTGAAGCGCCTTGCGCACGATGTCCGAATAGTCGGCGCGGATCATCCCGAGCGCGCGTGGTGAGGCCACCATGGTCAGGGCCGAGGTCTCGCCCGCGCTGACGGCGGCATCGAGCCGGCCGGCCAGGCTCCGCAGGAAGGCACGCTCCGCCTCATCGTGCCAATCGGTCTGCTCGACCGAGCTGCGCGCGCCGCCGACGGCGGCGTTCAGCCGGCCCGGCGCATCGGTCCCTTGCGCGCTGGTCGAGGGATTGGGCTGCTCGTGCACCTCCCGGGTGTGGAGGTTCGGAAACATCTCGTCGCCGAGGTTTTCCAAAATGAGCGCCTTGCGCCCGTCGCACACGATCAGCCAGTCACCCTTGTCTAGTCTCATCTTGTCCATTGCACAGCTCCAGGCAATCTCGCGAGCCTGCTCTTCGAATTCCTCGAAGCGCTGGCTACGGCAAGACTAGGGATGAAGTCGTGCCGGCGAATTGCGCAGGATCAAAGATGAACGCAATGTCCTGCCAGGCAGCGCCAGTGCAAGCGCAGCATTGGTCACGCGCGCGAACCTGGGATAGTCTTGCGAAGCGAAGGTCAGGTCTGCGGCGAGCTTTGCTGAAGATTTGTTCATCAGCATTACATTTCGGTTCCGCCACAATTTGATCAGAACAACTTCGATATCCTGTATTGCGTAAGCAGAGGAAGACATCATGAATCTCAAGACTGGCCTCGTCGCCGCATCCCTGTTCGGTGCCATCATGGCATCACCGGCGGCGTCCGCCATGCCCATCGCGCCCGCACCTGCGACGCCGCAGGTCTCCGACGTCGAGCAGGTCCGCATGGTCTGCGACGCCTGGGGACGCTGTTTCTGGCGCCCGAACTATGATGGGTATTACGGCCCGCGGCCGTATTACGGGCCCCGATATTATGGGTATGGGCCACGCGCCTATGGGCCTCGCTATTACGGACCACGCTATCGCCGCTGGTGATTTCCAAAGGGGCCCTCTCGGGCCCCTTCGCTTTTGCGAGATCGCGCGTTGTGTCCATTCGCGTGCTCGCGGCTTGCGTGGAGCGATTCCAAAACTGATCTAGATCAAAGATGAAATTCGATGTGCCGTCATTCTGCGTCGATGGCGGATTTCATTGTTTTCCGATGCCCCCAGACGGGCATGAATGTGCAGACGCATCTCGAGAGGCAGCCAAGGCCTGACGAGCGGAGCCTTGACGAGCGGAGGCTTGAGGGGCGGCGGCTCGAGGGGCGGAGCTTCGAGTCCTTCGCCTGTCCCGCCTGCACGCGTCTCCATTTCATCGACCTCGCCTCAGGCCAACCGATGAACCGGGACCGTTGACGGTGACATCGACCCGCCGCGCCGCGTGGCATGATGTCCGCAATACTACGGCCCGGAATCCGGTTTACTGAATCATCCTGTTTCGCCATTGATTGCGATGTATCGATTTTCATTTAATTGTCACATTTCAGCATTCGGCCAGAAGCATGTTCTTCGACGCTCTCGCCCCCTCCTCCGCGCTCCAGTTGATCCGGTTTTCCGATGTCGACGCGTTTCGACCGGCCGAGTCGATGGAAGACGCCCGCAGCATTCCGCTCGACGTCGCCAACTTCGCTGCGGCGCGTGCGATCGTGAACCTGCCGGGGTGCCGGATCATCGTGGCGAGGTCGTTTGCGCGGATTCTCGATACCGCTTATCGCGCACCGGGCGGCATGGTGATCCTGCCGATGACCGACGACCTGCGCGCCAGCTCGAGCGGGATCGAACTCGACTCACGCTTTTTCATCGCCTTGCGCGGCAATCATCATTGTCATTTCGTCGAGCATCAGACCAATTACCACGCGCTGATCATGTTCTCCCCCGCGCTCAGGGATCGCGGCTGGTTCGATCGCGCCGATGCATTGTGGATTCGCATCGCGGACCCCGTGGCGCATCTCTACGCGCGTCAGCTTGTTCTCGACATCCTGCGGACCGCGTCCGTAGAGCCGCACATGTTCGAAACCACAGAGGTCGCCGCGCATCTCCAGGAGGGCCTGCTGCTCGCCTTCGACGACCTGTTTCAAATCGACCCGTCGGCTGATCGCACCGCCCCGAATGCAGGCGCACGATCGGCCCGGCTCGTGCAGCAGATCGACGATTACGTCTTGGCCTATCCGACCGCTCCGATCTATACGGCCAATCTCGCCGGCGAGTTGGGCGTTTCGGTCCGAACGCTCGGCGGCGCGGTGAGCAAGGTGCGCGGCATGAGCCTGCATCAATACATCCGCCTGAAGCGGCTGTGGGCCACACGCTCGCGGCTCCTGAAGGGCGGCGGCGCGACGGTCGCCACGTGCGCACGCGCCCAGGGATTTCATCACCTCGGCGAGTTTGCCGCGGCCTACCGCGCGACCTTCCACGAGGCGCCCTCCGACACGCTGGCACGGGCCCGGCACACCTGCCGTTCCGCAAGCTGACATCACAGGCGCGACGCCGATGGCTTGCCTTGACCACGCGTCGGGGGGCTATGGAACAGGTTCCCTCGAACGAGGTTGTCAGGTCCGAGCAGTGCGCCGCCAGCCAGCCCCGGGGGCGCGCTGAGAAACCCCGCGCGCCCTACGCGCGGGGTTTTTCTCGCCGTCAATCAAGTGGTTCAGGGAAGAGAATGTCCATCAACCGTAACGTCCTGTTTCTGATCATCGGCGCTCTGGTCGTCGCGGCAGCCGTGCTCGGCTTCAATCTCTACCAGGCGAAAAAGCAGCCCGACGGCCTGCAGATCAATGTCGGGCCCAACGGGCTGAAGATCCAGGGCAAGTAAGGGGACCCGCGGATTGAGCCGGCCGGGCCTCGAGGCTCCGGCCTGGCAAGTGGCGCGCTCGGAAGGATTCGAACCTCCGACCCTCGGAATCGAAATCCGATGCTCTATCCAGCTGAGCTACGAGCGCCCCGGCCCGGGTATCGGGCCGCAACCGAAAAGCGCCGGACCGCTGCTGGCAAGCCAGCGCACCGGACGGCGTTCGGATCGGTTCGAATTAGCAGAGAGATTGACCAATAAAAAGCCCTCTCCGTCTCGTTTCGAGACGGTCGGAGGCGCCCTTACCAGGTCGTGTTGAAGAGACCGAAATGGGGCTGTTGCGCGACCAGCATCATCGACCGGCCCTGCTGTGGAGCCGGATGCGCCCTGGCGACCTTGCGCTTGGGCTGAGCCTGGATCTGAGGCGTCTGCCCCTGGGGAAGCTGAGCCTGCGCCTGAACTTGCGGCTTGGCCTCGGTCTTCCTGGCCGCAGCGGCGTTGGCCTTCGGGGCCGGCGTAAACTGGGCGAAGGTCTCGCGCACCCGCGCCTTGGCCGACATCTCGGCCAGCTCCGGCGAAGCAGCCTCCTGCACCGGCGCCTGAGGCGCGACGACCGCAGCGGTCTTCACTGCGGGCGCGGCAATCGTCGGCTGGCTGGTGTCGAGCACGACACGCTCAGGCAAATGGCGATCCGACCGGATCCGGATCAAGGGCTGATCGTTGCTTGCGCTGACAATGGCCCGTGCGACCGGTTGCGATGGCAGAACGTAATCCGCCACGAACAACAGTGCGAGCAAGGCTCCACCGACGAAAACGAAGTACCTGAAAATGGGCATCGGCCACGCTCCGCCCCCCGCATCCCCGCGTGGGCTCTTCGCCTTAAACCGGCGACACTCTAATTGGTTCCTGCACCCGGCCCTTGGTTCAAGTGGCAACGCCAAGTTTTTCGGCCAAGGGCTGCGGACAGTAACTTTTCCGCTACCGGGAACTCCGGGCGTTACGCGCGCCGTGCTGCGACCAGCGAACACTTCGCCTGATCGGCATTAACGTTGATGAAGCCGACAGGGATACGGGCAAAGGTCTTGCGGCTCTTCATCGTTACCGTGTCGGCAAGCACGCGGCTGCGGTCGGTGAGATGACTGCCATCGCGCCGCGTGAACGCGCAGACGATCTCCAGATCCTTAACGGCATAGTCATTGTCGTTTCGCAGCGTGAACGTCACCAGCGCCTTCGAGCCGAGGCCGCCACGGCGCCAGGTCTGCGATGAGATTTTGAGGCGATCGAGTTCTGCCGCAGCTGGCGCCTGAGCTTCGACAATCGGCGAGACCGCCGCCGCCGTACTGCCCGGAGGTGCCGGTTCGACCGTTGCCACGTCAGACTTCACCGGCTCGGTGCTGTTGCCCCTGGAGAGCGGCAGCAGCATCCACACCCCGCAGCCGACGATGATCGCCGCCAGTAGCCAGAGCAGGCTTCGCCCGAACGAGACGCTCGCGATCGTCACGGCTCGCGCCAGGCGCTCGCCGCTCCCGGCTAAACGTCCCCACCCGATCCGATCAAACCTGGCGTTCATGGCTGTATCACCGACCGCGGCCTGGGCTCGTTCGACGACGGACTCGGCCACTGCTTACCTTAATCCGGGAGACGAACTAAGGTTCCCGCGCTCATGCCGAGTCGGTAAGGACGGTGGCGATCACCAGCCGGGGCCGCTAACATGCGCTGCAACATCGAAGACCCCGTTGGGAGAACATGAAATGCCAGTCGTCGTCACTTGGGATCACGTCCATCTGCGCAGTCCCGATCCGGAGGCCACAGCGGCTTGGCTGCGGGACATCCTCGGCGGCGAGATCGTGCGCGCACCGGGACGGATCGACGTGAATCTCGGCGGCGCAAAGATCTTCATCGCATCGCTCGAGGGCGACAACGCCGTCAACCCGCCGCCGCCGCACCCGCATCAGGGCCTCGACCATCTCGGTCTCACCGTGAAGGACATCGACGCCGTCGCGGCCGAGATCAAGGCCAAGGGCGTCACCTTCACGCGCGAGCCGACCACGATCCGGCCCGGCGTGCGCATCTGCTTCATCCGCGGCCCGGAAGGCATCTCCATCGAGCTGCTCGAGCGCGACAAGAAATACACCTAACGCGGCGCCGCATCTAAGGTCGACGAGAGGCCGGGCGTGCTGTCGCCCGGCTAACTCATGCTGCCAGGCATAAAGCAGCGGATGGCGACGCCCATGTAGCCGTAGATCGGCCACACCATGGTGCGCCCGACCCGGTTCGGCTCCGAGATGACGGCCTCCTCGGGCACGTCAACCCAGACGAGCTCCTGCTGCTGGCCGTCGAGCACGTGGCCCAGGCGCGGGATGCGGACACGATAGTGTCCGTCCTTGCTCTCCCAGTCAGTGTCCGAGAGCGCCGAGCCGTCGGCATCGGAACAGCAAGGCCCCTTGCCGCTGCGCAGGCCGTCGAACCACGCCTTCAATTCGGCATTGGTGTTGACGAACTGGCCGCGGTCGCGCGCATGCCCCGAGGGGGCTGCGAGCGCGATCAGAGCCAAGGCGCAAGTGAGGCTCACCATGCTTCGCCAGCGTGGCGCACCACCGGTCGGCCGTTGTGTTTCGCAAATCGTGGGACGCACACTGTACAGACGCGGCTCATCGCCGCCGGAATCGATCCAGTTGCTCACGTTTGTCTTGCTCCAGCACCCCGCGGCCAGTGCAACAATGGTTATGCATTTCGCGGGCCAACTTGATTCGCAACGACTGGCCTCGCGTCATGATCAGACAGTCATGGTGGTGTCATAGACAAGCCGGGACAACTACGGCTGGCGGCGGCAAGATCGCACCGCAGCCCGGCAAACTGCCGCGTTGCGTGCGGGAACGCGCTTTGGCATAAAAGCTCTACCGGTTACGCCGTTGGGCGATGGCGGCCGGCCTGTGGGACGTGATGAAGAACGGCCTCTATTCGATTCACGTGAACCTGCTCGACGGTCGAGTCGGTAAGGGCAGCGGCGTGATTCTTTTTCGCGACGGCAAGATCCTTGGCGGCGATGCGTACCTCTATTACACCGGCAGCTACGTCGTGAAGGACGACCACACTTTCAAGGGCGAGGTGCTGGTGCAACGGCACACTTCGCCGCGGGGCGATGACAATCCGCTGTTCGGCGGCCCTGCCCCGGTCGGCATCGGCGTCAGCGGGACCTACACGGACACCCGCGCGGAGATGACGGGCACAGCGCTCGTCGGCAAGGCCAGCCTGATTTTCGGCGCTACGCTGCACAAGCTCGCGGAAGCTGATTAGGCGCGGGACTACTCCGCAGCCTGCTCGAGCGGCGCGGTGCGCGGCAGGATGATCTGGATGCGCGTCCCCTCGCCCGGCTCGGAATCAAGATCGAGCCGTCCGCCGAGTCGGTTCGTCACGATGCTGTAGACGATGTGCAGTCCGAGGCCGGTGCCGCCCTGGTCGCGCCGCGTGGTGAAGAACGGATCGAAGGCACGGCGGCGGACGTCGAGCGACATGCCGCAGCCATTGTCCGAGAAGGTGATCTCGACATTGTCCTTGCCGGACTCCCGCACCTGGATGTCGATGATCCCCGGCCGGCCGTCCGGGAAGGCGTGCGCCACCGAATTGAGAAACAGATTGGTCAGCACCTGGCCATACGGGCCGGGATAGCTGTTCATGGTCAGGCTCGGCTGGCACTCGACGTTGAGCGTCAGATTGTGTTTGCGCAAGCCCGGCCGCAGGCTCATCACCACCTGCTCGGTGAGGTCGCCGAGATCGAAGCTGCGCTGGTCCGAGTAGTTGCGGTCGGCCGCGACCTGCTTGAACGACTGGATCAGCTCGGCCGCGCGGTTCAGATTGGAGACGAGCTGCGAGGACGCATCGCGGCTGGTGTTGAGGAAGTCGTTGAGCGTGGAGCGACGGAGCTCGCCGCGCTCGACTTCGGAGGTGAACATCGCGGTCTTGCGCTCCAGCGCGGATGCGACCGTGAGGCTGATACCGACGGGATTGTTGACCTCGTGGGCGACGCCGGCGACGAGCCGTCCGAGCGCGGCGAGCTTCTCCGCCTCGATCAGCGAGGCCTGGGTCTCGCGCAGGTTTCGCAACGCGGTCTCGGCCGATTCCTTGGCTTTGCGCATCTCCTGCTCGCCGCGCTTGCGCTCGCCGATGTCGAGCGCCACGGTGACGATCCGCTCGATCTCGCCGTCGGCATCGAGCAGCGGCAGCTTGTTGACCAGCCATTGCCGCATGTTGCCGGAGGCGTCCTTGTACTCCTCTTCGTAGAAGCCGAGACCTTTTCGAAGCCTGAGCACCCGCTTGTCGTTCTCGTCGGTCTTGGCTGCGCCGTAGCGCGACATCAGATCCGCGGTGGTGCGGCCGAGCGCATCGGCGGGCTCGATGCCGAAGATGCCGGCCATGTAGCGGTTCATCAGCACGTAGCGCAGCTCGCGATCCTTGACGTTGATGACCGCGGGCACGGTGTCGATGACCTGCTGGAGCAGGCGCCGTCCTTCGGCGATGGCGTCTTCCGCCCGCTTCTGGTCGGTGATGTCGCGCAGCGTGCCCTCGTAGCGGACGATGTTGCCCGCCTCGTCCCGCACGCCCGTGGCGCTGTCGGAAAGCCACAGGATGTTGCCGCTGCGCTGGCGTACCTGGTACTCGAACTCGCGCACGATGCCGTCGCGCGCCATCAGCCGCTGATATTCGGCGCGCGCCTCGGGGTGGACGTAGATGGTGTGGGCGATGTCGTTGATGCTGTCGATGAGCTGCTGCGGGCTGTCATAGCCCATCATCCGCGCCAGCGCCGGATTGGCGTTGAGGAGATCGCCGGCCGGCGTCGTGACATAGATGCCGTCGACCGAGCCCTCGAACAGTTTGCGGTAGCTCTCTTCGGCGAGGCGCTGCTCGGTGAGCGCCCGCACCGCCGCCTCGCGCGCCGTGTCGGCCTCCTCCAGCGCGCGGCGGAACACTTCGGCCGCGCGCGCGATGTCGCCGATCTCGTTGTCGAGGTCGGCCGACGGGATCGAAGTGTCCTTCTCGCCCGCTGCGAGCGCACGGATGGATCTCGCGATCTTCGCAAGCGGCCGGACGGTCCGCCGCACCACGAAGCCGGCCGCGAGAATGCCGATCAAGACGCCGATAGTGCCGAACACGATGCTTTGCCACCGCGCCTCAGTCAGCGTACGGGCGAAATCGCGCGACAGCACGTGGCCGCGCCTGGCGCTGACCTCGCGCAGGAGTTCCGTGACGCGGCCGATCAGGCGGCCCTCGGTGCCCAGCACCTCGCGATCGATATCGGCGATCTGCCGCTCCCGGACCGCCACCGCGATGATGGCCTCGGCGTAGTCGTTCACGGCCGTCTTCAGCCTGGCGTCCGCGATATCCATCGCCCGCATCCCCTGCGCGGCCTGCTCGGCGGCGGACGGGTTGCGCGCGAGCAGCCCGAGTGCGATCCGGCTCTGCGATTCCGACAGGCGGGAGGCGAGCTCGCGGTCCGCCGCGGCTCCGACGGCCACGTCGAACCGGTCGCGCAGCGGCGGCAGCCCGGCGAGCAGCTGGGCGCGGCGGTCGATCAGGGTCGAGATCCGCTCGAGGCCATTGCGATAGGTCGCAAGGCGCTCGGTGACCCCGTCGATCATGTCCTGCTGCTCGGGCGCGAGCTCGATGCGGGTCTTCCTCAGGATGTCGTTCAGTGTCGAGGCCGCCTCGCCGACCTGCTTGAACTGGGTGCCGGCGCCGGGATCGGTGACGAAATCGCGCGCGGCGAGCCGCAGCTCGTTCATGCGGCGGTCGATGTCCTCGGCGAGGTCGCCGACGCTCTGGAGCCGCTGCAACTCGGCGAAGGTCGTATCGATGTGCCGGATCGCGATCACGCTCGCGGTCGAGGTGACGATGATCACCGCCAGCACCAGGAGGAAGCTGCCGAAGGTGAGCTGGCCGATGGAGAGCGAGAATGTTCGCTTTTTCTCAGGGGTCGGCGTCAATTCGGCGGACATTGGGGCTTTTGAGGACCGGGCTATTGGAGGCCCAATATACGATGTTTTGCGGCCCCGGGGGAACATGCCTCGCGCTGCCGAATATCCTTAATATCGCGAGTCCGCCGCCCTTCTCCCCACCTGATTATGACGTTTTGACGCTGGCCGGCCGCCGGGCCGGGATCGTCATGGCGGCGACGCCGAGGACGACGCAGGCAAGCCCGATCCAGGCGGTCCGGCTCAGGGTTTCGCCGAGGAAGGCGACGCTGATTGCGACCCCGATGGGCACGCGCAGATAGGCCTGCGCGGTGGTGCCGACCGAGCCCAGTGTCTGGATCAGGCGGAAGTAGATCGCGAACGCCGCCGCAGTCGAGAAGGTCGCCAGCGCGAGCAGCGCCAGCACGGAACTCAGCGAAGGCGACAGCGTCCAGGGCTGTTCGACGATCAGCGAGGCCGGGATCAGCGCCGCCGCGCCCGCCAGCAGCGAGCCCGCGGCCGGTGCCATCGGATCGAGACCCTTAAAACTGCGGCCGAAGATCGCGGCGCAGGCGTAGCAGATGGTGGCGGTGACGATGGCGGCCTCCGCGACGAGGCCACTGCCGACGTCGTGGAAGGCGTCGACGCCGACGATCAGCAGGATGCCCGCCATGCCGGCGAGCACGCCGAACAGTTTTCGCGGCGTCGTCACCTCGTGGCGCGTGACGACGGCCGTGAGCAGGAAGGTGAAGATCGGCCCGGCCGAGTTGAGGATGGTCGCGAGCGACGCGTCGACATGACGCTCGCCCCAGGCGATCAGCGTCCAGGGGATGACGCTGTTGAGTACGGCCTGGAACGCGAAGCGCTGCCAGGTCGCGGCATCCATGGGCATCCTGATGCCGCGTGCCCACATGACGACGAGCAGCAACAGACCGGCGATCATGGTACGCGCCGCGATCAGCGTGATCGGCGGAATGGTGGCGACGCCGAGCTTGATGAAGGTGTAGGAGCCGCCCCAGAGCGTTGCGAGCGCCACCAGCAGCGCCAGCTCGACGGCGATGTTGGGGTCCCGTCCCTTATCCATTTTTCACGTCCCGACCATTCGCGATGGACGGAACCCTAGCGCGTACGTGGCCGCCAATACTTCGTTTGGTATCGAAGTATCCTAGCCGACCGCCCCGACCTCGAAGACCTCGCCGTCATAGCCGGCCTCGCGGGGAATACGGAGCTGGCGGCCGCCTTCGGTCTTGGTCATGACAGGCATCACCGTGACGATCGACATGCCGCGGGCGTGCTCCAGCGCGGCGCCCACGCTGCCCTGCTTGGCGAGCCGGATCAGGTTGCGCGTGGTCGGGAACGGCAGCTTGAAGCGGCCGCTCTCGCCGCCCTCCACCGCCTCGCGCGGCGACACCCAGATCGAGTCGGTCGACTCCCGGCCGTCATGGGCGCCGAGCTGATCGGGCGGTGCGGCTGCGAGGAAGAACCAGGTGTCGAACCGCTTCGGCATGCCCTCCGGCGTGATCCAGTGCGCATAGGGCACGAGCGTGTCGAGCGCGAGCTGGAGGCCGTTGTCGGCCAAGATGCTCAGGAAGCTGATCTTGTGTTCGTTGAGGGCGACGCGATGCTTGTCGGCGATCTCGCCGGCGCGCCTGGCATCGATCGGCGTACCCGCGCCCTTCGCCCGCGCCAGCAGGATGCCGCTCTCCTCAAAGGTCTCGCGGATCGCGGCGATCCGAAAACCGCGATCCGATTCACTCAGGCCCTCGCCGCCTGAATAGAGGTCAGCACGGGCGACGATCTCGTTGTCGCCGGCATCGACACTGCCGCCGGGAAACACCAGCGCGCCCGAGTTGAACTCGATCTGATGATGGCGAACCATCATGAACACTTCGATTTCGTCGCGGCTCTTGCCGTCGACCCTTGCGCCGTCACGGAGCAGAAGGATGGTCGAAGCCGGGCGTGATGCTGATGTCTCTGGCATTCAACTAACCTGCGGCACTGGATTGCGGGCCAAGATTGGCGCGCTTGTCGACGCGGGCGACGCGCGACAGGAGGTAGTCGACCTCCGCCTTGGCCGCCGGCGTGATGGTCGCGCCCGGCTTGCGCTGGGCGCTGGAAGCGATGATGCCGCGCTTCTGCAGCACGTGCTTGCGCACCGCCAGACCTGCGCCCGGCTGCTGCTCGTAGCGGATCAGCGGCAGATGCGCGTCGAACAGATCATGCGCAGCGTCGCGCCTGCCCTCCTTCGAGAGGCGCACGACGTCGATCAGGAGCTCCGGGAAAGCATAGCCGGTCATGGCGCCGTCGGCGCCGCGCTCCATCTCGAAGTCCAAAAAGAGTCCGCCATTGCCGCAGAGGATCGAGAGCGGACGGAGCGAGCCGTCCTTCTGGAAGCTGCGCAGCGTCGAGATCTTTTCCAGACCCGGCCAGTCCTCGTGCTTGAGCATCACGCAATTCGGATTGTCGGTGACGATCTTGCGGATCACCGCAGGGGTGAAGATCACCGAGAGCGTCAGCGGATAGTCCTGCAGCACCCAGGGTACATCAGGCCCGATCGCCTCCGCCGCCTGCTTATAGTAGCCGACGATCTGGTCGTCGGTACGGAGCGACGGCGGCGGCGCGATCATCACGCCGGCCGCGCCGGCATCCATCGAGGCCTTCGCCAGCGAGCGCATCGTGGCAAAGCCCGGCGCGGAGACGCCGACGATCACCTGCATCTTCTTGGCGCGCTTGACGAAGCGCACCGCCACCTGCTCGGCCTCGGCGGCATCGAGCTTCGGCGCCTCACCGAGGATGCCCAGCACCGTGACGCCGTCGCAGCCGACCTCCTCGTAGAAATCGGTCAGGCGGTCGATTGAGCGCTCGTCGATCCGGCCGTCATCGTGGAACGGTGTCGGCGCGATTGCGAAGGTGCCCTTGGCGTCGGCGGTCAGTTTCATCGTCTTTCCTTGTCTCTCTATTGTCATTCCGGGGCGCGACACAGTCGCGAGCCCGGAATCCATAACCACGAACCGGAGTATGGATCCTCAGATGCGCAATTGCGCATCATAGCTCACGCTTCGCGTGCCCCGGGATGACGACCTTTAAAACCGCCGCGCACCCATCTTGATCTGCTCCTCGGAGAAGAAGATCTCCTTGGCGTGATCGGCGATGTCCTGGGCCTTCCAGCCCGTGTGCGGTGGCTTCCAGCCGTCCATTTCCATCATCCGCATTTCGCGCACGCCGCGGGGCCCGGACACGCCCAGCACCTTGCCGGTCTGGTCGCCCGACAAGTCGCTGACCATGTATAGCACGGCCGGCGCGATGCCGTCCGGCCCCAGCGCCGCACCGGGGTTCTCCTTATAGCGGGGCAGGTCTGCGGTCATGCGGGTCAGCGCGCCCGGGGCCAGCGTCCAGATCCGGATGTTGTATTTGCGACCCTCGATCGCCAGCACGTTGGACAGGCCCCAGATGCCGCCCTTGGCCGCGCCGTAATTGGTCTGGCCGAAATTGCCGATCAGGCCCGATGTCGAGGACGTGTTGACGATGACGCCGCCGCCGTTTTCCCGCATCCAGCGAAACACCGGCATGGTGCAACAAAAGGTGCCCTTCAGGTGCACCTTGATCACCTTGTCCCAGTCGGACTCGGAGGCCTTGGAAAAGGTCTGGTCTCGCAGGATGCCGGCATTGTTGACGAGGATATCGGCGCGGCCGAAATGCTTGATGGCGTCGTCGAACACCGACTGGCCGCCCTCCATGGTGGAGATGTCGGCGCCGTTGGCGACCGCCTTGCCGCCCTCGGCCTTGATCGCGTCCACCACGAGCTGCGCCATCGACTTGTCGGCGCCGGAGCCGTCACGGGGGCCGCCGAGATCGTTGACGACGACGGACGCCCCTTCCCGCGCGAACAGCTTTGCGTAGGCCTCACCAAGCCCTCCGCCCGCGCCGGTGATCAGCGCAACCTTGCCGTCGAGTAGTCCCATGGTGGCCTCTCCCTGTTTTTGTTTCTTCCTTCGCCTCTCCCCGCTTGCGGGGAGAGGCCTGAAATCAAGCGCAGCTTGATTTCAGGGTGAGGGGGAGCCTCCGCGTGCTCGACTGTCACCGTCCCCGAGGAGACTCCCCCTCACCCCACCCTCTCCCCGCAAGCGGGGCGAGGGAGCGAACCGCCGGTGCCTGCCTAACCCAGCACCGCCTTGCCGTTCTTGATCACGGTGACGCCGCGCGACTTCACCTTGGCTTCGAACGAGATCGTGTTGCCGTCCTTCCAGAGGTCCATCGTCACGGTCTCGCCGGGATAGACCGGCGAGGAGAACCGCGCGACGTGCTGGCGGAAAGCAGAGGCGTCGTAATCGGCATAGGTTTGGAGCACGCCGCGGCAGGTGATGCCGTAGGTGCACATGCCGTGCAGGATCGGGCGCGGGAAGCCGGCCTTCTTGGCGAACTCGGGATCGCTGTGCAGCGGGTTGCGGTCGCCGCAGAGGCGATAGACCAGCGCCTGGTCGGGGCGCGTGACGATATCGATGGTCTTGTCGGGGCTGCGCGACGGGATCTTGTGCGGATCGGGCTGCGTCAGGTTCGGCCCGCCAAAGCCGCCGTCACCGCGGGCGAAGCGCGAGGCAACGAGAGTGGCAAGCTTCTCGCCCTTCTCGTTCTTGAGCACGGTCTGGTGGCTGATGACGACGCCCTTGTCCTTGCCCTTGTCGTAGACTTCGACAACCGAGGAGTCCGCCGTGATGTTTGCGCCCACCGGCAGCGGCTGGTGGAAGGTGATGTCACGCTCGCCATCGACCACCATGACGCGGTTGAGGTTCATCTCGCCCGGCCCCGAACCCCAGGCCGCGACGGACGCAAAGGTCGGCACCACCTTGAGCGGCCGCGGCGTCAGCGTGCCCTCATTGACGAAGGCGAGCTCGTTTTCGTCCATCGGATCGGCGCCGAGGCCTATGCCGTAGGCATAGAGCATGACTTCGCGATCACCATAGGCATATTTCTGGCCGATGTTTTTCAGGCCTTTGAGTTCTTCGTATCTGGCGGACATTTTTCTGGTTTCCTCCCGGCATTCGTCTCAGCGAGCAACGGCGCTCGTTAATGTGCCCTCTCCCCTTGTGGGAGAGGGCCGCGAGAGCCGTGCGGCAAACTCGTTTGGGTGAGGGGTTGCTTCCGCACAGAGAGTCCCTCTGCGGAGCGATACCCCTCATCCGGCGCTTCGCGCCACCTTCCCCCACAAGGGGGGAAGGAAGAAATTACGCCGGCGTGAAGAACGGCAATGGTGCGCCATCGGTCGGCTTGAACACCACCTTCACCTTTTGGCCGATCTTGAGCTTCTCGAGATCGCAGTCGACGATGTTGGTCTGAAGCGACGGCCCTTCCTTCAGCGTGACATAGGCGATGGCATAGGGGCCGGTCGGCGATTTGCGCATCAGGCTCCAGGTGTAGATCGTGGCCTCACCCGAACTCTCCTCCCACACCGTCTTGTCCGAATAGCAGAATGGGCAGATCGAGCGCGGGAAGTAATGCGCTTCGCCGCACGCGGTGCAGCGCTTGATCATGAACTTGCCCTGCTTGGCCGCGTCCCAGAACGCAGCGGTCTCGGGGTTCGTGACCGGTGCCGGATACTTTTTCGCTTCGCTCATCACACGCGCTCCAGAATGGCAGTCGAAGCGGCGTGGCGAACGCCCAGAAGGCCGCCGGTGCCGTGGGCGATGGCGAGATCGCAATTCTTGACCTGCACCTTCGGATGCGCCTCGCCGCGCAGCTGCCTGACGGCCTCGATGATCTTGGTCATGCCGCCGCGGTTGACGGGATGGTTGCTGCAGAGACCGCCGCCGTCGGTGTTGAACGGCAGCTTGCCGACGCCCGAGATCAGGTTGCCGTCGGCGACGAACTTGCCGCCCTCGCCCTTCTTGCAGAAGCCGAGGTCTTCGAGCTGCATCAAGACGGTGATGGTGAAGCTGTCGTAGATCGAGGCGTACTTGATGTCCTTCGGCGTGATGCCGGCTTCCTCGAACGCACGCGGGCCGGACCAGATTCCGGCGGAGTAAGTGAGGTCGAGATCCTTGCCGCCGCGCGGGCCCTTCATGGCTTCGCCGTGACCGATCAGCTTGACCAACGGCTTCTTCAGGCTCTTGGCGATTTCGGGCGTCGTCACGATCAGCGCGCCGCCGCCGTCGGAGACGACGCAGCAATCCATGCGGTGCAGCGGATCGGAGATCATCGGCGAGTTCAGGACGTCCTCGACGGTGACGACGTCCTTGAGCATCGCATGCGGATTGTATTGCGCGTGATGCGAGGCCGCGACCTTGATCCAGGCGAGCTGCTCGCTGGTGGTGCCATAGTCGTGCATGTGGCGCATGGCACACATGCCATAGGCATTGTGTGTGGTCGCGCCGTAAGCGGACTCGAAATCGGCCTCCGCGCCGGCCGCGCGCGGCGGCATCACGCCGGTGCGCGGCTTGCCGGCGAGCGTGATCAGCGCGATCGAGCACTTGCCGGCCGCGATGGCTTCAGCGGCGTGGCCGAGATGGATGATGTAGGAACAACCGCCGGTCTCGGTGGAATCGACGTGGCGGAGTTTTTTGGTGTTCAGGCCGAGATAATCGACCATCGGCCAGGCGCCGCCCGGCGCATCGCCGGCGCAGAAATAGCCGTCGACATCGTCCTTGGAGAGCCCGGCATCCTCGATCGCGCCCTTGGCGACCTCGGCATGGAGCTGGGCGGTGGATTTGTCCGGCGCATGCCGGGTCGGGTGTTCGTAGATCCCGGCAATGTAGGCCTTGCCCTTGATGGTCAAAACGTCAGGTCTCCGCGCTCGCGTTTCTTCTTGCTCCGTTTTTCTGAACCGCGGGCGCCAGCTTGGCAAGCGCGGAAATATTCCGTCGGGCGAGAGGGCAGCGCGTTGGCGCAACTCCCGGCTACCGCAATCTCGAAGTGCGGCGGGAAGGCCACTCTGCCACCGCGTCGTCATTGCGAGCGCAGCGAAGCAATCCAGAGTCTATCCGCGGAGGCATTTCTGGATTGCTTCGCTGCGCTCGCAATGACGGCCAGAGTCCTAAAGGTGTTTTGCCCGACGGCACAAGCGATTTTCTTTTTTGCGAAAACAACCCCATGCACAGTAGGACGGTGGTTGATTTCAAAGACGAAATCGTAGGGTGGACAAAGCGACTTGTCCGCCGTAGCTCGAAGAGCGAAGGCGGAAGCGTGCCCACCTCTTGCGGCTCAATCGTGGTGAGATGGTGGGCACGGCGCTTTGCGCCTTTGCCCACCCTACGAGATCGTGGCTCGCCCCTACTCCGCCGCGATCTGCCTCGGCGCAGGCGGCGGGCTCGCGAGGTCGGCCGCGAGCTGGGCGTAGCGGGCTTTCGCGTCCGCGACGGCCTTCTCCTTGACCGGGCCGTAGCCGCGGATGCGATCGGGCAGTGACAAGAGCTCGACGGCGGTGTCGACCGTGAGCGGCGACAACAGGCCGAGCACGGTGGCGACGTCCTTCTCGTAGCCCACGATCAGATCGCGCTCGAGCTTGCGGTCGGCGCTGTGGCCGAAGATGTCGAGCGGCGTGCCGCGCAGGAACTTGAATTTCGCGAGCACCCTGAATGCCTTCAGCATCCACGGGCCGAACGCGCGCTTCTTCGGGCGACCCAGCGCGTCGACGCCGCGGCTGAGGATCGGCGGGGCCAGGTTGAAGTTGAACTTGAAGTCGCCCTCGAACTGGTCGCGGAGCTGCTGCTCGAAAGCACCGTCAGTGTAGAGGCGCGCAACTTCGTATTCGTCCTTGTAGGCCAGCAGCTTGGCGTAGTTCACCGCGACCGCGCGCGGCAGCGCATCGTCATAACCGCCCTGCTTGGCGGCATCGCGAACCTGATCGACCAGCTTGCGATAGCGTTTCGCGAGGCGGCCGCTCTGGTAGGCGGTCAGGTGCTTGGCGCGATGCGCGATGACCTCATCCAGCGTCATTGCATCCAGCGTCTTCGGCGCAACCACCTCGTCCGTCCCCTTCAGCATGTCGGCGAGGCGCTGGGGATCGGCGACCGCGAGGCGGCCGAGGCGGAAGGCCTCCTTGTTCATCTTGATCGCGACGCCGTTGACCTCGATCGCCTGCTCGATCGATTCTGCCGACAGCGGGAACAGGCCTTTCTGATAGGCATACCCCATCATCATCATGTTGGTGGCGATGCTGTCGCCAAGCAGCTGCTCGGCCGGCTTGGTGAAGTCGAAGAACACCGAGTCCTTGTGCAGCGCCGTTTCCAGCAGCCGATTCAGCTTGCGGGTCTGGAAGTTGAAGTCGCGGTTGAGGACGAAGTCGGCGGTCGGAATGACGTGGCTGTTGATGATGCCGCGGGTGCGGCTGGTGTCGCAGAGCGAGATCGTGTCCTTGGCGACCGCGACCACCTCGTCGGCGGCGAGCACGAGATCTGCCGTACCAGTGACGATGCGCGAGCAGGTCACCTCGGCCGGATGATCGGACAGGCGGACGTGGCTGAGCACCGCCCCGCCCTTCTGCGCCAGGCCCGACATGTCGAGGATCATCGAGGCCTTGCCCTCGATATGAGCGGCCATGCCGAGCAGCGCACCGATCGTGAGGACACCGGTGCCGCCGACACCGCCGACTGCGATGTTATAGGGCTTGTCCACCGTCGGCCGAGACGCTGGCTCCGGCAGCTCGCCGATGTCACCGAGATCGGCCGGCGCACGATGGCGCGGCTTGCCGCCGTCGACGGTGACGAAGGACGGGCAGAAGCCCTTCACGCAGGAATAGTCCTTGTTGCAGGACGACTGGTTGATGGCGCGCTTGCGGCCGAACTCGGTCTCCAGGGGCTCGACCGAGATGCAGTTCGACTGCACCGAGCAGTCGCCGCAGCCTTCGCAGACCGCCGGGTTGATCATGACGCGGCGCGCCGGATCCTCCATCAGGCCGCGCTTGCGGCGGCGCCGCTTTTCGGCCGCGCAGGTCTGCACGAAGACGATCGCCGAGGTGCCCTTGTACTCGCGGCACATCTTCATGACGTTGTCGAGTTCGTCGCGGTGATACAGCTTCACGCCGGGCGCGATGGTGTCGGCCGGATAGGTATCGGGCGCCTCCGAGACCAGGTAGATCTCGCGGATGCCTTCGGCGTGGAGCTGGAACGTGATCTGCTGCGGCGAGAGATCGCCGTCATGGCGCTGGCCACCCGTCATCGCGACGGCGTCGTTGTAGAGGATCTTGTAGGTGATGTTGGTCTTGGAGGCGACCGCCTGCCGGATGGCGAGAAGGCCGGAGTGGAAGTAGGTGCCGTCGCCGAGATTGGCGAAGATGTGGTTCTCGTTGGTGAAGGGCGCGATGCCGACCCACGGCACGCCCTCGCCGCCCATATGAGTGAACGTCTCAGTCGAGCGATCCATCCACAGCGCCATGAAGTGACAGCCGATGCCGGCGAGCGCACGGCTGCCTTCGGGGACCTTGGTGGACGTGTTGTGGGGACAGCCGGAGCAGAAATACGGGACGCGAGAAACAGGCGCTGTCGCCTGCATCTGGCTCGCCTGGCGGCCGTTGAACCAGTCGGCCTTGGCGCGGAGCATCTCCGCGATTTCAGGGTTGAGATTAAGTCGGAGAAGCCGCTCGGTGAGCGAGGTCGCAAGCGAGGCGACGCTGAGTTCGGCGGCGAAGGTCAGGAAGCGCTTGTCGTGCTCGTCCATCTTGCCGACGATGCGGGGGCGGACATCGTCGCGCCAGTTGAACAGCTCCTGCTTGACCTGGTTCTCAACGATCTCGCGCCGTTCCTCGATGATGAAGATCTCTTCGAGCCCGACCGCGAACTGGCGTACGCCTTCCGGCTCCAGCGGCCAGGGCATGCCGATCTTGTAGAGGCGAAGCCCGATCTTGGCGGCGACCTCCTCGGTGATCCCGAGCTCGCGCAGCGCCTGGCGGACGTCCTCGTAGCTCTTGCCCGACGCCATGATGCCGAAGCGGGCGTTCGGCGAATCCATGGTGACGCGGTTGACCTTGTTGGCGCGCGCAAAGGCGATCGCGGCAAAGCCCTTGTAGTCCTGGAGGCGGCGGTCCTGCTCGAAGCGGTCGTCGGGCCAGCGCAGATTGAGGCCACCGGGCGGCAGCTCGAAATCGGGCGGGATGATGAACGGCTTCATCTCGTCGGTGAGGTCGATCTCGGCGGTGGTCTCCACCGTCTCCGTGATCACCTTCATGCCGACCCAGCAGCCCGAATAGCGCGACATCGCGATGCCGAGCAGGCCCATCTCGATCATCTCGTGGATGCTGGACGGATAGAGATAAGGCATCAGCGCCGACATGAAGGCGTGGTCTGACTGATGCGGAACGGTCGAGGATTTTGCACCGTGGTCGTCGCCGGCCAGACACAGCACGCCGCCGTTCTTGGCCGAGCCGGCAGCATTGCCGTGGCGGAACACGTCGCCGCAGCGATCGACGCCGGGGCCCTTGCCGTACCAGATGCCGACGACGCCATCATATTTGGCGCCGGGCGAGAGGTTGAGCTGCTGCGAGCCCCACACCGCGGTCGCCGCCAGATCCTCGTTCACGCCGGGCTGGAACTTGATGTTGTACTGCTCGAGATGCTTTCGCGCCGCAAAGAGCTGCTGGTCGTAGCCACCGAGCGGCGAGCCGCGGTAGCCGGAGATGAAGCCCGCGGTGTTGAGGCCGTTGGCGCGGTCACGCCGGATCTGGGCCATCGGCAACCGGACCAGGGCCTGGATGCCCGTGGTGAAGACGTGTCCGGTTTCCTGGGTGTATTTCTGGTCGAGACTGATCGGACCCTGGTTGATACCCATTCTTGTCCTCTTCCGGCCTTTTGAGCGTTTGGCCACTTAAGCCGTTGCCTGCCCGTTGTTTTTAGCTAGGGCGCGCCGACCAACTCCGCCACTCTATGTCGGATATTTAACGCTCCGCATCACAAATCTGGACCAAAGGAAGCGCCGGGTAATAATCGCAATTTCGTGGCTGCAAAGGCATCAAGCATTTTCAATTTGTGTCACCATACCCCCACCGACGCGAAACGACGTGAGGCTCCTATCCGGGCGATTGGTCGCAGGGGAAGCTTTCGATGCGAATGATTCTAGCTGTTGTCGCATTGTGCAGTGCAGTTGCGAGCGCGGCTCGCGCCGCCGAGCCATCGCCGGAGCTGATCGCCTATGGCAAGGCGCTGGTCGAGGCCGGCGACTGCGCGGGCTGCCACACCACCGATCCGGCAAAGCCATTCGCGGGCGGAAAGCGCATCGATACGCCCTTCGGCGCGATCTACGCGCCGAACCTGACGCCGGACCGCGACACCGGGATCGGCGCCTGGACCGACGCCGATTTCACCCGCGCGGTGCGCACCGGCGTCGCGCCCGACGGATCGAACTATTACCCGGCCTTCCCCTATCCCTATTTCACGAAGGTGACGAAGGACGACACGCTGGCGATCCGGGCCTATCTCGGAACGCTGGCGCCCGTGGCGAGCCGCAACAAGCCGCCAGGGCTGCGCTGGCCGTTCGGTTATCGCGGCCTGATGCGGGTCTGGAACGCCATGTATTTCAAGCCCGGCCTGTTCGAGCCGGACCAGAGCCAGAGCGCGGCGTGGAACAGAGGCGGCTATCTCGTCACCGGGCTCGGCCATTGCGGCGCCTGCCACACGCCGAAGAACTATTTCGGCGCGGACAAAACTGCGCAGGCGCTGTCGGGCAACGAGGTCGGCGGCTGGTACGCACCAAGGCTCGATGGCGCCGCGCGCACCGGGCTGAAGTCATGGAGCGTCGAAGACATCACCGAATATCTGCAAAGCGGGCGAAACGTCAAAAGCCATGCCGGCGGGCTGATGGCCGAGGTGGTCGTCGGCTCGACCTCGAAGATCAGCGATGCCGATGTGCGCGCCATCGCGGAATATCTGAAGAGTCTGCCGCCGTCGCGGCGCGAGACGATCGTGACGCCGCCCGACGAGGCCGAGATGAAGGCCGGCCAGGCCGTCTACGCAAAACTCTGCATCGCCTGCCATGAAGCCGACGGCTCCGGCGCGCCGCGCATCTATCCGCCGCTGCCCGGCAACGCGCTTCTGCAATCGGTCAATCCGTCCTCCAGCTTGCGCATCATCCTCGACGGCGCCCACACCGTGACGACGCCACGCGCGCCCAACGCCGGCGAGATGCCGGGCTATGCCAAGCAATTGTCCGACCAAGAGATCGCAGCAGTGACGAACTACATCCGCAATTCCTGGGGCAACGCCGCGCCGCTGGTGACCACGGCGCAGGTGGCGAAGGCGCGGAAGGAGCAGTAGTTCACGCTCCTCAGTATTCACCAGAGGTCGTCATGCCCGGGCTTGTCCCGGGCATCCACGTTCTTTCGTGCCGTGGCAAAGGTCGTGGATGGCCGGGACAGGCCCCGCCATGACGCCGTGGATGCGATAGCGCTCAAACTCTACGAAAGGCGAAGTAAGCCCTACCGCTCCTCACCTTCCGTGAACACGAATTTCGGCATCTCCCATTTGTAGCGCACCGCGAGCAGGCGGAAGCTGATGCCGAGGACAAACGTCAAAATGGTCCAGAGCTCGGCGTTGAGATTGAGGCCGAAGGCGGTGGCGTAGAACAGGCCGGTCGCCACCGAAACGGTCGCATAGAGCTCGGAGCGGAACAGCAGCGGCACGTCGTTGCAGAGCACGTCGCGCAGCACCCCGCCCGCGCAGCCGGTCACCATGCCGGAGACGATGACGATCGGCAGCGTGGCATTCGTCTGCCAGGCGATGTCGCAGCCGGCCATGGTAAAGACGACGAGGCCGATGGCATCGAGCACGATGAAGGCCACCTTCAGCCGGTGCACAAGCCGCGCGATCAGGATGGTGAGGAAGGCAGCGCCGCCAGCCAGCGCGAGGTAGATGGGATGAGCGACCCAGGCCAGCGGATAGTGCCCGAGGAAGAGATCGCGCAAGGTGCCGCCGCCGAGCGCGGTGATACAGCCGAGGAAGCAGACGCCGAGCCAGTCCATGCTCCGGCGGCCGGCCGCGAGCGCGGCGGTCATGCCTTGCGCTGCGACCGCGACCAGCGACAACAGATGCAGCACGCTATCGCTCGGCGGCACGCTCCACATCGCCTTGTTCCCTTCCCCATCGATGGAACCCACGCGACGGTTCCAAAATGAACAGGTTCCCGATTCCTCGCGCAAGGGCAACATGCGACGAAAGCACTAAGGAGGGCGGAACAGAATCTCGCATCTAGGGGTTGTCCAGCCGCAATAATCGAGGAGACAAAATCGATGGCTGACGACCGTTTTCCCAACGATCCGTATCGCCCGAATCTCGCCGATGATGAGTATGTCCGTGCGGCGCGACGGGATGCCGAGCTTCAGGTCGATCCCGAGCTTGGCGAAGGCCCCGCCTCCAGCGGCAAGGTAGCCTTGTTCGCAGTGGCGATCGCCTTGGTACTGGGTGCCGTGTTCTACGGACTGAACAACACGAGCACCGGCAACCAGGCCAGCAACACGCCGGCAACGCAGACCGCCCAGCAGGCTCCGCCTGCGAATCCGGCCGCGCCTCCCGGCATGCGCGATGTGACGCCGCGCAACAACACGGGACCCGGCGTGACCACGGGGGCTGCCCCGAGCAAGCCGGCGGCGCCTGATCCGGCCGCCCCGTCCGAGGGCGCGAAGTAACGACAACAGCTGTCGTCGCCCGGCTTGACCGGGCGACCCAGTATTCCACCAGCGGCAGCGATTGAATCGAGAAGTCGCGGCGTACCGGATGCCCCGCTTGCGCGGGGCATGACACCGAGAGGATGAGAGAGCGGGACCTCACATCCCGCCGCTTTTCGTTTAGCTGAACATCTTGTTGAGTTCGCCGCCGGAATAGCCGGTGCCGAGCTCGGTAAAGGTCCCCTTCTCCGCCATCTCCTTCGCGGCGCGCATGAAGCCGCCCCAGGCGGCGCGGGCGAGCGAGCCGCCGACGCTGATGCGGCGCACGCCGAGGTCGGCGGCCTCCTGCAAGGACAGGCCGGATGCGCCGATCAGCAGGTTGAACGGCTTTGGGGCGACGGCCTTCACCACCGCGGCGATGTCCTCGCGCGTCTTCAGGCCCGGCGCATAGAGACAGTCGGCGCCTGCGTCCGCATAGGCCGTGAGCCGGTCAATGACGAGCTTGAGGTCGGTCACGCCCCACAAATACGCCTCGCAGCGACCGACCAGCAGCGTGCCGCTGTCGCCGATCGCCGTGCGCGAGGCCTTGATGCGCTCGACCGCCAGTGCGCGCTCGTAGAGCGGCTTGTCCTTGTCGCCGGTGGAATCCTCGATCGAGAGGCCGGCGACGCCGGTGCGCACACCGCGCTCGACATTGTCCGCGACCTTGTCCGGCTCGACGGCAAAGCCGCCCTCGAAATCCGCATTCACGGGGATGTCGACGGCCGAGCACAATGCTGCCAGATGCTGACAGACGTCATCGACCGTGACGTGGTTGTCGGCCTTGCCGATGGTCCAGGCAAAGCCCGCGCTCGATGAGGCCAGTGCCTTGAACCCGAGATGCTGCAACGCCTTGGCGCTGCCGACGTCGACCGGATTGGGCAGGATGAAGCAGCCGCTCTCGTGCATCGTCTTGAACGTCGCGCGCTTGTCAGCGGTTGTCACATGCATGTTTCTCTCCCTTGTTGGCCGCGCAGAGATAAGGCTGCGCAAATGCAAACGCTAGTGCACATCGTGCACGGCGCGGCTGTCCTTCGGCGCCTGCTCGCGATCATTCATGCCGTAGTCGCGGATGACGCTGGCGATGCGCAGGTGATAATCGACAAAGATCTTCGCCCTGCCCTTCGCCTGCGTGCGCCGGTGCTCCATCGTATTGCGCCAGGCCTGGACTGCTGCCTCGTCCCGCCAGAACGACACCGACAGGACCTTGCCCTTCTCGGTCAGGCTTTCAAAGCGCTCGACCGAGATGAAGCCATCGATGGTTTGCAGGATCGGCTTCAGGTCGGCCGCGAGGTCGAAGTAGTCCTGGCGATGTTCCGGCTTGGGCCAGACTTCGAAAATCACGGCAATCATGGGCGTCTCCTTTGCGTTGGCGGTCTACAATACCACCTTGCGCAGGAAGGTGCGCTCTTCCGCGAGGATGAATTTGTTCTCCTCGGCGAAATGGAAATTGGCCATGCCGTCTGCGTCCTGCCGCAGGCGGGCGCGATAGGCCTCATAGGCGGCCAGACTCTCGAAGGTGATCAGCGCAAACGCGATGTTGTTGGTGCCCTCATGCGGCATGAAATAGCCGATCAGGTCGCCGCCGCATTTCGGGATGATGGTGAGCCAGCGCTTCGAATACTCCTCGAACTGCGCGCGCTTGAAGGGATCGAGCTGGTAGCGGATGAAGACGGTGACGGACATGGTGAGCTCCTTGATTTTTCATTGCGGCAAGCGCGAGCAACACCGTCGCCGCTGAAGCAACTGGATTGCTTCGCTTCGCTCGCAAATGACGTGTTCGCAGAAACAGACTACGTCCTTGCTCCACCGCAATGCTTCGGCTACCATCGAAGCATGAAATCAGGTCCTGACATCGCCATGATTGCTTCGCTGGTCGGCGACCCCGCTCGCGCCAACATGCTCACCGCGCTGATGAACGGCCGCGCGCTGACGGCGAGCGAGCTCGCGCAGGAGGCCGGCATCACGCCGCAGACCGCGAGCTCGCATCTGGCCAAGCTCGAGGCCGGCGGGCTGATCGAGCCGGAGAAGCAAGGCCGCCACCGCTACTACCGCCTCACCGACGATGACGTCGCCGGCGTGCTCGAAGGCCTTGCGGGACTTGCCGCGCGGACCGGCCACATGCGCGTGCGCACAGGGCCGAAGGATCCGGCGCTGCGGCGCGCGCGGATCTGCTACGACCACCTCGCCGGCGATCTCGGCGTGCAGATGCTCGACAGCCTGCGCACGCGAAACCTGGTCAGGCAGAAGAAGCAGGACATCGAGCTGACGGCCGAGGGCGAGCGCTTCCTCGCAAAGCATTTGCAGATCTCGCCCGACATGCTCACCCATCCGCGCCGTCCGGTGTGCAAGGCCTGCCTGGACTGGAGCGAGCGGCGCCATCATCTCGCCGGCACGCTGGGCGCCGCCATGATGCAGCGGTTCGCCGAGCTGAAATGGGCCGCGCGCGACGCCACGCCCGGCAGCCGCGTGGTGAACTTCACCCGCACCGGCGAGAAGCAGTTTGCGACGCTGTTCGGGACCGGGAAGGATTGATCACGCCAGGTGCGTGAGATCGCACGTTTGCGTGTGAACCACGGCTTCCGTCATGGCCGGGCTTGACCGGGCCATCCATCGCTTTAAGCGCAGTGTCGTTCCGGGGCGATGCGAAGCATCGAACCTGGAACCTTGAGATTCCGGGTCCGCGTCTTCGACGCGCCCCGGAATGACGGCTCCAATTACGAGATCTTCATGAACCGCATCCTCCCGGTCGCGCTTGCCGCAGCCCTCCTCGCTTCCCCGTTCACGTCCACCCACGCCGCCGACACCACCCCGCACGAGCCCTACGGCATCGCGCTCGAAGGCTTTGCCTATCCGTATCCCGTGCATCTGCTGCCTGTTGTCAATGACGGCGAGCAGCTCAGCATGGCCTATATGGACGTCGCGCCCGAGCGGCCGAACGGCCGCACCGTCGTGCTGCTGCACGGGCGCAATTTTCCGTCGAGCTACTGGGCGCCCGTCATCAAGATGCTCAGTGACGCCGGTTTTCGCGTGATCGTGCCGGACCAGATCGGCTTCGGCAAATCTTCGAAGCCGCAAGGCGAACTGCACTTCGACACGCTGGCGCGCAACACCATTGCGCTGCTCGATCATCTCAAGATCGACAAAGCTGAGGTCGTCGCGCATTCGCTCGGCGGCATGCTGGGCGTGCGCATCGCCCGCGCCTATCCGGACCGCGTCGCCCATCTCGTGCTGACCGCACCGATCGGGCTGGAAGACTACCGTCTCTATGTGCCGCCAACGCCGACCGAGAAGATCATCGAGAGCGAGGACAAGCTCACACCCGACGGCTATCGCAAGCAGCTCCAGACCAATTACGCGATCAAGCTGCCGCCCGACGCGATCACGCCGTTCGTCGATGCCCGCTTCAACATCAAGGGCAGCCCGGACTATCCGCGCTGGCTGCGCGCCTACGTCAGCTCCGGCCAGATGATCTATCGCGAGCCGGTCGCGCACGAGGTCGCGTTGATCACCGAGCCGACGCTGTTCATCATGGGCGCCAACGATCACAACGCGCCGGGCCGTCCGAACGCGCCGGAGGCATTGCGCGCGAAAATGGGCCAGAACGCGGAGCTCGCGAAAGCGCTTGCGGCCAAGATGCCGAACGCGCGGGCCGAAGTGATCCCGGACACCGGCCACCTCGTCTTCCTGGAGGCGCCGGAGAAGTACAAGGAATTGGTGCTGGGCTTTCTCGGCCGCTAGAGCGTTTTCGAGCGAAGTGGATACCGGTTCGCGTCAACAAAACGCATCAGAACAAAGAACCTGGAGCCCCGTTCCGATTCCATCGGGACGGCGCTCCAGCGCCATTGCTGTCGCCGGAAGCCGCATGCAGAGAATGTTCATGCCGCATTCAGGTCATGATTGGCAGGTTTGGATCGCGACGTGTCGGCACGTGCCCAAATTTAACGTGTCGAATCGTGTCTTTTGATTCATTGTGCGCCGCAAGCGCCCCAAAAACCTGCCCAAGGACAAGAGGAAGATCACATGAAATACCTGTTTGCCGCCGTCATGCTCGCCAGCGCGGTCGTCGGTTTCAGCGAAGCGGCCAGCGCCGCCGGTGGCTGCGGCCCCGGCTGGTACCGCGGCGCCTATGGCGGCTGCCGCCCGATGCGCGGTGCGGTCGTTGTGCGGCCCGGCCCGGTGCTGGTTGCCCCGCCGGTCGTCGTCGTGCCCCGCGCCCGCGTCTGCCCGTACGGCTTCCGTTGGTGGGGTGGCCGCTGCCGCCCGATCTGATCTGACCTTTTCGTATTGCGAGATGGCCGTGCGGCGAAAGCCTGCGCGGCCATTTTCGTTTTGAACGCCTGGCGTCGCATCCGCCAGCTCCGAATCAAAACGGAGACCGCAATCGCGATCCCCGTTCAAGGCCTCGCTTGTGCCGAGCTTACCAGTGGTGGCGGTGCCAGCGCCGGCGATGCCAACCCCAGTGGCGGCGGCGCCAGCCCCAATGGCGGTGGTGGCCATGCCAATGCACCTGCTCGGGCTTGAGCTGCGCGGTCTCCTCACTGGTGGTGACGGCGGGACGAGCGTCGGGATTGCCTTGCGGCGCGCGCGCGGGATCACCAAGCGGCTGCGGCGCCAACGGCGCAGCTTGTGCGGTCGCGGTCAACGTCGCGGCTCCAGCCGCGACGCCGAATGCAAGTTTCAAAAAGTTCCGACGCTCCATGACGTGTCCTCTAGGCTATCGAGCAAGTGATGCAGAGGGAGTGTCGCGGTCACGACATGAACGAAAGCTGAATCGCATCTTCAGGTTCATGACATGGGTGTCAGGGACAAGCGGGCTGCGGGACTCGGTGCGGACTACGCTCCGGCGTCCTGCTTCGCAAACTCCTGCGCCAGCACCAGCGTCTCGCGCGTGCGCTTCACGTCGGGCCAGTCGCGATTGAAATCGGCGACGAGCTGCTTCAACGCATCGCCCCTCAGCATCGCAGCCAGCTTGGCCTCGTCATCGAACTGATACATGGCCTGATGCAGCGAGGGATCGTCCAGGCTCCAGAACCGCCAGGCCTTAGCTACGCCGAACGCCTTCACCGCGTCGGGCACATGCGCGGTCTCGTACCATGTGTCGAAGGCGGCGCGCTTGCTGGCGTCGGTGACGGTCGCGCGAACGACGAAGTAGGCAGCAGACATGTGTTTCCTCCCGTTGTTTGGCCGCAGCATAGACGGTTATAGTCGCGGCAACAAAAAGCCCGCGCGACGGAACATTCGGATCGCGCCGATGGGGGAAGGAATGGCCATGCGCAGGATCATCACGGGCCTCGTTGCGATCACCTGCCTGTGGCCCACGGCCTCGCTCGCCGAAATCATCCGCTTCGACATCCTCGCGCGCGAGCCCGCCTTTGCAGGGCGCAGCTTTGGCGATGTCGGCACCTATGAGCGCATCACCGCGCGCGCGACCTTCGCGCTCAACCCGTCCGACGATCGCAACGCCGTCATCACCGACCTCGCGATCGCACCGCGTAGCTCCGACGGCAAGGTGGCAGCCACCGCCGACGTCGTGATCCTGCGGCCCACCGATCCCACCCATGGCAACGGCACGCTGCTGCTCGAGGTGCCTAATCGCGGCCGCAAGCTGGCGCCGCAATTGTTCGACGATTCCGCCCAGCCCGGCGCCAACAATGCCGACAAGGCCGAGGATGCCGGCATCGGCTTCCTGCACCGCCAGGGTTTTACGATGGTCTGGGTCGGCTGGCAGGGCGACATCCCCTCCAAGCCCGGCCAGATGGCGATGACGGCACCGGTGCTGAAGACCGTCACCGGGCCCGCGCGCGAAGAGGTGGTCTTCGACAACACGACCAATCCCGCGCGTGCGACGCTGACCTGGCCGGCGACTGACGCCGCCGACCTCAAGGTCTCCGTACGGGCCGCCTGGGCCGATGCGCGGCAGGCGCCTTCCGGCCTCCTCGCAAAGCTCGTCGATCCCGTGACGGTGGAGATCACCCGGCCCGACGGTTTTGATGCCGGCGCGCTCTACGAGATCACCTACACCGCGCGCGATCCTGTGCCGCTCGGCATGGGCTATGCCGCCGTGCGCGACGTCGTCAGCTTTCTCCGCCACGATGAGACGCAAGCGAACCCGCTGCTGAACGGCCTGCATCCCTCCGTCAGCCGCGCCATCGGCTTCGGCGTGTCGCAATCCGGCCGCTTTCTCCGCGACTTCCTCTATCTCGGCTTCAACGAGGATCTTCAGGGGCGCACCGTGTTCGACGGATTGATGCCGCATGTCGCGGGCACGCGGCGGATGGCGACCAACGTCCGCTTCGGCCAGCCCGGCCGCAACCCGCGCCATCCGCAGGATCCGGCGTGGCAGGCCGATCTCTTCCCCTTCACCTATGCGAGCCTGAGCGATCCCTATTCCGGCAAGACCGACGGCCTGCTCCGCCGCTGCGCGCTCTCGGCGACGTGCCCGAAGGTGATGCAGACCGACAGCGAGCACGAATGGTGGGCCTCGCACGCCTCGCTGCTGGTCACCGACCTCGCCGGCAACCATCTCGATCTGCCCGACAACGTCCGCGCCTACATGATCGCAGGCACGCCGCATTTCGCCGAAGCTTCCGACGTGATGCGCAAGGGCGTGCCGGCGATGTCGCTGCCGCAAAACCCGATGCATGCGGGCGGGCCGATGCGCGCGCTGCTCACCGACCTCAACGCCTGGATCAGCGACGGCATCAAACCGCCCGCAAGCCGCGTCCCCATGCGCGCCCACGGCACGCTGGTTCCGGCGCAAGGCGCGGTGCCGATGGATATCCCCGGCTTGCCCTATGCCGGCATCCATACGCTCGCCGCCTTCTCCGACCAGAGCGTGCTGCCGCCCAAGGAGATCGGCCGCTATCCCGTGTTCGTGCCGAAGGCGGACAATGACGGCACGGCCATCGCAGGTATCCGCCAGCTTGCGCTCGCGGTGCCGCGCGCGACCTACACCGCATGGAATCCGCGCGCGCAAGGATTTGGCCCGACGGCGCTCTATCCGCTGCAAGGCGCGGTGGTGCCGTTCGCGCCGACGGAAGCCGCGCGCAAGGAAGTGCATGATCCCAGACTGTCGATCGCGGAGCGCTATGCAGACGATGGAGCGTATGTGGCCGCGGTCCGGCGCGAGGCGGCGCGGCAGATGGCGGAGCGAATTCTGTTACCGGAGGATGCGGAGCGCGCGGTCGAGGCCGCGAAGCAAGGCAAGCTGGCGAAGCTCGGGCAGTGAGCGAAGCCCAGTGGCCCCGTAGGGGGGCAAAGCGGAGCGTGCCCACCACTTCTGTCGTCGGCCAAAAGATGGTGGGCACGGCGCAAGCGCGCCTTTGCCCACCCTACGGTCGCTGCCCGCGGAGAAAAAAAGTTTCACGCTGTCGGAACGCCCGTCCTTCATCCGTCCTATGCCCAGACAGCACGGAGACACCGCATGGCCAACCTCACGCTCACCACCTTCGACTGGGTTCCCGAGATGCCGCGCGGCTTCGTGCGCGACCTTCGCGTGCGCTGGGCGCTGGAAGAAGCCGCGTTGCCCTACCACGTCGCGAGCGTGCCGTTCGGCCCGCGGGATGCCGCACATTTCGCGCACCAGCCCTTCGGCCAGGTGCCGTGGCTGACCGACGGCGACCTCTCGATCTTCGAGAGCGGCGCAATCCTGCTGCATCTCGGTGAGCTCAGCGACAGGCTGATGCCCACCGATCCGCGCGGTCGCAGCGAGGCAAAGGAGTGGGTGTTCGCCGCGCTCAATTCGGTGGAGATGCCGGCCCTGCCCTGGACGATGTTCAAGTTCACCGGCAGTGACGATGGCTCGCCTGCCGTGAAATTCGTCGACGACTTCCTCAAGCTACGCCTCAAGCACATGGAGACCGTGCTGGCCGGCCGTGAATGGCTGGCGAGCTCCTTCTCCGTCGCCGACATCCTGATGTCGGACGTGCTGCGCGTCGTCGATCGCTTCGATGGGCTGACAGAGCATCCGGCGTGCCGCGACTACGTCGCGCGCGCCACGGGCCGTCCGGCGTTCGCAAAAGCACACGCCGATCAGATGACGCATTTCGCTGCGGCGGATGCCAAACGCAGGGCGGATTAGCGCAAGCGTAATCCGCCAGCGCATGTTTCAACAAGGATGGTGGGTTACGCCGCGCGAACTGCGCTTCGCGCAGTCGCGGGGCTAGCCCACCCTACGAACTTCGCCTCACACCAACTTCAGCGGCGTGTCCTCAACCACGCGAAGATCGATCCTGCCGATCAGTTGCGCGCGAAGCGCCTCCGCAGCACCGATGGCGCTCTCGGTTTGCTGCAACGTGCTGATGTTCGAACCGAGCGACACGATCCCGCCCAGCACCAGGGCGATCGATCCGAGCGCCGCGGTCAGACCTGTCCCAAACAAGCCGAGGATCGTGATCAACAATAGCGCCGCACCACCGCCGATGGCGATCTTCGACGCCAGGATGTACTTCCGGCACCGCTCGGCGATCTCGGCCAGCCGCTCGATCCGATCCTCGATGTCGGAGATTTCGTCGGTCGGATCGTCTTCGGTCATTTGGATCGAGATGCCAAATCAGAAGAAACCAGTCGTCCGCATGAGCGCAGCGACATGCGGGACTAAGGCAAGACCCGGATTTCGCTACGCTCCATCCGGGCTACGAGGCCTCACAACGGCAAATTGTCGTGCTTCTTCGCCGGCGTTTCCACCTTCTTGTCCTTCAGCATCGCCAGCGCACGCGCGATCCGCTTGCGCGTCGAGTGCGGCATGATGACGTCGTCGATGTAGCCACGCTCGGCGGCGATGAAGGGGGACAGGAAGCGGTCTTCGTATTCCTTGGTGCGCGCGGCGATCTTGTCGGGGTCGCCGATGTCGGCGCGGAAGATGATCTCGACCGCGCCCTTGGCGCCCATCACGGCGATCTGGGCGGTCGGCCAGGCGTAGTTCATGTCGGCGCCGATCTCCTTGGAGGCCATGACGTCGAAGGCGCCGCCATAGGCCTTGCGGGTGATGATGGTGACCAGCGGCACCGTGCACTGCGAATAGGCGAACAGCAGCTTCGCGCCGTGCTTGATCAGGCCGCCATATTCCTGCGCGGTGCCCGGCAGGAAGCCCGGCACGTCGACGAAGGTGACGATCGGGATGTTGAAGGCATCGCAAAAACGGACGAAGCGCGCGGCCTTGCGCGACGCGTCGGAGTCGAGCACGCCGGCCAGCACCATCGGCTGGTTGGCGACGAAGCCGACGGTGCGGCCGGCGATACGGCCGAAGCCGGTGACGATGTTCTTGGCGAAGGCATCCGCAACCTCGAAGAAATCGCCCTCGTCCACGACCTTCAGGATCAGCTCCTTCATGTCGTAGGGCTTGTTCGGATTGTCGGGGATCAGCGTGTCCAAGGACATGTCGACCCGGCCGATATCGTCAAAGCTCGGCCATTCCGGCACGCCGTCGGTGTTGTTGGACGGCAGGAAGTCGATCAGGCGACGCATCTGCAAGAGCGTCTCGACGTCGTTCTCGAAGGCACCGTCCGCGATCGAGGAGCGCGTGGCATGCACCGAGGCGCCGCCGAGTTCTTCGGCCGTGACGACCTCGTTGGTGACGGTCTTCACCACGTCGGGGCCGGTGACGAACATGTAGCTGGTGTTCTTCACCATGAAGATGAAGTCGGTCATCGCCGGCGAATAGACGTCGCCGCCGGCGCAAGGGCCCATGATGACCGAGATCTGCGGGATCACGCCCGAGGCGAGCACGTTGCGGCGGAACACATAGGAATAGCCGGCGAGCGCCGCGACACCTTCCTGGATGCGGGCGCCGCCCGCGTCATAGAGGCCGATGATGGGCGCCCTCGCCTTCATCGCCATGTCCTGAAGTTTCGTGATCTTCAGCGCATGGGTCTCCGACAGCGAGCCGCCGAACACCGTAAAGTCCTTGGCAAACACAAACGTCTTGCGGCCGTTGACGGTGCCCCAGCCGGTGACGACGCCGTCGCCGGGGATCTTGTTCTTCTCCATGCCGAACTCGGTGGAGCGGTGCTCGACGAACATGTCGAACTCCTCGAACGATCCCTTGTCGAGCAGGAGCTCGATGCGCTCGCGCGCGGTCAGCTTGCCGCGGGCGTGCTGCGCTTCGATGCGCTTCTCCCCGCCGCCGAGCTTTGCGCCGGCGCGACGATCTTCAAGGGCGTCCAGGATATTCTTCATTTGCTCCCGCCAGTTCTTAGCCTAAATGCGATTGCCGGGGGTTCTAACACGGCATTTTGCGGGCCGGGAAGCCGCTTTCGGCGCCGCAGGGCTGCCTTGCCGCAGCGGGAAAGCGCAAGGAATTACAAAGTTTTGCCTGGGAGACGACGATGAATGAAGCAACGGCCGAGACCGGCGCGGCGACCGGCGGCGTCAATATCCTGCTGCGGCTGGAAGGCCTGACCCTGTTCACGGGCATGGTGATGCTCTACGCCTCCTGGGGCGGCTCGTGGCTGGTGTTCGCCCTGCTCTTCTTCGTCCCCGATCTGAGCTTCCTGGCGTACCTCGCCGACGCCAGATTCGGGGCGCTGGTCTACAATGCCGCCCACAGCTACATGGCGCCGGTGGCGCTGCTGACGCTGGGCTTCGGCTTCGCCTCGCCGCTCACGCTGTCCATCGCCATGATCTGGCTCGCCCATATCGGCATCGACCGGGCGCTCGGCTACGGCCTGAAATATTCGGCCGGGTTCGGCTTCACCCATCTCGGGCGGATCGGCCGCCAGAAAGACGCCTGAGGGGATTGCCGTCGTTTTGTCGGCCCTCACCGGTTGACCGGGCCGGCCGATTCAGGCTTGCTCCCTTCACGATCAGGCGCCGAATGTTGCGTGAGCTCAGTCGGTACGGCGGCGGTCACCACGTCTGGCTGCAAGCATCACCCATGTCCGCCACGGTCGTCCCCCTGCCGCCGAACAGCCCGTCCGAAACCACCGACTTCCTGCGGCGGATGGCCAGCATGGTGTCGGGGCGCAACGGCGAGATGCTGCTGCGCGCGGCCGCGCTGATCGAATCACTCAAGCAACGGGCGATGTCGGCCGAACGGCTGTTTCACGAGCAACAGGAAGAGAACAAGCGCCTTGTAGACCTGCGCGAGGCGACCGCGCTCGCCTCAAGCGCCATGGTCAGCCAGATCGCGGCGCTGGGGACTCAGCTCGCCGAGGTAACCGCGGCCGCGGCGGCCGAGCGCGCGGCGTTCGACGCCGAGCGTGGCAAGCTGCTCGGCCTGATGCAGGATGCGGAAAGCCATATCGGCAAGCTCACCACCGAGCTCGACGGCTTGCGCGCCTCCGTCGACAGCTTCAACGACACCGCGGTCTCGGTGCCGCTCGAGGTGCTGCGTCTGGCACGGATGCAGTTCGATGTCCTCTCCGCCGGCTTTGCCCGCAAGGGCGACGTGATCTCGGAAGCGATGAGCGAGATCGGCGGCTTTGCGATCGACCAGGCGCTGATGGCGAAGAAGGCGGATAAGGCCTGAGGTCGTCGCGCATCAAATTGACAGCGCGCAGGTCCATTGTTCTACTCCATAAAAATCATAGGGGGAGGATCACGATGCCGACCGCATTCCGCGTCGCTATGGCGCTCTGCATTTCAACACTGCTCGCCGGCATTGGCGCCAACGCGCAATCCCTGCCGAAGGAAGTCGCCACCCGCGCAGAGATCTATCCGATCCCCTCGCTCACCCTCTCCGACCAGCAATTCCTCAGCGGCGATGCGGCGGCCGGCAAGCCGGTGACGGTCGCTGGCGAATTCCGCGTCGCCCAGGGCACCGGCAAGCTTCCCGTCGTGGTGCTGATGCACGGCTCGAGCGGCGTCGGCGCCACGACCGAGGCCTGGGTGCACGCTTTCAACGCCATGGGCATCTCGACCTTCGTGATCGACGGTTTTACCGGCCGCGGGCTGACGGTGGTGGGGCCGAACCAGGCCCTGCTTGGCCGGCTCAACCTGATCGTCGACATCTACCGCTCACTGGAGATTCTTGCGAAGCATCCCCGCGTCGATCCTGACCGCATCGTGCTGATGGGCTTCTCGCGCGGAGGACAGGCGACGCTCTATGCGAGCCTCGAGCGCTTCAACAAGCTCTGGAACAAGTCCGGCGTGCAGTTCGCGGCTTACATTCCCTTCTATCCGGATTGCTCGACGACGTATCAAAGCGACGGCGACGTCGCCGCACGCCCGATCCGCATCTTCCATGGCACGCCCGACGACTACAATCCCGTGACGAGCTGCAAGGCGTTCGTCGGACGGCTCAAGACGGCCGGGCGCGATGTGGTGCTGACCGAATACCCCGACAGCGCGCACGGCTTCGATAGTGGCCTGCTCGGCGTCAGCGCCGTTGCGGTGTCGGCCAACGCGCAGACCGTGCGCAATTGCCATATCAAGGAAGGCGACGGCGGCGTGCTGATGAACGGCGATACCAACGCGCCGTTCACCTATAGGGATGCCTGCGTCGAGCTGAACCCGCATGTCGGCGGCAACCCCACGACCGCCGCGGAGTCGCGCAAGGCGGTGGAGGAATTTTTGCAAGCGCTGTTCAAGTTGGGGTGAGAAGCAGGCGGGCCTTCATGGTTCGAGACGCCCGCTTTCGCGGGCTCCTCACCATGAGGGTCTGATATCTCGCCACGATACAGGTCCTCATCCTGAGGAGCCCGCGCAGCGGGCGTCTCGAAGGATGGCCGCAACAAAAACCGCTACGGCTCGCCCGGCTTGAACGGCTCCTGCTTGTCCGGCGGCACCGTCTCTTCCGCCATGGCGAGCAGCATCGCGACCATCACGTAATTGCCGGCAACGGCGGTGAGATCGACGATCTGCTGATCGTTGAATACCTTCTTCGCCCGCGCGTAGGTCTCGTCGGAAACCTTCTTAGTCGTGGTGATCTCGGTGACGAAGTCGTAGACCACGGCCTCGTCTTCGGCCATTTTCGACGGCCGCTTGTTGGCCTTCAGCTCCGCGATGATATCAGGCGACAGGCCCGCCTTGGCTGCCAGCGGCGCGTGCGCGAACCATTCCACCTGCGAGCGCCACTGCCGCCCGATGATCAGGATCGCGAACTCATTCAGCTTGGTCGGGACCGAGGTTTCCCAGCGCAGATAGTAGAACAGGTCGAACAGTCGCTGGCCGAGCACCGGGCTGCGGATCATCGGATTGTAGGGCCCGCCGATGCCGACGCTCGACACCTTCACGATCTGCTCGCCGAGCGGCTTCTGCTTGGCGTCGAGCTGGTCCATGGTGAGCTGCGGAAAGCGCGGCTCCTTGCTGGTGGCGGGTGCGGCAAACATCGTGGCTGCGAGCCAGCCGCCGGCGGCGGCCAACGTGAGCGACGACAGCCAGAGTGGCGTTGAATTCATTTTTATCCTCCCGACCTTTTCTTTTGTTTGGTCGGAAGGATGCTAGCAGGTTCGTACGCGCCAGCTAGATCGCGCCGATCTCGGCAAGGCAGGCTTGCGTCAACGGCATGCGCTCGCCGACGAGACGCGGCTCCTTGCAGTCCATGTTGAGCGCGAACACGGTGTGCGCCTCGCCCTTCTCGGCCCAGCCGACCATCCAGCCAAGCGACGGCTCGCCGCGCTCGGCGCCGAGCAAGCCGGATTTGGCGCGGATGACGCTGTCGCCGACCTTGGTCACCGGCAGGATGTCGGCGACGAGGTCCTGGCTGCGCTTGCTGATCGGCAGCGCGCGGCGGCGCAGCCGGTCGACGAAATCGATCTGCTCGACCGGATCGATGCGCAAATTGCCGGTGAGCCAGAACTGGTCGATGCCGCCGCCGATATCGCGATTGCCGTAGTCGAACAGATCGACATACTTTTGCATCCGCTCTTGCCCGATCCGGCGCGCGATCTCCTGATAGACCGGCACGGCGCTGACCGCGATGGCGCTGCGCATCGTGTGGTCCATGTTCCAGGCCTCGATCGGCCGCTTCACGCCGTCCCAGGGGAACACGTCCTTGTCGGGATCGGTGACCACGCCGGTCTCCAGCGCAATCAGCGAGTTCGGGATCTTGAAGGTCGAGGCCGGCAGCTTCGCTTCGCCGGAACGTTCCTTGTCGCTCGCGACGATCAGATAGTCCTCGACCTTGTAGCCGACGAAGGTGCCTGATGTACCGAGGTCGGTGAAGCGCTTTGCCAGGCTGTCGCGGATCTCGTTGCGCGGCGGCGCGACGTGGCCGAACGCGCGCTGCGGCATGGTGGCGGCTGCGGCGAGAAGGCCGAGCGTGGAGCGGCGGGTCAGCAAGAGCGGTATCCGTTGAGCAATGAAGATGGCCGCGACCATGCAGCCGCTATCGTGGTGAAACGATGACAGGTTATTTCCTGAGCATGATCTTGTCGGAAAACCGCTGCACGCTTTTCCGGATCATGCTCTACCGCCCCCGGCCCGACAGCCTCAGCACGAACACCAGCACTTCGGCGACGGCCTTGTAGAGGTCGGGCGGGATCTCCTCGCCGAGCTCGACCTTGGACAGCGCGCCGGCCAAGATCTCGTTCTCTTCGATCGGAATGTCGTTGGCTTTGGCGATCTCGACGATCTTTTCGCCGATCGTACCCTTGCCCTTGGCGACGACGACAGGCGCGTTGCTGCCCTTCTCGTAATGCAGCGCAATGGCGAGCCTGGATGGATCGCTCATGTGGCGCGATCCAGGAAGTGGCCGGCGCGGGCCGGTGCCGGCTGCGGCGGTGTGCCGTCGCGCACCAGGATGTCGCCGGGCTTGAGCTCGGCGCGCGTCAGGGCCTGGTTGAGCTCGCCGATGCCGGCGCGGAGCTGCTCCGCGGTCGCCGGCCGCTCCGCCCACATCCGCACAAAGGTCTTGTCGCCGTTGAGCGTGATCAGGGCATGCACGGGGCCGGCCGGCTCGACATTGAGCGTGAAGCGCGCGCGCCAGGCGCGCTTGGCGGGATCAGAGGACTCATTGCCGCCATCGCGCGAGATCTCGAACTGCGCCATCGCGGTGCCCTGCGGGGTCGCAAAGGGAATCTCGAAATTCCATTGCGGCACGGTCGGGTCGATGCGGTGACCGCTGGCGTCGGCGCGATCAGGCAGCGAAGCGACCTGGAGCAGCGTTTGACGCGCGATCGCGGCATCGGTGTCGTCGAGCAGGCGGTGCACCGTTGCGGAGAGCGGCGTATCCGGCACGAGCGATGGCAAGGCGATCGCCTGCGGCGCCGGCAGCGCGCCACGGAACGGCGGCGGTGTCGCGCGGGCCGCGGCCTCGAAGAGATGGCCGTCGGGCACGGCCTTGTTGGAGCCCGGCACGTTGCCGATCAGGCGCGGCAGGTTTTGCGTGACCTCTTGAAGGAGGGCCGCGGCAAGGCCGGCGGACATGGTTCGCGGCATCGCGGCCTGCGGAGCGCCGCCGGCAATGTCGGCGAGCACAGCGGCCGCGAGATTGGCGCTGCGCGGCATCTGCGGCTGTTGGGCCATATCGAGCTCGGTCGACGGCAATGCAGCCTGACCCGGCACGGCGTCGACCTGCGGTTTCCCCGCCGTAGCGATCGCGGCGCCTTGCGCCTGTAGAGTTGCGGTCTCGAGCGTGGCCAATGTCTGGCGCAGCACCAGCAGCGCGGCCTTCAGGTCCGGCATCGCGCCGGAGGACGGCGTCGTACCTGCGGCGAGCGAGGCCTCGAGAAACAGGCCGGACTTCTGGAAGGCGGATTCGATATCGCCGCCGTCGAGAGCCGTGTTGAGCGGCGTCTGCTGCGCCAGCACGTCCAGCACCGCCTGTTTCAGTCCCGCCGGCAGATCGCTGCCGGTGACGACGGAGGCGAGATTGGCGAACAGCGGCGCCTGGCTGCCCTGTTTTGTCACCGCCTCGGCCGAAGCCACGGTGACGGCGACCTGCTCCAACGGCGTCAGCGTGTTGCGTGCGGTCGTCGCAGATGGCGCAAGCGGCGGGCTGTCCACGAGCGAAGCCGCCCGCGGCGTCAGCGTGATCTGATCGGCCGTCGCCTCGCCTGCCCCGTTCATGATGGCGAGCCTGATGGTGCCGTCGTTCTGCGACACTGCGAGCTGGAGATTTTGCCCCGGTGTCAATGACACCTCGGACATCACATCCATCGACAGATTGGCGATCGCGATCCGCACCAGATTGTTGGCCATCACGCTGACGACCCTTGCGTCCACGACGCTGCCGGCCTGGAGCACGAGATCGGGCGTCGCCGCATCAGCCACAGGGCTGGCGGCACTGATGGGAACGATCGAGCTTATCGGCGTCGGCATTTCAGGGGCCCAGGGAACGCTGGCCCCACCCTAAGGCCGCCCTCGTAAACCTCTCGTTAAGGACCTTTGTTCGCTTGCGGCTTCACGGCCGCCAGCACTGCCACGGCGGCCTCAAAATCCTTCAGGCGGGCGGCGCGGCGGGCAGCCGCCTCCTCGTCCACGCCCCATTTCTCGGCGTTCCAGTCCTCGTCGACATGGGCGGCGGCCCAGACCTGGCTGGCATCGCGCACGCCATGGGCGAGCGCCAGCGCCAGCAGCGCCGAACCGGTCAGGGTCGTGACCACGTGGAGCGCCGCGATCGACCAGGGATCACCGGGGAGCGCGGCGCGGGCGGCCTGAACCGCCTCCGCCGGCTGCTTCACATGCATGATGCCTTCGGACAGGATGAAATGCGCGCCCAGCGTCTCCGCGGCCCAGAACAGCACGGGGTCCCAATGCGTGGCCTCGCGGGCGACCAGCCCTTCGGGGTGGCCGGCGCGATAGAACAGCAGGTCGGTCTCGAAGTATTTTGCAAGGTCCTCGCTGACGAGCTCGACGCGATCGATGACACCCTCGACGACGCTGTTGGCGATCCGCGTCAGCGGCATGGTCACTGGATTAATCGTCTCGCCCTGGGCCGCCCATTCCGCGGCCACAGCATCGGCCAGCGCGCGCGACGGGATCACCACCTGCCGGGCCGATGGCGTCCGGATCGGCCTGCCGTCCAGCGTGATGGCGAGGCCGCCCTCGGCCTCGGCCACGCCCGCCTCCTTGTAGAAGCGCTTGCGCTGCGGCGTACGCGCGGCCTGACGCACCGCCTCCTGCGGATCGAGCGGGGATCGCCCCGCAACCTCATCGAACAATTCGCGCATCTCGTTTCGGCCCCGGTCTCTGGATGCTAGGCTTGTAAGCCAAGACCGGCGGCTGATAAAGCGAGCGGCAAGACATGAGGGAACTTGCGGGCATTGCGGCCCTTCTCGCCGGGCTCTGGCTGGCCGCGGCGGACGCCGGTTTCCGCACCCCGGAATCGCTGGTCCGCAATGTCTACGCGCATTACGGCGAAGGCGCGCCGGAACTGTCAAATGGCCTGCCGCGCGATGCCGCCTCTGCCCGGCAATTCTTCGACCCCAGCCTGCGCAAGGCCTGGAGCGCGCCGAGGGTCGAGCCCTACGACTTCCTGGTGCAGAGCCCGAGCTGGAAGCTCGGCCCGGTAGCGATCGCGGTCGTTCGCAGGCAATACGACAAGACCTATGTCGCGGCGAATTTCGACAATCGCGGGCGGAAGGTCACGCTGAACTTCGTCCTGGTCAACGGCCCCGAAGGCTGGCTGATCACGGATGTCGAGAGCCCGCATGACAGTCTGCGGATGTTTCTGGAGCAGTTTCGGAAGTGAGGGGGTTGTTCGACTCACAGCTGTCATGCCCCGCGAAGGCGGGGCATCCAGTACGCCGCGGCCTATCGATTCAACCGCAACCGTCTCGGAGTACTGGATCGCCCGCCCCAGTGCGCAATTGCGCACAAGGCGGGCGATGACACCGGAGAATGTGGCTTACTCGGTCGCGCAACTGCCGCAGCCGGCACGTCCAATCCCTACTCTTCCGGCGCGTTCTCGATCGGATCAAACCGGCTCGCATCGAGCCCGAGCAGATTCCACGACTGCTGCATGTGCGGCGGCAATGGCGCGGTGGCGTCGATCACGCCGCCGCGGGGATGCGGAATGACGATGCGGCGCGCAAGCAGATGCAACCGGTTTTGCAGGCCGCCCGGCAGCTGCCAGTTCTCGATGTTGAAATATTTGGGATCGCCGACGATGGGGTGGCCGATATGCTCCATGTGGGCGCGCAGCTGATGGGTGCGGCCGGTCACGGGCTTGAGCGACACCCAGGTCAGCTTGTTGCCGGCGGTCTCGACCACCGCATAATACGTCACCGCGTGGCTCGCACCTTCGTCGCCATGCTGGGCGATGCGCATGATGGTGTCGTCCTCGCTCTCTTCCTTCGCGAGGAAGGTCGAGATGCGGCCCTGCTTCGGCTTCGGCAGACCTGGCACCAGCGCCCAATAGGTTTTTCGCGCGGACCGCGAGCGGAAGGCGCCGGTCAGATGCGAGGCGGCAAATCGCGTCTTGGCGATCAGCAGGCAGCCCGAGGTCTCCCGGTCGATGCGGTGCACGAGGCGCGGCTTCTGGCCCTTGGAATCGCGCATCACCTCCAGCATCTGGTCGATGTGCCGTGTCATGCCCGAGCCACCCTGTACGGCGAGGCCGAGAGGCTTGTTCAGGACGAGGACGTCGTCGTCCTCGTAGATCGTCATCTCCTTCAGCGCGGCAAGCGTTTTTTGCGCAGCTTCCGACAGTGGGCTGGCCGCCTTCGGCGTGTCGAGCTTCAGCGGCGGAATGCGGACGCTCTGGCCCTCCTCCAGGCGGTCCTTGCTGTCGACGCGCTTGCCGTCGACCCGCAACTCGCCTTTGCGGACGACGCGCTGGATGTGGGAGAACGACAGGCCCGGAAAGCGCGCTTCGAGGAAACGGTCGACGCGCATGTTGTTCTCGTCAGCCGTCACCTTGACGGTCTGCACCTTGGTCGGCAGCAGCGCCTCGACGGGCTTTGCCGGCGCAGCCACTTCGGGCGCAGCCTTGGGCGGCCGCCGCTCAGCACGCTCCGCCGCAAAGCGCGGCGGCTTCGCACCCGGCTTGCCACCCAGCCGTGGTCCCGCCTTCTTCGCAGTGCGCGCCTTGAATGGACGCGAATCGTCGCGCTCGTCACGCGAGCGGGGCTTTGGGTTCATTCTCTTGATGCGGCGGCTCATGGTTGCCTGCGTACCCTAAAAGCCGGCTCCCGTCACGGCGAAATGGCCGCTTCTAGCGCGAGCCACCCCGCTCCTTCCGCAGCTTGGCCCAGTAATCCAGCCGCTTGCGGATCTCGCGCTCAAAACCGCGCTCGGGCGGGTCGTAGAAGGTCTGGCGGCCCAGGGCTTCCGGAAAGTAGTCCTGGCCGGAGAAGGCGTCGGGGGCGTCGTGGTCGTATTCGTAGGCCGCGCCGTAGCCCTCCGACTTCATCAGCTTGGTCGGGGAATTGAGGATGTGCTTTGGCGGCAGCAGCGAGCCAGCCTGTTTTGCGACCTGCATCGCGGCCTTGAAAGCCGTGTAGACGGCGTTCGATTTCGGCGCGGTGGCGAGGTAGACGACGGCCTGTGCGATCGCGAGCTCGCCCTCGGGATGGCCGAGGAAGTCGAAGGCGTCCTTGGCCGCGTTGGCAATGACGAGCGCCTGCGGATCGGCAAGGCCGATGTCCTCGACCGCCATGCGCACGACGCGGCGGGCCAGAAACAGCGGGTCCTCGCCGGCATCGAGCATGCGCGCGAGGTAGTACAGCGCGGCGTCGGGATCGGAGCCCCGCACCGACTTATGCAGCGCCGAGATCAGGTTGTAGTGACCGTCGGCCGACTTGTCGTAGATCGGCGCGCGGCGCTGCAGGATCTCCTGCAACTGCGCCGCGTTGAAAATCTCGTCCGCCCGCGCCGAACGCCAGACCTCCTCGACAAGCGTCAGCGAGGCCCGGCCGTCGCCGTCGGCCATGCGCACCAGCACGGCGCGCGCCTCGTCATCGAGCGGCAGCTTGCGGCCCTCGACCTCTTCGGCATGCGCGAACAGTTTTTCGATCGCGGCGGCATCGAGCGAGCGAAACACCAGCACGCGCGCACGAGAGAGCAACGCCGCGTTGAGCTCGAAGGACGGGTTTTCGGTGGTCGCACCGACCATCACGACGGTGCCGTCTTCCATGACGGGCAGAAACGAATCCTGCTGGGCGCGATTGAAGCGATGCACCTCGTCGACGAACAGCAGCGTGCCCTTGCCCATCTCGCGGCGGGCGCGCGCGGCATCGAACGCCTTCTTCAGATCGGCGACGCCGGAGAACACCGCGGAGATCTGCTCGAAATGCAGGTCGGTCGCATCGGCCAGCAGCCGCGCCACCGTGGTCTTGCCGGTGCCGGGCGGGCCCCAGAACACCAGCGATCCGAGCGTGCGCGTCTCCAGCATGCGCGTCAGCGCACCATCGGGACCGAGGATATGGTCCTGGCCTACGACCTCCGACAGCGCGCGCGGGCGCAGCCGGTCCGGCAGCGGATGCGGAGCCTCGTGGTCGAGCCCCGCCGCGGCAAAGAGAGTTGGCGTCTCCTGTGGTCGCTTCGAGCTCATCCGCCCAGCGTGACGTTGATCTGCTGGCCACCGCGCACCAGCGTGATGCGCCAGATCCGCGGCCGTTCGCCCGCCGCCTTTTCGAGGTCGCCGGTCTTGCTGATCTTCTGGTTGTTGACGGCGAGGATGATGTCGCCCTTCTGGAAGCCGACACTCGCAGCCGCGCTGTCGCCGCCGAGATCGGTGATCACGACGCCTTCGGTGTCGGCGTCCAGATGCAGCTCGTCGGCAACCGCCGGCGTGATGGACGAGACCTTCGCGCCCTGGAACGGCGAGCGCGCGGTGACGACGAGTTCGTTGCGGCCGGAGTCGGGTGCGGTCTCGAGCGCGATCGTGACCTTGAGTGGCTTACCGCCGCGCTGCACGTCGATCTGCGCCGTGCCGCCGAGCGGACGCGTGGCGAAACGGTAATCGAAGGCGTTGGGATCATCCACGGTCTGGCCGTCGATCCCGGTGATGAGATCGGAGGATTTCAGGCCGGCCTTGGCCGCGGGGCCGCTCGAGACCACGCTTGCGACCAGCGCGCCGGTCGGCGAACGCAGGCCGAGGCTCTCGGCGATCTCGGGCGTCACCGCCTGCAATTTTGCCCCTAACCACGGACGCTTCACCGCCTTGCCGCCGCTCTTGGCGGAGGCGACGACGACGCGCACCATGTTGGCGGGAATCGCAAAGCCGATGCCTTGCGAGCCGCCGGAGCGCGAATAGATCGCGGTGTTGATGCCGGCGAGCTTTCCGCTCATGTCGACCAGCGCGCCGCCGGAATTGCCGGGATTGATGGCCGCATCGGTCTGGATGAAGAACTGGTAGTCGGTGATGCCGACCTGGGTGCGCGCGAGCGCCGAGATGATGCCGTGGGTCACGGTCTGGCCGACGCCGAAGGGATTGCCGATCGCGAGCACGACATCGCCAACCAGCAGTTCGTCGGAATTGGTGAAGTCCAGGGTCGGAAACTTCTCCTTGGTGTCCTTCAGGCGCAGCACGGCAAGATCGGTGCGCGGATCCTTCAGCAGGATCTCGGCCTCGAATTCCCGCTTGTCCGACAGCGATACTTTCACCTGGTCCGCGCCCTCGATCACGTGGACGTTGGTGACGACGAGGCCGGAGGCATCGACGATGACACCGGAGCCGAGCGAGCGCTGCATCTGCTCGGGCTGCTGGCCCGGCACGCCGAAGAAGCGGCGGAAGATCGGGTCGTCCAGCAGCGGATTGCGGTTCTGCACCACCTTGGCGGCGTAGACGTTGACGACGGCCGGCTGCACCCGCTGCACGATCGGCGCATAGGACAGCCGCAGCTCGGCGGGCGAGGACGGGACACGACGGTCCTGTGCGGCGGCCGGATTGAGGTGGGCTGAAAACGCTATGCACAATGCCGTGATGACGGCGGTCCGGGTCGATCGAAACATTCCTACCTCTCGGAAAAGACGCCGGAATATAGGCGCGTTCGCCCGCCAATAGAAGGGCGCCAGGCGGCATTATTCAGCCGCCTTTCCGGTGTGTCCGCCTTGCAAGTCCCGCATGCGAAATGACAATTTACCTGGGCGGTGGATTGGCATGATGCGCGTCATCCACCATTGTGGTGTCGAGCGGATTCGGTTGCGGCGAATTGGCATCAGTGGGAACCGCGCAACCGGGCGCAGCGTCGCGGGGCAGTCATCGTTCATACCTAGGCTCTCCCGTTACGACTTGGGGAAGTTCGTCAAACGATGGAGTCATGATGTGAGCAGGACAAGACTTGCAGCCACCGCGATTGGTCTCGCCGGTGCGCTGGCGGCCTCGCAGGCCCAGGCCCAAACGGCAAGCAGCAGCGATCAGGAGATCGCACTGCTGAAGCAGCAATTGAAGATGCTGGAGCAGAAGCTCGACAAGCTCCAGAGCCAGACCGCCGCCAACACGGCGGCCACGGCGAAGGCCAAAGTCGAAGCAAAGGCAGAGGCCAAGGCCGAAGCGCGCTCGGAGGCGAAGGCGGTCGTGGCCAATGCCAACGCGGCGATCCCGCTCAAGGGACCGGCGCCCGCGTCCGGCGCCGTCGTGACGATGCCGAACAACCGGCCGACCATCTGCACCGCCGATGGGGCAAACTGCGTCGCGATCACCGGTCGCGTGCACTACGATATGGGCGGCTATGACTATCGTCCCAACACGGCGGCAACTGTGCCGCAAAAGCTGGACAGCGGCGAAAACGTGCGTCGCGCGCGCATCGGGGTCGTCGGCAAATTCCTCGAAGACTGGAATTTCGCGCTGATCTACGATTTCGGGGGCTCGTCCGACGGATTTGGCGGCACGGGCGCCGCCGGCGCGACCCCTGTCGGCTTCCTGCCGGGCGGAGGCACCTCCGGCATCGAGAATGCTTGGGTGAGCTACACGGGGCTGAAGCCGTTCGGCGGCAAGATGGCAATCGAAGCCGGCATCATGGACCTTGCCTGGACCCTGGATGAATCCACGAGTTCCAACGACATTGCGTTCATGGAACGCGCCTCGGTCGGCATCATCGCGCAAAATATCGCCGCCGGCGACTTCCGTTCCGCCGCCGGTGCCCGCTGGTACAATGACGTGTTCTGGGCCGGCGCTTACGTGACCGGCCCGACCTCGGGTGCCATTCACTCGGCCTCGAGCGTGTCACCTCCCGGGACCAGCGAGCAATACGGCGCGACCGCCCGCGTTGCGGGCCAGGTCGTGAGCGGCAACGACTACTCGGTGCATCTCGGCGCCGACGCGGAATGGCTGATCCAGCCGCCGCGCAATCTGATCGCGAACACGCAAACGCTCACGCTCAGCGATCGTCCCGAGTTGCGCATCGATCCCACGACGCTGATCTCGACCGGAGCGATTGCAAATGTGTCGGGCGCGCAGGTCTATGGCGTGGAAGCCGCGGCCACCTATGGACCGCTCTGGGTCCAGGGCGAATACTACTGGTTCAACATCGATCGCGGTGCGAACACCGCGGTGGCGCCCATCGGTACGTCGAGCCTGAAATTCCAGGGCGGCTACGCACAGGCGGCCTATGTCCTGACCGGTGAATCGCGCAAGTACAATCCGAGCAACGCGGCCTATGGCGGCGTCAAGCCGAACAATCCGTTCTCGATCAACGGCGGCGGCTGGGGTGCCTGGGAGATCGCCGGTCGCTACTCGACCATAGATCTGAACGATCAGTTGGCGACCGCCGCCGGCATCGCCGGCGGGCGGCAAACCGTCTACACGCTGGCGCTCAACTGGTACGTCAACGGCAATGTGCGCTTCATGCTCGACTATCTGCATGGCACGGTGTCGAAGCAGGCCTCGGCGGTGTCGGCGGCGGACACCGGCTCGAAGTTCGATGCGGTCGCGTTGCGCACGCAGTTTGCGTTCTGATGCAATCTCTTCCGGGAGCGGCACGGTCCGCTCCCGGAGAGTTACGCTGCGCGCTTCGGCTTCTTGACCGGCTCCACTTCGGGCGGCGGCGCGCAGGACAGCCGTTGCTGATGGCTCTCGCCCCAGGCCTTCAGGATGTCGATCACCGGCCGCAGGCTCTCGCCGAGCTCGGAGAGGCAATACTCCACGCGTGGCGGCACCTCGGCATAGACCTTGCGGATGACGAGCTTGTCCTCCTCCAGCGCGCGAAGCTGCTTTGTCAGCATGCGCTGGGTGATGCCGGGCATCCGGCGACGCAGTTCGCCGAAGCGCTGGGTGCCGTCCTGGAGGTGGTAGAGGATCACGCCCTTCCACTTGCCGTCGATCAGGTCCAGCGTCGCCTCGACCGAGCAGCCGGGACGCCGGGTAAAATCTCGCCGCTTCATGCGTGTTTTCCCAATAGTATCCAAACAGGGACTATATCCCCGAATTTACAGTACTTGCCAAATCGGGGCTAGCGGGACAGTTAGCGGACCAGGCGCAGATCACAAGCTACGCGCCATTTGATGGAGACAAGCCATGAAGGCCGTCGGCTACAAAAAATCGCTTCCGATCGAGGATCAGGACGCGCTGATCGATTTCGAGACCGCAAAGCCCGAGCCCAAGGGGCGCGATATCCGCGTCGCCGTGAAGGCCATCTCGGCCAACCCGGTTGATTACAAGGTACGCAAGCGTGCCGCCCCGCCCGAGGGCGAGACGAAGATTCTTGGCTATGACGCGGCCGGCGTCGTCGATGCCGTGGGTCAGGACGTCACACTGTTCAAGCCGGGCGACGAGGTGTTTTACGCCGGCTCGATCCTGCGCCAGGGCACCAATTCCGAATTCCACCTGGTCGACGAGCGCATCGTCGGCGTCAAGCCGAAGTCGCTCTCGTTCGCGCAGGCCGCAGCCCTCCCCCTCACCTCCATCACCGCCTGGGAATTGCTGTTCGACCGGCTCGGCGCGGTGCCCGGCAAGAGCGTCGATCCGCGCACGCTGCTGATCACGGGCGGCGCTGGCGGCGTCGGCTCGATCCTGATCCAGCTTGCGCGCCGCCTCACGGGCCTCACGGTGCTCGCGACGGCGACGCGGCCGGAGTCGCAAAAATGGTGCCTCGATCTCGGCGCGCATGCGGTGATCGACCACGGCAAGCCGATGAAGGAGCAGATCGAGAGCTTGAGGCTGCCGCCGGTCGCGCTGGTGGCGAGCCTTACCTTCACCGACCAGCACTACAAGGCGATCGCCGAGTTCATGGCGCCGCAGGGTCGGTTCGGCCTGATCGACGATCCCCCGGAGTTCGCCGTGAGCACCTTCAAGGGCAAGGCGATCTCGGTACACTGGGAATCGATGTTCACGCGCTCCTCTTTCCAGACGCCCGACATGATCGCGCAGCACCATCTGCTCAACGACGTCTCCGACCTCATCGACAAGGGCGTGCTGCGCACCACGCTCGACCAGACCTTTGGCACGATCAACGCAGCCAACCTCAAGCGCGCGCATGCGCTGCTCGAAAGCGGCAAGTCGCGCGGGAAGATCGTGTTGGAGGGGTGGTAGCAGTCACAACGTTAGGGCGAAGCTGCGTAGGGTGGGCAAAGGCGCGCTCGCGCCGTGCCCACCATCTCGCAACGGGTGCGACAAAAGTGGTGGGCACGCTTCCGCCTTCGCTCTTCGAGCTACGGCGGACAAGTCGCTTTGCCCACCCTACGGTACCACGCTTCCGGTGCCACGCCTTCGCGCAGTCTCAAGCGATCGTATTGACGATGCCGCCTTCCGCGCGCAGCGCCGCACCGTTGGTCGCGGACGCTTCCTTCGACGCAACATAGACCACCATGTTGGCGATTTCGTCGACGCTGGCGAAGCGCTGGATCAGCGAGCTCGGGCGGTGCTGCTTGACGAAATTGGCCGCGGCCTCATCCACCGACTGGCCATTCTGCTTGGCGAGATCCTTCACGAAGGTCTCGACGCCTTCCGACATGGTCGGACCCGGCAGCACGGAATTGACGGTGACGCCGGTGCCCCGGGTGAGCTGCGCCAGGCCGCGGGCGACCGAGAGCTGAGCCGTCTTGCTCATGCCGTAATGGATCATCTCGACGGGAATGTTGAGCCCGGACTCCGATGAGATGAAGACGATGCGGCCCCAGTTGCGCTTGAGCATGCCCTTCATATAGGCGCGCGAGAGCCGCACGCCGCTCATGACGTTGACCTCGAAGAAGCGGCTCCAGTCCTCGTCAGGGATCTCGAAGAAGTCTTTTGGCTCGAAGATGCCGGCATTGTTGATGAGGATGTCGACCTCCGGCAGCGCCGAGACGAGCGCCTTGCAGCCCGCTGCGGTCGAGACGTCGGCGGCGATGCCGCGGACCTTGACGCCCGCCCCTTCCAGCTTGCGCACGGCGGCATCGACCTTGTCCTGGCTGCGACCGTTGATGACCACGCTCGCGCCGGACGCAGCGAGACCTTTTGCGATGGCGTGGCCGATGCCGGCGGTGGAGCCGGTCACGAGGGCGGTCTTTCCGGAAAGGTCGATCTTCATGAAGCATCTCCATTGTTGCTGAAGCGGATATCGTGTCCAGCGCACGCCGCTTCAATCGCCACAACTGCGAAATCGTAGGGTGCGCGGCTTGCCCGCCGCAGCGCTAAGAGCGAAGGCGGAAGCGCGCCCACCATTTCGACACGAGTTAAGAGCGAAATGGCGGGCACGGCGCGCGAAGAGCGCACCTTTGCCCACCCTACGGCACTATTGCCGCGGCGGTAGCGTCCTGAGAAACGCGACGATGGCATCGAGGTCCTGCGCCGTCATGCTGGCATAGGCAGCATAGGCCATCGGCGGCTTGAGCTTGTGGCCGTCGCGCGCGATGCCTTGCGTAATCGCACGTTTGATTTCGTCGTCGCTCCAGCCGCCCAGGCCGACCGCGGGATCCGCGGTGATATTGGGGGAGATGGATTCGCCCCACGGCCCCTTGAATGTCCGGCCACCCTTGCCGCTCGCACCCGCGAAGTCATGCACGGCGGACGGGCCCTCCGGCGTGTGGCATTCCAGGCAATGGGCGATGGTCAGGAGATAGCGGCCGCGCGCGAGCTTGTCGGAGATCTCGGCCTCGGTCGCCTGCTTGCCGGCATAGGTCGGCGTTTCCCGCTTCAGCGCGATCCTGTATTCCGGCGCCGGGGTTTCGTGGCGCACTGCGGGGACTGAGCGCAGGTAAGCGGTAAGCGCATCGAGATCCCGGGCCGTGAGCACCGTGTAGAACGCGGTCGGCATGATCGGCGCGACCTTGGTCCCGTTCGGCCTGTGACCGCTGACCAGAAACCGCTTCAGCTCGGCATCGCTCCAGTTGCCGATGCCGGTGTCCTTGTCCGGCGTGATGTTGGAGCCGGTGACCTTGAAGGCGGGCTCATCGAAGACCTGGCTGCCGCCCGCGAGCGCGCGCGAAAGATCGAGCCCTTGCGGCCCGCGCGGCGTGTGGCAGTTGTGGCAGACCATCACGCTGTTGACGAGATAGGCACCGCGTTCGACCAGCGTCTCGCCAGAGGCCGGCGACATCAACAGCGCCAGCGCGATCCCAAGCACAATCCTCATCGACAGCCCCCCGGCCGGAATCGCGTTCACCAGACGATGCGCGGCATGAGATATCGCCGCGCCATACAAAAAAGCGGCGCCCAGGGGCGCCGCTTTCTGAAAACTTGAGGTACCGGCCGGCTTACGCCGCCTCGGCTTCCTTCTCCTGCACCGGACCGGAGTCCTGGCCCTTGGCATCGACGTCGCGGTCGACGAACTCGATCACGGCCATCGCGGCGTTGTCGCCGTAGCGGAAGCCGGCCTTGATGATGCGGGTGTAGCCGCCCTGACGGTCCTTGTAGCGGGGCGCCAGCACGTCGAACAGCTTCTTGACCTGGTCCTTGTCGCGCATCTCGGAGATGGCTTGGCGACGCATGGACAGGCCGCCCTTCTTGCCGAGGGTGACGAGCTTCTCGACGATCGGACGGAGCTCCTTGGCCTTGGGCAGCGTGGTGACGATCTGCTCGTGCTTGATCAGCGCGGCGCACATGTTGGCGAACATCGCGCGGCGATGCTCGGCAGTGCGGTTGAGCTTCCGATGAACCTTGCCGTGACGCATGTAACTATTCCTTAGTTTGAAACTGCCGCGACGGTTCGTCGGACATGTTGCTCAGGTGGGCTGCCTGCGTTCGCCCGCGAAAGCGCGTTGCGCTTTCGCTTTCTTGTTTGAGCATGATCCTTATCGGAAAACCGCTTCGCACTTTTCCGGGATCATGCTGCGCTCAGTAGTGATCCTCGAAGCGCTTGGCGAGCTCGTCGATGTTCTCCGGCGGCCAGCCCGGCACTTCCATGCCGAGATGCAGACCCATCTGGGCCAGCACTTCCTTGATCTCGTTCAGCGACTTGCGGCCGAAGTTCGGGGTGCGGAGCATTTCCGCTTCGCTCTTCTGCACGAGGTCGCCGATGTAGACGATGTTGTCGTTCTTCAAGCAGTTGGCCGAACGCACCGACAGCTCGAGCTCGTCCACCTTCTTGAGGAAGGCCGGGTTGAAGGCGAGGTCCGGGATGATCTCCTGGGCGACTTCCTTGCGCGGCTCTTCGAAGTTGACGAACACGTTGAGCTGATCCTGCAGGATGCGGGCGGCATAAGCCACCGAGTCATCCGGCGTCAGCGCGCCGTTGGTCTCGATCGTCATGGTCAGCTTGTCGTAGTCGAGGATCTGGCCCTCACGGGTGTTCTCGACCTTGTAGGAGACCTTGCGGACCGGCGAGTACAGGCTGTCGACCGGGATCAGTCCGATCGGCGCGTCCTCGGGACGGTTGCGCTCGGCGGGCACGTAGCCCTTGCCGGTGGCGACCGTGAACTCCATGCGGATCTCGGCGCCCTCGTCGAGCGTGCAGATCTGGAGGTCCGGGTTGAGCACGACCACGTCGCCCACGGTCTGGATGTCGCCGGCGGTGACGACGCCCGGGCCCTGCTTCTTCACGACCATGCGCTTGGGGCCTTCGCCCTGCATCTTGATCGAGATGTCCTTGATGTTGAGCACGATGTCGGTGACGTCTTCACGGACGCCCGCGATCGAGGAGAACTCGTGCAGCACGCCGTCGATGTGCACCGACTGCACCGCCGCGCCCTGGAGCGAGGAGAGCAGGATACGGCGCAGCGCGTTGCCGAGCGTCTGGCCGAAGCCGCGCTCGAGCGGCTCGGCGACGATGGTCGCGAAACGGGTCGAATCGCTGCCGGGCTGGATCTGGAGCTTGTTCGGCCGAATCAGTTCTTGCCAATTTTTCTGGATCGTCACTGTTTCACCCATACAGGCCAGTCAAACTGCTAGTGCAGACACTGGCGTTGGAGAAAGGCCGCGGATCATTCGCGCGGCTTTGCAAAAAGTCATTGCGGGCGACCAATGCGCCCGCAACTTGGTATCAAACGCGCCGACGCTTGCGGGGACGGCAACCGTTGTGCGGGATCGTGGTCACGTCGCGGATCGAGGTGACGGTGAAGCCCGCGGCCTGAAGCGCACGGAGCGCCGACTCGCGGCCCGAACCGGGACCAGCGACTTCGACTTCCAGCGTGCGCATGCCGTGCTCCTGCGCCTTCTTCGACACGTCCTCGGCGGCAACCTGCGCGGCATACGGGGTCGACTTGCGCGAACCCTTGAAGCCCATCGTGCCGGCGGAAGACCAGGCAATCGTGTTGCCCTGCGCGTCGGTGATGGTGATGGTCGTGTTGTTGAACGACGAGTTCACGTGCGCGACGCCGGAGGCGATGTTCTTGCGCTCACGACGACGAACGCGGGTGGCTTCCTTGCCCATAGAGTACCTTTCCTGAAGATCTCAAACGCCGCCGTAATGCCAGCGGCTACACCTGTGGAACGAAAGGCGCGTGGCGAACGGGTCTCCCCTTTCGCCACACGCCGCGATTGGATTCGAAAACTTACTTCTTCTTGCCGGCGATGGCCTTGGCCGGACCCTTGCGCGTACGCGCATTGGTGTGGGTACGCTGACCGCGCACCGGCAGGCCACGACGATGACGCAGGCCGCGATAGCAGCCGAGGTCCATCAGACGCTTGATGTTGATGCCGACCTCACGACGCAGGTCGCCCTCGACGAGATAGTCGCGGTCGATCACTTCGCGGATCTGGAGCACTTCGGCATCGCTGAGCTGGTTGACGCGACGATCCTCGGGGATCTTCACCTTCTCCAGGATCTCACCAGCGATCTTCTGGCCGATGCCATGGATGTACTGGAGCGCGATCAGCACGCGCTTGTTGGTCGGAATGTTCACGCCGGCAATACGGGCCACGGCCTTCTCTCCTGTTGCCGATCCCTCGTCAGGAATCAGGCTTTAAGTGCTTGGTTTCTCGGGCAGGTGTTCACAAACGCGAACACGACGCCCACCCCTGGTCTTCCTGGGGCCCGGCATCGTTTGAAACTATCCGACTTGGATGCGGGGCTTATTAGGGGATTCAGGGGGCTTTCGTCAACCGCTGCTAGCGCTTAGCTCGCTTTTTCGTGACCTTTTTTGCGGCCTTTTTGGCACCTTTTTTGACAGCCTTCTTGGCGGTCGTTTTGGCTGCCTTTTTGACCGTTTTCTTGGTCGTTTTCTTGGCCGCCTTCTTGGCGGCCTTTTTAGCGGATTTGGCAGCCTTTTTGCCGGTTTTCGCCGGCTTTTTGGCTGCCTTGGCCTTCTTGGCACCTTTCTTGGCGGGCGCCGACTTGGCCGCGCTGCGCGCATGGGCCTTGCCATGAGTCTTGGATTCGACCGCCCCGAGGGCCAGGAGCTGACGATGAATCGCGCGGGTGACCTCGTCGATGGCCATCATGCCGTCGATGGTCGAGAGCTTCCGCCGCTCGGAATAGTAGTGAATCAGCGGTTCCGTCTGGCTGCGGTAGCTGGCGAGTCGCTTGGTCAGGACCTCCGGGGTGTCGTCGACCCGGACCTCCTCCCCGCGCTCCCGCATCTGGGCAACGCGAGTCTCGACGCGGCTTAGGAGTGCGCTCTCGTTGACGCGGAGCTCGACCACGGCGTCGAGCTTGAGATGCTTGTGCTTGAGCAGCTCATCCAGCGCCTCGGCCTGCGGCACGGTGCGCGGGAAGCCGTCGAGAATGAAACCGTTCTTGGCGTCCGGCTGGTCGATGCGGTCGGAGATGATTCCCACCACGATCTCGTCGGGCACGAGGCCGCCGCTGGCCATGATCTCCTTGGCCTTCAGCCCGACCGGCGTTCCCGCCGCAACGGCCGCACGCAGCATCTCTCCGGTCGAGAGCTGGACGATGCCATAGCGCTGCACCAGCAGTTGCGCCTGGGTCCCCTTGCCCGACCCCGGCGGTCCCAGAAGTATAATTCTCATCGGCGTACGCCCCCCGGATTGGTGAGCGATACGTCGCGCACCTGTGTTTGAAGTCCAATGACAGTGCAAATCATAATCGGCGCCGCACCGCTACCCATATCATAGGGGAGCAAATGCCAGGACGCCAAGAAGGCCTTTGAAATCAGTGATTGCGTCGCAGGGAGAGCAGCTCTGCCGATGTCTTGGAATGGCTGACTGGTCGCCTCGGCGGGCGCCGCGCGTTGCTTGCGCGGCGAATCGGCGGCGCTGTCGCGCCGCCCTTGGGGAACGCCGCGCTTAGCGGCGGCGGCCGCGCAGCTTCGACTTCCGGATCAGGCCCTCATACTGATGCGCCAGCAGATAGCCCTGCACCTGCGCCACCGTGTCCATGGTGACGCTGACGACGATCAGCAGCGAGGTGCCGCCGAAGTAGAACGGCACCGAGGCGTAGGAGATCAGGATTTCCGGGATCAAGCAGACGATCGCCAGATAAATCGCGCCGAGCACGGTGATGCGCGACAGCACGTAGTCGATATACTCCGCGGTGCGTTCGCCCGGCCGGATGCCCGGAATGAAGCCGCCATGCTTCTTCAGATTGTCCGCGGTCTCGGTCGGGTTGAACACGATCGCGGTGTAGAAGAACGCGAAGAACACGATCAGCGCGAGATACATGATCAGGAACAGCGGACGGCCGTGGCCGAGCTGGGTCGTGATCCACTGGAACCATTCCGGCCCGCTGCCGGCGTTGAAGTTGGCAACCGTGGTCGGCAGCAGCAGCAGCGAGGACGCGAAGATCGGCGGGATCACGCCCGAGGTGTTGAGCTTGAGCGGCAGATGCGAGGACTGGCCCTCGAACATCTTGTTGCCGACCTGGCGCTTCGGATACTGGATCAGCAGCCGGCGCTGCGCGCGCTCCATGAACACGATGAACGCGATCACGGCGACCGCCATGATGATGACGACCAGGATCAGGCCGGTCGACATCGCGCCCTGACGGCCGAGCTCGAGCATGTTGGCGAGCGCCGCGGGCAGCTCGGCGACGATGCCGGCGAGAATGATCAGCGAGATGCCGTTGCCGATGCCGCGCGAGGTGATCTGCTCACCCAGCCACATCAGGAACATGGTGCCGCCGGTCAGCGTGATCGCCGTGGACAGGCGGAAGAACATGCCGGGGTCGCTGACGACGTTGCCGGCGCCCTCGAGGCCCACCGCGATGCCGTAGGACTGGAACGCGGCCAGGATCACGGTGAGATAGCGGGTGTACTGGTTCAACAGCTTGCGGCCGGACTCACCTTCCTTCTTCAGCGCCTCGAGCTGCGGCGAGACGGTGGTGAGGAGCTGGATGATGATCGAGGCCGAGATATACGGCATGATGTTCAGCGCGAAGATCGCCATGCGGTGGATACCGCCGCCGGCGAACATGTTGAACATGCCGAGGATGCCGCCCGCCTGGGAGCGGAACACCTGTTCCCAGATGTTGGGATCGATGCCGGGAAGCGGGATGTAGGTCCCGAGCCGATAAACGAGCAGCGCACCCAGGGTGAACCAGATGCGCTTCTTCAGTTCGTCAGCCTTGGCAAACGCACCGAAATTGAGATTGGCTGCCAGTTGTTCCGCTGCAGAGGCCATCTTGGACTTTCTCCCGCCGCCTATTGCGCCGTCATGCCCGCGGCCGGGCTACTCTAGCGGACGCCGGACATTATCTGGGGCTCGGCTTCGATAAGTCCACGTCCCACACGCGTAAAGGCCCGCGAGCCGCGGGCCAATGACGCAGTTGTTACGCCGCCTCGCCTTCTTCCTTGGCAGGGGCGAGGATCTTCACCGAACCGCCGGCCTTCTCGACCGCGGCGATCGCGGTCTTTGTGGCGCCGTGCACTTCGATGTTGAGCTTGGACTTGAGCTCGCCGCGGCCGAGCAGCCGCACGCCGGCCTTGGCGCGGCGCAGCACGCCGCCCTTCACCAGGGCCTCGACGTTCACGACGCTGCCGGCATCGATCTTCTTGGCATCGACCGCTTCCTGGAGCCGGTCGAGATTGATCTCGGCGAACTCGACGCGGAAGATGTTGTTGAAGCCGCGCTTGGGCAGACGGCGATGCATCGGCATCTGGCCGCCTTCGAAACCCTTGATGCGCACGCCCGAACGCGCGGTCTGGCCCTTGCCACCGCGGCCGGACTGCTTGCCTTTGCCCGAACCAATGCCACGGCCGACGCGCATACGCTTCTTGCGCGAGCCGGCGTTGTCGGCGATATCGCTGAGCTTCATCGCCCTGCTCCTTGTTTCTTGCGCATGATCTTCACCGAAAACGGGTGCCCGCTTTTCGGGATCCTGCGCCTTTGCTTACTTCTCGTCGACGATGCGAACGAGATGGTGAACCTTCTCGATCATGCCACGAACCGCCGGGGTGTCCGGCAGTTCGCTGGTGCGGCCGATCTTGTTGAGCTTGAGTCCGATCAGCGTCGAACGCTGCGAGTGATGGCGGCGGATCGCGCTGCCGGTCTGCTCGAGCTTGATCGTCTTTGCTGCCTTGGCCATGGGAGTCTACTCCGAAAAGCTTCCGTTAGTCGGCAGCCGCCTCGGCGTCACCGCCGATACGGCGGGACTGGAGGGTGGACACCTTGATATTGCGGCGGGCTGCGACCGAACGCGGCGAATCCTGATGCTTCAGCGCGTCGAAGGTTGCGCGAACCATGTTGTAGGGGTTCGACGAGCCGATCGACTTCGCGACCACGTCCTGGACGCCGAGCGTCTCGAACACGGCGCGCATCGGGCCGCCGGCGATGATGCCGGTACCGGCCGGAGCAGCACGCAGGTAGACACGGCCCGCGCCATGACGGCCGGCGATGTCGTGATGCAGCGTACGGCCCTCGCGCAGCGACACGCGGGTCAGGTTGCGCTTGGCGGATTCAGTCGCCTTGCGGATCGCCTCAGGCACTTCGCGCGCCTTGCCGTGACCGAAGCCGGCGCGGCCCTTCTGGTCGCCGATCACGACCAGCGCTGCGAAACCGAAGCGCTTGCCGCCCTTGACGACCTTTGCCACGCGATTGATGTGGACGAGCTTGTCGACGAACTCGCTGTCGCGCTCCTCCCGGCGTTCACGTCCGCCGCCGCCGCGTTGATCGCGTCCACCACGTTGTTCGCGTTCTGCCATTTTTCCAATCCTTCAGAGGCTTGCGCCTCAATCCTCAAATTCTGTTAGAAGCTCAGCCCGCTCTCACGCGCAGCGTCGGCCAGTGCCTTGACGCGCCCGTGGTAGAGGTAGCTGCCGCGATCGAACACGACTTCCTTGACGCCCTTCTCGGCGGCGCGCTCGGCCAGCAGCTTGCCGACCGCCTTCGCCGCATCGATGTCGGCGCCGGTCTTGCCGCCGTCGCGCATCGACTTCTCGAGCGACGAGGCAGAGGCCAGCGTCTCGCCCTTCAGGTCGTCGATGACCTGGGCGTAGATGTGCTTGGACGAGCGAAACACCGACAGACGCGGACGACCGCCACCGGAGCGGCGCAGCTTCAGCCGCACACTCCGCTTGCGCCGGGCATTGGTAACCTTGGCTTTGGACATGACCGGCTCCGTTACTTCTTCTTGCCTTCCTTGCGGAAGATGAATTCGCCAACATACTTCACGCCCTTGCCCTTGTAGGGCTCCGGCGGACGATAGGAGCGAATCTCGGCGGCGACCTGGCCGACACGCTGGATGTCGCTGCCGGTCACCGTGATCTCAGTCGGCTTCGGCACCGTGATCGTGATCCCTTCCGGGATCGCGTAGACCACGTCGTGGCTGTAACCGAGCGCGAGCTGCAGGTTCTTGCCCTGCATCGCGGCGCGGTAACCGACGCCGGTGATTTCGAGCTTCTTCTCGAAGCCCTTGGTGACGCCTTCGACCAGATTCGCGACCTGGGCGCGAGCGGTACCGTACAGCGCCCGCGCGCGGTTGGTCTCGACCCGCGGGTTCACCTTGACCTGGCCATTCTCGAGCTTCACCTCGACGTCGTTATGGACGACGAACTGAAGCTGGCCCTTGGGCCCCTTCATCTTGACGGTCTGCCCGTCGACGGTCGCGGTCACACCCGACGGAACCGCCACAGGCCTTTTGCCAACACGTGACATGGATCAACAATCCTTCTCAGAACACCGTGAAGAGAACTTCGCCGCCCACATTCGCTTCGCGCGCGCTGTGGTCGGCCATGATCCCCTTCGGCGTCGACAACACCGAAATGCCGAGCCCGTTGTTGACCCGCGGCAGAGCCTTCACCGAGGCGTAAACACGACGCCCGGGCTTGGAGACTCGTTCGATCTCGCGGATGACGGGCTCGCCGTCGAAATACTTCAGCTCGATCTCGATCTCACTGCGGCCCGAGGAGTGCTCGAGCGTGGCGTAACCGCGGATGTAGCCCTCGGTCTTGAGCACTTCGAGCACATTCTCGCGCATCTTCGAACCAGGCGTCGAGACCTTGCTCTTGGAGCGCATCTGCGCGTTGCGGATACGGGTGATCAGATCGCTGATTGGATCGTGCGTAGACATCTAAACGACCCTCCTTACCAGCTGGACTTCACGAGGCCCGGGACCATGCCCTTGGAGCCAAGGTCGCGCATCGCGATGCGAGACAGTTTGGTCTTGCGGTAGTTCGAGCGCGAACGGCCCGACAGCTCGCAACGCAGACGGATGCGGGTCGCCGACGAGTTGCGCGGCATTTCCGCAAGCTTCAGGGTGGCGGCGAACCGCTCCTCCATCGGCAGCGTCTTGTCGGCGATGATCGCCTTCAATCGCTCGCGCTTCGGGGCGGCGTTCTTCGCCATCCGCTTGCGCCGGTTGTTCTTCTCGACTGAACTCTTCTTTGCCATGCTTGGCTCCTGGGTATCCGCGTTTGAGAGGCTTTAGGTCAGCGTCTCACTGCCGGAACGGGAAATTGAAAGCGGTCAACAAGGCCCTCGCCTCGTCGTCGGTCTTGGCCGTGGTGCAGACGGTGATGTCCATACCGCGGGCTTCCGTGACCTTGTCGAAGTCGATCTCGGGGAAAATGATGTGTTCCTTGAGGCCGAGCGAGTAGTTGCCGCGGCCGTCGAAGCTCTTCGGGTTCAGGCCGCGGAAGTCGCGGACGCGCGGCAGCGCGACCGTCACCAGGCGATCGATGAACTCGTACATGCGGGCCTTGCGCAGCGTGACCTTGCAGCCGATCGGCTGGTTCTCACGCAGCTTGAAGGTCGCGATCGCGATACGCGAATAGGTCACGATCGCCTTCTGGCCGGCGATCAGCGTCAATTCAGCGGCGGCGTTCTCGGCCTTCTTACGGTCGTTGACGGAGTCGCCAACGCCCATGTTCAGCACGACCTTGTCCAGACGCGGAACCTGCATGACGTTCTCATAACCGAACTTCTCGGTCATTTCCGTCCGGATCTTCGCGTCATATTCCGCGCGCAGGCGCGGCGTGTAAGCGACCTCAGCCATCGATCTCAGCTCCCGAGCTCTTGGCGATGCGGACCTTCTTGCCGTCCGCCAGAATCTTGAATCCGACGCGGGTCGGCTTTCCATCCTTGCCGACGAACGCGATGTTGGACAGTTGGATCGGCGACTCCTTCGAGATGATGCCGCCCTCCTGGGCCTGCGTCTGCTTCTGATGACGCTTGACCATGTTGATACCGCGCACCAGCGCCGTGCCGGCGTCCGGGCGAACCTCGAATACTTCGCCGGTGCGACCCTTGTCGCGACCGGTCAGCACGACGACCTTGTCGCCCTTGCGGATCTTCGCAGCCATCACAGCACCTCCGGCGCGAGCGAGATGATCTTCATGTGGTTCTTCGCGCGCAGCTCGCGCGGCACGGGCCCGAAGATACGGGTGCCGACCGGCTCGGACTGGTTGTTGATCAGAACGGCGGCGTTGCGGTCGAAGCGGATGACCGAACCGTCGGCGCGGCGGATGTCCTTGCGGACGCGCACCACGACGGCCTTCATCACGTCGCCCTTCTTCACCTTGCCACGCGGAATCGCTTCCTTGATCGAGACGACGATGATGTCGCCGATCGTGGCGTAGCGGCGCTTGGAGCCTCCGAGCACCTTGATACACATGACACGGCGTGCGCCAGAATTGTCGGCCACGTCGAGGTTGGTCTGCATCTGAATCATTGATGCACCTCGTCCTCTTCTCTCTTGCGCCAGCCCAGCCGGCGCTCAACATTTTCCTGAAGTCAGTCGGCTAAAGCCAACAGATCAGGCGCTTTTCTTGTGTTCGCCCCGGATCACGATCCAGCGCTTCAACTTCGAAATCGGCTTCGATTCCTCGATCCACACCATGTCGCCCGGCTTGAACTGGTTGTCCTCGTCGTGCGCGTGGTAGTTCTTCGAACGGCGGATCGTCTTCTTGTAGATCGGGTGCGTGAAGCGGCGATCGACGCGCACCACGACGGTCTTGGCAGTCTTGTCGCTGACGACCACGCCTTGCAAAGTACGTTTCGGCATATTCGTAAGCCCCTTACTTCTCTTTCGCGCGCTTCTGCGCGGCGACGGTCTTGATGCGGGCGATGTCACGGCGAGCCTCGCGCAAGCGCGAAGTGTTCTCGAGCTGCCCGGTGGCGCGCTGGAAGCGCAGGTTGAAGCGCTCCTTCTTCAGGTTCAGGATGGCGTCATCCTGCTGATCAGGGCTCAACGCGCGGATGTCTTCGATCTTCATCTGGGCCATGGCCATTACTCCGCAATGCGCTCGACGAAGCGCGTCTTGATTGGCAGCTTGGCGGCCGCCAGCGTCAGTGCTTCCTTCGCGGTCTGCACCGTGACGCCGTCGATCTCGAAAAGCACCCGGCCCGGCTTGACGCGCGCAACCCACAGTTCCGGCGCACCCTTGCCGGAACCCATGCGGACTTCGGCCGGCTTCTTCGACACCGGAACATCGGGGAACACGCGGATCCAGACGCGGCCGGCGCGCTTCATGTGGCGCGTCAGCGCGCGGCGAGCGGCCTCGATCTGGCGCGCGGTGACGCGCTCAGGCTCGGTCGCCTTCAGGCCGAACTGGCCGAAGGCCAACGTCGCACCCGAAGACGCAACGCCGTGGATACGGCCCTTATGCGCCTTCCGGAACTTCGTTTTCTTAGGTTGCATCATGGCTTCAAGCCCTCAAATTCTCTGTGCTGGCCTCAGGCCGCAGCGTTGTCACGGCGCCCACGGCCACCGCGATCACCACCGCCGCTGGTCTCGCCTTCGGCCATTCTCTTGTCCTGGGCCATCGGATCGTGCTCGAGGATCTCGCCCTTGAAGATCCAGACCTTGACACCGCAGGTGCCGAAGGTCGTGAACGCGGTCGCAACGCCGTAGTCGATGTCGGCGCGCAGCGTGTGCAGCGGCACGCGACCTTCGCGGTACCACTCCATGCGCGCGATTTCCGCGCCGCCCAGGCGACCCGAGCAGTTGATGCGGATGCCTTCCGCGCCGAGACGCATCGCCGACTGCACGGCGCGCTTCATGGCACGGCGGAACGCCACGCGGCGCTCGAGCTGCTGCGCGATCGACTCGGCCACCAGCGTCGCATCGAGCTCCGGCTTGCGGATCTCGACGATGTTGATGACGACGTCGGACGAGGTGATGTCCGCGACCTTCTTGCGCAGCTTGTCGATGTCGGCGCCCTTCTTGCCGATCACCACGCCCGGTCGAGCCGAGTGGATGGTGACGCGGCACTTCTTGTGCGGACGCTCGATCACGATGCGGGCGACGGCCGCCTGCTTGAGCTCCTTGTGCAGAATCTCGCGGATCTTGACGTCCTCGTGCAGCAGCTTGCCGTATTCCTGCTTGCCGGCGAACCAGCGGGAATCCCAGGTCCGGTTGATGCCGAGACGCAGACCGATTGGATTGATCTTTTGACCCATCGTTTTCTCCTGCGACCCTTAAGCCGCTGCTGCTTCGGCTTCGACCTGACGAACAATGATCGTCAGCTGCGAAAATGGTTTGTAGACACGGCCCGAGCGGCCACGGCCGCGGGCGGCAAAGCGCTTCATCACGAGACCGTTGCCGACGAAGGCCTGCGCCACGACGAGATCGTCGACGTCGAGGTCGTGGTTGTTCTCGGCATTGGCGATAGCCGATTCCAGGCACTTCTTCACGTCGACCGCGATCCGCTTGCGCGAGAACTGCAGATCGGCGAGCGCAGCAGCCGCCTTCCGGCCGCGAATGAGCTGGGCGACCAGGTTGAGCTTCTGCGGGCTCACCCGCAGCATCCGGGCGACCGCCTTGGCCTCGTTCTCGGCGAGGCTCCGTTCGCGCTTAGGTTTGCTCATCGTTTAATCCTCAAGCCTTCTTGGCTTTCTTGTCACCGGAGTGGCCATGGAAGGTCCGGGTCGGCGAGAACTCGCCGAACTTGTGACCGACCATTTCCTCGTTGACCGCCACCGGCACGTGCTTCTGACCATTGTAGACGCCGAAGGTCAGGCCGACGAACTGCGGCAGGATCGTCGAGCGACGGCTCCAGATCTTGATGACGTCGTGACGGCCGGACGCGCGGGCGGCATCTGCCTTCTTGAGCAGAGAACCCTCGACGAACGGGCCTTTCCAGACTGAACGAACCATGTCCGGCGTTCCTTACTTCTTCCGCTTGTGGCGGCTTAGGAGAATGAATTTGTTGGTCGACTTGTTGCTGCGGGTCTTCTTGCCCTTGGTCGGCTTGCCCCACGGGGTGACCGGGTGGCGACCGCCCGAGGTCCGACCTTCACCACCGCCGTGCGGATGGTCGATCGGGTTCATCGAGACACCGCGGTTATGCGGCTTGCGGCCCAGCCAACGGTTGCGGCCGGCCTTGCCGATCGAGGTGTTCATGTGATCCGGGTTCGACACCGCGCCGATCGTGCCGCGGCAACGGCCGTGCACCAGGCGCTGCTCGCCCGAGTTCAGGCGGATGATCACGTAGTCGTGGTCGCGGCCGACGAGCTGGGCGTAGGTGCCGGCGGAACGAGCGAGCTGGCCGCCCTTCCCGATCTTGACCTCGATGTTGTGGATGATCGTGCCGACCGGCATGTTGCCGAGCGGCATGACGTTGCCCGGCTTCACGTCGACATAGTTGCCGGCAACCACGGAATCACCGACGGCAAGGCGCTGCGGCGCCAGGATATAGGCCTGGGTGCCGTCTTCGTACTTGACCAGTGCGATGAACGCGGTGCGGTTCGGATCGTATTCCAGCCGTTCGACCGTCGCGGGCGCATCGACCTTGTCGCGCTTGAAGTCGACGATGCGCAGCGTCTGCTTGTGACCGCCGCCGCGGAAGCGCACGGTGATGCGACCGGTGTTGTTGCGACCGCCCGAGGAGTGCTTGCCTTCGGTGAGCGCCTTGACCGGCTTGCCCTTGTAGAGGGCCGAACGATCGACCATGACCAGCTGGCGCTGGCCCGGCGTCGTGGGATTGAATTTTTTCAGTGCCATCGTCGTACGACCTTACAGACCGGTGGTCACGTCGATCCGGTGGCCCTCTTCGAGGGTCACGATCGCGCGCTTGCTGTTCGACTGCGAGCCGAGATTGCCGCGGAAGATCTTGGTCTTGCCCTTGCGGACCAGCGTGTTGACGCTCTTGACCTTGACGTCGAACAGCTTCTCGATCGCTTCCTTGATCTGCGGCTTGCTCGCCTTCGCGGCCACCTTGAACAGGACCTTGTTGTGCTCCGAGGCGATCGTCGCCTTTTCGGTCACGACCGGCGACAAGATCACGTCGTAGTGGCGAGGCTCGATGTTCTTCGTCATTTGAAGCGCGCCTCCAGCGCATCGATGGCGGCCTTGGTCAGAACGAGCTTCTGACGGCGCAGGATGTCATAGACGTTGATGCCCTGGATCGGCAGCACGTCCATGTTCGGGATGTTGCGGGCCGCAGCGGCAAAGCCGTTGTTGAGCTCGGCGCCGTCGATGATCAGCGCGTTGGTCAAACCGAGGCCCGAGAAATGGCCGAGCAGCGCCTTGGTCTTGGCGGCTTCCAGCGCGGCCTTGTCGATCACCAGCAGGTCGCCGTCCTTGGCCTTGGCCGACAGCGCATGCTTGAGGGCAAGCGCGCGGACCTTCTTCGGCAGGTCGGTGGCGTGCGAACGCACCACCGGACCGAAGGCACGGCCACCGCCGCGGAACTGCGGCACGCGGGCCGAGCCGTGACGAGCACCGCCGGTGCCCTTCTGCTTGTACATCTTCTTGCCGGTGCGCCAGATCTCGGCGCGGCCCTTGGCCTTGTGAGTGCCGGCCTGACGCTTGTTGAGCTGCCACTGCACGCAACGTGCAATGATGTCCTGGCGCGGCTCGAGGCCGAAAATGGCATCGGAAAGCTGGACCGAGCCGGCTTCCTTACCTTCGAGGGTCGTGACCTTCAATTCCATCTCACGCCTCCTGCGCAGCCGGAGCGGCGTCCGCTTCGCCAGCAACCTTGAACTTGCCGGGCTTCGGAGCTTCCTTCGGCAGCGGCTTCTTGACAGCGTCGCGCACGCGGATCCAGCCGCCCTTGGAGCCGGGAACGGCGCCTTCGACGAGGATCAGGCCGCGCTCGACATCGAGCTGAACGACTCGAAGGTTGAGCGTGGTGATGCGGTCGACACCCATGTGGCCGGGCATCTTCTTGTTCTTCCAGGTCTTGCCGGGGTCCTGACGGCCACCGGTCGAACCGATCGAGCGATGCGAGACCGACACGCCGTGGGTGGCGCGCAGACCGCCGAAGTTCCAGCGCTTCATGCCGCCGGCAAAGCCCTTACCGACCGAGGTGCCGGTGACGTCGACGAACTGGCCGACGACGAAATGATCGGCGAGAATCTCGGCGCCAACCGGGATCATCGCATCCGCGGAGACGCGGAATTCCTCGACCTGCCGCTTCGGCTCGACCTTGGCGACCGCGAACTGGCCGCGCTCTGCCTTGGGCAGATACACGGTCTTGCGGCTGCCAGACCCGAGCTGGAGCGCTACGTAGCCGTTCTTCTCTTCAGTGCGGTGGGCTACGACTTGGCAATTGCCGAGCTTCAGCACGGTCACGGGGATATGTTCGCCGGCCTCTGTAAAGACCCGCGTCATCCCGACCTTTTGTGCGATCACTCCGGAGCGCATCGGCGTGCTTCCTGTTCTTTCTGTCCGCTAGTCGCGAACGTGATCCAAAAATCTTAGAGCTTGATCTCGACGTCGACACCGGCGGCCAGGTCGAGCTTCATCAAAGCATCGACGGTCTGCGGGGTCGGATCGACGATGTCGAGCAGGCGCTTGTGAGTGCGCATCTCGAACTGCTCGCGGCTCTTCTTGTCGACGTGCGGCGAACGGTTGACGGTGAACTTCTCGATGCGGGTGGGCAGCGGAATGGGTCCGCGGACCTGCGCGCCGGTGCGCTTCGCCGTGTTCACGATCTCGCGGGTCGACGTATCGAGGATACGATGGTCGAACGCCTTGAGACGGATACGAATGTTTTGGCCGTTCATTGCCGTGGTCTCTCTTTAGTGGGGGGTGGCGAATAGCGAATAGCGAATGTCACACTCGCTACGCGCCAATCCCTATTCTCGTAATTACTCGATGATCGAGGCGACGACGCCGGCGCCAACGGTGCGGCCACCTTCGCGGATCGCGAAGCGGAGCTTCTCTTCCATCGCGATCGGCACGATCAGGTGCACTTCCATCGCGATGTTGTCGCCCGGCATCACCATCTCGGTGCCTTCCGGCAGATGCACGACACCGGTCACGTCGGTGGTGCGGAAGTAGAACTGCGGACGGTAGTTGGTGAAGAACGGGGTGTGGCGGCCGCCCTCTTCCTTGGTGAGGATGTAGGCCTCAGCCTTGAACTTGGTGTGCGGCTTGACCGAACCCGGCTTGCACAGCACCTGGCCGCGCTCGACGTCCTCGCGCTTGGTGCCGCGGAGCAGCGCACCGATGTTGTCGCCAGCCTGGCCCTGATCGAGCAGCTTGCGGAACATTTCGACGCCCGTGACCGTGGTCTTCTGCGTGGCGCGCAGACCGACGATCTCGATTTCCTCGCCGACCTTGACGATGCCGCGCTCGACACGGCCGGTCACGACGGTGCCGCGGCCCGAGATCGAGAACACGTCTTCAACCGGCATCAGGAAGGGCTGGTCGACCGGACGCTCCGGCTGCGGGATGTACTCGTCGACATTCTTCATCAGCTCGAGGATGGCGTCATGGCCGAGCTTCTTGTCGGAATCTTCGAGAGCGGCGAGCGCCGAACCCTTGATGATCGGGATCTTGTCGCCCGGGAAGTCGTACTTCGAGAGTAGCTCGCGGACTTCGAGCTCGACGAGCTCGAGGAGTTCCGGATCGTCGACCATGTCGCACTTGTTGAGGAACACGACGAGCGCGGGCACGCCGACCTGGCGGGCGAGCAGGATGTGCTCGCGGGTCTGCGGCATCGGGCCGTCAGCGGCCGACACGACCAGGATCGCACCGTCCATCTGGGCGGCGCCGGTGATCATGTTCTTCACGTAGTCGGCGTGGCCGGGGCAGTCGACGTGGGCATAGTGGCGGTTCTTGGTCTCGTACTCGACGTGGGCGGTCGAGATCGTGATGCCGCGCGCCTTCTCTTCCGGCGCCTTGTCGATCTGGTCGTACGCCGTGAACGTCGCACCGCCGGTCTCGGCGAGGATCTTGGTGATCGCAGCCGTCAACGACGTCTTGCCATGGTCGACGTGACCGATGGTGCCGATGTTGCAGTGCGGTTTGTTACGTTCAAACTTTGCTTTGGCCATTTGACTCTCCGTTCAATCGTCAGTTCGAGACCGACGACAATCAGGCAAACTTCTTCTGGACTTCTGCCGACACATTGGCCGGCGCTTCTGCGTAGTGGTCGAACTGCATGGTGAAGGTCGCGCGCCCCTGGCTCATCGAGCGCAGGTTGTTCACGTACCCGAACATGTTCATGAGCGGCACCATCGCGTTGATGACGTTGGCGTTGCCGCGCATGTCCTGACCCTGGATCTGACCGCGCCGGGAATTCAGGTCGCCGATGACCGAGCCGGTGTAGTCTTCCGGGGTCACCACTTCGACCTTCATGATCGGCTCGAGCAGGACGGACTTGCCCTTCTGCAGCGCTTCGCGGAATGCCGCGCGCGATGCGATTTCGAAGGCGAGCGCCGACGAGTCGACGTCGTGGTACTTGCCGTCGACGAGCTGAACCTTGACGTCGACCACGGGGAAGCCCGCGACGACACCAGAGCTCATCACGCTGTTGAGGCCCTTTTCGACGCCCGGGATGTATTCCTTCGGAACCGCACCGCCGACGATCTTGGACTCGAACTCGTAGCCCTTGCCGGGCTCGTTCGGCTCGACCACGATCGACACTTCCGCGAACTGACCGGTACCGCCGGTCTGCTTCTTGTGGGTGTACTTGACCTCGGCCTTCTTGGTGACGCGCTCACGGAACGCAACCTGCGGCGCGCCGATGTTGGCGTCGACCTTGTAGGTACGCCTGAGGATATCGACCTTGATGTCGAGATGGAGTTCGCCCATGCCCTTGAGGATGGTCTGGCCGGACTCCTGGTCGGTCGACACGCGGAAGGACGGATCCTCCGCGGCGAGCTTCGCCAGTGCCACGCCCAGCTTTTCCTGGTCGGCCTTGGACTTCGGCTCGATCGCGATCTCGATGACCGGCTCGGGGAATTCCATCTTCTCCAGGATCACCTGCTTGTCGGGATCGCACAGCGTATCACCGGTGCGCGCTTCCTTCAGGCCGGCCAGCGCGACGATGTCGCCGGCATAGGCTTCCTTGATGTCCTCGCGGTTGTTCGCATGCATCAGCAGCATGCGCCCGATGCGCTCCTTCTTCTCGCGCGTCGAATTCACGACACCGGTGCCGCTCTGCAGGACGCCGGAGTAGATGCGGCAGAAGGTGATGGTGCCGACGAACGGGTCGTCCATGATCTTGAACGCGAGCAGCGCGAGCGGCTCCTTGTCGTCCGCCTTGCGCACGACCTCGTTGCCGCGGTCGTCGGTGCCCTTGATCGCGGGCACGTCGATCGGCGACGGCAGATAGTCGACGACGGCGTCGAGCAGCGGCTGCACACCCTTGTTCTTGAAGGCCGAGCCGCACAGCACGGGATAGAACGCGCCGGTCAGCACCGCTTTGCGGATCAACCGCTTCAGCGTCGCTTCGTCCGGCTCCTTGCCGTCGAGGAAGGCAGCCAATGCATCATCGTCGAGCTCGACGGCGGCTTCCACCATCTTCTCGCGGTATTCCTTGGCCTGCTCGACCATATCTTCCGGGATGTCGACATAGTCGAACTTCGCGCCGAGCGATTCATCGTTCCAGATGATGCCCTGCATCTTCACGAGGTCGACGAGACCCGTGAAGTTGTTCTCGGCACCGATCGGAAGCTGGATCGCGATCGGCTTGGCGCCGAGGCGGTCAACGATGTCGGCCAGGCACTTGAAGAAGTCGGCACCCGTTTTGTCCATCTTGTTGGCGAAGACGATGCGCGGAACCTTGTACTTGTCACCCTGGCGCCAGACGGTCTCGGTCTGGGGCTCGACGCCCTGGTTCGAGTCGAGCACGCAGACGGCGCCGTCGAGCACGCGCAGCGAACGCTCGACTTCAATGGTGAAGTCGACGTGGCCGGGGGTGTCGATGATGTTCAGGCGCTTGCCGGCCCAGAATGCGGTGGTGGCAGCCGAGGTGATCGTGATGCCACGCTCCTGCTCCTGCTCCATCCAATCCATCGTCGCGGCACCTTCGTGCACTTCGCCGATCTTGTGGCTCTTGCCGGTATAATAGAGGATGCGCTCGGTGGTCGTGGTCTTGCCGGCATCGATATGCGCCATGATACCGAAATTGCGGTAGTTCTCTATGGCATGAACGCGAGGCATGGGCTGATCCTTAGATTCCGTGTTTCGCCGTTACCAGCGATAGTGCGAGAAGGCGCGGTTGGCTTCCGCCATCCGGTGCACGTCTTCGCGCTTCTTGACGGCGTTGCCGCGGTTGTTCGAGGCGTCGAGCAGCTCAGCCGAGAGCCGCTCGGTCATCGTCTTCTCGTTGCGATCGCGCGCGGCCGAGATCAGCCAGCGAATGCCCAGCGCCTGACGGCGCACCGAACGAACTTCGACCGGCACCTGGTAGGTCGCGCCGCCGACGCGGCGGGAGCGCACTTCGATCGTCGGCATGACGTTCTCGAGTGCCTGCTCGAACACGCCGAGGGGGCTCTGCTTGGTCTTGGCTTCGATGATGCCGAACGCACCGTAGACGATGCCTTCGGCGACCGACTTCTTGCCGGCGTACATCACCGAGTTCATGAACTTCGTGACGATGATGTTCCCGAACTTCGGATCGGGAAGAACTTCGCGCTTTTCCGCTGAGTGGCGACGAGACATTGAGCTGGTTCCCGCTTACTTCGGACGCTTCGCGCCGTACTTCGAACGACGCTGCTTACGGTTCTTGACGCCCTGGGTATCCAGAACGCCGCGGAGGATGTGGTAGCGCACGCCGGGCAAGTCCTTGACGCGGCCGCCGCGGATCATGACCACCGAGTGCTCCTGGAGGTTATGACCTTCGCCGGGGATGTAGCCGATCACCTCGAAGCCGTTCGTCAGGCGCACCTTGGCGACCTTACGAAGCGCCGAGTTCGGCTTCTTCGGGGTCGTGGTGTAGACGCGGGTGCAAACACCACGCTTCTGCGGCGACTGCTGCAGCGCCGGCACCTTCTTGCGCGACTTCTGCACTTCACGCGGTTGAGCGATCAGCTGGTTGATCGTCGGCATCCTGGCCTTACCCTTTGTTCTGCCGCGGTCCCTTCCGGGTCCGCTGTCTTGGCGCGGCCCGTTGCCGGATCCGCAATTCTTTTCGGGCCACCCGCCCGACGAGGTCGCCTCGCACGGAACAATCCGCACAAAGCGAAATTGCGCCAACCGCTCCATCACCGAGCGGAAAGCGTTACGACGCCACAGAGGACCGCAGTTTCAGGCCAATCAGCATAAAGCTGCGGCCCGCGCACCGAGGTCATGCATCCGAATTCGATCTCAAGAGAACGAGCTCAAGAGACCTAAAATCGCACTGGCATTGCCTAGCTATGATCGACAGCGTTTGAGCGGCATTCGTCGAGGTTGGTGCCCGTCTTAGCGATCCCTGAGGATCCGATCCTTGGGGATCTAATCCCTGCGGATCAACGGGTGGCCCGTTCCGACGCTGGCGATGCTCACCGCCTGTCGTTAAGTGAGGCGCTTTCTATAAGTGAGAGTCGGCCAAGTCAAGGTGAAACGACAGTCAGAAAACGCTTCTGCCACCTGACGAAATCGCCGTTTGCCCGCACTCACCGCGCCTGCCGGATATGGGGACAGGACGCCTGTTCCGCCAGCCCAAAAACAATTTATACCCGGGCTAAATGTACTTTTATAACCCTTGCTAAGGCTTTTTTTCCTGTTGATGCGTCAATCTGCCGCCTGCGGCAGAGATTTGCACCATGCGCTACACCGACATTGCCATTATCGGCGGGGGATTGTCCGGCTCAACCGCCGCCGCAATGCTCGGCCGCGCCGGCATTTCGACGGTGCTGATCGACCCGCATGAGAGCTATCCGGCGGACTTTCGAGTCGAAAAACTCAGTGGTCACGTCCAGGTCGAGCGATTCCTGAAGACCGGAATCGGAGAATCGGTGCTGCGCCGCGCGACCTTTGCCGGCGAAAACTGGATCGCCCGATTCGGCCGTTTGCTCGACAAGGCGCCGAGTCGGCAGTTCAACATCCTCTACGATTCGCTCGTCAACGCCGTCCGCGACGAGATCCCTGCTGGCGTCGAGCGCATCTGTGCCAAGGCGGTCTCGCTCGAGACGAGCCCGGAGCGGCAAAAGATCACGCTCTCCAATGAGGAGACGATCTCGGCCCGGCTGGTCGTTCTCGCCAACGGTCTGAACGTCGGCCTGCGCCACCAGCTCGGCATCGCGCGAAAAATCATCAGCGCCTGCCATTCGATCTCGATCGGGTTCGACGTGGTGCCGGCGGGGCGGAATTCGTTCGACTTCCCGGCGCTGACCTATTTCTCGGAGCGGCCGAGCGACCGAATCCCCTACATCACACTGTTTCCGACCGGTCCGCGGATGCGCGCCAATCTGTTCGTCTATCGCGGCGTCGACGACCCATGGCTGCGCGAGCTGCGCCGCGCGCCAGCCGAGACGCTGAACGCCGCCCTGCCCCGGCTCAAGCGCATCACCGGCGCCTTCGACATCGCCGGCGAGATCAAGATCCGTCCGGTCGACCTCTATGTGAACGACGCAAGCGGCCAGCCCGGCCTCGTGCTGGTGGGCGATGCGTTCTCGACCTCCTGCCCCGCCGCCGGCACCGGCTGTGACAAGGTCTTCACCGACGTCGAGCGGCTCTGCAACCTCCATATCCCGGAGTGGCTCGCCTCCGACGGGATGGACGGGGCCAAGATCGCCACCTTCTACGCCGATCCGGTCAAGCGGGCCTGCGACGAATGGTCGGCGGCGAAGGCGTTCGAGTTCCGCTCCGTCTCGACCGCGACGAGTCCCTACTGGACCGCGCAGCGCTGGGCGCGCTTCATCGCTTGGTCAGTTCAAGGCTTGCTGCGGCCGCTCGGAGGAGCAATTCATCTGGAGCCGAACTTGCTCGGTCACGCCTCCTCGTCGTCCTCGTCCTCATCATCCTCGTCGAGGTCGTCTTCATCCTCGTCGTCATCGTCGCTGTCGTCATCGGCCTGAGCCACGGCGCCATGCGGCTGATGGATCTGGTCGTTCCACAGCTTGCGATAGGTGCCGTTCCTGGCGAGCAGCTCGGCATGCGAGCCGCGCTCGATCGCCCTGCCCCCTGAGATCACGATGATCTCGTCCATCTCGACCACGGAGGTCAGGCGATGGGTCGACCAGATCATGGTGCGCCCCTTCGCGACCTTCAGCAGCGTGCGGTTGATCGCGGCCTCGGTGGTCTGGTCGAGCGCCGAGGTGGCTTCGTCCAGCAGCAGCACGGAAGGGTTACGGATGACCGCGCGCGCGATCGCGATGCGCTGGCGCTGGCCGCCCGACAGCGTATCGCCGCGCTCGCCGACCGGCGTGTCGTAGCGCTGCGGCAGGCTCATGATGTAGCGGTGGATCTCGGCCTTCTTGGCGGCGTCCTCCACCTCCTCGTCGGTCGCGCCTTCCTTGCCGAGCCGGATGTTCTCGCGAATCGACATGTTGAACAGCATGTTCTCCTGGAACACCACCGCCATGCTCCGGCGCAGCGAATCCAGCGTCACCTTGCGCACGTCGACGCCGTCGATGGCGACGCGCCCCTCGTTGGGCACGTACAGCCGCAGGATCAGATTGAGCAGCGTGCTCTTGCCGGAGCCCGAGGGGCCGACGATGGCGATGCGCTTGCCGGCGTTGAGCTTGAGGCTGAGATTGTCCAGCACCGGCGTCTGGCTGCCTTCGTACTGGAACGTCACGTGGTCGAAGGTGATGTCGTTGGTGATGCGCGGCAGATCGGGCGCGCCGGGACGATCGGCGCCGCGCGTCGGCTCGTCCAGCAGCTCCTGCATGTGGCGGATCGCGGCGGCCGAGGAGATCGACACCGGGATGAAGTGCATCACGTGAGCGATGTTGTAGGAGACCTCCCAGAACGCGCTCTCGAAGGTGACGAAGGTGCCGATGGTGATCTGGCCCTTGGTCGCCAGATAGGCACCGATCGCGAGCACGACGAGGTGCAGCAGCAGCACCGAAATAGTGACCGTCCGCTCCACCATGGTCGACAGGAACGCAGCCGAAGCGATCTTGCGGCGGGTCTCGTCGTTGCGGAAGCTGAAGAAGCCGAACATCTTGCGTTGCAGGCTGAACGCCTTGATCACGGCCTGCGCGGCCACATTCTCCTGCACCATGCCGAGCAGCGCGCTCTCGTTCTGCTTCTGCTCGTAATTGGCCTGCACCGCCTTCGGGGTGAGGATGCGCGGCCCAATCAGCGTGATCGGGAACACCAGCAGCGCGACCGCGGCGAGCTGCCAGTTCAGGAACAACATCAGGATGATGCCGGCGATCAATTCCAGGAACGGCAGCGCTGCACTGTTGGCAAAGGTCTTGACCGAGCCCTCGAAGGCCGAAAGGTCGACGGAAAAGCGCGACAGGATCTCGCCGCGCTTGGTGCGGCCGAAATAGGCCGCCGGCAGGTCCTGGACATGCTCGAACAGGCGCTTGCGGACATCGGAGATGATGCAGGCAGCCAGCCTGGCGTCCCAGCGCTCGTACCAGACCGCCACGATCGAGGTGAAGATGCCGGCGACCGCGAGCACGCCGAGGATCTTGTAGAGCGCCTGGAAATCCTCCTCGCCGAGCGCGTCGTCGATCAGGTACTTCAGGCTGAGCGGCATGATGACGTTGAACAGCGTCTCGACGCAGACGCCGAACGCCACGAATGACAGCATCCGCTTGTAGTTGGACAGGAACGGCTTGACGAAACCCAGGATGGTCGCGAGCGCGCCTGCGGCCTCGCGCGCGGTAAAGACGACGAGCTCCTCGTCCTCATCGTCGTCGTCGAGCTCCAGCTCGTCATCCTCCTCGTCTTCGTCGTCCTCGTCGTCTTCGAGGTCCGGCTTGACTGGGACAAGCTTGTCGTCGAGCTCGGCCGCCTCTTCCGTGGCGAGTTTCTGTTTGTCGGGCGGGAGGGGCTTAGACGCCATGAAACCAACCGATGCTGACGGCCGGCATGACCGCGGAGAAAGCAGGAAATAGCGGCAACCGCTATCGCACCGATTCTATGCGATCATGACGAATTCGGCAAAGCAATTGGCTAGGCCGGTCCGATCCTGTCTCTAGTCGTCGTCCTCATCCTCGACCTTGTCGAAGAAGGAATAACGCAGGCTGTCGGCGTCGGCGTACCACTGGCCCGGGCCCTTGTTGGCGGCAAGCGTCGCCTCCCAGAGCGCATCGGTGCAGTCCTTGCGGTGCATCGACAGGTCGAAGCCGTTGCCGAAGAACAGCTCGGACCATTCCCACCACGTGCCGAGCTTCTTGACGCCGCGCAGCAGGTCGTAGCGGTCGATCACCACCGAAGCCATGTCCGAGGTGATCGAGCCGAACACGAGGCCGGTCTTGACCACGCGGTTCAGTTCGCGGATCGCGCGGACCACCTGCTTCGGGGAAACATGGCAGAGGCTGGTCTCGAACACGAAGTCGAAGGCGCCATCCTTGAACGGCATGTCGGTGATCGAGCCGAGCTTGTTGTACTTCTTCAGCGCCTTCGGCGTCCTGGCGTGGATGGCGCGGTTGTTCTCGATGCCGAAGGCATCGATGCCGCGATCGCGCAGCGCGCCGACCAATTCGCCGCTGGCCGAGCCCGCGACCAGCAGCTTGGCGCCCTTGGCCTTGCCCCAGACGATGCCGATCAGCTTGGTGAGATAATCGGGATCGGTGAAGTGGCGCCAAGCTTCGCTGTAGGGACCGAGGCCGCGATAGTTCTCGAAATAGTCGCGGTCGATCTTGTCCGAGACCGGCTCGCCCTCCTCCTGTCCGCGCTCGCGGCGCAGGCGCATCATCTCGGTCAGGATGATGTCGGTCGCCGCGTCCGAGGAGTCGAGCAGACCGTTCAGCGTGGAGTCGAACAGATAATCGCCGACCACCACGATGCCGGGATGCTCCTTCGGCTCCGGCCGGTGATTGGTCATGACGTCGCGCACGGGCAGACCGCCGGGGATGGCGTTCACCGACGACAGCCAGCGGTGGATCTTGCCTTCCACGAAATGCGAACGCGCATCGCCGAGCGAGGCGGGCAGCGATTTCAGTGCGGCGTCGATCAGCTCCTGATCCGACAGATTGGCGAAGGCCAGCGCGTCGGAGCCGGGAATCAGCCAGTTCAGCACGCCGTGCTTGCCGACGTCATGACGCGCGCCCTCGTTGTAGACGCAGCAGCCGCCGAAGGCTTCCGACATGAACCAGGCGCCGGAAATCTTCTCGCCCCAGAACGGCGTGTCGAACAGGATCGAGACGCGCAGATAGTGCGCGGGACGATCGAAATACGAGACGTGCTTGACCATCGACTTGCGGAGCTGCTCGCCTTCCCAGCCCATCGTCGCGAGCCACGAATGCGGCAGGCAGACCAGCACGAGGTCGAAGTCGCGCGTCTCCGGCCCCTTGCCGTTCATCATCTTGAGCTGGTAGCGGCCGGTCGGCGCCTTGCCGACGGTGAGCACGCGGTGATTGAGTTGGACGTCGGCGTTGACCTCTGACTGCAGGCACTCGATCAGCTGCTCGTTGCCGTTCTGGATGGAATAGAGGCCGATATAGCCGTCGACATCCATCAGGTAGTTCTTGAGCGCGTTGAGCCCGTTGGTGTTGTGGCTTTCGGTCGCGATGTCGGAGCGCGCCATCACCTTGAAGAAACGCTTTGCGGTTTCGTCCTCGACCTCCTCGTCGAGCACCTGCTCGGCGGTCTTGTAGGCCCAGGGATTCTCGTTGTCGTGCGCGCCGACGCCCTCGTAATATTCGATCGGCGTCATCGCCTCGGCGCAGCGGTTCCGGAACGCCTCGATCGCAGCCGCAGTCTTGGCGCCGTATTTGCGGCGCATGCCCGCGACGTCGTTGAGGAGCTCGCCGCCGAACTGCACCTGCTCGGCGTCCATCGGAATGGTCTGAAGTCCGAAATGCTGGATCAGCTCGCGCAGCGGATCGGGACCCGTCATCGAGTAGTCGTAGATCTCGGCAACGCCGGCCTCGTACATCGCCGGCGCGGAATCGAATTTGCGCGTGACGATCTTGCCGCCGAGCCGGTCGGAGGCCTCGTAGATGGTGATGCGGCAGAGGTCGCCGAGCTTACGCTTCAAGTACCAGGCGCTCATCAGCCCGCCGGGGCCGCCGCCTACGATTGCGAGATCAAGCATATGAGTTCCGTGGTCTCCGGCCCTGCCCCCGTCACGGGACCACCGGTCTAACTTCCCTTAGCAGAAGCGCTTTTGCGCCTGAAGGAAAGATGAACAAAGGTTGATCCTGCACCGCAACAGGCAAACAAAGCAGCAAAAAGGCCGGCTTGCGCCGGCCTTTTCATTGTCCTCGGTATTCCTACGGATGAAGCATTATTCCGCAGGAGGCAGCGCAGGAAGCTCCGCTTCCGGCGCCGGCGACACGACGGCCGCCTGCTTCTCGCGCTCGTCCAGGATCAGCTTGTCGCGCTTCATCGCGACTTCGCGGATCTTGGCCATGGAGGCGCCGGTGCCCGCCGGGATCAGCCGGCCGACGATGACGTTCTCCTTGAGACCTTCGAGCGGATCGACCTTGCCGTTGACCGCCGCTTCCGTGAGGACGCGGGTGGTCTCCTGGAACGAGGCCGCCGAGAAGAAGGACCGGGTCTGAAGGCTAGCCTTGGTGATGCCCAGCAGAACCGGCGTTCCCGTAGCGATCTTCTTGCCCTCTTCCTTCGCCTTCTCGTTGAGCGCGTCGAACTCGATCTTGTCGACCTGCTCGCCGGAGATCATGTCCGTGTCGCCCTGGTCGGTGACTTCCACCTTCTGGAGCATCTGACGGACAATCACCTCGATGTGCTTGTCGTTGATGAGCACGCCCTGGAGCCGGTAGACCTCCTGGATCTCGTTGACCAGATAGGCCGCGAGCTCCTCGATGCCCTTGACCGCCAGGATGTCGTGCGGCGCCGGGTTGCCTTCGACGATGAAGTCGCCCTTTTCGACGACGTCGCCGTCCTGAAGGTGGATGTGCTTGCCCTTCGGGATCAGGTACTCGCGTGCCTCGTCGGTCTTGTCCATCGGCTCGATCGAGATGCGACGCTTGTTCTTGTAGTCGCGTCCGAACCGGATGGTGCCCGAGATTTCGGCGATGATCGCCGCATCCTTCGGACGCCGTGCCTCGAACAGTTCCGCCACCCGCGGCAGACCGCCGGTGATGTCACGCGTCTTGGCGCTTTCGGTCGAGACACGGGCGAGGATGTCGCCCGTATTGACCTTGGCTCCGACGTCGACCGAGAGAATGGCATCGACCGACAGCATGTAGCGGGCATCGCCGCCACGGGCGAGCTTGAGCACCTTGCCGTCCTTGCCCTTGACCACGATGGCCGGACGGAGGTCCGCGCCGCCGCGGGTCGAGCGCCAGTCGATGACCACGCGCTTGGCGATACCGGTGGCCTCGTCGAGCGTTTCCGAGATCGACTGCCCCTCGACCAGATCCTCGAAGCCGATGGTACCTTCGACTTCGGTGAGCAGCGGACGGGTGTAGGGATCCCACTCGACGATGCGCTGGCCGCGCTTGACGGTGTCGCCCTCGTCGACGTGCAGGCGCGAACCGTACTGGATACGGTGCGTCGCACGCTCGGTGCCGTCGGCATCGACGATCGCGATCACCATGTTGCGGACCATCGCGACCAGGTGACCTTCGCTGTTGCGGGCGATGGCCTTGTTCCTGATCACGATTTTGCCGTCGAAGTTGGATTCGACGAACGACTGCTCGTTAAGCTGCGCCGCACCACCGATGTGGAAGGTGCGCATGGTCAGCTGGGTGCCGGGCTCGCCGATCGACTGCGCCGCGATGACGCCGACGGCTTCACCGTGGTTGACCGGCGTGCCGCGGGCGAGGTCGCGGCCGTAGCACATGCCGCAGATGCCGTTGACGAGCTCGCAGGTCAGTGCCGAGCGGATCTTCACCTCCTGCACGCCACCCTGGTGGATGGCATCCAGATGGCTCTCTTCCATCAGCGTACCGCGCTTGATGATCACCTTGCCCGAGCTGTCACGCACGTCTTCGCAGGCCGTACGTCCGAGGATGCGCGAGCCGAGCGAGGCGACCACGGTGCCGGCATCGACGATGGCGCGCATCTTGATGCCGAGCTTGGTGCCGCAGTCGTTCTGCGTGATGATGCAGTCCTGCGCCACGTCGACGAGACGACGGGTCAGGTAGCCCGAGTTCGCGGTCTTCAACGCGGTGTCCGCGAGGCCCTTACGGGCGCCGTGGGTCGAGTTGAAGTACTCGAGCACCGAGAGGCCTTCCTTGAAGTTCGAGATGATCGGCGTCTCGATGATCTCACCCGACGGCTTGGCCATCAGGCCGCGCATGCCGGCGAGCTGGCGCATCTGGGCCGGCGAACCGCGGGCACCGGAGTGAGCCATCATGTAGATCGAGTTGATGTCGGCATCCGCCCCGCTCGCCGTCTTCTTGGTCGAGGAGATCTCCTTCATCATCGCCTTGGCGATTTCTTCCGTGGCCTTCGACCAGGCGTCGACGACCTTGTTGTACTTCTCGCCATGGGTGATCAGACCGTCGTTGTACTGCTGCTCGAAATCCTTCGCCAGCGTACGGGTGGTGTCGACGATCTTCCACTTGGAGTGCGGCACGACCATGTCGTCCTTGCCGAACGAGATGCCGGCCTTGAACGCGTTGTAGAAGCCGAGCGCCATGATGCGGTCGCAGAAGATCACAGTCTCCTTCTGGCCGCAGTGACGGTAGACCTGGTCGATCACGCCCGAGATTTCGCGCTTGGTCATCAGCTTGTTGATGATCTCGTACGAAATCCGCGGGTTCTTCGGCAGCAGGTTGCCGAGCATGACGCGACCCGCGGTGGTCTCGATCCAGCGCGTCGAGACCTTGCCGGTCTCGTCCATGCCCTGCCACCGATACTTGATCTTGGTGTGGAGGTGGATGACCTTCGCGTGCAGCGCGTGCTCGAGCTCGGCCATGTCGCCGAAGATCTTGCCCTCGCCGGGCAGGCCTTCACGCATGATCGAGACGTAGTAGAGACCGAGCACGATGTCCTGCGACGGCACGATGATCGGCTGGCCGTTCGCCGGATGCAGGATGTTGTTGGTCGACATCATCAGGACGCGCGCTTCCAGCTGCGCTTCGAGCGACAGCGGAACGTGCACGGCCATCTGGTCGCCGTCGAAGTCGGCGTTGAACGCGGCGCAGACCAGCGGATGCAGCTGGATCGCCTTGCCCTCGATCAGCACGGGCTCGAACGCCTGGATGCCGAGACGATGCAGCGTCGGTGCGCGGTTGAGCAGCACCGGATGCTCGCGGATGACCTCGTCCAGGATGTCCCAGACCTCGGGCCGCTCCTTCTCGACCAGCTTCTTCGCCTGCTTCACGGTGGTGGACAGGCCCTTGGCGTCAAGCCGCGAGTAGATGAACGGCTTGAACAGCTCGAGCGCCATCTTCTTCGGCAGGCCACACTGATGCAGGCGCAGCTCGGGACCGACCACGATCACCGAACGGCCCGAATAGTCGACGCGCTTGCCGAGCAGGTTCTGACGGAAGCGACCCTGCTTGCCCTTGAGCATGTCGGCGAGCGACTTCAGCGGACGCTTGTTGGCACCCGTGATGACGCGGCCGCGGCGGCCGTTGTCGAACAGCGCATCGACCGCTTCCTGAAGCATGCGCTTCTCGTTGCGGATGATGATGTCCGGCGCGCGCAGCTCCATCAGCCGCTTCAAGCGGTTGTTGCGGTTGATGACGCGGCGGTAGAGGTCGTTGAGGTCCGAGGTCGCGAAGCGGCCGCCGTCCAGCGGCACCAGCGGACGCAGGTCCGGCGGAATCACCGGAACCACGGTCATGATCATCCATTCCGGCTTGTTGCCGGAGTGGCGGAACGCTTCAACGATCTTCAGGCGCTTGGCGAGCTTCTTGTGCTTGATGTCGGAGTCGGTCTCCTGCATCTCGAGGCGCAAGGTGGCTTCGAGCTTCTCGAGGTCCATGCCCTTGAGCAGCTCGCGGATCGCTTCTGCGCCGATCATGGCGGTGAAGGAATCCTGGCCGTACTCGTCCTGCGCCTTCAGATACTCGTCTTCCGACAGCAACTGACGGTCCTTCAGCGCGGTGAGACCCGGCTCGAGCACGACGTAATATTCGAAGTAGAGGATCCGCTCGAGATCCTTCAGCGTCATGTCCAGCAGAAGGCCGATGCGCGAGGGCAGCGACTTCAGGAACCAGATGTGGGCGACGGGGGCTGCGAGCTCGATATGGCCCATGCGCTCGCGCCGGACGCGCGACAGCGTGACCTCGACCGAGCACTTCTCGCAGATGATGCCCTTGTACTTCATGCGCTTGTACTTGCCGCACAAGCACTCGTAGTCCTTGATCGGCCCGAAGATGCGGGCGCAGAACAGGCCGTCGCGCTCGGGCTTGAACGTACGGTAGTTGATGGTCTCCGGCTTCTTGATCTCGCCGTAGGACCAGGACAGAATCTTCTCAGGAGACGCGATCGAAATCCGGATCTGGTCGAAGACCTGAGCCGGAGTCGTCGGGTTGAAGAGATTCATAATTTCTTGGTTCATCGTCTTCTCCTCGCGTGCCGGTCGCCTACGGCCGCAAATTCGAAAATCACTCAATCGGGGCGCCCTGCCCTCAAGGCCTCGGGAGGGGCGCCGATGCCCGGCCGTGAAGGCCGGGCATGAAAGGTCGTATTACTCGGCTGCTTCCGACGTCGGCGCCGGTCCCACCTTGGAGTTGTGCAGGTCGACGTTGAGGCCGAGCGAGCGCATTTCCTTGACCAGCACGTTGAACGATTCCGGAATACCGGCCTCGAACGTGTCGTCGCCGCGGACGATCGCCTCGTACACCTTGGTACGGCCGGCGACGTCGTCCGACTTCACCGTCAGCATCTCCTGGAGCGTGTACGCCGCGCCGTAAGCCTCGAGCGCCCACACTTCCATTTCGCCGAATCGCTGGCCGCCGAACTGCGCCTTGCCGCCCAGCGGCTGCTGGGTAACGAGCGAGTACGGACCAATCGAACGCGCGTGGATCTTGTCGTCCACGAGATGGTGCAGCTTGAGCATGTAGATGTAGCCCACCGTCACCTTACGATCGAAGGCATCGCCGGTACGGCCGTCATAGACGGTCGACTGACCCGAAGCGTCGAGACCGGCAAGCTTCAGCATCTCCTCGATGTCGGCTTCCTTGGCACCGTCGAACACCGGCGTCGCGATCGGCACGCCGCGGCTCAGATTGTGACCAAGCTCGATCAACTCGTTGTCGTTGAGCGACTTGATCGTCTCGTCCTCGCCGTAGACCTTCTTCAAGGTTTCCTTCAGCGGCTTGATGTCCTGCTTCGACAGATAGGCATCGACCGTCTGGCCGATACGCTTGCCGAGGCCGGCGCAAGCCCAGCCGAGATGGGTCTCGAGGATCTGTCCGACGTTCATGCGCGAGGGCACGCCGAGCGGATTGAGCACGATGTCGGCATGCGTACCGTCTTCGAGGAACGGCATGTCCTCGATCGGCACGATCTTCGACACCACGCCCTTGTTGCCGTGACGGCCGGCCATCTTGTCGCCGGGCTGGATCTTGCGCTTCACCGCGACGAAGACCTTGACCATCTTCATCACGCCGGGCGGCAATTCGTCACCGCGCTGAAGCTTCTCGACCTTGTCGAGGAAGCGCTGTTCCAGCCCCTTCTTCGACTCGTCGTACTGCTTCCGCATGGCCTCGATCTCGGCCATCAGCTTGTCGTTCGGCGAAGCGAACAGCCACCACTGCGACTTCGGGTACTCCTCGAGCACCGCACGGGTGATCTTGGTGTCCTTCTTGAAGCCCTTCGGGCCCGCAATGCCCTGCCGTCCCTCGAGGAGCTCGGCAAGACGGTTGTAGACGTTGCGGTCCAGGATCGCCTGCTCGTCGTCGCGGTCCTTGGCCAGACGCTCGATCTCTTCCCGCTCGATCGCCAGCGCACGCTCGTCCTTGTCGACGCCGTGACGGTTGAACACGCGCACTTCCACGATCGTGCCCTGCACGCCCGGAGGAACGCGCAGCGAGGTGTCGCGAACGTCGGAGGCCTTTTCGCCGAAGATGGCGCGCAGAAGCTTTTCTTCCGGCGTCATCGGGCTTTCGCCCTTCGGCGTGATCTTGCCGACCAGGATGTCGCCGGCGCGCACTTCCGCGCCGATGTAGACGATACCGGCTTCGTCGAGGTTCTTCAGCGCTTCTTCCGAGACGTTCGGAATGTCGCGGGTGATTTCCTCAGGGCCGAGCTTGGTGTCGCGGGCCATCACCTCGAACTCCTCGATGTGAATCGAGGTGAAGACGTCTTCCTTCACGATCCGCTCGGAGAGCAGGATCGAGTCTTCGAAGTTGTAGCCGTTCCACGGCATGAACGCGACCAGCACGTTGCGGCCGAGCGCGAGCTCACCGAGATCGGTCGACGGACCGTCGGCGATGATGTCGCCCTTCTTGACGATGTCGCCGACCTTCACCAGCGGACGCTGGTTGATACAGGTCGACTGGTTGGAGCGCTGGTACTTCATCAGACGGTAGATATCGACGCCCGACTTGGTCGGATCGAGATCTTCCGTGGCGCGGATGACGACGCGGGTCGCGTCGATCTGGTCGATCACACCCGAACGGCGCGCCGCGATCGCGGCACCCGAGTCACGCGCAACCACGCCTTCCATGCCGGTGCCGACGAACGGCGCCTCGGCGCGAACCAGCGGCACCGCCTGGCGCTGCATGTTCGAGCCCATCAGCGCGCGGTTGGCGTCGTCGTTCTCGAGGAACGGGATCAGCGCCGCGGCGACCGAAACGAGCTGCTTCGGCGACACGTCCATGTAGTCGACCTTGTCCGGCGTCACCGGCAAGACTTCGCCGGCGTGACGGCAGACCACGAGATCCTCGGTGAAGCGGCCCTTCGGGTCGAGCGGCACGTTGGCCTGCGCGACCGTGTAGCGGCCCTCTTCCATCGCCGAGAGGTACACGACCTCGTCGGTGACGCGACCGTCCTTGACCTTGCGGTACGGCGTCTCGACGAAGCCGTACTTGTTCACGCGCGCGAAGGTCGCGAGCGAGTTGATCAGGCCGATGTTCGGACCTTCCGGCGTTTCGATCGGGCAGATGCGGCCGTAATGCGTCGGATGCACGTCGCGCACCTCGAAGCCGGCGCGCTCGCGGGTCAGACCGCCCGGTCCAAGCGCCGAGAGGCGGCGCTTGTGGGTGATCTCCGACAGCGGGTTGGTCTGGTCCATGAACTGCGAGAGCTGCGAGGAACCGAAGAACTCGCGCACGGCGGCAGCCGCCGGCTTCGCGTTGATCAGGTCCTGCGGCATGACCGTGTCGATGTCGACCGAGGACATGCGCTCCTTGATCGCGCGCTCCATGCGCAGGAGGCCGATGCGGTACTGGTTCTCCATGAGCTCGCCGACCGAGCGCACACGGCGGTTGCCGAGATGGTCGATGTCGTCGATCTCGCCCTTGCCGTCGCGCAAATCCACCAGCGTCTTGATGACGGAGAGGATGTCTTCCTTGCGCAGCGTACGCTGGGTATCGGGCGCATCGAGGTCGAGGCGCATGTTCATCTTGACGCGGCCGACCGCGGACAGGTCGTAGCGCTCAGCGTCGAAGAACAGCGACTGGAACATCGCCTGCGCCGAATCCAGCGTCGGCGGCTCGCCCGGACGCATCACGCGGTAGATGTCGAACAGCGCGTCCTCACGCGTCATGTTCTTGTCGGCCGAGAGCGTGTTGCGGATGTAGGCGCCGACATTGACGTGGTCGATGTCGAGCAGCGGCAGTTCCTTGTAGCCCTGCTCGTTGAGGGCCTTCATCGACTTGTCGGTGATCTCTTCACCGGCTTCCGCGTGGATCTCGCCGGTCTTCGGGTTGACGAGGTCCTCGGCGAGATAGTTGCCGACGAGCTCCTCATCGGACAGGCGCAGCGCCTTCAGCCCCTTCTCCTGCATCTGACGCGCACCGCGCACGGTGAGCTTCTTGCCGGCCTCGAGCACGACCTTGCCGGTGTCGGCGTCGATCAGGTCGTTGATGGTCGAGTAGCCGCGGAAACGGTTGGCGTCGAACGGAACGCGCCAGCCTTCCTTGGTCCGCTTGTAGAGAATCTTCTTGTAGAACGTGGACAGGATCGCCTCGCCGTCGAGGCCGAGCGCGAACATCAGCGACGTCACCGGAATCTTGCGGCGACGGTCGATACGCGCATAGACGATGTCCTTGGCGTCGAACTCGATGTCGAGCCAGGAGCCGCGATACGGGATGACGCGGGCGGCGAACAGGAGCTTGCCCGAGGAATGGGTCTTGCCCTTGTCGTGGTCGAAGAACACGCCGGGCGAACGGTGCATCTGCGAGACGATGACGCGCTCGGTGCCGTTGACGATGAAGGTGCCGTTCATCGTCATGAGCGGAATGTCGCCCATGTAGACGTCCTGCTCCTTGATGTCCTTCACCGACTTCGCGCCGGTTTCCTCGTCGATATCGAACACGATGAGGCGCAGCGTCACCTTGAGGGGTGCCGCGAAGGTCATGCCGCGCTGGCGGCACTCGTCGACGTCGTATTTCGGCTGCTCGAACTCGTAGCGGACGAATTCCAGCATCGAGGTGCCCGAGAAGTCGGAGATCGGGAACACCGAGCGGAACACCGCCTGCAGGCCCTCGTCGAGACGCCCGCCCGCGGGTTCGTCGACCATCAGGAACTGGTCATAGGACGCCTTCTGAACCTCGATGAGGTTCGGCATCTCGGCGACTTCCTTGATGTGTCCGAAGAACTTGCGAACGCGTTTGCGACCGGTGAATGTCTGCTGCGCCATCGTGGCCTCTCATTTCGTCGCCCGCTCCGGGCGCGCCGTCCAGGACGCGGTTGCCACCGCTCCCCGGGTTGAATTTTTCGAACCCGCTTTGGGGACCAAAAATCCAGATTCAGACCGCCATGTCCTGAATCCGTTCTTCAGACCTTCAAAACGCAAAACGACGCGCGGGGCGCATAGGCACGCCCGCCCGTCACAACGATTGTCTTCACGGACTGCAAAAGCCCGAAATAGCCTGCTCTCCCAACGGCTTACAGGGAATCCGGCATCCCTGCCCACCGCGCTTTCGTGCTGTCGAACCGATATGGGGCGACAATAGTCGAGATTCGAGGGGTTAACCTTCAAATCCCAACACTTTTTCGTGTTCGGCCTGCGTCGGGATGTTCCGTCGCACGCCTTTTGCATATTGCCCACCCCTTAGATGGGTGGTCCGAGACCCCGGGCTCCGCTGATGCTCGCCCGGGATCTCGGGCCAGTAAGCGTTGCTTACTTGAGCTCGACCTTCGCGCCAGCCTTCTCGAGCTGGACCTTGAGCTTCTCGGCCTCGTCCTTGTTCACGCCTTCCTTGACAGGCTTCGGCGCGCCCTCGACGAGATCCTTTGCTTCCTTCAGGCCCAGGCCGGTGATGGCGCGGACTTCCTTGATGACCTCGATCTTCTTCTCGCCGGCGGCGGCGAGAACGACCGTGAACTCGGTCTTCTCTTCGGCCGGAGCGGCGGCAGCGCCACCACCAGCCGGGCCGGCCACGGCGACAGCCGCGGCAGCCGAAACGCCCCACTTCTCTTCGAGGAGCTTCGCGAGTTCGGCAGCTTCGAGCACGGTGAGGCTCGAGAGGTCGTCAACGATCTTCTGCAAGTCAGCCATTGTTCAGTTTCCTTGAGTGTAAGTCTGGTTCGGGTTTGAGTTTTGCGAAGGGCGTCAGGCCGCTTCGCCCTTTGAGGCATGAGCCTGGATGACGCGCGCGAGCTTGCCCGCGGGCGCATTGGCGAGCTGAGCGATCTTGGTCGCCGGGGCCACAAGAAGGCCGACGATCTTGGCGCGCAGTTCATCAAGCGACGGCAGCGAGGCAAGTGCCTTCACGCTGTCGACATTCAGGACGGTCTTTCCCATCGAGCCGCCAATGATGACGAACTTTTCGTTCGTCTTGGCGAATTCGACGGCGACCTTCGGCGCCGCTACCGGATCGTTCGAAGTGGCGATCACGGTCGGTCCCTTCAGCATGGGGCCGATGGCAACGACGTCAGTGCCTTCAAGAGCAATTTTGGCGAGACGGTTCTTCGAGACCTTCACCGAGGCGCCAGCCTGCTTCATCTGCATACGCAGTTTCTGCATCTGGGCAACGGTCAGGCCGGAATATTGAGCAACGACCGCGACGCTCGTGGTCTTGAAGACCCCATTGAGCTGTTCGACCGCTTCCTTTTTTGCCGCTCGTTCCACAGCAAGCTCTTTCCGGTTGGCGGTCATCGCGAGAAGCGGGACCGCCGGGTTGCACCCATCGCCCCACCCAAAACCTGAACCTCGGGGCCAAAACCCCTTGGACACGCGCCGGGCGAGACGACAATTCAAAGCCTGCCCTCCGGGAGCCCTTAAGGCCCACGGCGTGTCGAGGTCCGAACCAGACCCGTTTCGCAAGCCAGCCGTTAAAGCTGGGCGCGAAGTGAAATCCGGTCTTCACCCGTCTATGCAGGCCATGCGATTAAGCCGTTGAGAAATCGAAATTTCCCGCGGGCGCCTGCAGTCTTGGACAGGACAAGGTCAGCCGGCGAACCGCCCGACCCCTGCCCGCACTCCACCAACCGACGGGTTTTCCTTCCTTTTCGGGCAAATCCTCACGGACGTCCTGAAAAGGAATGATCTCCTGTCTTGTCGGGTTTTCGGAATGCGTGCACGAACGCGCCAGCCGAGGCCGGCACGTCCGGAAGCGGTTCTTTAACCGCTCGGAGCCCGCTTGCCAAGAGCAAAATTCACACCAGTTCCAATCCGTTGCCGGCAGGGCTCGAGGCGGCCCGACAAGGGCCGATTCAGGCCGATTTGACCCCATATGGCAGCGGCGTGCCCGCGAAGAAAGCCGTTAGGTTCGCCAGCACGCAGTTCTGCATGGCGACGTGCGATTCGAGGGTGTGGCCGCCGATATGCGGGGCGAACACGACATTGGGGAGCGCCGTCAGCGCGTCGGGGGCGTGCGGTTCCTTCTCGAAGACGTCGAGGCCGGCGCCGGCGATGGTCCCGTCGGTCAGGGCCGCGACCAGGGCCTTCTCGTCGATCACTGAGCCGCGGGAGATGTTGACGACATAGCCGTGCTCCCCGAGTCGCCCCAGGATATCGGCGTTGACGACGTGCTGGGTCTCGGCCCCTGCCCGGACCGCGATCATCAGCACGCTGCACCAGTCGGCGAGCGCCTCCAGCGTCGGGAAATATTGATAGGGCAGATCGTATTTGGTGCGGCTGAAATAGCCGACCTCGCTCTCGAAGGCGGCGCAGCGGGCCGCAATCTTGCGGCCGATCTCGCCCATGCCGTAGACGCCGATACGGCGGCCGGGCATGCCGGCCTGCGGGCGCATCATCGGCGACTGCTTTGAGCCGGCCCAATCGCCGCTGCGGACATATTGGTCGGCGACCAGGATCCGCCGCGTCGTCGCCAGCATCAGGGTCATCGCGATATCGGCGACGGAGGCCGCGTTGGCGCCGGGGCTGTGGCCGACCGCGATGTTGCGGGCGGCGGCCGCCTTCAGGTCGACGCCGTCATAACCGGTGCCGTAACAGACGATGGCGCCGAGTTTTGGAAACAGGTCCATCGCCTCTGCCTCGAGCGGCGAGCCGCCGGCGGTGAGCATCGCGCGGATGCCGCCGAGCTCATCGGCCGAAAACACCTCGCGCGCCGGCTTGCCGCCGGTGTCGAGCAGTTCGAACCGCTCGGCGAAGCGCGCCATCATCGTCTTCGGGAAGCGCGAGTAGACCAGGACCTTGTCAGCCATTTTTTCTTGTTTCCCGGTTCTTGTTTCCGATGAACGCCGCCACCAACGACGAGGGGCGGAATCGGTTGCCCAATTCCGCCCCTCGCCTCATGCAATTTCCAAACCTCAGCCGAGGCAAGCCTTAGCCGAGAATGGTGCCCGGCTCGACCTTCACGCCGGGGCCCATCGTCGAGGACACCGCAACGCGCTGGATGTAGGTGCCCTTGGAGCCGGCCGGCTTCGCCTTCGAGACAGCATCGGCCAGAGCCTTGATGTTCTCGACCAGCTTCTCCTCGGAGAACGAGGCCTTGCCGACGCCGGCCTGCAAGATGCCGGCCTTCTCGACGCGGAACTCGACCGAGCCGCCCTTGGCGCCCTTCACCGCACCGGTGACGTCCATGGTCACGGTGCCGATCTTCGGGTTCGGCATCAGGCCGCGCGGGCCGAGCACCTTACCGAGACGGCCGACCAGCGGCATCATGTCGGGGGTGGCGATGCAGCGGTCGAAATCGATCGAGCCGTTCTGCACCTTCTCGACCAGGTCCTCGGCACCGACGACGTCGGCACCCGCAGCCTTGGCCTCATCGGCCTTGGCGCCGCGGGCGAACACGCCGACGCGGAGCGTACGGCCAGTGCCGTTCGGCAGGGTCACGACGCCGCGGACCATCTGGTCGGCGTGACGCGGATCGACGCCGAGATTGATCGCGACCTCGATGGTCTCGTCGAACTTCGCCTTGGCGCGTTCCTTGACCATCTTGATGGCGTCCGCGAGCGGGTAAAGCTTTTCGCGGTCAACACCTTCGCGGGCTTTGTTCAAACGCTTTCCGATTGCCATGACCGCTTACCCCGCCACTTCCAGACCCATCGAACGGGCAGAGCCCTCGACCATCTTCATGGCCGACTCGATGGAATCGCAATTGAGATCCTTCATCTTCTTCTCGGCGATCTCGCGCACCTGCGCCTTGGTCACCTTGCCGGCCTTGTCGCGGCCCGGCGCCTTCGAGCCGGACTGGATCTTGGCGGCCTGCTTGAGGAAGAAGGACATCGGGGGTGTCTTCATCTCGAACGTGAACGAACGATCGGCGTAGATCGTGATCACGACGGGAATCGGGGTGTTCTTCTCTTCCTTCTGGGTCTGGGCGTTGAACGCCTTGCAGAACTCCATGATGTTGAGACCGCGCTGACCAAGCGCGGGACCGATCGGGGGCGAAGGATTCGCCGCACCGGCCGGGACCTGAAGCTTCAGGTATCCGGTCACTTTCTTTGCCATGTATCACTCCTGTTGTGCCGGCCAGGCCGGCGGTTTCAGGTTCGTGGTCTGGGTCGGATGCGGCTGGCAACCGCCCTCTCCCTCCCACGGCCTCTTGCTAGCGTGAGACCGAAGCCTCACGCCTCAATCGATCAGACCTTCTCGACCTGACCGAATTCCAGTTCGACCGGCGTGGCGCGACCGAAGATCGACACCGCGACCTTCACGCGCGAGCGCGCCTCGTCGATTTCCTCGACCACACCCGAGAACGAGGCGAACGGGCCATCGGCCACACGCACGTTCTCGCCGATCTCGAACGACACCGACGCCTTCGGCCGTTCCACGCCCTCCTGCACCTGGTGCAGGATGCGCATGGCCTCGGCTTCCGAGATCGGCATCGGCTTGTTCTCGGCGCCGAGGAAGCCCGTGACCTTCGGGGTGTTCTTGATCAGATGAAACGCCTCGTCGGTCAGCTTCATCTTCACCAGCACGTAGCCCGGGAAGAACTTGCGCTCGGCGTCGATCTTGCGGCCGCGGCGCACTTCCGTGACCTTCTCGGTCGGAACCAGCACCAGCTCGAACAGCTCCTCGAGCCCGCGCTGCTTGGCCTGCTCGCGGATCGATTCGGCGACCTTCTTCTCGAAGTTCGAGTAGGCGTGGACGATGTACCAGCGCTTGTCGGTCGATTGGGTTGCAGCGGCTGTTGCCATCAGTGAATGCCCAAAAGGAAGGTGATGAGGTAACGGATGATCTGGTCGGCGGCGAAGAAGAAGATCGAGGCCACGGCGACCATCACGAACACCATGATGGTGGTGATCGTGGTCTCACGACGGGTCGGCCAGGTGACCTTGGCGGTCTCCGAGCGCACTTCCTGCAAAAACTTGAACGGGCTGATTGCCATCGTTTGATGTCCAACGTCCGTCGACAGACGCGAATGAATTTCAGGGATCCGAACAGCCGCCGTTGGCCCAGCCCTCTGTCTCGAAGGATGAGCCGGGAAACCGGGCTCGATTGTTCGGGGATTTCAAAGCCGCGCCGGAAATCCGCGTTTAACGGGCCGGCTGCGAGTGCGGGGTAGATACTGCGGATGGGGCCAAAGGTCAAGGTGTGGGCTACCTGGGACACGCGCGGCCGAGGCCAGCGGACCCAATCCGGATCAAGGGCTTACCCGGTCCGCATGATCCACGGTCCGAGCTTGTCGGCCCGCCGCCGTCCTGCCTGTCGATCCTGATTGTCTGGGATTAGCTGGCAGGAGTGGCAGGGCTCGAACCTGCGACCCCCGGTTTTGGAGACCGGTGCTCTACCAATTGAGCTACACTCCTACGGACCCTCGCGTCGCCACGCGGATCAGGGGCGCTTTCAAGCACAGGGGACGGCCGGATTGCAAGGGTGAAGCGCGCTGGCTTCGCTTGTTTGTGCCGCGCCTTCTGGGCCACAGTTCATTCCCGATAATAATGTGCCCCCGGGAGTGAACATGACTGCCACAGCCGCCGCCCAAGCCGCCACCGCGCCGAAAACCCCGCCTTTGCCCGAGGCCAGGCCGGAAACGCTCGGCCTGTCGCGCCCTCGCCTCCAGGCGATGTCGGACGCCTTCAAGCGCGAGATCGACAAGGGAACCATCCCCGGGGTGACCGTGCTGGTGGCCCGGCGCGGCCAGGTCGGCTGGTTCGAGGCGCTCGGCAAGCAGAGCCCGGCGGGACCTGCGCCGATGGCGCTTGATTCGATCTTCCGGATCTTCTCGATGACCAAGCCGATCGTCTCGGTCGGGATCATGGCGCTGGTCGAGGATGGCCACCTGCTGCTCGCCGATCCCGTCGCCAAGTTCATTCCGGAGTTCGCCGACCAGAAGGTCGGCGTGGTCAGCGGCGGCAAGCTGGAACTGGTTCCACCGAAGCGGCCGATGACGGTGCAGGACCTGCTCCGCCACACCTCTGGTCTCACTTATGAGCACCAGGGCGACGGCCCCGTGCACAAGCTCTACCAGGAGTCCCGCGTCCGCAGCCGCAAGATCACCAATGCCGAGCATGCCGCGCTGGTGGCAAGCTTCCCGCTGGTCTGCCACCCCGGCGACGAGTTCAACTACAGCCGCTCCACCGACATCCTCGGCCGCATCATCGAGGTCGTCAGCGGCAAATCGCTCGGCGCGTTCCTCACCGAGCGCATCCTCGCGCCGCTGCAGATGACTGAAACCGCCTTCTCCACCAGCGAAGCCAATGCCGGCCGGCTCGCCCAGCCGTTCGAAGCCGATCCCTGGACCGGCGACAAGGTCGCGCTGTTCAACATGCTCGAGCAGCCGGTGATGGAGTCCGGCGGCGGCGGCCTGGTCTCGACCACGATGGACTATGCCCGCTTCGCGCTGATGCTGCGCAACGGCGGCACGCTCGACGGCAACAGGATCATCGGCCGCAAGACGCTGGAGCTGATGGCATCCGATCACCTTGGGCCGCACGTCGTGACCAACGGCACACTGCTGTCGCCGGGCCACGGCTTCGGCCTCGGCTTTGCCGTGCGCCGCGAGGCCGGCATCGCGCCGTTCCCCGGCAGCGTCGGCCAGTATTTCTGGAGCGGCATTGCGGGGACGTTCTTCTGGATCGACCCGAAGGAAGATCTGTTCGTCGTGTTTATGTCGCAGGGACCGGGGCAGCGCGACCACACGCGGACGCTGGTGCGGGATCTGGTTTACGCGGCGGTGGATTGAGGAGACGCCAGTTAGACGCGGCGTTGCATCTCCGCACTCACTGTCATGCCCCGCGACCCGGCTACGCCAAGGCTTCGCCGGGGCTCAGGTCCAGGGCCGCCGAAGCTTTAGCGTAGGCGGCAAGCGGGGCATCCAGTACGCCGCGGCGGATGTGGTGAAAGGGCGCTCTCTAGCGCCGGCCTCTGGGATACTGGATCGCCCGCCCCAGTGCGCAATTGCGCACAAGGCGGGCGATGACAGCTGTCTGTGGGCGGGCTGGGTGCCCCTTCCCTCCCACGCAACGCCTCAACTAATCGTCGCGCCGCCGTCGATCACCATGGTCTGGCCGGTCATGAAGTCGCCGGCCTTCGATCCCAGGAACACTGCGGCGCCAGCGATCTCGTCGGGGATGCCGATGCGGAGCAGCGGCGAGCGCGAGGTCGAGGCCTTCAGATTCTCCGGATTGTCCCACAGTGCCTTGGCAAAATCGGTCTTGATCAGGCCGGGCGCGATGCAGTTCACGCGGATGTTGTGCTTGCCGTATTCGCAGGCGAGGTTGCGCGCGAGCTGCATGTCGGCGGCCTTGGAGATCGCGTAGGCGCCGAGGATGGTCGAGCCCTTGAGGCCGCCAATCGAGGACACGATGATGACCGAGCCGTCCTTGCGCTCGATCATCTGCGGCACCACCATCGAGATCAGCCAGTTGTTGGCGACGATGTTGTTGTCGAGAATCTTCCTGAACTGATCGTCGGAGATGCCGGCGAGCGGACCGTAATACGGGTTCGACGCGGCGTTGCAGACCAGCACGTCGATCTTGCCGAAGGCGCGGTTGCTCTCGTCGATGAGGTTTTGCAGATTTTCCTTCGACGAGATGTTGGCGGCGATCGCAACCGCCGTGCCGTTGCCGAACTTGTCGTTGATGCCCTTCGCGACCTGGTCGCAGACATCAGCCTTGCGCGAGGAGATCACGACCTTGGCGCCGTGCTCGGCCATGCGCTCGGCGATCGCAAGCCCGATGCCGCGCGTCGATCCCGTGATGACGGCGACTTTCCCCTTCATGTCGAACAAGGTCATGTTTCTCTCCCAGAGTACGTTTTGATTGGCTTGAAGCCTACGCCGCGTCCGCACGAGCGGACAATGGCGTCAGGCGAGCTTCTTGACTTCCGGCCCCGCCAGCTGATGCATCTCGGCGTGCGCGTCATCAGCGATCCACGGCTGCTGGTTGACCATCGGCAGTCGCCAGACCGAGCGTTCGGGGCTTGAGAAATAATCGAGCCGCGTGATCGAGCAGTTGTCGATGTCGAACGACAGTGCCCGCTCTACCTGGCCGTCGAGTGCGAGGCCGATCGCCGCCTTGATGGTGCCGCCATGCGCAACCGCGATCACATCCTGCCCGGCCGCCTCGTTGTTGATCCGCTCGACGGTGCGGCGCGTGCGGTTGTAGAGATCCATGAAGCTTTCGCCGCCGGGCGCGGGCTCGTTGATGTCGGCGAACCAGCTCGAGCCGACGGGGCGGCTGGCGATGAACTGGGCGCGATTCATGCCCTGCCAGCGGCCGAGATTCTGTTCGGCCAGGTCTGCTTCCCATTTCATCGATGCGGGCCTTGGGAAGCCGGCCGCCCAGATCGCTTCCGCGGTCTGGTGGGTGCGCATCAGATTGCTCGAATACCAGACCGCCTTGCGTGGCAGCACCTTGGCAACAGCGTTGAACACGTAGGTATCGCTGGTATCGCAGGCGAGATCGCTCTGGCCGTAAATGTTGCCGCCGTCATTGCGCACCGGCGCATGACGGACCCACCACCACCGCGTCGTGACCACTTTGGGCTTGTCTGTGCCTGTCATCGAAACTCTTCCATCCCGTGTGATGTCGCTGTACGTCAGGTGTGAACGTGTCTCAAGACACTTTACCGTTTGAAATCTTGTTTGAAATTCCGTTGCGCGGCAAGCGTCGCGCAGCATACCAAAGGGAGAAACGCATGGGCCGTCTGCAAGGCAAATCCGTCATCATCACCGGCGCCGGCAGCGGCATCGGCCGCGCCGCCGCACTCCTCTTCACCAGGGAAGGCGCCAAGCTGATCGCGGTCGACCGCACCGAGGCGGTGAAGGAGACCGTCGACGAGGTGAAGAAGGCCGGCGGTGTCGCGGAAGCCATGGTGGCGGATGCGGGCTCCGAAAAGGACGTCATGGCCGTCATCGACAAGGCGGTGAAGACGCACGGCCGGCTCGATGTGATCTGGGCCAATGCCGGCGTCTCCGGCGGGCTTGTGCCGCTCGGCGAGCAGACCGTGGAACAGTGGCAGGAGGTGCTGCGCGTCAACCTGATCGGCCCGTTCCTCGCGGTGAAGCATGCGATGCCGCACATGGTGAAGCAGCAGTCCGGCGCGATCGTGCTCACGGCGTCCGTCGCGGGCCTCAAGGCCGGCGCCAGCGGACATCCCTATGCGGCGAGCAAGGCCGGCGTGATCAGCCTGGTGCAGACCACGGCGTATTCGCTCACCGGCACCGGCGTCCGCATCAACGCGGTGTGCCCGGGCCTGATCGAGACCGGCATGACCAAACCGATCTTCGACCGCGCCAAGGAGCGCGGCACCCAAGACAAGATCGGCCAGCTCAATCCGCTGAAGCGCCCCGGCCAGCCGCACGAGCTCGCGGCGATGGGGCTGTTCCTGGCCAGCGACGAAGCATCGTATGTCAACGGCCAGGCGTTCCCGGTGGACGGTGGTTTGACGGCGTCGATGCCGTATACGGGCAAGCCGGTTTAGCAACGCGCTTTCTCGTGTCCCGGACGCGCTGCGTCCGGGATACGAGACCGGAGTTTTGGCGCGCAACTGCCTCAACATCGTCATTGCGAGCGCAGCGAAGCAATCCAGAATCCCTCCGCGGAGGCAGTCTGGATTGCTTCGTCGCAAGAGCTCCGCGCAATGACGGAGTGTGGGGTGACACGGCCGCTTCATCATTCGCATCTTCATTGCAGACACACCTTCGCATCCTCGCGGCGCGTTTCGCCCGAGCTTTGCTTGGTCGCCTCACCCCCAATTGAAAGAGGGCGCAGGGAAGGCCGGGAGCCGGCTGGCTCCCATTGTCCGCTATGCCATGAGTAGTTTGCGCTACAATGCACAGCGGGTAACAGGGCAACCGGAGCATCCCGGCCTTCCCTGCGCAGTGGTTGGAACGGCTTATGTCGTGCTCTCCCCGGGGAGCGTTGCACTATTGCCCCCGTCGCCGTTGCGGATGGCTGATGCGCATGCCCGGTCGGGCTGCCACATCACCGCAAGACTTGGCGCACAGACCCCGGGCGCCAGGACGACACGATTTGGCCGTACGCCGATCACATCTGTCGTTGGCGCGAGGTCTTCGCTCACGGTCGCCCGCCCTGCGAAGCTTTTCGTGCCGATGTGACCTGCGTCCACCGCCGCCCGGCCCGCGTTCGTTTCCGAATTTCGGTAAAGCGGAATATTTTCGCGAGTACACATTGACCGAGAGTTTGAGTGTTTTGCCCGACGGGCAACGCAAGGTCTTGTAGACTGGAGATCTTGTAGCCCGGATGGAGCGAAGCGTAATCCGGGGTTTGCGCCCCCGGTTATAGTGGCCCCGGATTTCGCTTCGCTCCATCCGGGCTACGATGCCGATTTGGCCTACGAAGCCAGCGCTGCGACAAACAACCCGCTCGCGACCAACGACGCAACCGTCCGCACGTGGTTCCAGAACGTCCAGTCCTTGAGATACGCCGCCCACACCGCGCCAGCCTCCGGCGCGGACGGCTGCAACGCGGCGAGCGCGTTGTTGAGCGGGACGTTGAACACCATCGTCACCACGAACATGCCGATGACGTAGAGGCCGCCGCCGGCGATCATGCTCACTGCCCCCGGCCCGCTGACGCGCAACGTCCCCATCACCACCAGCGCCGCGCCCACCACCGTCGTGCCGAGAAACAGCGGCATGAACAGCGAGCGCGCGATGTCGACATTGATCGCGTTCATCACGGCGATGCCGGCCGCCTGGTCGAGCCGGCCGAGCGCGGCCGTGATGAAGGTCGAGAAGGCGAAATAGATTCCGGCCATGAGGCCGCAGCCGATCGCCGAAAACCAGAGCAGTCCGGTCGTAAAGCCCTGCCACATGCCGCAGCTCCCTATAATACGATAAACTCTCGCATTTGATAAATGCGATAAACTCTCTTATTTTTCACGTCAAGCGCGGATGGCGGGAATCGGGATGCCGGAACGGAAAAGCAGGACGGACAAGACGACGCACGCGGCCGCGCGACGCACGCCGCTGGTGCCGACGCAGGAGCGAAGCCGGGAGCGTTTCGATCGCATCCTGACGGCTGCGGCCGAGATCCTCACCGAGAAAGGCAGCGATGCCTTCCGGATGAGCGACATCGTCGAGCGCACCGGCATCGCGTTCGGCTCGCTCTATCAATATTTTCCGGACAAGAGCACGGTGATCGGGACGCTTGCCGAGCGACGCAATGTCATCGGCCGCGAATGCGTCCAGCGCGACCTCGCCGAGATGAAGAAGCTATCCGACCTGCACGCTGCGCTGTGCCGCATCACCGACGGCTATGACCAGATGTTCCGCGAGCATCCTGTGATGTATCACATCTGGCAGGCGACGCAGGCCGACCGAAGCTTGCAGAAGATCGACGAGGAGGATGTGGCCTTTCTCGCCGGCCTCTTGCGCGAGGCGCTCAAGCGCGTCGCGCCGAAACAGACCGCCGCCGCCCTCACCTCCTTTGCGCAACTGGCGATGATCCAGATCGCCGCCGCGGTTCGTCACGCCATCGCCTTGCCGCCGGCGGAGGCGCAGCGTACGCTCGAGTTGTTCAAGCGAATGCTGCCGAAAGATCTCTCCGCGCTCGGCTGAGGTTCAGCGAAAGCACCCTTCGCGATCCGATTTGCCCGAACCGCCACTCCGTTGGTATGTTTCGTGCAGGCGGCGAAGCCATCCTCCATCTCATGAACGAGACAATGCCCAACCCGATTTTCCCGAGTTCACGACCCGATCGCATTCGCAACCTCCTCGCCGACCTCGTCGGCTTCGACACCGTCAGCGACCGCACCAATCTGCCCTTGATTGCCCATATCGAGAGCTATCTCGCTTTCCTCGGTGTCAAGGGCGAGCGCATCGTCGACGACACCGGCCAGAAGGCCTCGCTCTGGGTCACGATCGGACCGGAGGACCGTCCAGGCCTCGTGCTGTCGGGACACACGGACGTCGTGCCGGTCGTGGGCCAGGACTGGAGCCACGATCCGTTCAAGCTGGTCGAGCGCGACGGCAAGCTCTACGGCCGCGGCACCACCGACATGAAGGGTTTTGTCGCGGTGTGCCTCGCCATGGTGCCGGAGATGCTGGAAGCGAAGCTGACGACGCCGATCCATCTCGCCATCTCCTATGACGAGGAGATCGGCTGCGTCGGCGTGCGGCCGATGCTGCGCGAGGTCGCGAAGAAGAAGATCAAGCCGCTCGGCGCCTTCATCGGCGAGCCGACCGAGATGAAGGTCATCATCGGCCACAAGGGCAAGCACGGCGTGCGCGCGACATTCCGTGGTCTCGCCCGCCACTCCTCGATCGCGCCCGACGGCGTCAACGCGATCGAATATGCCGCGGAGCTGATCACCGAAATCCGTCGCCGTGCCGTGAAGCTTGCGGCCGCGCGATCGAATGACAGCCTCTACGACGTTCCGCATTCGACGCTGCTCACCAGCATCGTGCATGGCGGCGCCGCGCTGAACATCGTGCCCGATACCTGCACGGTGGATTTCGAATGCCGCGGCATCGGCATCACCGAGTCGCGCGAGGTGACGGATGCGATCGTCGCCTGGGCCAAGGCCGAGCTCGAGCCGGAGATGAAGGCGAGACATCCGGAGTGCGGCATCGATTTCGAGGAGATCCTTGATTATCCCGCGCTCGACACGGCGGCCGACGCCGCCATCGTCACACTGGCAAAAGGCCTCGCCGGCCGCAACGACCACGCCAAGGTCGCCTTCGGCACCGAGGCGAGCCTGTTCGCCAGCATGGCGGATATCCCGTCGGTGGTGATCGGCCCCGGCGCGATCGCGCAAGCGCATACGCCCGACGAGTTCGTGGCGATGGCGGAGCTGGAGAAATGCGCAGGCTTCGTGGAAAGGCTGATCGCGCATTGTGTGAAGGGCTGACCCGTAGGGTGGGTTAGCTTAGCGCAGCGTAACCCGCCACTTCTGTTGCGCCGTGCGAATGGCGGACAACGATGCGCCTTTGCCCACCCTGCGGGAGCTGATTTGCCCGACAGGCAAGGCTCCCTTCTGCTAGGCTCCAGACTCTCGCCTAACCGAAGGGAGAACTCCATGAAGGCCATCGCACTGGGCGCACTCGGGGCCGCGCTGGTTGCGGCCGCCACTCCCGCCGCGCCGCTCAACGCAACGACGATCGGCTCTGCCGAAATCTCCGACGTCGACCAAGTCGGTCTGATCTGCAACGAGTATTATGGACGCTGCTGGCGGACCCGGGGACGCTATGTCCTGCGCTACTTTGACGACCCCAGCTACTTCCCCGGCAGGGGCTACAACTACTACGCCGGTCCCGGCTATTACGATCGCGGATACGGCGGCTACTACGTCGGACCGAGGTTCACCATTCGCGCCCGGTAGCAGGCCAATCACCATCAGAGCGGCGCTCGACGCCGTCGTGTCGAAGAAGAAGGGCATGAACAGCGAGCGCAGGATGTCGACATTGATGGCGTTCATCGCCGCAACCGTTCAGAGCGTAGCCCGCATGAGCGTTAGCAACATGCGGGACCGCCGTCCCGGGTGTCGCTGCGCTCACCCGGGCTACGGGAGCACGCGTTCCTCATCGCTCCTGCAACGCCAGCCGCACGCCGACAGCGCAGTAGATGGTCCCGACCACCTTGCCCTGCCATTTCACCACGGCCGGATGGCGGCGCAGGAGATTGCCCAGACGACCGGCGCCGACGGCGAACACCACGGTGCTGACGAGACCCAGCAGCACGAAGACGATGCCGAGGATCGCAAGCTGAAGTGCGATCGAACCGTGCTCCGGCCTCACGAATTGCGGCAGGAACGCAAGGAAGAACAGCGCGGTCTTGGGATTGAGCACTTCGGTCAGCACGGCCTGCCGGAAGGCCCGGCCCGCGCCGATCGCGGGCGCGCCGCCGTTCAGCTCGACCGGCGCCTTGTCGAGCATCGCGCGAATGCCAAGATAGATCAGGAACGCCGCGCCCGCATATTTGACGATGCTGAACATCAGCGCGGAGGTCGCGATGATCGCCGATAAGCCGACGATCGCCATCGAAGTGTGGATCAAATCACCGGCCGCAATCCCCGCGCCGGTCGCGATGCCGACCTTCGTTCCCGAGCTAACCGCGCGCGCCATGGTGAGCAGCGTCGCAGGCCCGGGAATGAAGACAAAACCGAGTACGATGAGGATGTAGGTGATGAGGGTGGCGTGATCGATCATGTGGCTGGCCGTTCTTTCGCTGATGTCGCTACGACAGCGGTGTCATGCCCCGGCTTGACCGGCGCATCCAGTACGCCGCGGCTCCTCTGCGTCCACGCGCTGTCTCTGGGATACTGGATTGCCCGCTTTCGCGGGCAATGACACCGAAAGTGTGGAGACGGCGAACCACAAAGCGAAAAGGCGCGGCCATCAACCGCGCCTTTGTGTGTCTAAACCGCGCCCGCCTTCTGCGCGTACTCCCACGACGCCTTCGACAGCGGCACGGTGCGCTTGGCTGACTCCAGCGCCTTGGCATTGGCCGCAGTGCCGTCGCGAACGCGGCCGGCGATGCCTTGGGTGATGCCGGCGAGGCGGAACAGGTTGTAGGCAAAATACCAGTTGAGATCAGGCACCGTCATCTTGGTGACGTTGCAATAGATCTGCGCGGCCTCTTCCACGCTTGGGATGTTGAGCGCCTTGAGGTCGGCGCCCTCCAGGCCCGGCATGATCCACTGCATCAACAGATAGGTGAAGTCGGCCATGGGATCGCCAAGCGTCGACAGCTCCCAATCGAGCACGGCCTGCACGCGCGGTTCCGTCGCGTGGAAAATCATGTTGTCGAGGCGATAGTCGCCGTGGACGATCGAGACGCGCGCCTGCTCCGGCACGGTCTTCGGCAGCCATTCGGCGACCTTCTCGAACTCCGGAATGTGCTGCGTCTCGGACGCCCGGTACTGCTTGGTCCAGCGATCGATCTGCCGCGCGAAATAATTGCCGGGCTTGCCGAACTCACCGAGGCCGATCGCGACGGGATCGTACATGTGGAGTTTTGCCAGCGTCTCGATCTTGCTGGTGAATATCTTGCGGCGGTCCTCCGGCGTCTGGCTCGGCAGCGTCGGATCCCAGAACACCCGGCCGTCCTCCATCGACATGATGTAGAAGGCGGCGCCGATGATGCTGTCGTCCTGGCACAGCGCGTAGGCGCGCGCGACCGGAAAACCCTGCTTTCCAAGGGCTGCGATGACGCGATATTCGCGATCGACCGCGTGCGCCGACGGCAGCAATTTGCCGAACGGCTTTCGGCGCATCACATATGAGCGGTTCGGCGTGTTCAGCCGGTAGGTTGGATTGGACTGGCCGCCCTTGAACTGGAGCACGACCAGCGGGCCCTCATAGCCTTCGACGTTGTCGCGCATCCAGGCTTCGAGCCGCATCTCGTCGAAGCGATGCCGCTCCTCGACCGGCTTGGTGCCCGAGAATTCTTCGTCTTTCCTGACGCCGTCAGCCACGATGACGCTCCCTCTTCAGTCCGAACATGATCCTAATCGGTAACCGCTGACGCACTTGCGTCAAGCGGTCACCGAATGCGGATCAGCCCTGTCGTCTTTTTCAAGTCGGGAGCGCCGCAGGGCTCTCCCTCTTAATGCTTGGGAGAATTGGCATACTTCCGAACTTCGAGCCTTGCAATGGCGCGATTGTGCACCTCGTCCGGACCGTCGGCGAGCCGCAGCGTGCGGATGCCGGCATAGTCCTTGGCAAGCCCCGCCTCGTCCGAAACGCCCGCGCCGCCAAAGGCCTGGATCGCCTCGTCGATGATCTTCAGCGCCATGTTGGGTGCTGCGACCTTGATCATGGCGATCTCGGCCTGCGCGGTCTTGTTGCCGACCTTGTCCATCATGTCGGCGGCCTTGAGGCAGAGCAGACGCGTCATCTCGATGTTGGTGCGGGCCTCGCCAATGCGCTGCTCCCATACGCTGTGCTCGACGATCTTCTTGCCGAACGCGGTGCGCGACATCAGACGTTTCACCATCTTCTCCAGCGCCTCCTCGGCCTTGCCGATGGTACGCATGCAGTGGTGGATACGGCCGGGACCGAGGCGGCCCTGCGCGATCTCGAAGCCACGGCCTTCGCCCAGCAGGATGTTCTCCTTGGGCACGCGCACGTTCTCGAGCAGCACCTGGGCGTGGCCGTGCGGCGCATCGTCGAAGCCGAACACCGGCAGCATCTTCTCAACCTTGATGCCGGGAGTGTCGAGCGGAACCAGGATCTGCGACTGCTGCTGGTGCTTGGCCGCCTTGAAATCGGTCTTGCCCATCAGGATCGCGATCTTGCAGCGGGGATCTCCGACACCGGACGACCACCATTTGCGACCGTTGATGACGTAGTGATCGCCATCCTTCTCGATGCTGGTCTCGATGTTGGTGGCGTCGGACGAGGCGACCGCCGGTTCCGTCATCAGGAACGCCGATCGGATCTCGCCGTCCATCAGCGGACGCAGCCATTTGCGCTTCTGCTCCTTGGAGCCGTAGCGCATGAATACTTCCATGTTGCCGGTGTCGGGCGCCGAACAGTTGAACACTTCCGAAGCCCAGGAGATGTGGCCCATCTGCTCCGACAGCAGCGCGTATTCGAGATTGGTCAATCCCGCGCCACGGAATTCGTCGTCTTCATGCTCGTTCGGCGGCATGAACATGTTCCAGAGGCCTTCGGCCTTCGCCTTCTTCTTGAGGTCCTCCAGAACCGGGATCACCTTCCAGCGCTCGCCGCTGTGATCCTGCTCATTATAGATCGGCACCGCCGGACGCACGTGCTTGGTCATGAACGACTGCACGCGGTCGAGCCATTCCTTCTGCTTGGGGGACAGATCGAAATCCATGGGACGCTCCTCGGTCTCTCTTTGCAAAGCTGTTTTGCGCCGGACTGTCCTCCCGCCGCACGCGGTCCGCAAGCGCGAATGCCTGCGGACGCCTCGGAACCCGTCCGCGCGTTGCGAACGAGTCTCGATTGCGGATTGACTTTCTCCGGCCTTCAAACGATAGTTTCATACAAGTGTTTGAATTGCAACTCCCTCCCCGAGGGGCATCCATGGCCAGCGATCATACGAGGTCTGCCATTCTCGCCGCCGCCGAACGGCTCTATGCCGATCGCGGCTTTGGCGACGTGACGCTGCGCGACATCGTCGCGGAGGCCAACGTCAACCTCGCGGCGGTGAATTATCATTTCGGCTCGAAGGACGAATTGATCGCAGAGCTGTTCGTCTCGCGTTCGATCGCCACCAACCGCGAACGCCTGCGCGAATTGAAGGCCGCGGAAGAGCAAGGCGGCGGTCGCGCGCCGATCGAGGTGATCTTGCGCGCGCTCGTCGGCCCGACCTTGCGCGGCTGTCTGGGTCCGGAAAACCAGCGATCCACCGCGGCGCGCTTCATGATCCGCGCCTCGATCGAATCCGTGCCGCCGATCCGCCGCATCAAGAATCGCGAGATCGACCATTTGCGGAAATTCGCAGGCGCCATGCGGCGCTCCCTGCCCGACCGCAGCGACGTCGATATCTATTGGGGCCTGAACTTCGCGCTCGCCATGGCGCACCACACCATCCGCGAGAGCGAGCGGTTGACGAAGCTGTCGGAAGGCAAATGCGATCTCGACGACGTCGAGGACGTCGTCGCGCGCGTCGTCAGCGTCGCGACGATGGCGCTGACGGCGGGGCGGACCGAGACGAAGGCGCCGTCACGGGTTGTCGCGCGTTAGCCCTCACATCATCGCGATGCAGTCGATCTCGACGTCGAAGGGGCCGAACCATTCCGGGGTGCAGACGAAGATGCGCGCCGGCGGATCGATCGGGAAATAGCGCGCATAGATCGCGTTGAAGACGGCGAAGTGTTTGGTCGAGGTGCAGTAGACGTTGCACTTCATGACGTTGTCGAGCGAGGCGCCGGCCGTCTGAAGGCACAGGTTCATCTGCTCCATAATGATCTCGCTCTGCCGCTCGATTCCCATCCCGCCGATCTCGCCCGTCTCGGGGTCGAACGGCGGCAGGCCGGCGACGAAGATCATGTTGCCGGCGCGCGTGACCGGCGAGGTCGGCGCCTTGACGCGGTCGAGAAAGGACGAGATCGGTTCGACGCGGAGCGCTTCGCGTTTCATCGGCGGCCACCTTCGGTTCGAGCGAGACTGGCGCCTTGCTACATTATTCTGCAGCCGGCATGCTTCGCTAAAGCTCGAAGTGTGGTTGCGAGCCTAAAGCGCGATCAGATCGCGCTCTAGTGTTGTTTGAGCATGATCTCCGCGCAAACGCGTTCCGCGTTTGTCGCGAGGGAAAACCGCTGCGCAGTTTTCCGGATCGTGCCTTACACCCGCTGCGGCATCTCCTCGGCCTCTTCCTTGGCGAGCAGCAGCAGCATCTCGATGCCCATCTCGCCTTCCTGGGGCGAACGGATGAACTTTATTTCGTCGGCGCTTTGCCGCAGCGCGGCAATGATGGCGACAGCCTGATTGGCCGTTGCTGCCTCGGTCGCCAGAACTGCCTTCTGGTTCTTGGCCTGAAACCCGATCGTGTAGGACATTCGTTCCCTCCCGGACTTACGTGGGGAGGATGGCATCAGAGTCGCGCGCAAAGCGGAAGCCTGTGCGAGTACGGACCGGGTTTATCTGGGGATTGCGCGCAAGCCTCAGGCAAGGCCGAACATGGCGCGCGCGTCGTCCGCGGTCGCAACTGTCGCTCCCAGGCTGGTCAGGATCGCTGTCGCATGCGCGCCAGCATTGGTCTTCGCCGGCACGCCCCTGGGAGGATCAGGAAGCGAAGCTAGATAATCCCCTGCTGCTTCAGCTGCTCGATCTTGCCGGCATCATAGCCGAGCTTGCCGCCGAGCACCTCCTGGGTGTGCTCGCCCAGCAGCGGCGGGGCGCGGTAATTCTCGATCGGAGTCTCCGAGAGGGTCAGCGCGTTGCGGATCAGCGACAGATCGGGCTCGAACGGATGATCGACCTTCACCCGCATGCCGCGCGACTGGACGTGCGGATCGGAAAACACCTGCTCGAAATTGTTGATCGGGCCCGACGGCACGCCGGCCTCTTCCAGCTTGTCCAGCCAATAGGCCACCGGCTGCTTCAGGAACAGCCCGGCGAAGATCGCCATGATCTCCTTGCCGTGCACGACGCGGTCGTTGTTCTTGATGAAGCGCTTGTCGTTTGCGAGCTCGGGCTCGCCGAGCACGGCGCAGGTGCGCTGGAACTGGCCGTCATTGCCGACCACCAGCATCAGCTCGCCGTCGGTGCAGCGGAACACGCCGGCCGGCATGCCGCCATTGCCCCAGGTGCCGCGGCGCGGCGGCATTTTGCCGTTGACGAGGTAGATCTGGAGCCAGTGCGACAGCGATGCGATGACGGTGTCGAACAGGCAGACGTCGATGTGCTGCCCCTGCCCGTCATTGGCGTCGCGATGGTACAGCGCCGAGAGAATTCCGATCGAGGTGTTCATGCCGGTCATGTAATCGACGATAGACGGGCCGACCTTCATCGGACCCTCGCCGGGCTCGCCGTCGATATGGCCGGTGACGCTCATCAGGCCGCCCATCGCCTGCAGGATCGCGTCATAGCCGGCACGCGGCGCGTAGGGGCCGGTCTGGCCGAAGCCGGTCACCGAGCAATAGATGATGCCGGGGTTGATCGCCTTGATCGTCTCGTAGTCGAGGCCGTAGCGCTTGAGATCGCCGACCTTGTAGTTCTCCATGAAGACGTCGACGTCCTTGGCGAGCGCGCGGATGATCGCCTGGCCCTCGGGCTTGGCGATGTTGACGGTGACCGACTTCTTGTTGCGGTTAGCGCAGAGATAGAAGGAGTTGTTGTTGTTCGCCTTGCCCTCGGGGTCGGTCAGGTAAGGCGGGCCGAAGGCGCGCGCGTCGTCACCGGTGCCCGGCCGCTCGATCTTGATCACCTCCGCGCCGAGATCGCCCAGCATCTGGGCCGACAGGGGCCCGGCAAGCACGCGGGTGAGATCAAGGATCTTGATGCCTGAGAGCGGCAAGGCCGACATGTCGATTTCCTCCGGGAACTGATATTGGCGCGGCGGCCTTAAGCCCTGGCCGCGCTCCCTGCGGATACACCATTTTGGAGTTCTGAGCACTGCGTTCGGGGCATACGGCTATCCATCGCCCGGCAGCAGGAGCGGCCCTGCGGCGGGCGAATTTCCGCGCCACGGCTATCACGCCTGCGCCGGCGCTCCGCCACGGCGATCCGCGCCGCTGATGACGGCTAGAACCTGACGCTGATTCCACCGCGCACGGACTGGAAGCGAGGATGCTGCTCGTAGCTCCCGACGTCGGGCCAGTCGAAGCGGGACGTGCCGAAATCGCTATAGCGATATTCCAGGCGCGCCGTAACCCGATTGGTCAGCGCCGCTTCTCCGCCGACGCCTGCGGTCCATCCGGTCTTCGAAATGTCGGCATCCACCGTGGGAACTGCCAATGTCGACGTCCACCGGTACTTCACCTCGGTGAACGCCAAGCCACCCGTCACATAGAGCAGCAGGCGCTCAGTCGGTGTAAAGCCGAGCCGTCCGCGAACGGAGGCCTCCCACTCCTTGCGCGCGTCGTATCGGAAAAACGGGATGTTAAATCCGCCGTTCACCGGGCCCACGTCTACATCGGCCTCAAGGCCAACAACGAGCCTGTCCAATTGATGGTTGTAGCCCACATGGACACCGCCGAAGCCGCCGTCCGCGCGGAACCCATGCGTGAAGCCGGTCGGAGGCCCGCCCAAGAAGAATTCGACAGTGCGATCCTGGCTCCACGCGTAACCACCTTGGACACCTGCATAGAAGCCAGTCCATGCGAAGGGCGACACGGCGACAGAGCGCACTGCCTTAACGGGCAAGTCGGCAGCATCCGCAGCGACCGCGGAGCAGGCCAGCGCGGCGAGGCAGATTAGCGTGCGTTTCATTGCAAATTCCAGCCCATGGGATTGACGATTCCAACTCTAGCGGGTTCCCCCCGCTTTTGCTGTGGCGGCCGGGCGACACTCGGTGAAAACGAATAGGAAGCGACCGGCAACTCGCGGCAACCGACGTGCCGCCGACCTCACACCACACCGGCCGCGGCCACCTGCGGACGGCGGCGGCCGAGCAGAACCAGGATCAGCACCGCTGCGCAGGAGCAGACGAAGGTGAGACCGAGCGCGCCGCGGCTGCCGAACTGGGTGAGCAGGCCGGCAAGAACGGGCGGCGAGATGGCGGAGGCGAGATTGAGCGGGAGCGCGATCATCGACGACGCCTTGGCAAACTCGGCCTGGTCGTAGAACACCAGCGGGATCGTCGCCCGCGCCACCGCCATCGCACCGCTGCCGGCGCCGTAGAGCAGGATGAAGACCGCGACCGCCCAGGTCGCCCCCTCGCTCAGCATCAACAGCAGCATGGCAACGGGCAGCGCCGTGCCGGCGACAAGCCCCGTCGTGATGCCGTCCCAGCGCCCGCCGCCGAGGAAATCGAGCCCGCGGGCGCTGACCTGGATCACGCCGAGCATCGAGCCGAAGGCGATTGCCTGCGCCGGCGCCAGCCCCTCGGCCCGCAGCAATTCGATGAAAACGGCGCTCAGGCCGAAAGTGACGAAGGCATTGACGGTGATCGCGGCGACGACGAGGCCGAACGTGCTCCGCGGAATCGACAGCGCGTTGGCTTGTTTTGCGGGAACGGTGCCCCCCTCCTTCGCGACGGCCCGGCGCGGAGTTGCGAAAGCATAAAGCGGAAGCGAAACGAGAAACAGCATGGCGGCGTAGACGAGGCAGGTGCCGCGCCAGCCGAAATGGCCGCTCAGGAACGAGGTGGTCGGCCAGAAGATGCTGCCGGACAGTCCCGTCACCAGCATGAGCGCGCCAATCGCGCTCTTGGCCTGTCGCCCGGCGACCTCGTTGAGCATGATATAGGCGCCGGTCGACAGCGTGGCGCTGCCGCCCATGCCGAGGATGACCCAGGCCACGAAATAGAGCATCGGCTCGTGCGCAAAATACAGAAGGACATAGCCCGGCACGGCCACGACGGTGCCCACCATCATCACCTTGCGTGCGCCGTGCCGCGCAAAAGCCTTGGCGAGCCAAGGCGCGCACAGGCCCATGGTGACATAGAGCGTCGAGGTGCCCGCAAACACCATCGGGAGGCTCATGCCGAGATCGGCCGCGAGGTCACGGCCGACGATCGGCGGAAGGCCGATCGTGCCCCATCCAATGAGCTGGGTGATTGCAAGCACCAGCAGGACCCCGATGAGCCTGCCGTCAGATTTCAAGAACCGCATTCCGATCGTCGCCTGCCCCAGCTGCATGCGTGCGCACAGACACGTCATAGCGGGAGTCTTGATAACGGAAGTCCTGGCGCAGCGGAACGCCGGCCGCTGAATGGCAGAAGGCGGCCGGGAGCATGTCAGCAGGAGGCAGTAGCCCCTACCCCGCGAGCCCGAGCAAGGATCGCGCCTCGGCCGCGGTCGCGACGCGCCGGCCGTGGCGCGCGACAGCCTCGCCGGCGATGGTCACGAGCTCGGCGTTGCTGGCGGCCAGGCGGGTCTTGTCGATCCTGATATTGTCCTCGAGCCCGGTGCGCACCGCGTCGGCGCCGCGCGCAAGCGCCCAGCCCATGACCTCGGCCTGATGGCGTCCGATCCCGGCCGCCGTCCACGTCGCTGTCGGGATCAGCCGCTTCAGCTCTCCCAGGAGGATGTCGAGGACATGCTCGTCGGCCGGCATCGCATTCTTGACGCCCATGACGAACTGCACGTGCGGACGTGAGTCCATCAGCCCCGCCTCGATCAGACGCCGCGCACCGTGTAGATGCGACAGATCGAAGATCTCGATTTCCGGGCGGATGCCATTTGTCTTCATGCCGGTCGCGAGAGTCTCGACCAGGGCGGCGCCGTTCTCATAGACAATCGTCGGAAAGTTCACCGACCCTGTCGACAGCGAGGCCATGTCCGGCTTCAGATAAAGCGATGATCCCCGCGCCGAGGGATCGCGGCCTCGCCCGCCGGTCGAGAACTGAACGATCATCCCGGGGCAGTGCTTTTTGATGCCTTCCTGCACCAGGGCAAAACGCTCGGGGTCGGAGGACGGCGTCTCGTCATCGTTTCGAACATGGATATGGGCAAGCGTGGCGCCGGCCTCGAAGGCCTCCTGCGTCGACTCGATCTGCTCGGACGGCAAGATCGGCACCGCGGGATTGTCCTTCTTGCGCGGAACGGAGCCGGTGATGGCGACAGCAACAACAACGGGGTTCATCCCTTGACCTCATGATGATCGCGCTCGCGCGCACAAAAATTCGAATCGGCAATCTCGTAACGCATCGAGCCCTGCCGCTGCAAACATCATCGATCGCAGCGGCAGGCTCCTTGCGTGCGCTTCAGGTCGGAATTGCGGCCGCACCACTCGCCGCCTCCGCACGCTGCCGCTCATAGTCGGCCCGCGGCATCGGAACGGCCTTGGGATTGCCGAGATCGTCGATACTGACCCGATAGGTCTCCCGGGCCGTGACGGCCGCCAGCGCCGCGATGACAGTGATACCGAAGGCGATCGCTCCCACCGTCAAGGGGATATTGTCCGAGCCGGGAGGTGCCACGGTCGCAAACAGGGCCGGAAGCAATGCGGTGATGGTCGTTCCGATGTTCTGCGAGATCGCCATCGCCGACACGCGGGTGCGTGTCGGAAACAGCTCCGGGTAGAAGCTCGGGAAGATGGCGTTGTAGCCCTGATAGACGACGCCCCACATCAGCAGCGACACCAGGATCGCCAGCGGCACATTCCTGATGCTGATGGCATAGAGATAGACGAAGGCAAGCAAGCCTGAGAGCAGCGCGCCCACGATGATCGGAGGCTTGCGACCGACCTTGTCGGAGAGATTGCCGACGAAGGGAATGACGAATATGGCCAGCATATTTCCGAGGACCGGGATCCACAGATAGACGTCCTTGGCAAAACCGATGCCATAGGCCGGCTGCACCGCGTAGGCCGCACCGAAGATGGTCGCAACGACCGGGATGACGTTCATCAGAGCCATGCAGATGACCCTGAGCATGTCGCGCCAGCTCAGCTTGATGGCCTGAACAATGGGCGACCGCGGCGTTTCTCCCCGTGCGCCCTCTTGCGCAAAGGCAGGGGTTTCGTCGACTTCGCGACGAATGATGTAGCCGGCGACAATGACGAAGAAGCTGAGCAGGAACGGAATCCGCCATCCCCAGCTATTGAATGCGTCGGTCGGCATATAGGCCGCCAGCGGCAGGAACACGGCTGCCGCGAGGATTTGTCCGGCCTGCACGCCCTGAAGGGCGAAACTGGCATAGAAGCCGCGCCGGCCGAACGGCGCATGCTCCAGGATCATCGAGCTCGCGCCGGAGATTTCACCGGCCACGGCAAATCCCTGCACAAGGCGCAGGATGACGAGCAGGATCGGCGCCAGGATGCCGACCTGCTGATAGGTCGGCAGAAAACCCACCGCCATCGTCGAGATGCCCATCAGGAACATGCAGACGATGAGAACGGTCTTGCGGCCATGGGTGTCGCCCCAATGTCCGAGGACGAAGGCACCGATCGGCCGGGCCACATATCCCACACCATAGGTCGCCAGCGATGCAACGATGGCGACGGTGGGATTTTCCGACGGGAAGAAGATTTGCGGGAAGATCAGCGACGCGGCGGTCGCGTAGATGAAGAAGTCATAATATTCGAGAGCCGAACCGATCCAGCCGCTCGCAGCGGCCTTCCTGGACTGACTCATGTGACGGATCGTGCGAGTCGTGGTCATCGCAGAAAATTCCTCCACTGGGTTTGCTGACGTCCCGTTGTCGGGCTTCGCTAGAAATTGGGCAGCATTCTCCGGGCGCTCTGCCGACTTCCGCGAGCGCTTGTCACTGCCGATGGGTATCCGATTGGTCGCGACAATAGGCTTTCGCCGGGCTAACACAATTACCCAGTTATGCGATAAACCTAACATGATGTTATTTTCGCCGGACTTGAACACAGTTGGCGATTGTGCGCCGATCAGCAGCGCTCGGGCGGAGACGCGTCGTCGACATCCGGCGCAGAGACGACCAGATATTTTCAGACCGCCAGTTCAAAACACGCTTTTCGCCACAAGCGCACGCTAGGCTCGCTTCTCCCATGCCGGCCCGCCTCAGACAGCGCGACTGTGTGTGGGAGACCGGCCGCCGCCGTCTGCCACGAGAAGAGGTCCCGTGACGACGACGCCTTGTTTGGCGTGGGCATCAAAAATCAGGCGGCCCTCTTCAGGCGCTTGAAGCGCTCCATCCGGAAGGGTGCGGGATCTACGCAAGGCGTCGAACCGGTCACGAGATCGGCCATCAGGGCGCCGGCGCCAGGACCGATACCGAAGCCGTGGCCCGAGAAGCCGGTCGCGAGATAGAAGCCTGGAACGGAGCCGACCGGCGCGATAACTGGAACGGCATCCGGCGTGACATCCATCAGGCCAGCCCACATTTGCATGATCTTGGCGTCGCGGAACGCCGGGAAGGCTTCGCACAGATGGGTGACGCCGCCATGGACGAACCGCAGCGACGGATCGGGATCAAGAATGCGGACATGCTCGAAAGGACTAACCTCGTCACTCTTCCAGCTGCGGGCCATTTTCACCTCGCGAACGAACTGACCGCCGATGCGAAGCGTCAGTTCGTTCCAGCTCTTGATGAGCGTCGGCGTATAGTCGCAGAACAATCGGAAACTGTCCGGCGTAATCGGGGCGACGTTCGCGTTGCGCTGGGCGACGGTGAACCCGCCATCCAGACGGCGGCGGAAAGCGAAGTTGCCCGCACCAACGGCAAAATCCGGAACGCCCTCGATCGAAGAAACGCGGGCGACGCTGCCGAGGATCTTCAGGACCGGAAGATCGATGCCCATGTTGCCGGCGAAGAGGCGCGACCAAGCCCCTCCCGCCAGCACGACGGACGAACAGCGGATCTCGCCGCGCTCGGTGACACAGCCGCTCACCCTGCCCGCCGATCGCTCGATGGAACGGACCGCGCAGTTGGTGAGGATATGCACCCCTTTCGCGGCCGCGCCGCGCGCGATTGCAGGGACGGCGATAAACGGCTCCGCCTTGCCGTCGCTCGGCGTATGCAGCGCGGCACGGAACGGTTTCGCCATACCCGGCATGAGCGTCTTCAGCGCCTCGCCCGTTACGAAGCGAGAGTCGAGATCGAAAGACGTGGCGTGTTTCAACCACTCGTCATACATCGCAACGTCGGCATCCGTGCCGCAGAGATAGGCGATGCCGGCCTGCCGAAAGCCGGTTTCGCCGACGATACGCTCGTTCATGCCACGCCAGAGCCGAAGACTCTCGATCGCGAGCGGCAACTCGGCCGGATCGCGCCCCATTTGGCGTACCCAGCCCCAGTTTCGCGACGACTGCTCTGCTCCGATCAATCCCTTTTCGCACAGGGCAACGGAGACGCCACGCTCAACCAGCGAAAGCGCGGTCGACACGCCGATGATGCCGCCGCCGATCACGACGACGTCCACATGCGCAGGCAGCTCCTGCGGCGCGACGACAAGATCGGGAATAATCCTGGACACGTGGTCCTCCTTGAAACGGGTACGCGGAAGGCGAGCCGGGCCGGATGTGCCGCCCGGGCTCAGCGTCCCGGACGGTCGAGGAAATCGCGCAGGCGATACCAGCCGGCAAAGAGCGGCACGAACCAGGGCTTGCCCGAATAGAAGGGCACGGCCGTGAATGTCTCGCGATCGAAGGCCGATGGCATGTTCTGCTCGCCGAGAATTTTGCGTGCTGTCTGGTAGCCGAGAAAGGTCATCAGCGCGACGCCGTTGCCATTGCAACCAGCCGCGAAATCCGCGCCGTCGCGAGCCCCGAGATGGGCTATCTTGTCGACGGTCATGGCCACGCGCCCGCTCCAGGCATGAGTGATCTTCACGCCCGCAAGCTGCGGCCAGATGGCCAACATGCGCGCATAAAGCCGCTTCGCGGCCAGCTTGTCGGGCATGTCGAAGATGCCCGGGCGTGAACCGAACAGAAGCCGTGTCCCGTCGGGCGACGGCCTGGCGTAGATCAAATCGCGGCGTGTGTCGGACACCATGCGGGCCTGCGGAACGAGCTCGGCCAGGAGATCGGCCGGCAGCGGCGCGGTGGCAATCTGATAGCTCTTGACCGGCACGATACGGCTGGCGAGGCCAGGCGTCGCATCGGCGGCGGTGTAACCGTTTGTGGTTGCGACCACGTGGGCAGCCCGGATGGCGCCTCGAGCGGTCGGCACGATCTTCTCTCCTTTCGTACCATCCTGCACCATACCCGCGCGCGCATGCGAGCGCAGCATGACGCCGGCGGCGCGCGCCCGGTCGCGCAGCGCCTTGTGATACTTGCCCGGATGCAGACCGCCATATTCGTCGATCACCATGCCGCCGTGATAATAGTCCGAACCGATCGCCGATCGCTGATGCGCGCGATCGAGGAAATGTACGGTCACGCCGGTCTTTTCCGCCAGAAGCATGCCATGCCGCTTCAGGGTTTCGTAATCGCCCGCGGCGTGGGCGCCGAAAAAGCGGCCGCTGAGCGCAAGCCCCGCATCCAGCTTCTCCGTCTCGACCAGCATCTTCAGATAATCGAAGCTCTCGTTGCTCTCGCCGATCAGGCGCGAGAAGAGCACGGGGTCGATCCCCTTGATCGCACCGCTAACCACCAGCTTCTGGCCACTCGACACCATCCCGCCCGAACGCGTCGAGGCTCCCTCCCCGATCCGGTCACCGTCGATGACGACGACGGAGCGCCCGGCGCGCGCCAGATGAGTCGCTGCATTCAACCCGGCATAGCCCGAGCCGATGACCACGACGTCGGCTCGCTCCGGCAGCGGATCGAGATCGGTCTCCGGTTCCGCGGCCTCCCACCAGTAAGGCGTCTCCTTGAAGTCCTTGGCGTAGATGTCGTCAAAACGAGGCATGATGTATTGGGCCTTCCGGCTCACCTTTCATTTTCATTGCACGTGGGATGGCCGCACCACGCAGCGCGTCCGCCCCGGTGGTGCGATCAGAGAACCTGACCGAGGAATTCGCGCGTGCGCGGGTCTCGCGGATTGTCGAAGAGTTCCGCAGGAGGCGCACTTTCCACGATCAGACCACGATCGGTGAAACAAACGCGTTGCGAGACTTCCCGGGCGAACTTCATCTCGTGCGTCACGAGAATGCAGGTGAGGCCCTCCTCCACCAGTTCGCGGATCGCGAACAGCACGTCCTTTACCGTTTCGGGATCGAGCGCAGCCGTCACCTCGTCGAACAGGATCGCTTCCGGCTGCATCGCGAGTGCACGGGCGATTGCCACGCGCTGCTGCTGGCCGCCGGACAGCTGCCCCGGGTAGCTGTCCGCCTTCTCCGAGAGCCGCACCTTCTTCAGGAGCTTGCGAGCCCGCTCCTCGACTTCGGCGCGATCGTGTCCGAGAACCTGGATCGGCGCCATCATGATGTTTTCCAGTGCCGTACGATGCGGGAAAAGATTGTACTGCTGGAACACCATCGCGACCTGATGGCGCAGCACCCGCATCTGCTTTTCCGACCTCATTTCATGCACACGGTGTGCGCCGACGCGGACAAAGCCTTCGTCCACGGGAATCAGGCCGTTGATGCAGCGCAGAATGGTGGACTTTCCCGACCCGGAAGGACCGATAATGCAGACTGCCTCGCCCTTCTGCACGAACATCGAAATGCCCTTGAGAACAGGGACGTCACCGAAGGACTTGCGGACGTTGTCGAGCTCGATCAGCGCGTCGATGCGGTTCACAGGCTTTCTCCCTTCACGGCGCGTTCCAACCGGCGCGCGACGACCGCGATCGGATAGCAATAGGCGATGAACAGGAAGAGGATGGTCAAATAGAAGTAGACGATCACGCGCTCGTTCTCCATGGCGAGCAAAGTATTCAGAATTGTCAGCACGTCCTGGATACCGGTCACCGTGGCGAGCGCTGTCGCGATCATCAGCAACGCGTAGGAATTCATCCAGCCCGGGATCATGCGCCGCAGCGCCTGTGGCATGATCACGTGGCGATAGATCTGGCCGGTGCCATAGCCGAGCGAACGTGCCGCTTCCCACTGACCGCTGTGAATGGACTGAACGGCGCCCCGGATCACCTCGGAGAAATTCGCCGCCGTCGGCAGCGCAAGGCCAATCACGGCCTTCACGAACGGTGGGAACGCAATGGTCGTGCCGAAGACATGCATCTCAAACGGCAGGAAATAGAGCGTTGCAAAAAGCAGAACGAGCCAGGGTGAATTGCGCAGGAAATTCATCAGCAGAAGAGACGGGACCCGGATCGGTCCGAACCTGGCGAGCGTCGCAAGACCCATGATCGTACCGAGCACCGTCGCCAGTGCCATGGAGGCGATCGAGAGAATGATATTGAGGGCAAAGCCGCCCGTGATCGGCCAGCCGGACGCCGAGCCGGTGAGAAGCAGAGGAAGCCGCGCCAGCACGCGGCTCCAGTGCGCCGAGCCGCCCGCCGCCGCATCGACCCCGATCCAGACGGCCACGCCAAAGGCGATCAGCAGCAGAACGGCGCGCTTCTTTCCGTCATAGGAGAGCATGGAGCCCGCGATCAATGCCCCCTCCCGTAACCTGGGAAGGCCATGAAGGCTTCGAGCCTCGCCATTGCAAATGTGAGGATGGACACCAGCACCACATATATGAGGAGGACCAGAATCATGACCTCGAGCGTGCGGAACGTGTCATTGTAGATCTGCCCGGCGTAGTACATCAGTTCCGGCACGGTGATGACGGATGCCTGCGACGTCGTCTTGAAGAGGTTGGTCAGGATGTTCGTCAGTCCCGGCAGGCAGATGCGGGTGGCGATCGGCGCCTCGATGCGCCAGAAGCGGGCCCATCGGCCGTACCCCAGCGACCGCGCCGCATCGATGATCGACCGCGGCATGGTTTCGATGCCGGAGCGGAAGGCTTCGGTCGCCAGCGCCCCGCCGAAGAGACTGAGCGAAATCGCAGCACAGGCAAAAGCACTGAGAAGCGGAACCGATAATCCCGTCGACGGATCGGTCACCTTGAGGCCGAGGTTCGAGAAGGTGAAATAGGCAAACAACATCTGCAACAGCGGCGGCGTGTTGCGGAACACCTCTACGAACAGCTCGATCAGGGCATCGAGCCAGAAAATCCGCAGCGTGAGCCCGAGGGCCCCGAGCATCCCGATGAGGATGGCGGCCGCCGATGAGAGCGCCGCCAGCTTCAGCGTGTTGACAACACCGGTCAGCAGCCATTGCTGGTACGCAGGATCCGCGAGCCAGGAATAGTCGAGTCCGAACAAAGGCCGCTCCGTGTGCGTCAGTTCTTCTTCGCGACCGCGGCCTTCGCCCGCGCGGCGATGTAGTCGGAGTGCGGCATGCCGAACTCGGTCTCCCAAGCAATCAGCTTGCCTTCGGCCTCGGCCTTGCCGATGGCCTTGTCGACGGCTTCGTGGAATTCCGTGTCTCCCTTGCGGAGGCCGCCGGCCATCGGCTGGAATTCATACGGCACCACCGCGATCTTGTAGCTCGCCCAATCGGGCTCCTTGAGCTTCTGCTGAAGCGTCATGTCGTCAAAGACGAAGCCGATGCAACGATTGTCCTTCAACGCGCGATAGGCTTCCGGCTGGGTCTTGAAGGCCACGAGATTGATGCCGAATTCCTCGGTCATCTTCTTGTTGTAGTAGGAGCCCTGGATGCCGCAGACCGACTTGCCCTTCAGCTCTTCCCACTTGGAGACCGTCGCTTCCTTGGCCGCCAGCACGGACGGGCCGGCAGCGGAAACGTATTCCGTCGTGAAGTCGATGACCTTGGCGCGCTCGGCCGTGACGCCGAGCGTGGCGAAGATCGCATCGATGCGGCCGGCGGTCAGGAATTCGATGCGATTGGACGCGACGACAGGCACGAGCTCGATCTTGTCCTCGGAGCCAAGGAGCTCCTTGGCAACGTACTTCGCAAGCGAGACCTCGAAGCCGACGATGTCGCCCTTGTCGTTCAGAAAGCCATAGGGCACGTAATCATTCTTCACGCCGACGACGAGCTTGCCGCGCGCCTTGACGTTCTCAAGCGTGCCCGCCACGGCGGCGCTACCAGCAAAAAAGGCAGCGAGCGCAACAGCGGAAACGCCCATCATCGTTTTGAAGCCTGTCATCCTGTTCCTCTGGATAAATCACGGCCTTCCAGCGCTGTTGCCACAGCGCCGCGTCAGCCATCAGCTTTGCGAATGCAGAAATCAGGTCGCTCAAAAAATATGCATCAATCTCAAGCGACCTAATTTTCATCATTGGAGACGCATCTTTCTCAATGTACAAGTTGCCGAGGCCTCTTTTTTCATAATGTGAGATACTGTGCCGGTGATCGCCCAACCGCCCTCCGGTGGAGCCCAGCTGCTCGACCGGACCGTCATCCTGCTGGATCTTGTCGCCGATGGCGGCGTCGAGGGCCTATCGCTCAAGGACCTGGCGGCCCGCTCCGGGCTAAACACCGCCACCTGTCACCGCATCCTCAACACGCTGGTCGGTCACAAGCTGCTTGCCCGCGACGACAAAAAACGGCGCTACAGGTTGGGTGCACGCATGGCGATCTACGGCGTCCGCGCGGCTCGCGGCCCCGGCATCATCAGCCGCTGCGAGATCGCGCTGTCCCGGCTCAGGCGCCGCACCGGCGACACGACCCATCTGATGGCCCGCTTCAACCACGATTCCGTCTGTCTCGACCGGCGCGACGGCGAATGCATCGTGCCGACGCTGACGGGATCGATCGGCGGCTTCGTCCCCCTCGGCGTTGGCCCGGGTTCGATCGCAATGCTCGCATTCCTGGACGAGGACGAGCAGGACTACATCATCCGCGCCAACCTCGGGCGCTACGCGTCCTATCGCAACCTCACCGAGAACAAGGTTCGACAGCTGATCGCCGACACCCGTCGCCGCGGTTACGCGGTGGATGTGGGCGAGCTCATTCCCGGCATTGCCGGAGTTGGATTGCCGATCATGACGCCGGGCGAAAAGCCGGGCGCGGCGCTCAGTTTCACGCTGCTCTGCGCCAAGCTGACGCCAGGCGTCCTCGAACATTACGGCGCCCTCCTGAAAGAGGAAATCGACGCCATCGTCGGTCAGTAGGAAGGATCAGGGTGGCGTGGCGACGGCCGGAACCAGGTTAGCGGATCTCGTTCACGTAGGGATGATGCGCAGTCGTGGCGCGGTACTCGCTCAGGATCACAAGCGCACGGGCTTGATCGTACCCCTAGCTTCCCAGCGCATTCTCGCCGGCTTCGCGACCGGGCACGCTGACATGCACCTCATGCCCCTGACGGATCGCCAGGGAGGCGGCAGCGACCGCGGACTCGAACGCGGCTTCCTTGGTCGCGTATTTGCTTTTGACGTCGCCGTCGTGCAGCACGCCCCATTCGCCCTCGACCGGCACGATCGCGTATTGAGCAAGGCCCATGGTGCAACTCCTCGATATCCAGCGCTGCGTGACCTGCGGATGGGCTGCCGTCACCCGCCACACGGTTTTGCCGCTGTCGTCGGCGACCAGCAGTGCGCCGGTCTTGTCGATGGCACCAGCATCGGATGAATCGGATGACCCGCGATTTGCGCGGTGGAGCGCACGCGTACGGCTTGTTGCACGGTCGGCCTCGTTTGGCTTTTCGCCCTGCCCGACCGGCCAACTCTTGTTTGCGGTGAAGGTTCCTACTCTCGCGCCGCCACCGGCGCGCCGGCCTGATACGCCGCATAGGCGCACTTCAAGCCATCGTGAAGCGAGGTCGTGGCACGCCAGCCGAGCTTGGCGAGACGGCTGACGTCGAGCAGCTTGCGCGGCGTTCCATCGGGACGCGAGCTATCGACACTGATATCGCCGCACGCATTTGTCGCGGTTTCGAGTTCGACGTCGGTATTGACGCAACACCTCACCACCGCAGTAGCCGCGGCCCGAGCGCGGCCCCCGCCAGAGTGCACACCACGATCGTTCCACCATACCAGAGCGCGACAAAGGGCGGCGAATCGTCGGTGCAGTGAAGCGCGTAGGCCACTGCGCTGATGCCGCCAGCGACAAGACCAGCGAACGCCCCTGCTCGGCGCAGGTCCGTCGGTGCCGCCTGACGCACCGCCCACATCGTCAGCGCAAATGGCACAATGGCGATGATCGGGATCGACACCAGACATTCCAACCACGCGTCACCCGCAACCATTCGGTCCCAGTGCGACACCGGCGCCGAACCGATGCTGATGAGCGCCAGCGCCGCGATCAGCAGAAACGGCAGGACGACGACCGCCATGCTGTGCTTCAGGACGCCGCCTGGACGGGACAGCCTGGCCAAGTAGATCGCCGCCGTGCCGACGATGGCGGCAGCGAAGGTGATCTTCAGAACCAGGAATGTCCACGTTTCTACCGTGGAAAGGCCTGTACGTGGGCCAAACCCGGCCAGGATGGCGGTCACGGCAAGGACCAATCCAGCAGCAACCGCCAAGGCGATACGTCGACCGACGGCCCTGACGTCCACGGGATCGATGCACGCGCTCAAGGCCTCAACAAGATCGTCGGTCTTCATGCTCCGTTCTCCTTGGCGCGCCGACCGATGACGGGCGTCGTGCCCATCTATCACATCGGGCACTTTGCGCCGGCCATTCCGGCCAATTCGGAATTCCTGAGCTTTCCAGTTACGTGACCACGCGGACGTGACAGCGGGGATTGACGCGGACCATCGGCGACGTCTTCGCCGAAGGCCGTCTCGCGCCTGAACTGGCGATATCCTCCGACCGGCGCCGGTTATTTCTTCTCGTCCTGCTTCCCGCTCGCACCATGATCGGCATGGCCCATGCCCTGGCCGCAGCAGTTCATCTGCTGCATGCCCGACGTCATGCCCTTGCTATCCGAGCCCATGCCCATCATGCCGCTACCACCCGCGCCCATCCCCATCCCGTCAGCGGCCGCCGGCTTGTCCGTGGCCGGCGGTGCCGAGGGCTTCGTGGACGATTCCTGCGCGAGCACGGCAGAGCCGGCGGCAACGCTCGCCACGACGACGAGCACCGCAATCGCTGTTTCCGTACGGCTTCGCATGAGCTTCGGCTGTTTGGTTTCCATCGAAAATGTTCCTTTGATTTCCGGTTGCGGCCGACGTGATCAAAAGCCCAGGGCCCGCCTCGCGCCGGTAAGCTCGCCAATCCCGCTGCCGCGGTTCGTCCCCGCGAGTCGAACCTCGTCGGTGAAGGGCGCCTCACGCGCCCATCTGCAGATGAGTTCGGAGATTTTCGATCGCCAGTTACGTCATCACGCTCTGGTGAAGACGGAGAACGAAAATCTCCAGACGCGGCCTCACGATGGAGCCGGCGTCGACCTGGAGGGTCGAGTGCCGAAGCGGCGTGCGACATCGAAGCAAAGCCGCACGGCGGCAATGGCCGCAATGGCGGCCAGCAGCGCCAAAAGGAGAGCGGTCATAGCAAGAGCTGCGTCGGCGAGCCGAATGCCGCCGATCATCAGCGCACCTGTGCCCGTATTCATGCAGTTCATCATCATGTCAGCACACTGATCTTGGATTCCCCATCACGCTTGCGACCGTCGCCCTGCCAAAAGCAGCCGGAGAAGTGCGGCGATCGCGAGAAGAAGCACCAAGGCTGCCAGGACACGCAGGACCGGCGCGGATGTGAGAACGATCAGCAACTGCGCAGACAATCGGCCCGCAAGACCCAGGGCTTGCTCGACGAGCCCGTTCGAACTCACATGATGCACGTGAGACATCGTATGGTGCATTTCGGACATGCCTTCCATCTCAGCGTTCCTCCATTTCAACGACGTCTGCTCCCGCCTCATTCGGCCGGTCGGGTTGCGAATTCGCGGTCCCATATGAATCCGATACCGATCCAGCGCGCCGTCCAAGGACTGGAACCATCCTGACAAGAATGGGGTCCCGAAGGACGAAATGGTGGAAAAGCGCAGCCATCACATGGAGCAAGATCAGCGCAAGAAGCGTCCAAACAAAGAAGACGTGGACATGGTAGGCCGTCATCGCGCTGATCGGGCGGCCGACAGAAAGGCCGGAGCCGAGACGGTCAATATTCGGCAGCCCGGGAACGGTCATGCAGCATCCCATCGACGAGGCGACGATCCAGCCGGTCAGTGGCGTCAGCAGCATCAAGGCATAGAGCGTCCAATGCATTGCCTCCGCGACCAGATAAGGAATGCGCGAGCCTCCGCTCTTCTCTTTCGGCCATGGCAGTAACGTCCGCAGGAAGAGCCTGACGACGACGAGGCCTAGAACGGTGAGGCCGGCATAGGCGTGTGCGGCGAATGCTTCCTGGCGCGGGCCGTTTCCATAGACGGCGCCCAAGCCGAAATACAGGGCAAGGATCATCGCCCAGGCCGCGATCCAGTGGGCGATGACCGACGTGACATTCGGCCGTTTCAAGTGTCGGATCATTGGTATCGATGGATGTCGCGAAATGAACTGTGCAGCCGGTCTTGTGGTCGAGACCGGCTGGCACATCTGGCGGATGTGCCGGCCGGCCGTAGCCTCGCACTAGAATCCTCGCGACGGCGGAACGGAAGATTTCGGTCCGCCGGCATAATGCCAGGTGTTTTCGTCGGTGGGCGCCGACGCGACGGCAGGAGAGGCCGTCCGGCCGATCGCAGCGAACGCATCACGAGGCGCATGTTGCATGTCGACGATACGGTAGGAACTGGGACCTACCTCGATCGGCCAATAGCGCTTGTCGGAAATCGTCGCGCCCGCATTTGCGGTTGCCGACATCGCCACCAGCGATGCCAGAAATGAAATCGCAAGAAGGGGCTTCGTGAACTTCGGCGACATTGTCTGCTCCTTTGTCATTCGAAGGGCGCGACATGCGCGCTCCTGTAAGTGAGTTCGGAGCTCTTGTTCGGACAGTTACACGATCACGCTGCAGTGAAAGACGATGACACGAGCCGCCGCAACAACCGCCGCGGCGGGAGGTCAGTCACGCGTCACGGTCCCTACCGATGAAGGAAGCCAGCGCCTTCAGACCGCGGTGGATACTGATCTTGACGTTCGATTCCGACATGCCGTAGCGCGCGGCGGTTTCGGCAACGCTCTTGCCTTCCAGCTTGACGGCTTCGATCGCCTGGCGCGTCTTCCGCGGCAGCCGGCCGAGAAGTTTCGCCATGTCGTGCGTCCCCTCGGTCGACGCGTGGTCGTCGGCCGCCATCAGTTCCTGATGATCGTCGATCGGAACGTCCATCCGCGACATCTTGCTGCTGCGGAGGCGGTCGATCAGCTTGTAGCGCGCGATGGCATGAAGCCATGGCGTGAACAGTGCATCGGGATCATAGGTGTGGCGCTTGAGATGGATCGCCAGCAGCGTCTCCTGGACCAGGTCTTCCGCCTCCTCGACGCCGCGTCCCGCCCCCAACATCCTGCGCTTGAAGTAGGAGCGAAGACGAGGCGCGAGCTTCGCGAGCAGCGTACGGTAGGCGGCCGCATCGCCGCGCTGGCTTGCCAGCATCAGCGTCTTCAGTTCGGTTTCATGAGCAGTCATGTTGGCACAGCCGGTTGTTCTGTGGTTTCGCCATCGGGCTATCGGACACCCACGGACTCAGCATTTGCTATCAATGAATTTCCCGATCTCCCTCAGGCGAAGAGAAGATCGCCGCCGCACGATCGCCCAGCGTTCCTGCGGGCATGATCGCTGGCGCGCCTCTCTCGGGACCATCCTTGTTGGAATCGGAACGGCGAAAGCGGCGCGCGACGGCGTGTGCGCCGATCGGCGCACAGTCAGCAATCAGGCGCTGGCGCGCCCGTCAGATGTTCGTTCGAGGGGGACGTTCGGGCGGTGACTTGGCGAGCCCAGCCGGCACGAACTCGCTAACTGGGGCAATCCGGGCAATCAAGACCGGGACTTCAGCGATTGTGCTCGCCTGCCTTGGCCCAGAGAGCTTGATCATGCAGTTGGCGAAGCCACAGAAGACACATTTGTCGCAATCGAATCGAATGGGAGACTGCTTCTTCGGACAACAAGGCATGCCGTCCGCCATTTGCATGGCATCATTATCGGCCGCGGCCGCCGTCATGGTCGCAGTGAGGGCAGAAGGCGCAGCCGCCATCAATTGCGCAGCAGGTCCAATGAAGACCCCCATCGCAATCCCCAGCGCCAAAAACCAGCGCATGACAGCTCGAAATTTCATGGCCGTAAAATTCCACGGGCGGGACGGATTGAGAAGCCCCCTGGTCCTGAATTCGGCGACGGTCGGCGATCAGTTACATCACGCCCTCGTGAAGATCGACGCGTGTGAGCCGAGAGCGCGAGTCTCTTCGGCTTCCTCAAGAAGTACCGCCCTCGGCCAGTCCCGACGACTATTCGGTCCTGGTCGCCTACATGAATGTGAATGCGCTCACGACCGTGCTGAGGAAATGCGGAGACGAACTGACGCGGGAGAACCTGATCCGCCAGGCCACCTCGCTCCGTGGCGAGCGGATGACCTTGATGCTTCCGGCCATCTCGATCAGCACGGCGCCCGGGGACTACACGCCCTTTGAGATCCTGCGCATTGCGACATTCGACGGAACGAACTGGACGCTGTCGGGTGATCCGGTATCGGCCGACTGGGAAGCCCCCACGTCCCAGAGCTAGCGTCACTCCGTCGCCATTGCCCCCGTCGTCTCAAGCGCTTCGATGGCATCCGGCAGGATGCCCCAATCAGCGAGCACCTGTCGGCTGTCCCGCCCCGGCGACGGCGGCGGTGTGCGCAATTCGGATGGTGTACGAGAGAACCTCGGGGCCGGGCCCGGGTGCCGCACGCCGTCGAACATGGCATAGACGCTTCGCGCCTGCATTTGTGGATGCGACGGCGCCTCGTCGATCGTCAGGACCGGCGCGAGACAGGCGTCGTGTCCCATGGCGGCGGCAACCCACTCATCGCGCGTCCGCCCGGCGAAGATCCTGGCAAAGCGCTGGCGCATCTCCGGCCACGCAACGCGGTCGTTCTGATCCGGTAGCTCATCGGCACCGAGGCCCATCACCTTCAGCAAGTTGGCGTAGAAATGCGGCTCGATCGCCCCGATAGCGATAAACTTGCCGTCCTTCGTCGCATAGCTGCGATAGAACGGCGCGCCGCCATCAACGATGTTGTCCGCACGTCGCTCCGTCCAGCTTCCTTGCTGCCGGAACGCCTGAAAGGCCGACATCAGATGCGTCACGCCGTCGATCATGGCCACGTCGATCGTCTGTCCCTTCCCCGATCGCTGCGCCTCCATCGCCGCCGAAAGCACGCCGACGGTCAGGTAGAGTGCTCCGCCGCCCAGATCGGCGACGAGATTGAGCGGCGGCGGCGGTGGGCGATCGGTATCGCCCAAACAATGGAGCGCACCGGTCAGCGCCAGATAGTTGATGTCGTGTCCCGCTTCCTGCGACATCGGTCCCTCCTGCCCCCATCCCGTCATGCGCGCATAGACCAGACGCGGATTGACGGCATGGCAGACATCGGGACCAAGTCCAAGCCGCTCCATCACCGAAGGACGAAACCCTTCGATCAGCGCATCCGCCTGTGCCACCAGCTTCAGGACCGTCGCAATGGCCTGCGGCTGCTTGAGATCGAGCGCAACCGAGCGCTTGTTGCGATTGTAGAAGTCGAACTGCGCAGGCAGATCCGGCTCGACACCGGGTTTCGGGATGCGATCGACGCGCAGCACGTCGGCGCCGAGATCGCCGAGCAACGCGCCCGCAAATGGCGCCGGGCCGATCCCGCCCATTTCCACGACGCGAAAGCCTTGCAGGGGGCCGGTCACGATGAACTCTCCTCTTCCTGGACATCGGTGGGATCGCGACGCGGGACGATGAAGTTCGCCGCCCGATCGCCCTCAGCGATGAAAGCGCACGACGTCATCGATCCTGGCCCGGTCGACACGCGCCGCATTGGCCTTGACGTCGTGGTCCTCATAGCCAAACGAGATGCCGAACAGCAGCTTGTAGTTGCTGGAGAGGTCGAGCTGCTCCCGAACGATGTCTGGAAACAACCCGAGCGCGCCCTGCGCGCAGGAGGCGATCCCACGCGAGGTCAGCACCAGCATGAGCGTTTGCGCATACATGCCGATGTCGGCCGCTTCGCGCGTATCGAAAGGCTCCGGCATGAAGATCAATACGGCATGCGGCGCATCGAAGAAGGCGTGGTTGCGGATATAGGCGAGCTTGCGTCCGACCGCGTCGCTGCGCGCAACCCCCATGGCCCCATAGAGGGCCTGCGCTGCACCGACCTGGCGTTCCCGGTAGATTCCGGTGAACTTGCCGTCGGCCGGCCAATCCGGCTTGATCGGATCGTCGCGCATCCCCGCAGCAACCAGCGCCTCACGCAGGCGCCTGAGCCTGTCCCCTGACACGACGTGCGGGGTCCATGGCTGAACGTTGCAGTTGGAAGGCGCGCACTGCGCGAGCGCGAATATCTCGTACAGCGTTGCCGCGGGCACCTCGCGCGGAAGGAATCCGCGCACGGACCGACGGAGGCGGATCGCTTCGTCGAGATTCATCATAGGTCGCTCCACGAGGCTCATGGCTCGCTCTCGATCAATGCCATACCGCGCGTCGCATAGGCACGCGCGAGCCGTCGGCCCACATTCGCCGCGTCCGGCAACACGTTGTTGCCGAGATCGCCACGCGCCGCCACGCCGGCGCTTCCGACGGCGCCCCGGAACATCGCAAAGACCTGATGGAAGACTGTCAGGCGCTCGGTCGCCCCTGCGTATTCATAGTAGCGATCGAGATAATCCCGCTCACTCGGAATTCCCATATCGTCGAGCGGCAGGCCGAGTAGTCCTCCGTTCTCGTCCGGCGCCATGCGCCAGGCCTGGCTGTTGAACGCGAGGTCGACGAGCGGATGGCCCAGTGTCGACAATTCCCAGTCGAGCACACCGATCACACGCGGCTCGGTCGGATGAAATACCACATTCGCCATGCGGAAATCGCCATGGCAAAGGACAAGCGTCTCGCTCGCGGGCACGCGTTCCGCCAGCCAGCGCACCATTCTGTCGAGAGCGGGGTTATCGTCATCACCCCGGCGATACTCACCCCACAACCTGGACCAGCGATTGAGCTGGCGCGCAAAATAGTTGCCCGGCTTGCCGTAATCGCCGAGCCCGATTTTCCCGTAATCGAGCTTGTGGATTGCGGCGAGCGTCGCGCACATTGAGCGATAGCAAGCAGCGCGCTCCTCGCGCGCAAAGCCCGGCAGGGCGTAGTCATAGACGACGCGCCCCTCCAGCCATTCCATGAGATAGAACGGCGTGCCGAGAACCTCCCGATCCTCACAATAGCGGTAGGGCTTGGGCGTCGGGACGTTGCTCGTCTCAAGGGCCGTGAGCACGCGATATTCGCGGTCGATCGCGTGAGCAGACGGCATCAGCACACTGTTCGGCTGCTTGCGCAGCACGCCGCGCCAACCACCCCGCGTCACAAAGTAAGTGGGATTGGACATGCCGCCGCTGGTGCGCGTGACCTTCGCCCCCGCAGTCCCGCCCAGCCAATCCTTCAGATATGCCTCGAGCCGACGAAGGTCGAAATCCGGATCGCCGTCGCTCGCCTGCACGCTCATCGCGCTCAGCTCGCGCTCTTGCCGCTAAAGCCGAACAGATATTGTGCGACACGCCGCATCTGCACCTCTTCGGTCCCTTCGGTGATACGGTAGCGACGGTGATGGCGGTAGATGTGCTCGAACGGCAATGCACGGCTGTAACCCATGCCGCCATGCACCTGCATCGCGCGATCGGCGGCCTCGCAGCACAGCCGGTTAGCGCGGAAATTGCAGATCGACACCATGTCGCTGATCTCGAGCGGATTCTGGCGATCCATCTGCCAGGCGGTCCGAAAGATGAAATTGCGCAGCATCTGGTATTCCGCCCAGAGCTCGACCAGGGGAAACTGAACGGCCTGCTTCTTGGCGAGCGGCTCGCCGAAGGCGACGCGTGATTTCGCGTATTTCACCGCTTCCTGGATGCAATAGCGCGCGGCCCCGGCGCTGGCCGCCGCCTGCCGGACGCGGTTCTCGTGCACGAATCGCTGCGCAACGACGAGCCCCTCGCCCTCCCTGTGCAGAATGGCGCTGTCCGGCACCCGCACGTTCGACAGCTCCGTCTCCGCGTGATCGCTGGGCATGTTGAAGGTCCAGTGATTGTAGAGCACGTTATGGCCGGGCGTGTCGGTCGGCACGATGAAGGCCGTGATGCCCTTGGCCTCGCCCGGCTTGCCCGAGGTGCGGGCGAACACCAGATTAGCGTGGGCGCGGGCGACCTGGCTGTTCCAGCGCTTGCGGCCGTTGATGACCCAATGATTGCCGTCGCGCACGCCCGTGGTCTCGAGCCAGGTCGCATCGCTGCCATGCCCCGGCTCGGTCAGGCCGAAGGAGAGGTGCTTCCTGCCGGTGATGATGCCCTCGATGTAGGTCTTCTGCTCATCCGTTCCGTAGTCGGCGAGTGCCGGGATGATCGGAAAATTACCGACGATGGAGGATTCATCCTGAAGATCGTTATGCAGACCCAGGCCCCGGGCGGCCAGGTGCTCGCGGATCGCCGCGATCGCAAGGTTCGATGCGCCCTGGCCGCCGCAGGATTTCGGCAGGCCGTAGCGAAGATGCCCGGCCTTGTCGGCAATGCGCTCCATTTCGCTGATCAGGGCCCGCCATTCGTCACGGGGGCGGCCGTCGTTGTCCCAGTCGGTGCGGGCATTCTCGCGACGATGGTCGAAGAACTGCTTGTGATCGCGCTCGAGCGGTTTGATCTCCGCTTCGATGAAGGCGTCGAGTTCTGCGAGCTTGTCGGTGACGTCCTTGGGAAGTTCGAAATCCACGGCGCCTCTCCTGTTCTGTTCTTATGGGGCAGCGAGTGTTGCTAGAGCGCGATCCGGCCATAGGGATGGGTGCTGCTGACGCCGCCATCGACCGACAGCAATTGACCGTCCACGTAAGATGAATCGTCGCTGGCCAGGAATGCCGCTGCGGCCGCGATCTCCTCAGAGCGTCCCGGCCGTTTCAGCGGCGTGACGTGTCCGAGCTTGGATTCGACTCCCCGGGCGCGGGCGTCCTCGAACACCTTGCGGGTCAGTTGTGTCTCGACGAGCCCCGGCAGCACCGCATTGACGCGCACGCCGGTCCCGGCAAAGGCGTTGGCCGCCGTCTGTGCCAGATTGTTCACGGCCGCCTTGCTTGCGCTATAGGAGATCGCGCCAGCATTGGCGCGCAGTGACGCGGCCGAGGAAGTCAGGATGATCGAGCCGTACCCCTGAGCCGTCATGTGACGTCCCGCATATTTGACGGCAAGGAAGCAACTGATCGTGTTGATACGGTAGACTTCGGACCACTCTTCCACCGTCTGCTCCAGCAGCGGCGTGTTGGTCCCGGTGACACCGATATTGGCGAAGAATATCTCCATCCCACCGAATTCCGAGACGCAGCGCGACACGATCGCCGCCACGTTCTCCTCGATCGAGGCGTCTGTGATCATGGCGGATGCCACGCCACCCTCGCCCCGGATCTCCGCGGCGGTCTCCTCGGCGTTACCGGCCCGGCCGACGACCAGGACAGCCGCGCCCTCGCGCGCGAAACGAATGGCGCTGGCGCGGCCGATACCACTTCCGCCGCCGGTGACGACCGCACGCTTGCCCTCGAGCCGCTTCATGCGTCTTCTCCTATCTGGCGGGAACCGTCCAGCCGCCGTCGGCCGTGATGACCGCGCCCTGGATGTAGCTCGCGTCATCGCTTGCAAGGAACGCCGCAAGCGCGGCGATCTCTTCCGGAGCACCGAAGCGGCCGGCCGGCATCTCGGCCTGCCGCGCCGCAATGGTCGCCTCGTCGAACTGCGCGATGGAAGCAGGTGTTCCGATCATGCCTGGCGCGATCACATTGACGCGGATCTTCTTTGCGCTCAGCTCGATGGCAGACGCGCGCGAGAGGCCGACGACGCCAGCCTTCAGCGCGGAATAGGCAATCGAGTCCTTGGCGGGGTGAAACGCCGATACCGAGCTCAGATTGACGATCGAGCCGCCGCCGCGCCGCTCCATCTGCGGAGCCACGGCCTGCGTTGCCCAGATCAAGCCGTGCACGCCGACCGCGAACATCCGCTCGACCGTGTCGACCTCGATCTGCTGCAATGGTTCAAAGCGGGCCCACACGGCATTATTGACGAGTACGGCCACGGGTGCGTCGAATTCATGCTGGACGCGCTCAAAGAGCCTGTGAACCTCATCGCGCTTGCCGATATCGACCTCGTATCCCCTCGCCTCGAACCCCATGTCCTTCAACTGGCTGACCGCAGGCTCCAGCCGTCGCGCACTGACATCGACACAGGCAAGGCGCCCGCCCTCCCGGCCGAAGCGCTCCGCGATCGAAAGGCCGATCCCGCGCGCCGCGCCGGTGACGACGCAGACCCGATCCTTGAGACGCGGGGTCATGCGCTCGCCTTGTGCGGCGGCTCGGCGAATGCCTTCGCGATCTCGCGCAGCTGATACTTCTGGACCTTGCCGGCCGGGGTCTTCGGCAGGTCGGTGACGATCTCGACGCGCTCCGGCCAGTATTGCTTGGCGACCTTGTGCTCGGCCAGGTGCGCCTGCACGCCCGCCAGATCGAGCGTCTGACCCGGACGCAGCATGATGAAGGCACAGGCCCGCTCTCCGAGCCGTGGGTCCGGATAACCGACGATCGCGACGGACAGCACGGCCGGATGCCTGAACAGCAGATTCTCGATATCGAAGACGGGAACGTTCTCACCACCGCGGATTATGATGTCCTTGATGCGGCCGTCGATCCGGATGTAGCCCTCGTCGTCCATGTAGGCCATGTCGCCGGTGTCGAACCATCCGTCGGCGTCAAACGGCTCCATGTCCTCACGCTTGTAGTAGCCAAGGAACATCTGCGCGCCGCGGACCTTGAGCAGCCCTTTCTCTCCGACCGGGGCCGGCGATCCATCCACGCGCACCACCTTGACCGCCACGCCCTCCACCGGACGCCCGTCGGTCTTCGACGATTTCTCCAGCGCCCGCTCCGGCTCGGTCAGTGTGCTCGACAGCGATTCCGTCATGCCCCACAGCGAGCAAACCTTGAGGTCCAGCTCGCGATAGGCGCGATCAATCAGCGCTGGCGGGATTGGCGCGCCTGCGCAGAGGAACTTGCGGAGTTGGGCCGGTTTGGGCACGCCGGCTGCGACGGCCTCGCACATGTCGGCAAGGAACGTCGCTGCACCGGCGGAATAGGTCACGCCTTCCCTGGCCATGATCGAGACGCCGCGCTTGGGCTCCCAGATGTCCTGGAAGATCACGGTCGCGCCGATTTTCAGACCGAGCAGCATGCCGGCCGCAAAACCGGTCATGTGGCCGAGCGGCGAGCAAACCAGCATTGTGTCGCTCGCGTCGAGGCCAAATCGTCCGGCAAGCCCGATGCAGCAGCCCATCAGCGTATTCAGGCAGTGCATGACGCCCTTGGGCGAACCCGTCGTGCCTGAAGTGAACATCAGGACGGCCATTTGATCGGCGGGAAGCGCGCCGAGATCACCAACCGGTGGCGGGCCGAGACGCTCATTGCCGGACAGCAGGGCCTGATCGAAGCTTGCAGGCCCCTCGCCGTCGACGGCGATGACGTGCTTGAGCCTCGGCAGCCCCGGCTGCAGCGAGCGGGCCATGACCTCGTGATCAAATCCGCGAAACAATTTCGGAACGACCAGCAGCTTCGTCTCGGCGAAGCCCAGCATGTAGGTGAGTTCGTGCTCCCGGAAAATCGGCATCAGCGGATTGACGACCGCCCCTACCCGGAAGGCCGCAAGCGCAATGACCGCAAATTCCCACCAGTTCGGCAGCTGGACCGACACGACGTCCCCTTGGCCGATGCCAAGACGGCGCAGCGCGGCGGCCGCACGCGAAATCAGATCCCCGAGTTCCGCATAGGTCAGACGCTTCGGTTCGGTCCGGTCGGCGCGATCCGCCATCAGCGCCAGCTTTTCGGGCGTCGCGGCGATCGTTTGTTGCAGGAACTCGTCGAAGCTCTTGTCGACCCAGAATCCGCTCGCGCGCATCGCGCGCGCATGCGCCACGGGATCGAACCGATTCTCGCTCATGACGTCGCCTCCATGACGATTGATCGTTGCCCTTGACGGCACTTTAGTGCGCTAGTGTATTATATTCAAAATGGACTGCAACACCTAAATGGGCAGGGTTGCCCAGGTTTCGAATATCGGCTTGTTTCCATTTCGTGTGCTAGTGCATTAGTTATTCCGAACCAACGAGGGAGGTCGCAATGAAGGCGGCGGTTCTGGAACGGCGCGGGATCGATGGCGTGACCTGGCGGGATTTTCCGGATCCCGTGCCGGCTCCGGGAGAGTCTGTGCTCAGGGTCGCGGCCTCTTCTGTCAATCGCGTCGATCTCTACATGCGCGACAACGGCAACGGGATCACCCATGCGTTGCCGCAGGTGATGGGGGTCGAAGCCGCCGGCGAGATCGTCGAAGCCGCCCCCGGTACCGGACTGAAACCAGGCATGAAGGCTGTTCTCTTCTCCGAGGCCTATTGCGGCAGATGCCGTTACTGCCAGGCAGGCGACCAGCCGCTCTGCGAGAACGTGAAGATCATGGGCGAGCATCGGCATGGTGGCTTTGCCGACTACATCGCCATGCCCAGCGCCTGCTTCTTTCCCCTCCCCGATGACGCCGACCTCGTGGCGGCAGGTGCCCTGATGACGGGCCATCTGACGGCCTGGCGGATGCTGTTCGGCAAACGGGCGCTGCAACCCGGCGAAAGCGTCCTGATCGTCGGCATTGGCGGAGGCGTCGCAGTTGCCTGCCTCCAACTGGCGAAAATCGCGGGCGCCCGCGTCTTCGTCACCTCCTCCAGCGACGAGAAAATCGCCAGGGCGAAGACGTTAGGCGCAGACGGCGGCGTCAATTACCGGCGCGATCGGGTTTCCGCTGCCGTCCAGGAGATGAGTGGCGGCGGCGTCGACATGGTGATCGACAGCGTCGGCGAAGCGAGCTGGGGCGAATCCTTGCGCTCGTTGCGCCGCGGCGGGCGCCTCATCACATGTGGCGCCACGACCGGCTCCAATCCGCCGGCCGATCTGCAACGATTGTTCATTCGCCAGCTCGAGATCTATGGCTCGACCGGCGGCAGCGTCAGCGAATTCCGCCAATTGCTCGATGTATTCAATCGCGGCCTGACCAGGCCCGTGATCGATTCATCGTTTGCAATGGCAGATGTCGGCTCGGCCCTTGCGCGCCTCGCCTCCGGCGCACAGTTCGGCAAACTGTCGCTCGTGGCCTAGCCCCATCGCACCGAGACGGTCACATCTTGCAAGCGGGATCCACCGGAGGAATGATGTCCTGCCCTGGCTCGAGCTTCTTGATCTGATAACCGGGCTTTCCGTCAGCCCCGATTGCGATCTGGCTGATCGCCATCCGCCGCGCGGTCTGATGATCGCCCGCCCGGACTTCGACATCGCCGAGAACCGTTTCAGTCTTGAGGCCTGACAGCGCGGCGCGCACCGCGTTGATATCGGTCGAATTGGCCTTCCGCAGCGCGGCAGCCATGAGCTCGATCGCCGCGTATTGGTCGGCACTGGTGTAAGGCGGCAGCTCCCCGTTGTATTTTTCCTTGTAGGCTTTCACGAACGCTTCGGCTTGCGCGCCGGGAAAACCGGCGACGAAGCCGATGTTCTGATAGACGCCGAGCACCGTCTCGCCTTGCGCGGGCAGCGTTTGCGGAATCACGAAGGAATTGCCCAGCACCATCTTGTATTTCTTGAACAGGCCGAATTGCTGCTGCTGCTTGGCGAGATTGATGGCGTCGCTGCCGAAGATCGTCACGAACAAGCCGTCAGCGGGGTCTGCCCCCAGTTCCGAAATCTTGGCACCGAAGTCAGGCGTGCCAGACGGAGAAAACAGCACCTTACCGACGGTGCCGCCCTGGGAGGTCACCAACCCCTTGAACTTGTCTGCGGAGTCGCGCCCGGCGGCATAGTCGACGGCAAGAATGTCCCACTTCTTGATGCCCTGATCCTTCAGGAACTCCCTGAAGGCTCCCATGATCATGGAGTCGTTGGCGTTGACGCGGAAGTAGTTTGGCGAACAGTTCTTTCCGGTCAGCCCGTCAGCGTTGGCCATCACCTCCAGCATCAGGACTTTCAACGCGGGAAGCTTGGCTTGCAGAGCCGGCGTCACCGCCGACGTGTCCATGCCGGTGATGAACATCGCGCCATCCTTCTGGACCGCGCGGGTGGCACCGTCGACCGCGGTGTCGGGCGTGCCCGGGTAGGAAATGAAAGTCGCCTCCAGCTTCTTGCCCGCGGCCCCGCCGGCGGCATTGATCTGTTCGATCGCAAGGTTGACCGCCTTGACCTGGGTGTCCTTCAACCCGGCGAGGGGTCCACTGTCGATCAGCAGCACGCCGATCTTGACGGTGTCCTCGGCCAAAGCCGCCGTCGTAACTGCGATAGACATTGCGGCGCCGATCGTCACCGCGCGCAAAGCTGGACCGATGGTCTTCATTTCTCACTCCCCTTCACTTTTTCTGATGCTCGGCTATACGGCCATCAACGCCTGGTTCTCCGGCTCACCGATGGAGCCGATGGCACCCGCCCCGACAACTTCTCCCTTCGCCAGGATCACGAATCGATCCGTCGCACGCTTCACGAGGCTGAGGTGCTGCTCGACCACGAGCACGCCGGTGCCGGCACCGCGGATGCGGTTGAGCGTCTCGACCAGTCCATCGATCAGCACCGGCGAAAGACCTTCCGACGGCTCATCGAGAAGAATGAGACTCGGATTGGCCATAAGAGCGCGGCCGATCGCCAACATCTGCTGCTGACCGCCGCTCAGCATGGTGCCGAGCCGATCGGCGCGCTCCTCCAGCACCGGGAAAAGATCGAAGATGGTCTTCAGGCTCCAGTGCCCTGCCCTGCCGGTCGCTCTGCTGAGCAGCAGGTTCTCCCTCACCGTGAGGTTCGGCAGGATGCGCCGTCCCTGCGGCGCGATGGCAACGCCGAGCTTCGCAGCGGTATAGCCCGGCAAGCCGTCGATCCGGCGGTCGTGGACCCAGATGGCGCCGGAGAGAATATTCGTCTCGCGGAACACCGAGAGCAGCAGCGTGGACTTGCCCGCTCCGTTACGGCCGACCAAGGCGACCGATTCCCCTTCTTCGACCGTAAGGTCGATGCCGCGCAGCACGGTGGATGCACCATAGCCGGCAACAAGGGACTCGATCCGCAGCGCGCTCATGCCGCGGTCCCCAGATAAGCCGCGATGACCCGACGATCGGCCCGGATCGCGTTGGGCGACCCCGTCGCCAGATGCCGGCCGAGATCGAGAACGGTGACCATGTTGCAGCAGGCGAAGATCGCATCGACATCATGCTCGACCACGATGGCAGCAATCCCGCGCTCCCGCACGAGGTCGCGTACATGCTCAAACAGACGCAGCGTCTCCGTCGCCGACAGGCCGGCTCCGGGCTCATCCATCAGCAGAAGACGTGGCCTTCCGATCAGGGCCAGCGCGACGTCGACACGACGCTGCACGCCATAGGCGATGCGTCCGGCCTTCTGGCTGAGATAGCCGCCGAGGTCCATGACCTCGATTACGTCATCCAGCCTGTCATCGCCGAGATGCCGTGCGACCAACTGGAGTTGCTCATGGACGGTCAGGTCCTGGAACACACTGGTGCGCTGGAACGATCGGGCCATGCCCTGGCGTCGGCGCCAGGCGATCGAACGCCGCGTGATATCCTCATTGCAATAGCGCACGCTTCCAGCGGTCGGACGCCGGCGACCGCAGATCGCGTCGAGCAGCGTGGACTTTCCGGCGCCATTCGGTCCGATGACACCGTGTAGCAGGCCATCGCCACTCACCTCGAGATCGACGTCCGTCAGCGCCCGCACCGAGCCATAGCTTACCGATAGCTTCTCGATCCTGAGCATGTCAGGGGGCCTCCCGCCGCCAGCCGAGCAGCCGCAACGCGCTTGATAGCCCGCCGACGACCCCGCGCGGAAACAAGACGATGAACACGACGATGGCGATGCCGGTCAGGAGCTGCGTGAGCCCGCGTGCGCCAAATTCATCCTGCGCAAAAGAAAAGATCAGCCCGCCCAGGATTGGGCCGAACGCGCCGGCAATGCCGCCCATCAGCGCTGCGACCAAGGCATTGGTGCTGACCGAAAGCCCGAGGCTCTCGGGTGAGACGAAGCCGGCATTGAGCACGTGCAGGAAGCCGGCTATGGCGGCCACGATATTGACGAGCACATAGGCGGCCAGTCTGGGGACGAAGGTGTTGAATCCGGAGAAGCGCATGCGCTCCTCATTCTCTCGCACGGCGCGGAGGACCGCGCCGAGACGTGAGCGGGCGACCAACCAAAACGCCAGTCCGATTAAACACGCCGCGACCCAGGCCAGCGACCAGAAGCGCGCCGGATTGGCAAACTCCGCGACGTCGATGCCGAGGATCGTTCCCTTCATCCGCACCACCAGCCCGTCGGCGCCCCCGGTGTAATCGCGTAATCCCTCGAGCAGAACGGCGTGGCTGAGCATCTCGCCAGCAGCGAGCGTCAGCATCATGAAGGCGAGCGGGTTGGTCCGGACGATCAAGGCGCCCAGAACTGTTGCGTAGGCGACGATGATCAGGAAGCCGACGCACAAGGCGGCCATCGGCGTCAGGCCCCACTCGCTCATGCCGATCGCGAACAGATATCCGGCGCCGCCATAGATGCTGGCTGCGCCGAGCGCCACCAGTCCAGCCTGGCTCATCAGGAAGGCGACGCTGAGCGCCAGCATACCGAGCAGCAAACCCTCGCTGCCGAGCCGAAGCGCAAAGTCACTGGCAAGGTAGGTCGGGACAAGGGCACCAGCCCCTAGCCCAACTGCGCCGGCGACAATCGCAAGCGACATGCGCGAGAATTGACCACCGAGGGATCCCGCCGTCGTCCCGTGCAAGTCACCGGTCATCGCGCCATTGCTCAACTCAGCACCCTCCCGCGTCCGATGCCGCCGGGCGCGACGAGCAGCACGACCATCAGCAGGATGTAGGGAACGAGCGCCGCAAGGTTGGGCAGAAAGACCGATCCCGCCACCTGAACGAAACCGAACAGCAACGCCGCAACGATCGCACCCCCAATGCTGCCGGTGCCGCCGATCACCACAATGATCAGGCAGTTCACGATCATCGCGACGTCCATCCCCGGATCGATCGACAGATAAGGCCCGGCCAACACGCCGGCGATCCCGGCGAAGGCGGCGCTGAGGCTGGTGACGAGCAGGCTCAGGCGATCGGCATCGATGCCCATCATCCGTGCCACCGATGGATCCTGGCTCACAGCGCGGACATACAGTCCGGACGGCGTATACCGGAGCCAAACTGCAAGCAGCGCGCACGAGCCAAGCCCCATCACGATCAGAAAGAGGCGATAGACGGGATAGGAGAGGTTCAGGACGGTAATCGAGCCGGAGAGGATTTTCGGCGCATCCACGCTGCGCGCCTCGCCGCCGTAAAAATAGATGATGACCTGCCCAAGGATGATGCCCAACCCCAGGGTGACCAGCGCCACCTCGATATGCGACCTTCTCTGCAGCGGCCGCAGCGCCAGGTACTCGAAAGCGATGCCGAGAAGCGCGAGCAGGATCGGAACGACAAGCAGCGCCAGCCAGAACCCGCCGACAAGGGCGATGGTGTAGCCGAGATAGGCGCCAAACATATAGATCGCGCCATGGCCGAAATTGATGACGTCGCGCAGGCCATAGATCAAGGCGAGCCCGCTCGACAGCATGATCAGCAGCGAAGCGAGCGCCAGCGAGTTCGCGATCAGCAATGCGATCACGACGATGCTCCCCCGTCACGCTGCATCGCACGGTGGCACACGGCCATCCGGTGCACCGCCAATCCGCGCGCCTGACCTCGCAAACGGCCCTCCCGCCATTGCCCGGCGTCCGCCGCCGATATTCAAATCGGGCGGAACGCCGGCCTTCAGCATTTCCCCGTCCTGCCGGACGACTTCGGGTTCGATGCCCGATTAGTACACTGGCTTATCATATACTGATGTTCGCCGCAAACCCTAATCGGACCCGCGCGCTGCGGCATCATGCGCCTGGCAGCATCTGCTTTCAGGAACGCCTTGACGAAACTCGTACGCACCGCAACGATATTTTGGATTCAGCGGCCGTGCCTCTCACGGCCTCAACGATCAGGCATTGCCAGGAGCACGCGCATGAATCTTGATCACGTCCTCGCGCGGCACTTCGAGCCGATCCATCAGTCCTACGATTGGCGTGATTGCGCCCTGTACGCGCTTGGCCTTGGCATTGGCGATGATCCGTTGGATGAGGACGAACTGGCTTACGTCTACGAAGGCCGCGATCAGCAAGCCGTCCCCAGCATGTGCGTCACACTTGGCTGGCCGCCGCTCTGGATCGCCGAGCCACAGACAGGGATCGCCTGGACCAAGGCTCTGCACGGGGAGCAACGGTTCGCGCTGCATCGCCCTCTCTCTGCAAGCGGATCGGTCCGTGCCGAGCATCGAGTGAGCGCCATCGCGGATAAGGGATCGGCGCACGGCGCCCTGCTCTATTTCGATACCGAGCTGTTCGATCACGCCAGCGGCGAACGACTGGCCAGCCTGCGTGCAACTGACTTTCTGCGTGGCGACGGCGGCTGCGGCAGCCACGGTACGCCGCCCGGCGAGCTCGCAAGGATCGGCACCGGCGCCAAACCGAGCGCCGCCATCGCGTACCGCACCCCGCGTCAGGCGGCCCTGCTGTATCGACTTGTCAGCAGGGATTACATGCCCATCCACGCCGACCCCGTCGTCGCCCACGAGGCCGGCTTCGGCCAACCGATTTCGCACGGTTTGAACACGATGGGTCTGGCCTGCCGCGCCGTCCTGAAGCGCTATGCGCCGGGGCATCCGGAGCGGATAGGCGCAATGGCGGTGCGATTTGTCTCGCCCGCCTTCCCCGGCGACACGATCCGGATCGAGATGTTCGAGGAAGACGAGACCATCCGCTTCAGAGCGTGGGCCGTCGAGCGGCAAATGATGGTGCTCGATCGCGGCGAATGCCGGCTTGCGACAAGTTGAAGCGTCGCGCCGGATCAGGAACCAGGTCAGCTGCGAAGCGAATCCAGGTCAGCCATCGCCGTCGAGATCCGCTCCATCATCGCGAGTGTCGTCTGCTCCGATTGCATGTTCGGCAATAGCGGCGAGTGGCACAACGTAATGGTCCACATCAGCAAGGCATGCACCATTTGCTGGCGATAATGCAGAAAGCTCCGGTCAAAGTCCGGCTTGCTGCCGGTCAATGCAGCAAACCGGTCGAGATAGCGCAGCAGCAGATCCTTCTCCCACTTGCGGCGGTCGTCGGGCGTCAGCGCCGCTGTGACGGCGTAGGCGAAGTCCCGCGACCAATGACCGCGGGCGAGGCATTGCCAGTCGCACAGGCCCATCTTCCCCGCTCCGGTGCGGTACCAGTTGCCGATATGTACGTCGGAATGGATCAATCCCTGCGGTTCGCTGTCGTGCACGGCCAGGGCGTTCATGGCAGCAGGCCAGACCGCATCACGCTGCGCCAGGATGCTTTCGGGCATGACGTGAGAGGCGGCGTCGAAGGCCTTTCGCGTATAGTACTCAAGGCTCATCTTTTCCGCACCGATCGTGAACCATCGCGGATAGCTCGCGACAAAGCGATACCGCGTCGCGAGCTCTCCATCGCCGTGGAAGCGCGCGTGCAGTGAGGCGAGAACATCGATCATGTCCTCCGCCGTCTCGCGAGAGACGTAGGTCCGGTGGTTGCAGAACGTCGCCGATTTTGTTGCAACCATGTCTTCGAGGAGCAGGATCGAGGCAAACGTCTGACGGTCGAACGCGGCGTGATAGCCGATCGGCGCCTCGATCTCGAGCTGCGGCCGCAGCTGCATGTAGAATCGGCCTTCGACCCGTGCGGTGCCGTTGAATCCGCCGATCATGCGCGTGACGACGCTCGGCAGCGACTTGGTGAACATCGACCTTGGCAGGCCTGCGCGCTGGCCGGCCTCGTTGTAACTGACAAGCAGTTGATGGCGTTCGTGCGTTCCGGCGCTGGCCGGCTTGACGACGACTCCCGTTACGACGGCTTCAGGGACCTTCTGGCAGAGCACGGCCGTCAGCCACTCGGGCGTGATGGCGTCGGGCGAGCAAGGAACATCCTCGAGCCGGCGCGCCTTCGGCCGAACCAGCCGTTCAAAGGCAACGCGTCCGCCGATCTTCAGCGCAGCCAGCGCCGTTGCGCCCGAAGCAGCCATGGTTCCTCCCTTCGCCGGCGGCAACCAGTCTCGAGCGTGGCGCAGCCGATAATTAGTACGCTTATGTACGATCTATAGCACAATCGAGCTCAGGTTCAAGACGGCGCATTGGTTTTCGCGTGCCGCAGTTTGGCAACGCGGCGGCGTAGTGGCCGCTGATTTTCAGCGCCTGTCTATTTTCGTTTCTTACGATATGATATACATGTGTACTTGTTGCGCCTACTGCACGCGGCTACACCAAAAAAGAACGACATGGGAGAAAACATGAGGATCGCGATACTGGCCGGCGTTTCGGCCCTTGTCCTCGGCGGCGCCGTCTTCGGCGCTCGAGCCGGTGAAAAGCAGTACGGCCCGGGTGTCACCGACACGGAAATCAAGATCGGCCAGACCATCCCCTACAGCGGGCCAGCGTCCGCTTTTTCCAGCTATGGCCGCGTCATGACCGGCTATTTTCAGATGTTGAACGAGAAGGGGGGCATCAACGGCAGGAAGGTGAACCTGATCTCGCAGGATAATGCGTTCAGCCCGCCAAAGGCGATCGAACAGACCCGCAAGCTGGTCGACGACGACGGTGTTCTTGCCGAAGTGGGAACAGTTGGCACCGTACCCAACATCGCCGTCCAAAAGTACCTCAACCAGAACAAGGTGCCGCAGGTCTTCATTTCAGCCGGCGGCCGGCGCTTCAACGACCCGCACAGTTTTCCCTGGACCGTCCCGTTCTATCCGGCGTTCGAGATGGAGGGTGCCACATTCGGCAAGTTCATCGTCAAGAAGATACCGAACGCAAAGATCGCGGTGCTCTATCAGAACGACGACTATGGCAAGGACTACCTCACCGGCTTCAAGGCCGGCCTGGGCCCCGACAGCACGGCGAAGATCGTGGCAGAAGCACCCTATGAGCTGAGCTATCCGACCGTCGATTCCGAAGTCCTCAAGCTCAAGGCCGCCGGCGCCGATACGATCGTCTATTTCGCAACGCCAAAATTCGCGGCGCAGGCGATCAAGAAAGCCAATGAGCTGAACTGGAAGCCGGCTCAGTTCCTGGCGAGCCCAGTCAACTCGATCCAGGGCGTTCTCACCCCCGCCGGACTCGAAAACGTCCAGGGCGCCTACACAACCCAGTTCACCAAGCAAGCCGGCGATCCGGCCTGGGCCGACGACCCGGACGTGAAGGACTATGTCGCCTTCATGAAGAAATGGGCCCCGAACGACAGCCCGAACGATTTCATCGCGCTGTCCGGATACATCAATGCGCAAGCAATCGCGAAGGGACTCGAGCGGTGCGGTGACAATCTGACACGTGAGAACTTGCTCGCCCAGGCGACGAGCTTCAACAAGGAGCGCGTCGGCATGCTGCTTCCGGGAATTGAGCTTACCAATTCGAAGGAAAACTACGCGCCCTACCGCACCCTGCGCATGGCTATCTTCGAAAAGACGTCCTGGAAGCTGCTCGAAGAGTAGCGTCGGGATCAATTCCAGGCCTGTCGGGCATGGCCCGGCAGGTCCAACCGAAAACGCCAGCGGAGAACGAGTTGACCATCAAGGGTAAGGCCTACATTGCCGGGATCTACGAACACCCGACCCGGCATGCGCCAGACAAATCCACCGCCCAGCTCCATGCCGAGGTTACCAAGGGCGCGATCGAGGACGCCGGGCTGAGCAAGGACGACATTGATGGGTATTTTCTGTCCGGCGACGCACCGGGCGGCGCCTGGCCGATGGTCGATTATCTCGGCCTCAACACCAAAAAGCTCCGCCATATCGATAGCACCGATACCGGCGGCTCCTCCTACATCATCCAGCTTGGCCATGCGGCCGAAGCCATTGCCGCGGGCAAATGCTCGGTTGCCCTGATCACGCTCGCGGGCAAGCCGCGCACCAGCCACACCCCACCACGCGCACCCGGCGCCGAGGCCGATTTCGAGACGGCCTATGGCGCGACCACCCACAATGCCTATGGCATGTGCGCGATGCGTCACATGCACGACTATGGCACCACCTCTGAGCAGCTCGCCTGGATCAAGGTCGCGGCCTCGCATCACGCACAATACAATCCGCATGCGATGCTGAAAGACGTCGTCACCGTCGAGGACGTCGTGAACTCGCCGATGATCTCCGATCCCTTGCACCGGCTCGATTGCTGCGTCGTCACCGATGGTGGGGGCGCATTGATCGTGACCTCTCCGGACGTCGCCCGAAGCCTGAAGAAGCCGCTGGTCCGGTTGATCGGTCACGGCGAAGCGATGAAGGGTCCGAACGGCGGCAAGGATCTCGATCTGACCTATTCTGCCGGAATCTGGTCCGGCCCACGCGCCTTCGAGGAGGCCGGCGTGACGCCAAAGGACGTCAAATACGCCTCGATCTACGACAGCTTCACTATCACGGTGCTGATGCAGCTCGAGGACCTCGGCTTCTGCAGCAAGGGCGAGGGCGGAAAATTCGTCGCCGACGGCAATCTGATCTCGGGCGTCGGCAAGCTGCCGTTCAACACCGACGGCGGCGGCCTGTGCAGCAACCATCCGGTCAATCGCGGCGGCATGACCAAGATCATCGAGGCCGTGCGGCAGCTGCGCGGTGAGGCGCATCCGAAGGTGCAGGTCAAGAATTGCGATCTCGCCATCGCTCACGGCACCGGCGGCCTTTTGGGAGTTCGCCACGCCGCCTCGACGGCCATTCTGGAGCGCGTGTGATGGCAGATGCAAGGAAATATTCGGCCCCGGTGACCAATCCCGAGACCGCCGCGTTCTGGGACGCAGCCAAGCAGGGCAAGTTCATGATCAAGCGCTGCACCGCCTGCGGCGAGGCGCACTACTTCCCGCGCGCGATCTGCCCGTTCTGCTATTCAGACAAGACGGTGTGGGAAGAAGCTTCGGGCGAGGCCACGATCTACACCTACAGCTTGATGCGGAAGTCGCCAACCGGTCCCTATGCGATCGGCTACGTCACGCTGAAGGAAGGGCCGTCGTTGCAGACAAACTTTGTGGATTGCGATCTTGAGAAGCTAAAGATCGGCCAGAAGGTGAAGGTGGTGTTCAAGCCGACGGATGGCGCGCCACTACCGTTCTTCACACCCGTCTGACACCAGGAAGCACCGGCGCGGCTGCCGCGGTGCAGGGATCATCAACTGATGATCTCATCCCGGCGCAATTCGGCAATGGTCGCGTCGGAAAGGCCCATTTCCTTCAGGACATCATCGGTATGTTGCCCAAGGGTGGGCGGGGGCAGCCCGGGAGCGCGCTCCTCCCCGACGAATGTCACGGGATGGCCGACGCAATTCAAGCGGCCAGCCGCGGGATGTTCGTACTGCATGATCAGCTTGTCCGCTTTTGTATGCGGATGATCCAGAAGCTGGGCAAGCGTATTGATCGGTGAACAGGGAATGCCGACTTCATTCAGCGCCTCATTCCAGTGCGCAACGGTGTTGGTGGCGATCACCGATTGCACATGCTGAAGCGTCTCGGCGCGATGCTTGACCCGTTCCGCATTGGTCCGGAATTTCGGGTCATCCACGATCGCGTTGAGGCCGGCGACGCCGCAGAACTTGCGCCACAGATTGTCGTTGGCCACCCCGATCATGATCGGTCCGTCCGAAGCCTCGAACGCCTGGTATGGGCACAGCGACTCATGGCTGGAGCCACATTTGGCCGGTTGCGTCCCCCGCTCCCAGAAGGTCTGGAGATTGTAGCCCAGAATCCCAAGCGCAGTATCGAACAGCGATACCTGGATCGCTGCGCCCTTGCCCGACTTCTCACGCGCAAACAGGCTGGCGAGGATGCCGCTGAAAGCATGCACGCCGGTCATCTGGTCGATCGGCGAGATAGGGCTCCGGATATAGCCGCCGCCCTCGTCGCCGGTCATCGACATGATGCCGCCGAAGGCCTGCAGGATCACATCGTACCCGGGCGAATTTTTTAGAGGTCCGGTCCGGCCGAATCCGGAGATGCTGCAATGGACCAGCCGGTCGTTGAGCGCGCAAAGGCTTGCTGCATCGATGCCCAGCCGCTCGGCAACTCCAGTGCCGAAGCTTTCAATGGCGACGTCGGAGGATCGAGCGAGCTCGTGCACGAGCTTCCGCCCCTTGTCCGACTTCATATTGATCGCAATGCTTCGCTTGTTGCGATTGGCACTCAGAAACACCGTGCCGAGGCCGGGCGCGGGAAAGGGCGGCCAGCCGCGCGTCTCATCTCCCTGCCCCACCGCTTCGACCTTGATGACTTCGGCGCCGAGATCGCCGAGATATTGCGCGCAGAGCGGACCTGCGAGCACCTTCGAAAGATCGAGAACCTTGATACCGTCAAGAGGTTTTGGCACGATTTCTCTCCTTGCCGAGGGCTCGACTAGTTCAGTCCTGCGGCGAACAATCCGCCGAGATAGGCGGGGAAGCCTGCCTGTGTGACCAGGACATAGTCGGCGGCCCGCCGCTCCGCTTCGTCAAGCTGTGTGCGCCAGCCCGCGGCTGCGGCTTCGGCGTCCACCAGCCGCGCGCGCAAGAGGTCCTTGCCCCAGGTCCTCGGCTCGTCGTCATGCCAATAGACGGCATCAGTGATGCGGCCGTCGAAGTCGGCCCGGCGCGGCTGCTCGACGCGAAAACCTGCACGCGCGAAGGCATCGGAGAGTTCCTTGCCGCGCTCGGATTGAGCACCAAGCACGTTCGAGATCGCGGCAACGGCTTCCGTGATCCGGGGATTCATGCCCTTCTTCTTCAGCCGTTCGTAATCGAGCCTTCCGAGAAACAATGTCCTGATCATGTTGCGAGGCTCCCGCCTCTGGATCAGCTTTGCGAAGATCTGCATCTCGGTCCGGATGGCGCTATCAAAGTCTTGCGGAAAGCCCTGCTCGACGCAGTCGAGAATGGCCGATGGGGCCGGATAGTGGCCGAGCGTCTCTGCCAACATTTTGCTCCGGCTTGCTCCGATATTTGCCGCGACGCGCGACCCGTCCGCCGCACACCAGTCCGGCCGATCCCACGGCTGCGTGGCTGCCGGCTGCGACAAGACCCAGCGCTCGGCGGCGGCCACCTCTTCGCTCGGCCCCACCAATTCATCCGCAAGTCCGGCCGCAATAGCCGCCTGCCCTCCGATGCGTGCGCCGTCGAGCAACACCGGCAGCGCAGCCTCAATCCCGATCAAGCGCGGCAGCCGCTGGGTTCCGCCTCCGCCTGGCAGCAAGCCGACCAGCGACTCCGGAAGACCGAAGGTCGCCTGCGGGTGATCGGCGATCACCCTGTGATGCGCGGCAAGAGCGAACTCGCAGCCGCCTCCCAGGGCAAGGCCAGCAACGGCCACGGCAATCGGCTTGCCGGCGGTCTCGAGCCGGCGCAAGCCGTGGCTCAGCCGGAAGAAATGATCAAAAGCGAGACGATCGCGTTCGGCGGATGGCGCTGCCATGATCATGTCATAGGCAGTCTCCAGCTCCGCGAGATCCGCGCCTGCGCAGAACGCCGTGGGCTTGCCGGAGCTGATGACGACGCCGATCACATCGCTTTGCTTGAGCCAGTCTGCGAATAGGCCAATTTCGTCGATCGCGGCGTTCGAGAACACGTTCATCGAGCGGCCGGGCATGTCGAAGATCAGGTGCAGGACGCCGCTCGTCGACATCTCGGTTCGAAATTGCTTCAGCTCCGGTCCAATCGGCATCCTTCCCTCCCCTGGTAACAGTTCATAGGTGTACGATCGCCCTTGCGCTGATCTGGTTTCCGGTTGTATACCCAATCGCAATACGGTACACTAGCAAACTAAATCAGACGGGACGCGTTTTTACAATGATCGAGCGCACGATCTTTCGCGAAGAACATGAGATTTTCCGGCAGACGGTACGTCGCTTCGTCGACCGCGAGATCGTGCCCTTCCACGCCCAATGGGAAGAGGACGGTATTGTTCCGCGGGACCTCTGGCTGAAGGCTGGCGCCGCCGGCCTCTTGTGCTGCACCGTGCCAGAAGAATATGGCGGCATGGGTCTCGACTATCTCTTCGACGTGGTCGTGTTCGAAGAACTCTGGCGCGCTGGCGCGAGCGGCCCCGGCTTTCTTATCCATACCGACCTCGTCGCGACCTATCTGCTGTCGTTCGGCAGCGAGGCGCAAAAGCGCAAATGGCTGCCCAAGATGGTCTCGGGCGAGGCCATCGGCTCGCTGGGCATGACGGAACCCCATGCCGGCAGCGATCTCAAGGCGATCCGGACCCGCGCTTCGCGTGACGGCGATGACTTCGTGATCAACGGCCAGAAGGTCTTCATTTCCAACGGTCAGCTTTGCGACTTCATCGTGCTGGCGACCAAGACCGACAGCCAGGCCGGCGCCAAGGGCGTGACGCTGTTCATCGTCGAGAGCAACCGGGACGGCTTCAAGCGCGGCCGGAATCTGGAGAAGCTCGGCATGAGGGCGCAAGATACGTCCGAGCTATTCTTCGACAATGTCCGCATTCCCGCCAGCAACATGCTGGGGGCGGAAGGCAGGGGTTTTGCGCAGATGATGACCAAACTGTCGCAGGAGCGTCTGGCGCAAGCCATTCGCTCGGCGACCGTCACCGAGACCGTGATCGACTGGACGCTGCAATATACCTCCGAACGCAGCGCGTTCGGCCAGAAGCTCGCCGATTTCCAGAACACCCAGTTCAAGCTCGCCGAGCTCAAGACCAAAGCGACTGTCGCCCGCGTCTTCACCGACAAGTGCATTGCCCTGTTCATGGAGGGCAAGCTCGATCCCGTCGATGCCGCCATGGCCAAGATGTTCACCTCGGAGCTGCACTGCGAGGCCGTCGATGAATGCCTCCAGTTGTTCGGCGGCTGGGGCTATATGTGGGAATACCCGATCGCCAGGGCCTATGCCGATGCGCGGGTGGTGAAGATCGCCGGAGGCTCGATCGAGATCATGAAGACGATCATCGCGCGGCAAATGTACTCGCAGCGAGGATACGACATTCAGAGAAACGGGTCGGCCTGATAGGCCTTCCCATCGCCTTCGAGGCATCGAAGGTCGCCGGCAAAAATATAAACGACAAGGGAGATCAGCGTTGAAGGGCCTATCGGGAAAAGTAGCCGTCGTGACCGGCGGCGGACAGGGCATCGGACGAGGATTGACACTGCGGCTGGCTGAAGAAGGCTGCAAGATCGCGATCTTCGACATCAACCCACAAGGCGGTGAGGAAACCGCGAAGCTCGTGCCGCAGGCCGTCATCAAGACCTACGCGGTCGACGTCGGCGACGCGGCTTCCGTCGACGCCGCGGTTGCCAAGGTCGAAGCCGAGCTCGGCCCAATCTGGCTCCTGGTCAACAATGCCGGCTGGGATCGGCCGATGCCGTTCCTGAAGACCGACAGGGAGCTCTGGGACAAGATCATCCGCATCAACCTCTATGGCCCGCTCAATACCCACAAGGCGATTGCGCCGTTGATGGCCGAGCGTGGCGGCGGCCGCATCGTCAACATCGCCTCCGATGCCGCACGCGTCGGCACCAGTGACGAGGCGGTCTACTCCGCCTGCAAGGGCGGGCTGATTTCCTTCACCAAGTCGCTGGCACGCGAGCTGGCGCGCAAAAATGTCCTGCTCAACGCCGTCTGCCCCGGTCCGACCAACACGCCGATGATGGCGGCGGTCCTTGGCGAAGGCGAGCACGCGGTGAAATGGAAGGATGCCATGGTCAGGGGCATCCCGCTCAAGCGGATGGGCGAACCCGACGATTACGGCGGGATCGTCGCGATGCTCGCTTCCGACGACGGCAAATTCATCACCGGGCAAACCATTTCCGTCTCCGGCGGAATGAACATGATCTAGATCGCGCCAGGAAACGCCAAGAAAACGCCAAGGAAACGCTATGACCGACCCCAAGCAATTCACCGACGTCATCTATGAAGTCCGCGACCGCGCCGCGTGGATCATCATCAACCGGCCCAAGGTCTATAACGCCTTCCGCGGCCAGACGCTCGAGGAGCTCATCCAGGCCTTCCACCTCGCCGCCAACGACCGAAAGGTCGCAAGCATCGTCCTGACCGGCGCCGGCGAAAAAGCCTTCTGCACCGGCGGTGATCAATCCGCGCATGAAGGCCAGTATGACGGCCGCGGCGTGGTGGGACTGCCGATCGACGAAATCCAGGGCTTGATCCGCGACGTGCCGAAACCCGTGATCGCCAGGGTCAACGGCTTTGCGATCGGTGGTGGCAACGTGCTCGCAACACTTTGCGATCTCACCATCGCTGCGGATCATGCCCAATTCGGCCAAGTCGGCCCCAAGGTCGGCTCGGTCGATGCCGGTTGGGGAACGGCCTTCCTGGCTCGTCACGTCGGCGACAAGAAGGCCCGCGAGATCTGGTTTCTCAACGAACGCTACACCGCCGAGCAGGCACGCGAGATGGGTTTGGTCAACAAGGTCGTGCCCATGGCGCAGCTCGACGCCGCCGTGAAGGACTGGACCGACAAGCTCGCGCAGCGCTCGCCGACCGCCATCGCGCTCGCCAAGCGATCCTTCAACGCCGATTCCGACAACATCCGCGGTATCAGCAATTTCGCGCTGCACGCCGTCAAGATGTTCTACGACACGGCGGAGTCGAAGGAAGGCGTCGCGGCCTTCAACGAGAAGCGCGACCCGGACTTCCATAAGTTCACATGACGGCCTATGCGCCGATAGCGATCGCAAGCTGAGGGAGCGGCCATGGCGCCCCACAAGGTCATCATCTCCTGCGCGGTCACGGGATCAATCCACACGCCCTCGATGTCACCGCATTTGCCGGTGACATCGGCCGAGATCGCCGAGTCCGCGCTCGGCGCTGCGGCGGCGGGGGCAGCGATCGTGCATCTGCACGCCCGCAATCCCACCGACGGCAGACCGGATCAATCGCCGGAAGCCTTTGAGCCGTTCCTGCGCGTCATCAAGCAGAGCTCCAACGTCGTCGTCAACCTGACGACCGGCGGCTCGCCCTACATGACGGTGGAAGAGCGCGTGCGCCCGGCGGCGACCTGGAAGCCGGAGGTCGCAAGCCTCAACATGGGCTCGATGAATTTCGGCCTGTTCCCCATGCTGAAACGCTACAAGTCGTTCAAGCATGACTGGGAGCCGCAGATGCTGGAAGGCTCCCACGACCTCGTCTTTCGCAACTCGTTCAAGGATATCCGCTACGCGCTGGAAACGCTGAACAGCTCCGGCGCCCGATACGAGTTCGAGTGCTACGACACCAGCCATCTCTATAACCTGCATTATTTCTGGACCGAGGGCCTGGTGAAGGCGCCGCTGTTTATCCAGACCTGTTTTGGATTGCTCGGCGGCATCGGCTCCCATCCGGACGATGTCATGCACATGAAGCGGACCGCCGATCGACTGTTCGGCGACAATTACCGCTGGTCGGTGCTCGGCGCCGGCCGCGCCCAGATGCAGGTCGCGGCCATGGCGGCGGCGATGGGCGGCAACGTCCGTGTCGGCCTGGAAGACAGTTTGTGGATCGGCTCTGGCCGCCTCGCCGAAACCAATGCGGCGCAAGTGACGCAGGTCCGCAAGATCATCGAAGGCCTCGGGCTCGCGATCGCGAGCCCGGACGATGCACGCGAGATCCTCCAGCTCAAGGGCGGCGACAAGGTCGCCTTCTAGGGCTCAACCGACGGCTCGACAGACATGTTGCCACATCGCCCGGTCTACGACGAAGAACACGCACTCCTGCGCGAAAGCGTCCGCCGCTTCGCCGCGGCGAAGATCGCGCCGCACTTCCAGGAATGGGAGAAGGCCGGAATCATTGATCGCGCGCTGTGGCCGGCGGCGGGCGATGCCGGCCTGCTCTGCCCGCAAGTGCCCGAACAGCATGGTGGCATCGGCGGCGACTTCCGCCACAATGCCGTCGTCATCGAGGAGCTCGCTTATTCCGGCTTTGCGGGGCCAGCGACCGACTTCTCGGTCCATAACGACGTCTGCTGCGGCTATCTCCTGAGTTACGGGACCGAGGAGCAGAAGACAAAGTGGCTGCCGCGCATCGTCTCGGGCGAGATCGTCTGCGCGATCGCGATGACCGAGCCCGGCACCGGCAGCGACCTGCAAGGCATTCGCACACGCGCGGTTCGGGACGGCGAGGACTACGTCATCTCCGGCCAGAAGACCTTCATCTCGAACGGCCAGATGTGCGACCTCGTCATCGCGGTCACCCGCACCAACCCAGACGGCGGTTCACGCGGCATGAGCCTGATCCTGGTCGAGACCGACCGCCCCGGTTTCCGGCACGGCCGCAACCTCGACAAGCTCGGCCATCTCTCCTCCGACACCTCGGAGCTGTTCTTCGACCAGGTCCGCGTTCCCGTGAGTAATCTGCTGGGGTCCGAAGGTGGCGCGATGGGCGCGCTGATGAGCGAGTTGCCGCAGGAGCGCCTGACGATCGCGCTTCACTCGATCGCGTCGGCACAAAAGGCGTTCGACATCACCAAGGCCTATGTGCTCGAGCGCAAGGCGTTTGGACAGGCGATCGGAACCTATCAGAACACGCGCTTCAAGTTGGCCGATCTCAAGTCGGACCTCCAGGTCGGCTGGGCCTATGTCGACCAGTGCCTGAGCCAGCACATTCGTGGTGAGTTGAGCACCTATGCCGCATCGACGGCAAAGCTCTGGGTCACCGAGATGCATGGACGTCTCGTCGACCAGTGCCTGCAATTCTTCGGCGGCTACGGCTTCATGCGCGAATACGAGATCTGCCGGTTGTTTGCGGATGCGCGCGTCCTGCGCATCTATGGCGGCACGTCGGAGATCATGCGAGAGTTGATCTCGCGCAACCTCTGACGCACGCCATAGCGTGGCTCAATAGCTCTTCGGTAAATCGAGCACCTTCTCGGCGATGAAGCTCAGGATGAGTTGCTCCGTGATCGGCGCGAGCCGGGTGATCGAGACTTCGCGGAACAGCCGCTCGACGTGATATTCCTTGGCATAGCCGAAGCCGCCATGGGTCATGATGGCCTGCCAGGCCGCATCGTGGCCGGCGCGCGCGCCGAGCAATTTGGCGCTGTTGGCTTCGGCGCCGCACGGCTTGTCCGAATCGTAGAGCCAGGCGGCACGCATCGCCATCAACCACGCCGACTCCAGATACATCCAGTTCTCGGCGAGGGGATGCTGGATCGACTGATTTTGGCCGATCGGACGGTCGAACACCACGCGCTCCCTGGCGTAGCGCGTTGCCCGGCGCAGGGCGTCCTGACCAATGCCGATGGCCTCGGCCGCGATCAGGATACGTTCGGGATTGAGGCTGTGCAGGATGTAGGAAAAGCCCTTGCCTTCCTCGCCGATCCGGTCGGCCTCCGGAATGAATAGACCATCGATGAAGATGGCGTTGGAATCGACCGCCTTGCGTCCCATCTTCGGGATTCGGCGCACCTCGATCTTCGAACGGTCGAGATCGGTGTAGAAAATGGTGATGCCGTCGGTCGGCCGCTTGCAATCCTCGAATTTGGTGGTTCGGGTCAGAAGCATGATCTTGTTGGCGATCTGCGCCGTTGACGTCCAGACCTTCTGGCCGTGCACGAGATAGCCGCCCGGCACCTTCTCGGCGAAGGTCTTGATGCGCGTGGTGTTCAACCCAGCGTCCGGCTCGGTGAAGCCGAAGCAGCACTGGTCGTCGCCTGCGACCAGCCGCGGCACCCAGCGCCGCTTCTGGTCGTCCGTTCCCTTCACCACGATCGGGTGCGGTCCGAACAGATTGATATGCACGGCGGATGCCGACGTCATGCCGCCGCCATGGCTCGCCACCTCGTGCATCATGATCGCGGCCTCGGTGACGCCGAGCCCGGAGCCGCCATATTCTTCCGGCATGGTGATGCCGAGCCAGCCCGCATCCGCCATCGCGCGGTGGAACGCACGCGGAAATTCGCCGTCGTCATCGCGTGCCAGCCAGTATTCGTCGTCGAAACGCGAGACCACGGCGCGCACGCCCTCGCGGATCGCGGCGTGATCGTCCGGCACGTCGAGCTGATTTGCGAACGATCTATCCATTTGAGCCGCCCTCTCCGACCGACGCCAAGGTTCTTCGTGCCGCGACCAGATGCGGAATGTCGTACATTTTCCCGTCGATCCCGACCGTTCCGACATCGGGTGCTGCGGCGAACGCCGCGACGACACGACGCGCCTGTGCAAGATCGGCCTCCGACGGCGTGAAGCAGGCGTTGATGGTCGCGACCTGATCGGGGTGGATCGCAATCCGGCCGACAAAGCCGTCGCGGCGGGCGATCTTGCAGCTTTCAGCCAGCCCCTGCTGATCCCTGAAGTCGACGTACAGGGTTTCGAGCGCCGCCGCATCGGCAGCACCAGCGGCAAACAGGCACTGCGCGCGGGCCACTTGGTAGGGAAAGGTCCAACTGCCGTCAGCTTCGCGCGGCGTCAGCGCGCCGAGCGCTGCGCTCAGATCCTCGCCGCCCCAGGTCATCGCCGCTAGCCGCTTGTTCTTGCGGGCATAGCCATTGAAGCCGATCATCGCAGCCGGCGTCTCGGTCGCGACGACCAGGAGCTTGATGTGACCAGGCGCCACACCCGTCGCGACTTCCAGCACATCGACGTAGTGCGATACGAGGTCGACATCCTCGATGCCGTTGACCTTCGGGATCAGGATGCCATCGAGCCCTGGACGAACAACCGCCGCCAGATCCTCCAACGTCAGCCCGGTGCCGAATGGATTGATGCGAACGAGGAATGACCAGTCCCGGGGCCCGCCGCCCAGTAACTCCTTGACGGCGCCGCGGGCAAATGCCTTTCGGCCGGGGGCCACGGAGTCCTCGAGATCGAGGATCAGCGCGTCGGCGCCTATCCCATTGGCCTTGGCGAATTTGCGTTCGCTGTCAGCCGGTACGAAGAGGAGTGAGCGTAATTTCATGCCGGCCTCCGCATCATCAGTCCGCTCCTGCGGCAGTAGACCACCTCTTCATCGCGCTGATTGAAGCCGCGATGCTCGAACGTGACAATGCCCTGCGTCGGTCGCGATTTGCTTTCTCTGACAGCGACAACCTTGGTCTCGGCGCGCAGCGTGTCGCCGGCAAACACAGGACGCGGGAATTTTGTGTCCTCCATGCCGAGATTGCCGACGGTGGTTCCCAGCGTCGTGTCCTGCACCGACAGGCCGATGATGAGGCCGAGCGTGAAGATCGAATTCATCAGGGGCTTTCCGAACTCGGTGCCCTTGGCATATTCATGGTCGATGTGCACCGCCGCAGGATTATAGGTCAGCGACGAAAACAGGATGTTGTCCATGTCGGTCACGGTGCGCCGGATCTCATGGACAAAGGTTTGCCCGACCGAAAACTGCTCGAAGTAGAGCCCCGCCATTTGCTTGCCTCTTGATGTCTCGCCGGGGTCCGGCAGCCTCTTGCCGGGACCTCCTTGTCTCCCGTCCGATTTCTACCGTATAGTCATATCGTACACAAGCGTACGACTTATGAGGATCGCTCATGACCCTTCGTGAAAATCGGCAGGTGCGGCTCGTGGCGAGGCCGCGTGGGATACCGCAACCCGAGCACTTTTCGCTGGTCACGGAACCGGTCGCCCCACTCGGCGATGGCCAGTTCCTGATTGCAAATCGTTATCTGTCGGTCGATCCGGCGCAACGCGGATGGGCCAATGACGAAGGGAACTACAGCGCACCCGTGCCGCTCGACACGCCGATGCGTGCGCTCGCGGTCGGCGAGATCCTCGAGAGCAACGTGCCGGGATATCGACCCGGTGAGCACGTCTACGGATGGTTTGGCTGGCAGCGCTATTGCGTCACGACGCCGGACTCGGTGCAGCGCCGCGTCGTTCCGTCCAGCCTGCCGCTCAGCGCCAATCTGAGCGTGCTCGGCATGAACGGCATCACCGCCTATCTCGCCCTTCATGGTCTGGGCGAACCCAAGCCCGGCGAGCATGTGCTGGTCTCGACGGCAGCCGGCAGCGTCGGAAGCTTTGTCGGCCAGCTCGCACACATCGCCGGCTGCCGCGCGGTCGGGTTGACCAGTTCGGACGACAAGGCCGCGCAAGCAAAAGCGCGCTACGGCTATCAGGACATGATCAACTACCGCGAGGCGACTGATCTCGGCGCGGCCATCCGCGCGGCGTGTCCCGACGGCAACGACATCTTCTTCGACAACACCGGCGGAGCGATCGCCGACGCCGCGATCCGCACCATGCGGCTGCGCGGGCGCGTGATCCAGTGCGGCACCGCCGCGAATGCGTCCTGGACCCCCGTCCCCACCGGTCCGCGTCCCGAGCGCGAAATTCTCACCCGCCGCCTGCGCTGGTCCGGCTTCATCATCTTCGATCATCTCGCCGAGTTCGAAGCGGCCGCGGCTCGCCTTGCCGAACTGGCGCTGGCCGGCAAGATCGTCCACGACGAAGAGATCCTGCCGGGTCTCGAACACGCGCCCGGCGCCATCGCGCAACTTTACCGTGGCGAGAACCATGGCAAGCTGATCATCGCGGTCGACTGAGCCGAAGCGAGCTACGCGCTGGCCTTGTGCTTCATCACCTCCGGCAGCTTCGCGCGATGGAAGCCTTCGAACGGCGCGCTGCGGCTGTGCGGCTCGAGCTTCCAGGTCGTGCGCGCGTTGGGCGTGCCGCCGTCGACGCGAAGACAGGACCCGGTGATATAGGCCGCCGCCGGCGACAGCAGGTAGGTGATAGCGGCCGATATCTCCGCTTCCGTTCCAAACCGCTGCAGCGGCACGCGCTCGGTGAAATCATGCAGCTTCTTCTGCATCTCCGGCGTGTAGGTATCGAAGCCGCTCGACACGATGCCGCCGGGCGCGACCGCGTTGACGCGGACACCCGAGGCCGACCATTCGCAGGCGGCCGTCTCGGTCAGGGTCAGCATGCCACCGCGGGCGGCGGCCGAATGGCCGAACTCGGGCCAGCCGTGCCAGATATCGGCGATGATGTTGACGATCGCCCCGCCATTGGCCTCCATCCAGCGGTTATAGACCTCGCGCATGAAGATGAAGCCGCCGGTCAGATTGTTGCGCACGACCGCCTCGAATCCCTTGGTCGAGATCGCCTTCAAGGGCGCCCGAAACTGCCCGCCCGCATTGTTGATCAGGCCATCGATGCGGCCATAGCGCGCCAGCACGGCGTCGACGGCGCCGACCACCATGGTCTCGTCGCGGATGTCACAGGCGTGGCTCATCGCCTGCCCGCCATCCTCCTCGATCTCGCGCTGCACCTCGACGAGCTTCTCCACGGTCCGGCCGAGGATCGCCACGTTCGCCCCGAGGGCGGCGAGTTCATGGGCGGTGCAGCGCCCGATCCCGCTGCCGCCACCGGTGACGATGATCGTCTGCCCCTTGAACAGATCCGGCCTGAACACGGATTGATATGGCATTCTGCGGCTCCCTGAAGATTATTGGCGACAGCCGTTGCAGCCTCGATCGGTCGGCGGCCTCGACGAGCATTGCGCTCGACGAATCGTACACTATATTACGATATGCCATCAAGAACAATGAACGATGGGAGCGCGAACGTGACGCAACCGAACACCATCACGATCGAGAGCCGCGACGCGATCGATATCCTGACATTGAACCGCCCGGCCCAGCTCAACGCCGTCTCCCCGGACATGATCGCGGAACTGACCGCCTACTTCGCCGACCTGCACGATCGGCCGACCACGCGCGTTGTGATCCTGCGCGGCAACGGGCCTCAATTTTCCGCGGGTGCCGAACTCGGATCGGATGCGTTTGCTGCACCCGGCAAGGGGCGGCCACAGCGGCAACTCAAGATGCAGCAAAGCTACTCCGGCGTGATCCGGCTGATGCGGTCGTGTCCCCAGCCGATCGTCGGGCTCGTGCATGGCGCAGCCTGCGGCGCGGGCTTTTCCTTCCTGCTCGCCTGCGACGTCCGCTTCGCAGCACCGGACGCGCGGATGAATGCCGCCTATATCCGCATCGGCGTCGGCGGCTGCGACATGGGCTCGGGCTATCTCCTACCCCGGCTCGTTGGATTGTCCGTGGCCTCGGAGTTTCTGCTCACGGGGCGCTTCATCAAGGCTGAACGCGCCAAAGCGATCGGACTGGTCAGCGACATCACGCCGGCTGATGAGCTTCTGGCGAAGGGAATTGCGTTCGCCGAAGACATGCTAGGCGTCTCCCCCATGGGGCTTCGCATGACGAAGCAGGCGCTCAACACGCTGATCGATGCGCCGAGCCTCGATGCGGCACTGATGATCGAAGACCGGCAGCAGGTCATCCTGCTTGAGACCCATGATCACGCGGAGGCCGTCGCCGCGTTTCGCGAGCGACGGGATCCGACCTATTTCGACCAATGACTATTTGGCGTCGGCAAACGCGGCGGCGAACTCGCGCAATTTGAACTTCTGGATCTTACCGCTCGCCGTGCGCGGCAACTCGGCTACGATTTCGACCCGCTCGGGCCAGAACTGCTTGGCCATCCTGGCCTCGCCCAGATAGCTCTGCACCGCCGCCAGGTCGATCGTGCTTCCCGCGCGCGGAACGATGAAGGCACAGCCGCGCTCGCAGAGCCTGGCATCAGGAAAGCCGACGACAGCGACCGCGGACACGGCCGGATGCTTGTAGAGCAGGTTCTCGATCTCGACGACGGGCACGTTCTCCCCGCCCCGGACCAGAATGTCCTTCACGCGGCCGGAGATACGGATGTAGCCGTCCTTGTCCATGTAGGCGAGATCGCCGGAATCGAACCAGCCGTCGCCGTCGAACGTCGGCAACTCGGGCCGCTTGTAGTACCCCTTGAACATCTGGGCGCCGCGGACCAGGAGTCGCCCCGACTCTCCTGTCGGTACCGGCTGTCCCTCGGTATCGACGATCCTGACTTCCATCCCGTCCTGCGCCCGGCCATCCGTGTGTGCTGATTTCTCCGCAGCGCGGGCGGGCTCGGTGAGCGTGCCGGATAGAACTTCAGTCATGCCCCACAACGAGCAGACTTTGAGGCGGAGTTCGTCGGCCGCGCGCCCGATCAGGACGGACGGGATCGGTGCGCCGCCGCACAGGAAGGAACGCAGGCTACTCGGATCGGGGGCTCCGGCCTTGACGGCATCGCAGATGTCGCTGAGGAATGGCGTTGAAGCTGCCGTATAGGTAACGCCTTCGCGGGCCATCAGGTTGACGCCGCGCTTGGCTTCCCAGACATCCTGAAGGATCATCGTGCCGCCGAGATAGACCGAGAGCAGCACGATCGCGGCGTAGCCCGTCATGTGACCGACCGGAGAGGCGACCAGCAGCACGTCGCTCGAATCGAGTCCGAACCGCCCCGACAGTGCTTTGCAGCAGGCAACCAGCGAATTCGAGGTGTGCATGACGCCCTTGGGCTCACCCGTCGTACCTGAGGTGAACATCAGCACGGCCATCTCGTCAGGACGCAGGCCCGCCGGAAGCTTGTCGGGCTCGGACGACAGCAGCATCCGCTCAAAGCCGATCTCGTCTTCGCCGTCGGCGACGATGACATGCCTGAGATGGGGCAGATCGGCGCGCATGCCTTGCGCCATCGCGGCATAGTCGAACCCCCGATAGCTCTTCGGCACGATGAAGACCTTCGCCTCGCAGAAATTCAGGATGTAGAGCAGCTCGCGCTCCCGCAGGATCGGCATCACTGGGTTCATCACTGCGCCGATCTTGCCGCAAGCGAATGCCGTGACCACGAATTCCCACCAATTGGGCAGTTGCACGGTGACGACGTCGCCGCGCCCAACACCGAGCCGCAGCAGCGAGCTCGCGGCGCGATCCGCGAGCCTTGCCAGCTCCGCGTAAGTGAACCTCGGCGCGTGCTCGCGATCCGCCCGGTCCGCGACGATGGCGACCTTTTCGGGCGCTCTTGCCGCGGCCTCGGTCAGCAACTGATCGACACTTTTGTCGAGCCAATAGCCGGCTTCACGAAAGCTGGCGTGAGGCGCGTCTCGTAAGGCGGCGGCCACGGTCATGTCTCCCTCCTGCGGTGTCGTCATTTCCGACTTCGCGCCGGATTAATTTCGTTTCTCGGTGTACCTTATTGGCGCGTAAGATCTGCTGCCAATGGTCAGATTGTCGCTCCGGCGCCACCGCGAGCGTCACGTCCCGGTAAACACCGGCTTGCGCTTCTCGACGAAAGCCCTGACGCCTTCTCGCGCATCCGCCGTTCTCGAAATCGCGGCGAGCGTCTGCGCCTCCTCCTCGAGCTGGCTTTCGAACGATCGATCGTTGGTCTGGGCGAACAGCCGCTTGATCGCACCAAACGCCTCAGTCGGACCGGCAGCGAGTTCCTTGGCGATCCGCGCCGCCTCGGACGATACTGCATCATCCGGAACGACGAAGTCGACGAGGCCGAGCGACAGCGCCGTCGCGGCATCGAACGTCTCACCGAGCAGGAAAAATCGTCTTGCGCGCGCGACGCCGATCCGGCGTGTGAGCGTCGTGGTCGACCCGCTGTCCGGACTGAAGCCGATTTTGGAGAACGCCGCCGAGATCCTCGCCGATTCCGCCATCACCACGAGGTCGGCGGCCGCGATCAGCGACACGCTGCCGCCCGCGACATTGCCGTGAACGGCCGCGACGACCGGCGCGCGCATGCGAACCATCCTTGCGATGGCCACATGAATGTCGGCGGTCCAGGCCTTGATCGTCCCCGGCAACGCATCTCCCTGCTTCACCAGCGACATCAGGTCGCCGCCGACGCTGAACAGCCGGCCGCGCGCGGAGAGCAGCACCGCCCGCACATCGGCACGCTCGCTCAATTCCGCGATAGCCAGGCCAAACTCGCGACAGAAAACACCGTCGATTGGATTGCCGCGGGCGGGCTGATCCAGAATGATATGGGCGAGACCATCGTCGATGGTGCATTCGAAACTCTTGGTCGATATCGCCAGTCCCATCGGCATTCCTCCCTTCACGACAAAGCGCTTGCAGATCTTTCCGCCCACCGAGGCCTAGATCGACCGTGCCTGCTTTTCCTTTTGCACCGAAGCCTGGATGGTCTCGCGGGCGCGCTGCCAGTCGGCGGGCGACAGTTTTGACAGCCCGGCAAAGGTGCTGGGCGCGGCCAGATGATGACCGCCATCGATGCTGATCGTATCGCCGGTGATGTAGCTGCAGCCATCCGACATCAGGAAGATCAGGAGATTGCGCAGCTCGTCCATCTTGCCGAAGCGACGTAGCGGTACCTCGCTGGCCTGCGTTGCACCGACGCCGGTCTCCGCCAGCGGGTTTAGCTTGTCCCAAGCCCCTTCGGTCGGGAACGGTCCGGGTGCGATCGCGTTGACGCGAATGTTCTTCGGCCCCCACTCGACTGCGAGCGACATCGTCATGGCATGGACCGCCGCCTTCGCCATCGCCGCCGGCACGACAAAAGCCGATCCGGTCCACACCCAGGTGACGAGGTTGCTGATGATCACGCCCGGTAGGCCGGCCGCGATCCACCGTTTGCCGCAAGCGAGCGAAGTGTAGAACGAGCCGTCCATCACGGTCGAGCGCACCGCCTCATAGCCGCGCGGCGACAGCGTCTCGGTCGGCGCCAGGAAATTGGCGCCGGCGTTGTTGACGAGGCCCGTGAGCGGGCCATCCGCCCAGATGCTGGTCATCATCGCTTCGATGCTGTCGGGCTCGCGCACATTGGCGAGCAGCGCGGTCGCCTGCCCTCCCGTTCCCGTTCGCGTACCAATCTCCTGGGCGGCCTGGTCGAGGATGTCCTTGCGCCGTCCGCAGATGTAGACGTGGGCACCATGAGCGGCGAAGCCGATCGCCATCTCCTTGCCGAGGCCGGTTCCTCCACCCGTAATCAGGATGCGCTTTCCCTTGAGCACGGCGGCGTCGAACATGGGCGGCTCCCTTCCTGCGATCGATTTTCATTGCGGTCGGCGCGTCTCCGCTGGACCGAACAAGCACCGCGCCCGGCCGATTTAATACACTAGCGTACTTCTTTTGTAAATCGGTTGACGCCCACGGCGCTGGAAAGCCGTTTCCACGCACATTTCATGGCCTTCCCTTTAAAATACGCTGGTGTATGGTATCAGTTGCACCTCCGGCCCGACTCGGCCCTCAAGGGAAACATCGATGGTTGAACTGCCCGATTGGGATCTGCGTCTTGGATATCTCATCCACGACGTGTCGCGGCTCAGGAGGATGATGTTCGACCGCGCGCTGGCGCCGCTCGGGATCACCCGCTCGCAATGGTGGGTACTGGCGTTCATTTCCCGCAAGGACGGCCTTCCCCAGGTGCAGCTCGCCAACGAGCTCGATGTCGGCAAGGTCGCCGTCGGCGCCCTGATCGACCGCCTGGAGTCGTCCGGCTTTGTCATACGCCAGGCCGATCCTGTCGATCGGCGGGTCAAGCGCGTCTATGTGACCAAGCAGGCGCGCGGCTTCCTCGAGAAGCTCCGTAAGGAAACTGACAAATTCAACGCCAGGATCGTCAACGGGATCGACCGGAAGCAACTCGAAGCGGCCTCCGACGCGCTGCTCGCCATGAAGCACAACCTCCTCGCCATGTCGGGCGGCACGGAGACAGACGGCGAAGCGGACGTGGAGGAGGATGCGCAGCCATCCAAGACCCGGAAAAAGCGGCGGGCGGCGGCCTGAGGCCTGCCACCCGCCTGAGGTGCTCCGGGAGGAGTTCGTGGACGTCTCATGAGACGATGTCGCGCCCCCATATGTCGGCGTTGGGGCGAGCTTTCCGCATCAATTCCATGACCTGAGGGCCGAGTTCGTTGGGATCTTCGACCGGGTTGATTCCCGGGCCGGCATGCCAACCTTCGGCAACCTTGAGAATCCCGTCGCCGGCCTCAAATACACGGCCGGTCACATCCTGTGACTCCTCGCTGGCGAGCCAGACCACGATCGGGGCGACCCAACGCGGGTTGCGTCGCTTGAGCTCCTCCTCGGTGCGCTCTCTCAGTCCCTCAGTCATCCGCGTCTGCGCCCGCGGCGCGATCGCGTTGACCGTGATGCCATACTGCCGAAGCTCCGTGGCGCTGATGATGGTGAACGCAGCGATGCCCGCCTTGGCGGCTCCGTAGTTGCTCTGGCCGACATTGCCGAACAACCCGGAAGCCGACGAGGTGTTGATCAGGCGGGCGCTGACCGGCGCACCGCGCGTCTTGGCCTCCTGCCGCCAATATTGTGCGGCATGGTGCGACGGCGCGAAGGTGCCCTTGAGATGTACCTTGATCACCGCGTCCCACTCAGCCTCGGTCATGTTGACCATCATGCGGTCACGCAGGATGCCGGCGTTGTTGATGAGGACGTCGAGCCGGCCAAATGTGTTGATCGCATCGTCGATCAGCGCCTTGGCGCCGGCCCAGTCGCTGACGTCATTGCCGTTCACGATGGCTTCGCCGCCATCGCGCTTGATGTCATCGACGACCTGCTGCGCCGGTGAAAGATCGGCGCCCTCCCCCGCGGCTGTGCTGCCGAGATCGTTGACGACCACCTTGGCGCCCTGCTCCGCCAGCATCAACGCGTATTCGCGCCCGAGCCCGCGGCCGCCTCCCGTGACGATCGCGACCCGTCCGGCACATAGTCGTCCCATTTCTCGTCTCCTCTCTAGTTCTTCGCGTCGCCGCTCATGACGTCGCCGAACAAATGCCAATTCGCCCCTTCGAAGCGCATCAACTGCCATTGCTTGACCGGTGCGAAATCGCCCGGCGAGGTGTTGAGGCGAATGCCGGGAAGCAGCATTCCCAATTCGACGTCCTTCAGACCGGCGGCGTGCCGCATCACGCTGTCGCGCGTGAGATCGTCGCCGCATTGCTTCAGCAGATAGACCAGCGCCTGCGCCGTGTTGTAACCGTTCACGATCAGCGTATCGCTGCGATCAGCACCGGGAAAATAGCCGTCCAGGAATCCGCTGAGATCCTTGAAGCCGGTATCGTCCTTCCATGCCGGATCGTTCGGGTCCTTGAAGTAGGCCGCCGAGATCAGCCCCTGCGCGTTCTCGAATCCTGCGGGCTTGATCACGCTGCCGATCGAGGCCGAGACGTAGCTGAGAAAGTGCAGCGGCTTCCAGCCGAGCTCCGACACTTTCTTGATCGCCTGCGCTCCAAATTTCGGCGTCGCAATGTCGAACAATACGTCGGCCCCGGTCGATCGCAGCTTGATTAGATGGGAGTCGATGGTCGGCTCCGACACGTCGAACGCCTCTTCCGCCACGATCATTGACGCGGCCTTGTCGCCGAGACCCCGCTTGATCCCCTTGAGATAATCTTTCCCGAAGTCGTCGTTCTGGAACAGGATCGCGACCTTCGCACCGGGACGCTGCTCCAGCACAAATTTGGCGTAGATAAAGCCTTCGGTTTCGTAGCTCGGGGTAAATCCCATCGTCCAGGGGAAGTTCTGCGGATCGTTCCACTTGGCCGCCCCGCTCGATACGAAAAGCTGCGGCACTTTCCGGGCGTTCAGATATTTTTGTACGGCCGAGTTGGCCGCGGTGCCCATCGCGTTGAAAACCAGCAGAACCTCGTCGCTCTCGACCAGCCGCCGCGTCTGCTCGACCGTCTTGGGCGGCGAATAGGCGTCGTCATAGGACAAGAAGACAATGCGCCGCCCGTTGATGCCACCTTCCGCATTGATCTTGCGGAAATAAGCCTCCTCGGTCTTGGCGACCATGCTGAAGGCGGAGGCCGGACCGCTATAGGGCGACGTGTTGCCGATCCTGATCTCAGTGTCACTGACGCCCGGGCCGTATTTCTTCTCGTCGGCCACAGCTTGTGTCGCGAGCACGCCGGCCAGGATCAGCGCGGTGGCCCACGCAACACCGCGACTGCTGACTCCTCGCGAGGTCCAATGGCCCGATCGGCCGGCGCTGCAAACCACGGCATCACTCCCCGTCGGCACACCCGGCGCCAACCGCTTCTATTTCGTACACTTGTGTACTATATGATGAAACATCTTTGCAACCGCCATTGGCGCAATCGTGAACGGTCGCGCCGGCATACGTGCTGAGCCCAGCTAGGGAGGACGCCTTGAACCTCGAAGCCGTCAAGAATTTCCGTTTTGAACCTGTCACGCATAGTTATTCTCGCCGTGACACGATGCTGTACGCGCTGGGGCTCGGATATGGTTCCGAACCGCTCGACCCGGCGCAGCTCAATTTCGTGTACGAGCGCGACCTGCACGCGGTGCCTTCGATGTGTTGCGTACTGGCGCATCCCGGCTTCTGGGCCAAACGGCCGGAGCTCGGCATCGATTGGCTGAGACTGCTGCACGGCGAGCAAAGCTTCGAGATCCATCATCCAATTCCGCCGGAAGGAACGGTCACGGCCAGACACGAGATCGCAGCGGTGGCGGACAAGGGCACCGGCAAAGGCGCCATTCTTCACCTCGTCAAGACGCTCAACGACGCTATCGCAGGCGTGAATCTGGCAACCATCCGCAGCGTACTGTTCCTGCGTGGAGACGGCGGCTGCGGCAGCTTCGGCAGCGTTCCAACCGAGGCCAGCGCCCTGCCCGAACAAATGCCCTCGCAAACCCTGGACATCGCTACGCTGCCGCAAAGCGCGCTGATCTACCGGCTGAGCGGCGACTACAATCCGATTCATGCTGATCCCGAGGCAGCCGCGAGGGCTGGCTTTGAACGACCGATCCTGCACGGCCTGTGCACGCTCGGCATCGCAACGCGCGCGGTTCTCGCAACACTTGCGAATGGCAGGCCCGATCGTCTCGGATCGCTGTCGGTCCGCTTCAGCCGTCCGGTGTTTCCAGGCGAGACGATCCGCACGGAGCTCTTCACCATCGGCGGCCAGATCCGTTTCCGGTCCCAGGTGGTCGAACGCGATGTCGTCGTGCTTGATCGCGGTACGATCGCCTTGCGCGATTGAGTTATTTCTTCTCGATCTTCGCAATCTCGACGATTTCGGCCCAACGCCGCGTGTCGGCCTCCTCGAACTTTCCGAGTTCATCCGGGCCGGCCGGAAACGGCTTGGCGCCCACGGACTCCAGATAGGCCGCGGTGTCCTTGTTGTTGACGAAGCCGAGCACGATTTGACTGAGCTTCGCCACGATATCGGAGGGCGTCCCGGACCGCACGAAGACTCCCACCCAGGCGCTCAGCTCCGCCCCGGACAGGCCGCTCTGTGCGAGCGTCGGAACATCAGGCAGGCCCGCAAGCCGCTCGCCGCTCGTCACCGCAAGCACCCGCAACCGGCCATCCTGGATCAGCCCCTGCGCACTGGCGGGATCGGCGAAGACGCAGTCGACCTCGCCCGCCAGCACGTCCGTGAGCGCCTGCGGCATGCCGCGGTACGGAACATGCTGCATCTCGATGCCGGCGCGGGAACGAAACAGTTCTGCCGCACCCCGGCTCGACGTGTTGCCGCTGCCGAACGAAAGCGGCTTTTGCCGCGACTTCGCCAGGGCGATGAAATCGGCAACGGTCTTCGCCGGGAATTCCGGCTTCACCGCCAGCATCATCGGAATTGTCATGATCCCGGCCACCGGCGCGAAGTCCGCCTTGGGATCGTAGGGCATCGCGTTGAACAGGTTGATGTTGGCCGCCTGGGTCGAGTTCGTGGTGACGAACACGGTGTAGCCGTCGGCCTCCGCCTTCAAGACCGCGAGCGCGGCAAGATTGCCGTCGGCGCCGGGCTTGTTCTCGACCAGAACCGTCACGCCTGTCTCGATGCGAATGCTTTCGGCCAGGCGCCGCGTTACGGCGTCCGTTGCGCTGCCCGCGGGGAACGGCACGATCAGGTTGATGCGGCGCGACGGGTAGGATTCCGCCAACGCCTGCTGCCAAACCACCGTTCCGGTCAATGCGGCAACAAGCCATACCGCGATTGCAATGCGAAGCCGCATGGATACTCCTGAAGTCCGAGACGCTTGACGTGTCCACGCTGCGGTTCGGCGCGAACCACTATCCCGATTTGTTCTAATCGTACTCTACTTTACTATTCCTGAGAACATTCGTTTGCAGGCTGAGCGTCAGCTTCTTGGTGCGCCGCGTTGCAGGTGATCTCTGAAGAGTGACCTATCCGTACGGTTCCGACTCGCCGCTGGTCCGGCTCAGCTCGACACGATCAATCTGCGCAAAGCGCCCGTCGTCAATCTCAAGGTCCACCGCAAAATGCATGGGATCGGCATGGCCAGAGATCACATTCGGGAAATGCCAGCTCGCGGTGCCCACAATTTCCTCGCCGGCAAGCACTGCGATCTTCAGCGGATGACGCGCGCCAACGCCACGTGCGCTCTGGTAGCCGTCGGCGATGCAATAGAGTTCGAGCCGCACCTTGTTCTCGGCCAGGCGCTGAACCGACAACTCGATCTCGCAAAATCCAAAGGCGGGATCATCTTGTGAGCCCTCGGCGTAGAAATAGAACGCCCCGATCTTGCCGTGCGAGCAAGGGCCGAGCTTGCGGTCCTTCGGCACCTGCGGATCCGGCCGCGCCGGCGTGCGCGGCGGCAACGGCCCGAACGAGCAGAACTGGCGGTAGGAATAGCAGCTTCCCAATATTCCCTCCCGTTAGCCCTGGCCGAGCCCGAACAGCAGCCTTGCATTGGCGGAAAGAGTTTCGCGGCCAACAGACAAGGCCTGCTCGGCGAACTGCGCAGGCTTGTCCTGCCTGATCGTGAACGGATAGTCCGACCCGACGACGAGCCGGTCCTCGCCGACCTTGTCGGCCAGATATTGCAGCGCCGGCCCGTCATACAGGATCGTGTCGTAGTAGAAGGATCGGGCGATCTCGGTTGGATCCTTTGCGAACAGACTCTGCAACGGCGGGCCCATCGCATAAGCGTGACGCAATCGCGGCAGCAACCAGGACAGCGCGCCGCCGCCATGGCTGAGCAGTATCCGTAGGTTCGGAAAGCGCTCGAGCACGCCATGGGTCATCAGCGACACCGCGGCGAATGCCGTCTCCAGCGGAAACGCCGCCACGGCCGCAAGCTCCGGACGGCCACCCATCCGATCGAGCCCGAGCGGATGCAGCGGATGGATCATGAGTATCAATCCGGCGTGCTCCACCGCCGCATAGACATCGTTCAGGCGTGCATCGCCGAGCGCCATGCCGTTGATATGCGTTCCGATCTCGATACCGCGCAGGCCGAGTGACTTGACGCTGTCGATGCGACGCACCGCAAGCGCAACATCCTGCATAGGCACCATCCCGATCCCGAAGAAATGCCGGGGATGATCGGCGCAGAGCGTCGCGATCCCCTCATTCACGTAGCGACAAAGCGCGTCAGCGTCGTCAGGCGGAAACCAATGCGACAGCAGTTCCGGCATCGGTGAGACAACCTGCACGTCGACGTCGTCGAGCGCCATATCGTCAAGCCGACGGCGCGCATCCCAGCTGCGGGAATCGATTATCCGAAATACCTTGCCGCCGACCATGACGGCGGCGGAAGTGTCCCTGTGCTCGATCGACAGCCAGAGCGGATTGCGACCCGGCGCCGCCGGGATGTGCCGCGGAACGAAATGGGTATGGGTGTCGATCGCTTCGACCAAGACGTTTCCTCGATGTCTTTTTGCGGCGCACGCTCCGACAAGAACCCAGCCTAGGCGTCGGACCAACTTACAAGCAGGTTGGACTGTTTTTATTTTCTATGCAATCCTATATTCGTATGCTAGTGCACGATCAAACAAGACGCCGTCGACAGTGCATCAGGGAGCGAAGCAAGCGTGGCGCGAACGATCGAGAACATCGTGATCGCAGGAGCCGGCCAGGCTGGCGCGCGTGCCGCGGAAGAGCTGCGGGCGCGCGGTTTCAAGGGCGCCATCACGATGATCGGCGACGAGCCCCACCCGCCTTACGAGCGGCCGGAGCTGTCCAAAGCAATGCTGCACTCCCCGGACACGCCGATCGCCTATATCAAGCAGGCTCGGGACTGGAGCTACGTCCTGGACATTCGGCTTGAGACCGGCGCTGCGGCTGTCGATTGCGATACGGGTCGCCGCATCGTGTCCACCGCCGACGGCCGGAGCTTTCCTTTTGACCAGTTTCTGCTCGCAACCGGCACAAGACCGCGGCGGCTCGCCGCGCTCGAGGGTGCATCACTTGACGTCCAGTATCTCCGCAACGTCGAGGACGCATTCCAATTTCGTCGCCATATCGCGGCGCGCTCGCGCATCGTCATCGTTGGCGGTGGTGTTATCGGCCTGGAAGCAGCCTGCGCCGCGGCCAAGAGCGGCTGCCACGTCACAGTGATTGAAAGCGAAGCGCGGCTGCTCGCGCGCGCATTCCCGGCGCCGATCAGCGATCTCGTCGCGGACAAGCACCGCAGCCACGGCGTCGCATTCGTGTTCAGCGCAACAGTGACCGGCAGCACATCCCATTCCGTTCAGCTGAGCAACGGCACGGAAATCGTCGCCGATCTGGTGCTGGTCGGCATCGGCGTCACCCCGTCAAGCGAACTCGCCGCCCGGCTCGGCCTGCCCACCGTCGACGGCATTGCGGTCGACGCTTGCGGCCGCACCGCCGTTTCAGACGTCTTCTGTGCCGGCGACGCCGCCCTGCAATGGAGCCGATGCCATGGCCGCGCGATCCGCGTCGAGACCTGGGCGAATGCACAGAACCAGGCCATTGCAGTGGCGGCCAACATGATTGGTGAGGTCAACGCCTACAACGACCCGCCATGGTTCTGGACCGACCAGTATGACCTCAACATCCAGGTCGTCGGCGACATGCGCGATGCCGACCACATCGCGCGTGGCGATCCGGCCAGCGCAAAATTCTCGATCATCGCCATGCGCGGCACCGAGGTGGTCGGCGCGCTCGCGGTGAACGCCGCCAAGGATATGGCGATGCTGCGGCGGATCATCGCCGCCAACGCCAAGCCGCTGCGCGCCTATCTGGAGTCGCCCAGTTACGACCTGCGCGCCGCGTTGAAAGCCCAATGACAAATTCGAGGGAGGGACTGCGATGAATGCGTTCCAACGAATGAACACCGCGCTGATGGTCGACGAGAGCAAGCAGATCTTCAAAGTGTCGCGTCAGGCCTTCGTCGATCCCGACATCCTCGAAGCCGAGCGCGCGCGCATCTTCGACAAGTGCTGGCTCTATCTCGGCCATGCATCCGAACTGCCCAAGCCCGGCGACTTCGTCACCCGGCAAGTCGGCGGCCGCAGCATCCTGTTCGCGCGCGATGCCAAGGGGACCTTGCGCGCCATGTTCAACACCTGTTCGCATCGCGGCGCTCAGGTCTGCCGCGAGAAGCACGGCAACGCAAAGTCGTTCCAGTGCTTCTATCACGGATGGGTGTTCGGCCTGGACGGTGCGCTGCGCAGCCAGCCGGGCGAGGCCTCCTACGCGCCCGACTTCAAGGAGCGCGGCACGTCCAACATGCAGCAGGTGCCACGGTTCGAAACCTTTCGCGACTTCTGCTTCGTCTGCTTCGACAAGAATGCCGAGACGCTCGACAGCTATCTTGGCGCCGTGAAGGAATATCTGGACATCATCGCCGACCAGGCCGAGATGGGGATGACCATCGTTGGCGGCACGCAAGAGTATTCCATGCGCGCCAACTGGAAGCTTCTTACCGAGAACTCGATCGACGGCTATCACGCGCTCACCACGCACGCGACCTACTTCGATTACCTGAAGGCCACCAATGGCGGGCTGGCGCCGGTGCCGCTGGAAGGCGCCGCGCGCGATCTCGGCCGTGGACATGCCGTGCTGGAGTACAAGGCGCCGTGGGGACGTCCCGTAGCACAATGGGTCCCGATGTGGGGCGACGACGGCAAGCGTGAGATCGACCGGCTTTACCAGGGCCTGATCACCCGCTACGGCGAGGAGCGCGCCAAACGGATCGCGCTCTACAATCGCAACCTGTTTGTCTTCCCCAACCTCGTCGTCAACGACATCATGGCGGTGACGATCCGCACCTATTATCCGCAGGCGCCGGATTTCATGACGGTCAGCGCCTGGGCACTGGCACCCAGGGAGGAGACCGATTGGGCACGCAAATACCGCCTGTTCAACTTCCTGGAATTTCTGGGTCCCGGCGGTTTCGCTACCCCCGATGATGTCGAGGCGCTCGAACAGTGCCAACGCGGCTTCCGTAACGCCACCGAGGCGCAATGGAACGACATCTCCAAGGGCATGGGCAAGGAAACGCCGGCCTATGATGACGAGTTACAGATGCGGGCGTTCTGGTCGAACTGGAATAGGCACATCTTCGCGGCGTCGGTGTGAGACAGGAGGCGCACATGCAGAATATCTCACGTGCCGATGTCGAGGACTTCCTGTTTGCTGAGGCCGAGCTGCTCGACGAGTGGCGCTTGCCGGAATGGCTCGAGCTGTTCACGGACGATGCGATCTACTACGTGCCGTCGACCGACGTTCCCGCCGATTCCTCGCCCGACAAGAACCTGTTCTATGTCGCTGACGACCGCTTCCGCCTCAGCGAGCGCGTCAAGCGGTTGATGAAGCGCACCGCGCATGCCGAATTCCCGCATTCGCGCACCAGACATCTCGTCAGCAATGTGCGGATCCGGGGCCGTAGCGACAGTGAAATGGAAGTCGCCACAGCCTTCATCACCTATCGCACCAAGGACGGCATCACCGACACCTATTTCGGCAGCAACCGCTATCGGCTGGTTGCGGAAAACGGCCGGCTGCGGATCAAGGAAAAGCGATGCTTGCTCGACAGCGACGGACTGCGCACGCAGGGGCGCGTCAGCATCATCCTGTAGGGAACGCCGATCGTGGACAAGAAGCTCAGGAACAATGTTGCCGTGGTCACCGGTGCCGCAAAGGGCATCGGCCTTGCGATTGCGGAGCGATTGGCGATGGACGGAGCTAGGCTGGTCCTCGCCGACCTTGACGAGGCCGGGTTGAAGCACGCCGCGGCGCATCTCACCAGCCAATTCGACGCGGAGGTTGCGACCCAGGCCGGCGATCTCTCCGAACAGGGCGTCGCCGAAAAGACCATCAAGCTGGCCTCCGAACGGTTCGGCCACCTCGATATCCTCGTCAACAACGCCGGCGGCGGCATCATCAAGCCGTTCGCCGAACACACGCCGGAGACGCTCAAGACCACGATCGACCGCAATCTGTGGACCGTGCTGTGGTGCTCCTGGTACGCGGTGCCCGTGATGCGCAAGCAGGGCTACGGCCGCATCGTCCATCTCGGCGCCGATTCAGTGCGCAGCGGGCTGTGGGATCATGCCGCCTACAACGCCGCCAAGGGCGGCGTGCATGGTCTCACCACCGGCATGGCGCGCGAGTTCGCCAAGGATGGCATCACCGTGAACACGGTGGCTCCCTGCGCGGTGAACACGCCGCAGATGGTTGCGATCACCAAGAGCGACCCAGCGCTTGCCGCGAAATTCGTCAGCGTCATCCCCATGGGCCGTCCGGCCGAGATGGAGGAAGTCGCCTCGATGGTCTCCTACCTCGCCTCCGCCGAAGCGTCGTTCGTGACCGGCCAGGTCATCAGCGTCAACGGCGGCAGCACCATGCTCTAGGTCTTGCTCATGGCTCAAACGGTCATTCTTTGCACTGCCGACGAGGTCGTCGAGGGTGAAATCAAGCAGGCGCCCCTGCCCGACGGCACCAATGTCGCGCTTTATCGCGTGGCCGGCACCATCTACGCCACGGCCGACATGTGCACGCATGGCGAGGCGTCGCTGGCGGAGGAAGGCATCATCAACGGCAAGATCGTGGAGTGCACGTTCCACTTCGGAACGTTCGACGTCACCACCGGCGAGCCCACCGGCATGCCCTGCGAGATTGCCTTGAAGACCTATCCCGTCACGGTGGTCGACGGGAACGTCCGGATTGAGGTCTGACATGCCGCCCCTCCCCAACCGTTCGCCCACCCCACTCAAATCCGCGCGCCGATCGCTGGCGCCGCCGCGCCGGCGCACGCAGGCGGAGCGGACAGCCGAGACCCGCCTGCGCATTCTGAAGGCCGCGGCCAACCTGATCCGGCGCCGCGGCTATGCGCGGTTTCGCACCGCTGAAGTAGCCAGCGAAGCCGGCGTCTCCCGCGGCGCCCAGCTGCATCATTTCCCGACTAAGGACGAGCTCGTCGTCGCCACACTCGAATACGTCTTCGAACAGGCGCAAATCGTCAGCCGCCGCCGCGCGGCCGCCGTCAATCGCCCGCGCGACCTGATCGAGGCCGTGATCGAGGATGCCAAGGAGTTCTTCTTCAGCGAACACTTCCTGGTGGCGATCGACATCGTGCTGTCGACCTCAACCGACCAGGCCGTGCGCAAGAAGATCCTCGACATCTCGCGCAAGGCGCGCCGTCCGGTCGAGGCGGCCTGGGCCGAGGCATTGGCCGCAAGCGGTGTCCCGAACGCGGTTGCAGCCGATATCGTCGCGCTCACGCTCGGCGTCGTCCGCGGCATGGCGCTGCGCACGCTCTGGGACAATGATCCCAAGTGGTTCGATCAGCTGTTCGGGCTGTGGCGGCGCATGATCAAGGCCTTCCTCGAAATCGAGCAGAAACGAGGTCGGCTGCGATGAGCAAGAACGTCATGAACCGGACCAACCCGCTGCTGGCATCGGTCTGCTACATCCGTCAGGCGGTCACCGAGCCGCAAACATGCGCCCGCTTCTTGTCCGACATCTTTGGCCTCGAGCAGGTCGCCGATCAGGGCGGTGAGCTCGCGTTCCGCTCGGACGATCGCTTCCGTACCGTGAGCCTCAGCCGCGATCAGGACGACGGCGCGAGCATCGGCATCGAGGTCTGGGATGACGCCGCGCTGCAAGAGATCGGCGACCGGCTGCGCCAGCAGGGATTTCCAGCAAGGTCGGCGAGCCCGGACGAATGCCGACGGCGATATGTGCAATCCGCTCTGCTGGCGAACGACGCATCCGGAAACCACATCGATCTCGTGACCCGCCCCACCCGCAGCGGCCGGCGTTACTTTCCGCCCCGGGATGCCGGCATCGTGCAGTTTCAAGGCATTGGGTTGCGCAGCACCGATCACGTCCGCGATCTCGCATTCTGGCGTCTGCTCGACGCTGCGGTGACCGACTGGGTCGGAGACATTGCCTACCTCCGCATCGACAATCTGCATCATCGCGTTGCGCTCTATCCGTCGCGTCGGAACGGCCTGCTCTACGCCGCCTTCGAGGTCGAGGGGTTCGATCAGATCATGCAGAACAGCTACTTCATGCAGGGCAGCCAGGTGAAGATCGTGCAAGGGCCCGGCCGCCAGTCGGCCTCACGTCAGATCTTTCTGCACGTCGAAGGCCCGGAGGGACTGATCCTGTCCTACGTCCATGGCATGAGCGAGGTCGGCGACAAGCCGCATCTCGCCCGGCAATTTCCCCTTGCCGCCACGTCGCTTTGCAATTGGGGCAGCGAAAGCAAGGGCGTGCCCGAACTGAGCGCGCAGACCGAGCCGAACGGGAGAAACGCATGATCCAGCTGAAGGATGTAAGCTACGTCCGCCTCGGTTCACCCGATCTGGAGCAAGCGGAGAGCTTCGCCACCGCCTGCCTTGGCCTCCAGATCACCGAGCGAGGCGAGAAAGCCCTGTATCTCCGGTCCGACGATCGTGCGCATACGCTGTGCTATTCGGAAGGCGATCCACGCGAGCAGACCGTCGGTTTCGAAGTGGAGGATGAAGCCAGCCTGCAAGACGCAGCGGCGACGCTGGAATCGCTTGGTCACGCCGTCCACGGGGGCACTGCGCAGGAGGCCGAGCAGCGCAAGGTCAAGGCCTTCATCAGCTTTCGCGACCCGACCGGCAATCACATCGAATTGGTGGTGCGGCCGGAGCGCAATGGACGGCGCTATTTCGCCAGCCGTGACGCCGGAATCACCGGCTTCAGCCATATCGGCCTGAATTCGACCGACCCGGCCCGCGACGAGCGGTTCTGGACCCAGGTCTGCAATGCACGCGTAAGCGACCGCATCGGCGACATTCCCCTGATGCGCGTCAATGCCATTCATCACACGATCGCACTGGTGCGCGCGCCACAGTCAGGCATTCAGCACATCAATCATCAGGTCGACAGCAACGATGACGTGCTGCGCTCCTACTATTTCCTGAACGACAGACGCGTGCCGATCGTGTTCGGTCCCGGGCGGCATCCGACATCGGGGGCCCGGTTCCTCTATTTCAAAGGGCCGGACGGCATGATCTTCGAATATTCCGTCGGTGTCGACGAGGTCGAGGACGAAGCGACGCACCGCCCCCGGCAGTTCGGCTTCGAGCCGACGAGCTTCTGCATGTGGGGCTCCAAACCGGCCGGCATGAGCCTGCCAGGCAAATAGACGGGATCAAGAGAACCGGCGGCGGCGAAGTCGTGATTCACGAGGGACTATGGATCTGGGATTGAGGGGCCGCAGGGCCATCGTGTGCGCGGCCAGTCAAGGTCTGGGCAAGGCTTCCGCCATGGCTCTGGCGCGTGAAGGCGTCGAACTCGTCATCGTGGCCCGACGGCGCGACGTTCTTGAAAACGCGGCCGATGAGATCGAATCGGCAACGGCCAACCGGCCTCGAACGGTCGTGGCCGACGTCACGAATAGCGAGGGGCGCCAGCTCATTCTCTCCGCGTGCCCCGATCCCGACATTCTCATTACCAACGCCGGCGGACCACCGCCGGGTGATTTCAGAAACTTTGACCGCGACGATTGGATCAAGGCGATCGACGGCAACATGCTGGCTCCGATCGCGCTGATCAAAGCCACAATCGACGGCATGATCGCGCGCAAGTTCGGTCGTATCGTGAACATCACATCGCACGCAGTGAAAGCGCCGGTTGCAATGCTGGCGCTGTCGAACGGTGCCCGTACCGGGCTGACGGGTTTTGTCGCAGGGTTCGCGCGTTCCGTCGCCGAGCACAACGTGACCGTCAACAATCTCCTGCCCGGTACCTTCGATACCGACCGGCTGAAATCCAACCTCGCGGCGCTCGCCAAGAATTCATCACGCGGCGTGACGGACGTAACGGAGGAGGTCAGGACCAGCAATCCGGCCAAGCGCTTCGGCCATCCGGACGAGTTCGGCGCGACTTGCGCATTTCTATGCTCGAAACACGCAGGCTATATCACCGGACAGAACATCCTGATCGACGGTGGCGCCTACCCCGGCACGTTCTGATCCTTCTCAAACGGGGGACCTCGCCGCTGCATAGTTCTCCATTGCCGACGGACGACCAAGCCCAGGCGCGACCATCGAAGCGAGCGCGATCACGCCAGATCGTAGATCAGCGCAGGAAATCGTGGAAAATTGGAGCGGGTGAAGGGAATCGAACCCTCGTATTCAGCTTGGAAGGGTTAGCACAACCCAATAGTTTCAGTGCTTATTCGGACAAATCGTGTCGAATGCGCTGCTTGAAACGCAATACTTTTCGCGCGCCGTCCGAATAGCCTAGGCCTTCGCCTGAGCCGCCCGGCTGCGGTTTCCGGTCTGCTTTAGCTAGGCTGTGTACTCATTAAGCGGCTGAGCGGTTAGGCCGTTGAGCCAGGCCTTGCGAGCATGCACGATCAGTGCATCGCAGCCAGCAGCTACGACGGCGCGCGCGAGCGTGTCGAGCGACACGTTTGGATCTTGGTCGTCGATGCCGATGCGACACTTAACGGTGACAGGAATGGCGACCGCGCACTTCATCGCATCGACGCACTCCGCCACCAGCTCCGGTTCTGCCATCAAACAGGCGCCCCGGAGCTTAACCCGAAAGGCAAGAGCCCCACTGGGGCGTCGCAAGCTGAAGAGGGACCAATAAGCGGCCGCTAACCGAGGCGGCCTTACTCTCTCACAGGATGCAAGTCGGACGGCTGTACGGTGAGCCGATAGGCAATCTCCCGGGAGCCGTCGAAGACCTCTAGGACGCGCTCACAGATCAGGCACTTGTAGTGCCCGGCGTTGCCCTTGCGGGATTCAAGTTCGATCCAGCGATATCCCGCCGAACAATCTGGGCACGTCACGTCGCCTTTCTTCATGTGACAGTTATGAGGCAGGCTACCGCAGGCGTCAAAGGTTAGTGTTCGTGTGGCGGAACGCTCGCTGGGACCAGTATGCCCGAATGGGAAAAGCCGCAGCGTGGTTCCAGCCCCCACTGCGGCATTCCCGGAACAACAAAAAATCTTGGTGCTCAAATCTCGCCGGTGTTCTTTTAATAGAACACCCCGTTCCGAAAATGGATTCCGTAAGAATACCGGCGCGCGAAGTTCGAGCATTGCCGTGAGAGGGCGAACATGGCACGGGCATGCAATCCAGCCCCAATGCTCCCGGCTGCCGATCCAATTGCGGATTAGAGCGCCGGGAGTGCTAGGCCCGCCAGCCCTCGAAAGCTTCGCAGGAAACTCAAATGAGGCCGCCAGCTGAGGCTGCCTACCTCTGCTCTTTCCTCGCGAGGGACGCCAGTCTATCGAGTTGGCCGGCCAAACCCACATAGCTTCGGGCAATGTTTTTCAGGACGGCGGCGCGATCCTTGGAAATGCCGCCCGCGCCAGAAAGTCTCTTGTAGTGGTCAGCATGTTCTTGGCACTCAGCACTGTTGATCAAAGTCTCAGCCTTCCTGTTGCCCGCGCGGGTCATGCGATCGCCCTTCCCCGCTGGCTTGCCCTCTACCATGTTAGGCCCCGTCAAAATCAGCTTCGGACACTGGGTTAAATACGGACAGCGCCGGCTTGAGTTTTGAAAAGGAACCACTACGGCGGCGAATATTTGAGTCGTCGCTGGCTCGCTGCCAGAGCTGGCAGAGCGGCCCCGACCTACCCCTTGATCCCCCCGCAGCGGGTCTCTTCGCCTTTGTCGTAGCTTCATTTTTGGAAAATCGTTCTGGGGATCCGATTCTGACAGCTTGCGCTCGCTGTGCATCCGATCCTCTGCGCCAACATCAATCGGATCGGCTCACTCAATCATACTGAGGCGTGTGCGAGCTGCCTCGCCTCACCGCACTTTCCGCAAGCGCGGGCCCTGTTGCGAGCGCGGCCCCACCCGGTTTCGGGAATGTCAACGTCTCGGCCAGCTCACCGCGCACCATCGTCACCTCGCGGCGATGCACCGAGCGAAGTCGCCAGCCCTGATAGTCTCCGTCGAGCTTCAGACGTAGCGTGGCCTTGCTCGTCTCGTCGACAAAAATTCCGAAACTCTGATCGCTGCCGACGACAGTTCCGACCAGCACAAGCCGCAGCTCGGCCGGCGGTGGGCTCGGCGGCATCGGCGGCGCTTTCGGCGCCGATACTGAAATCACTGGTGGCGGCGGCCGCCGCCGCGAGGCCGAGAAGATCGGCCGTTCGTACGTATCCGACAGCGCTGCGAGCGGAACTGACCAGAGCGGATTGCCGCGCATCGCCTCCCGCTTGATGGGATGCGGCGATGGCGCCGCGGGATCGACTTCCGGTGCCGACGTTGCGGGAGACTCCCAGAGCGGGCGGCTGGACGCGAGCTCGGTGAAGCCTGGTACGTCGATATCCGAAAAATCCGTCGGCAGCGCCGGGGTCGAGGCGGACACACTGAGCAAAGGCGCCAGCACAAGCGCGAGCCGCACCGACATCCACCGCGTCGCCTGATGCCCTCTCATGTTCCCCGTCATCGACCAGTTGATAGCAACGCGCAAGATTCTCAAGTCAAGAAAGGCCGCGGCCCGCGTATGCAATGCAAGCGGGACTGCTCGGGCAACGGGCGCCGAGGGGAGCAAGCTTATCGGTTGCCGATGTGACAGCCGTGCGAAGCGACGGTCACCTCCTTGATGCTTCCACGGCCTGTTGCGATTCCGGCACTGTGCGGCTCGGCATGGCTGTCGGGCGCCAGTATGATATTGTTGCCACATCGTCATACTCGCCAGCTAAAGTGTGGCATTGCTGTGATTGTGATGCGGAGACGTTGTAGTGCGTGGGGCCTTGTTGCGGGTGTTTTCCGCCGCCGCATCGTCCGCCCTGTGCGCGCTTCCGGCAGCGGCACACGAGCGCAACGCGGTCGCGCTCGCCGAACTCCCGCCGGTCACCGTTGCAGCGGCTGACATTCAACACCCCAAACAGCACGCCCGCAGAAAACCGCAGAAAGACCGCGGTCTGAGCAAACAGGCGGCCGCTCGCACGGACAGCCCGACCGAGAGTGGCGGTGCAACCGGCGCGGCGTCCGCCGACTCGCCCGCCTTGCAACCCACCGCCGCCAGTGCGATACGCATCACTGGCACGGAGGTGAACGCGGTCCCCTTTTCGCGGCCGGGCGAGGCGCTGGAAGTAGTGCCGGGCCTGATCGTCACGCAGCACTCCGGCGAGGGCAAGGCCAACCAATATTTCTTGCGCGGCTTCAATCTTGATCACGGCACCGATCTCGCGATCAGTGTCGATGGCATGCCCGTCAACATGCCGACCCACGGGCATGGGCAGGGCTACGCCGACATCAATTTCCTGATCCCCGAGCTCATCCAGTCGGTCAACGTCCGCAAGGGACCGTACTTCGCCGACCAGGGCGACTTCGCATCCGCCGGCGCCGTGGCGATCGACTACGTCAACAAGCTGCCGCACAACATCGCGGAGATGACCTTCGGCAGCTTCGGCTATCGCCGCGCACTGGCGGCGGGATCGACCGCCGTGGGGGCCGGCACGCTGCTCGCGGCAATCGAAGCGAACAAATATGATGGTCCGTGGGACGTGCCGGACGACGTTCGCAAGCTGAACGGCGTGCTGCGCTACAGCCAGGGTACCGGGACTGACGGCCTGACCCTCACGGCGATGGCTTATTCCAACAGCTGGAATTCGACCGATCAGGTGCCGCAGCGCGCGATAGACCAGGGTATCATCAACCGTCTCGGCTCGCTCGATCCGACCGATGGCGGCACATCCAGCCGTTTCAGCCTGTCGGGCAGTTGGGCGCAATCGAGCGCCTACGGACAGACCAATGTCAGCGCCTATGTCGTGCGTTCCGACCTGCGGCTCTTCAACAATTTCACCTATTTTCTCGACAACCCGCTCAATGGTGACCAGTTCAGTCAGCTCGACGGCCGCACGCTGGGCGGCTTCGATGCGCGGCACACGTTCGACTGGCGTTTCGCCAGTTTTGAATCGCAAACCCGCGTCGGTGTGCAGAGCCGTTACGACGACATCCATGTCGGGCTGTTCAAGACTGAGCAGCGCGCATGGCTTTCGACCGTGCGCGATGACCGCGTGCAGGAGGGCAATGTCGGCCTCTGGACCGATACGACCACGCACTGGAACGACTGGTTGCACACCACGGTCGGCATCCGCGAGGATTTTTTCGCCGGACACGTCTTCAGCGATACGCCGGAGAATTCGGGCAACGCCCAGGCGTCGATGGCGAGCCCCAAGGCCGGCCTCGTGCTCGGCCCCTGGTATAAGACCGAGTTCTACGGCAATACGGCCTGCACAGCAACGACATCCGCGGCGCGACGATCACCGTCGATCCCAACGACAAGACGACCGCGCTCGACCGCGTGCCCCTGCTGGTGCGCTCGCGCGGCGCCGAGCTCGGCATCCGCACCAAGGTGATCGAGGGTCTCACCAGCTCGCTCGCCGTGTTCGTGCTCGATTTCGACTCCGAGCTGCTGTTCGTCGGCGACGCCGGCACCACCGAGCCGAGCCGGCCCAGCCGCCGCGTCGGCTTCGAGTGGACGAACCAGTACAAGCCGTTGCCGTGGATAACGATCGATCTCGATGTGGCCCAGACCCACGCGCGCTTCACCGATTTCGACCCGGCGGGGGCCTACATCCCCGGTGCGCCCGCGTGGGTGGCCAGCAGTGCGATCACGCTCGGCGGCGACACCGGCTGGTTCGGCAGCCTGAAGGCGCGCTATTTCGGTCCGCGTCCTCTCATCGAAGACGACAGCGTCCGCTCGAAGTCGTCTCTCATATTCAATGCGCGCGCCGGCTACAGGTTCGACAACGGCGTGCGCGTGCAACTCGACGTGCTCAATCTCTTCAACGCCCAGACCAACCAGATCGAATATTACTATCTGTCGCGATTGCCGGGCGGGCCCATCGAGGGCGTCGCCGATCGTCATGTCCACCCGGCCGAGCCGCTCGCGGTGCGGCTGACGGTGGCGGCACGATTCTGATCGCAGCTGCACTGCTGACCGTCACAAATCCTGAAAAAATTTGACATGAAGCGGATGCTTCTGTCTGCGGAGGCGCGCTTTCGCGGCAGGAGTGACAGGAATGCAATCTGAACCGGACAGCACCGCGATCGCCTCGGCGGACCGGTTCACGCACGTGCTTCAAGACGAGGCCGTATTTGCGCGCGCACGTCAGCCTGCAAACCGCACGTGGGCGTTGGTCCCGATCGTGACGGCGTCGGGCTTTGCGGGCCTCGGCTACGAGATCGTGTGGACGCGCCAGCTGAGCCTGGCGCTGGGCACCGAAATGATGGCGGTGCTTGGGGTCATTGCCGGCTTTTTCGGCGGCCTGGCTCTCGGCGCCTTCGCGCTTGATCGGCTGATCCGCCGCTCGAAATCGCCATGGGCCGTCTATGCGATCCTTGAAGCCGTCATTGCGGCCTGGGGCCTGATCAGCGTCTGGCTTCTGCCGACGGCCGGCCGCGTGCTCGCCCCTCTGCTCGGCACCGAACCATCCCCTGCCCTGCTCTGGGTCGGCAGCCTGGCGTTGCCGACTCTCGCGCTGCTTCCGGCGACGGTGGCCATGGGCGGAACCCTGGCCGCACTGGAGCGGATGACGCGGCAAGCGCGCGGCGAGGCGCGCGTCACAGCAGGCGTGTATGGGGCAAACACGGCCGGAGCCTTGGCCGGCACGCTCGTCTCGACATTTCTTCTGATTCCAGCACTGGGATTTTCGGGAACGCTGCTCTGCCTCGCCGCTGTCAACGCGTTCTGTGCCGTCGGCGCGCTCGCGCTCGGATCGACCCGCAAGGCCGATGCCGAACGACCGCAGCCGGAACGAATTCGGGACGTGAGGCTCACCATCACCTTGTTTGCCACAGGCCTGCTCGGAATCGCATTCGAGGTCCTCGTAGTCCGGCTCGCTGCGCAGGTGATGGAAGACACCGTCTACACGTTCGCCGGATTGCTGGCTGCGTATCTGCTCGGCACCGCGGCGGGCGGCCTGCTCTGGCAGCGGACCGGGCGAGAGGCGAATGACGGAAATCTCCGCGGCCTGCTCGCGGCAACGGCTTTCGCCTGCATCACGACCGCAGCGCTTGCACCCTATGCCGGCCGCATGGTCGAGATCGCATCGTCTACGGACGTCTTCGGCGAACTCGTCATGGCGATTTCGCTCTTCCTGGTCCCCGCGACTGCAATGGGTGCGTTGTTCGGTCTGCTGGCGCAAAGGGTGAGCGATCAGCGCGGCTCTGTCGGATCGGCGGTCGGCATCAACAGCCTCGGCGCCTGCATCGCGCCGCTGGTGGCGGCGCAAGTCCTGATCCCGGGCGTTGGCGCGTGGACGGCACTGCTTGCCGTTGCATTCGGCTATTTGCTGCTGCTGCCGCCCGGCCGGTCGGCGTTGCTGTGGTCTGCGGTACCTGCGATGCTTGCGTTGGTCTTGTGGCTCAATCCCGCGCCTTCGCTCACGCGCGTGCCATCGGGCGGAAAGCTGCTTGCGGTCCGCGAAGGGCCGATGGCGACGGCCAGCGTCGTCGACGATGCCGCCGGCGTCCGCTACCTCGAGGTCAACGGGCATTTCCGGATGGGCGGAACGAGCTCAACGCGATCCGACTACCGGCAGGCGATGCTGCCGCTGCTGCTCCACGAAGCCCCGCAGCGCGCCTTGTTCCTCGGCATTGGCACCGGCGCCACAGTGGTTGGCGGAACGCAGATGCCCGGCGTGAGCGTGCGTGGCGTCGAGCTCTCGCGGGAAGTGGTGGACCTGCTGCCCTGGTTCGTCGATCCGCCGCCGGCCTCGGCGCCGCGGTTGACCGTGGCGGATGCCCGCCGCTACGTCGCCGCCGATACGGGCCAGCACGACGTGATCGTCGCCGACCTGTTTCATCCCGCGCTCGATGGCAGCGGCGCGCTCTACACGGTAGAGCATTTCGGCGCTGTGAAACGCCGCCTGGCGTCAGGGGGCATCTTCTGCCAGTGGCTGCCACTGTACCAGCTCGACCTGCCGTCGCTGCGTGCCATCGTCCGCGGCTTTCTCGACATCTATCCCGACGGTTCGGCCTGGCTCAATCACTACAGCGTCCGCACACCGATGCTTGCGCTCATTGGAACGCAAGGCGGCCGCCATCTCGATACCGGGGCACTGGCGGCGCGGCTTGGCAATCCCGCGATCGCACCAGCGGTTCGCCCGCTCGGATTCGAGGCACCGATCGACCTGCTCGGTCAGTATCTTGGCGGCGCGCGCGCTCTCTCCGCCTTCGCCGGCGAGGGCCCGCGCAACACGGACGACTATCCGTTCGTGACCTTCGATGCGCGGCGCAATGTCCGGGCACTCAATGCAGCGCCCTGGTCATTGCTGCTCGCTATCATCAAGGACATTCGGCCCGATCCGAATGAGCTGCTCGCTGACGGAGCCGAGCGCGACACGCTCGGCGCACGCCTTTCCGCCTACTGGGCCGCGCGCAACCGCTTTCTCGAAGCTGGCGCGTCCCTGCCGGGCGATCCCCGCGGCGCCGCCTTGATCGAGGCGGCTTCGCCAGGCCTGATCGACGCACTTCGCCTGAGCCCCGAGTTCGATCCGGCCTACGGGCCGCTGATGGGGATGGCAAGGTCCCTGCTCGGCTCGGACCGCGCGGCGGCCGCGCGTCTGCTACGCAAGATCAACGACGCCGCGCCGTCGCGTCGCGAGGCCAGGGACCTGCTGCTTCGGGAGTTCGGCCTCAGGAACGAGTGAGCGGCCGGCTCACGGCGTGAAGTTGATGCGATAGCCCCAGCAATCGAGATGATCGGGGATCGCGTTGAAAGCGATCGTGATCCGCTGCCCGCCGGGATTCCGCGGCACCTCATGATAAAGGTAGCTCGGAAACAGCACGAGATCTCCCGGTTCGGCTTCCGGCAGGACGTACTTGCCCGCATTGAACGGCCCCATTGCGGCAGTTCGCGTATGGTGGCGGAAAGAGAAATCGGAGCCGCCGGGCGGTCGCACGAACACCGTCTTGCAGGACGGGTGCGAGTCGGTCAGATAAAAAATGCCGGAGACGAAGCTGTTTGCGTGAGAGTGCAGCGTCTGGTTTCCGCCGGTCTCCAGCATGTTGGTCCACATCTCCTTGACGGTCCAGCGCAGCTCTTCGCCGAACAGCAGAACGCCGAAATCGACCAGCTTCGGGGCAGCAAGCTCGGCGATCTGGCGGAACAGCTCGTTGTCGCGGGGATCGGCAACATCCGTATGGAAGAGCTGGCCTGAGCGCAAATTACCTTCGATCTTGGTGCTCCGGATCGCAGCCACGGCGGCTTCGTTCAGAGATGGCGGGAGCAGCCGGGGCGAACGCAGGAGAGGAATCGGGAAGAGCGGCTCGATCTGGTCCATATCGCAATAGTCCACTTGGTCTTGAAACGCGGGCGAACAATGCGCGCGCAAAGATGACGCTGCGATGACAGCATGCAGCGTCTCGAGGGTCTCGAAAATTGCTACTCGTGGGGCCCGAGCACTTTCAGCTTTTCGCCCGGCCGCAGCTCGTGGCGCCGTTCGCGCACCTCGTCGGAGGCACGCGCCGCCATGTCGATGCATTCGTCGAACTCGCCATTGCCGGCCTCAACCAGCGCCTGATGCAAGTGCCGCTCGGCAAAGTAGCGGGAGAGATGGTCGGCCGGCAAAGCCACCGCCAGCGCCCGCGCTTCCGCGACCGCAGCGTGGCAATCCTCCCGAGTCGGTTCGTCGGAAGCGGGCGCGGCAGCGTCGGACGCGGCCATAGCACAACCAAGGCCGGCAATGATGCCCAGCGTACAGACGGTGATACGAAGCAGATACATGTCGAGGTGCCGGCCGAAACCGGCCTTCCAGAAAAGTGCGGCGGGACGCAATGATTGTCGCGTCCCGCCGGATGGTCTCACGTCCCGTTAGTGGTGGTCGTGATGATGATCGTCGTCGTGATCGTGGTCGTTGTCGGCGCGCTGCCCGAGCCGCCGCGCCAGTTCGGTGTTGGTCTCGACCAGGAGCTTCGGCGAGCCTTCCGGCCTGATGAAGATCGGATTGGCGTAGAACCAGACGTTCGAATAGGCCTGAACGTCGTGGGTCACTTTCTTGGCGCCGTTCACCACGTCGAGGTGCGCCGGGCACGCCGGATCGGTGCAGCTGACCTGGGCGTTGTTGGCATCGAGCAGCGGATTTCCAGCGGTGTCGCTGACATTCGGCGTTCCGTTCGGAATGTTGGTTCCGCGTGCGCGGATATAGAACGGCTTGGGTCCAGCGACGAACGTCGTCGTGAACTTCAGCCGTACGCCGTCACGATCGCGATGCTCGCGCTGCATCTGCGATGAGGAGATCTGCCGGGCTATGGTCGCCGACGAATTGTACACGATCGCCGCGCCGGCCGTGCCCGCGGCATTCGCCACCGCGTAGTTCGGCGCGTCGGGCGCAACGACGCCGGTGATCTGGCCGGTGATCAGATCGACGTGGTCGAGCGAGGGCTTGTTCAGCGGCTGCTTCAGGCCCAGCGACGCCAGCAGCGGATTGTCGAACGTGTAGGGACTGTTGTTCTCCTTCGGGACGGTCATCTCCATCTCGACCGTGATCTTTTCGCCGGGCCTCACGACCAGCGTCTCGCCCATGGTCTTCCAGTCGTCGCCGCGCGTCTTGGCGCGGAACACCAGATCCGGACCGATCAGGTCAGCGTTGACCGAGTAAGAGTTGCCCGAACGCATGCCGTCGACGACGTGCTGCGACGAGAACCGTCCGGCATTGGGAACATAGAGCTTGGTGTACTCGCCGGGGATGAAATCGGCCGTCGTGAAGGAATCGCGAGCGCCGCCGGCGCCGCGGCTGTGCCAGTCGGAGCTGACATAGATGAAGAAGTTACGGCCTTCGCCCAGCAGTCCGTCCCAGAGGCCGCCAACCTTCGCGGTGTAGATGCCGGCCATGCCGTACGTGCCGCCGCCGACCGCGCTGGCGGTGTACGAGCCGGATCCGCCATTGGCGCCGCCTTCGGCGAAGTGACCGGGCGATTCGATGCCGAACGCAACCGTCGGGCCCGCGTTGTTGAAGTCGCGGAAGTGCTCGATGTTGTAGCCGCGGTTGGCGGTCGCACTGAACGGCCCCTGGCGTTCGGTGTGAGTCGGGATGACGTAGGATTGCAGCGGATAGTTGGTCTGCAACCACTTGATGCCCGTGATCGCCTTCTGGTGGCCCGCGGTGCCGGTGTTGTTGACGTTGTCCTTGCCGGCCCAAAGCTGATTGCCGCCGGCGTCGATGACGGGGCCGATCGCATCGGTGTCGGCGCGGTCGAAGCGGTATTCGAATTCCGCCATCTTGTCCGCGTTGCCGGGTCCCTTCTTCCGGTGCGTCGGGTGCTGGCCGGTAATGACGGCGACGTCGGCGTGTTCATGGCCGGGCGCAATCCACTCGAGTCCCTCGATCAGCACCTTCTCGTACTGCGACGAGCGATTGACGATGGTCGGATACTCGATCTCGCGGATCGACTGCCAGCGCCACATCTGCGCGCCGGTGCCGCTGCCGTTCGGGGTGCCCTTCAGGCTGGAGATCGTGATTCCGTCGATGGTCTGGCCGAGCGTCTGGCTCCAGGTCGTGGTGGTCTGCCCCGGAAGGTTGGCGCTGGTGTCGCTGAAGCGGCAGTCACGGTTGCCGGAACCGCCGTGGTTGCCGAGCGTGAACCAGTCGAGGTCGAAATTGTTTCCGCCGGCGGACGCGGTGCCGCGCCCGACCGCGCGATCGATCGTATAGCCGGCGGCAACCGAGCCGTCCGTGCAGGTGTTGTGGTTGTGCATGTCACCGGCAACATAGGGATTGCCGCGACGGTCGTCGCGCCCAAATCCCTCGGCTGCAGCGCTCTGAGTCAGCGCCAGGGATGCCGACGCAGCGGTCAACAGGATCGTCTTGCCAGATGGAAACATCTATCGCCTCATTTCAAGTCAGTTATCGCGAAACGGTAGAGAGCCCGGGGATTGAGGATCATTGGCCTCAACTACGCCAGCGGACTCCCTGCAACCTCAATGATGAACAGAGTTCCGATACAGCTTCGTGAAGGATTTGTGTTCGCGCGACGCAACGCTGCACTTTCGTGAAGCATCTTGCCTCGCGCGCGCGGCCGTTGCATTTCCGCGTCACGTGAGCGATTGAAGATGACAGATGAAACGCGCTGCCGCATAAAGCGGCGCTGCGTGCAGTGAGAGTTTGTGACAACCGCATGTCAATGTCGGCGACACCAGTAGAAGCGCAATCTTTTCCGCCATCACGCACCGGGTCTCCGGCCGCGGGCGCCGATGTCGTCCGCGGTGCAGAGAAACGTTCGCTCGCCTCGACGCTTGCACGGTTCTTGCGCGAGCCGCTGCTGCACTTCACCCTGCTGGGTGCGATCATCTTCGGCATCGACGCCGTATTGCATCCGCCCGCCAAGGACGAGAAGGTCATCATCGTCACCAAGACGATTCGCCAATCCTTCATCGACAATTTCGACGAGGACAAGGAACGCACCCCTTCCGAGGCGCAGCTCCAGAAGATGATCGACAGCTGGGTCGCGAGCGAAATCCTCTACCGCGAAGGCAAGGCGCTGGCCGTGGACCGCGGCGACGAGACGATCCGCGACCGGATTGCCTACAAGATGCAGTTGCTGATCTTCGACCAGATCCGCGTTCCGCGCCCCTCGGACGAGCAGCTGCGCGTGTGGTTCGCCGAAAACCACACCCGCTTCGACGAGCCGGAGCGCGTTTCGTTCTACATCACCCCGCCCTCGGATCAGGCCACGGCGCAGCGTCAGCTCGACGATATCGTCGGGCAGCGCGAATCCGAGGAGCTACAGCATCTCACGCGCGCGATCCTCGCTCGCCCGGTCGCAAGTCTCGCCGCGTCCTTCGGCGAGGATTTCCGTGATCGACTGCTGGCGATGCCGGAGGGCGAATGGAAGCTGCTGCAATCCAAGGACGGCTGGCACGTCGCCCGGCTGGATTCCCGGCGGCCGGGAAACCTCGCCAGCCTCGACAAGGTCAGGGACGAGGCCGCCAGGATCTGGCACACGGATGAGACCCGCAAGCTGGCCTGGGAAGCGGTCACGCGGCTGAAGGCGTCCTATCAGGTGCGGTACGAGCCGTGACGGCGATCCGATATCTGCGGCCAGTGCTGCTGGTCTTGACTTTGGTGCTGGCTGCGCTCGTCCGGCCCTCGGCGCTGAATGCGCACGAGGCGGCGATGGGTGTGCTCGAATTCCGCGAGGTGCGGCCCGGCGCATTCGTCGGCCGCTGGAGCATCGAGCCCTCGATCGGCGCATCCCGGGTCGATCTCAAGGTGCCGCCCCACTGTTTTCTCCGCCTGCCCGAAATGAATTGCGGCCAGAAGGGGCTGGTTGGCTCGATCACCATCTCCAATCTCGGCTCCAACATGTCGGTTGTCCTGATCAAGGTCATCCCGATCACCGGGGAGCCGCGCAGCTACACCATTTCGACCGCCAATCCCGTCGTCTCCATTCTTGGCGCGGGCGCCCCGACGCTCGAGGCGTGGATCGAGCTGGCGAAAACCTATGTGAATTACGGGATCGATCACATCCTGCTCGGCGCCGATCACCTGCTGTTCGTGCTCGGCCTGATCTGGATCGTAGGCGGCGGCTGGCGCTTGGTGAAGACGATCACGGCCTTCACGATCGGGCACAGCGCCTCGCTTGCCGCGGCAGCCTTCGGCCTGATCGGCGTGCCGGAACGCCCGCTCAACGCCTGTATCGCATTGAGCATCGCGTTCGTCGGGGTGGAAATCGTCAAGCAGCAGCGCGGCGAGATCGGACTCACCGCCCGCTATCCCTGGATCGTGGCATTCAGCTTCGGTCTGGTTCATGGCATCGGCTTCGCGAGCGCCCTGGCGGGACTTGGGCTCGAACGCCGCCTCCTTCCTGCAGCGTTGCTGTTCTTCAACCTCGGCGTGGAGATCGGACAGCTTGCCTTCGTACTGCTCGTGCTCGCATTGATCTGGGCGCACCGACGGCTTGATGCCGTCGTGCCGCGCTGGGGCGAGGCCCTCCCGGCCTACCTCATCGGGTCGGTATCGATGTTCTGGTTCTTCGGCCGTCTGGCGCGCGTGTTCGCCGCGATCTAAGCGAGAGTCGCAAACAATGTCTTTACGCATCCCCCGAGCCCTCACGACCGCGATCGTTTCGTTCGCACTGACGCAGCCGGCTCTCGCGCACGAGCAGGCTGGCGTGGCGGGCGGCGTCGTCAGCGGATTGCTCCATCCGGTCACCGGCATCGACCATCTGATCGCAATGGTGGCCGTCGGGATCTGGGGCGCGCAGCTCGGCGCCCCCGCAATCTGGATCCTGCCGATCACCTTCCCGCTCGTCATGGCGGTCGGCGGGGTTTTGGGCGTGCTGCATGTTCCGCTTCCGATACCGGAGGTGATGATTGCCGTCTCGGCCGTGATCCTGGGCGTCGCCGTTGCGGCCCGGCTGCGTCTGCCCTTTTCCGCTGCTGCCGTCGTCGTTGCGATCTTTGCGATCTTTCACGGTCATGCGCACGGCGCCGAGCTTCCGCGCGCGGCGAATGCGCTGGCCTACGGCGTCGGCTTCGTCACCGCCACCGGCCTCTTGCACCTGCTCGGCATCACGATCGGCGCGTTGACGCGCTGGCCCGCCGGCGAGCGCGTCATTCAGGGACTCGGGGCGGGTATCGCGGGAATTGGCTGCTATTTCCTCGCACAGGGCGTCGGAGCCCTTGCATGAACGTGAATTGCGCTCGCTTATTAATGGCCACAGCGATGCTGCTGGCCGGCGCAAGCACCGCCGAGGCGCATATCGTCGCGGCGCGCCTCGGCGATTTCTACATGGGTGTCGTACATCCCCTCACCGATCTTCAGGATGTCGTTCTCTGGACTGCGACCGGCTTGCTGGCCGGTACGCTTGGAGCCGCCAAGGGGCGCTGGCTCATCGCGGTGTTTCCGCTTGGACTACTGGTCGGGTTGTCTCTTGGACAGGTTTTCAGCACGACTTCCACACAGCTTTCGGACGCGGCAATGATGCTCGCAATCGGCCTGCTGCTCGCGGCAGCGGCGCAGGTGCCCGCATTCATGCTGTGCGCGATTGCCTTCGCAGTCGCCGTGATACGGGGCGCTGCGAACAGCGCCGACCTCGGGCCTGAAACCGACCGGTTGCTGTTTGCGGCAGGATTGGCTTGCGTAGGTTACGGGGCCATCACGCTGGCAATGGCGCTGACCGCCGTATTCACGAATTCGGACGGCGTAGCGTCTTGGCGAACCATCGCCGTCCGTGCACTTGGAGGCTGGATCGCGGCTATCGGTCTGATGATGGCGAGCCTTGTTCTCGCGTCATGAGAGGCCGCGAAGGACCCTGCCATGGACGACGCGGTTCGCAGCGGGCTCGCGGCATGGCAGCAGAAGCTGGCGACCGAATTGCTCAGCGAGAATCTCGACGGCGAGCTTTCGCTGGCCGACATTGCCGCCGAACGCAATCGGTCGGCCGGTCACGTTCCCTGCGCCTTTGGACATTCGATGGGCACGCCGCCGCATCGATGGCTTCGCCAGCAACGAGTTGAGAAGGCCAAGTCGCCGCTCTCAGAGTCGCGGCTTTCGCTTGCCGAGATTGCAAAGACCGCACGATCTGGCGACTAAAGCCACTTCACGCGGGTTTTCTCCGAGTCTACAGGCAGCAGCCCGGGTAGGTGGAGACGGTTTCAAGTCAGTGATGCTACCCGCGCACCCCCGGCGCCGCATGAGCTTCTGCGACGGTCGCATCCGTTCAAGAATTTATCGTCCATACTTGCCGTCGTTAGATTTTTTCTTGATCTTCCGGTGCACACGTCGCGCACACGCTGCCCTTTAACTAATTGAAAAACTTGAACTCTCGCTCCCATCCATCATGGGCAAGTTTGAGCTAGCTCCAGCAAATAAGGCCCGAGCCCGCCATATCGACAATCGTACTCAGCACCTTCGGCTGCAAAATTGCGCCGCCCGAGAATCGGTGGTTGTGAGAGCACGCAACACCCGGTTCTTGTGCTTGCTGGAACGCGCCGTTCCAGCGCTGGCCGCGAAGAGTGACAATTGCCCTCCGAAGGCAAAGGCCACACGTTCGAATCGTGTCGGGTGCGCCCGAAGAGATTCGAACTCCTGCCCCCTACGAAAGCTCGTCAGGCTTGTGCCTGCTGAGAGCGGTTCCGTCCGTCTGCAGTATGTTCGAGGTGCGCCAGGATTGTTGGGGCAAGATGCTCGGCTCGACCAACCGTTGGTGGAGTCGTTTCCATCAAGGGCCAAAGATATTAGCTATTGACCGGCGCACGGAGGTAGCAAGGCCACGACTTCCTTTACCAGGAGCGGCATGGTTTCCTCGGCAGTCTGCCGACGGGTTATGAGGTATTCCGTGTTGGTCTTCATTATCTCAATGATCTTCAGCGAATTGTCGCCAGGGAACGAAGCCCATTCGGTAAGGATGGGAAGTTGGTCGATGCTGGTCTTGTGGTTGGGATTCTTGCCGTAGAAGGATCCGAGCAATTCGGTCGTCTCCACCGCAATCGCGTTACCGGGCATATAGCCGGTCAAGTTCACCATCTGGGTTTGCCCGACCGGCCCGGTGACAAACTTGATATATTCCCAAGCGGCCTGCTGCCGGTCGGTGCCGGTTGCAAACATCATGGCCATGTTGCCGCCGGCGGGAAGGCGGCCGTCGGCGGCCGCCAGCGGGAAAGGCACCGTCCTGAATCTGAAGCGGCCACCGATCTGGCGCTCGGCGGCGGCGACATAGGAGGTGGAATCGGCCAGCACGGCGACACTGCCGGCCACGAACGACTGGCGCGCCTGGGCCAGCCCCAGATTGGGCATGCCCGACTTGCCGAAGGATTCGAGCGTTTTGAGCGCCCACATTCCAGCGTCGTCGTTGAAGGCGATGTTGCACCCGCCAGCCTTGAGAATGTGCCCACCCTTGCTCGTCACCAACGACTGGACCAGCCAGTTGCCGGTCTGCTCCCACTGGAAATAAAGGCCGGTGACGCCGGCGTTACCGGCCGCTTCCACCTTCTTGCCGAAGGCAAGCAATTCGGGCCAGGAACGCGGCAGGTCATCGACCTTGCCGCCGGCCCTCTCCACTAGGTCGGCATTGACGTAGAGCACCGGGGTGGAGACTGCAAACGGCAATCCGTACATTTTGCCTTTCCATTTGCCGAGTGCGGCGAGCGTCGGGTAGTAGCCTAGTGCGGCCGTACCGCCCTCTTTGGCGATGAAGCCGTCAAGGGGTACGCCGAGGCCACGCTCGACGAACAACCCGATCTGGTTGATGCCGTTGAACGCAACATCCGGAAGCCGACCGGTAAGCTGGTCGCGTAGGATCTGCTGGGCCGCCTCTTCATAGCCGGCGACGGCATTGCGGAATTTGATCTTGATGTCTGGATGCAGCTCGGTAAATCGCTTTGCCAGGTCCTGCTGCAGCGTATTGAAAGTGCCCGGGGTGGTGTAAAGCACGTCGAGTGTAACCTCGGCGGAAGCCAATGCGGCAAAGCCGACAATCCCAACGGTCGACGCCAGCAAGCAGCGGAGCAAATGTTTCGACTGATACGACATGGAAAATTCTCCCGGGTTGGATTCAGTTGCTCGCGGTGAAGGAAATACTGTCGATGAAGCGCTGTTGGGCGAACAGGAAGGCGAGGATGAGCGGTGCCACGATGATGACCGCACCAGCCATCAGGGGACCGGTGAATTGGCCAGCTTCGTCGTCCCGAAACAGCAGCATGCCGAGGGCGGGAGTCGACAATTCTTCGCTGCGGACTGCGATCAGCGGCCAGAACAGATCATTCCAGTGTGCAACCACGGAGAATATGCCGAATGCCGTCAGGGCAGGCACGGCGACCGGAAGCATGACCCGCCAGATGATTTCGAACTCCCCTAGTCCGTCGAGGCGGGCTGCATCGATCAATTCATCCGGTATGGCGCGAAAGAACTGCCGCATCAGGAAGATGCCGAGCGTGGAGATCATCCATGGCAGTATCAACGCCGCATAGGTATCGAGCAGCCCGAATACGTGCAGAAGCACGAAATGCGGAATGGCGAGCGCCTGCGGCGGGATCAGAAGGCCGAGCAGCACGACAGAGAACAGCGTATCGCGCCCGCGAAAGCGCAACTTCGCCAGCGCATAGGCGCAGGGTATGCAAACCAGCATCTGAAGCGAAAAGATCGCGGCGCAAACGAACAGTCCATTGAGCAGGAAACGGTGCATCGGCGCCGCCGTGACGGCGATGCGATAGTTATCAAAGCCGTGCAATGTCTGCGGCAACAGGTGAAACACGGGCTGGAATATTTCTTCCGGCGGTTTTAGGGACAGGCTGATCATCCAGACAAAGGGCACCAGCGCGAAGGCCGAGGTGAGGAGCAGCGCCCCATGGCGCGCGAGCCCCTCCACACGGGACCGCCGGCTCATTGACGATCGATGCCCGGTAGACGTCATGTGTAATGTACCCGCCGATCAAGCATTCGCGCTTGCGCCCGCGTCATCAGCATGACGACGGCGAGATATACGACGGTGAGGGCCGCACCATAGCCGGTGCGCAGGAAATCGAAGCTCTCGGTATAAAGACGATGCAGCAAGACATCCGAAGCGAAGTTCGGGCCGCCCTTCGTCAGCACCCGCACGGTGTCGAACACCTCGAAGGCACGTTTCGCGGTGAGGATCAGCACGAACATTGTCACCGGACCGAGCATCGGCATCGTCACCGTTCGCAGCCGGTCCAGCAATCCGTCCGCGCCGTCGATGGCCGCAGCGTCGTAGAGAGACTGCGGGATCGATTTCAGGCCGGCGACGAACAGCACCATGGCGAAGCCAAAACTCTGCCAGATGCCGATGATGGCAAGAACGGGCAACACTGTGTGTTCGTTACGTAGCCAGTTCACCCCGGATATGCCGAGCTCGGCGAGCAAGCGGTTCACCAGCCCGATAGTTGGATGGAGCATCGTGCTCCATACGATCGCCATTGCCGCCATGGTCGACATCACCGGCAGAAAATGGGCGGCTCGATAGAAGCTACGGAATGCGGGACGTGCCTCGATCAGCAATGCCACCACGAGCCCAAGGATCACCGTGCCAGGCACCACGATGGCGACATAGAGAGCGGTATTGGCAAGGGCTTTCCAGAACACCGCGTCAGCGAACAGCCCGCGGTAGTTGTCTAAACCGAGAAAGTGCAGCGATGCTGAGCCGATCTGCCAGTCGGTGAACGAGAACACGGCGACAGCCAGTATGGGCCCGAACAGCAACAGGATGAGTAACGCGACCGCCGGTGCCATGGCCAGCCACGCGGTCCTGTGCTCGCGCCGGCGGCGCCCGGCGACGAGAGCCATGGGTTCGCCTTGACCAGGAAAAGCATGCTTCATGCCGCGACGTGCTCCTGCCCCTGGGTTCGCAGGCGACGACCCGATGCGGCAAACTGAACGATCCGCTTGGGATCCGGGCAGATGCCAACGGCATCATCGATCGCGAAACGGCCCGACGACGGCTTGACGCGAACGATGATGGGCAGGACTGCGCCCGCCGCCATCACAGCGACTTCGATGAAGAGGTCGGAGCCGTGATTCTCGACGGCGGCAATCCGGCCTGACAAAAGTGCGGTGGCGGGTGGAGAGAGGTCGGCCGCCTCCGGCCGGAACGCCAGCGTCGCCGCGCCGGGAAAGACGGCGCATCTGTTACGACCTTCCGGAACCAGCGCCCCGACGGGCACGACATTGATCCTGGGGCTGCCGATGAACTCGGCGACGCGCAGATCATCCGGATCGTGATAGAGTTCGTCGGGTGAGCCGACCTGAATCAGTTCGCCGCCCATCATAACGGCGATACGATCTGACATCGTCATCGCCTCGCCCTGATCGTGCGTGACGAAGAGGAAGGTGCTTCCCAGGCGCCTGTGCAGGCCGGATATCTCGGCACGCATCTGCACCCTAAGCTTGGCATCCAGGTTGGAGAGCGGCTCGTCCATCAGAAACACCGCCGGATGACGCACCATGGCGCGGCCGAGCGCCACGCGCTGTCTTTGCCCACCGGATAATTGACCGGGCTTCCGGTCAAGAAGATGCGAAATGTCGAGCATCGCCGCAGTCTCCTCCACCTCGCGGCGGATGACGCTCTCGATAGCTGGCCGGCCCGGCATCAGGCTCCCGAGCAGAGGCATGCGCTGCAGGCCGCCGAGCCGCCGGACACGCAGCGGCAGGGCGATATTGTCGAAAACCGAGAGATGCGGGTACAGGGCGTAGGATTGAAACACCATCGCCACATCGCGCTCCTTGGGGCGCAGGCCGTCCACGCTCCGCCCAGCGATCATCACTTCGCCGCTATCCTGCATGTCGAGGCCGGCGATGATGCGCAGCAATGTGGACTTGCCGCATCCCGACGGTCCGAGCAGGGTCATGAATTCGCCATCGCGGATGTCGAGCGATATTCCCCGCAGAATGAGTGCGTCACCGTGGCGCTTGACGACGCTCGTCAGAGAGATGTCTGACATGCGAGCCCTTCCATCGTGGGCACAGGATCCGGACGCTGCAGAGTGCGTCCGTCCATGCCGGAGTGGGATACGCCGAGATGGGTCAGCACGGTCGGCGCGATGTCGATAACGCGCGCCGTTTCCCCCCGTACCGCGCCTGGCACAAAGCCGTTGCCGGAGACGAACAGGAATGGAGCCTGCTCGAATGGGGCAAGGCCGCCATGTTGACCACAACCAAGCCGATCCGCCTTGCCCGATGCAGGCTTAGCGACGAGGCTGGTGCCACGTACACCACAGGCATTTGGTTCGTCGCCAGCGCGCATGGAGATCGCAAAAGCGAGACAATGATGCGGCGCCTGTCCAATCAGGTCGAAGGTCTCGGCGGGCACAACACGACCAACCCAGTCAACCCGTTCCAGATGCGCACGGAGCGCCGGGATCCGTCTTGAACAATCCGGATGCACGTAGATCAAGGCTGACGTTCCGTTCGAAACCGCAATCACGTCGCCTGAATTTCCCGAGTCCTTGAGGCCGACTGAAATCAAATCATGCTCAATGTCGACGACGCCCGTAACGGTCTGATGTCCGTGATCAGAGCCGACCATGAGCAGGATATCCTCACCAGCCGCACGACAGGTTTGAACGGCTTCAATCACCTCCCGCGCACGCAAGTCCGACTGTTTCAAAGCCTCGATATTTTCAGCAGAACCCAGCGGATAATTATGCTGCGTCGCATCGGGATCTCCGAGCCACAGGACACCCAGCGCCGGACATCGCTCGAACAGCACTTCGCGGATGAATCGCTCCGTCATCTCGCGGTCGCCGCTTAAGTCCGGCTCAACGCGCAGTTGCTCGGTCTCAGGAACCGAAACGCGACCCGGACCGAACGAGCCCGCGCGATGATAGACGTAACCATGGCCATCAGGATCATGGGCATAGGCAGCACCTGGCGAGACATTACTAAAGACGATCGCACCACCAGCGCTGGCAAGACGTTCAGCCAGCGTAGGGACGGCCAGCGACCGACCCGTCACCCGGCGCTTGTGCTGAAGAAAATCGGGATGACCGGCATCGTGCGGAACAAGCACGCCGTCCTCCATGAGCGCCAGCGAATTGCCCTGTAATTCATGGCGGGCGGGGTAGCATCCGGTAGCGATGCTAGCGGAGACAACGCGAGTGCAGGACGGGAATACCGTGCGGTAGTCGGCAAACGTTTCCGCACATTTGGCGAAGGCGACTAGATTTGGCGTCACCTCCGGGGAAATCTGGTCGCGTCTCAGGCCGTCGAGGGTAACAAGAATAGCGCGGCGCATCACGTCAGGTCCTCAGGCAGTTCAGGGCAACGGCAAAGATGTCGAAATTACGCAGTGGAGCCGCACCGAGTTCGGCTTGATGCTGCGGCGTGATGGGATGGGAGAGCAGGAACGGCACTTCTTGCTCCGCAAGTCCGCCATGGGACCGCAATCGCTCTCCGGCAAGTTGCGACAGGTCGTGATCCTCTGCACGCGCGCCGATTGCCGTTCCCTTCTCCGCGACGATCGCAAGATCGCCCTCGCGGTCCTCCGGCAGTTCAAAGCGCTCGCACGCCTGATCGCGGGACAAAGCGAGTGCAACACCTGGAAGAGTTCGAATAAAAGAAGCGACTGCATCGGGATCAAGATGTGGCGCAAGCAGATGGACGCGCACGAAGCCGCCCATCGCCCCATGATGGCGGACGAACGGATCGGTGATCGGACAGATCACGCGGGTGGTACCGGGCCCATACTTGGCATCGAGAACATCGCCCAGATACAGGACATTGGGCTCGCCGTCGTCTGCTGCCATGTCGTTCATGCCGTGGTCTGCGACTATTCCAACGACTGCCCCAAGCGCCATGAGCCGTTCGATCCGCTGATCGACCTCGCGCATGAAAGCAATCGCTTCCGACGCATTGGGCGCATGTTTGTGCTGCACGTAGTCGGAAAGCGACAGGTACATCAAGTCGGTCGGTTGCATTTCGAGCAGCCGGATGCCTGCATCCAGTACGAAGAGCGACAGATCAGCCGAATAAAGCTCGGGCGTTTCACGTCCGACAAGGCCTGTCACATCCTCAATGCCGTTCTCGGCGATCGTGCAGGAATGGGCTTTCTCCGCAGAGAACGCGATGCCATCGAGTTGATGGCCCAGGGCCTTGCACAGCTTGTCCTTGGCGGTGATCGCCACGACTTTGGCGCCGGCATTTGCAAAGGTCGCAAGAATCGTGGGCGCGCGCATCGGCGTCGCGTCAACCATCATGATTTCCTCGCCGGTCGTCCGGTCGAGGTAGAAATTTCCGGACACCCCATGTACCGCAGGCGGGACGCCGCAGACGATGGAAACATTGTTCGGGTTCGTGAAGGTCGGCATCGCGGCAAGCGCCAAGGAGGCAAATCCGTCCCGGGCCATTCGGTCGATTGCCGGAATCGCGTTCCTTTTGCGAGCCGCATCGAGATAGGCGGGATCGCATCCGTCAAAGCAGATGACGACGGTTGTTTGCGAAGGCCAGAAATAGTCACGGCCGTTGACGGCCAGGGAAAGCGGGTGTGTGATTTCGGAAGCCATCACTGTACTTTCATGGTGAGAGTTTGACGAGGCGCCACAGCCTCAAGCCAGCCGGCAACGCGCAACAACTCGGCATCACGACCATGACGACCGATCAGCTGGACGCCGATCGGCAGTCCGTGACGCCCCGTCAGAAGCGGCAGGGAGACAGTCGGCAAGCCGCATAGGCTCCAGGGCATCGACATGACACCGGAACCCGGCCCGTCTTCCAGCCGTGGCGCCTCGCCCGGCGCCGACAAGGTGATGATTGCGTCGACCTCATCAAATAGCCGATCGGCCCGCGCGACTAGCCGGTCGGCCAGCGCGTCGAGGGCAAGGTAGCGTTCGGCGGTGATCATGCGTCCCGCCTCGATTCCCTGCCGCAGCGGCAGACAATAGCGACGCATGGTTTCATCGGGCGCAGAGCCGAAGCGGTAAGCGAGATGGGCGTTGAGCAGGCCCATCGTGGTATCGAGCGCGTCACTGAATTCGACGGGAAGATCGATCGGATCGATCGTCGCCGGCAACGCCTCGAGCAACGCTTCGATCGCAGCACGGGCATCGTCATCGGTCGTCGCCCAAGCGGGCCCCCTCACGAAACCGAGCCGAGGCGCTCGCACCGCAGGAGCAATGTCAGCCAGAGCCGGATCGAAAGCGCCGGCGAACAGACACAGGTCCATCGTGGATCGCGCCAGCAACCCCAGATGCGCCAGGCGCGGCACCAGAACGTTCGCACCTGCCATGGACGTGAAGCCGAGCGAGGGTTTGAAGGCGAATGCGCCGCAGAACGAGCCGGGAAGCGTGGTCGATGCCGTGTGTTGCGTACCGAGCCCGAGCGGCACCATATGATCGACAACCGCGGCCGCGGATCCCGACGAGGACACGCCGGGCGAACGCGACAGATCGAACGGGTTGCGGGTCGGACTTGGGTGGTACATCCCGAACTCGGATGTGGCGGTCTTGCCGATGATGATCGCGCCGGCCCGGCGCAGCATCGAGACGGCGACAGCATCTTTCGACGGCTGACGGTCGCGAAGTGTTTCGCTGCCGTATTCGGACGGCATGTCGGCGGTGTCAAAGACATCCTTCACACCGACGGGAAGACCATGCAACGGACCAAGAGGCAAACCCGATGCGCGCCAGGCATCTGCCAGCTTCGCGTATTCGCGCGCGCGTTTCGCATCGAGAAAGGCCCACGCCTTCACCTGCGGCTCGCGTGCCGCGATTCGATCAAGGCATGCATTCACCAGATCAGCGGAGCTTATCTGGCCTTGCTTGAGTTTGGCAGCCAGAGCGCTGGCGGACATCCGGTTTTGAGCTTCGTCAGGGACGAACAACGGAGTTGGAGCTAACGACCGGCCGGTCGGCACAAGGTCGCTCTGCGCGGAGCCAGTCGTCATCGGACGGGCGCCGCCATATTGCATCCCGAATCGACCGATGACCGGAAGGCGGTCGCGGCAGGAACCGTGGCGATCCGTTCATAATAGTCCCATGGCCGTCGGCTCTCAGCCGGCGATTTCACGCGATAGACGCCGAGGTCATAGGCGACACGGCCATTCTGCTGAAGAACCGCTGGCCGCCCGAACTTGTCGACTGGAAGCCTCCGCATCTCGGCGTTGACGATCGCGGCATCGTCACTCTTCGCGCTTTTTGCAGCCTTCAGGAAATGCAGGACACCCGCATAAACGCCGGCCTGTTCCCGCGTTGGCATTCGCCCGTGCGTTTTGAGGAATCGTATAGCGAAATCTCGGGTGCCCTCGCTGTCGTCCCAATAAAACCCTGACGTAATAATCAAGCCTTGCGCCGCCTCCAATCCGAGGCTGTTGACGTCGGTGACAAAGGCATGAAGCGCCGCAATCTTTTGCGTGCGCATGAGGTCGAACTGAGCTGCCTGCTTGATTGCATTGACGGTATCGGCTCCGGCGCTGGCAAGCGCCACCACTTGTGCTTTGGAGTCCTGGGCTCGCAGCAGGAGCGAAGCGAAATCAGCGGTATTGAGCGGATGACGTGCGCGGCCCAGCACCGTGCCGCCGCGTTCTCCGACGACGACAGTCGCGTCCTTCTCGAGGTCATGCCCGAATGCGTAGTCGGCCGTCAGGAAGAACCAGGACTTCTGACCCTGCTCGGCCAACGCAGCCGCCGTGCCGCGAGCAAGCGAGTAGGTGTCGTCGGTCCAGTGAGTGACATAAGGAGAGCAGCGCGCCCCTGTTATGTCGACGCTGGCAGCGCCCGACACCATCAGCGATCGCTTCTTCTCGGTTGCCAGCGTCATCAGGCCGAAGACGGCGCCGGAATGAGGCAGGTCGACGATGACGTCGACGCTTTGCCGGTCGAACCACTCACGCGCGATCGCTGCGGCGACGTCCGGCTTGTTTTGATGATCCGCTGTAATAGTCTCGACCGGAACGCCGCCGAGCGAGCCGCCAAAATCCGAGACGGCCATACGGGCGGCCAGAATGGAACCTGGCCCGCCGACGTCCGCAACCACCCCGCTTTGGTCGCCCATCACCCCAATGACGATTTTATTATCAGAGAATTGGGCCAATGCCGACGAGGTCGACAGGCACGCAAGTGCCAGCAAAATAAGGATTTTCTGGCGCATTTCGATAGCTCCCCGCTTCGTTGGGAGAGTCGTAGCAAAGCAGCGCGACACATATGTGACATCAATGACCCATATGTACCGGTCGTGCCTTTTTTCAGACAACGAAAGGTTGGCTGCGGTGATAGCGGGATCGAGGAACAGGTGAGCGTCGCAAGATCGATCGACATCGAAAGCGGGGACGGACAGCTTGACGCTGCATTGACGGCTCGAATTTGCTGGCACTATTTCAAGGAAGGCCAGACCCAGGACGTCATTGCGCAGCGGTTGAAGATCACGCGAAAGCGTGTCAATCGAATCTTGGGAGAGGCGCGCGAAAGCGGCCTTGTGCAGATAACGATCGCGGGCATTACCGGACCTTGCTTCGAACTCGAAGCCCGTCTCCTCGCAAAGTTTGGCCTGCGCAACGCAGTGGTCGTGCCTGCGCCAATTGGCGATACTGACGTACGCAACCTGATCGGCGCCGCGGCGGGTCACTACGTCTCGGAGAATTTGCCCGCTGCAGGCATGCTCGGCATCACCTGGGGCGGAACAATCAATGCGGCGGCTCAAAATCTCAGGCGCCGTGCCGGCGATGGCAGCCGCGTTGTCCTGCTATGTGGCGGGCTCGCGGAAAGCACCGCCATCAATCCTTACGACAATGCTGCGATGATGGCTCGCGCCTTGGGCGCCCGATGCTACTACGTGACCGCGCCGATGTTTGCGCCCACGGAGGATCTCCGCGATGCACTTGTTTCAAGCGAGCCTATCCTTTCAGTATTGGCTATGGTCGCGGGGCTGGATATCGCGCTCCTGAGCGCGGTCGATTTGTCCGAGCAGTCGAAAGCTCTCGAATACGGCGTAATCTCCCTTGCAACCTGGCAGTCGCTGCGTGATGCCGGAGCCGTCGGCGACATTTGTGGTCACTATTTGGATCTTGATGGACAGCCCGTGGTGCATCCGCTGACAAAGCGCGTGATTCACCCAACGATCAGCAGCTTGCGACAAGTGCGCGAACGTGTTCTTGCTGCCGGAGGCCTTCAGAAAATACCGATTATCCGGGCTGCGATACGCGCACGGCTCGCCGATGTACTCATCACTGACGAACAAACCGCGATTGCTCTGTTGGAATGAGGGGCAAATCTCAACTCAGGAAGCGGCACGATTGGTCGTTAGGGGAATTTACCAGACGATCGAGGGTCCGCGCACTCCCGCCACCCTCAGCGTGAGGAACGGCGGTCGCCCATGGGTCTGTTCCTGGAATTCTTGCGTACCAGGATGATAAGGAAGGGGAAGGCAGAGTCTCTTTGTTCGGACGCAAACTTCAGCGAGGTGTCCGGCGTCACGTCTCGGTGACTGCTCGACGCGGCTTTCGCCCCCGCAGCGCACAAATTGCGCTCACGCAGAGGCCATCTGCGTTCCGCTCGCGATCATTGCACGAGATACGAGAATCCGGCCGATCCATGGAGAAATCCATTGGAGAAGGGGACTTTCGGATAAAGCGCGGCGAAGCGCCGGCTGCCGCCTTCGGCGTCATCGCGGCCGTCCAGCACGTCCCGAAAGGTTTCGGCGACCGCAACCATGTCGCAATCCTGTGGCGACAGGCGCAGCGAGGCGATCCCGGCCTTACGCAGCGCGCCGATGTCGCCGAGAAGATTCATACACGTGTAGGACAGGGTCTGGACGCCGTTGATGGTCAGGAAATCCTGCCGCTCCAGCGTCTTCAGGGCGAGGCCATCCGGGTCCTTCTCGCAGACGAAGCGGCAATTGTCCTTGGCGAGCTTATGCACGCGCGCGTGGTAGCAGCGCGCGGAGATCGCAAGCGGCACACGCCCGAATGCGAAGACTTCGATCGCGACGTTTGGAAGCGCGGCCGCGATCGCCGCAACCGAGGAAAGCGGCAATTCGGGAGGCAGACAGATGCGCGCGGCCCCGCGCGCAGCGTGAAAGGCCGCGGCCGCCTCATTGTAGATGTTAACGAAGGGCCCGATCGCATGTGGGCGGCCGGCCAAGGCCTTGAGACACGTCAGATCGTTCACCTCGACCAGGTCGTCATTCACTGCGGCGAGCTCCTCCGTCTGGCGCCGCTCCCGCCGCTGCGACACCAGGATCAGGGAGCCCAGGAGCACCTGTTTGCCGGCGCTTTTCAATCGCTCGATGACGGAAGGCAGATGGTCCGCGAAGAAGGGCGAGCGTTTCGAGCAGACGATCTCACCGACCGAGACGACGTCGACCGGCGCCTCGTCGGCGATCCGGAAATAGAAGTCGCGCCAGCGTTCCGGCGCCCAGTTATAGAGGATTGGGCCGAGGCCGAGTTGCATCGGAATCTTCCTTACATGCAGGCGAGCTGGTCATCACCAAGTTATCGCCAGGTCTTGCGATAGGCTCCCAGCGTGCTCGCCTGGCCTTCAGTGAACGGTTTCAGGCTGGCAATGTCGGCCTCGCGCCCGCTCGCGAGCGCGTCGAGCGCCCCGCGGAAATGGCGCACCACGCTTTCGACATAAGCGCGCCCGCGCTGCCGTCCCTCGATCTTGAGCGCGGTGACGCCGGCATCGCTCAAACCCTTGAGCAGGGTCGTGGCATCCAGGCTGACTGGATCTTCAAAGATGTAGCCAGTACCCTGCTCCGTCGAAAAGCGCCCCTTGCACAGCGTCGGATAGCCGGCCGGCTCGCTGGGTTCGAACCGGTTGATGGTGAAGCCGCCCAGCCTCGACGTCGTCCCCTGCGGCGTCTGCTGGTAGGCCACGTGACTTGCGGGCGAGCAGACGCCCTGCATGTTTGGCGACTTACCGGTGGCGTAGGAGGACAGCGAGCAGCGTCCTTCCGCCATCACACAGAGGCCGCCAAACACGAAGACCTCGGTCTCGCAAGCCGCCTCGCGGGCGATCTCCGCGACCTCCGGCACGCTCAGGACGCGGGGCAGCACCACGCGGCGGGCGCCAAAGGTCTCGACATAGAAGGCGATGGCGTCCGGGTTTGCCGCCGCCGCCTGCACCGAGACATGCAGGCGCTGGTTTGGATGACGCCTCGCCGTGTAGTCCATCAGGCCGATGTCGGCGAGGATCAGCGCATCGGCATCGGCGCTCACCGCATCGTCCACAGCGCGCTGCCACAGCTCGACACTGGAAGCACGCGGAAAGGTGTTGATGGCAACCAGCACCTTGGCATCGCTACTGTGCGCGAGCGCGATCCCCTTGCGCAGCTCGTCGCGGCTGAAATTCAAGCCCGGAAAGTTACGCGCATTGGTTTCGTCGTTGAATCCGCAATAGACCGCATCAGCGCCGGCATCGATGGCGCTCTTCAACGCGGCCGCGGTACCGGCGGGGCAGATCAGCTCCATCATTTGAACGGCCTCCGCGATCCGCCGATCAGGCTGCCGCGCGCCGCCTCCAGCACGCGCTTTGCAGTGCCACCCAGAGGGCCGAGCAACGAGGACAGCTCCGCCGCGAGATCGAGCTGCGCGTCGTCGATCGCATTGCGCAACGCGAGCACCGCCTCGATATCGCCCTCGATCACGAGCTCGCGCGAGAACATCAGTGCGTCACCGTCGACCTTACCTTCGAGCAGAGCCAGCAGATTGGCGAGCGAGGCGCAGATGCGCGCATCCAGGTCGCGCGGCAGGTCGCGCACCACCGTAAGCCGTGGCGGCGTCGCCTCGACGACGAAGGCGAACGGCAGGTCGGTTGGCCTGATGCCGAACCGCGCTCGCGAATGCTCGCCAAGCCGATCGAAGATCGCGGGATTGCGCCGCCAGATCCGCTGCAGGAGGCCTGAGAGGACGAGCTGCAGTGGTAGCAACGGCAAAGGACGCATCGCGACAGCGACAAGCGGCGGGATGACCGGCAAAGGGCCGGACGGCGCAACGGACGGATCATTCATGGGACCACATCTGGACGGATTGCACGCGGATGTATTTGAGCCGGAACAATGAAGGCGAAGATCATCCCGGCTAGCTCTACCTATTCTTGAGGAGTTCGTTCACTTGCATCGTGACGTCCCGCGCTTTCGAGAATTGTCCGACTTCCTGCGCTTCATCGAGAGCAAGGGGCAGTTGCGACGTATTCGCGAGAGAGTCTCGGTGGTCCATGAGATCACCGAAATCCACCGCCGGGTGCTTGGCGAGCACGGGCATGCACTATTGTTCGAACAGCCGATCAAGGCTGACGGCACGCCGTCCGAGATGCCGCTTCTCACCAACGTCTTCGGCTCGGTTGAGCGCATCGCGTGGGGTATGGGAATTGCGCCGGACCGCCTCGAGGAGCTCGGCGCGCTGATGGCCGAGCTGCGCGCGCCCCGCCCACCGCACGGACTGCGGGATGCCTGGGACAAGCTTCCGCTAGCACGCGCGGCGCTCGCGACCCGGCCCCGCACGCGCGCAGCCGCGCCGGCCCAGGACTGCGTCGCCATGGGCGACGACATCGACCTCGGCAGGCTGCCGGTGCAGATCTGCTGGCCGGGCGAGCCCGCGCCGCTGATCACCTGGCCGCTGGTCATCACGGCGCCACCGGAACCGGTAGCCGCCGATCAGGAAGAGAATGTCGGCGTCTACCGCATCCAGGTGCTCGGCCGCGACCGCGCTATTATCCGCTGGCTCGCTCACCGCGGCGGCGCACGCCATCACCGCGAGTGGAAAGTACTCGGCCGCGACATGCCGGTGGCGGTCGTCATCGGCGCCGATCCCGCGACCATCCTCGCTTCCGTGCTGCCGCTGCCCGAGACGATCTCCGAGTTGCGCTTCGCCGGAATCCTGCGCGGCGAGCGGCCAGACCTGACGCCATGCCTGACCGTACCTCTCGCGGTCCCGGCCGCAGCCGAGATCGTGATCGAGGGTTTCGTTTCGGCAACCGAAACGGCGCCCGAGGGCCCCTACGGCGATCACACCGGCTACTACAACTCGGTCGAGGACTTTCCGGTCATGCGCGTCACCGCCGTGACCAGCCGACGCCAACCGATCTATCTCTCGACCTTCACCGGCCGCCCGCCGGACGAGCCATCGCGAATCGGCGAAGCGCTGAACCGACTGTTCGTGCCGTTGATCCGGCAGCAATTTCCCGAAGTGGTCGACTGTTTTCTGCCGCCAGAGGCTTGTTCGTATCGCATCGCGATTGCGGCTATCAAGAAGCGCTATCCCGGCCAGGCGCGACGGCTGATGCTCGGCTTGTGGTCGATGCTCCCGCAGTTCAGCTATACGAAACTGCTGATCGTGGTCGACGACGACATCGACATTCGCGACTGGCGCGCAGTGATGTGGGCGGTCTCGACCCGCAGCGACAGCTCGCGCGACCTGGTGACGCTGACCGACACGCCGATCGACTATCTCGACTTTGCTTCTCCAAAATCCGGGCTCGGCGGCAAGCTCGGCATCGATGCCACCACAAAAATCCCGCCGGAGACGGAACGACTCTGGGGCGAACCGCTCGCGATGGATCCCGCCGTGATCGCGCGGGTCGATGCGATGTGGTCGCGCCTCGGCCTCATGGACGTGGCCCGGGAATTGGCATGAGCGAGCGGCTGGGCGTCATCGTCGGCATCAGCGGCGCCTCGGGCGTTGCAATCGGCGCACGCATTGTCGAACGGCTCACGGAATATCCGCGTTGCGCCCTCCACCTCGTGATCTCGCCGGCAGCGGAGCGCACGCTTGCCGAGGAGGTGGACGCCGACGCTCCGGCGCGTCTGCGCGGCCTGGCCTTTCGTTGCCATGCTCACCATGATATCGGCAGCTGCGTCGCCAGCGGCTCGTTTCCGATTCATGGGATGATCGTGGCCCCCTGCTCGATCCGTACGCTCTCCGCCATCGCCTGGGGGCAACTCGACAATCTGCTGGTACGCGCTGCCGACGTGCAGCTCAAGGAGCGGCGCCGCTTGGTGCTCCTGGCGCGTGAAAGCCCGCTGCATCTCGGCCATCTTCGCACGATGGCGCAGGTGACTGAAAGCGGAGCAATCGTCGCGCCACCGCTACCGGCGTTCTATCTCAAGCCGCAGTCTTTGGCTGAGGTCGTCGACCAGATCGCCTGCCGCGCCATCAATCTCTTGGACCTGCCCGGAGTGTCGGCGCCGGCGCAGGCATGGGCCGGCGAGACGGCCCGCGCATGACCGGCGCCGCTCCAGGGCCGCTCAGCTCAGCCGTCACCGCCCGCGCGGCCGGTACGCGCTGGGAGAAGGCCTCACACGCCCGCCTTCCGGCGGATGCTGCGCTGAAAGTCCCATCGTGAAGAACGCGCCCCCACTGACGACCCTTATCCTTCGCAGCGAGTCGAGCCGATCTCGGCTCTGCGTGGCAATGTCACTAGCCGATCTGTGCGGCATGACGGCCTAGCGCCAGCGCCGCCTCGGATCGTCACTATCGAACGTACAAGATCGCAGGAAATCGCAGTTTGACGCGCGAAATCGTGGCCCGTGGTAGCGGGCGAGCGACTCGACCCCTGACGGTAGGCCGAACAGAGATCTCGTTGGTGACGAGCACCATTAGCTCTTAAGGCTCGCGCAAGGACCCTGCTCTAAACGACCCGCATCACTCCAAAGAGCGACCGCCCACGCTTGCTCACGAACGATTTTTCGCGATCTCCCAGTGCACCCGTCGTGCACACCTAGCCTTCTAACCAATTGAAATACTTGAACTCTCGATCCATCGTTTGGGGCCGTGAAAAACTTCCAGCGCAAGTCTTTCATTTCGCTGATCTATTTTGTCCGAACTCGACCTCTATGTGATTGGACCGATTGATGAATTTGGTTTGATCAAGCTTCCGCAGATTGCCTGTATCAGGATCAAATATGTCGGGAATGGAAGCAAAAATCGGATCGTCAGATTCCCAGCGCACACAGCGTGTACACTGAGGTTTGACTAGGCGCGGAGCGCTTCGGCCGGCTCGAGCGCAGCTGCGCGCGAAGCGGGGTAAACTCCGGACAGGAGGCCTATCACGCCGCCGACAACGGGCGCGAGCAAAGGAGCGAGCGGATCGAGCACCGGTGTCCAGACCTGGTACGCCGAGACGCCGACGACGGTCATAACGCCGATGCTGGCTCCAAGAAGTCCGCCCACAATCCCCATGGACGTGCTCTCAACAAGGAACTGTACCGCGATGTGCCGACGCGTCGCACCAATGGCGCGGCGCAATCCGATCTCCGCCGTTCGCTCCATCACGCCCACCAGTGTAATATTTGCAATCCCGAGCGCGCCGACCACGAGCGACAGGCCGCCCAGCAGCAGGAACATGACATTGAGGTCGGTTTGCACGTCATCGCGCACGCGTCGCGGCTCCTGCGGCAACTGCACCCGAAGCGCGCGTGGGTCATCAGGCCGCAGAGCAGCTCGAGCCTGTAGCGCAATCAGGGAGGCGGCGCCGATCTTCGTCTCCACGACAACGAGGCCGGGCCCGAAGAGGCCAAAGTAGCGTCGCGCCGTTCCCTCGGGAATAACGACCGAGCCAAGCAGTTCTGGCTTTCTCACGACATCGCGGAGGATGCCTATCACGAGGTAGAGTTCATCACCGACATAGATTGCCGGCAGCCGCTCGACCCCACCGATGCCCAGGCGGCGCGCGGCATCGGGGCCGAGGACCGCGACGCGGTCGGCGCGGACAGAATGCCCGTCGTCCAAGAACCGTCCCGAGGCGAGCTCGCCGCGCACGGCGCGGAGCAGATCGGGTGAAGCAGCGCGCACCGCCAGCCTGATTGCGGTCTGATTGACAGGATCAATCACCGGCGAAGCGCTAACGAGCGTGTCATGAACATTCACGTCGCTCAGCAGGCCCGCGGCAACCACCCCGTTCAGCCGGGTGAGCCGCTCCGGCGCGTCCCACGGAATAGCACGCGGATCGATCGTGCCGCTGGCGCCGCCTGGCCGCGCGGATATGAAGAGTTCGGTGGCCGCGAGTTGATCGAACTGGCTGATGATGCGGTTGCCGGCGGTTCGCGTGAGTCCGACGGTAGCGACGAGCGCCGACATGCCGATCACGATGCCAAGCACCGTTAGCGCCATGCGAGCCGGTCGCGCGATCGCCCCAGCGATGGCCTCGGTGATGAGATCGCGTGTGGTGATCGCCGACGCCTCGATGCCCGACTTAGATGGGGGTGAAGTTGCAGGCTCGCCGCCGCCATAGAGCTGACCGTCCTTCATATTAACCCGACGCAAGCCGCGGCGCGCCACATTCTCGTCGTGCGTGACGACGACGATCGTCATCCCCTCCTTGTTCAGCTCGGTGAAGAAGTCGAGGATCGACTCGGTGTTCGTTGAGTCAAGATTGCCGGTCGGCTCGTCACACAGCAAAAGACTCGGCGAGCCCATCAACGCCCGCGCGATCGCCGCCCGCTGACGTTCGCCGCCCGACAGTTTGGACGGGAGGAAATTGGCCCGATGGGCAAGTCCGACGCGGCGAATCTCCACCATCGCCCGCTCGCGCCGTCCCTGCCCGACGCGCCGGCGGTACACTTCCGCCAGCATGACGTTCTCGAGGACGGTACGATACGGCAGCAGATGAAACGACTGAAAGATGAATCCGACGCGTCGGGCGCGCAGCCCGGCCCGCTCATTCTCGCTCAGCTTCGTCGTTTCGATTCCGTCAAGAAGGAACTGGCCACTGGTTGGCCGATCGAGGCAGCCCAGCACGTTCAACAGTGTCGATTTGCCTGAACCGGACGGACCGGTGATGGAGAGCCATTCGCCGCGCTTCACCACGAGGTCGACATCAATCAAGGCATGAACGGCAGGATCCGTCCCGAATTGCTTGCACACCCTGCGCAGGTCGAGCACATGATCGGAATCGGCGGCAACCGCTTCGATCGGCAAGGCTCGCTCTCTGTTTGCGGTGAGCGTCATTTCATCGCCGTCGGCTCCGCCGTCTTATAGCCTACCACCACCATCTGGCCGGGCACGAGCCGCTCATCGGGCGCGTTGACCTCGACATAGCCACCCGTCGAAAGCCCTGGTTTCACGGTCACGTATTCCTGCCGGCCGCCGCGATCGACCAGCACGCGTGATGCACCGTCGGCCGCAAGCGACACCGCGCTGGTCGGCACGGCGATAACCGCGCCCTTCGTGGTCTCGATCGGGATTGACAGACGTACGGAGAACCCCGCCAAAGAGACCGGCGTGCTCTCCACCTTCACCCCGAGATAGAAGTGATAGCCATCGACGCCGCGCGTGCCCGGTGTAGTCGCAACGCTCTCGACGACGCCGTTCGCCTTGATGCCAAGCGCCTGCTCGTCGATCGCGACCTTCATTCCGGGCTTCACCAGCGGCGCGGCTTCAATGGGCAGTTGCGAGTCGATGCTGAGCTCGTTATCCGTCACGCTCATCACCGGCCCGGAAGCATTGCCCGCAACGGACGCAGTCACCTCGTGGACGCGGATCGGCAACGACGGAATGAACACGACCTCGTCCGCCGGCACCTGAACGCCGAGCTTTGCCCTCGCCGCCGCGAGCTCGCGATCCAGACGCTCGTATCGTTCGCTTGCAATCTTGACGTCGAATTCGGCGAGCGTCTGTTGTTCCTGCGCCGCGCGCACGCTGCGCTCGCCTTCCAGGCGCGCCGCGTTCACCGCGCCCTCGGCGGCCTTGATCCGCTGGTCGGTCAGGCTGGCCTCGCGCGACGCATTGTCAATCGCAAGCTCGGCTTCTACTCGTGCCTTGCGTTGCGCGCTTCGCGCCACTCTCAGCTTGGCCTCGGCTGCGGCCTTGGTCATCTCCGTCTGGCGCGGATCGAGGACAACCAAGGCGCGATCGGCCATCTGCGTCTTGATGTCGGCATCGGCGATGGCAGCGGAATGGGTGGCGCGGGCGCGCTCGGTTTGCACCAAAAGGGATTTGCCGGCACGTGCGTCTGCCAGCTGCCGGCCGGTGCCGAAACGCATGGCGCTATCGATAGTGGCCTGGCGAATGTTCTGCTCCGCGACCGCGCGCGCGGCGGCGACCGCTTTGACGGCAGTGTCGCGCGCGGTCTCGGCAGCGAGCCGACTTCTCGCGGCATCCGACCAGTCTCGCTCGAGCGTGGCGACCGCGGCGCGCTGTTCGCGTGTTGGTCCGAACGCATCCCACCCGGCCTTTTGATACATGCGCTCAACCGCAAGAGACGTCTTTTGATCGTAGTTGCCGTCGACTGGTCCCGGATCGAAGCCGAGTCGGGCCAATGCCTCCTCGAGCTGCTGCACGTCGCTCCCGCTCGTTCCCGGCAACATGTCGCGGAAGGCCGGCGCTGCGCCACGCAGGACAAGGACCGGACGGCCGGACGCTGACATGATCACGTCGCCTTCATTAAACGGCGCATTCGGCCGCGGCAGCGATGAGATCAGTCCGGCGCCGCCCTTGACGGTGGAAGGAGCGATCGAAATCGGCTGTGGAAGTCCGAAGCGGACGGTGCCGCGGGTGACGACATCAGAACTCAGTACGCGCGATTCCACGGGCACGAGGATCGGGGATGGCTCCGGCGGTGCGGTGCGCGCCGCCATCTCGGCCGGCGACTGGATCCTGGAACCCATGTACCAGGCACCAAGCGCCATGCCTCCAACAAGACCCAAGATGCCCCAGAGAACATTTACCCGGTTCGCGACCATGCCTAATCCTCGCCGCCGTTGGCATCGCACGAACCATGCCCGCTAGAGCACTGAGTCGTCCCCCGTCGCGATGACCGACCACGACAGAAGATTACCCGCAGCCGCCGCTCCGGGAAAGACCGGCAAATTGACGTAGCTATCAGTCTCATTGCACCTTCCGGGAGAACATCTCTTCCTGGATTCGCTCCTCGACCGGCTTCAACACCTCCTCCGACATCTTGAAGCTTTTCACCGCCACCCCGCGCTCGAAATCCTGCAGTTTTCGCATAGCGGCCTTCTGGTCCGTTGACATCTTGGCAACCAACAGCTTGCCACCCTCGGTCAGCGCGTTGAGCCGGTTCCGCAGGTCGGGTTCGATCTCGTCCGGGTGAGCATACTCGTATCCGGCCTTCTTCATCTCGCGCTGCCAAAACGAAAGCGCCGCCTTCATGCGCGGGTCCTTGTTAATGAGCGCGTCCTGGGGATTGTAGTGGCTGGCCTTCAGTTGGTCGGGTTTGAACACCTCGGAGACGGCCTTTCGCGTGCACCCCCCGGTACGCGACAGATCTTCGTTCTCCAGCGCGACCGCGAAGGTAGACGTCAGGTCTTCCTCACCCAACAGCGCGCGATTGTAGGCGACCTGATCGGCAGGAGAAAGCGTTCGGAAAATCTGGACATTGCGTTCGCCGAGGCCAATACGGGCGGGACTGTAGCCGGTCGATAATTGAGGCGGCAGACCGGTATAAAAGGTCGAGATGCCAAAGCCGTAGCGATTGACGAACTCCTCCTCGCTGAGGCCGGGGAGGATCTTGTCCGCCGACATGCCCGCCCGCACGGTATTGTGGTCGGCCGCGACATACTGGAAGCCCTGCTCGGTCATGCAGCGCGCGATCAGTTGCTCGGTCTTTTCGATAGCCTGAACCAGTTCGCGTTGCGACAAGCCGAATTCCTCGGTGCCAAGGCCCTTCGGCGCCTGCGTCTGGGCAGCTGCCGAAGATACCGCGAGGAGGACGGCGAGCGAGCTGGCGCAAATGATCTCCTTCATGGCGGTCTCCCAATCACAGAAGCTATAGAACTCGAATACCGTTTAGCCGGCCGATTTCTCCTCGCCGCGTTTTCACGGAGTCTCCGTATCAGTCCGTTCCAACGATCTCCCCCGTCTGGGTGTCGACGAAGACATCCACCTCGCGGCTACCCGTCTGGATCTCAACCACGTAGACGTTCTTGCCCTTCTTCCTCTCGATTGTGATGTCGGTGACTTTTCCGGGCACGCGCTGCAGCGCAATCTTCTTGGCGTCTTCGGACGAAATCTTCGCCGCAGCGGCGGACTTCGACTTTGCGGGCTTGCCGCGCGAGGTGCCGATGCTGGATACGTTGGAGGCCGGATTGCCGGAGGGTAGCGCGTTGGAAATGACGAGCTTGCCGTCGGAAGTGTCGCTCACAATGCCAACCTCCGGACACGAGATCTTGTCCTTGATGTCTTTCGGGTCGATCAGGCCCTGCTCGCGAATCCGAACGCAGCCTTTGAACGTTCCCGCGGGAACAGTTATTTGAAGGCCGTCTTCCATATTCTCGGCGCCACCATAAGCCACGCTTCGGCTGCCGGCGTAGATGTAGCGCTCGCCGACCTTGAATGTGCCCGGCATCAACAGGCCCGGCTCGGCGACGCCATCCCCGTCGGGGTCGCCGGCCCGCCACGTGCCGGCGAAACTCGGCTTGCCATCCTCGTTGATCTTCCAGGTGACCTCGCCGAACGAATATACGTTGCTGCTGGCCTTATCGAGGGCGAGCCAGTTGAGCGTGCGCTGGGTCGGGACGCCGTCGAGATACTCCTCCTCCTGCACTACCGACGTCTTGAACCTGCCGATGCCGCGAATGTCGAAATCCTCCGTGGTGTTCAGCACCACAGTCTCCTTGCGATACTTGCCGGGGTGATCGGGCCGTTCCAGCGCGTGTTTGTGGCCCGGCGTAATCGGGTAATAAAGCGGATTGACCCCGCGCGGGACGATCTGCTCGGCTTTCAGGTTCCAGTCATTCAAGGAGGAGAAGTCGCTGCCCTTGGTCCAGCGCGGCGGGTCCTTGATCTCGCCGGCATACGCGCCGCCTAGCACAGATGCGGCCACCGACAGAACGACGGCCGCAGTGAGCGTCGAAGGCGAGCGGACGCATGGGCCAAACCGCCAACCGACTGGCTTCGTCTGTATGTCGATCATCGCGATGCCCTCGGTTTGAGGGCAGCAGGTCCGGCTGCCGCCCGGGATTGTGGAAGCTGGCCTCAAGACATCGCCGGTTGGTCTCGGGCCGATCCGGCGATGACGGTCGAATGTGCTCATCGCTCCCTCGCCGTGGTGAAGTCGGTTTCGATGAAGGAGCGGTTGCCGTCCTTCGCGACCGTACCGATCGCGAGCGTGTAAGCCTGCCCGGCGCGCAGGAACCCCTTGGGCACCGTGAAGGCTTTTGTCGACGCCGGCACCAGCGCCCGGATCTCATAGGGCGAGCCAGGTTGCTCGATCACAATGACGCAGGACTCGATCCCCTTCGGCACGGACCAGCGCAAGGTCAGGTCGCCGGCGGGAACGTCCTTTTGGCCAGACCGTGGATATTCGAACGCGGCCGGCTCCGGAAACGTGTGACTCAGTTGCGCTTCACCGCGCAGGCGTGCGCCCTTGCTCGTGTTCCCCTCGAAACGGTACGCGCCGGCCGGGAAGTCGGCCTTGACGATGCGGTCATCAGCCGGTTCCGGTGACTCGATCGTCAGCTTGCGAATTCCCAGTTTCGAGTCCGGAGTTTTGACGTCGACGACCTTTCGCTCGCCGGGTCCCGAAACGGTCAGCGCCGTGAGCCCATCGCTGGCGCCTGTCACCTCGAACTTGATCTCCGCGTCCTTGTCTTGAATGTTGCGTTCGAGATAGACCGAGAGCTGTTCGAACTTTCCATTCTCGGCCGCGAACGTCACCATCGGGAAGGCGACCGCCGACAGCGCCGCAGCCGCGGCGAACCAGCCGTTGTGGCAGTGCTTGGTGTTCACGTCGCCCATCTCTGATGCACTCCTATGACTTCCGGACCAGTCGGTCGGCGACAGGTCGTGCCGAGACGACACCAGTGGACCGTTGACTCATCGTTCATTCGCCTCCCGTGCTTGTTGCGCCTTGCGTGAGTTCGGCGGGCGGGGTGCGACTATAGAGATAGGCGCGCTTCTCGATGGCGAGCGCCTCGGCGCGTGCCTTCGCCAGTGCATCAGGGGGGAGCTTGACGACCTGGCGGAGTTCCAGGGTTTCCCGCAATTTCTCCTGCTTGCCCTTCCAACCAACGCGGATATAGCCGACACCAGGCGCGTAGTATTTGAGCTGCTGAGCGTTCGGTCCCTCCTTCGTGCTGCTCTCCGCGATCACCAGAACGTCCTTGTAGCAGCCAGCCGGCACGCAGGTTTTCTGGCCCACCTGGTCCACCTTGGCACGATCCGACCAGTTGATCGGGGACGGCGCGTAGCCTTGGGAGTAGCTGGGCGTACCGGGCCGCGGATCCGCCATCATCATGATTCCGGCACTCGCGCCTTCCAGGCCGGCAATCCAGGTGTGCGCGCCGACGAAGTCCCCCTCCTCGTATATTTCGACCAGTTCGCCCAGCTGCCAGACGTTGCCGTCCTTGTCCTGCGCGAAGAAAACGATCTCGGATTCCTGCAGCTCGCCGTCCTTGTAGTCGGCATCCCACACCACGACGGCACGCACGCCGTTCACAACTTTGGTCAGGTCGGTCGCCGTCTGCACCACGCGATGCGGCACGCGCGTATTCTCTTCCCGAGTGAAGCCCTCGTAAGTCCACTGCGTTCCCGGTTGCAGCGGGAACCATTTGTTGTCGATCTTGGTCGAGCCGTCGAAATTGTTGCGATCGAAAGCCTCCAGCTTGACTTCGGCAGCGTCGCTCTTCTGCGCCATGACCCCGCCATGGGACAGCCCGAGACAGGCGACAGCCATCACGACGGCCAAGGCCTCCCGACGCAATCTGGCCCCACACTCGACCATCAGGCCCTCCCCTGAACCGGTTCCGGACCAGTCAGATTGATCGTCGGTCCGACCGTGCCGCGGCCGAAACGGAGATAAAGGGCAGGCAAAATGAACAGATTGAGCAGCGTCGACGTCACAAGGCCGCCCATGATGACCACTGCCATCGGGTACTCGATCTCATGGCCGGGTAAATTGCCGAAAATAATCAGCGGCAGGATCGCAAGTCCGGCGGCCCCTGTTGTCATCAGGATCGGACGCAACCGCTCGTTCGCCCCGCGAAGCACGAGGTCCATGCCGAACGCCGCTCCCTCAAAGCGCTCCAGATGCTGGAAGTGGTTGATCATGATGATCCCGTTGCGTGCGGCAATGCCCAGCACAGTCAGAAAACCAATCAGTGAGCCCAGGGAAACGATTCCACCTGCGAGCCACGCTGCCAGCACACCCCCCACCAGCGCTGACGGGAGAGTGAGGAAACTGAGCGTTGCCAGCCGCCAGCTGCCAAAAGTCTGTTGCAAAAGCACGAATATGACAGCGAGCGCCAGCACGCTAAGCACTTCGAGCCGTGCGCGAGCGGCTCGCAGTTCCTGATATTCGCCCTGCAGCACCGCGTAGTAACCGAGCGGGAATGACAGCTTAGCCAACCGCGCCTGTACGTCCTGGGCGACCGCGGCGAGATCGCGGCCCCGGACATTCGCCTCTACGTCAATCCGGCGGGAGCTCGCCTCTCGCCGGATAACATTTGGCGTGGGCTGAATGTCGACATCGGCTACTTCTGCTAGCCGCACGCGCTGGCCGGTTGGCGTGTCAATCTGCATCTGACGAACAGAGTCAACGCTGCGGCGAAATTCCGGCGGGGTCCATACCTGAACGTCATAGGTGCGCCCCTCGAGGAAGATGTCACCGACCTCCTCACCAGCCATCAGAGTCGCGGAGGCGCGCCGCGCATCACCCGGCTTCAGACCGTAACGCTGTGCCTCGTCCAGCTTCAGTGTCACCTGGATGTGCGGCACCTCGACGATCAGCTCCTTGTGCAGGTTAACGAGGTTGGGAACATCAGCGAGTGCCGCGCGGACCTCTTCCGCCTTGTTCCTGAGAACGTCGAGGTCCGGACCAAAGATGCGAACGACGATCGCCTCGCCGGCGCCGGTCAGAACCTCCCGAATGCGCTCCTTCAGGTAGGTCTGCACATCGCGGTAGAGGCCGGGATAACCCTCCACCATTTCGTCGATCTTGGCATGCGTCTTGTCGTAGTCGGCATCCTTGCTGATGCTGATCCAGTTCTCTCCGAAATTGACGCCGACGACCTCATCGGCAGCGAAGGCCTGACCGATATGGGCGCCGAAATTGCGTACTCCCGGAATGGCGCGCAGCTCCTTGCTCGCCCGGGTCGTAATGCGCAACATCTCGGGCAGCGAGGTGTCGGGCGAGGTAACCCAGTGCATCAGGAAATCGCGCTCCTTGAACGCAGGCAGCAACGAGTGCCCGAGCAACGGCCAGACGACGATCCCCGCGAGAGTTACGACGGCGACGGTGATGAACGCCGGACGCGGCGTTCGGGTGACACGCTCGAGCAAGCGCGGGTAATGGCGCCGCAGCCAGACGACGAGCGGCGATTCACGCCCTTCAAGCCGCGCGTTGTTCAGCAAGATCAGGCAAAGTGCCGGCGTCACCGTCATCGCCACGACAAGCGAAGCCGCGATCGCGAGCACATAGGCCCCTATCAACGGCTTGAAAAACGATCCGGTCAGGCCCTGCATGAACAACACGGGAACGACGGCGGCCACCACGATCAGAGTCGCAGAGACGATCGGCGCGCGCATCTCGAGGGAAGCGTCCAGAACAATGCGCGCGGTGCTTCGTGTATCGGCCGCCTGACGCGCGAGACGCAGGCGTCGCATGATATTCTCGACATCGAGGATCGCGTCGTCGACGACAATTCCCAGCGCGATCACGAAGCCGGCCAACGTCATCGTGTTGACGGTCGCACCCAACATGAACAGGACCAGTGCGGCTGCGAGCAGCGACAGCGGAATGGCGACGACGCAGACGATTGCGGTGCGCCACTCATAAAGGAAGATGACGATAATCCCCGTGACCAGCAGGCAGCTCAGCAGCATTGCCCGTGACAGATTATCGATCGAGTCCTCGACGAATGTTGCGGGCCGGAAGATCGTCGTATCGATTTCAACCCCCGGAAGACCCGGCTTCATTTTCTCGAGCGCTTCCTCCACCCCGCGGGTCACCGCGAGCGTGTTTCCCCAGGGGAACTTCTCGACGATGAGCATCAACCCCGGGCCATCATTGATGACGGCGTCACCGATCATGCCTTGCGGCGCATAGACAAGGTTGGCTACTTCGTTCAGCAACAGCGGTTTGCCGTCCTTTGTCGTCACGGGCACCTTGGAGAGCGTCTCGGGTGTAACGCCGGACGGGGCAAACGTCAGTTGAAAGCGTTGATTGGGCGTTTCGACAAAGCCGCCGGTGCCGATATGCGCGCCGCGGGAATAACGCAGCAGACCGACGTCAAGGGCATCGGAAACCGCCTCCTGCACTTGATCGAGCGTGACGTCCGCCGCCGCCATCCGATTCGGATCGACCATGACCTGGAGCATCTTAAGCTGCTCGCCCCAGATCGCGACGTTCGCAACCCCGGGAACACCGAGCAGCCGTTGTCGAATGGTCCAATAGGCAAGCATCGACAGGTCCATAATGGACTTGTCCTGCGAGGTGATGCCGATCTTCATGATCCGACTCGTCGAGGACAATGGCGGCATCATGAAGGGCGGAGCCGCCCACGTCGGCAGGGTCTTGGACGCAAGCGCCATGCGCTCGCTGACCAGTTGACGCGCCCGGATGCCATCGACGCCGGACTTGAAGATCAGGAGGATCGACGACAATTGCCCCACCGACTTCGAACGCATCACGTCGATGTCCGGAACGCCGTTCAGCGCGTTCTCCAGCGGCACGGTCACCAGTTGTTCAACTTCGGCAGACGAGAGTCCAAGGCAGATGGTTTGGATCTCTACGCGCGGCGGCGCGAATTCCGGAAATACGTCTACTGGCACGTCGCTAAGACGTGCCAGGCCAAACCAGGTCAGCACCGCGCCCAGCGCGAGGACGAGATAACGAAAGCGCAAGCTCGATGCTATGATCAGCTTCATCATCGCAAGACATCCAACTCAGGCCGTAGCCGTTAGGCAGAACAACCAAGCTAATGGCCTACCTTCACCTCAGTCCCGAATACTTGCGGCACACCGGCCGCGAGCACCTTGGTGCCGACCGGCGGCCCGTCGCTCAGGTACACGTTTTCGCCCTTTATGGTGTCGATCTCGATCGGTCCGCGGACGAAGGTCAGCGGCTCGGCGCTGATGTAGATCCACGCTTTTCCCGAGAGATCGTAAAGAACGGATGCATAGGGGACGATGAGCCGCCCCGACGGATCGGCCCGCACCTCGTCGATCAGAATACCGAGCCTTTCCGCCGCCTTCGGCGTGAGCGTAATCTTCTTGATGTTTGCATCAAGTGTAGGATCGACGCGCGCCGGCGTGCTCCTCCCTATTGTTTCCGCAGATAGCACCAAGACACAAACCATTCCGAGGCACACGGCAGACGTCGCGGCCACCAACACATTAAAGCGGGCCATGAGGCGTTCCTTCCTCTTGATCGCAATCGAAGCAAAGCTCGCGGTGCTCACGACCCGGTCTCCATCTCGAGATCGAGGCGGTCGTCGGTCCAGCCGGCGGCAAACCGCACATAGAGCGCCGGAAGCAGCAGCAATGTTCCGAGCGTCGCGGTGATGATGCCGCCCAAAACAACGACCGCAAGCGGGTGGGCGATTTCAAGTCCCGCAACATCGCCCATGACAGCGAACGGAAGCACCAGAGCAAGCGTCGCGATCGACGATGCCATGATGCTGGGGAATTGCTCCCGAACACCGCGGCGCACCAGCGCTTCACCGAACGGCACGTCCTCTTTCAACTGCAGATGCTGAAAATGCGCGACCAGACCGACGCCCTGTCGCACCGTCAAAGCAAGCACCGCCACCAGACCCAACAGCGAGCCGAGTGAGAAGGTACCCTCCTCGGTGATCGGGATCGCCGCCAGGCCGCCCAGCACGGCGATCGGGACGCCGAGCAGCGACAGCGCGGTGAGCTTCCAACTTCGGAGCACCGCCTGCATGAGCAGGAACATCAGGATCGCCGCAGCCACCACGTAGCCGTATATCGACCGCAGGCTGGCACGTTGTTCCTTGTATTCTCCCAACACCTCGGCCCGATGCTCGAACGGGAATGCGACCTGCTTGACCGTCCTCGCAACGTCATCTGCCACATCGCCAAGAGCCCGCTCGTCCACTTTCGCCAGGACGTCGATACGGCGTGACGCCCCCTGGCGGCGGATAATGCTGGTGGCCGGCACGACGCGGACGTCAGCGACCTGAGCGAGGCGAGCCTGAGACCCGTTCTCGCTGGTCATCATCAGATTCCGGATGTCTTCAATGTTGTCGCGCAGCTCAGGGCGTCCCCAGACGACCACGTCGAAAACCTTCTGCTCCTCGAACAGCGCGCCGACGGTGATGCCGCCGACAAGCGCGGACGTTGCCCTGCGGACGTCACCCGGCTTCAAGCCGAAATCAGCCGCGCGATCGACATCCACCTTGACCTCGATCGCTGGCTCCTCGACCTGCAGCTCCACCCGCGCGTTTTCAATGCCCTGGATCTTGGCGATCGCCGCGCGAATCTCCTCAGCCTTGACGCGAATGACATCGAGGCTCTTGCCATATACGCGCACGGTGATGGAATCCGAATCACCAGTGAGCGCCTCACGCAGCCTGGCCGACAGGTATGTTCCGACCTGCCCACGCATTCCGGGATAGGCCGTGGCGACGGCTTCCACGGCATCGAGCGTGGCTTCATATTGCGCCTTGGGATCGATGCTAACCCACACTTGCCCGGTATTCACGTCGGTCGCACGCGCACAGTTGCAGAGCAGCGCGCGTCCAAGATTGGCGTGGGCGCTCTGCACGCCCGGGATCTGCTTGAGGTCTCGAATCAAGCCCTCAGTCGATCGCATCATCGCTTGCAGCGAGGTGCCGGGCGGTCCCTGCCACTCGATGAGAAGATCAGTCTCTTTGAAGCTCGGTACCAAGTTGCGCTCATACGAATTCAGGAGCGCAACGCAAACGATCGCGGCCGCAACACCGACGCCAATGCAGGCGATAGGCCAGCGGGCGACGGGGCCCCCTACCCGACCGAGAATTCCGGCCCATCGATCGATCGGCCCATCGCTGTTCGCATTCGGTGCAACATTGACGAGAAGAAGTGACGCCAGCGCAGGGGTCACGATCAGCGCCACCAGCATCGAGATCGACACCGCGGCGACGTAAGCCCAAGCCATCGGCGTAAAGAATGACGCCGACCGGCTTTGCATGAACAGGACGGGAAGCACCGCCAGCACGACGATCAGCGACGCATAGACCATCGGACGACGCGTTTCCTGCATCGCACGGGCGAGAACGAGGAAACTCGATTGTCCGTCGCGAGGCGCCCGTAGTCGGCGCAGTAGATTGTCTGCGTCGAGAATGCCGTCATGGACCACCACACCCGAAGCCATCAAAAGACCGCCGATGACCGTCATGCTGAGCGAGATGCCGGCGGCTTGCAGCAACAGCACGGCCGAAACGAATGACAACGAGATCGCGACCAGGGCGATAACGGCTCCCCGCCAGCTACCCATCAACAGGCCAAGCGCGACTGCGACCAAAACGACTGATATAATTGCGGCCCTGCTCAGGTTACGTGTCGCTCGTTCGATGAAGCTCGCGGGATGATAGATCGTCGTATTGATCTCGATGCCGGGCAGCCCTGGCTTCAGCTCGTCCAGCGCACGCTCGACTCCGCGCGTGACGTCTGACGTGTTGAAACCGGGAAACTTCTCGACGGCCAGCATCAGGCCCGGTCCTTCGCCGATGATGGCATCACCGATCAGCGCCTGATGCCCCTCGGCGAGAAAGGCGACATCGCCGACGCGCACGGTCGTGCCACTCAATGGCACCTTGGCGAACGTACCTACCGTGGAGATCGGCAGCTGATGACGAATGCTGAGCCGCTGGTTCGGTGTTTCGATGAAGCCGCCGGTACCTGGCGTGGATGAGTTCAGGTAGGTCAGTGGCGACGACCATACCGCTTCACCGGTGGTCTTGATCACCTGCTCCAGCTTGACGCCCTTCTTCAGCAAATTCCGCCCATCGACAAGCACCTGCACCTGCCGCTCACGCTGCCCCCAGATCGAAACGTTCGCGACCCCAGGAACGCCAGCAAGACGCGGCGCAATGTTCCAGCGCGCTTGAACGGACACGTCGATCAGTGAAACTGATTTCGAGCTCAGGCCGATGTTCATGACCCGACTAGTTGAGGACACCGGTTGCAACATGACCGGTGGGCTCGAGACGTTCGGCAACGCATGCGCCTGCGTCAGCCGTTCCTGCACCATTTGGCGCGCCTTCATCAGATCAGTGCCCGGCGCGAAGATCATTTCGATCGTCGAAAGTCCCGCCATCGATTCCGACTGGATGACCTGAAGCCAGGGGACACCGTTGAGCAGGTCCGCTTCCAGCGGCACGGTAATCAGCGATTCAACCTCGGCGCTAGAAAGGCCAAGCGATTCCGTCTTCACCGTGAGCGAAGGCAGCGCGAGCTCGGGGACAACGTCCAGCGGCCTGTCCCTGATGCTGACGGCCCCGAAAACGAACAGGCCCGCAGCGACAGCAACAACGAGGGTGCGTAAGCGAACGCTAGAGGAAATGAGCCAAAACATTCTTGCCCCCTCTTCTAACCTCTGGCTGCAATCAAACTCCGGTTGTAAAACACTCTCGTACTGCTGGACATTTCTGACCGCTTTTTCCCTCGCAAGAAACGCGGGCGTAGTTCTCACGAATTCCGACGCCATAGACGGCCGCAGCTTTTTTAGTGCTGCTCGAAAGGTTCTGACGAACGCTGAAGGCCGCTATACTACCGCTTTTACCCGACTAGACCCGGTGAGACATTTTGACACACTCATCTTTTGGATACCACCGATTAGGTCAGGGATGTCACCCAATTAGGTGACGCACCATTACCCAGTTGCGTGTCGTTCTCGAAACACCGGACGACTTCACGTTGCACGCTTGCCTTGGCGAGACGGGTTTCTCTTGATCCATTCGGTTGCGATCGAGCAACTCGTCACCAGGATGACTGCTGTCCCAGTGCTGTTGAGCGACTTCCGTTAACGACTTCTTCTCTTATCTGCTGTCGACTTGACGAATGAAACGCTTGCTGCGAGAGTTTCGCCATTTGCGAAATCGCTGTAAGGTAGTTAACCATAGCCGTTGAGTGGATTGCAGCCTGGGATAGTAGCGGGGCCGCACATGAACTCAGGTCAGCGAGATGAGTTCGTCGTCGGATCTGGACGGCGACGACGTGTGAGAAAAATCCAAGCGCTAGAATCAACGCTCGGCCGTTGGCGGCCCTACGTCATGTACCGGCTGATTGTTAGCGGTGCGCCAGTATTTTTCAGCCTCGCCCTGTTTGCCCCTTCTTATGCTGCCGCTGCGGAGAACGAGGAGATCGCAGTTCTCCGACGCATGCTTGGGGAATTGAAGGCGGAGAACCGGAAGCTTTCCTCACGTCTTAGTGCACTGGAGGGAGCGACATCAGCACAACGCGCCGCGCCGCATCAGCGCGCGACACCGGTGGCAACCGCGGCGACACCTGCTGCAACTGTGGTGAAACCGGTGCTTCCGGCCGAAGCATCGGCCGGCGCGCTGCCCGCTCCGGATTTGTCCGAAGCCGGACCAAAAAGGCCGCTCGGTGAGCGCGTGACAGATCTCGAGATCGCTTGGGCGGCACAGGAAAACGCAACACGACAGATTATCGGCGACACGCTCAAGAAGACGGGCCCGCAGATCAACAGCTTCCTTTCCCTTAGCGGTGTCGTCGAAGGGATAGCCTCGCGCACCAACGACTTCAACGGCCCCACCAGGGAAAACCTGGCTCTGGGCACGGCCGAACTCGACTTCGATGTCAAGCTGAGCGACTGGCTGACCGGCGCTGTCGTTCTCCATTTCGACAACGGCAGCGGTGCGATATTTCCGACCGGGAACAGCCCCGTTTTCACTGGCGTCCCCGGCACCGGGGTGGATCGCTTCACGCTCGATCGGACTCACATTCTTGTCGGCGATCTCATGCAATTCCCGATCGCGGCCCGCTTCGGGGTAGAGACTTTGCATTTCGGTACATCCACCGGCGTGGCACGCCTGGATACGCTTTCGATCGGCACTCCACTGACGACCGAAGTGTTCGAGAACCGCCAGACCGCAGGAGGATTGGAATTCGCTTGGCCAACCCCGCCGCTGCGGCCGCTGCCGGCGCCTGTCGTTGTGCCCAAGGTTAGTCCACTGGTCGTCGCACCAGCGGTGCAACAAATCGCGCGCTGGCTGGGCTACGTCCCGCCGCCACAGAGGCCGTTCCAGCCGCTGCCAGTACGATTTCCGCTGGAGCCTGCACCGTTCTACGGCTCAGTCGTGGCATACAGGGGCAGCGACAGCATCCTGCCCAACCGTACCAAGATCGACGATTACAACACCAGTGTCGGTTTCCGAACCAACGGTCATTGCGGCCTGCCCTATGAGCAGTTGACGTCGTCGTTCGCCTGTCCGTGGACCGTTGACTTCCACGTGGATTACGACACCTCCGTGTTCGAAAGCAGATTTCTGCATTCTGCCTACCTGCCATTCCTGAGTCAGATTGGACGCGTTCCGGGAGTGGCCGCGAGCGTGAAATCCAGTTTCGGCCCATTCGCCGTGGTGGGCGAAGTCAATGCCGCGTTGAGAAGCGCCACGTTCCTCGATGGGACCGGCATTCCGAAACACATGATACCGATGACTTGGCAGTTCTCGCTTGCGTACCAGTTCGACTGGAATCCCTGGGTCACCGAGATCGGCGCCCAGGGCGATTTCATCTCGATTGGATATTCCGGCAGCAAGGACATGGCGGGCGTGACGCTTTTTCAAGCCGGCGTACCCACTCGGATCGGCTTCGTCCCGCAAAACCGGCTTTTCCTCACCGCAGGCGAATGGGTGATGGACGGGCTGAAAGTCGCCGTCGAATATTCAGCCAACTGGGACTATTCAACGAACGTCGGCGGCACCGGTAAGCTTGCGCATGGTGCCTTCGGACTGCTCCAGCTCAATTTCTGATTTCGACGCCTCAAACGCTTCAAGGACGCGTGTCCCAGAATAGAGGCGCGAACACGCACTTCAGCTTGGATCCGCTGATTTGGAGTCAGCGGGGGGCTCCGTCCAGTTGTTTGCACAAGCCGAGGTCGCGAAGCCCTACTAAAGCATGATCCGGAAAAGCGCGCAGCGGTTCTCCGAAAAGATCATGCTCAAACAACAACCTAAAGCGCGATGACGATTCATCCCAATCTCATCGCGCTTTAGAAAAGAGGCCAATGGCACTTTCGATCAGCTTCCAACACGTTCGATAGTCTGACGCACTGCCTGTTGAGTAGATCCGTCCCACCCAAGAGCCGCCGCTCATGTTGGCGCTCTTGCGATTTTGTTTGACCTCCCGGTGCACACGTCGTTCACACGGGGCCTTCTAATACATTGAAAAAATTATACTCTCGCTCCAATCCATCATGGGGAAGTTTAAGCTAGCTTGAGCCATGCAACAGCGACCAGGTCCAACCTCACTTCACCGCTTTTACTATCTCAACGAAATATGATCGTTAGCCTCTCCTGCGATTGCTCTTGCTTACTTCGAATCTAGAACCCTTCAGGTGCCCCACCATGCACCAAGCTTCTTCTACTTTCAGTGGAGCGATCACTGCGGGTCATGATTGAATGAACTACCAACTGCGCCTTCGCTTCCGCACCCACCGGCTTGGATGTCGAGAGTCCGATTTACTGAAGCAGACATTAAGCGCGCTGTTAGAAGTGTCCTCGACAGTGGTGGCAAAGTCGCGCGCGTCGAGATTGGGCCTGACGGACGCATTTCTGTGTTGATACGGGAAGAAAGATCGATTCCAATAAATCCTGAGGACGATCCGGAGGTGTCCAGGAGTTTGCTGTGATGAGGATGGGACGCTCGGCGCCGCCGCTGCCTCGCTACACGAGGCGCAAACGCCTTCAGAAAGGGAGCCTTGCGTATTTTTTCGACGTGCCAACGTGGGCACGCAAGAAAGGATGTCCAGTCAAGAACGAACCGCTTGGCACCGATTACGAGCTGGCCGTGCAGCGCGCCGAGAAAATCTTGCTGCCTGCGTTCGACAGCTGGCTGACGGGTGGCGATGATACGAATCCCGTGGGCATTGGAGTGGTGATCGGAACGCTGGACTGGATGTTTCACGAGTATCGTCGGACGTGGAAACAGAAGACTGCGAAGCGTTTGCAGCCTTTGAGTCCTGGTTAATGTCGCGTGCATGAAACCGGCATCAAGATGATCTGCGAATATCTGTTGCAGGACGGCAGGCGTCTAGGCACGCGGCGGGTGTCGAGCATCGACACCGCGTTTGCGGACAATCTGTTTGAGAAGCTGCTCTACAAAAACGTCGACGGCGAGCAAATAGAGCGCCGCACTACCGTAAACCACGCCATGAAAACCGCGCGCGGCGCGTGGAACACGATCTCAAGGGCGCACCCTCACATGTTTCCGCCGAGAAACCCGTTCGAGAAGATGGGCCTGCAATCGACATCGCGCGAAACGCCGCATGCGAACTTTGCCGAGCTGGCGGCGTTCCGCGCCACAGCCATCGAGATGGGCTATCCGTCGTTGGCAACCGGAGTTCTGATCGGCTGGGAATGGCTTCAGCGCAAGGCTCACATCTTGATCCGGTTCATGGCCGAACACTACCGTCCGGACAGCCGTCCAAACCACGTCTATGTCATCAACTACAAGACCAGCACGGGCTCATGGGAACCGCTGTTCGATAAGAAGGACAAGCCGCTCTATCCCCTGCTGATGGCTGAGCTGGATGCCATGAAGGCGCTGCGCCCCACGAGCGGTCTCATGCTTCGTCGTGACGGCAGTGGCCTGCCCTGGAGCGGCAAGGGCGAGATGCTGACTGAGGTCGAGCGCATTTCGAAGAAGATCATTCTGGCCGCGGGTTTGCGTCCTGAGCTGACCTTCACGTCGTTTGGCCGGCATGGCGGGACCACCGAGGCGAGCACGTCCGGCCTCACAGAAACGCAGCTGATGAAGAAGGGCCAATGGTCATCGACCAAAGCGATGGCGCACTACCTTCACCATGACGACGAGGCCAAGCAGGACGCACAGATGAAGCGCATCAAGCGGCGCAAGCAGGCGGCCAGAAAGTGAACATTTGTCGGAATGGATTCAGCCGTCTTGTCGGAATGGAAATCAAGAATTCCGATAAGTGATTGAAAAGACTGGAGCGGGTGAAGGGAATCGAACCCTCGTATTCAGCTTGGAAGGCTGCTGCTCTACCATTGAGCTACACCCGCATCACTGGCTCCCTAACACGACCGGGCGGCAGTCTCAACTGCTCCGAACCGGTCTTTCCCGTCTTGCGGACAGGCCAGTTCCCGCCCCCGGGGCGCCCCTTAACGGCGGCGGGATTTCGTCTTATATTCAGAGTCCCGAAACCAACGAAAGGAGGTGATCCAGTGTCTTATCTCAAGCGCTGTCACCTCGCTGGGATCGCCCGCTAGGCCTTGACGAAAGGCCTGGCATCGGGGCGCTCTCAGCCCTGGACCAGCGAGCAAGAAATCGGGCGCGACGGGGGCTCCCCGCCGCGCCTTTTTCGTGGGTGGCGTCTGCATGGATGAGCTCCGCTCAGGCCGGCGGCTCACCTGCAAGCACCTCGCGGATCTTCTGCGAAAGCTCCGATTTCCGGTACGGCTTCCTGAGCAGCGCCAGGCCGGGATCGAGATGTCCTTCGTGGACGATGGTGTCGTCGGTGTAGCCGGAGGTGTAGAGCACGCTCGCCCCCGGCCGGCGAAGCCGGACGGCTTCGGCCAATTCCCGTCCGTTCATGCCGCCGGGCATGATGATGTCCGTGAACAGGAGATCGAATTTGACGCCCTGGTCGACCAGCGCAAGCGCGGCTGCGCCGTCGCTCGCGGCGAGCGTGCGATAGCCGAGGGTGCCGAGCTGGGCGATGACATAGCCCTGCACCAGCGGATCGTCCTCGACCACGAGGATCGTCTCGTGCCCGCGTGCCGACGCGGGCGGTTGAACCGGCACCGTCCTGGCCGGCGCCTCGCCCTTCGACCGCGGCAGGAACAGCCGCATCACCGTGCCGCGCCCCTCCTCGCTCTCGATGACGACGGTGCCGCCGGTCTGGCGGGCAAAGCCGTAGACCATACTCAACCCAAGCCCGGTGCCACGGCCGACGCCCTTGGTGGTGAAGAACGGCTCGAACACGCGCTCGCGGATGTCAACCGGGATACCGTGACCGGTGTCGGCCACCGCGATCATCACGAAGGCGCCGCGCATGACATCGCCGTCGCCGGCACCGCTGGTGCCGTCGAGCTCGCGGTTCGCGGTCTCCAGCGTGAGCCGGCCGCCGCCCGGCATCGCGTCACGCGCATTGACGGCGAGATTAACGATCGCGGACGAGAGCTGCGACGGATCTGCCATGGCGGACCAGGCGTCGTCCGCGAGCCGGGTCACGATCTCGATATGCTCGCCGAGGATCGGCTTGAGCAGCTTCGCCGTTTCGACCACGAGTGCGTTGACGTCGATGTCGCGGGGCTCGAGCGGCTGGCGGCGCGCGAAGGTCAGGAGCTGCGAGGTGATCTCGGCGCCGCGCGCCGCCGCATCGTCGATCAGTTGTGCGATCGCGGCGAACTCGGGCTTGTCCGCAAGCCCCTCCTGGATGATCTCGATGGTGCCGGTGATGACCGTGAGCACGTTGTTGAAATCGTGAGCGACGCCGCCGGTGAGCTGACCGATCGCGTCCATCTTCTGGGATTGGCGCAGCCGCTCCTCGGCCTCGTGCTGCGCCGTGAGGTCGGTGGCCGACCCGCGATAACCCATGAAGCGTCCGTCCGCGGCGAAGATCGGCTGGCCGTTGACGTTGAAATGATGCATGCGGCCGGCAACGTCGCGCCCGCGATATTCGAACTTCCGGAACGGCTCGTGGCGGTCCAGCGTCGCCACATGCGCGCGCCATTTCTCAGGCTCGGCGTCGCGGTCGGAGGCGGCATCGACGCGGTGCTTGCCGACCAGCGCCTTGTTGTCCATGCCGAAGGCGCCGGCCCGGTCGGATACGTAAGTGAACCGATGATCCGGTCCGGTCTCCCAGAACCAGTCGGACGCGGTCTCGGCATAGTCGCGGAAACGCTCTTCACTGGCACGCGCGTCCTCTTCGGCGCGCCGGCGGATATTCAGGTCGCGCTCGAGATTTGCGTTAGCCTCGCGCAGCTCGCCATAGGCGCGCCCAAGGTTCGCGCACATCGCGTTGAAGGCGTCGATAACCTTGTCCAGCTCGTCGGGATCGCGGGGCGGCCGGCGCTCGAGGTGCAAAGGCGGCGGCGGCCGCGACAGGCTGTATTGGCCGACAAACTCGGCGATGGCGACCAGATGCCGTGTCACCAGCAGATGGAACATGTAGATGATGAACAGCGAGACGACAAAGGTCTTCGCGGCCTGGCTTGCCAGGATGACTAGGGCGCGGTTCAGCAATTGCTGATAGACCTCGGCCAGCGTCGCCTCGACATGGAGCACGCCGATCGGGCGTGCCGTCCCCTGGACGCTGTAGTTCAGCGGATAGTCGCGTGTCACGGCTGAGCGGATGCTCGGCTCACCGACCGCAACACGGATCGGATTGGGACGATCGGCGATCTCGCGCACCTCGGCGGCACGGATGTCGGGCAGCCGCAGGATGCCGTCGAGCTGGAGCTTGAGCTGGTTCTGGTCGAGATTCCACAGGCTCTCGCCGAGGCTGCCGGTCGTGCTGCGGCCGATCTCGTCGAGCCGCGTCTCGATGACGCCGACCTCGCGGTCGTAGTCGAGATAGAGTTGAAGGGCGGTCAGCATCAGCGTGACGATCGAGGAGAACAGCAGCACGGCGGCCAGCAGGCGCGGCCCGACGCCGCTGCGCGACCAGTTGAAGATCCGCGACAGCAGCGCTCCGATCATCCCTGGCGCAAATGCAGCGCCGATCCCGTTCAAATCCTGCTTCGCGGCCGCCGGGGGACCGGCGCGACTGCTGCGCTTGGAGTCCTCGTCGCCTGCGTTGCCCATGCACCACGTCCCCGGAATGGCGGCACCCTGCTCCGCACGGCGGGTCGCAGCCGCGAGCAATTCGACAGTTGAAATTCTCTCATCACGCGACCTGCGTGGCGATCCTGCCGGCCCATGGGCGGCTTGGCGGGGTCTCATCTTGCGCCCAGCAGCAGGATTCTCGCGCAAACTATCACTTCGCGTACTGGAATGACATTGGTTAAAGTCCGCAGTCGCCTGCAAGACGGGCGAGCGGTGCGGCCGCCACGCGGGCGCCACCCCCGGTGGATCGCGGCCATCCGAATCCAATGGTAGTCATGCAGGGCAAAGGAGACGCGTCATGTGGCGGATCATCGTCGCCTGCCTGTCATTGCTCGCCGCCGGTCCGTCGCACGCGCAGGAGCTGATCCGGCTGGCGCGGATCGCCGACATCCCCGATCAATATGTCGGCGGCGAGATGCTGCGGGCTGTCTACGCCAAGCTGAATATCAAGCTGGAGTTCGAGGACGTCCCCGGCAAGCGCGCGCTGGCGCTGTCGAGCGCCGGCGAGGTCGATGGCGAAATCCAGCGGATCGGAACGCTCTCCAGCGACTACCCGACGCTGATTCAGGTCACGCCGGCGATCAACTACATCGAGCCGGCGGTCTTCACGACGAAACTCCGTTTCGACGTTGCCGGCTGGAATTCGATCAGGGAGTACAGCATCGGAATCGTCCGCGGCGTCGGCTCCTCAGAGGCCGGGACGCGCGGTATGGCCCGCGTCACCGCGACCACCAGCCTCGAGAACATGATCAGGATGCTCGACGCCGACCGTTTCGAGGTGATGGTCACCGATCTCTTCAGCGGGCTCGTCGCGGTGAGGAAACTCAATCTGCAGACCAGGATTGTCCCGCTCTCGCCACCACTGGAGCGCATCCACATCTACCACTATTTGCACGAACGCCATCGCGATCTGGTGCCGAAGGTCGGCAAGGTGATCGCACAGATGGAAGCGAGCGGCGAGCTGGCAACGCTGCGGGAGGCGTTGGTCAAACAGGTCCTGAGCGCGCCGTGACGGCGCCGGGTCAGCTCGCGCGAAGCCGCTCATGCAGGGCAACGGCGGCAATCAGCACGCCGACGCACCAGGCCATGACCGCCCGATGAGGCTCGTCGCCGAGCAGCACGGTGACGATGCTCGTCAGCAGGCACGGCGCGATTGCCTTCCGCGTCCGGCTCATCAGCGCAAGCAGGAACGGCATCGTCGCGATCGATATTTGCAGGACGTCCATGTTGAAAGACGGTATCGCCGAAGGCGTCAGAAGCCACACACATTGAGCGCGCGGGGGCGTTTTCCGCGGCGGCTTTCGACGATCCGCTCGCCGCCGTTCTCGGCCGAGCTGCCGTAATAGCGGTGGTGGCCGGACTGGTCGTGCAGATCCGCGGCTTCCGATTTTCCCGCCCGACGCGCGTCGCAGATGATCTTGATGGTCGACATGGCCGCCTCCGAAGTGTTCTTGGTGGCCATCAGTCGCCTCGGCTTTGGGCAGCGTTCACCTCCGAGGGCGGCAATCGGGTTTCAGGACGGTTTCGTCGCAACTTCCGCGACGCAATATGTTAGTCTCCGGGATTGTCGGTATCGGCGGCGCTCATACATCCTTCCGACTGCGAGCTTGAAAAACAAACGAGGTGACGATGCTTTACGCCATCCTGGCCTACCACGTGGAAGACGAGATTTTGTCCTGGACGGCAGAGCAGGACGCCGCGGTCGTGGCCAAAGTGATCGAGGTTCAGGCGCCCTTGAGGGCAAGCGGACACCTTGGGCCGGCCGCCCGTCTGGATGAGACCCGAAAGGCGCACACCCTGCGCGGCCCCGGCGCGGGCATGGTGCTGGACGGCCCGTTTGCCGAGACCAAGGAGCAGCTTCTCGGCTTCCACCTCGTCGACTACGATACCGATGAGGAAGCGATCGCGGCGGCGCGGAAGCTGCGCGAGATCAACCCGTCGGCGGTCTACGAAATCCGTCCGGTCAAGCTTTACGTGCCGGCCGACGGGTTCGGCGCGACAAAGGGATGAGCCGCCGCCTCACGCCTCTGGTTCGGCCCGCCTGACGTAGAAGCGCTGGATCAGCAGCCCGCCAAAGGCGATGAACCACACGTAGGGCGCGACGTGCGGCGCGAAGGCTGCAACGATCGTGCCCGGAATGAACACCAGCAGCGGAAACATCGAGGCCATGATCTCGTGGCGCCAGCCGCCCAAAATCGTCCACCACAGCCAGGCATTGAGGCCGGCGATGGCGGTCAGATGCAGGCCGTAGAGCACGGCCACCGCGCTGCTCATGCTGTAATTGGTGTAGAGGCCGTTGGTCACCGGCAGCAGCACGATCGACAGCAGGAAGAACAGGTTGAGGATCACCATGCCGCGGCTGCCCACGGGGCTGGCGCGCGAGCCGGCGGTGGTGGCTGATCCAGAACACGCCGGCGATGATGAAGCTGAGCGCGAGACCGGCGAGCTTGCCGGAATAGACCCGAGCAAGATCGTCCCAGCCCGGCGCGCTGGTGAACACCGCCGCCTTGGGCAGGTCGTAGGCGAGTAGCGTCATGGCGACACCAAAGATGGTGTTGCTGAGCGACTCCAGCCGCCGCATCTCGAACTGCTCGGACTTGGGCTCGGTCATGCCGGGTGCGCGCTTCTCGGGCTGGAACTTCGGGCTTCTTTTCCCTAGGTCTTAACAATGGTTCCGTCCAGCTGCATTGCGATTCGCGCCGGGATCGCCGACTCTCACCCTTTCACCGGGGCGATTCGTGGCGACATATCTGGACACGCTCAATGCGGAGCAGCGCCGCGCTGTGGAGCATGGCGTCGCTGACGGCGCGACCGTGGGCGCCCCCCTGCTCGTCATCGCCGGCGCAGGCTCCGGCAAGACCAATACGCTCGCCCATCGCGTCGCGCACCTGATCGTCGCAGGCGCCGATCCACGCCGCATCCTCCTGATGACGTTCTCCCGCCGCGCCGCGGCCGAGATGGCCGGCCGGGTCGAGCGCATCGCCCGAAAGGTGCTGGGCGAGAACAATGCCGCGATCATGCGCGACGCCCTCACCTGGGCCGGCACGTTCCATGGCATCGGCGCGCGGCTCCTGCGCGAATATGCCGAGCGGATCGGCGTCGATCCAGCCTTCACCATCCACGACCGCGAGGATTCCGCCGACCTGATGAATCTGGTCCGGCACGAGCGCGGCCTGTCGAAGACCGAGAGCCGCTTTCCGGCCAAGGGCACGTGCCTGTCGATCTACTCGCGCTGCGTCAATGCCGAGATGGAAATCGAAAAAGTGCTCGGCCAGCACTATCCCTGGTGCGCCGGCTGGGCCGCCGAACTGAAGGGCCTGTTCGCGGCCTATGTCGAGGCCAAACAGGCCCAGCACGTGCTGGATTACGACGACCTGCTGCTCTACTGGTCGCAGATGATGAGCGATGCGCTGATCGCCGAAGAGATCGGCGGCCGCTTCGATCACGTGCTGGTCGACGAATATCAGGACACCAACCGCCTGCAATCCTCGATCCTGCTGGCGCTGAAGCCGGATGGACGCGGGCTAACCGTGGTCGGCGACGACGCGCAGTCAATCTATTCGTTCCGCGCCGCCACTGTTCGCAACATCCTGGATTTTCCGCAAAGCTTCTCCCCCCGCGCCGAGATGATCACGCTCGACCGCAACTATCGCTCGACCCAACCCGTGCTGGCGGCGGCCAACGGCGTCATCGGGCTTGCGCGCGAACGCTTCACCAAGAACCTGTGGACCGACCGCACCTCGTCGCAGAAGCCGCAGCTCGTCACCGTCCACGACGAGGCCGACCAGGCCCGCTACATCGTCGAAGAGGTGCTGGCCAACCGCGAGCAAGGCGCGCTGCTCAAGCACCAGGCGGTGCTGTTCCGCACGTCCTCGCATTCCGGTCCGCTGGAGATCGAGCTGACCCGCCGCAACATCCCCTTCGTCAAGTTCGGCGGACTGAAATTTCTCGATGCCGCGCATGTCAAGGACGTGCTGGCGCTGCTGCGCTTTGCCGAAAATCCGCGCGATCGCGTCGCCGGTTTCCGCATCCTGCACCTGTTGCCGGGCATCGGCCCCGCGACCGCGCAGCGCGTGCTCGACCAGATGGCGGAGAGCACCGACCCGCTTGCCGCGCTCGGCCAGCTTGCGGTGCCGCCGCGCACCGGCGCCGACTGGACCGACTTCGTCCGCACGGTCGGAAATCTGCGTTACTCGGAATGGCCCGCCGATCTCGAGCGCGTGCGGCTCTGGTATGAGCCGCATCTCGATCGCATCCACGAGGATTCCGAGACGCGTCGCGCCGATCTCATGCAGCTCGAGCAGATCGCGAGCGGCTATGGCTCGCGCGAAAAATTCCTGACCGAGCTCACGCTCGACCCGCCGGATGCGACCAGCGACAAATCAGGTCCTCCGCTCCGCGACGAGGACTATCTGATCCTCTCCACCATCCACTCCGCCAAGGGGCAGGAGTGGAAATCGGTGTTCGTGCTCAACGTCGTCGACGGCTGCATGCCGTCGGATCTCGGCGCCGGCACCTCGGCCGAGCTCGAGGAGGAGCGCCGCCTGCTCTATGTCGCGATGACGCGCGCCAAGGACGATCTGCACCTCGTCGTGCCGCAGCGCTTCTTCACCCACGGCCAGCAAGCCAAGGGCGACCGCCACGTCTACGCCTCGCGCACCCGCTTCATCCCGGAATCCCTCGTCTATCTGTTCGAGCGCACCGCCTGGCCGAAGGCCGCCGCCGGCGCGGCCCGCACCGCGGCGCAAGGGCCGAAGATCGACATCGGCGCGCGGATGCGGGGGATGTGGCGATAGGTGGATCCGAATCCCGGTACATCGATCCCTCGGATTGGCGCGGATCCTGCTTTCGCTGACTGGTTTGGTGAGCTAGATCATCTGGAAAGAGGTGGCTTTTGCCAGAGGATCGCTTGTCACTGCGGCTTCCGTCGCTCAATGCCCTGAGAGCCTTCGAGGCTGTCGGCCGCACCGGCAGCATCAAGGCGGCAAGCGATGAATTGTCGGTGAGTCCGACCGTCGTCTCCCGACACATCCGCAAGCTCCAGCTCGACCTCAATGTCGCGCTGGTTGCGGCGCACGGACGCGGCCTGCTGCTGACGGCCGCTGGCGAAGCATTCCACGCCCGGGTCACCCGCGCCTTCGACATCCTGCGCCAGGCCAACGAAGATGTTCGTCCGGCCAGCCGCCGAACCCTGACGATCTGGTGCATTCCCGGCATCATCAATCAGCGCCTGCTCGCCCGTTTGCCCGCGCTCATGGCCAGCCTGCCGAACTACGACATCGCCCTGTATCCAACGCTGTCGCGTGCGGACTTCACGCGCGGCGAGGCTGATGCCGAGATCGTTCACATGAACATGATGATCAGCCGCCCGAAGGTCAGGACCGAGCTGATCGCGGCGCCGAAGATTCATGCCGTCGCAAGCCCCGCGTTCAGGGCGCGCCATCCCGTCGTCACTCAGGCTTCCGATTTCCTGAACCTGCCGCTGATCCACGAAGCCTCGACGCTCTATTGGGAGCAATGGTTCGAAAATGCGGGGGTCACCGACCTGCCGATGTTGCGAGGACCGCACCTCTGGCATGCCCATCTGACGATCGAAGCCGCAAAACAGGGACAAGGCGTCGCACTCGCAAACACGCTGCTCGTCGAGGAGGACCTCGCCGCAGGCAGACTGGTCGATCTTAGCCCTCACCCCGTCAGTCTCGGCGGTTACTACTTCGTCGCTGTTGCCAGACGTTGGGGCGACCCCGAACTGGTGGTGCTGCGCCGCTGGTTGAAGGAAGCATTCCAGGGGGGCATCGCCAGGACAATCGATGCGGCGGCTCGTTCTGAATAGGCCGCCTGTTCAGCGACAACGCCGACGCTCATCGTCGGCACACCGAACGCACTGATTGCAACCGTCGGCCGCCGGCGGGGCAATCGTTCAAAAAACACACCATACAGATGCAAATTAGATGATTGTTGCGATTTTGGCTCTCGGCCAATCTGCAGGGATACGCGGATCTCCGCATGTTCTGCCGCCGTAGCCAGAAGACGAGAATGACCACCAACAATTTCATAAGTGTGTCAGCTTCCGCAGGAGTTGATCACGATTTGAAGATCGAGAGGCTCGTCAAGTTCTACGGAGACTTCGCGGCGCTGAACGATGTGTCCCTCACGGTCAAGCGCGGAGAATTTCTGACGCTGCTGGGGCCCTCGGGCTCAGGCAAGACCACGCTGCTGATGTCCATCGCCGGCTTCGTCCAGCCCGATCGCGGCGACATCCTGCTGGGCGGACAGAGCATCCTGCGACTCCCTCCCGAGCAGCGGAATTTCGGTATGGTGTTCCAGGGCTACGCCCTGTTTCCGCACATGACCGTGTACGACAACGTCGCGTTCCCGCTGAAGGTGCGCAAACGGCCTGCCGCCGAGATCAAGAGCAAGGTCGATGCCGCCATCGATCTGGTGCAGCTGAGCTCGCAAGCCGGCCGCTATCCGCGCCAGCTCTCCGGCGGCCAGCAGCAACGCGTCGCGCTTGCCCGCGCGATGGTCTTCACGCCTCACCTGCTTCTGCTGGACGAGCCGCTGAGCGCGCTCGACAAGAAGCTGCGCGCAGAGCTGCAGGACGAGCTGAAGCGATTGCACAAGCGGATCGGCCTGACCTTCATCTACGTCACCCATGACCAGGACGAAGCCCTGTCGATGTCAGACCGGATCGTGGTGATGCGAGACGGCAAGATGGTCCAGCAGGGATCGCCGACCGAGCTGTACGAGCGGCCCGCGACAAGCTTCGTCGCCAACTTTCTCGGCAAGAGCAATTTCCTCAAGGGCAGCGTGGACAATCACGTGGCCGGCGGCTTCATGCTGACCCATCAGGGCGTGCGGATCATCCAGGCGAGCGACGACTGCAATCGCCCGGCGATCGGCCAGCCCGTCGTGATCGCCCTGAGGCCGGAGAAGATCACGCTCGCCGGCAAAACCGGTCAACCCGACAATACGCTCAAAGGCGTCGTCTCCGAGTGGAGCTATCTGGGCTCACAATTCCGGCTCGTGGTCGCCACGCCGGAATTCGGCGACGTCGTCGTGATGATGCCGACCTGGCGACATGGCGAGCCGCCCGTCGCCGGCGACGCCGTAACGATCGGTTGGGACCACAGCGCCGGGACGCTGGTCACCGATGCCTGAACTGCAGTGCCGCAACAGTCGAAACAAACGAATGGGGCTTCCGTCATGAACGAACGCAATTCAATTTTCACCCCGACCCGGCGCGCCCTCCTGAAGGGAGGCGCCAGCCTTCTCGCCGCTCCCGCAGTGCTCGCCGCCGGCGCTGCCCGCGCAGAGGCGCGCAAGGAGGTCGTCGTGGTCAATTACGGCGGCGCCGCCATGAAGGCTTTCGACGAAGCCTATGTGCAGCCGTTCGCCGCGCAGGGCGGCCGCATGGTGCTGGACGGCAGCGGCCCCCTCAACGGCAAGATCCTGACAATGGTCCAGTCGCGCAACGTCACCTGGGACATCTGCGATTGCGGCGTCACGACGCTGGCCGAGCTCGGGCCGCGCAACGCCCTGGAGAAGATCGACTACAGCATCGTCGACAAGAGCAAGGTCGCCACGGAATTCGCCTACGAGAATGGCGTCGTGAACTACATGTTCTCCTCCGTGCTCGCCTGGGACACGGCCAAGGTCAAGGAGACGCCGACCCTCGCAGACTTCTTCGACCTGAAGAAATATCCCGGCCGCCGCATGGTCCGCAAGGATTCCCAGGCCATGCTCGAGCTGTGCCTGATCGCCGACGGTGTCCCGCTCGACCAGCTCTATCCGCTCGACGTCAAGCGCGCCTTCGCCAAGCTCGGCACCATCAAGAAGGATGTGCTCTACTGGAACAGCGGCGCCGAAAGCCAGAGCCTGATGCGGGACGGCGAATGCGTCATGGGCCTGTTGTGGCACACCCGCGCCAACGTCCTCAAGGCCGAGACCAATAACCGCATCGCCTACACCTTCAAGGACGGTCTTCTGCAGCCCGGCTTGTGGGTCGTGCCGAAGAACAATCCGGCCGGCGCCGAGGCCTTCCGCGCCATCGCCTCCATGCAGCAGCCGGAGGGGCAGGTGAAACTTCTGACCGCGATGGGCAACGGTCCCTCCAACCCGGCGGCCCAGTCCATGGTGCCGGAAGCGCTGCGCGCGACCAATCCGGCCGATCCTGCAAACGCAGCGGTTCAGGCCAGGATCAACGCGGCTTGGTACATCGAAAACCATTCCAAGACCTTCCAGGCCTATCTGGATTTCATCTCCTCCTGACGTCCGTTACCGGCGGCGTGGCGCTCCTCGGCGCCGCGCTGCCAAAACCTCGCCAACACCGCGCAAAGCCCCGAGCGCCCGGGTCCGATATCGATGAGCTCTCCTGCAGATCAGCTGACGCCCTCGCCGTCCCGTCCGGGCTTCGGCGTAACCGCGCGCTACTGGCTGCTGATCCTGCCGGCCCTGGCGCTGATGATCGTTTGTTATATCTACCCGATCTCGAAGGTGCTCTGGTTGAGCGTCACCGAGCCGCAGCCGGGCCTCGACAACTACGCCATGCTTGCGACCAGCGCGTCGATCCAGCGCATGCTGGCGACGACGGCGCGCATCAGCGTCATCAGCACGCTGATCACGCTCGTGCTCGCCTACATCGTATCCTACGCGCTGGTCCATACGAGCGAGCGGGTCCGCCGCTGGATGTTCCTCGGCGTTCTCGTGCCGCTGTGGATCTCTGTCCTGGTGCGCGCCTTCGCCTGGTTTGTGCTGCTGCGGCGCGAGGGTCTCATCAACAACATCCTGATCTCAAGTGGACTGGTCGACGCTCCGCTCAGCCTGATCTGGAACGAGACCGGTGTGCTGATCGGCATGGTCCACTACATGCTGCCGTTCGGAATCCTGCCCATCTACGCCAACATGCGCGACATCGATCAGCGATGCGTTGCCGCAGCCCGGGGCCTCGGCGCCAGCCGCGCTGTCGCGTTCCGCCAGGTGTTCCTGCCATTGTCGATGCCCGGAGTCGTCGGCGCCAGTATCCTCGTGTTCATCTTTTCCCTCGGCTTCTTCGTGACCCCGGCCATTCTCGGCGGCGGCAAGACTCTGATGATCGCCGAATATATCAAGGTCCAGATTCTCGAGATCGTCCGCTGGGGCGTCGGCAGCATGCTGGCCGGCACCCTGCTCATCATCATCGGCGGGCTGCTTGTCGCGCTCGCCCGCGTCGTCGATCTGCGCAAGCTGTTCGGGTCCATATGAGCACCAGCAGCACCGCATTCGAAGGCTCCTCGCCCATGACGCGCTCGATCGCATGGGCGATTATCTGCTTTCTCGTCCTGCCCATCACGATCGTCTTCGCGGTGTCGCTGACCGATCGCCCCTATCTGTCGCTGCCTCGCGACGGCGTCTCGCTGCAATATTATCGCAACCTGCTGACCAGCCAGGCCTGGCTGACGAGCATCCTGCACAGCCTCGTCATCGCGATCTGCTCGACGATCATCGCGACGGTCGCCGGAACGCTCTGCGCTATCGGATGCTGGCGTCTCGGCAACCGTGCCAGCAATATCGTCCGCCTCGTCATGCTGATGCCGATCATGGTGCCGACCATCGTCTACGCGCTCGGCATCTATCAGGTCTGGGTGGACCTCAGGCTGATCGATACCTACACCGGCGTGATCATCGCCCATGCGGTGACCGGCATGCCCTATGTGATCATCACCGTCTCGACGGCACTCGCCGGCTTCGACCCCAGGCTCGAACAGGCGGCCCTCAACCTCGGCGCCAGCATTGGCCAGACGCTGCGCATGGTCATCATCCCGAACATTCTGCCGGGCATCATCTCCGGCGTGATCTTCGCCTTCATCCACAGTTGGGATGAGCTGGTGATCGTGCTGTTCATTGCCGGCCGCGGGGTTTTCACGCTTCCGCGGCGGATGTGGGACGGCATCAACGAACAACTCGATCCCACCATGGCCGCAGTCGCCGCCGTGCTCATCCTGATCACGGTCAGTCTTCTCTTCATCGATATCGCCGTCCGGGCGTACCGCTCGCGTTGAGCCCGCATGCGCCACCCCAACCACTTCCCGCAGGAGACCCTCATGTCGATCATTTCCGAGCCAGAATTTCGCTACAATATGCTTATCAAAGCGTTTCCGTCGCGCGCCGAACCGGCCTTCGAGACGGAATCGGAGCAGGTCGGCGTTTGGGGGCGCCGCTGGGGCTGCAACAACGACGTCGGCCAGATCCGGATGGTGCTCATGCATCGCCCCGGCGCCGAGTTGAATATCGTTGACGCGAACAAGCGCCTGCCCGAGATCGGCGCCTTCGGCGACCCCGAGCAAGGCTGGTACTGGCGCGGTGACGTGATCCCGGATCTGGCCGCACAGCAGAGCCAGCATGACGCGCTCGCTCAGGCGTTACGCGAGGAAGGTGCGCAGGTCGTCTATGTCGATCAATGCGCGCCGGGCAAGATGAAGACCGTCTACACGCGCGACAGCGTGATTGCCGTCGACGGCGGCGCCATCGTCACCCGCCTCGGCCCCCCGATCAGACGCGGGGAAGAGCTGCCGGTCAGCCGTACCCTGGCCAAGCTCGGGATGCCGATCCTCAGGACGATCTCCGGCACGGGACTCATGGAGGGTGGCAGCTTCGCCTTCATCACGCCCAAGGTCGCGGTCGTGGGGCTGTCGAGCCGCGTCGACGAGGAGGGCGCGCGCCAGCTCGAGGAAGTGTTGCGCACGCAGGGCGTGGAGCTGCTGCGCGTCCAGCTGACCGGCTATCGGCTGCACATCGACGGCATCTTCGTGATGATCGACCGCGATACCGCCTTCGTGAACCCGACGTTGCTGCCGTTCTGGTTCCTTGAAAAATTGAAGGAACTCGGGATTCGCCAGATCGAGGTCTGTCCCGATGACCAGAACTGGGTGATCAATTGTCTCGCCGTACGCCCGGGCCATGTCATCGTGCCCGAAGGCATTTCGCCGCGGACCATGGAGAAATTCGCCAAGGCCGGCATCACCACGCGCGTTGTGGCTTACGACAAGGTCGCGCTCGGCGGCGGCGGCATCCACTGCTCGACCTCGCCGCTGATCCGCGATCCGCTCTGACTGTCATGAGCGCGAGGCGGCAACGACATCTGCCGCCTCGTGACCGCGCAGAGAGCAAGGGTCTACCAAACGGAAACCGAGCATTTCCGAAACCCGCCTTGTGACCCGGCGGCCATCCACTAGATGTCGTCGATCCTCCCCACAGAGACCTGATCGATGACCGCACCGCTCGAATTCGGACTGGATACCTTTGGCGACGTCACCAGGGACGGCACAGGCAAGACGCTCGCGCATGCGCAGGTGATCCGCAACGTCGTCGACGAGGCGGTGCTGGCCGACGAGCTCGGCATCGACTTCATCGGCCTCGGCGAGCATCACCGATCTGATTTTGCGATCTCCTCGCCCGAGACCGTGCTGGCCGCGATCGCGTCGCGCACCAAGCGCATCCATCTCGGCTCGGCCGTGACGGTGCTGAGCTCGGACGATCCGATTCGCGTGTTCCAGCGCTTTGCCACGCTCGATGCGCTCTCCAACGGCCGCGCCGAGGTCATCCTCGGCCGCGGCTCCTTCACCGAGTCCTTTCCGCTGTTCGGCTTCGACCTGCGCGCTTACGAGGCGCTGTTCGAGGAGAAGCTCGACCTGTTCACGGCACTCTTGTCGCAGCAGCCGGTGACCTGGGAAGGCAAGCTGCGTCCGCCGCTGAAAGATCAACTGGTCTATCCGCCGGTCGAGAACGGCCGGCTCAAGACCTGGATCGGCGTCGGCGGCAGCCCGCAATCGGTGGTGCGCGCCGCGCATTACGACCTGCCCCTGATGCTCGCGATCATCGGCGGCGATCCCGCGCGCTTTGCGCCCTACGTCGATCTCTATCATCGCGCCTTCAAGGAGTTCGGCCGCCCGGCGCAGCCGATCGGCGTCCACTCGCCTGGCTACGTCGCCGAGACGGATGAGCAGGCGCGCGAAGAGCTGTGGCCCGACTACAAGGCGATGCGCGACCGGATCGGCAAGGAGCGCGGCTGGCCGCCGATGGGCCGCGACGAGTTCGTCAATGAGGCCGAGCACGGCTCGCTCTATGTCGGCTCGCCGGAAACCGTCGCGCGCAAGATCGCCAAGACCGCAAAGGCGCTTCGTATCTCGCGCTTCCAGCTGAAATACTCGGCGGGGCCTTTGCCGCACGAGAAGCTGATGAAGAGCATCGAGCTTTACGGGCGGAAAGTGGTGCCGCTGGTCAGGGAGATGATGGGGTGACTTACGCTCTGGACCAGTCCGCCTGCGCCCTCCGGGCTACGGCGTGACAGCCTTCGCTAGCTTCGCGTGACGGTGATTTGGTCAGGCTTGCCCAGCCGTAGCTCGCGAAGCGAGCGAAGGCTGGTGGGGGAGGCAGGACTCGAACCTGCGAAGCCATGAGGCGGCTGATTTACAGTCAGCTCCCTTTGCCACTCGGGACACTCCCCCGCTCGACGGCAGCACAATCGGGCCGGACCTTGCCGGCGACCGAATACGGCCATGGAACGTGAAGGCCGCGACAGCCCGGATGGGGGCGCGACCGGGCGCGTTTATGGGCGATGCGGTGGGGCAAAGTCAACCGAGGCGAACAGCTAAAATCGCCCCCGAAGCCACCCAAATTGCCATATTCCGGGACCCGTGACACAAGCGAGCCCATGAAGGATCGAAAATTCACCCCAAGGGGCCCCCGCGGCGGGGCTAAGCCCTTCAACAGGCCCGGAAAATCAGCCGGCCGGCCGGCTTGGCGCGACCGCGATTCGCAGTCCGACGGACCGGTCATCCTCTATGGCTGGCACACCGTGACCATGGCGCTGGCCAACCCTCAGCGGCAGATCCGCAAGCTGACGCTGACCGAGAACGCCGCAAAGCGGCTTGCGGACGAGAACATCGCGACCCGCGTCGCGCCCGAGATCGTCCGGCCCCAGGAGATCGACCGCCTGCTGTCGCCCGACGCCGTGCACCAGGGCCTGCTGGCCGAGGCCGACGCCCTGCCCTCGCCCGACATCGAGACCCTGGACCAGGAAGGCATGGTGCTGGTGCTCGACCAGATCACCGATCCGCACAATGTCGGCGCCATCCTGCGCTCCGCAGCGGCGTTCGCGGTGAAGGCGATCGTCACCACGGCGCGCCACAGCCCCGAGGCAACCGGCGTGCTGGCCAAGGCCGCCTCCGGTGCTCTCGAGCTCGTGCCAATGGTGACCGTGCAGAACCTCGCCCGCGCACTCACCGCGCTGAACGAGCGCGGCTTCCAGACCGTTGGGCTGGACAGCGAAGGCAGCGAGGACCTCTCGAACGTCACGCTGCGCGAGCCGCTCGCGCTGGTGCTTGGTGCCGAAGGCAAGGGCCTGCGGCAATTGACCCGCGAGACATGCAGCGTCGTGGCGCGGCTCGACATGCCCGGCGAGATCAAGAGCCTCAACGTCTCCAACGCCGCCGTGCTCTCGCTCTATGTCGGCGCGAGCCGTCTCGGGCTGATGAAGCGGTAGGGCGTTTTCGAGCGAATTGGATACCGGTTCGCGTCAAGAAAACGCGTCAAACTAAGAATCCAAAAAACAAAACGCCCGTCCGCATCGCGCGGGCGGGCGTTTCTCAATTCAACCGATCAAACGATCAGTAATAGCGGCGCAGCACGCGGTGGCCGCCGTAATAGTACGGCGCGGCGCGACGGGCGTAGCCGTAGCGGGGACCGTAGCCGTAATGCACGCGCGGCAGATAGCCGTAGCGCGGGCCATAGCCGTAGCGATACGGACGGTAGTACGGGCGCTGATAGGGATAGGCGGCCGGGGCTTCGACCGCGGCGGCACGATAGCCATAGCCGTTGCCGTAGCCATAACCACGGCCGTAGCCGTAGTTGGCGGGCGCGACGACTGCGTCCTCACGATAGGTCGGGTACGGCGCGAATGCGCCCGGTCCGGTGTAGGTCGGGCCCTGGTTGACGTAGTAATACTGCGTGGCTGGCTCGGCGAGGTGCTCAAAGCCCCATCCGCCATAACCCGGGCCATAGCCCCAGCTACCGCAACCCGTGTTGCAGCCGCTATAGACCGGCGCAACCGGTGCGCACGTGCTGAAGCCGCAAGCCGCGGCGGGCGCGGTGGCGACGAACATCACGGCAGCCGCCGCAACCAGTCCCGAAATCATCTGACGCATTACTCTCTCCTGTTGATTTTCGTATCTTGGATTTTTTCTTGAATTTTTGACGTTTCTTAAGTTGGCGGCCTTCCGGGCGCCTGTGCATGCGGCCGCGGCCGAGGACGCCGCGGACGGTCGTTGATCTCAGGCGCAAAGATCACCGGCGGCGGATTGACGGGCACGTCCATCTGCGGCGGCAGCGGCGCCGATTGCACACCCCAGCTCTGGTAATAGCTCTCGGCGGGCCTGGGCAATTTGCGGTTGGCGGGCGGCTCGACCTCGAGCCGGCCGTAGCCGGGCCGCAAGCCCATGGTCGGATAATAATGGCCGACGTCCTCGGGCTGCCGCTCCGCGATGTAGCGCCCGCCATAGATGGTCGGCTGCACCTGGACGTTCTTGCCGAGACCCCAGACACCCTCGACCACGCTGTAGGACGCGTCGATGTTGTCGATGATGATGGGCACGCCCGGGCGGCCAGGAACGACGATATCGAAGCCGCCGCCGGCAAACGCCGTCGCGGGCAATCCGATCAGAAAGGCGGCGAGCGCGAGAGCGCGCATGGAAGGATCCCGGTTTATCCGACGCTCAACCTATCCGATCGCCACGCGGAGAGGGTTAAGGCCCGCTCACCAATTTCCGGTAAGCCTAACGTGCAAGGGTCGATAGCGGCTCAAATGCCGCAAGCTGCGCTAGCGAAGCGTTAACGGGACACAAACCCGCCGCACATGCTGGATCGCACGAGGTTGCGTGACACAAACCGCACATCCTCCGCGGGCTCACGTCGATGTGACCCCACATGCGAGAATCCGCGGAACGACTGCCGAATGGCGCGCTTAGCACAGGTCTCAACAACATGGAGCAAATGCCATGACGAGCCTGAAGCGTCTTGGCTTGGCCGCGATCGTCGCGTCCACGCTGGCAACACCGGCCTTCGCGCAAACCACAGTCGACAATTCGGGCCGCTGCACGGGGCTCTTCCAGGATCCCAATTGCCAGAATCTCACCCCCGGCAATCCCACCACCGATCGCGCCTCTCGGCGCCGGCACATGGCCCGCGGCCAAGTGAATCCGGATGACGGAACTCGATCGGGCTTTTGGCCGGTCGACACCGCGGGCGCCGTTACTGGCGCCGCCGTCGGCACCGCGGCAGCCGTTGCATCCGCGCCGTTCCGCGGCTGGGACAATTCCTACGCCTATGACACTTCCGGTGGGTATGCCGGCGGCCGCAGCGAAATGGGCTGGTACGGCAATTGGGATACCTATGCGGCCCGCAACGGCATCGTTTGCCGGCCCGGGACCTGGTACAAGGGAGCGGACGGCCTCCAGCACATCTGCCAGTAAGGCCCTCTTCCATCGGGTTGAATGGTTTCAGGCGGCCCTACGGGCCGCCTGTTTCATGTCGGCGAAACCCACCCCTGGAAGCATGGAATGCCGAAAAAGTTCACTTCGCGGATATGAGGTGACACATGAAACGACTACCCGGCACCGCCGCCATCGGCAGCGCCGCTATCATCGGGTCGTGGAACGGCGACAAGGCTGCGATGGCCAAGTGGTGCGCTGGCGCTCCCAAGACGCTGCGCATGATCGAAGAGGGTATGAAGCCATGAAGTTTGCCCTCACCTCCGTCACCATTCTCGCTTTGCCCTGCAATACGCAGGCGCAGACGATGGAGGAAAACGGTCGCTAATGCTTTCGCGGGGCGCGTTCGCTATCATCTTAGCGACCCTTTCCCTTCATGATCTCGTCTATCATCATGAGCGTATCTTTATACGCTTGATCCATCACCGGGCGGCAAGTGCCCTCGAATTGATCACGCAACACTTTGATGTTGTCGCACTTGCGCGACATCTCGTTTGTCATCTTGTCGTTGGCGACCGTAGCCAAGGCTCCAACCGCATCTTTGGAAACGCCCGCCTGCGCACCTATGCGAATGCTGCGACCGTGCAACACGCCTGCTGCAGTCTTGAGTTTGCCGAGCAAAGGGTCGCTTGGGTCTTTTTGCTCACGACAGACGGCATCAATAGTCGCGTAATTGGCGCAGTTGATTGCATCGTCTAGAGGCGCCGCGTGAGCGTCGGCGGCTGCGAGCGCAGCGGCGATGGCGAGAAAGCGTTTCATGTCTCGTCCTCACTCCAAAGGAACGTATTTGGTTCCGAGACCGCGCAAGGCTTTGACAGCTTTGGAGCACCATTCGTTTTGTCAGCTTTAGTCTTCCAGGAATCGGTTGACGGTTGCGTCGACGATCATCCGCTCTTTTGGTCTGACATCCTTCGCCCGTACGTCCTTGAAACGGGGCGTCTGGCTTCACAAAGCGATTTCCGGCTCTACACATTTTCTGCCAGGCGGCGGTGCGGACAAGAGCGCAAGCCAGTCAGACTAGACCTACACCCCGACTGCGGCTATATCGACGCAAACGCTGCCCGACCGTGCACCCCAGCGTGCCGACCGGACAAGTTTCTTCTCGTTAACTGCTTATAATTGTTTGGTTTTGCCGGCTTAGCTCAGCGGTAGAGCAGCGGTTTTGTAAACCGAAGGTCGGGGGTTCAATCCCCTCAGCCGGCACCAGCGCTTAGCTTGTTTTATTTCGATGTCCCTCAACCGGGCGCGGCGTTTGTATCCTTAGTTGTTTTCATTCCCGGGGCTGGCTTTGCTCTAACCTAATTTTTTTTGACCGGCGTCGATAGACTTTGGACAGGGCCGCCCCACAAAGGCGGCCCTTTCCTCTGCGGGCTTCACGCCCCATCTGCGGCCTATGCGTACCGCGTTCGAATTCTGCCTGACGACTTAGGATACCTCGGGTGAAACAGCATCTCATATCGACGCAACGTTGATGACATCCAACGTCCCGCGAAAGACCATGTCACCCGCCACATAAAGGATGACGGCTAGACCGACGTAAGCAATCCATCGATGAGTTTGCAGAAGGCGTGCAATGAAAGAAGCGGCCACGCCCATCATCGCGATGGAAAGCCCCAGGCCGAAAATCAAGATCATCGGATGCTCGCGTGCTGCCCCTGCCACGGCCAGAACGTTGTCGAGAGACATGGAAACGTCGGCCACGACAATCTGCCAACTCGCTTGAGCAAGTGTTTTGCGAGCTTTGCTGCCTGCAATTGCTCCAGCGGTGTCCATCGCACCTGTTGGCTCTGTGGAGGATGTGCGCAACTCTCGCCACATTTTCCAGCATACCCACAACAACAGGATCCCGCCGGCGAGCAAGAGGCCGACGATCTGGAGGATTTGCGTCGCCAACCCGGCGAGTAAGACGCGCAGTATCGTCGCGGCAACAATACCGATCAAAATCGCCTTGCCTCGTTGCGCCTCAGGAAGTCCGGCTGAAGCAAGACCGATGACGATGGCGTTATCGCCAGCGAGCACCAGGTCGATCAGAACGATCTGCAAGAATACGCTAAGGACATCTGTATCGAAATGATCAGGCACGGGTCATGTCCCCGCCGCAGGGGAATGGGCAGCTGCAAGCGAGATCGCATACGTCTATCGGATCGGTTATACCTGCCGCCAAGAAACGGGGGTCCTAACGCCGCCGATTATCAGGGGCTATCGCCTAGAGCCGCGTCCGAATGTAGTCTGACCGGTTGCTCGAAAAGAAGTGCCACTTGATCTGGTTCGCCAAGAATCGCTGCGGCACAACCCAACATGGTCAATGCCCCGGCAACATCCCATAGCGTTACATTTTCTAATGTCGCATTTCCCGACTTTGCCCAAGCCAAGACCGCAGTGATCATCGCGTCTGAGAAAAATAGAATACTGAGCGCTGGTAAGACGAGCTGGGAATCCAGCAGGAGTATCATCAAGAATGCAGGAGCTGCGACCAGTATGCTCAACACCGCGCATGTGCAAAATGCTTGCCGCCAAGAAGCATTCCTGTTTGTCCAACTTGCACGAGAAAGGATCATTTGATCCTCCTGCGTAGCAGCACTTTTTTAGCGCCACTCACCTGCTGAACTACTCTGGTCTAGCTGATCGTTTTCCGACGTCTCCCCATCAATGTTTTGTCCTATGACGCTGACTCTCAATTAGCGTAAGAATGCCAGCGGTCACCACGGCAATAACGACGACGGCTGCCAGCGCCTCGACAGAGGCCAAGGTCCCGTACCACTTGTTCCAAAGCTCAATCATGTGCTGGCCTCTCGCGAGAGCGCACCCACGATCGACAAGATTTGCTCTCCAAGAAGAACGAACCGGGCGATCAAAAAAGCAATGCTACTCATCGTCGCGCGGTTTTTCACCGCGCGGCAAGGTGACTTATGTGGCAATCTAAGCTGAGCTTCATTGCGGAACCGGAACTAAGAACCTAGCGTTCCCGCAGCGAACGGGAACGCGCACCACCTGCCCAGCGCTGTGGTCAAGCTTCGTAGATCGCCTCGAAGGTCGGGGGTTCAATCCCCTCAGCCGGCACCAGCGCTTGAGGCGGAAACCTCAGCTTGCATTCTTCGTCGCACTGCTTTGCTGGAAGTGCTCTGCACCGTTGATTTCGACCCAGCCATGTTTCGACTGCTCGAAAACCGATCTTGGCGGAGCCGGGAAATTCGGGTCCGCCATCGCGCCGACGGCGACGCCGATCATCCCTGGCAGGTTGTCCGCCTTCCAGTAGACCGTCGAACCGCAATGGGTGCAAAAATAGCTGCGGACGTTACCGCCGCTCGCGGCCTTGCGAACGTATTCGCTTGAGGTCCCCGAGATCGTGACGGCCTCAGCCGCGTAGAAGGCACCGACGCCGAAGGGCGCACCGGTTCGGCGCTGGCAGTCCATGCAGTGACAAGCAACGACCGCGCGGGATGGCCCCGCGAGCGACAATGCAACGGCGCCACAACTGCATCGGGCATCGATCATCGCGCCTCCCTGCCTCGCGCTCACTCCGTGCCTACCTCGAACGCCAGCAGCACGTTGCCGGCGACGCCGCTCCATTGGCCGTAGCCGGAATTGGTGTAGAGCATGCCGCCGGCGATGACCGGTCCGGGACCGTCGATCGCGCCGCCATGGGCCGGGACCCCGTTGACGGCCTTGTAATCCTGCGCGGTGTCGAACTCCCAGAGCAGCTTGCCGTCGCTGGCATAGGCCCGCAGGAAGCCGCTGACGCCGCCGGAGAACACGACGCCGGGGATCAGGCTCACCGCCGCCGAAAGCGCGGGGCTGCATTGGAGTCGATCGCCACAGGCGACCGGAGGCACCTCCATCACGACTGTCCCGCTGGCGAGGTCGAGCCCGAACAGGCCGCCGCCTTGCGTGGAGTCGAGACGCCTGGTGCCGTCACGCAGGAAACGCACGTCGGAGTTCGCGACATAGATGCGATCCTGATCGGCCGCCGAGCCCCATTCGCTGCCGCCGAGCGCACCGCCCTTCCCGATCCGCGTCTGCCACAGGATCTTGCCGCCGTCGTCGGGATCGAGCGCGTGCACGACGCCGGATTTCTGTGCAATGGCAAGAACGCGCCTGCCGTCGCGCAGGGTCACCAGGATCGGCGACTGGCCGAAATCGTGGTCGGGTCCGTGATCCTCGGGACAATTGGTCTTGTCCACGCCGTAGCATGCCACGACATAAGCGTCCTTCGGCGTGGCCTGCCGGCTCCAGAGCAGCTTTCCTGTCGCAAGGTCGAAGGCGAGAATCGCGTCACTCGTCGCGGACGGCGGATTCGAATAGGAATTGCTGGTCGCGACATAGATCGCGCCGCGCTTCACATCGATCGTCGGCGCCGACCAGATCGCGGCACCGGACGGGCCGAACAGCTGCACGCCCTTCGCGTTCTTGTCGGTCGGATGCGGCACTTCCGGGATCGTATAGGCTTGCCAGACCGGCTTGCCGGTCGCGGCCTCCAGCGCCACCACGCTGCCGCGGAAGGTGCAGCATTCGTAAGAGGGTTGCGAGCCGGCGGCTTCCTCGAGCGAGGACACCGGCACGTAGAGCACGCCGGAATGCAGCACCGGCGCGCCGGTGATGCGCGCGGCCGGATGCTCCTCGACCTTCGTCTTCCAGATCAGCGCCCCCGTCAGCGCGTTCACAGCATAGGCGTTGGCACGCAAATCGCCGAAGAAGATCGCGAACTGATCGGAGCCGGGAAGCGGCGCGACCGTGATCGCGGCGCGCACCGCCGCATCGATCGCGAACGTCCACAGCGTGCAGCCGGTTCGCGCGTCGAGCGCGTGCACCTTGCGGTCAGTGCCGCCGATGAACAGCAGGCCGCCCATGATCGTCGGCGGCGCAAAGGATACCGAGGCGCCGGGAAACGCGTAGGCCCATTTCAGCCGCAGGCGCGGCACCTGCGCCGCGGTCAGCCCCGCCATGTCGGCCGGCTGGAAGCGGCTGTTGTTAAGATCGACGCCCCACCCGTTCCAGCGTGGACCGTCGAGCGGTTGCGGAAAGCCGCTGAGCTGCTGCGTGCAGCGGCCCTGCCCGTCGGACGCGCTGTTGATCGCGGCCTTGCCGGTGACGAAAGCGGCAATCGCGCGACGCTCGTCGTCGCTGCGCTCCTTCGCCATCGCGGCCATGCTGCCGGAGGTCAGCGTCCCCAGCACGTGATCGAACGACATCGCCTGCATGGCGCCGCGCGCGGGCGCGCGGCTCTGGGCATCGCCGGCATCGTGACATTGCGCGCAATGCGCTGTGTAGAGCGCGGCGCCGTCCTGCTGCGCCAGTGCCGGCGTGGAGCACCAGATCAACAGAGCCGCTACGGCAAAACTCGGCCTCATGGCGTTCTCCGGCATCGTCGACACGCGACCCAAAGATCGCGTCACACAACCTGAAGTGTATCGCCATTGCGATCGCGGACGCAATGGAGTTCCGCCTGCGTCCGTCACGTCGCCGTGGCCATGCGGATACGATCGGGCAGTTCATCCAGACGCCATAGGGCAAGGCTCTTGTCGCGCCAGCCGCCGCTGCCCTCCTCGCAACGCTCGTTGATCAGCGCGCGCGGCGACGGCCAGTAGAATGGTGCCTTCTCCATGTTCAGCGCGCGCCAATCGCCATCCGCGCAATCGCGATTTGCATCCCATTCTGGAAATGTCGTGACCAGCAGGAAGCCCGCGCCGCTTTCGGCAAAGCGGGCCACGGCGCGGGCGATGTTGTCGAAGCTCAAATGAACCAGGCAGTCCCGGCACAGGATGACATCCGCGCGCGGCAGCGCATCGCGCGTGATGTCGGCAACGAGAAACCGGCCGGACAACTCGCCGCCGGCCACGCGCCGGCGATTGGTCTCGATCAGCGACGGCACGATGTCGATGCCGGTGTAGTCGAGGTCGAGCTTGATGCGGCCGATCCAGCCGGCATCGCCGCAGGGAGCATCGAGCAGCGAGCGCGCGCCGAGCCGTTGCAGCAGGGGAGGAAGCTCCTCCCGGATCGCGGCGGTCGCCGGGTCCTCCGAGCCGAGGCCCGAGACGGATGTGGCCGCGCCCCACAGGTTGATCCGCTCGATCCGCTCGAACCGCGCGGCGAGATCGAGGCCGTCAAAGTTATCGCGGTCCGCAACGAAGCGCTCATGGGCGAGCACGGGTGGACGATTGGTGATCATCGGGCGGGACTCGCGTCAAGATTCCGTCGCAAGCACACTATACAGCCGACGCGTCGCCTCCGAAATCTCCCTGGCGCGAGTTCGCTGATGATTACCCGACGAACGGCCATGACCGGCATCGCCGCGCTGCTGACGTCTATCCCTGCACACGGTGCACCAGGCGAACAGTTCAGCGTCACCTCCGGCAATGACAGCCTGCCCGTATCACGTTACGCGGCGACGGTGGCCGGGAAGCGCCCTGCCGTGATCATGCTGCACGGGTCCCGCGGCATCGAGCTTAGGCTCCGCGCCTACGAACGATATGCCGATGCGCTGTCCGCCAAGGGCATCGACGTCTATTTTCTCCGCTATATGACACCGGCCGATACGGCCGCGCTGACGCCGAAGTCCAGCACGCATGAGAGCCGCGATGCCTATGACACGACGCGGTTCGACGATTGGGCCAACACGGTCTCCGCCACCGTGACGGCCATCCTGGGCCGGTCCGACAGTTCCGGGCGCATCGGCCTGCTCGGCTTCTCGCTGGGCGGCTACGTCGCCGCCGACACCGCCGCGCGGGACACGCGTATCGCCGCGCTCGCGGTGCTCTATGGCGGCATGCCCGACGCTATGGCCGCCAAGGTCAAGCACCTGCCGCCCCTGATCGCATTGCATGGCGAGGCGGACAGGAACGTGCCGGTCGCGAAGGGACGGCAACTGGTCGAGCTCGGCAAGTCGGTCGGCGCCGAGGCCGAATTCGTGCCCTATCCAGGCAAAGCCCACGGCTTTGATTTCTCCGACACCGACCCGATGACATCCGATGCGATCGATCGCGTCACACGGTTCTTCCAGCGAAGACTCGCCGCCTGACCGAGGCGGGTCACGAAGATGGCTCCTGACCGCAGATTGGACCGAAGTTCAACATGAGGTAGCATGCAGCCCGCATGCGCTCGACCACCAGCAAAGAGAAGGCCAAAATCGTTGCCGGCGCCGTGACGGCCGTCGTCATGACGGCCATGCTGTTGGTGTTCGCGCTCGGCCTCTTGCTTCCGCATTAGGCGCGGTGAGCGCGGCGGACGAGTGCCGCCGCACACACTTACGCCGCGCGCACGGTCCGCAAGAATTTTCCGACTTCGTCCTTCAGCCGGTTGCTGTCGGTCGCCAGCATCTTGGCGGTCGAAAGCACCTGCGAGGACGCCGAGCCGGTCTCGGCGGCGCCGCGCTGCACGTCGGTGATGTTGGTGGAGACCTGCTGGGTGCCGTGAGCGGCCTGCTGCACGTTGCGCGAGATCTCCTGGGTCGCGGCGCCCTGCTCCTCGACGGCCGCGGCAATGGTGGACGACACCTCCGATAGCCGCTCGATCGTCGCGGAGATGTCGCGGATCGCGTTGACGGATTCCTGGGTCGCGGTCTGGATGCCGGAAATCTGCTGGCTGATCTCGCCGGTCGCCTTCGCGGTCTGCTCGGCCAGCGTCTTCACCTCGGAGGCGACGACCGCGAAGCCGCGGCCGGCCTCGCCGGCGCGTGCCGCCTCGATCGTGGCGTTCAGCGCCAGCAGGTTGGTCTGGCCGGCAATGGTGTTGATCAGCTCGACGACATCGCCGATCCGCGTGGCCGCGATCGAGAGCTCGCTGACCCGCTCGGTCGTGGTGCGCGCCTGGGTGACGGCCTCGCCCGCCATCCGCGCGGATTCCTGCACCTGCCGGCTGATCTCGTTGACCGAGGACGACAGCTCCTCCGTGGCGGTCGCAACCGACTGCACGTTGCCCGTGGCTTCACCCGAAGCGACCGCGACCACCGAGGTCAGCTCCTGCGCGCGGTGCGCGGTGGTGGCCAGCGTCGAGGACGACGCTTCGAGCTCGGTGGACGCCGAGCCCACCGTCTCGATGATCTCGCCGACCGCGCGTTCGAAGCCGTCGGCCAGGTTGACCATGTCACGGCGGCGCTGCTCGGCAGCCTGCTTCTCGATCTCGAGCTGCGCAGCCTTGAGACGTTCGACCTCGAGCGCGTTGGTCTTGAAGACTTCGACGGTCCTGGCCATGTCGCCGATCTCGTCGCTCCGGTCCTTCTCGGGCACCTCGGTCTTGAGATCGTTGCGGGCGAGACCCTCCATGGCGAGCTTGAGCCGGGCGATCGGCCGGGACATCGCATTGAGGCCGATGAACAGCGCGATCGCGATGCCGACGATCAGGCCGCCGGCGCTGACTCCGATCACGGTCCAGGTCGCGGATCTGGCGTCGCGGTTGATGGCTTCCTTGCGGGTGCTGACCGCCTGTGCGGACTCGGTCACGAACTGGACGATGCGTGCGAGGGCCGCGTCCAGCACCGGATCGCACTCCTTGTGCGCACGTTCGGCGGCCTTGGCATTCTCCTCCACGCTGCTTGCCTGCGCACCGGCCTGAAGTACCGGATCGCAGCTGGCGAACGCGGCCTTCAGCTGGTCCCCGATGCTCTTGACCTGGCTGGCGCGCGACGGGTCGTCCTGCACGGCCGCATCGAGGTACTGACTGATTTCGGTGCGGTTCTGGTTCGCGATCTTGAGACGGCCAGCGTTGCCCGCCTCCGTCGCCTCGGTGAAGACCGCATAGAGCGCGGCATGATAGGTCTCGGCGCGGCGCTGGGCCCGCGTCAGGTTGAGCGCCGAGGATTGCGCGGCGGAGAGTTCGGCAAATCCGTCGACGGTCGCCGAAAGTTCACGCGCGGCGAAGCCGGCAACGGCAAGCATCGCGCATCCCATCACCGCCACGATCAGTGCGACCTTCCACACGATTTTCAGATTGTTCAAAAAGCTCATAACAGCCGCCCCAATGCTTCTGCCGACGCATAATCCCAGCAACGGGCATTGGAACCGGCGGACGTTAAGATTTGATGCCAAATCCCCCGAGTAGTCTTACGGAAAAATAACTATTCGGGGGGTCGGCGTAAGCCTCGTGTAAGCTTCTGCCTGTTTTGGGGGCGTGATCCGGACATGACCGGCCGGAACCGGTCGCTGACGTCAGTCGTTGTCGGCCCATGCGGATCAAGGAAGAAAACCGAAACATGTTTCTGCTGGCGACGGTGACGCTGTGCTGTGTCGCGGTGGCCGGCACCGTTGCGCTGTTCGAGCTGGCACCAGCGCCGGCTCCGGCAACGCAGGTCGCCGAACGCGCGGCGATCGACGTTACGGCTCCGACACCAGTCCGGGTGGTGGGGGCGCCGTTCGAGCCCAACATTAACCCGCGCGAGCGATAGCGCTCACGTCGGCGATGCCTCTGTGCCTGCCTCGGGCCGGCCTTGGGCCCGCGCCAATTCCTCCACGAACGCGATCACCTCCGCCCGCTTGTCGGGCGGCAGCGACAAGAACGCACGGACGAGCCTCAGGCCCTGCGCTTCGTCCGACTCGTCTAAATTGACGTCCATTCCCCACTGTCGGGCGAGCGGGAAAAATATGCAATCCCCAGCCGGACACCTCCTTGATTCGGCCGGCCAGCTTTGCTGGAATAGCTCCAACAGAGGTGGACCATGAAGTGGATCAGCGAGCGCGACGCACTGATCGCGCAAACAATGGCCTTCGTCCAATCGGTAACCGGCAAGAAGGGTGACTTCCATCCGCCGGAGAGACCGACGGCTGCACCGGACGTGCCGGTGGGGACCGTCACCGTCGAGACCGTGGCGGTCGAGATCAAGCCGCCGCCAGTCCCGCTCGCCCCGCCCGTCATGATCCCGCCAGCACGGACAAGCGGCGATTTCCGCTCCGAGATGCAGGCCCGCATCGCCAATTTCCGCAAGCATCAGGAGCGATTCGAGCGCGAGCGGGAGGAGTATTGCGCGGCGACCCTGACCAGGCTCCGCGCGGCCATTCGCGACCCCTCCCTCCGTCCGCCAGCCGAAAACTAAGGCCGACGGTCGATCAGACACCTACAGCCAGGACCAAACCAACCAGAGATTGGCCGCACAGGCGCTGAGCAATCCCAGCGTCAGTGGCAGCAGCATGTGCCCGCAGCAGGTCTTGAGGTCGGTCGTCATGGCCGAAAACATCCGCTGATTCCGGCAAATGAGTCCCAGGGATTCTTTTTTTTGGGATTCAGGACTCGTTAAAGACTCAGGGTCCGCGGCTCCGATCACGCCCCCGTGATCGCCCCGGAACCCCTTGCCCGGTGAAGCCGTTAACGCGCTTTCCGGGAGCGGGAAGAATGCCCTACGCCCTGTTCTGCAACGACGCCCAAATCAGTAAGGCCTATCCCAGCGAGGCCGACGTGTGGCAGCTCGCGCAGCAAAGCGGCCTCGTCGTGGATGTCAGCACCGACGACCAGCGCCACGGGCCGCGTCGGGTCCTGGACAATGATTACGAGATCAAGCCCTGCCGGGCCGCCCAAGGCGAGGACCCCGCCAGGAACAAGGCCGAGGCCGAACAGCAGTCGAGGATGGAGCTTGCGCTGAATTCCTGAGGTTCGACCCAGGGCATCTCAGGAAGAGATCTCTCAGGGGGTCGCGGTCGCCAGCGAGGCCTGCTCGCCCGCCAGCACCACGCAGGCCTTGCGGCGGTGCAGCCCGCGGATCGCCCCTGTTACCTTCAGCACCTTGCCGGATGGGCAGGAAGCGTCCTTGACGAAGGCCACCTCATAGGGCGCCAGCATCAGAGGCTCTGATTTGAGGATTGTCTGTGCAGCGCACGGCAGGGAGATGAAGCACGAGAGCACTACTGCCGACACAAAGATACGCATGTCCGTCGTCCCACCAGCCCGGTAATTCTCATATAACGCCTTCCGGAGCGCGAGTTCCGTAGGCGGCAAAAATTATTTTTGCTTTACGCCAGTCCCATGACGCGCGTGAGAACGCGCGCGCCAGACCGTTTGCTTGCAAATGACGCGCCAGATGGTTCACGCAAAGCAAACAACAGGCAGGCAAACAAGGGCCTGGCAAACGAAAGGCCGGCGTGAGCCGGCCCTTGTCAGGTCGTGGTCGCTGTTGAGCGTCAGTAGCGCGAGGCTGCCGGCCCGCCCCAGCCGAAGCGGTAGTTCACACCGACCTTGACGGTATGCTCGTCCTCCCGGCCCCGGACGCCGACGACGTCGGCCGGACCGGAGGTGAAGGTCGTGCTGCCAAAGTTGTAGTACTGGTACTCGGCCTTGGCCGACCAACTCGGTGCGAACATGTATTCGAGGCCGGCACCGACAGTATAGCCGTCCTTGTTGTTGCCAGTGGCGGTGAAGGGCTGCGCCACGCCGGCGACATTGACGCCGAGGCCGCCATTACGCCAGGCGTAACCGCCCTTGGCATAGACCAGCGCCGGTCCCCAGGTGTAGCCGATGCGGCCGGTCACCGACCCGAGCTGGTCGGTGTTGGACGTCACCTGCGTCCCCAGCGGGAACGTGACACCGTTGTTGTTGGTCGGCAGCCAGGAATATTGGGCTTCGATACCCACCACCCAATTGGGCGCGAACTGGTAGTCGAAGCCGCCCTGCACGCCGCCCAGGAAACGGGCGTCGCTCGACTGGAAGCTGCTGTCACCGGCGAACGCGCCGCCGACATGGCCGCCGATGTAGAAACCGGTCCAGTTGTAGATCACCTGCGGCGGCGTATAGGCGGGCGCCTTGGTATAGGTGCGCGGCTGCATGTCGGCCGCGGCGGCCGGTGCAACCAGCGCCAGCAGAGCAACGGCGCCCAGCAAAATCGTCTTCATGATCATCCCCGTTCTTTCAAATTCGACACTCAGGAAACAACGTGGCGTGAATTAGGTTGCTTCGCGGCGATGCCGGAACGTTGATCGTCAGTAACTGTGACGGGGTGGCAACAACGCGATTTTGTTCCGTCACACCTGCTTGCACCGACTGTTTTCGTCGTCTGCGCAAGGCGGGCTGTAACGATCTGTCGCAAGACAAACCAGCCCCGTTCAAAGCTCGCCAAATTGTGATCCAGCGGCTCCGGCGGCCCCTGTCCTAGCACCTGCCGATGAAGGCCGGCTTTGCGCTACCGCGCCATCTTTTCCAGTTCCGGAAAGGGTGCGTAAACCGCACCGGCGCAGAGCTCGCCGGCGCGATCGACGATGCGGTCGCCGCGCCCGTTGACGAAGACGGCGGCCCGTTCGCGCATGCCCTTGTAGCTGCCGTCGGTCTCGCGTGGCGTGAAGTGCAGGCAGGCGACGTAGAACTGCCGTCCGCCGATCTCGCGGAGCACCGGATCGGCCATGGTGGCCTCGCGCACGCCGACGGGATTGTTGAGGTAAGCGCGCATCAAGGCCAGCGTGTCACTGCGAAAATTGTCGGGAAACGGCTGCGGCCCTCCCGCCTGGGTCCCCTCCATCAGGGATGGACGATCACCGTCGCTGCCGAAACATGCCGCGAGCGCCAGCGGCAAGACCAGAACCAACGCCAAGATCACCGCACGCTTCGCCAACCGCCCCACAGGCCACGCTCTCCGCTCGATCAGACTCGGAGGATGTTCTAGCCCCAAGGTTGCACGAAGGGAATTCGCTCCTGCTCGTAGGCTGCGCAAATAACGCACCGCCCCGCCGCCGGCGCCTGCGCTTTCGCGCTGACGCCGAGACGACGGGCCGGGCCTGAATTCCGCACGCGGCGGCGGGCAATGCCAGGGATGCCGCCGCGCCGGATCAGTCGTTAGCTGCGCTTGTCGATGGCCGCCGGCTTGGTCACGTCAGGCTGCGCCTTCAGCGACTTCTTGGCCGACAGATGCTTGTTGTGGTGGCGATGCGTGCGCACGGCCTTGTGCTCGTCGGGCGTGACCGCGGCATTGGCGTTCATCGCCTTCGACTTGGTATCCACCTTGGCGTCCGCCTTGACGTCGGCGGCCTTCGTGTCGGCCTTGACGCCGGCCTCGGGTTTCGCGGCGGTGGTCGACACCTTGGTCTGGCTCTGGTCCGCCTTGATCACCGGCGCAGTCGTGGTGGTCTTGCCGGCTTCAGCGGCGAAGGCCGGGGCTGCGATTACGGAAGCGGCGAGCAAGGCTGCGGAAATGGTCTTCAACATGGTCGGTCTCCTCTTGGAAGGATCTTGAGGCGGCGCCCTCTCGCCTACTCTTCGATCGTGGGTGGGAGCCTAGGCGGCGTGCACTGAACCCAATCTGAAGCCCGTCGCAGGCTTCTGTTCATCTCGATGACAAGTTTGTCATCTGCGGAGGGGCGAATAGATCGTGCGAAGCGGGAATGTTTTTGCCCTCTGGGTGTTCCGGTCTTTGGGCAATCGTGTAGGATCGCCACGTTCCATACGGGAGAAGATAGATGCGCAAACTTTCCATGCTTCTGGTACCGGGGCTTGTCTCGATGGCGTTGGCCGCCGGACCGATGCTGACCAGCGCCTACGCCGCGGGCAGCGACGAGCCCTCGCCGCCGCCGAAGTCGGACAGCTCGGCCAAGAAGGGGAAGAAGAAGAGCTCCTCCATCAGCGATCCCAAATTCCTCGCGGCCTATCGCACCGCCTACACCACGATCTACGACGGTCACGACTACACGAGCGCGATCGGCCAGCTGAAGTCGCTCGAGCGCGACGACGTCGCCGACGTCGCCAATTTGATCGGCTACTCCTATCGCAAGCTCGGCGACTACCAGTCGTCCAAGGTCTATTACGAGATCGCGCTGAAGGACGATCCGAACCACGTCCGCACCTGGCAGTATTACGGCCTCTGGCAGCTCGAGCAGGGCAACCGCGAACAGGCGCAGTACCACCTGAACAAGATCGCCTCGCTCGCCGGCACCGACAGCTCCGAGTATCGCTCGCTCGCCGCGGCGCTCGACAAGCCGACCGGCGCGACGCTCGTCTACTGAGACATCGCATCCTCGAACGAAACGAACGGGCACAACCTCGGGGTTGTGCCCGTTCCGCTTTCTCGGTTAGCCTCTCGCATCAAGTGCTCCCCTCGCAAATTGGTGCGCAATGGATACGTGGCTGCGATCCGCGATCGACTACATCGGCTCCTGGATCGAATTCCAACAGACGACATTCCAGCAGCCGGGCGTCATCGTCGCATTTGCCCATCGCGGCGAAATCGTCGCCGAGCACGCCTTTGGTCTTGCCAATCTCGACACTGGCGAGAAGCTCACCCCGCGCCACCGCTGCCGTATCGCCTCGCATTCGAAGAGCTTTACCTCCGCCGGCATCATGAAGCTGCGCGACCAGCGCAAGCTGCGGCTCGACGACACAGTCGGCCAACATGTCGGCGGCCTGCATCCGCGCGTCGCCGAGACGACGATTGCGCAGGTGCTCTCGCACAGCGCGGGGCTGACGCGCGATGGCGCCGATTCCGGGCAGTTCATCGACAACCGTCCCTATCTCAACGCCAGGGAGTTGCTTGCGGAATTGAAGCTGCCGACCGCGATCGAGCCGGGGACGCGCTTCAAATACTCCAACCACGGCTTTGGCCTGCTCGGCCTCGTCATCGAAGCCGTGTCGAAGGAGCCCTACTCCGCCTGGATCAAGCGCGAGATCATCGAGCCCGCAGGCCTGCGCGAGACTGAGCCGGATGCGCCGCTTCCCAAGGGCGCATCGTTCGCGCGCGGCCACACGCGAAAAGTGCCCTTGGGCGAGCGTTGCGTGATCCCCGGCGACAATCCGACGCACGCGATGGCGTCCGCTACGGGCTTCGCCGCCACCGCCGGCGATACGGCCCGCTTCTTCGCGCAGCTTGCGCCCAACGCCAGGAAGAGCGTGCTCTCAGTCGCAAGCCGCCGCGAAATGACCCGGCATCACTGGCGCATCCCGCAGAGTTTCGAGGCCTATTACGGCCTTGGCATCAACGCCGGCAAAACCGACGGCTGGGACTGGTTCGGCCATGGCGGCCATTTTCAGGGTTACATCTCCCGGACCTGCTCCATCCCCGCTTGCGAGCTCGCGATCAGCATCCTCAGCAACTCGATCGACGGCGCGGCGCCGTTCTGGATGGACGGCGCGATGCAGATCCTGCGCGTGTTCAGGACTCGCGGCGCACCCGACCGCCGCGTGCGCGACTGGAACGGCCGCTGGTGGACGATCTGGGGCGCAACCGATCTCGTCCCCGCGGGCAACCGCGTGCTGGTCGCCAATCCGCAGTTCATCAATCCGTTCATGGATGCCGCCGAGATCGAGGTCACCGGCCGCGACACCGGCAAGCTCGCCTGGGCTGCCGGGTATTCCAGCCACGGCGAGCCGGTGCGCCGCGTCCGTGACGCGCGCGGCAAGGTCAGCGACATCTGGATCGCCGGCGCCAATATCAAGCCGGAGCGTGTCGTGGCGCGCGAGATCGCGCGGAGATATCCGCCGCGCAAGCGGCGGCCTACTCTCGGATAAGAGCCTCGACCTCGCTCCGAAACGCCTGCCGCGAGCCGTCGCGCGAATAGAACATGTGGCCGCCGGGATAGACGACGAACTTGACCCGCTGCGTGGCGAACGCCGGAAGCTGGTCGAGCACCCGCTTCGATCCGAAATAGGGCGTGGCGAGATCGAACAGGCCGTGCGCGACCAGCACGTTCAGCTTTCCGTCGGTGGCGAGGATCTGGCGCAGCTCCGACACCGACTGGGGCGGGTTGATGCCGCGGCCGAAATCCCAATTGCCCTCGACGGCGCCGTTGAGGACTTCATAGGAGCCATCCGGCCGCCAGTTGAGCTTGCGCGTGAGAACATCGACCGCCGCACTCGTCAGCGGCGCCTGGAGCGCATCGCCCGAGGGATCGCCGAACCGGGAGCTGCTCGAATCCGGATAGGGATCATAGCCTCGCACCGAGGCGTCGTAGCGCCCCGTGACCTTGCCGTTCTTGCGGTCGAACTCGCGGCGGAATTCACCGACGTCGAAACGGCCGGCGAGCCGGCGGCTCACGGCCTGATCGATCCCGGTGAGCTCGGCGACCTTGTCGGCAAGGCGATTGGTGGCCTCCTTGTCCGCCTCGCCCTTGACGAGGTCGGCCAGGAACTCGCCCCGCGCGTAAGCCTCGACGTCGGCGAGATCGGCGCGCTTGACCGCTCCCTTGGCTTCGCGCGCCACCGCGGCATAGCTCGGCAGCGTCGCGACATATTGCAGGAGGCTGGTGCCGGTGAACTCGCGGAAGTCCAGGAGCGGCGACACCAGGATCAATCCCCTGACGCCGACGCCGTGCTGGAGCTGCAACTGGCGCACGACCTTCGGCCCGCGAATGCCGCCATAGCTTTCGCCGCCGACATATTTCGGCGAGGTCAGCCGGTCGTGCTTCTCCAGCCAGCGGCGGATCACGAGCGCGATCGAATTGGCGTCGCCGTCGACGGAGTAGAAGGACTTGCGCGCGTCCTCGCCGCTGGCAACGAAACGGCTGTAGCCAGTGCTGACGGGATCGATGAAGACGAGATCGGTGAAGTCGAGCCACGTCTCCGCGTTCGGCTTCACATCGGGTGAGGCGGACGGCGACAGGGCTTCGCCATCGAGCGGCAGCCGCCACGGACCCGCAGCGCCGAACTGGAGCCATGCCGAGGACGCGCCGGGACCGCCGTTGAACAGGAACGTCACGGGGCGCGTCGCGCGGTCGGCACCATCGAGCTCATAGGACGTATAGGCGATGTCGGCGAGCGGCTCACCCTTGCCGTCGAACACGCGGATCGAGCCGGCCGTCGCGGTGAAGTCGAGTGCACGGCCCGGCAGATCGAGCGTCTGCTTCGTGGTCGAATCCGACGGAAGGCGATGCGGCTCGGCGGCGGACGATGAACCCTGTGAGGCGCCTGGCGTGTTGCCGCCGCGCCCACCACCCTTCTGTCCCGCTGGGGCGGCCGTCTCGGCGCGCGGCTGCGGCGGATCGTCCGCGCGGGCAAATCCCGCGAGCGCGAAAGTCGACACCGCCAGTACCAGGGTCGCGCGGCGGAGCGCCGGCAAACGCATGACCATGATCGTTCTCCTTGTCCGGCTGCGAGAGCCGGCGAGCATCGCAAGGCTAGCCAGAAATTGCGACGGTTTGGGGGATAGTCGGCCCGGCGGCGCCTGAAGAAGCCGGGCGAGCACAAATCGACCCGGATTTGCCCTGAATCGGGATGGACGCTGTTTGCCTTGAACAGCGGTCCTTCTCGACAATGCAGGCCCAGGTCGTATAGACGAGCCCGGCGGAACTTTCTCCAGCCAGCGGCCCTGCCCGGAAGCCATGACCAAGCCAGCGCGATACAACCGGATCGCCTTTGTCGCGAGCCCAAGCAGCGAGGCGCAAACCGCCTTCGGCCAGCTCACTCGGGACTATGGCAATTGCGACCCGAAAGACGCCGATGTCGTGGTCGCGCTCGGCGGCGACGGACTGATGCTCCAGACGCTGCACCAGAACATGCACTCGGGAAAGCCGATCTATGGCATGCACCGTGGCACCGTTGGCTTCCTGATGAACGAGTACTCGACGGTCGACCTTCGCGACCGTCTCGAGGCGGCGCAGGAATCCGAGATCAACCCGCTCCTGATGCGCGCGACCGACGTCAACGACCGCGTCCATCTGCATCACGCCATCAACGAGGTCGCCCTGTTCCGGCAGACCTACCAGGCCGCGCGCCTGCGGATCCTGATCGACGAGCGCGAGCGCATGGCTGAGCTGATCGCCGACGGCATCATGGTGGCGACGCCCGCCGGCTCCACCGCCTACAATCTGTCCGCGCAGGGACCGATCCTGCCGATCAACGCCGCGCTGCTGGCGCTGACGCCGATCAGCGCCTTCCGCCCGCGCCGCTGGCGCGGCGCGCTCCTGCCCAATACGGCTTACGTCGTGATCGAGGTGCTGGAGGGCGACAAGCGGCCGGTGGCGGCGGTGGCCGACCATGACGAGGTGCGCGACGTCCGCCGCGTCGAGGTGCTGTCCGACAAGACCATCTCGATGCGCATGCTGTTCGACCCCGGCCACAGCCTGGAAGAGCGCATCCTGCGCGAGCAGTTCGGTTACTGAGCGCCGGCGCGGATCACTGGCCGCAAGGCTGAATCGGTTCCAGGCCGCCCGCCATGGTGGGATCACCGAGCAGATCGAAATCCCTGACGACGGGAACGAAGCTCTTCGTCTCCGACGTCATCAGATAGATCGTGACAGGCAGCGATCCCTGCGGCGCCGCGTTCGCACGACAGAATTCCCTGGCTGCCACGCCGAGCCCCATCGACCCGCGTTTGCCTTGCTTCCCCTGCTCGACCATCGACGCACGCAGCGCTTCGAAGCGTGCAGCATCGCCCGGCGACAAGCGATAGGCGTAGGTCGAGGAGCCCAGCGGCGGCGCAGGCAGGCCGGCGCGATCTCGCGCGTCGCTCATCTCCATCATGGCGAAGCTCGTCCTGGTCTCGGCCTCGCCGGCCACTTTGGTGACGACGTCGAGCTTGACGCTGCCCGAACGTGGCCGCAGCGCGTCAGGCAATTGCACGGCGACGCGCAGCATCGACAGATCCGTCGTCCTGGCATCGATGCGGGCAAGCGGCGGAATCGATGTCAGCGGCACCGAGCTGCAGCCGGCAAGCATGAGCGCAGCCGCGCTCGCAAGAACACGCGCCAGGCGGTTCATCGCAGGCATCTCCAGTCTGGGCTTGAAGGATTGGGCTAGGCCGATTTCCGGCCGGCCCCGCGCCGCTCCAGCGCGTCGTCCGCGGCGTCGGGGACATATTCCAGGATATCGCCGGGCTGGCAGTCGAGCACGGCACAGATCCGCTCGAGCGTGTCGAAGCGGATGCCGCGCACCTTGCCCGACTTCAGCAGGGAGACGTTCGCCTCCGTGAGCTCGATGCGCGCGGCAAGCTCACGCGACCTGATCTTGCGCCTGGCGAGCATGACGTCGAGGTTGACGATGATCGGCATGGTCAGATGATCTCGCTGTTCTCGTGCCACATGCGAACGGCATCGGCCATCACGGTTGCGAAGGCGACGAGCGCGAGGCCACTCAGCACCGACAGCACATGCGACTGCTCGATCCCGAACATGACCACGAGCTGGCCCGGCTGGTTGGCCCGCGTCAGGTTGAGCGTGGTGAGCATCTGCACCAGCGGCGACATCAGCGCGTTGACGATCAGCGCGAGGCCCATCCGGCGGATGCGCCAGGCGTTCTCGGTCACGAAGACCTCGCCGCGCGCGAAACGGGAGAACAGCATCGAGAGCTGCAACAAGGCGTAGAGAACAGGCGCAAGTCCGATCAGGCTGATCAGGGCACCGGCGAGGCGCGTACTGAGGTTGAGCGTGAAGGGCCGCGCCCCCAGCGGGGACTGGGTCGCGATCCAGTGCCGGAGCATCTCGTCGCTCGACCAGAGCAGCGGCACCGCAAGCACAGCGCCGGCGACGCACAGGAGCGCGCCGACGGCCACGATCCGCCCGATGCGCCGCAACCGCGGCTCGACCGGCGCAGGAAAAGGAAACGCGATCACGCTCATCGGACTAGCTCCCATTCAATCGTATATTTTTATCGTTATACAATAAAAAATGGCAGAATTACGATATTAATCCCTTCTCTCGTCACGTACTCCGCGAAATGCCGGCAGCAACCCTTCCTTAACCCCCGCCGCGATATGGTTAACGAAAGTTGACCGCTCCGGCCCAGGCGTCATGTTCCGCATCGATTTCAACAAGCTGCGCTTCCTCGTCTGCGACGACAATCCGCACATGCGCCGCATCCTGCGGACGCTGCTGCACTCCTTCGGCGCGCGCGAGGTTTACGAGGCCGAGGACGGCGCCACCGCGCTGGAAATGTACAGCCATTACGTGCCCGACATCGTCATCACCGACTGGGCGATGCCGATCTTCGACGGGCTCGAGCTCGCGCAGATGATCCGGCAGCCGGAATCCAAGGGCAATCCCTACGCGCCGATCATCATGCTGACCGGTCATTCCGAGAAACGCCGCGTCACGGTCGCGCGCGATGCCGGCGTCACCGAATTCCTGGCCAAGCCGATCTCCGCCAAGGGCCTTTACCAGCGCATCCTCAACGTCGTCGCCAATCCCCGGCCCTTCATCAAGACCAAGACCTATTTCGGTCCGGACCGGCGCCGCAACACCAACTCCGCCTATATGGGCCCCGAGCGCCGCGTCGGCGAAAAGCACGAGGTGCTCCAGCAACCCTCGCTGCTCGACAAGGCTCGTTCCTCCATCTAGCGCAACGTCTCACACGATCGGGGCAGACATCATGGCGAAGAACGGCGCAAAGGATATCGAGGTCACGGCCTTCGCCACGCACCAGGTGATCACGCAGCCCAATCCGCTGCGCAAGGTTCTGCGCCGTGTCGAGGAAAAGGACCTGGACGATCCAGTCGCCCGCGCCGAGCAGGCGTTGGCAGGCCTGTCCAGCGAGTTCAAGGACTGGATGACGACCGAGGTCAATCGTCTGTCCGCCGCTTACGTCGCTGTTCGCCATGAGGGCTTCACCAAGGAGCGGCGTGACGAGCTGTTCCGCGCCGCGCACGATATCAAGGGCGACGCCGCGACGTTCGGCTATCCGGCGGCGGCGGGAGTTGCGGAGAGCCTGTGCCGCGTCATCGAGCACGCGCCCGATCTCGACAAGGTGCCGGCCGAGCTGTTCACGCACCACATCAACGCCATCCTCGCCATCCTGCATGAAAACACCAAGCTCGACAGCATCAGCGTCTCGGCCGAGCTCAGCCGCCGCCTGCGCAAGGTCGCCGACGACTATCTCGCCCACGCCAACCGCGACCGCCCCGAGCATCTCGAGGTGATTTTGGCACCGAGCATCGTGCCGGCGGAGTAGCGCCCCAGCGCTCCCCTCGCGTCATTACGAGCGCAAGTGTCGCAGGGTGGGCAAAGCGACTCGTCCGCCGTAGCTCGAAGAGCGAAGGCGGAAGCGTGCCCACCAAGAAATATAAGCTGTGCGGATAAATGGTGGGCACGGCGCTACGCGCCTTTGCCCACCCTACGGCGTCTCGCTACGCCGCGATCAGATCGTCATACACGGGATCGAACGCGTCATCCGCGACGAGCTCGTCGCAGAACAGCCTTGCCTCTTCGCGCGCGGATTCCGTGGCGAAGCGGCGGAGCAGGACCATCAGCGGTTCGGTGGCGCCGCGGTCGGTCTCGCAATGGGTGAGCACGCGCTCGACCATGCGCCGGCGCAGTCGCGCCGCGCCGTCGTCGGTATCGACAAAACCTTGCTCGTGGCGGGCATCGAGCGCGACCTGGAACGCCGCGAAGGTCGCCTCGGGAAGTCCGGCGCGGCGAAGCAGCGCGTGCAGGCTATTGCCGCCACGGTCGTGCAGCAGCGCACAGACGCGTGCCAGCGGCAGGTCGGCGAGTTCGGCGAGTGCCGCGTCGAACAGATCGAGATTGCTCGACAGCAGCGCGCGCAGGATGAGACCGGCGGTGAGCTGGCCCGTGACGCGCAGATGATGCACCAGGCCCTGCATGTCCTCGCCGCGCGAGCGCGCCGCGATGTTCATGGTCGAGCGGTCGCGCGCCTCGGTCGCGATGCGCTCGGCACGATCGGCGCTCAGCCAGTTCCGCGCCACGACGAATTGCGCAAGGGTCTCGGAAAGTTTTGCCACCAGAGCGGCGCGCGTCGCGGCCGGCAAATCCTCAAGCACCAGCATCGCCTCGCGGATCGCGGCGAGATGGCCGTGGCGCTCGACGATGCGATTCCAGGAGAACGGCGCGAGCTCGGCGTGGGGATTTTCGATCAGCTCGAGCGCGGCCGCCGCGCAGCCGACTTCGGCGATGGCGGCGCAGACCGACACCGGCAACGCGATGCGGCGGGCGACCGCGCATTGCACCTCGTCATTGCCGGTTGCGACGATGTCGACGAGATCGGCGTCGATCAGGAGCGGAGAATGTTCGAGCACCGGCAGCGCGACGGTCGGCTGGTCCGCCGACAGCGCCCGCACGATCGACGCCGGCGCATCGGTGCTGCGCGCAAAAGCCTCGGCCATCGCCTGCCGCACCAGCGGCGAGGGATCGTCGAGCAGCATCAGGAGCGCGCCTTCGGCCGCGATACGGTCGTCATGGGAAAGGTCTGAGATCAGCCAGGCCCGGGCCAATGCCCGCGTCGCCTCGGCCCGCTCGCCGGCGGGCGCCGTCCTGATCCAATTGATGAACTGCCGAACAATCATGCTGCTTCCGGCTTACACAACAAACGAAAACGGTGACGGCTTGTCACCTGCAACACAAAATAAACCACGACGCTTAACAAAGCGTTCACCATAACTGGCTGGTTTTATTGACGTTTTGTTAAGGGAACAAAGCCGCCTGCCACGCGTCCGGGACACGAGAGCGGGTTATTCGCGCGACGATCAGCTCGAGAACGTACCGCTGCGATCGCTGAATAGATCGAGCGGTTGCGGCGGGCGCACGTCAGGCGTCGCCGATGCGATCGAAGCAAGCGAGGCGTTGTTGCCCCACAATTTCTGCACCGTGGTCGAAACCGGCTGCGTGGTATCGCCGGGCTGATAGATCGAGCGGAACGCGGGTGTGATCGGCGTGTTGTCTGCAACCGTTGACGACGACGTCGCACTCACCGGCGTCACGCCGCGCGCCTCCGGAAAGGTTTGCAGATAGGCGGCGTTGTCGATGACAGGCACGGTGGGCTGCACGCCGTTGGCACTTGCGACCTGCGTCGTGGATGGCGTATCGCCATACATCGCCATTGCGCTGCGGGTCGTTTTCGAATTCGCCGCGCTGGCGTAGCGCGCGTCGAGCACCGAATAGACCTCGGAGACGCTGCGCGCGCGGCCGTCCCTGGCGTAGAAGATCGATCGGTTGGCGGAGGCCGCGTTGGGAAACAGCCGCGCGCCGACCGCTTGCGGATTGTCCTCGGCATTGGCAATCAGCTTTGCGGCGCCGCCGACACCCATGAAATGCGCCATGTAGAGTTCGCTGTCAGACGGCCTGCGGCCGAGCAGTCCGGTGAGCTTGAAACTGTTCGACTGCGTCAGCGCTGCGGCCATGGTGGAGGCGGCTTCCGGATCGTCGCGCAGCTTCATGATCGACCGCTTCATGGCGGGATCATCGACAGCGTAGCTGCCCGACGACGTCCTTGTGATGGCGTCGGAATAATTGCCATAGCCGAGCTGGGTGCCCGCCTCCTTCACCGTACCCAGCCAGGTCTGGTCGATGAACTGGTAGAGCCCGTGCGCGGACGACGTGGTGGCTTCCGCCGTCGGATCGAAATCCGATTCCATCTTGGCGGTGGTCAGCATGTACTGGAAGCTGACGCCCGTCCGGTTGGAGACCTGCTTGATCGCGCCGGCGACGCGTGCCCGCGACGGATCGAGACCCGTCGTCTGAGAGGCACTGGAATTGTCGACCGACATGATGGAGTGCCCGCCCCGTGCGGCGTTGAGCGACGCCGGCAATTCGGCGCCTGTCGTCTCACCGTGGGACAGGTATGGTTAATGCGGGGTTAATCTGGCCGCTCGCCGTCATTGCGGCCCGAACTCGGGGTGACGGCCGGCTATTTCTTGTAGACGGCGTCCGGATCGAACAACCTGTCCGCATCGATGAAGACCAGCTTGGCGCCGCCGCCCTCGGCGTCGACCTTGCGGTAAAAGCAGGACCGGCGGCCGGTGTGGCAGGCCGCGCCGATCTGCTCGACACGGATCCAGACCGCATCCTGGTCGCAATCGGTGCGGATCTCGACCACGCGCTGGGTCTGACCCGACGTCTCACCTTTTCGCCACAAGGCATTGCGCGATCGGCTGAAGTACCAGGCCTCGCCGGTCGCAATCGTCTTGCGCAGCGCCTCGTCGTTCATGTGCGCGACCATGAGCACATCACCGGTGGCAACGTCGGTCGCCACGCAGGTCACGAGGCCGGCGGCGTCGAACCTGGGCAGGAAGGCGAGGCCTTCCTCGATCTCATGGGAGTGAGCGGACACGGGCGTCCTCGCTTGGAGCACGACGCGGACATAGACCTTCGCGAGGTCAGCGCGTCGCGCCTCGCACCAGGGACAGGAAACGGGCTTGCTCCGCCGGATTGTCGCGGAACATGCCAGTGAAGCGGCTGGTGAAGGTCGAGGCACCATGCTTGGCAACGCCGCGCACCGACATGCAGGTATGCTCGGCCTCGATCAGCACGGCAACGCCGCGGGGCTTGAGGATCTCGTCGATGGCCGCCGCGATCTGCGCCGTCATGTGCTCCTGGGTCTGGAGCCTGCGGGCGAAGATGTCGGTCAGGCGCGCAAGCTTCGACAGGCCGACGACGCGTTCCACCGGCGTATAGGCGATGTGCGCCTTGCCGTAGAACGGCATCATGTGATGCTCGCACTGCGAGGTGAACTCGATGTCGCGCACCAGCACGAAGTCGTCATAGCCGGCCGTCTCGCCGAAGGTGCGGTCGAGCACCTCGGCCGGGCACTGGTGGTAGCCCTGATAGAGCTCGTCGAAGGCCTCGACCACACGGCGCGGCGTGTCGAGCAAGCCTTCGCGCGCGGTGTTCTCGCCGATATAGGCGAGCAGCGTCTTCACCGCCGCTTCCGCCTCTGCGCGCGCGGGGCGCGGCTGGTCGGCGCGGACGGCGGCCGCGAGGAATTCGGCAGGGTCGAGCTCAGCCGGGCGGCTCTCGGGCTGGCGGTCGGAGGGCTTGCCCGGGCGGATGGATTTGATCGTAGCGTCCATGTCTACTCCGTTCGACGGCCTCGCGGCCGGAGTGTCACCGGCAGACGGGGCGGCAAGCCGCCGGACGCCTGAAGAGAACAGTTTTGACGAAAAAGGCCCTTTGGGTCATCACGCTGGCAGCGCAGATCTGGACCGCTGCCGCCGCACCGCTGGACTGTTTTTCCGCCAGTTCCGCCCCTATATAGGACCGTAGGCGGCGCCCGCCAAGGCCGATCCGGTGCGGAAGTGTTGGACTCCATCACATGCTGAACGACATCTATAACAAGCGGATCATCGAACTGGCCGGGAATATTCCACGCCTCGGACGGCTGCCGGACCCCGACGCCACCGCCACCGCCCACTCCAAATTGTGCGGCTCGACCGTGAAGATCGACCTCAAGATGGAGGGCGACAAGGTCACCGACTTCGCCCATGACGTGAAGGCCTGTGCCCTCGGACAAGCCTCTTCATCCATCATGGCAAGTCGCGTCGTCGGCTCGACTGCGAGCGAACTCCGCGAGTTACGTGAAACCGTTCGCAAGATGCTCAAGGAGAACGGCGCGCCTCCTGAAGGCAAATGGGAAGAGATCAAGTTCCTCGAGCCGGTCCGCGACTACAAGGCGCGACACGCCTCGACCCTCCTGACCTTCGATGCCGTGGTCGATGCCATCGGCCAGATCGAGGCGAAAGCCAAGCAGCCGGCCGCGGCGCAGGGCTGATTTGGTCGAGGTCATTCCGGCGCGCGCCCCGGCATGACGATTAGGGAAATCCTACTTCTGCGAGCCTGCGCTTTGCGCAGCACCGGTCGGCACCACGGCTTCCGCCGTCTTGGTCGACTTGACGGGCTGCGGCTCCGCTTCCGCGCCGAACCTCGCCTGGGTCTTCGGTGCAAGTTCCGCCACCGCGGGCGCCGCGACGTCCACATGCGGCAGCACGTCGGCCACCAGATTGGTGGTGACGAGATTGGTGAGCTTCAGCTCGCCAGCATCCAGTTCGTGCAGATCTTCCCACGGCGGCACGCTGAGCGCGAGCGAGAGCAGGTCGCCGGCGCCGCCCATATCGAAGGTGTATTTGGCGAGCCGGCCGATGTCGCGCTCCACGATCATCAGGTCCTGCGCGCTGTAGCTCGCCGCCTTGGCATCGTCGGCACGATCGCCCATCCAGATCTGGTGGACCCGGACATGAGCGGCTTCCGGCACGTAGCGCTTCTTGCCGGCCAGCAGCAGGAACACGCACATGGATTCGCAATAGGCTTCGGGCGCAACCGCCGGACGGGCCGACTGCCCGCTGCGGTTCTGAACGCTGATGCCGACGGTGGTCGAAAGTCCAAGATTGCGGAAGCGCCGGCCGAGCGTGATCGCGTCGTTGACGGAACCGCCGCTGGAGTCGAGCACCACGGTCGCGCCGCCAAGCTGGCGTCCGCGCGAAAACTCCTCGAAATCCCTCGGCGTATCAGCGGTGATGATGCCGACCGCGCTGACCCAGCCGCGGCAGTTCGGGTCGCAGGCGACCCAGTTGAACTTCATCGGCAGCTTGCGCTCTTCGAGGGCGGCACCGGCATGAGCCGTTGTGCCGGTCGTGGCGACAGCTCCGAAGAGCGCGGCGCCAAGCGCGGCTGCCCCAAGCAACAACCAGCCGCGACGGTCGAGGGAGTTCAGAAGTCTCAATCTGGTTCCTTCCCCAAGCCCCAAAGGTTCCCCAACAGTCCTCGGTAGCGCCCTCTGAGTCCATCATACGGGCGTATGTTTCTACACACGGTCGTCATAAAAATGGTATCCGGGGGAATACAGATCGTCCACAGGTACTTGCTGCACTGCTCCCAAAAAGCACGGGAAATATGGCGCAGAAACAACAACTTGCGGTTCCCTGCGCCGGAACCGCGCAATACCTCGCTCACGATCGCAGCACAGCGCCCATGAAGCATTCAACCTGCGAGCACTGTTCCACTCCCATCGAGGGCGCGCTCCGGCTCCCGCGTCGATTCGGCCGCGCACTGATCTGGCTCTACCGCCACACGCTCTCGCCGCTGGTCGGCTACAATTGCCGGCACCTGCCGACCTGCTCGGTCTATGGCGACGAGGCGATCGAACGGTTCGGGCTATGGGCCGGCGGCTGGATGACGCTCGCGCGACTGCTTCGCTGCAATCCTTTCGGCACATCGGGAATCGACAACGTGCCCCTCACCGCACCGCAAGGCGCGCACTGGTATCTACCCTGGCGCTACGGCCGCTGGCGCGGCGTCAACGCGTCCTGATATCACCAGGAACGCCGCGGCGCTTCGCGCATCGCTGCCTTGAATGGAACCGGAACTTCCCCCTCGCGTTGTTGTGATGCTCCTACGGGAGGAAACAAGAATGCGCTGGAAAATCAGCCCTCATTTTCACTTCAGGCTTGGTCCACATCCTGGTTCCAGAGGGCATCACGACCCCAGAACCCTCGACATGATTGCCATCATTGCGCTGCTGGCGCTCGTGGTCGGCTCCGGCTGGTATCTGGCAACGAGCCTTGCCACGGCGCCGAGCACCACGGCCTTCATCGTGCCGAGCCAGAGCGTGCACTGGTAGGCTGGACGTTAGAGATCGAGCACCAACCGATCTGCACCGGGTTTGGCGACATATCATCAGATGGCGTTCGCGTTCGTACGGCTGGTTGTCATCGCCCGGAGCGCGTGACACCCGCCTCAACAGGCAACCTAACGAAACCAGAAAAAGCGCCCGGGCGGTGGCGGGATCGACTCGGGCGGACGCAGCCGCTTCGGACGCGGCGGCTTTGGCGACGGCTCGGCGGACGAGGTGGTCTCCGCAGCCGGCGCCGTCTCGCTTCCCGGCACCCTCACCGACAGCAGCAAGTTCGATTCATGCGTCCGCCAGCGATAGCCGACGCCGAAATCGATCGGCTGGGCGCGCGTGAACAGTTCGGCGTAGCGCTCCTGGTAGCGGCCGGGGAATTCGTCGATCGGTCCGAGATAGCGGCCGAACGGGAAGAACCGCCACTGTTGCGCATTGTAGTTCGCAAGCGGAATGCCGGAATCGTCCTGGATGATGGTCGCGCTGTTGGCCAGCAGCCAGTTGCGAGCGACGGAGAAGTCGCCCTTGTGCAGGAGATAGGACGCGCTCTTGAGCAGGCTGTTGCCGGGCCCGAGCGTCTCGCAGAATTTCAGAAATCCCGTGTTGCGCGCGCTGGCATTGGAGAGATCGGTCGAGAAATAGTACAGCGTGCGCGCCTCGCCGTCGCTTCCGGCAAAGGTGATGCGGACACCGCGCGTCGCGTTCCGTCCCGGATTGTCGCCTCCCGTATGCACCCCGCCCTTGTCGTCGAGCGCGATCATCTCGACATTGCGGATGGTCTTGCCGGAGCGCGCGAGGAAGACATAGAGGATCGGCAACGTGCCGTTGACCTGGTTGGCGTGCAGGTCGACCTTCATGTGCTTGGTGATGAAGAAGGAGAAGCTCAGGATCGAGCCGAGCGAACGCTCGACATTGTAGAGCGCGGCACCGACCGAGCCGCGCGGCAGCCGCGTCAGGTCAGGCACCGCGCCGACCGGCTCCAGCGCGCCGAGCACGTAGGTGCTGGCCTTGGAGTAGAACGCATCGGCGTAGAGGAAGTCGGGGCCGCTGAACAAGTAGAACATGGTCGGCCGGGGCGCGGCCAGATTGACGTCGGCCCAATTGCGGATCTTCGAGAGCTGCCGCTGCTCGAGCTGGGCGAAGGCGCCGTCGAAGAATTTTGCGTGGCGCTGCCAGCCCGGGTCTTTGGTGAGCGGCACCAGCGGCGAGTCCGGCGAAGGCTGCATGCCCGCGAGAAAGCGCGCGGTATCATCGAAGGTGACGTCGGCGGCACGTGCAGACGAGACGGCCGCGGCCAGCAGGGCAAGAGCGACGGCCGCAATTCTCATGGGTCGAAACATGTCTATTCGCGGTGTGATGACGTACCAGCGGCGACCGGCCGCCTGCGGAAAACAGCATAGATCAACAGGCCCGAGAGCATGAGCAGCATCCCCGCCAGCGACTGCACCGGCCGCTCGGTCAACAGGTAGTACATCATGAACGCGGTCACGAGCAGGAAAACGAGCGGCGTGAACGGGTATCCCCAGGCGCGATAGGGCCGCGGCAGGTCGGGATCGGTGATGCGCAGCTTGACGACGCCGGCGACCGTGAAGAACGAACAGAACAACAGCGCGAACTGGATGAAGTCGAGCACCGCCTCGAAGCTGCGCGTGAACAACAGCAGATTGGCGACGGCAAGCTGAAACAGGATGGCATAGGCCGGCGCGCCGCTCACCGATCGCTTCGAGAACACGCGCAGGGCCGGAATGTCCTCGCCCATCGTCATCATCACGCGCGGGCCGATCCACATCATCGCGCTGATCGAGGAGATCAGGCCGACGCAGATCATCGCACCGACGATCCGGCCGCCGAGGCTGCCGAAGATCGCGCTGCCCGCGACGCTGGCAACGTCGAGCTGGCCGGCCAGCGCACTGACCGGCGTCGAGTAGAGAAACACCGCATTCAGCGCGACGTACAGGACGAGCACGATCAGCGTGCCCGCGAGCAGCGCGCGCGGCAGATCGCGTTGCGGCATGTTCATCTCGCCGATGATGTAGGTCGCGGCATTCCAGCCCGAGAACGAGTACATCACGAAGACGAGGCCGATCGCGAAGGGCGCGCTGACGATATGCGCGAGATCACCCGGCTGTGGCGTGAAGACAATCGGCTGCGGCGTGCCGATGACGAAGCCGGCGAGCAGGAAGGCGACGATCAGCACGACCTTGAGGATGGTCGAGATCAGCTGGAAGGTCGATGAGTGCCTGACGCCGGTCAATTGCACGATCGAGACCAGCCACACCACGCCGATGGCAAGCGGGATCGGCGGCAGATCGGGGACGACCGATTTCGCGTATTCGCCGAACGCCATCGCCGCGAGCGCGACGGGCGCTGCGAAGCCAACCGTCGCCGAGACCCAGCCGGCGAGAAAGCCGAAGGCGGGATGATAGGCGCGGCCGAGGAAATTGTACTCACCGCTCGAGCGCGGAAACATGGCGCCGAGCTCGCTGTAGGAGAACACCCCGCACAGCGCGACGATGCCGCCGATGGTCCATAGCAACAGGATCGAGAAGCCGGACGGGATGTCCTTGACCTGGAAGCCGAGGCTGGTGAAGACGCCGACCCCGATCATGTCGGCAACGACGATGGCGGTTGCGACCAGAACGGAGACCCCCGGCCCGCTCCCCGTCAGCCGGCCAGTCCAGGGCGCGGGTCCCGCATCTGATGCCGTCATCGGGGTCCTCAACCTCAGGCGTCACGTGTCGTGGAGAGCATCGTGCAGTCTGGTCCAGTCAATTCAAGCAGGGTTAACAAGGGTTAAATGAGGCGCATGAAATCGGTATTGCGGCACCTTTTGTGCACGATCCTGGGCAACAAAGCCCCGTAAACACCTGAGAATCCCGTTTCGCACCCCCACAATCAGGACACGATTGCATGGTCCCCTTGAGCATTCCGGATTTGGGGAAGTTTCTCCGGACACTTAACGTCGCCTAAACGCCAGTCGGCTCAATTAGCTTGAATATTGCCGCTGGGCTTGTGGACATGACTTGGGGTCATGGGTGGATGGTCGGGGCCGCTCCGAAATTGAGAGCTGACATTCGTGCTGATCGGACGCTGTCCGGCGCGCGCAGTGGTGCGCGCCGGATCGCGCTGGTCTCAGCCTTGGTGCCGCTGTCGCTCACGCTGGTTCAATGCGGCAGGGCCCCCAACCCGGCGGCGCTCGCGGCGAACTCGCAGGCCAACGTCCAAATCGTCGCGAAGACCAATCCTCAGGTCGCAAGCAGCGACACGTTCGAGGATCGCTTCCCCGCCCCGCAATTCAAGGAGCGCTTCCCGTCGGCGAGCGAGAGTCTTCTGCAACGGCAGATGTCGGACTTCTCGCCCAAACGCGCCGTCCAGCAGCAGCCTCAGCCGGAGCAGGCGCCGTACAAGGTCGCCTCACTCGCACCGCAAATCCCCTACCAGCGTCCGGCACGTGAAGACCTGACGACACTCGTCAGCATGAAATCGTCGGCCTTCCCCTATTTTGGCAACAACCCCGCCTCCGACGCGCCATTCCTCAACATCTCCAAGGGCGATCGCCGCGGCCACCGCAGCTATTCCGGGCGCGTCTACTGGCAGGACGAGACTTACAGCGACAGCCGCGTGCTGATGCACGTGCCCGAGCATTTCGACGTGCGCAAGCCGGGCGTGATCGTGGTGTTCTTCCACGGCAACGGCGCAACGCTGGAGCGCGACGTGCGCGACCGCCAACTCGTACCGCAGCAGGTCACCGATTCCGGCGCCAACGCCATCCTGCTGGCGCCGCAGATGGCGGTCGATGCCGCCGATTCCAGCGCCGGCAAGTTCTGGCAGGCGGGCGGCCTCAAGCGCTTCATGGAAGAGTCGGCGGCCCATCTGGCCCGGCTCACCGGCGATCCCAACAACGCCCGCGCCTTCGCCAACATGCCGATCGTGATCGTCGGCTATAGCGGCGGCTTCCTGCCGACGGCCTGGAGCCTCGAGGTCGGCGGCATCAGCGACCGCGTCCGCGGCGTCGTCCTGCTTGATGCCGTCTACGGCGAAATGGACAAGTTCGCCTCCTGGATCGAGAGCCACCGCTCCGGCTTCTTCGTCAGCTCCTACACCCGCTACACCGCGCGGCGCGACCGCGAGCTGATGAGCATGTTGCGGCAAAAGGGCATCAGCGTCTCCGAGGACATGGACGGGCCACTCCGTCCCGGCAGCGTGGTGTTCGTCGAAACCGGCGACGGGATCACGCATCGTGATTATGTGACGCGCGCCTGGACCCGGGACCCGCTCAAGGACGTGCTGGTGAAGATGTCGGCGACGCCATCGTTGGCGCTGACGCGCGTTGCGTCCACCAATCCAGCCGCATCGAGCCGCTAGCCGATATTGCGCGCGCCGGCATTTGGCCGCGCTGCCCGCAATTGCCGCAGGCTTTGATCAAAATGTGATGTTGATGGCCGACATCCCCGGGAGCCACCGGATTGCTTCCGCTGGCAACGATCATAATTTGCCGGCCAAGTTTTAGCTTGAATTCTGCGGGGACAGACGGTGCGTCAGGGACTGTATAAGGTCGACTTCCACACGGTTCATGGAACCGGCTGCGGCGTCGTCTATGTGACGGATGGCAAGATGCGCGGCGGCAATTCCGCGTTCGCTTTCATCGGGACCTACATCGGCGAAGGCGACAGCATCAAGGTCAAGATTTCGACCCAGCGCTACAACGACGATCCATCTTTCAAGCCGCTGTTCGGGCACGACAGGATCACGCTGACGCTGGCCGGCCGTGAGGACGGGGACACGGCGGAATTCGAAGGCACCGCGCTGCAAGTGCCGGGCGTTGCCTTCAGGGCCGTGCTGAGCCGGATCAGCGACTAGCCGTCCGGCTTCCAGGCTCTCGATCTTCAGGTCTTGATGTTCAGGTCTTGATCTTCAGGTCTTGGGCAGCTTCGGAATGCTCTCGGCAAAGCCGTTGAAGCAGGCCAGTCGCTCGTCCTCTTCCTTGAAGAAGCGGCAATCGGCGTAACCCTTGGCCTTCGCCGGTTTCGGCTTCGGCTGCGGCGCGATCACGGCGTCGTAGCAGTTGAGGCGGTCCTTGGTGCCGTCATCGAGGTCGAGGCAGGCCTGGAGCCGTGCCGCGATCGACTGCGGTTTGCCCTTCGGCGCCGCGGCCGGCTTGGCCGCGGCCTCTTTGGTCCCCTTGGGCGTGACCTGCACCAGCGGCTTGTCCCCCACCATGGGTGGCTTGTCGGTTTGTGCAAACGCAGAGGCTGAATAGAGCACCGCGGCAACCGCCAGAATCATCCTCATGTCAGTCAACTCTCTTTGGTCCCCATGCCTCGCCTTCTAGCGCTCCCGCGCGTGGTTTGCCAAGCACCTTGCGCATAGGAAAACGCACCCTTCAGGCCGTGGTGGCAGCAGCCGGCCGGGGTCGGGTCAGAACCACGAGGATCAGCGCCAGGACGACGAAGCCGACCGCGACGAAACCAAGCGGATGCAGCAGTTCGCGGGCGAACAGCAGCCCGCCGATGGCGGAGCCGACAGCCTGGCCGACGTAGAGGACGGAGGTGTTGAGCGCGACGGTCGCCGATGCGAGCGGCGGCGCAGCCGCGACCAGCCGCACTTGCTGCATCGAATTGGTTGAGGCAAAGCCGAGGCCCCAGATCGCGACCGCGAACGCCATGAACACCAGGCTCCCCGCACCGAGCGCCCAGCCGGTGATGCCCGCAAACAGCAGGCAGGTGAACAGCAGCGACGTCCGATAAGGCCCCCAGGTGTCGACGATGCGGGTCGCGATGACGACGCCGAGGAAACCGCAAACGCCGTAGATGCCGAACACCATGCCGATTGCATCCGGGCTCGCCTCGGTCAGCTTCTTGAGCAGCGGACCCATGAAGGTGAACACCACAAACTGACCGGACATTTGCAGCATCGTGATCGCAAGCAGCAGCAGGATCGTCCTGCTGCGGCCGACCGCGCTCCAGGTCTTCAGGTCAACAGGCGCGCCCTTCAGGCCCGCCGGCAGGCGCAGCAGCAACAACAGGAAGGTGATGCAACCGAGCGCGCCGATCCCGCCATAGGCCGCGCGCCAGCCATAGCGGCTGGCGATGAAAGTGATCAGCGGAAGACCGACGGCCGCAGCTAACGACCAGCCGAGAAAGATGTAGGCGATGGTGCTGCCCCGCCGCTTCACCGGCACGATCAGCGCCGCCGTGCCAGCAGCCTGCGGCGTGTAGAGCGCGCCGACCGCCAGCATCAGCAGGCGAATGATGAGGAGACTTGTATAGTCAGGGGCAAATGCCGAGCCGAGATTGCCGAGGGCCAGCACCGCAAGCGTGGTCGCAAGCAGCGTCCGGCGCTCGATGCGGCTCGTGAGCCAGGCCGTCAGCGGCGAGCCGATGCACAGCGTGATCGCGCCGAAGGTAATCAGGAGCCCGGCCGCATGGATGCTGACGTCGAGCCCTGTTGCCAATTCCGGCAGCATGCCCGCCGGCGCCAGCACCGAGCAGCCGGTGACGAGATTGCCGAGCATCAGGGCGGTTGGTGTGAAACGGCCGGCGGCGGGCGGATTTTCCATGCAGATGCATGTAGAGCAGGCCTGCGACCAGTTAAAGGGCGCGTTGCGAAATAGTTGGAGCATCGCCCAAGCTTTTGCGCGCGACTTTCTTGGAAATGCCGGATTGCACAGGCCGAATCGCCTGATATATCGCTCGTTCCCGCTTACCTGCGCTCGTTCGCAGGAGTGAGCCTCAGGAGAAAAGCAATGACCGACCAGCCCAAATCCGAATCCGGCTTTCAATACAGCCTCAGCAATCTGAGACCCGTGACCCCGCCCGAAAAGATCACCCTCACCTTCCCCGACGGCGCCCGGCGCGAATACGCCAAGAGCATCACCGGCCTCGAGATCGCCAAGGGCATTTCGCCGTCGCTGGCCAAGCGCACGGTTGCGATGGCGCTCGACGGCGTGGTCGCCGACCTCGACGACCCCATCGAAGCCGATGCCAAGATCGAGCTGATCAACCGCGACGATCCGCGCGCGCTCGAGCTGATCCGCCACGACTGCGCCCACGTGCTCGCCGAAGCCGTGCAGACGCTGTGGCCCGGCACGCAGGTCACCATCGGTCCCGTGATCGAGAACGGCTTCTACTACGACTTCTTCCGCAACGAGCCGTTCACGCCGGAAGACTTTGCCGCGATCGAGAAGAAGATGCGCGAGATCATCGCGCGCGACAAACCCTTCACCAAGGAAGTCTGGGACCGCGAGAAGACCAAGCAGGTGTTCCGCGACAAGGGCGAGGCCTTCAAGGTCGAGCTGGTCGACGCCATTCCCGGCAACGAGCCGATCAAGATCTATTACCAGGGCGACTGGTTCGATCTCTGCCGCGGCCCGCACATGACCTCGACCGGCAAGGTCGGCAACGCCTTCAAGCTGATGAAGGTGGCCGGCGCCTATTGGCGCGGCGACAGCAACAACCCGATGCTGACCCGCATCTACGGCACGGCGTTCGCGAAGCAGGAGGACCTCGACGCTTATCTGAAGCAGATCGAGGAAGCCGAAAAGCGCGACCATCGCAAGCTCGGGCGCGAGCTCGACCTCTTCCACTTCCAGGAAGAAGGTCCTGGCGTCGTGTTCTGGCACGCCAAGGGCTGGACCATCTTCCAGCAGCTGATCGCCTATATGCGCCGGCGCCTCGCCGGCGACTACAGCGAGGTCAATGCGCCGCAGATCCTCGACAAGTCCTTGTGGGAGACCTCGGGCCATTGGGGCTGGTATCGCGAGAACATGTTCGCGGCGCAGTCCGCCGGCGACGAGGCCGAGGACAAGCGCTGGTTTGCGCTGAAGCCGATGAACTGCCCCGGCCACGTGCAGATCTTCAAGCACGGCCTGAAGAGCTATCGCGACCTGCCGCTCCGTCTCGCCGAGTTCGGCGTGGTGCATCGCTATGAGCCGTCCGGCGCCATGCATGGCCTGATGCGCGTGCGCGGCTTCACCCAGGACGACGCGCACGTCTTCTGCATGGAAGACCAGCTCGCCGACGAGTGCCTCAAGATCAACGATCTCATTCTATCGACCTATGCCGATTTCGGTTTCACCGGCGATCTCACGGTGAAGCTCTCGACCCGGCCCGAGAAGCGCGTCGGCACCGATGCGATGTGGGATCACGCCGAGCGCGTGATGGCGACGGTGCTGCGCGAGATCCAGTCGCAGAACAATCACATCAAGACCGAGATCAATCCGGGCGAAGGCGCCTTCTACGGGCCGAAGTTCGAATATGTGCTGCGCGACGCCATCGGCCGCGACTGGCAGTGCGGCACCACGCAGGTCGACTTCAACCTGCCGGAGCGGTTCGGTGCGTTCTACATCGACCATGACAGCGGCAAGAAGGCGCCGGTGATGGTGCACCGCGCGATCTGCGGCTCGATGGAGCGCTTCATCGGCATCCTGATCGAGCACTATGCCGGCAACTTCCCGCTCTGGCTGTCCCCGGTGCAGGTGGTGGTCACCACCATCACCTCGGAGGCCGACGAGTATGCCAAGCAGGTGCTGGAACAGGTCCGGCGCGCGGGGCTCCGGGCCGAGATCGACCTGCGCAACGAGAAGATCAACTACAAGGTCCGCGAGCACTCGCTGGCCAAGATTCCGGCGCTGCTCGTGTGCGGCAAGAAGGAGGCCGAGACGCAGTCGGTCTCCGTCCGCCGGCTCGGCAGCGACGGCCAGAAGGTGATGACGACGGTGGAGGCGCTCGCCGCGCTCGTCGACGAGGCCACCCCACCGGACGTCCGGCGGGCGCGCGACGCGGCCTGAGTCCTGAAATCGATCTAAACTCGCTTCCGGTTGCGGGCGTGCATGCTTATCTCGGCATGGCACGCCCGACGACCAGCCGAAGAGGACATCGCAGTGCCCGACGCCATCGAACTCCTGAAGACCCGTCGCTCGGTCAAGCCGCGCGAGATGACCGGGCCCGGCCCCTCCCCCGCCGAGCTCGAAACCATCCTCACCATCGGTGCGCGCGTGCCCGACCACGGCAAGCTCGCGCCCTGGCGCTTCATCATTTTCGAGGGTGACGCCCGCGAGCGGGCCGGCGAGGTCATCGCGACGGTCTTTGCCCGCAAGAATCCGGACGCACCGGCGGCGAACATCGAGACCGAGCGCAAACGCCTCACCGACGCGCCGCTGGTGATCGGTATCGTCAGCTTCACCAAGCCGCATCCGAAGGTGCCGGCGTTCGAGCAGGAATTGTCGGCCGGCGCCAGCGTCATGAACATTGTCACGGCCGCGACCGCGCTCGGCTACGGCGCCTGCTGGCTGACCGGCTGGTTCGCCTTCGATCGCGACGTGCTGGACGGCCTCGGCCTCAAGCCGGACGAAAAGCTCGCCGGCCTCGTCCATATCGGCACGCCGACCAAGCCCAGCGAAGACCGTCCGCGGCCGTTCCTTTCGGAAATCGTGACGCGTTTTTAATCGATGTCTTGTTGACGCCTCCGACGTCTTGCGGCTTTGATCCCGGCGAGGGAGGAAGCCCGGATGAAGCGTCGTGAATTTCTGGTCGGGGCCGCGCTGCTGGCCGGCACGATGGGGCGCAGCCGCGCCGCCACCAACATCCCTACTCCGTCGGCTGACGGGCTCGACCGCATCACCGCCTATTTTGACAACGAGGTGACGCTTGGCCGCCTGCCGGGCGCGGTGGTCCTGGTGCAGCAGCACGGCAAGCCGGTCTACCTCAAGAACTTCGGCGTGCGCGACACCAGGACCGGCCTCGCCATGACGCCGGACACGATCTTCGCCATCCACTCGATGACCAAGCCGATCACGTGTCTCGGCGCGATGATGCTGATCGACGAGGGCAGGCTCGCGCTCACCGACCCCGTGTCGAAATACGTCCCGCTCTTCGCCGACACCAAGGTGGGCGTGGAGCCGGAGGGCACCTCGAAGGTCGAACTCGAGCCGTCGATCCGTCCTGTCAACATCGAGGATCTGCTGCGGCAGACCTCGGGCATCAGCTACGACTATATCGGCGCTCCATGGGTGATGCAGGTTTACCAGGCCGCCAATATTTTCGAGGGGCCCTTCAACAACAGGCAATTCGCCGACCGCATCGCCAAGCTGCCGCTCACGCGCCAGCCCGGGACGCTGTGGCGCTACGGCCATTCCACCGACGTGCTCGGCGCCGTCATCGAGATCATCTCGGGCCAGACGCTGTATGAATTCCTCAAGCAGCGCATTCTCGATCCGCTCGGAATGAACAGCACCAAATTCGTGCTGAAAGCGCCGGAGGAGCGCGCCCGGATGGCGCGGCCGCTGCCGAGCGATCCGGTCCTGCTCGCCGGCGAGCGCGACCGCCTCGCCCATCCCGAATGGGAATCCGGCGGCGGCGGGCTGCTGTCGACCATCACCGACTATCAACGCTTCTCGCAGATGCTGCTCAATGGCGGCGAGTTCGAGGGCAAGCGTTACCTCAGCCCCGCCGTGTTCAAGGCCATGACGACCGATCACGTCGGGCCCGGCTCCGGCGTGGGGCGCGACTATTTCTATTTCCCGGGCGACGGTTTTGGCTATGGCTACGGCATCGGTGTGCGCACCGATCCCGGCAATGCGAAGCCGCCGCCGGCCGGATCGATCGGCGAATTGAAATGGGACTCAGGGAGCGGCACCTATTTCGGCGTCGATCCCAAGCTCGACATGGTCTACCTCTTGATGCAGCAGACCCAGAACGAGCGCAGCCGCATCACGCCCGCCTTCAAGGAACTGGTCTATGGCTGCTATCCCGAAGGGCTACGCCGCCCGTGAGGCGCGCTGGCCGAAATCGGCCAGCAGCTTTGCGATCTCGGCGGCGGGCCGCGCCGCGCTGAACAGAAACCCTTGCACCTCGTTGCAGCCTTCGGCGCGCAGCCAGTCGAGCTGATCCTCGGTCTCGACGCCTTCAGCCGTCGTGGTGATGTTGAGGCTGCGGCCGAGGCCGGAGATCGCGCGCACGATTGCGACGCAATCGGGCCGCTGCGCCAGATCCTTCACAAACGAACGGTCGATCTTGATCTTGTCGAACGGGAAGCTACGGAGATAGCTGAGGCTGGAATAGCCGGTGCCGAAATCATCCATGGAGATGCTGACGCCGAGCTCCCGCAATTGATGCAGGATCGCAAGATTGGCATCGGTCTCCGCCAGGAAGATCGACTCGGTGATCTCAAGCTCGAGCCGCTTCGGCGACAGGCCGGATTGCGCAAGCGCGGAAATCACGACCTGGACCAGGTTGCGGCTGCGGAATTGCGCCGGCGACAGATTGACCGCGACCTTGACGTCGACAGGCCATTTCACCGCCTCCGCGCAGGCTTCGCGCAGCACCCACTCGCCGAGCTGGGTGATGAGGCCGATGTCCTCGGCGACCGGAATGAATTCCGCCGGCGAGATCATGCCCTTGTCGGGATGACGCCAGCGCAACAGCGATTCAAAGCCGGAGATGCGGTCGGACGCGATCGACACCAGCGGCTGGTAATGCAGCTCGAACTCGCCATTGGCGAAGGCGCGACGCAGATCGAGCTCCATGTCGCGGCGCTTCTGCGCCTGGAGGTCCATCTCGCGCTCGAAGAAATGGTGCACGCCGCCGCCGTCGGACTTCGCCCGGTACAGCGCCATGTCGGCATTGCGCATCAACTCCTCCGACGTCGTGCCGTCGCCGGGCGACAGCGCGATGCCGATGCTGGCGCCGATCACCATCTCCTGGCCGTCGAGGTCGTAGGGCGCCTTCAGCATGTCGATCAGCAAGGTCGCGCAGGCGCTGGCTTCGTTCGGCGAGACGTCGGCTGCCAGGATCACGGCGAACTCGTCGCCGCCAAGCCGGGCCGCGAGATTGCCGCCGCGGACCGCGGTGGTGAGGCGTTCGGCAACTTGCTTCAGCAGGCGATCCCCCACCGGATGCCCGAAGGAATCATTGATGTTCTTGAACAGGTCGAGATCGATATAGAGCACGCCGACCCGTTTTCCGCCGGCCTGATCGAGCGCCTGCTTCAAGCACTGCTGGAAATGTTCGCGGTTCGGTAGATCGGTGAGCCCGTCATGGTGCGCCATGTGGGCGATCCGCGCCTCGGCCTTGCGCCGCTCCGTGATGTCGACCACCGCGACCAGATAGCCGTCGCGATCGTCGAAGGCGACGCGGCGACCGAAAGTGAGCACCTCGATCTCGCTGCCGTCGGCGCACAAATGGCGCCAGTTGCGCGAGGAATGATAGGTGTCGCCGATGCGTTCGAGCGCCTCGGCGTGGCTGTCCCACTCGTCCTCGGGCCAGATCTCGTGCAGCTTCATGCGCAGGAAGGTGGCGCGGCTGTAGCCGTAGTGCTGGACCGCGGCATCGTTGACGCTGAGGAATTCCTTGGTCTGTGCCTCGAACACCCACATCGGCATCGGGTTGTTGTCGAACAGCAGGCGAAACGAGGCGTCGCGCCGCTTCAACGCGGTGACGTCGGAGATCGTCAGCGAGACCAGATCGGCGAAGGCGGTGGCACTGAGCCGAAGGTAACGTCCGTCGTCCTCGATCTCGAGCTGCTCGCCGCGGCCGCCGGAGACGACCTTGAGCAGGAAGTCCATGATTTCGGGCGAGGCCAATAGCGTATTCCCCTCGCCGATCCGCCGCCACAACAGGCCCGCGCTCGCGACCTTCAGCAGCGCACCGGCGCCCTTGTTGTGATGCACGATCTGGAGATCGAACGGCTTGCCTGCGGCATCGCGCAGCGTCGCCAGCGAAACCACGGCGTCATCGGTCGACGAGAAGATCGCGTCCAAGAGATTGTATTGCGCGCCGCGCTCGTTGATGTAGGCGCCAACCAGCGTGGCGCCCCAGCGCGAGGCGGTCGGCAGCGCCAGCACATCGTAGGTCCGGACCATGCCGTCGCGCACGCAATGCGCGCTGGCATGGTGCGGCCGTCCGTTCTCGAGCGCGCTCGCCACAGCTTCCGACAGCGCCGTGGCGCAATCGGGCGAGAGCTCGGCGACCGGGATATCCCAGCGCTCCTCGCCGAGCCATTTCTGCACGTAACGCCCGCTGCGCGACAATTCGAGCGCGCCATCGTTCTTCAGCAGCGCGATGTGGTCGGCGAGCCGTCCGAGGCTCCCAAGCATCACGTCCTCATAGCGCGGCAGCCGTTCGCCCGGCTTCAACGCGGCACGCCATTTGCGTTGAAGCACCGGGATGTCGTCAAACATTTCGGCGGCCGGTTTTCCCGGCATCTTCTTCGCGGCAGTCATTGCAGTCCCCAACGCACTTTCCCCGCGCATCCAATGCAGCCGCGCTTAATGCCGTGTAAAAAGGACGCAGCCGCGGGTTCCATTCGGCGATTATGACAGTTTTAAGTCAGGTGTTGGTTAGTGCGCGTTAGAGACTATGACGGTTGCCTAAAATGCGATGCGTGCGCGTTAGAGTGAAGTTATGGCGCACAGCTGCTTCATCCTCGTCATTGCGAGCGCAGCGAAGCAATCCAGACTGCCGCCGCGGAAAGATTCTGGATTGCTTCGCTGCGCTCGCAATGACGGAGTGTGCAGGAGCCGCGCCCGCCTCTCTCGTGTCCCGGACGCGACGCAGCGCGTAGCGGTGCGGCGCAGAGCCGGGACCCAGCAGATGACACAACACGCTGACGCATGGGCCCCCGGCTCTGCAGCGCATCACTTCGTGCTGCGCAGCGTCCGGGGCACGAGAGCGTCGTTGAGTGAATGACATGGGCTCGCATCCTCGCGGCGCATTTCGCCCGAGCTTTGCCTGATCGCCTCACCCTCAAATGAAAGAGGGCGCAGGGAAGACCGGGAGCCCGCTGGCACCCGAGGTCCACTGTGCGGAGTTGTGGTGAGAAGTCTGCACAGCGGCATACAGGTGTAGCCAAGACATCCCGGCCTTCCCTGCGCAGAGGAATTTTTTATCTGATACCGCTTCTTACCGCTTGCTACGGCTTGCGTTAACCCTTTGATATCTTGTGAATAATCCGTCCCGGCTGTATGTCACTGTGACAGCACTTTACAGACACCTTCGCGACACTTCGCGAGACAACGGGGACACGGTCAATGGCACGCAAAGTCAGTTTCAGCGCTCTGGAGAGCCGCAGCGCAAGGCTGCGATTGAAAATCCGTCGCGCGCCCTATCCGGGGCCGACGCTCGCGCGCGGCATCTCGCTGATGTACCGCCGCAACAAGACCAACGGCACGTGGGTGCTGAAGGCCAGCGACGGGCACGGCGCATATTGGACCAAGGGCTTCGCTCTGGCCGACGACTTCGAGGATGCCGACACCAAGAATGTGCTGACGTTCTATCAGGCGCAGGATCAGGCGAAGAAGCTGGCGCGCGGTGAGGACGGCAGCACCGACGCCGCACCGATCACGCTGGATGGCGCGCTGACCGCTTACAAGACCGATCTGGAAGCGCGCAGCGCCAACCCGTACAACGCCGAGCATCCGCGCCTGCACCTCACGCCCGTGCTCCTGTCGAAGCCGGTGGCATTGCTGGCGGCCACCGAGTTGAAGAAATGGCGCGACGGGCTGCTGGGCACGATGGCACCGGCAACGATCAATCGGCTTTGCCGCTGTGTGTGCGCCGCGCTGACGCTGGCGGCGCAGCATGATAAGCGCATCAAGAACGGTGCCGAATGGGAAATCGGTCTCGCCGGTCTTCCAGATGCGCAGGAGGCGCGCAACGTGATCATCTCCGACGACAAGGTGCGCGAGTTTGTCGCCACCGCCTATGGGCTCGATGACAAGTTCGGTTTGCTCACCGAAACGCTGGCAGTGACCGGCGCGCGACCGAGCCAAGCCGTGCGGCTGCGCGTTGAGAATTTGCACGATCATCCGTCGCAGCCGAAGTTGATGATGCCGAAGAGCGCCAAGGGCGGCGGCAGAAACCGCAGCCAGAAAAAGATCGAGCGCTATTCGGTGCCGATCACCGTCCAGTTGGCGGGCAAGCTGAAAGAGGCGGCGAAAGGCCGTGCCGACGATGCGCCGTTGCTGCTGCAAGGCGACGGCAGCCCTTGGGATAAAAATCCGGGTCAGAATTATCATCGCCAAGTGGACAAGGTCGTGACGGCCATCGGGCTCGACCCTGCCGATGTGACGATGTACGCGCTGAGGCACAGCAGCATCGTGCGCCAGCTAAAGCTCAACGTGCCGATCAGGCTTGTGGCGAGCCTGCACAACACCAGCGTCGCGATGATCGAAAAGCACTATTCGAAATTCATCACCGAACACTCTGACGACATCTCGCGCGCGGCGCTGTTGCAGCATGAGCCGCCGCTGCGGCTGGTCGCCTGACCTACAGGCGTCAAGTCAAAGCATAAATGGGCCGCCCTCAATCGGGCGGCTTTTTTATTCGCACATCGCCCGATTGCGACATCGGACGTGGGTGGCATCGTCCGCTCGATGGTGCGATAGTTCCGACCGGGCCGGGGCGTTCGAGCGCCACCGGCCCGTCTGACCAACACCCAATGGATAGCAGCCATGGGCAAAGGCTACGTCGATCTTACACCAGAACAGCGCGCCGCCGCAGGGGAACGCGCGCGGTCGCTCAAGTCGCCACACCGGCAGACCGACGAGGAGCGCGAGCGGCTGCGGCTGATGAGTGAACGCCTTGGCATTACCCCGCAGCGGGTGCGGGAGATCGGCGAACGCCTTGGACTTCGAAAGGTGGTGACGGAACCGCCAGCGCCAGAGCCGCAAGCGCCGATGCCCCGGAAGACGCGCAAGCCGGGCGGTGGCAACAAGCCAAAGCTGACCGAGGAGGTCGAGCGTGGGAAACAGACCTACCGTCGCATGCTCGATGAGAACCCGAAGAAATGGCGCAACCAAGAGGCAGCGGCGAACGAGTTGATCAAGAAGCTGAAACTCGGCGACCGCGTTAGCTGGCAAACGGTCAAGCGCGTGATCGTTGCTCCGGTCCTGAAAGAGCGGGCCGCGCAGAACAAACAGTCGCCGCGCGCAGAATGACCAGCGCGCTTTATTCTGCGCGCGCAAAATAAGCGTGCCCTGCTTATTCTGCGCGACGTTATTTGATTTTGAGCGGAGTTTTCCTTCCCACGGCGCGCTGATCGCTCCACGGTCGCATCATCTTTGATGAAGCATCGTCAACTCGCGACAGTGGGAGAACAACATGGCTCGCGGAGAAGTCACCGGCAGCAAACCCGCAGCAAGCGCTGAACCCATCAAAACTCAGCCGAAGCCTGCTGCACCGCCGCTGCCGCGCATGGCGCTCAACATCCCCGAATTCTGCGAAGCGTTCCGCATCAGCGAGGACTTTTACTTCAAACTGAAGCGCCAGGGCGAAGGCCCGCGCGAGATGAAGGTCGGCAAGCGCACGTTGATCAGCGTGGAAGCCGCCAACGAGTGGCGCATCGAGCGCGAGCGGGCAACCGCAGCCGAGGTCGCATAGAAAAGCCGGGCGCTGAGGCACAGCGCACCGGCCATATGTGAGGCACTCGAACCGCCTTCATATGCGCCACCGCGCGACTTGCCGCAAGCTCCGGCTTCCCGATCCGAGGGAGGCCACACATGAAGAACCACACGCTGACCGGGGACCAGATCGCACACGCGCGGGCCGTTGGCATCACCGACGTTGCCATGCACGGCGCGTTGAAGATCGCGCCAGAAGGCGTCACGCTCTCCGACTTCTACGCCTATATGCCGATGCACGGCTACATCTACACGCCAACGCGGGAGATGTGGCCCGGCGCCAGCATCAACGCCCGTATTCCGCCGATCGAAGTCGGCCGCGACGAAAACGGCGAGCCCGTCAAAGTCAATGCCTCGCTGTGGCTCGATCAAAACCAGCCGGTTGAGCAGATGACGTGGGCGCCCGGCGAGCCGATGTTGATCGCGGATCGGCTGGTCTCACAGGGGGGGTGGATCAAGCGCAAAGGGGTGCGCTGCTTCAACCTGTACAAGCCGCCCGAACTCCAGCTTGGTGATCCCGGTAAGGCTGGTCGCTGGACCGATCACGTTCACAGCATTTACGGCGGGCAGGCTTGGCACATGATCCGGTGGCTGGCACACCGGGTGCAGCGGCCACAGGAGAAGATCAACCACGCGCTGGTGCTCGGCGGCATGCAGGGCATCGGCAAGGACAGCCTGCTGGAGCCGGTCAAGTATGCGGTTGGTCCATGGAATTTCAGCGAAGTCACGCCGCAGCATCTGCTCGGACGGTTCAACGGCTTCGTCAAATCGGTGATCCTGCGCGTCAGCGAAGCGCGTGATCTGGGCGAGGTGACTCGTTTCAGCTTCTACGACCGCATGAAGACTTATACGGCGGCCCCGCCGGACGTGCTTCGCGTCGATGAGAAGAACCTGCGCGAGCACAGCGTCTTCAACTGCTGCGGCGTCATCATCACCACCAACCACAAGGCGGACGGCATCTACCTGCCCGCCGACGACCGCCGCCATTTTGTCGGCTGGTCCGACGCGGTGAAGGAAGACTTCACGACGGACTACTGGAACGGACTGTGGGGCTGGTACGAGAACGGCGGCTTCGGCCATGTGGCGGCTTACCTTGCTGGTCTCGACCTTTCGGGCTTCGACGCCAAGGCCCCGCCGCCCAAGACCGCCGCCTTCTGGGACATCGTTGACGCCAATCGGTCGCCCGAGGACGCCGAGCTGGCCGACGTGCTCGACCTCATTGGCAACCCCGACGCGGTAACGCTCGTCCGCGTCCAGACTGCCGCGACCGGGGACTTTATAGCGTGGATACGGGACCGCAGGAACCGCCGACAAATCCCCTATCGGTTCGAGCAGTGCGGCTACGTGCCCGTCAGAAACCCCACCGCCAAGGATGGCCTCTGGGTGATCAACGGGGCTCGGCAAGCCGTCTACGCCAAGGCCTTGTTATCGCTTCGGGATCAGCTTGCGGAGGCGGAGAAGCTGGTCAACTCCAATCGGTGAAATCGGTGAAGTCAGTGATCTTCCAACTCTATTAAACAGACGACCTCCTCCGCACACCATTTGATGGAGATGCAAGATCACTGACTTCACCGATTTCACCCACTGCCAGGCACAGCGAGATGAGGGAGGGCTTGTCGATGGGCAAGAGGTCCAACTTTGAGCGTCGCGAGGCCGACTTCTATCCGACGCCACGGGCAGCGGTGTTGCCACTGGTCCAGCATTTGCGCGGCACCCGCACCTTCGCCGAGCCCTGCGCTGGCGATGGCGATCTGGTCCGGCATCTGGAATCGTTCGGCCTGCGCTGCGTCTATGCCGGTGACATCCGCAGCGGCCAGGACGCGCTTGCGGTCAATTCCTATGGGGCGGCCGACGCCATCATCACCAACCCGCCCTACACCCGCGTGGTGATGCATGCGCTGATCGCGCACTTCGAGCGCATCGCGCCAACGTGGCTGTTGCTGGAACACGACTGGGCGCAGACCATGCAGGCCGCGCCCTTCATGCGCGCGTGCTCGCACATCGTGGCGGTCGGCCGCCTGAAATGGATTCCTGGCTCGAAGTTTACCGGGAAAGACAACTACGCATGGTTCAGGTTCGATCCCCGACACACGAGCCGCCCTGTCTTCCACGGTCGCGACCAGGGCGAGATTCTTCCGGCACGGTGCAGGACGTGCGAGCAGTGCGGCAAGGCTTACACGCCGCAGCGCTCCAGCTCACGGTTCTGTTCGGGGGCGTGCAGAACGCGCGCATGCCGCCAGCGTCTTGGCGTTACATTTAACGTTACAGCATGATGCTCCGCCACACGCCACGCCCGCCACGCTAGCCGCCACCAGATGACGGCTTGCAACGCAACGATTCCGGGGAGACGACGAGGTATCACCATGAGCAACCGCCACCAGCGCCGGGCCGATCTGGCTCACTTCAAGCGCGAGGCACCAGCGCTGCTGACCTATCTGGTCGAACCCGACGATGCCGGGCTCGACGCAGCGCCACTATTGCAGGCGGCCGCCGCCAACTGGCTCGACAATCTCTCGCGACGGGCGCGCACCTGCATCGTTTGCTCCGAGTGGCTGCCGAACCGACAGCAAGTCGGCGCGCTGCTGCTGGCCGTACCGGCGACACTCAGGCCGACATCGGCCAGTGTGTGCCCGATTTGCCGGGCGTGCTGGGAGGCCGATCTGCCTGTCGAGGCGCTGGAGCGCGCCGCCGGGGCCGTGCTGCGGAAGGTCATCCCGCGCGGCGAGTTCGAGCCATTGGAGCCGCGCCGATGAAGCCGCTCCGGCATCCGCCGCCTGCCGGTCCCGGCCACCGCCTTCCGATGACACTGCTGCATTTGCGCGTGCGCGATCTATTCCTGCGGGCGGCTGCAGAAATCCACTGCGCTGGAATTTCAAATCATGCAGCGGCGGAATGGCTGCACAAGCGGCTCGCAAGATACCGGGAATGCGGATGGCAGCGGGATCGCATCGCGGAGACGGTGCCGCCAAGGCTCGCCGGGCGCGTTGAGGGACTGCTGTTTTGCGTTCTCAAATGCTCCGACAGATTGGTGAGCTCGCGGTTGGTGCGCGCGGTGCTGGCGCGGGACTAAGGCCGACTATTCGTTGCCAACGCGATGTGATCCGCTTCGATCATCGAGTTGATGGAGGCGCACATGACACTCGAACCCGGACCGGCAAACCCACAACCGTTTTCCGCTGGCATCCACACCCAGCCACCGTTCGACGCGATCGAGCTGCTGCCGCCCGCTGCCGCCGACAAGCTGCGGCTGCTGCGTCAGCGCAGCAACGATCGCCACGCGCTCATTCCGCCGTTCAGTGATGTTCAAGAGGCGAGCGCGGTGCGGGTCGCGGCTCAGCATGAGCTGAAGCGGCTCACCGCTCACCCATCCGAAAACGGCTACAACTTGCCGCCCGATAATCGCAGCGTTATCGCCGCGACCAAGGCTCTCGAAAAAGCGACCGCCGATTTCGAACGGCTGAAACAATTGCAGGAGGTGCGGTCGGCGGCGTGGCAACCCGCATCCGCCGCGCTTGCGAACGTCGAGGACTACCTGCGCCACAATGTGCCCGCCAATTGCCGTATCGAAGAGATCGGGACCGAGCCGCCGAAGCTCGCGAAGACCGAGCACAGTTTGCTCGATGCCATCGAGCGGCTGCGCAGGCGTGCTCGCGAGCTGAAGGCCGACCTGCACCGCATTCGGTCCGCACCGTTCCCATCGAGCTACGCCAGACAGCGGATGCGCGAGCAGATCGAGGCACTGGCGATGCAGGGTGCGCCATCGGCGTCATCGCTGATCGAACTTGACGGCGGAAAGATCGAATTCCAGGCGCGGCGCCTGACATCGGAGGTTCACGCGGCGGAGCGTGCTCTTGCTTTCGCCGAAGTGCCTGACGCGGTCGCATTGATCGCATGGCTGCACAAAGACGCACTGATCGCCGCGTTGGACCGCGAGATTGCCGCCGAAGCCGACGACAAGGCGGCGTTGGACCAGGAGCAGCGCGAGCAGATGGAGGCGACGATCATAGCCGATGCGCTGGCTATCGAGCGCAGTGAGGTCGCCCTGATCTGGCACGCCGAAGCGCAGGGCGAGGTCATAGACTTCCGGTCTGACACATCGGCACTAGCGCTGCTCGGCCTCAAGCTCGTGACGGCCCCGCCGTCAACCTCGCCGGTCCGGTTCGCGGGGGCGCGATGATGAACACCAGATGCGCGGTCACTTCGGGTTCGGTGACAGCTCGTTCAATTCTGCTGCGACCTCCATGTTTTCAGTGACTTAGATGGGAATCTAAGCCTTGGGAGGGGCGCGTCAGTGATTCGCCGTCTCCGGCATCCACTAATTGCGCCCCCGACGCGATCTTTTCAGTTGTAGGACACCCCGGTGCTGCTACTTATTCGTGCAATCAAAACGAAGCGATTCGGGGGCGTATCGCACAGCTATGACAGAAGGAACTACCAAGTCCGAGCTGTTGGGGGTTCGGGCGACGACGAAGGCAGAGCGAATCGCTGAGTTTAAGAAGCGGAAGCAACGCTTCGCCCAACGCAGAATCCACCCTGCGGATCGTGAGAAGTTTATTGCCGAAGGATGGGCCGCGACCGGTCGGCAATACAAAGACGGCCAGATCCAAGTCGAGAAGTCCAAACCGCACGACGAGGTTTTGGAGAACCGCGTCTGGTCGGTGTTGTATCACTTCGGCTATGACGAGCTAAACACCGGCCGCAAGTTTAAGATTCAAATTACGGATGCCAACAAAGGCGAGGAGGTATCTAAGCAAGTAGACGTCTTTGCAAAAGACGAAGACACGGTGGTGATTGCCGAATGCAAGTCCTCGGCAACCAAATCGTCGGGCAGTTTCCAAAAAGACATCATGGAATTCGCGGCTCTCAAAAAGTCGTACGTAAAAAGTGTGACTGCGGTATATGGCAAGGAATCTCGGCTGAAATTTATTTGGCTGATGATCACGCGCAATATCATCCTGAGCGCCAATGACCTGAAGCGGGCGGAGCACGAGAACATTCAGATCGTGGGAGACCGGGATCTACGATATTTCGAAGAGATTGCTCGAAACATCGGCAAAGCGGCGAAGTATCAGTTCCTAGCCGAGTTCTTAGAAGGCGCGAAAGTAAAGAACCTCGAAGATCATCAGGTGCCCGCGATTCGAGCAAAGATCGGTGGCCATCAGGCTTACTATTTTTTGGTGCCGCCCGAGCGACTTCTGCCAATAGCATTCGTCAATCACCGTAGTCTCCGTGACCCGTCCGGCAATCCTGCCTACCAGCGGCTGGTCAAGCGAGCGCGCCTCAACCAAATTGGACAATTTCTGGATGGCGGCGGCTTCTTCCCCAATTCAATCTTGGTGAATTTCAAGAAGCGGCCTCGCTTTGACATTAGGCAGAGCTACGAAGATCGCCAGATTGCGTTCGGCGATCTTCTTCTGCCCGACGCCTACAAAACGGCGTGGATTATTGATGGTCAGCACCGACTATATGGTTTTGCGGAAACCGGCAAAAAACGTCGATCAAACATCATTGCGGTGATCGCGTTCGAGAATATCTCGCGGGAAATAGAAGCGGACCTCTTTGCGACGATCAACGGCAAACAGGCGAAGGTCTCAAAAAACATCCTGGATGAGCTCGAGGGTGATCTAAAATTTGATTCCGAGGATTTCAAGTCGCGTATCGGCGCAATTGCTTCGCGATCATTGGCGTTGTTGGACGCCGAAAACGGCGGCCCGTTCAACGATAGGTTCAAGACCCCGGAGACCGAGGAAAGCGACGCGGTGTGTTTGACGATTTCCGAGCTGAAGAAGGCCGTTGTGCAATCGGGCCTCGTCGGAAAACCGGGAGCCACCAAGGATCGTTTGCCTCAACCTGGCTTTGCCACGCGGACAACGAGCGAAGAAACACTGCAGGCCCTTTCGGATTTGCTCTCAGCATACTTCGAGAAAATTCGTCACGCGAATCTGGAGCGCTGGGAGCTGGGACGGGCCGCTCACCTGTGCATCAACATCGGAATCGCTGGTCACATCAGGTTGCTTGCGGCCCTATGTGACCACCTCGCCGACGAAACGAAGCAAGATCCCGCGCAATTTGATCCTGGAGAACTGGTCGAGCAGCTGGGACCGTATTTAGAGCCAGTTTTGAAATTCATTGCGGAGGCGAGCGACTCTGATTTTGAGGCTCACTTTAAACCCGTGTTCGGCTCTGGCGGTCCGCCACGATACTTCTATGAGTTGGCTAGGCTAGTCAATCAAAGTTTTCCCAAGTTTGCGCCGACCGGCTTCGACGAGTATGTGAACACGAAATCGTCCGAGGAATCGCGCAAGGCCGATGAACAGGTCCGACGAATAATCGACAGGACCCACGTACATGTCATCGACGTCCTAAAGAAAACGTACGGCGACCGCTACTACACAGCCGGAATACCTCAAAAAGAAATTCGGATGAAAGGACTTGATCGGCAGCAAGACGCCGAGGTGGATGAGCAACTCGATCCGATTACATATCTAGATGTTGTCGATCTAAAGAAGATCATCGAACACAAGAACAATTGGCCCCAATTCGAGCCCACGATGAACATCAAGATGCCAGACGATCGCAAGGGGAACGCAAAGAACATATCATGGTTTGATACGCTAAATGACATACGAAAGATAATGGCGCATCCAGCGAACCGCGCCTACAAGGCGTCACACTATGAATTCTTGAATACCTTGGAGATCGAACTCGAGAAAAGGCTCAACGCTGGTGGTTGAGCTTGTTCCGTTTCTTAAGTGGGCCGGAGGAAAGCGGTGGATGACCGCTCGCCACAGCTGGCTGTTACCCGCTCGCTTTAACAACTACGTTGAGCCGTTCTTGGGCGGCGGTTCTGTGCTGTTTCATCTGAAGCCAAAAAGGGGCCTCATCTCGGATCTCAACGCGGATCTAATCTCAACCTACAAGGCGGTACGGGATGATTGGACGAGCATCGAACGTCTTCTTACAAAGTATCAGCGCCTCCACTCTTTCGATTACTACTATAAGATCCGCGACGCGCGGTTTGCAGATCAGATTGAGGAGGCAGCTCGGTTCATCTATTTGAACCGGACATGCTTCAACGGAATTTATCGCGTCAACCTTAAAGGTGTGTTCAATGTACCCAAAGGCAGTAAGGACGCGATCATTTTAGATGACGATGATTTTGAGGGGATCGCACAGTCTCTGAAGAAATGCCGCATCGTCGCGCAAGATTTTGAGAAAACGATTGCGGCTGCGAGCAGGGGCGACTTTGTATTCGTTGACCCTCCGTATACTGTCAAACACAACAACAATGGCTTCATCAAATACAATCAAAACCTATTTGCCTGGAGCGATCAGGTACGACTCCGAGATTGCGTCAAAGCCGCTGCGTCGAGAGGCGCGCTGGTTCTGGTGACGAACGCTAATCATTCGAGCGTTCGTGACCTATATAAGGGTATGGGGGTCGTTCATCAGCTCAACAGGGCGAGTATCATTTCAGCGTCAAGCGAGCACAGAAGAAAAAGCTCCGAATTGGCTATTACGATTGGGTATCATGCAGCTGAAAGTCGGCATATGACCCCGACCTCTGAGCTACGAATCTAAGCGAGGGAATCGTGTGGGACTCGGAGTGCTCACCTGTGATCATCGGACACGTGCTCTACTTGCTGGTCGCTACCATCAGCTATGGGCACTTCGACCAAATCCGCTGCGTGGCGTCGCTTGCCTCAGCCTGCCAGGACATCAAACAAGGTAGGTTCGATAAATTCCAGTAGATCACTAAGTATCTGAGCGGCGAAGGCTTAGTCTCCAGGCCGTGGCCGAGTGCCCGAGAAGGGTCAAAAGGCGGAATACCGGAGTCGCCTGCGCAAGTCCGCGTCACCCCTAAGAGCGGACTGGCCGCAGCCATTGGATTTAGGGTCCCCCCAACCAGGGGTATGCCTGGGGGAACCGCGCCACCGCACCACTTCGGTATATTTGCAGTTTCCGTTTTTCGGGTTTCGTATGCTGAATTTCGCTTTGGAGGTTCACGCGAGATGCGGCGCACTGATCTGAGCGAGGCGGTGATGCAAGCCTGGTCGCGGCTCGACGCCGCACAGCGCCTCCGGTTCTTCGAAGCGTTCGTTGCGGCGGCGGTGCGGCTCGACAAGCTGGAGCTGCGCGCTTGGCTCCGGCGTCGGCTCCGAGAGCCGCCGCTGGTCGCGATTGATCCGGCCCGCTTCACGATTTCGGATGCCGACATTGCGCTCATCCTGGGGACCGCGCGCGAAGCTGCCGCCGGGCCGGACGGGGCCGATGGCGGCTCGGACAACCGCCATAGCTTAGCCCCAGGGCAGTGAACTCACTCCCGCTTTCGAGGCATAGCGGACGATACCCGGATTTGCCGCTGGCTCAACCGGTCGCGAATGAGACCCAAAGCTGACCGGCGCGGCGTTCACAATGTGTGCTGGTATCACGGTTTGTTCTTATGTAACGGTTGGTACTGTCCGTATTTAACCCCAAGTGTCCTAAGCTGAATTCGGGAGTGTCCTAATTTGTTCGCGGTCTGCCACAACCTGTTCATGCACGTTTAGGATTAACCCGTTTTGGGTGTAGCAAATAAAGGTCGGGGTGTTCCACCAGATGAACACTCATTCTCGGGAACGGGTCGGCCAGGTGGTCGGTTATGATTGCATCACCGGCCGTGGCTCTGTCCGTAGGCGTCGGTGACTGAGAGACCGATAGCGCTCCCGCCAGCATAGCGTGGGAGCGTGTCTTGACCGAACAGCCCCATCTCGATATCGAGCAGCCGCATATCAATCCGTATTCAGTCCAAGCGCGTATTTGCCTTGGCATTGCAGCCTTCGGCGCCGCACTGTTTGTTGCAGCGCTCTTCATGGGTATGCGGTAAGGCCGCCTCAGTTGGCGGGCTCGTTCATTTTGAAAGCGCCGACTTCCGCTTATGGCCCTTCGCTTCATTTGGCTGCGATGCGGAATTTGATCGCTATGGAGGTATAGCGGACATTGAGAACGCCAGCGTCAGAGGCCGCAGGAAGGCCGTACAGCCCGCCGGGGGAGCGCAGGACTACAGGACACCGGGCAGGCCGCGCCAGCGCACAGGCGGCGACGGCGCATTGCCCCCCAATTTTGTACCGATCCGCAACGCAATCTGGAAAACCGCCGACCCAAATATCTTGAATGTGCGCCGTTGCGCGGTCCCCCCATCCGCCTATGCCCTTCAAAGGACCCCAGCCCCAGAAATCTCAGGAGATGCCTCTGGCGGCGAGCGGCGGCGGGCATCACGTCATCACCGCGATGCACTGCGATGCGATGTCAGCTTTTGAGGCAGAAGCAGACACGCGCTGATCAACCCGGCGTTTCGCCTTTTGACCCTCAACGGACATTCAGGCGGCATCGGACGACCTCAACGCTGGTTCAGGATTTTTGGGTCGCAAATCCCGGTGGCTCTCCGCGCGCGAACG